>NZ_JBHUMA010000006.1:0-1674136 GCF_042684745.1 Sphingobacterium corticis | reverse complement strand
TGTAACAGCTTACCGGTTCTGGAATGGCCAAAACACCGGGAGCCAAATCATCAATAACATTTATGTACCTCCAAGATAGAAATAATGAAAAAGCAACATACACGATTCTTCGACCTCAAGGAGGTCGGATTCAACGATCTAGATGGAAACTTTACAGCCGTCAATTTTGACCAAAAAGACTTTGGTAATGCATTATTTAAAAATGCTCAATCAATCGAGATGGACTCGTTTGCGAAAGAAATCCACACCAACGGTAATGGAGAGTTGAACGATATCGTCGAAGCAGAATTAGCGCAGTTGGTACAGGGTCTGTATCATCACCGTGTAGCACAGGCAGTAATCGAAACAATCAAAAAAATCAAATAATCATGGCAAAACAAAACACAATTCAAAGAGAGGTAGTAGCCACTTCGACTCAAGAGAGATCAACAGCAGTATTCAACGAATGGAATTTGGACTTCAATATTCAACGATCGGATAATAAGGTGCAATCAATTAATGTCAATGGCTACAAAGATCAAGCGTCGGTAAATGCTTCAAAAAACGAACAAGGCTACGTCAACATCGGCTTTAGTTCAGGAACTCGCGATAGCGCATTGATGATTGCTATTCTCGACGAGATGGACGCGATAAGTGTATATGAGGAAGTACAGGAAGGAGAATAGATGAAAACATCAGCAAAGGGCTTAGCCCTAATCAAAACCACTTAATATGGCTTTATTATTAATAGATGATAGTTACATAAGCGCGGGGCACCACAATGGTGATCCCGGCGCCATGTCCAATGGATTGCGAGAAAGCATAATGATGATGGAGTATCGTGATCTAGTCACGAATGAGTTGTTGGTTCTGGGCGCAACCGTTTTGAACGATCGGGATAATGAAACTCTAGGTCAATACCTCGCGCGGATCAAACCAAAAGGTAAAGACGTGCTCTGTGAGTTCCATGCAGATGCCGCAGGTCCTACTGCCACAGGAGCAACTGGCGTTATCGCAGATGCCCACACAGCACAGGATAAAGCTTTTGCAACGGATATGGTAAAAGCATCCAGCGATGTTCTTGGTATTCGTAATCGTGGTGTAATCACCGAAAAACAATCGGCTCGCGGTAGGTTGGCGTTCGTTCGTAAAGGAGGTATCAACAGTCTGCAGGAGCTTTTCTTCATTACAAACCCAAACGATGTAGCAGCATACGAGCGCGGCAAGCATACCTTGGCAAAGGAACACGCTCGAATCATAAATCAATATGATGGTGGTAGCGCGACTATTGGTAATGTATCGACAATGCGCACAACGACAAACTTAAACTTACGCTCTGGATCAAGTACAAACCACGGAATTATAAGAACCCTGCCTAAAGGAACTGAGGTAAATGTGCTTTCGATAGCCGGAGCATGGATCGAGGTTTTCGTTTGTGGGAGTAAATTAAAAGGTTGGGTTCATTCTCAATATGTAAACTAAATGAAAACAGAAGAGCAAGGCAATCAGCATGGCAAGCAACCTCACGGTGGCGACAAGCAAAAGCCATCCTTTATGCAGGTGGTCAACCATCCGGTAACGTATGCGTTGATCACCGTCGTATCGGTATTTTGGTTCGTACTTTATTATGTGACCGATCGTAGCGATAAGCATAATCAGCAAATGACTGAAATGCAAGATCGGCTATACCAGCAGATGATCGAAGAAGTCCGTAATCAGGTATCGCCTGCTGTAGACAAGGTTACGCAAGCAGCCATCAAAGTAGATAGCGCAGCGGTAAAGGTGGATAGCGTTGCTCAACAACAGAAAGGGAAACGCAAATGAAATGGTTAGTTATGATTGGTTTCGTTTTCGCCGTGAGCGACGAACCTCAAAGCCGTCCGGTATCGGTACAACGTATTGCGCAGCCGCTGGATGAGCTTGTGCCTATGCTAGATTCGCTATCGTGCAAATTGGAAGGTGTAACAAAGAAAATTGAAAAATTATGATACGAGTATTGTTTATCGCGCTGGTTTGCATTATGATCACCAGCTGCGGGATCTTCCGGAAGTCGAAGCGATCGGAAAAATCTTTGGAGAAAGTCGAAAGCACGAAGAATGTCAATGTCAAAACAGATTTGACAGCAATAGAAACTGGCAACTTGAAAGTTAATGAACGATCAGTAACCACATCCGACGGAAAAACGAAAGTATATCCATCCAAAGGATCGCAGGTCACTATCGCGCCTGATGGCACAATTACGGCAGAAGCGGACAGCATAACTCAACATACTAAGCGACACACGGATGCAGCTCGTGACATGGTTGGCCAAGTAGCGAAAGAATTGCAGCAGAAAAAGGATAGTGTTGATCAGGAAACCAATAGTCAGCAGAGCGAATCTGCTAAAAAAGAAAGTGAAAGCGATCCATCGTTTTTGGCGGTTTGGGGAAATTGGATTGGGTTTGGCTGTGCGATTGTGATCGTTCTGATATTTATTTCTTGGAAATTTGGCAATGTCCGTAAAACAACATAAATTAGGATAACCAATTTTCAAAATTATGAAAGATGAAATTTCAAAAGAAGAAGCTAAAGAAATAGCAAAAAACTTGATGTTTCCAGGTGATGGAGATGTTGAAGTAACAACCTTGAACAATAAACAATATGTTATTGTAAAAAGAGATGGTCCAAAAGATGATAAATATGAGCTATTGTATAAAGATAGTGACTCATATTTTCCAGATGGGGTTTATCCGGCAACCAAATTCCAGGAAGCAATACCCATGGCGGGATTTGTTAAAGAAGGTGAACAATTGCCGAGAATTGAAAGTAATCCATCTGTCTGGATTAAAGAATAAAATTAGTTCTTATTGAAAGGCATTCTTAATCGATGCCTTTTTATTTTTAGTTAAGCTTTCCGTCCTTAAGCATTTCAATAAACAACTCCATGTGACGTGGACGGATCCATCCGCCACCATTATGAATGTGCCAAGAGTATGCGCCGGAATCAGAATGATGTAGGAGGTACCCAATATAATAATGATTGATCATTACGTGCCAAGTTCCAGAATTACCGCTGACTTCTCCGATTGTTACTATCTGCCTTTCACCTTTGTAAATGAAAGTCTTTACAATATGCGGCTCGAACTGCATGATCAATGCATCCAATATGCATTCGCGCAATTCATCAGTTAGATTTCCGTATACTAAACTCCATTTTGTAGATTCACACCGGAAAATATAAAGCTGGCCAGCCTTGCCACTTAAATGATATTCCGTAGAAGACATGTGTTTTTTGACGACTTCCATCGGGGCGGTAATCGTCTTATTTCGGTAGGTAAATGTAAGCGTGTTCATGGATCAATATTACTAATATATTTAGTAATATTTAACTGTGGTAAATACCTAAACCGCGTCTTGTATCCCGGGAACATTCGTGTCGGTTCCGCGGATCTTTGTTACCTCGACGGTCCGATGGCTAGCCAGCTCGCCATCATAAGGCTGGATTAATTTTTCGATTTCCGATCGGCCATCGGCAAATAGCCAAGCTTCGCGTTTATCTTCCGGCAAAATTAGTGGCATGCGTTTTCCCACGTTGTGGATATCGGCCATGTAATCGTTAGCTTCGGTTGTCAAGATGGAGAACGTAGGGTATTCCTTGCCCTCCTCATTTTTCCAGATGTTGAACGTAATACCGAGCGTGAAGATTTCCTTTGATGGCATGTAAACGAAGAAATTCTGATCATTCGTTTTGCCCTTTGATGCGTGCGGCTCAAAAAAACCGTTCACGTAAAGCAGACCACGATTTTTGCCGATCACATTCTTGTATGATGCTTTTTCGAATATTTCTTCGCCTTTCGCGTTCAACGTATTCCCCGATTTGTTTGCATCAGCTTCCGACTTCACCCAATACGGAATCAGCTTCCAGCGTGCCGGAATAATCTCATCAGCATTGCTGTTAAGTGTTACTGGGAGATATGGCCGAGTAAATCCGCTCACGTGGAATATTTCCGGCTCGTTGTACAGGATCGTTTGCTTGACAAATTGCGCGCGTAATTTTGCAGCGTCTGGTGTAGCTGTATGATAACACATAATCAGTATATTTATCTGACAACAAGATACGATCTGATATGCAATTCATCAAACTAACCCATTATGTGCTGCGCTCATTGCGCGACAAAGGCTATAACATATTGCGATCTACATCATCGCTTAGCAGTGAAAATCCCTCTTGGTATCCTGATACGGTTGATCTAGATGATTTTACTCATTGGGAAAACAATGAATTTCGATTATTGAATATTCCGATGGAAGAAAAGCACCTACTTGTTATAGAAGATGCTTTAAAAAATATTGATGAAGTTGATTTAATTGGAGAGGTTTGGGTGTGATGTAGCAAAAAAATTATTGATAAAGCTTTACATAGGCAAATGTTGTTTATGACCGCTCCAGTTGTAAGAGTCCAAAATATTCTGAAAAACCACCCGAACGGTTTCTAGAGATCCAGCTGAAACTTCAATCTCTCCTAAATGACCGTCAGCCATGGTTTGAGAGTACTTGTTGCCATTTAATGAGTTTACTATAAGCGCCCCCGATTCAGAGTTAACAAAATTGTTATTTATAGGCTTTAACTGTATCTCTTGCTTTTTACCTCTAATCATTCCAATCCCCCTAACATAGTCTTCCATGTGGTGCGCAGCATTTCTAACAGGTGTCAGGTGAGGAAACTGCAATTTCAATGTAGCAATACCGTCAATCAATGTCTGTGTTGGTTTATACATCGCCTTCGACATTACTTCACAGGTCTTTAAAAATGAATCGATAGAGTACAAAAACATTTTTGCGTATAATAGATGATTTTTTCGGTTTAATGAACTTGGCAAATAACCTTCACTCCACATCATTTTTTTTGCTTCGGTTTCAACCTTGAAATATCTTTCATCAAAAGGCAACGTCGAATACTTTTCATAAAGTTGTATTTTTATTTCAGAAGCCCTATTCCATTCTTCGGCATTATGCTTCATCATATCCCTCAAACTACTTAATTCGCTATTAAAAAAATTCAGAGCTACATTCGCCTCGAAGAAACTCGCCTCTAAATTTAGTATTAGGGAGGTTAAGTGCCATTTGTCCTTATCTTGAATTTCCCATTCAATAAATGAACCAGGCTTTATAACTTCAAAAATCAATTGTTCCATGGTAGTAATTTAAACTAAAACCGTTACAATCCAAAGACACGCTGCAAACAACAATGCGCCTATTGGAAATAGTAACCATTTTGGAAGCGTATGTTGTAGGTATCTCGTAGAATAATAGTACAATGATCCACCTACAGCTCCGAACAATGGAGGTAATATCAACGGCTTTATAAACCATAAGTCACCCCAGCTATCATTTTGTGGTGTATTGCCATATAAAAATGGACCGAGTATTAGTATGCCGAGTGCTGTACCGCCTATGATCTTAATTTTAAGATATTCAGTGCCAATTGGGAAGTATCTTCTATGAGCCATTAAGTTAGTAGTTAGATTTTGAATATACAAAAAAATAGATACTCAACACGCAAACGGAGAAATCACATTTCTTTTTATTGTAATTTTGAATTATGGAAAATCTAAAATATGATTCCATTTGTGACATAGTTTATACTGAAGCAGTTTGTAAGTATAAAGCGAAAGTCGCAAACATCAACGAATTAGAATATTCATTCGATTTGATGTTTATTGGAGATAAAAGTCTGATAGTTTTTGATAAAGACTTCAGCTTTTTTCCTTCCAGAGTTAGAATGTTTGTGAGAAATCGAATCTTCTACTATTTATTAAAGCTAGCTGATCAAATCGGCTAGCTAGCTTTAATAAATATCTTATTTAACCTTCCATTCTTTACGAGTATTTAGTTTTGTTCGACTTGAGATCAAGCCATTTGAACGATAAGTCTTCAATTCGAAATGCTTACTAAATAGTACATCGAAAACCGCGAACCATCGCAGCAGTATGATTGAAAGGTATTTCTTAATCATTGCTTAATGGCTTTACGAATTCCGACAAACATACAAACAAAGCAAGCTGACAAAATAAATAGACCTGCATAATCTCCCAAAGGAGTATATTTTTCCAAAATCCAATTAATAAAAATCAATATTATTTCTATAATAGCTAGTGAAATTATTACGGACAAGGTTACCACAAAAGCGAACAAATTTTTCATTTTATATGCTTTAAAATATAATTACTACTATTTGATTAATTGTGTATGCAATTGCATATAGATGTCGAGTTATCATCGTATTTATTGATAATCCTACTTATCATTGATTTTAGTGATATTGTCCAAATCACTATCCCGAACGATCACATCAGTATGTGCATTGTGGTGCGAGCTGCGGAAAGTAAAAACCTTAACCGACAGTTGTTCTAACTCCCTTACAGTGCATCCGCACAAGCTTGCTACCTCAGTATAAGACATACCTCTACCGTGGAGTAGTTCGAGTGCGGATGCTATTTCTTGACGGGTCATGATTAAGCGCTAAGCATATCGAATAGCGTCGGCACCGAAAGCTTATATTCTAAAGCTTTTAGATAGAAAAGCCCATCATCGTAATAATTCGGATTCAGCTCTGCAGATATCGCCTTTCGGTTGGCTTTCAGCGATTGATGCGCCGTAGAAAACAAACCACCAAATGGATCATCTACTAAATCACCTTCATTGGTAAATCGATGGATTAGTCTGTCGATGATATCCAGCTGGAGCGGGCAAATATGTTTCTCGCGCTTTCTGTTCGCCTGATTAGCGTTCAGCGTATTCATCCGGTTAATATCCGTCCAAACCATATCGCTATTGGATGTAGGTGGTATGGTCATAAATAGCTTGGATAGCTTACCTGTTTTATCCAGATCTTCACAAACTCGTAAATGCTCCTGAAAGTTGTAGATTGTTGATGCGTCGAACGATTTCCATTTATTGAACACATATTTCATATCTGCCTTTGACAGCTCGTCAAACGAAAGAAATCGATCGCCGCTAGATTTCCAATAAGCGTGCGCATCCAATTGCCAAAGTGATAGTAAATAATCGTCGATCTTCTTTACTACCGGATCATCCGCGTATGCGTTGTTAATTTCTGTAGGTGCCTTGCGGAAAAGCAAAACATATTCGGGAAGTCCTACACCCATTTTGGTAGCATCCTTGCGCTGTTCGCCCCACGTCAATCGATAGGTTTGATTATTCTCGCGTACTACGTCGGTGGTGATCGTAATCTTTCCAACAAGATAGAATCCATGCTTTCGGAAACATCTCACAGTATCGCCGCTAAAGTCGTCAATGGTAGTGAAGCAAGTGCCGTTTTGATGTGAGTAACGGATCCTGTCTTTTACGTGAATCGCGGCAATACGGCCGGGCTTCAACGTGCGGAGAAGTTCAGGAATCAAGAAGTCCATCTGTTTAAAGAATCCCTCATTGCCATAGTTATGACCGAAGTCGTTGTAATTGTCGCTGTATTCGTAATGATCACCGAAAGGTATCGATGTTAGGATCATTCCGGTGTGATTGTCGGGCATTTCCTGATGGATAACCGTAGTATCTTCGTTGTATACCGTTGCGCCCGCTACCGTTGCCGATCGGCGGTTGCTAAAAAGTTGACGTTTCATGTCTGATTTGATTTTGGCTGAATTCAAACCGTACTCGCGTACTAGGTTGATCATCTCGGTTTGCAACTCTATGTGTTTGCTCCATTTCTCCTTAAGTGTTTTCAGCACCTCGCGCTCGTTTTGGGTGACTATTACCCACACATTGACCTCGTTAGTTTGACCAAATCGGTACGTTCGATGTATAGCCTGAATGAAGTCGTTGAACTTGTAATCAATACCCACAAAAATCATATTGTGGCAATGGTGTTGAAGGTTGCATCCGGATCCTGCAATCTTGGGCTTAGTGGATAGGATTTGATATTTACCTTCGCTAAAATCGATCAGCAGCCGTTCTTTTTCCTCATTGGTCTGTGATCCAAACACAGACTGCAGATCATCATGATGTCGGACTGATTTGAATTTCTTTTCAATCGCTACGCGCTCTGCTTCCAGATGATGCCATAAAATCCAGTTATCATGCTTGCCATTTTCTTGCACAATATCGAAAGCTTTTTGAACTCGAATATTTATGCTGTCCGACTTTTCGCGGCTCACATCTACCAGGCTCTTTGTGGTATCTTTGAACATCACGATATCGCCTTTTTTATTGGTTATGATATCATCCGTTAGGTTGGATACTTCGATCTCGTGTAAATGCAGTTTAGGCAAATCGTATCCGTGATCATAAAAACCGAGATCGGACGGCTTATTGATGAATACTGCCCACGTAGCAACCCATTTCCAAAATTCTTCTTTCTTGTTTTCGTACAAAGTAAGATGGCCAGCTTTCGTACTGTCACGCTGGAAGAATCGTGTAAGTGCGTGACCGCGATCGATTACACCCAGATAATCCGCGTAGTTCAGGATCTCAATAAAGTCGTTTGGCGTGGGTGTGGCCGTAGCAACGAATCGATAAGGTATCTGCTTAAAGTATTGCAAGACGTAATTTGTCGTCTCCGTTTTCAGATTTCGCAATATCGATGCTTCATCGAACGATACACCGCCAAATAACGATGGATTGATATCTCCTTTGCGAACACGTTCGTAATTTGTTAAGTAGATTCCGGATCCGGTTATGCTGGCATTATCAGTATCGGTGATGTAGGTTACTGAAAGACCTGTTTCCAAAAAGTCATTATCCCTACGAAACTCGCCGACTACCGCCAACGGCATGCAGATTAAAAAGGGCTTACCAGTGATGGCAATTACCTGCTTGGCTATTTCGAGCTGCATCATAGACTTGCCCAAACCGAAGCTTGCAAATATCGCGCGCCTACCACCTTCAATACACCACGGCACAATAACTTTTTGATGTGGTAGAAGTTTTGAGGAAAGGCTAGCCGGATCGATTGAGGTACCGAAGTTTTCAGCGACCACAATTTTGCTTTCCAAAAATTCCGTATAGCTAGACATCTGCACCTCCCTTCCTGATCAAATCCAAAACATCTTCCGACACTTCTACTTCTTCAAGCGAATGGGTGTAGCCCATAGCTAATAATTCTTTTTGGCCTGTACGCACTATGTTGCGGATGGATATTGTGTGACGTATTCCGCAATTATCGATCAACACGATATTGTCAAGCGGATGTGGCTTATCAACTACCGGCATGCGCTCAGCTATTGATACTGGTATAAATATTTTAGGCATGAGAAACCTCACTTTCCAATACCGCCCAACCTCTGTTTAATATTTCCTCGCGTGACACACCGTTGAAGGGCAATAGATAGCCTTTTGATCGGAGGTAGTCGATTACTTCTGAACTGTTTTTTATGGTAACGCATGGCATCATCCGATTTGATAAATAAGATTTTACGTTTCTTATAATCGTATCTTCATAGTCTTTGCTCCATGATCCTCGCGCTTCTCCTATCAATTTAGCTACAATCATTGCATCCTCATCGCTTATTGCTGATAGGGGTTTGAGCAAAAGGTAATCATGCTCGAACTTCTTATACCAATTGTCAGGTTTATTATCTCCCTTGAAAGGGTGTCCTATATTCATCAATACTGTCTGATCCCAATATTGCGCAAAGAACTTCGCTTTGTTTTCTAATGTGTTATCCATTATTTACCTCTCTTTCTTGGTGTATGTTGCCGGTAACTACAAATCTGGGAGAGAAGGATAATAATATACCTCGCGATCTATCCATACTCACCAAAATGAAGTTTGTATTCATGTATTCAACAATTCTTGGGCTTTCTCCATGCAATCCAGTGTCGCCCTCAAATATTTCTACTCCTGCTCCATCAACTCTGCCGGTGAACTGTCCGACCGAATCGGGAATTACTTCCTGACAATCCCCCTCTACTGGATCTTGGTCGTTGCCTTGAAATATGTACGTTTTGCCTGAAGTACCTTTAACAAATCCTCCATACACCCAGCCCTTACCATCTTCGCGCAATCCGCGGAACTTTATTTCTCTATTCATTGGGTACCTCCAAATCTAGTGTGACACGCTTTTTTCCTTCGAACCAAGTGTTACTGGATTCTTGAGCTAAAAACTCATTAAATTCTTTAAGCTTGGCAATAAGCTCTGTGCTAGGTTCCCATTCCTCGTGGACTTCATCTATCCAATGATCAAAATCTATCTGACTTAGATTAGATGTTGTACAAACTACTAACATCAGGTCGCTAGGTTGGCATTCGCTATCTTCACAATAAGCGATTATATCATCCTCATTAAAGAAGTATTGATCATCGTTGAAGATCACAAGTGGTGTTTCACCATCCCATTCTACCAATTCAAGTTCATTATATCTGCTGATGATTTTTTTGCTATGGCAATCGCCACAAAGCTTTTCGTAGGTGTAATTCTTTTTGAATTCCTTTCCGCAAGATTCGCAATCATCGTGGGTACAATAGTTACCAATATTCCCGTGAGGAACTGGGGTTAGGTTAATCGCTTTATTGTCTATCACTACGCAATCCACTTCGATATTCCTCTTGATTATGGATAGGTCTTTTCTGTGTATTTTTTGCTTACTCATCACTTCCTCCTTTCCCCTTAACTGGCTTAGCTAAATAGGGTGATTTAAATGTTTTATCTTCTTTTGCTTTCTTATCTGCCCAGAACCTTAAGATTTCTTCATCCGTTCTTTTATCGGTTTTCTTGACGCTGACAGTGGCCCTCAGAAATGGGATGTAGATGTGTCTTTGATTCGTAGGATCGATAATTCTGCGCGTAATCACTTTGTCGATAGCATTGTTTTTAAGTTCTCCGGTGCCGGTCTTTTTTGGTTCTGAATACGCTTTGTCTACTTTACGATTTTTATTCGGCTTGGTCGTCCTTGCTTGTATTGTCGAGTAGGAAACGCCTAGAGATTTAGCTATTTGCTCGATCTTCATACCGCTGTCTCGGAGGTTTTGTGCGCGGGTGTATAGGCGCTTAGATGCCGTGCTTATCTTGCGTTTAAGCGAACGATCAGGTTCGACAGTTTTGATAGTGTTCTTTGCTATCATCTTTCGGCACATCCGCAATTCTCGAGACACTTTGGCTATAGTGTATCCCATATCGCGAAGCCGTTGAGCTTCTGAAAAATCTCTTACTGGTCTCATAAAAAAATAGATTAGGTGAATAGGTACATGTCGTTATCTTCGACAATTGTTGTTTGGAATGGCAGCCCATCCCTAGGAACTTGCTTGATTTGTTCGATAAGCTTAGTCGATCCGGAAAAGCACACATGCTTATTTCCGTTAAACTCTATCTGCAGATGCAAACATTCATTTTTGAAGTGTTTAGACGGCTCAAGCTTAAAATCAGATACGATTATTTGCCTATTGAGAATTTTTGATATTTTAATTTTATCTCCTGTAAAGGATGTCTGTTGAATAGTTATATTAAACGTCGAGAATGATCTCATTAGGTAATAGTTTTTTCTTTAGGTTTATGCAGTCAGCATGTTTTAACCACCCTAAGTAGCTTGCTATTGATTCTTTCGAAGCACCTTTTGCAACCTTTCGCGCAAATCTCTTTTTGATTGTTTTCCGCAGAAGAGTATGCGTGTGATAATGTACATACCCAAGGAAGTCTATACCACGGGAGGCTACTGGAAATACTTGACGATTATCTTTTACCTCGAGGTTTAGATTTTCCGAAAGATATGCCGATATTTTAGTTCGTATATCGTGTAGATAGCCTTTGTCTCTGTGTAGAATTACAATATCATCAGCATATCTAAAGTAGTACCGAACGCACATTACTTCTTTTATCCAATGATCGAAATACGTCAAGTAGAAGTTTGCAAAATATTGACTTAGGTAATTTCCAATTGGTAAGCCAGATGCACTATCAATAATTTCATCCAACAACCACAATAGATCCTGATCTTTAAACTTTCTGCGAAGTAGCTTCTTCAAAATATCATGGTCTACGCTTGTATAAAACTTTTTAATATCAATCTTCAAACAACAAGTAGTGTTATCAACATCCTTTAATGCATGCTTAACATTTCGAGAAGCCTTATGCAATCCCATTCCTTTGATACAACTGTAAGTATCCGACGTGAACGTTTTGACAAATATTGGTTCAAGGACATTCATAATCGCATGATGAGCTATTCGATCAGGGAAATATGGGAGTCTATACACATCCCTCTCTTTAGGTTCAAATACTTTGAAAACTTGATAATTGGACGTCTTGTAAGTCTTATCAAGAAACATGCGCTGCAATTGAAGTAAATTCATATCACGGTTTTTGTTGTGAGTGATAACTCCATATGTTTTTGACTTACCTTTCTGCGCTAAGTGATCTGCTAATTCAAGGTTACTTATTGAGCATATCTGCTCGTATAGGTTGGCTATTCTTTTCATGCCTCTGTTTTATTTGGTCATCTTCCCGGATATCGTCCAGTACCAATGCCCGTTCTAACTTTTATTTTTTGCCATGTTGGCAAGGTGCCTATCCCAATATTTTCAGATGTGGGAGCTGACATTCGAATTCGTATTATCGTAGTTGTAGTCGTTGTACGAAAAACCGCGGGACGAACCAACTCAGCGAAAGGGATAGTGCCACCCGGGTTTGTTAATCGATAACCATTAGATCACGATACAATTCAATGTGTGTTTGCCCAACGTACTCGGCAATCTCCCTGCTCGGATAGACGAGGCGGGAGCTGACATACGAATACGTATAATCGAAGTTGTAGTCGTAGTACGAAAAACCGCGGGACGAACCAACCGAATCCTTTTCCGGCGACATGTCAAACCATGGATAGTACTTGTACTGATCCCAATTGTACCAATCAATTGTTTTATCTTCTTGCTTCCATGAAGCTTCGCTGATAACAGCCAGTTTATATTGTGCGATCTGCGCTTTCTGAAATCGTTCCGGCAGGTTTGAAACGTCCGGAAGTATTGCCGAATCAATGCCTATTAAATTTGCTGCCGCTTCAAATGATTCTAAGTTTTTCATGATGATCTTAGTTGATGTATTTGTTATAGATTTCGATGAATTGTTTACCTGCATACTCTGCTATTTCCTCTGATTTGTAAGTAAGGCGGGAGCCGACACCCGAATGCGAAGCATCGTAGTGGTAGCCGCGGTACGAAAAACCGCGGGACGATCCAACCGAATTAAACCATGGGTAATATTTGTAGATATCCGTGTCTGTGTAGTCCATGTTTGAACCACCATTAAGAGCTTGGGATATGATTCGTAATTGCATGTATGCATATGCATCATCAGGCAATGACTTATATTGATTATGGAATTCTTCATGATCAACACCAACAGCTGAACAAGCATCTTCGAAGGTTTTCATGTCAGTGTAATTTTCAAAAGTTTTCTTCGTGGTATGTGCAGAAACTTGCGATACCTCAACTGCTAATGAGTCTCCGTTAATGTATCTGCTGTAGATTTCAACGAACTGCTCACCAATGTATTTAGCCTTTTCAGCATTTTCGACGCAGAGGCGGGAGCCGACATACGAATGCGTACTATCGTAGCCGTAGTCGTCGTACGAAAAACCGCGGGACGTACGGGTCGAATTGAACCAAGGGTAATACCATCTGTCTCCAAGTTCGTTACCTTGACGGATAGCTAAACAGATTAATTCAAGTTCCTTGTATGCCTTTTGAGCATCGTCGTCGAATTGGGTTCGTTTTTTAAATGATTCCGGTGTTTCTCCGATAAATGATAAGGCATCATCTAGTGTTTTGATGTCTGTGAAATGGATCGATTGGCGGTTAGCAGATGCGATTTGCTCGGGAGTAAGATCAATTACAATTTCTTTCCCTTTGAAGGTGATTTTTTGTTTCATGTTAAATTTGATTATTAAGTCTTGAAATGGAAAGACCCAGCTTGCGGGCTAGGTCTGGGTTTTGTTCGATGTGTTGATGGTGTGGCCAACACAGGGACTTGAAATATCTTTTATCTGTGAGGAAGGCACCGATGCGTCCGCGAGCGTGGTGAAGTGTTACCTCTCGGCTCGTGCATTCCGGATACTGGCAAATTGGATTCTCTTTCAGAAAAGTATCTCGAAGCTTCCGGTACCGACGCAGACGATCTAGCGATTTTTTTGAGTGCAATGCGATTGGCTTAGACGCTTGCTTAATCGGCGAACGTTTTCGCTGTCGATCGTAGCAGTACCCGCACAACTTTTTAGCGTAGATTAATCGGTAATTCCGACAATTCTCGCAGATGGCTGATTTACGTTTGATCATAATGGTCTATTTGAAATTCAAAGTATTCTTCACCTTTGGCAACTTTGGTTTTCTCTACAGATGCTCGAAGTACATCCTTATCGTTGAATCCATACTTCTTTTGTAGAATATCCTGTAATGGTTTTACCGGATTATCCCAGTCAGACATGACGTTGGAAAGTCCGAACTCAATTGTTATTTGATAAGGTGGCTGTGGAAGTTTTAAAGGTGGCAGGAGCAGGAGTGCATGTTTTTCGTAAGCTTTGTATTTGTCAGTTTTGAATCTTCGACCTTGCCATGCTTTGTTTACTGACAATGGCTTTAGGTTAATCCGAATCATCGATAGATATTAAGTTTTCAATTTCTTCGCCCATCTCCATTAATCCTTTGAAGTAATCCATCAAAGCGAGCTGTAGAGATTCTTTGTAAACTCGTCTTAGACCATCGGAATCCTTTGTCAAGTTTTGTGCATCGATTATTTCTTGATTGATCCGATGCCGATCGAAAGGCTTCTGAACCTGTTCGTTTTTCAGCTTCTCAATCGCTCTCACTTTTCCTTGATCCAAAAACGATTTCTTACGCTCGGGCGACAGATCGAATAGCTTTAACTTTTTGGCTGCAACACGGTACATGTAGTTTCCGTGATCTTCGTAATATCCTACTGATTTGTACATATCGAATGCAGAAATCAATAGCGACTTATCGCGGTCCAAAACTTCGCTTTCCGTTGGCGCTGGCTTTTGTTCCTCTGACTTGGGTAGTTGACTAGCGTTTTTAGCGCGTTTTTCTGATGCGTAGTGACGTTTTATGAAATTTGTGAACGTGACTACGTTTAGACCGAAAAACTCTCCCAAATCGCCTAAAATTCCTTTTTCGATTGCAATAGGTATTTCAGCAATACGGACGTAAGGGCAGGCAGACAGAACCGAATCGTAAAGATTGTTCGTGATATACTCTGCTTCATCGTCCGCAACCTCCTGTCCTCGATCTCGGAAAGCTTTGTGAACCGAACCCAAAAGAACTTGGTCAACTCTCAATCTGGATAGATCACATATCCTCTCTGAGGTCATAGCTTGAACCTCGTTGCTTAGCTTGTGCACCAGACCTAGCTGGTGATCGCGTTTAACGATATCAGATTTCTGTTGTTCCATACTTCTTGATGATTGATTTTGAAAACGCATCCGTAGCGTTGACTTTCGTTTTTTGGCCAGGTGGCTTCTGGTTTATCGGCTT
Source organism: Sphingobacterium corticis (assembly GCF_042684745.1). NCBI lineage: Bacteria > Pseudomonadati > Bacteroidota > Sphingobacteriia > Sphingobacteriales > Sphingobacteriaceae > Sphingobacterium > Sphingobacterium corticis. Next base: position 1,658,682 of record NZ_JBHUMA010000006.1, on the reverse strand, counting down.
ACGACCTTGCCGAACTTCTGACGCTATCCAGCTGGCACAATATCGCTTGAACTCCTGCTCTGTTTCCTGTTCCTTTCCCGATGCAACCAAGTGGATGCAGAAAGCGTCAAACCATTGCTGAACTTGCGGCGGCGAAAGCGAATTCTTCATGCCGATGTTGTCAAGCCATGTGGAATGTCCAGCGCAAGATTTTTTTAATTCTTCGATCGGTTTTTTACCGAATCCAATTAATGCCGGATTGATTGGTTTTTTTTCTTGCGTGGGTGTGAGCGATTTTTCATCGCTATTATCACACACGATAGTGTGTATATCATTATCATTTACATTACCATTTACATTTACACTATCATTTACATTTACAGTTGAAAGTGCTGAGGTGTGTTCAACACTTTCAACATGTGTTTGACTTGTTAACTTCTGTTCTCTTTTCTCAGCACTTGCTCTACCTGCTTTAGCTCGTTTCTCTCTTATAACTTCGTATTTCTTAAGGTCCCTTTTCAGCTGCTGCTTAATTGGCTCGAATGCCATTTCAATAATAAAATCTACAGGTGTTGGATCTTGATCGTTGACGTATTTAAGAATGTGGAGAAAGAGCTCTCCGGCGTGGTTAGAATTGCTTATCCGATCTTTGTCTACCAATTTGCTAACTACAGTTATGAGATCGGAATACAGTATAAATGACCTCTTTTCCTCTGCCATTTTTACTCCTTTCTTGTTTGTGTATGTAGTGGATTAGGATTTTTTCAAGCTCCAAGTAATAGGAGCGGAGTAGCCAATAATTGTTGTCCTGCCTGTTCGTTTATCTACCTTTGAAAGGATAGCCTGCTTACGATCGTTTTTTGCTTCCATAAGCGCTTTGTCGGCTTCCGTGTGGTTGGAAAATCGCTGTGGTGTCAAATTGATTTCTGGACAAACGATTCGGTAAGGGTGTGTGATATCGAGTTTGCTTACCTCGATTTTAGTTAGGTTGTTCATTGGTTAATTGATTTGGTAGTGAATTGATATAGTTGGTTACAGTTGAAAGAAAAGAACTGAACTTAATTTGTTCCATCCCATCGGAATAGTTTTTAAGGTCACCATCGTAGTATGTAATTACAGCAAACTTGTGTCTGTAGTCCTCAGATTCGTTTCCTAAATGGGAAAATCGGGCCATTCTCACATGTGTAGATACAGCTAAGTTAAATTCACCTTTAGTACTGTTGGACAACATGAGTTCGATTACTTTTTGTATATCGTTCATAGTTTTGTTCGTTAGCATCAGGCACATAATAGTTGAGGTATGTAGCGCATATCCGCTGCACGTGCATGATGTAGGTTGAAAATTCTTTATTTTTTAAAGTGGTTGTGGTAGGAGTGTGGAGAATGCTCTTGAAGAAGATGTGGGTAAGCTCGAAGCTTCCCACTACTTCCGGTTCAAATCCAGCATCGATAAGAGCATCACGAGCGTGTGGAATAACTACACCACGATAGTATTTCCGTAGCTGATCGGATGATAGCATTAACCGATTCTTACGTTCAAACCTAGTTTTCCAGATTTGATAGGGGGATTGATAATTTCTCCGCTTTCTGGATCAGCCATCGGCTTAGTTAGCGTTTTTAGGAACTTCTCGCGATCCGACATTCGTTTTTTCAGAATAGTCATTTCTGCGTTCATTTCGTTCCATTCGGAATCATCGCAATTAGTGAAGTCGTACCTAACGCCGTTCATTGATTCCGTGATGTCGCAGCCGAACGCTGAATAAATCTGATTCGATCCAATTCTCGCGGATGATTCTGCGAAAGGTCGAACCGTTTTTTCCAATTGCTCGAAAAGCTCTTTACCTTTTTTGGCTGTGACAAATAGCTTCATTTCATCTATTTGACCGTCCATTAATGCAACTCTTGCTTGTTCAGCTAAATTCGCAATGTATTTCTTGTTCAAGTCTAACAACGTCACGCCACTTACGTCGACATTAAAAATTTCTAAATTATTTTCCATTTAATTTTTTCTTTTTGGAGGTTAGAGCCTCGGTGAATTCTTTGTTTACGTGCAGGTGCTGGTTTTCGTTGTATATTTCGGTAAGCGCAGCAACAGTTCCAGCTGACTCAATTAGCTTTTTACCTTCTTCTAGGGTTGTCGTAGACTTTGGTTTTTTAGCTTTGTCATCCTGATCAGTAGGGGTGGAGCGATCCAGATTGTCGATGTCATCCTGATCAGTAGGGATATGGAAGTATTTGAGAATAAAATACCGTTCGCCGTATGTCATTGCGGATCCTACCCCTTTATCCCAATCATTCTGGCCGTTGGCTCCGAAACTATTTTCATCCTTATCTCCGGTGTCTATATCTACCCACGTGAACTTCATCATCACTTTGGATAGTATTTCGGATTTAGGTTTCTCGTATGTGGTACCTATTCCTGTTCGGTAATCTATCCGCTCATTGTCGATAGATATGATCTCCTGCTTTAGAATTACACCGAGTTCGTCCATTTTTGACCGAACAGTTGACAAGACTTTTTCGCCAGATACATAGTCATATCCATGACCTTTTTTGTCTTTGGCGAAGCCGCGAACAGATTTCTGTATCTCATGAAGCTTTTTGTATATACTCACGGTCTATAACCTCCTTTCAGAATTAAGAAAGCGAACATGATAAACGATAGCATCAGCAATACACAGAATGCTAACTTGCCAATGAAATCGAGTGTATTTCTCATTATCGGCGAAGCGTAGAACCACCATAGTTCTAGTTTAAGTTTGATCTTTTTCATACTTTTTTCAAATAGGTTCGATATTCGTTTGATAGCTTGATGATCTTTTTATGATCATAGTAGGTTTTCGTACCTCTACCATTTTGTGATGCGGGTTTTAGAAGCCCAGCTCTGATCCATTTGCCAACGCGCTGCTCACCGTATAATTCGGAAGCTTCGCGTTGTGTCAATTGTGGCTTGGATAGCGTTTTGTTGACCAGATATTCTGCTATCTGCTCAATAGTCAAAGTATCGCTCATATGTGTGTTGTTGATAGTTTTAAAATGAAAAAGCCCCAATCAAGGGGCTAGTAGCAGTTTTCAGATGTGTTTAATTTAGCCTACAGACTACTGCAAAAAAGTTGGGCATTTTGGGAGTGGAGAGGACAGGATTCGAACCTGTAACTGCTGAACCAACGCAGGGTCTTACATTCAGCCTAACTCCCTGCACGCTCTGTGGTTGCGTATACCAATTCCGCCACCTCTCCAAATGCTCGTCTTTCCGAGCCGTCAGGCGCTAACTTTCGATATGGATTTACAGTCCAACCATTGTTTTTCCGATTTGTCACTCTTTTTGGCTAACTCATCGTTGCCGAGATAAACCCGTCCGGTCATGTCCGTATCTCTATTACTGTCCATGAAGTCAACCGTCTCCAGCATTATGTAACCCAACACGGTTAGCACCATTCATCTGCTTACAAGGGTTGCACCATACAAGGGAATCGAACCCTACATACCGGACCTTCCGGATATGGTGTTTACACAGGTTGCTAGTCGTTAGGACATATCGGTCGGATATGAATTAAGATGTCGCCTATAGCACATCGCTAACCAAACTAGCTTCCGTTATCTTTTTGCCACTTCGCAGGGGAGAAGATTAACCCTTATTCTGCTTTGCCATGCGTGCATGGTGGTCTACCTGAATTCAAAGAACTATTGCTTTTGATTATAGTCCCAAACGTGCTATTCGGACTGTAGTAGGGGAGTGCGTGAATCGAACCGCTTTGCCTTTTGAACCCCTGTTTTTGATCTATTTTAAAGGCATAGCTCACGCCTAGCATATCGTTATCGATTTGCTTAAATGATTTATTATCAGATTATTATTTTATTTCGTTTCGTTCCTTGACGGTAAGGTAATCGTACCTTTTCACGTGCAGAGCCGCTTGATTTAGGTCTGATACGGAGAAGTATTGTTTTGCTCCCATGCCTTTTTGAACGCGTTCGATGATCTTCATCTTCTCCCAAAGCTTGATGTTATTCTTTCCGTATTTCTTTATTGCTTCGTTTACTCCTATAGTAGGATTAGTCATGCCTACATCAATAAGAGCTTGCACCGCTCCCAATCTGCTAGCGTTCTTTAGCAGCTTGTTTAAGCTTATTTCGTCTATCTCGTAGGTTTTCATGATCTAGTAGATTAAGTTAGTCCCTTTAGTTACCGGGATAGACTTCGTAGTGTATCGAGTCTTATCAAGACCTTTTATTTTATCCACTATAAATGCTTCACCGTAGTATGAGAATCTCAGTCGTTCTACCGTTTTTGCATTGCGGACATCCATTGCAATTCTTTTGCCATATCCAGAGTTAGCATATTTAGAAGTCATAGAATAATCATCGCCGAGAACGCGGATAATACCCATCGCCAAAAGTTGTTTGTTTAGTTCCTTTGCCGAAATCCCAAGTCTACTTCCTATAGCTGTAGCGGTAAGGATGTATTTCTCTTCATCTGTGATATGCTCGGCAAACGATTCTTTTGCGGATTTTTGACAAAGCTTCTTCTCCTGCACTTCCACGACTTGCCTAAGCTGCTGGTTTTCCTTTTCCGCTTCCATAGCAAGGTTCAAGATGTCCATTCGGCTTAATTGGTTTGGTGCGGTCGCCTGTTGTTGCTCCAACTCTTCCCAACGGTTAATCAAGATTGCACGCGCTTCATCGTTGAACTTGGTAGCGATGTAAAGACACTCTATTTTATTAAGTAGGTACTCAGGGTCTTTTCTCGTACCTCCATTAGGTAAACTTGTTTCATAGTATGTCAGGGAAAAATTTCCTCCACGTACTTTACACCAAGAAGCTTCCATTTTACGGATAGACTTCATTAAGTCATTATGTGGCTTACCTGTCATTTCCGATATTTCACGGCTTGACATCGTATTTTGGATGTTCGCTAGCTGATTCATTAAGCTGTCCTCCCAATGAAATATGATCCATCATTTGGGAATAAGTTGTATTCCCTATCGTCAAACTCTCCATTTAATTTGGAAACGTAGACTCTTGCTGTTCCGTAATTAGCAACCTCTATGGCTTTGCCCACAGGAAGATCTCTCAAAGCAGGCATAATCGTTCCCGATCTACCTTTTTTCTTTAAAGACCGCCAATTCATAGGAATGTCAGTCATAGAAATGTCATTAACAGTCATAAATATCAATTTTAATATTAACAATGTTAACAATAATACTATATTTGCACTGCTGATACAGACAAGTATTAATGTTTGCATATACAAATGTAACTATAATAGTAATACTTGCAAATTAAATAGTAATTATATAGTTATAAATATTGCAAATGCCTGATTATCAAGGTGAAAAATTTCGTCTATTTATTGGAGGAGTAAAGACAGATTATAAATCGTACGGTTTTGATCATAAGCCGACTAACGAGGAATTGGCGTCAAAGTTGGGAGTCAGTTCAGTTCAATTGCATCGGTATTACAAATCGAAATCATTAGAGCGCGATACGGTTTTAAAAATCACGAACTCCTTTAATGTTAGCGAAAACCAGATTTGGGGTGATGATCTGTCAAAATCTAACGCTAAGCCGGCAGTATTCAAAGGAAATGGCACTCCTAATATGTGGGTAGTTCCTATAAAAGCTCAAGGTGGTTTTCTTGAGGGATATGGAGACACTGTGCTGCTTGAGCAAAATGTCGAAAAGGTTTACTTCCCATTTATCGGATCCGAGTGCTTTGCTTTTGAAATCGACGGATTGAGTATGGTTACCGATTATATGCCTGGGGAATACTTCGTAGGAACTCCAATCGAGAACTTTAATCACCTTGTAAAAGGCCGTGTTTACGTTTTCCAGACGATAGATGGAATTATATTGAAGGAATACGAAAAGATTGAAGATGATTATATCTATCTTAGATCACAGAACAATGATTTTAATCCAGTCAAACCAATATATTTAAAAGAAGTCAAGCGAGTTTATCAGCGAGAGATGGTTATAAAAAACTGATCAATATGGGATATTTCTTTTTATGGATAATACTTTCAGTTGTCATAGGCGCAATAGGCAGCGACAGGAAGATCGGTTTTTTCGGAGCCTTTACTGTATCTCTTTTATTATCTCCGCTCATAGGAGGTATAATAGCACTTGCTTCAAAGCGAAGATCTACTGAAAAATTTGAGAGGGAGCTACTCGATAGTGCTAATAGAAAGGATTCGGGAGATTATGTCGATAGGCTATACAAATTAAACTCGCTAAGAGAGTCTGGCGCTATCGACAAGCGGACGTTCGATCTTGAAAATGATAAAATTCAAAGCAGCATACCGCGTACGGTTTACGTGTATGACAGCTTGAATAGGGGGTATTATGTTTTTGCAGAAGGAATGCCACAGAAAGCTTTGACAACTTGGTCGAGAGATCAGGCGGTTAAAATCGAAGCTCCAAGTAGCGTCTTTAGTTTAAAGTTATCAAAAAAAAGTTTTTTCGCGCTTGAATTATCTCGTGTTATTTACACGAAAGACTTTGATGAAGGATTAGTTGACTTGGCTAAAATTGTTGAGGATTAATATTGAATTATTATGACGAAAATGTTTCTATTACTATGTCTAACTTTATTTTCATTCAAAGTTTTGAGTCAAAAGGCCGATTTTTTAGGGGTTAATTTTGGCTCGTCTCAATCGGAAATAATCAGCGCAATGAAAAGTATGGGGCACCGAAAGTATGCGAAGAACACACTTGGAGTAGCCTATAAAAATATATTGTTTGCTGACAAACCTTCAGAAATACAGTTTTATATACAAGATAATTCGATGAATAAGGGTACATCGACTGTTTACGGTTTAGGTGATGATTTCATCAATTATTTTACAGGATTGAGAAATAGCTTAATGGAAAAGTATGGAGTGCCGGGGCAATATTTAGGTTTGGTTGATCTTATACCATCCAAAACTGATTACAAACTTAAAGATGATAGAATTCCATTGCACTGGATGGATCCAAAAGAATATATTTTGTTCTGGGAGCAAGAAGGTTTGCGTATCAGTCTTTCCTATAATGGATCAAAAACCGTGTGTATCACTTACACTAAACTAAAATCTAATATATTAAATCCGATTAAAACCGATTACATTATAGATACATCTAACCTTTGATGTTTTGTTACAATTCCATTTATAGTAGGAGCTCGAATATTTACAATCGGTAATTTCTGACTAAACGCTAAATCTTCTGTTAGTTTAATCAAATATGTGATTTTATTGGGAATGTATTGCAGAGGTATAAATCGTTTAACCTTGAGTATTAATATTCCTTTTAAAGTTTTAAAAAACAGTATGATCGATTGCGTATTATCCAGATATCTGATAGCGTACGGAAATATAAGGATTAAGTAAAAATATATTTAAATACTTATAAATATATATACAACATATATATAAAATATTTTAAATTGCGGGGCGCAGATAATAAATACGCATTTTAAGTCAATGAGTTTCGAAGATAAAGAGTATTTAAAATTAGGATCTAAATCAATAAAAGGTCACGTGAGGGCTGTGAGCTTTGAAGAGGGTGACTTCATAATATTTTATATTCCCTCGTTAAACCTTTCCTCCTATGGTCGAACAGATGAAGAGGCGGAGTTGATGATGAAAGATTCTGTCCTACCTGACTTTGGTCATGCATTGATGACTAAGCCTAAAGCATTAGTGTTTAGAGAACTGAAAAAACTAGGTTGGGAAAGAAATCGTCTTTTTGAGAAAGATCTTAGTAAGAAAGCTCATATTGATAAAGAGGGCATACTTCGTGAATTTGAATTGGACGAGGATACTGTTATTAGTGAAAAAGAATTTGAACTGGTATAGTTTATGGGTAATAATCGACCCGTAAAAGTAAAGTGCTGGGAAAAGTTTTTAGTTTCGCTAGGTTGTACAAAAAAGAGAATAAAATCATCCCACCATCATTGGGACTGCCCTGGTTGCTTACGAAACATCGTTTTACAAGGAGCTGAGAAAGAAATACCGCCTTTTCACATTAGAACAAATCTTAAGTCTCTAGAGATATCAACTGACGAGTTTTATAAGTGGGCAGAGAAGAATTGCTAATGTCTAAATAATCTTGCTTAGAACACCTTCCTGTACCTCGTCAATAATTGACCAATCTCTAGCGGCGTAACGATTTATTACTTTTGATTCATCGAAGTGGTTTAACGCTGATTCGACCATATTGTGATTGAACTTACAAATATTAACGGCTATCGATGCGAACGAATCCCGAGCATTGTAGAAAGTAAAGCCTGATCCTTTCATACCGCTACTAAGAGCTTGTTTAAAACCTTCGTGATTAGCGAATCTCCTGTGCAAAAATGCTACGTTATATGTTTCTAATAGGGAGATTGCTACATCTGGTACATTAACACTTATGAAAGCGTTGTCTGATCGTCTGCCAGCGGTCTTTGCTCTTTCATATTCTAAGCGTCCATCTTTAATAATATACTTCCCATCATACATGTCCTTAGCGTTCATTCCGCACAAATAGAATGATAACATAAATATGTCTCTCGCCAATGCCTTGCGGCCATCCAGCTGCGCATCTCGGAACGCGATAATCTTCTGGACAATATCTTTATCCATATCTTTACGCTTCATCTTGTACTTAGGCATCTTATAGTACTTGAATGGTTCGGATGTGATAACGGTATTTCGTTCGCTGTTGTATGCCTCTTTACACTTGTTGTGGATGTTTCGTATAGCTTCCATTACCTTGAATACGCCCGGATCATCCAGCGATGATTTAACGATGTGTTCTGCTTTTCCATGGTTTGACCTAGTAATTGTTTTTTCTTTCCTCAGATGTGCTTCAAATTCCTTTAGGAATACAGAGTCAACATCGTTGGCATTGACTGTTTTTATAAAGTCCGTAAGGTGGTTAAGAGGAGATCGTAAAGTTCGGTGTGTACCCACCTTTCCGTCGGCTAACAGTCTTTCCAAATATTCGCGATAGAACCGGATAAAGTCTACATATCCCGAATGCTCAACCGTATTTAGCATCGTCTTTAAATCTTCGACGTCCAACATCGCTAATCGAGGACCTATCTCGCCGATCTTCCGGCGGTACTCCGCAAGTTCAGCATTTACCTTGTCTAGCACCTGAGTATCTTTGATTGAAAAGTCGTAAGAGTCAGATCCTCGCTTTTTTGTTTTTTTAACCTGTGATGTAACGAGGAAGATAGAAGAGGAGAGGTGCTTCTTCGTTCTATTGTGTATCAAAAGATATTTGACACCATAGGTTGAATCATATTTTTTGAATGATAGATAGTAATTGATTGTAGCCATGTGGAACTTTTGCGGAACATTTACGGAACAAATATCGCAAAGTTATCCTCAAAACAGGTAACAAAGTTTTACCAAATGTTCCGTAAAACGAGCGTGTAAACCATAAAAAAAGCCCTTAATCTATTAAAAAAGGGCTTTTAAACATGTTTTGAAGTGGTACGCCAAAAGGGATTCGAACCCCTGACCGACGGTTTAGAAAACCGTTGCTCTATCCAACTGAGCTATTGGCGCATCCTTATTGTGGAGCAAAAGTAGCTATTTGCGCGATTTTTCCAAAATAATTTTGTCAAATAGTTTGCTGGATTTTTAAATCTTCGACATTTTTCTAACAAGGTGATAATTTTTTTTTAGGGTAAGTTTGATCAAGAAGGATTCTATGCTATTGCTTATCAGATGTTTGCTTAATCGCATTTAAAACGGCTTATTGATAGATTCAGATATTTTGAAATTAAATTTTGTGAATCTGATCAGAATTTCTACTTTTGTCGCGGAGAGTTGGCAGAGTGGTCGAATGCGGCAGTCTTGAAAACTGTTGACTGTCACAGGTCCGGGGGTTCGAATCCCTCACTCTCCGCGGAAAAATCCTTCATCGAAAGATGAGGGATTTTTTGCGTTAAACTCATAAGCTTAGAAATACGTCTGCTTGTCGTGTGGGAAAGTTTTCAAACACTAATTCGCTATTTGACCTGCCAAAAAGCCTCTTGCCACCTTTCCAGCGAAACCGTTTCAAAATCTTCGGGATGAAATTCTACTTCAATCATCGTAAATCGATCGCCTTTCTCCATCATTAACATCAAAATCGTCGATAATTCATGCGACATTTTGTATAATCTCCGATTGGTTTTCTGCTTATCTTCTTTGTTTAGAAGATGTAACTGAATATCTGAACCATAATTTGCTGCGGTTTCTTCAAAACGCGCCACTACATCTTTAATATTCATAATGCTTGTGGGCACTTCATTGACAATAATTTCGAAAGGAGCGATGTCCGTTTCGGGGTGGATAGCCTCATAATTCGTGGCAAACATACCTTCCTGTTCTTTCTCTGCTTTAATATTATATTGATATTCTTTTGGTAGGAATGGTTCCAAACGAATGCTTTGAGCAGAACAAAATGTTATTCCGAAGTGTAAAATACCAATAAGAATTGTAGATTTTAAGTAAGTATTCGAATCAAAAATCACTTTTGTGGTCATTAGTCTTCAGTAATTTACGAAAATTGTTCCAAAATGAATTATGCAATTACCTTCATCTCATTCGCTTGAGACGGATTGCATCTTTGTAATTTGTATATTTGAGCCACATTTTTAAATATTCATCATATGAATAAGCAAATCGTTTCGTTAGCATCTGGAATATTATTGCTTAGTAGTTGTGGTCAAATCAAATCCGAGGAACAGCGTCCGTTGGAAGATAGTACAATCATAGAAACAGATTTAGATACCGCTACGAATCTTCAGGCTTACGCTAAAGATCGCAAATCATCATCCGATATAACCGCAAAACTGCCAAAATGGGTTTCCGATTCGAAGGCGATTGCTAGTTTGATTTCGGAAAATAAATACCAAATTGAAGACCGACTGAACGCATTGTTTTTGGAGGAAGACTTCAATGGAGATGGAACAAAAGATATCGCTCTTGCGATTGTAGAAACGAAAACCAACAAGAAAGGGTTTGTTGTAATCCATGGAAAGACTTTCGAGGTTTTTGTATTAGGAGCAGGAACAATTTTTAAAGATGCACTAGACGATAATCAGGATTACATCGACGTTTGGAAGATCAATCGTTTGCGGGAAAATGAACCCGGAATAACCGAAGAAGGTGAAGTTCTTAAACCGTTAATATTGGATAATCCATCGATAGAAATCGAAGCTTCCGAGGTGGGAGGTGGTCAGATTTATTGGGATGGAAAAGAATACGCTTACTTTCATCAAACATGTTAGTGTTTTTGAGAAGTTGAAATTATAACATTTCTCCTTTTATAAAGCTTGAAAGCAAAATCCGTTTCATATTCGGAATCATTGTCCCAAGGAACGACCTGCGTCGTAAGTCCATTCTTCCAGATTTCGTAGGATCGAGATTGCAATCTTTCCTCCCTCAATTGTCCTTCGCTCAGAAAACGACCAAGTTGGTTGGGCGCAATTTCATCGCGATTAATTCTTCTGCTGAACTACTTAGCACGTGGTCAGGATTGTTAACGAAATAACTTTACCCCTGCGTTTTCGGATTCGGTAAATTTTCCAAATCCCGTTGAAAACCAAATGTATGTATGCAAGCAAGATTAAAAAATATTAAAAGAATAAACTTTTTTAAAGGCGATGGTATTAGTTGAATTATCTGATATTTAGGAAAATTTTTTAAGGATTGGGTACTAATCACTAAATTTATAGATGCAGATTAAAATGTCCGTATTTTAATACACATCTTATCGTAACCAAATCGTTTATTCATAAAGCCGGAGAAATGAAAAGTGATGTTTTATTTGCAGAGGATAGCCGCTTGCCTAAATCATTTTTACTTGTTTTCTCTCTACTATTTGTTGCGTTGCTATTTGCTATCTGGAGTGATGAATCATTCAACACATCAACGATCCGTTATAAATAGCCTTCCGTCCCCTCATAATGATAAGACAGGATGGTGCCATCTGCATACCGGATTTCGCCAATGCGAAATACCCAGCCATTATATCAGGATGCGAAAATCGGTGATAGGTGTGTGTATCGTCGCCTAAACGAACAACCCACGTGCGTTCGTCGGGACGGTAACAGCATGAAAGATGTTATTTATTTGCTCTTGCTAAATCGTCTCTCAAATTCCTCCTTCGTTGCTATATAAGTCCAGTACATTTCTGCGCTATAACTGTATTGTTCTGGCTTGATATCCACATTGTACACTTTGTTTTCGTTTATATCTTCCCATGTTAGCGGCTTTTCAGCACCTCTCACACCAAATACTAAGTAAGGATGTTCCTTTGTGCCATTAGTTGGATTTAAATACTCTTCTCTATTAATTAATAGTATTAAGGAGTCCTGCTCTTCAATTGTTCTAAAATATTCATGTGCCTTTAAATCGAGCCAAGGAACAATCATAATTAATTTAAAAAATTTCTTAGAATTTAGATCTTGATCAATCTTGTAGCACTCCGCGACGCGTTCGCTAGCATCTTTTCTACCTGTTGCAGCATATTTTATTGTGTGTAAAACTTCTAAGTAGTTGTTATAACTATTTGCCTCATTGCTTTGGTTGAGATTAGCCATACGAACCGGCATTTCAATAAAACCTGTAGAATATGTTTCTGAAAGAGGTTGGAAGTTATTTCTGTGCCTCGACAAATCAATAACCCTCATACCTAACGGTATAATCAATAACCCGCCAATTAACATTCCAATAACGGAAAATAGCCCTCTAGTATTAGCTTTACCCATTGTTTGATATTACATTTATAACGCCAGCGTTTTCAATTTTTACATCATTTAACCTTCTTCTAACAGCTTGGAGATAACCTACCTCCGTCACATTCGAATCTCTCTCTACAATAAAGTTTACTAACGCAGCAGTATAAATTTCCTTTTTGTTAATCGGCTCCATGTTCTCTCAATGATAAATAGCGCGACTGATCAAGTCACACGACTGCTCAAAAGATTGATGTTCAAACACTATAAATCCCCAGCAAACAATCTAAAGGATAATATTTTTCATATTTCAGTGTATTTTATTTAATAATTCTCATTCCAAAATGTGTTTATTGCTTATCAGACGATAATAGAATTTTAAAACGGTATTAGTGTAAAACTAATATAGAATAATAAATTAATAATGTTAGTGCTAATAAAAAAATTAAAAAGCTAATTAACAGATCTTTAAAATCATAAAATGAATGGGTAACCAATTGATAAATAGAAACGGATAAAGATCAACAATCCGTTGCTTTGCTTTTTGACAAAATAAGTAAATAAATACTACACGGAACAACGTTTTATACTAAAAACTGTCCTGCTCCAACCTGTTCTGTTATGGTGGAGAGCAGGATGGATGTTTTATTTAGTGCATTTAATTTGGCGGTTAGGTTATAAAAAATAGTCATAACCTAGAAGTATATGATATGACATTTATGTAATACAAATTGACATTTTGTTAAACGGAAAACATAAGGAATTGCAACTAAAGAAAAAAGCTAACCTAAATAAATAACCTAAAATGAAGAAAAATGAAGAAAAATCTGATGTCTGGAGTTATTAACGCAACTCCAAGAAAGTGTTACTTTCGTCGCGTGGCCAAAACCGCGGCTCTTTTAGCACTATTGGGATTTGTAAATTTCAACGGCGCCGTTAGTGCTGAAAATTACTATTCGACGCGCTTGAAACTTAAAAACCTAATTCAACCTGTACAACCTGTTCGGATTACAGGACGAGTAACCGACCAGTCTGGATCACCTATTTCTGGTGTTTCAGTGATGCTAAAAGGACTTACTACAGGCACATCCACGAATGAAGATGGACGCTATACATTGGAAGTAAATGATGCCAAAGGTATTTTGACATTCTCGTATGTAGGTTATCTGACTAAGGAAACAACGATCGGGGAGGTACGAGAAATCAACGTTGTTCTTGAAACGGGCAATCAAGATATGGATGAGGTAGTCGTTGTGGGGTACGGTCGGGTTCAGAAAAAAGATTTAACTGGATCGGTAAGTTCCGTTTCCTCGACTCAAGTAAAAGATATCCCAGTTGCTTCTATAGAACAAAAGTTAATCGGTCAGGTACCGGGATTGCAAATTAGTTCACCGAGCGGTATGCCGGGAAGTGGAGGAAACGTTAAAATTAGAGGCACTGGTTCGGTGACTTCTGGAAACAGCCCATTATACGTGGTCGATGGATTTGCCATTACTAATACTGGAGGACAGCAATATAATCCGTTGAACTCCATTAGTCCAGACGATATAGAGTCGGTATCTGTATTGAAAGATGCATCATCGACAGCTATTTATGGTTCGAGAGGATCGAACGGCGTTATCATGATTACGACTAAGCGCGGAAAAACGGGTCCACCGGTAGTAAGTTTGAATACATATGGCGGCTTGCAAGCGGTGCCGATGAAAGGTCGTCCTCAAGTATTGAATGGTACTGAGTATGCACAGTTTCGCAAAGATTTGATTATTGACCAATTCGCAGCAAGAGGTGAAACTGCTACGGATGCGGACATTCCGGAAGCATTTAGAGATCCAGCTCAATATGGCATAGGAACAGATTGGTATGATGCGGTGTTGCGCGTTGCTCCTCAAAGTAATGTGGATGTAAGCATACGCGGAGGTTCCGAGTCAACAAGGTATAGCGCGTCATTAGGAAGGCTGGAGCAAAAAGGAACAATCAGATATACCGATTATACACGTTATTCCATGAACTTCAATTTGGAGTCAAACATTACCGATAAATTCAAATTAGGTATGGGTTTGATGCCGACGGCTGGAGTTCAGAATCGTAATTCGTTTGAGGTCGGAAGTCGTGACGTGTTAACCAGAACATTGTGGCTGAGCCCAATCGTTCCAATTACAGACGCCAATGGAGAAAGAACGCGTTTTATTACTTCGCCGGGTGCGATTGGAGCAGGAAATCCGTTAAATACATTGGAGTTTGCCGGTACAGAAGCCAAGTATTTGAGAGCATTAGCTACCGCTTTTTTGGAGTATGAAATTTTGAACGGATTAAAAGCTAAATATGCATTTAACTACGATTACATCAACAATAGTTCCTTTGCCTTTTCGCCGTCATTTGTAATCGGTGAAACATCTAATCAAAACCCAAATCCATCGATTCCTTCGTCGTCAACCGCTCAAAATACAACAGGAAATTGGCTTTCGGAACTTACCTTGACGTATGACAAGACGTTTGGTACTGATCATAGAATTAATGCAGTAGCTGGATACACTGCACAGGAAGAAAAGTACAATGGATACGGCTTTGGCGCTACGAATTATCCAGACAACTTAATTGAAACGATTAATGCTTCAACCTTGTTGAATGGAGCAAGTGCAGGTGTCGAAAAATGGTCTTTGCTATCGTATCTAGCTCGCGTAAATTATACGTTGAAAGATAAGTATTTGTTTACAGCGACATTTAGGATGGATGGATCTTCCAGATTTGGTATAAACAATAAATATGGATCGTTCCCTTCTGGAGCGTTTGCTTGGCGTGCCTCAGAGGAAGATTTCTTGAAAGATATTACTTGGTTGACTGATTTGAAATTGCGTGCTAGTTACGGTAGAACGGGTAATTTCAATATTGGTAACTATCAATATGCCTCCAATGTTGGTTCTTCTAATTATGCTTTCGGAAATACATTGGCAAACGGAAGGGTAACTTCCAGTTTGGCTAACCAAGATTTGACTTGGGAGAAAGCCAGTGAATTTGATGCAGGTGTAGATATCAGCATATTCAATTCTAGATTGAATTTAGTTGCCGATTACTATAATCGGGTTACGAGTTCATTGCTACTAAACACCGAGCTTCCGTTTGCTTCTGGTTTTGGCACGGCGATGATCAACTCCGGTAAAGTGCAAAATAGAGGTTTTGAATTTGCAGTAACTTCTCAAAATTTAGTCGGTGATTTTACTTGGAGCACCTCAGCAAATATCAGTTTTAACCGAAATAAAGTTTTGGAGTTGAACCCGGCTACCGGAAATGCACCGATATATAGCGGACGCAGTGGCGAGGGTTATTTTACACATAAAACGGAAGTAGGTAAGCCAATCGGACAATTTTTTGGTTATGTGTTCGACGGTTTGTACAGAAGTCAGCAAGAGTTAGATACGCAGCCTACAGCGACTAGTTCGGTAGTTGGTTCTGTACGATATTTGGATATTGACGGCAACGGAATTATTGAACCTGTAAAAGATTTTACGGTAATTGGTAATGCAAATCCTGACTTTACCTATGGTTTAACGAATACATTTGGATACAAGAGATTTGATCTGAATGTTATTTTAGTGGGCAGTCATGGCGGAGAATTGATGAAAACCGGTAATGAATTCCTAACCAATACCGACGGCGTATTTAATGTGGATCGTAAAGTGCTTGATAGATGGCGTTCACCAGAAAATCCTGGAGACGGCAAAACGCCAACAACGGTAGGTGCTAGAACATTGTATCGCGACGTAAGTACGTTGTGGATTGAAGATGCTAGTTTTCTTCGTGTACAAAACATCGCTTTCGGATATAATTTCGATTCGAAAATTTTCGGATCATCTAGTCTGCTAAAATCTTTTAGATTGTACGGAAGCATTCAAAATCTAGCCACATTTACTAAATACAGTGGCGCCAACCCAGAAGCAGGTACGAACGACGGTTTCTCTGCCTTAACACCGGGTCGCGATTTTACTGCTTATCCAATGCCAAGAGTATTTACTGCAGGTATCAATTTAACCTTCTAAGATTAGACAATCATGAAAAGAAAGATATTATTTATGGGATTTAACTCACTGTTATCATCCTTATTATTTATCGGCTGTGGTAAGGGATTTTTGGAACAGCCGCCAGAAGCTAATTTAACCGATAAAAACTATTGGCAAACAGAATCAGACATCAAGCAAGGTGTTAATGGTGCGTACAGCTCGCTTCGAGGATTAGGAACATTTAGCTTCTGGTTATTTGGTGAGATGCGTTCTGATAATACTACCTTCCAATATAATGCTCCTCAGCGCGGACAAATCAATAGAGAAGAGGTCGATCAGTTTTTAGTAAATTCGGCAAATACGCTACTTCAAGATTTTTGGCGTGATAGCTATTCTTCGATTTTCCGATGTAATGATGTGTTGATGCACATCGATAATGTAGCCCTTACAGAAGCGGTCAAAAATCAGTCGATTGGCGAAGTAAAATTCTTGCGTGCTTACCATTATTTCAACCTTGTTCGTCAATTCGGCGGCGTGCCACTTCGAATAGAGGCGACTCGTTCTCCGGAAAGCGCGGGTTCTGAAGGAAGAGCTAGTGTAGAAGCAATCTACCAGCAAATTATTGCAGATTTAAATGACGCGGCAACCAATCTTCCTTTAGCTTCTACCTACGGATCGGCAGATAAAGGACGCATTTCTAAAGGTGCGGCGTATGCGTTGTTGGGTAAAGTATATCTTACCTTGACTCGTTATGAAGAGGCGTTGACGGCACTTAGGCAAGTGAATGGATATACGTTGTTGAGCAATTACGGCGATATTTTCAAGCCGGAAAATAAGAATAATTCAGAGTCTGTTTTCGAAATTCAATATTATGCGACTACCGGAACGAATTTGTCGAGCAATTTCATGTATTGGTTTGCACCTTTTGATTCTGGAAATATTGTTACTCAAGATCCTACCACCAATTTAAATTATAATAGTGGCTGGAATACGCCCACTCAAGATATCATAAACGCGTATGAAAGTGGCGATTTGCGTAAAGATGTTTCTCTAGCAGAAGGTTTTACAAATAGTACGGGTTTCGTTGCTGCTCCATATGTCAAAAAGTTTAATCACGGTTTTGTATTGCCTGGGCAAACGAACGTGAACTTCCCAGTAATCCGCTATGCAGATGTTTTGTTGATGATTGCTGAATGTTTGAACGAAGCTGGTTTTGTGCCTGAAGGAGAGGCGTTTACTTTGTTGAACCAAGTGCGTACTCGCGCTGGTCTTCCTTCGAAAACATCAAGCAACGCGATTACTGCTTTGCGTGTCGATTCTCAAGAGGCATTTCGTCAAGCAATCGCTCAAGAACGTCAAATTGAGTTGGCTTTTGAGAATCACAGATGGTATGATTTAGTTCGCACGAAGCAAGCTGTTACTGTGATGAACGCACATGGACAACGTGAGGTCGCACAAAACCCAAGTATTTTCCCAAATGGTGCTTATCGGGTAACCGAAAATAAATTATTATTACCGATTCCAGAACGTGAAATATTGCTAGATAATTTGGAGCAGAATCCAATGTAATGATAGCGATACTCGGCAATCTGATAATTGGCGTCGTTATTTGATGCTACAAGCTTTGATAAGCCAATTGCTAAGTGTTATAAATACATAAAAGTAAAAAGGAGCACCATTTGGTGCTCCTTTTTACTTTTTAATATACTACCGACGATTACAGTTTCTTTATCCGAATATTTCTAAAAAACACTTCGGAATCGTGACCCAAAAAACCAATATGTCCGCTTTTGCGGGATAATCCGGGGTGATCTTTTCCGTCTAAAGTGCCGTTTTTTGAAGCTTCAGTTAAATTGCCATCTAAAATAACTGTTCCGTTCAAAGTTACTTTTACGTGGTCGCCTTGCACCCGGATTTCTTGGCTATTCCATTCACCGGCCGACTTTAACGCTTCACGTTTGGCAGCCATCACACCGTATGCTGAGCCATGATATTGATGTTTTTCCAAATTCTTGTAAACATCAGCATCGTTGTCCAAAATCTGAATTTCGGTTCCTACGTAAGCAGCATCACCTTCCAGCGGTGCGCGAATGCCCACACCATTATTGGCGCCGGGTGTCAATTTGAAATCAAAGCGATAAACAAAATCGCTAAATGTCTCCTGGGTAAACAAATTCTTCCCGAATTTAGCATTTGGATTAGCGCGTAGATGACCTTGTGGAGTAATTTCATAAGCAGTAGATTCGGTCCATTTATCCAAATTTGAACCATCGAAAAGCATCTCAAATCCATCTTGCTGTTCGTCCGCAGACAGTTCGAAGATTTGCTTGTTACCCAATTCTTTGATAAAAATATCTCTGTACCATACTTTTGAACCATGTGCTTGCAATTCAATTTGCTCCGATGGGAATATAGGCTGGTCGCGATCCCAATAATTTTCCAATACCGTACTATCTACCACTAATTGTCCATTTAGCCAAACCGACACATGCTCGCCAATCATTCGTATTTTAAACGTATTCCATTCGCCAAGTGCGTTGTCGGCAACCTTTAAGGGATTGCTTGGGTTGGTTTTGTTGTTGTACAATCCACCAGAACCGACCTGTGCACCAACATTCGTACGTGATATATCCCAAATTTGAACCTGAGGAGTTCCGCGTAGGTAAATGCCAGCATCAGGCTCTTCACCATTCGGATCTAACTTCCAGTCTACCAACATTTCAAAATCACCGTAATGTTTTTCGGTAACGATATTGTCGCCTTTTCCTCCAAAAACAAGTGTACCATTTTCAACGCTCCAATTGGTCCGCATAGCCTGCTCCGCTTTCGCCTGTGCGTTTACCAACTCTGCGTGCGACATTGTTTTTCTTTTAATGGGATCAGCAACTAAGCCTTTCCAACCACTCAAATCTTGGTCATTGAATAACGCAACAAAACCTTCGTTATTGGTGATTTTTTCCAAATGACGTTCCAATGCAGCTTGCAAATACGCACCTTCATCTTTCGTCATATTAGCCATTGCTTTCTGCAAAACATTGCTCACAATTGCACCCGTATATTCAGGATGATCTAAAGCAATATTGATCGTGGAACTATTTGCTTGACGTTTTAGCGAAGCATCGTCTAAAAATTTAGCGCAGAATAGGAAGGCTTGAAACGTGCCCGCATTTTGTAAAGCTTGCAAAACTTGCTGCTTCTGCTTGGTGTCTTGCGCTAACACGAACACATCTTTCAGGTGCAACGTTTTTTGCTCGGGAGTGATAGCACTTTTACTGATTTGTTTTATCAATCCATCCACCACAATAGATAAGTTTTCTCCTTTTTCGCTACGCGACAAGGTGATGAGTTCTGGCAGTGCATCTTCGGTCGACCAATTAGATAACGCATTTATTGCCGCCGTTTTTGTGCTTGAATTGTCTAAATATGATTTCGCGATGAATAGCGTGCTTTTCTCCCCAATCCCAGCTAATACAGGAAGTAATTTAGCCGATTTTTTATCGTCCGATTTTTCGAGTTCAGCTTTGATTTTACCAAGAGTTTGCGCATTACCTGAACCTGCAGCGCTAATTAATGCTTTTTGTAAATAAGGCAAGTTTTCCGAATCCGTTTCATCCAACAAACTGATCAAGGTTTCGATATCCTGATTAGCTACTAACTTTGATAAGGTTTGATAAGCCTGTTTTTTAACCTGCGTATCCGGTGATCTTAACAACGGAGAAACTGCGGTAAAAGATTTCTCGTTCGAACGTTCCAAAAGAAAAGCCAACAATACGATTTGCGTTTGTGCTTCGCTATCTGCTAATGATTCGTTTACGATATTTGTGATATTGCTTTCTTTTGAGCTTAATAATACGCGTTTTATCAAAACTTTTTCTTCCGAACCCGCTTTAGCAATTTCTTGAATTAAATCTTTTGCTACCGATTTATTTGTAGTAGAAGATAGTAATCGCAATGCGGCAATGCGAGGTCGACTTTCTTTAATATGCGGTAAGATTTTCTCCACCTCATTCACATATTTTCCGTCCTTTTGTTCAGTCCAAAAGTTAAAAACACTTTCTTGCGTTTCGTTGGATGCGTTTGGAAGATTTTGTATTAACCTTTGCCAATCTTTTTTCGAACCGTATTTTTCTAATAGTTTCAACGCAATCTGACGATAGTTCGCATGCTCGGATTTCGTTGCTTCAAGCAATTGACGGTTCGTCTTTTTTACATCAATTTCTGCTAACAAACCGAGGGCGCGACCTCGCAAAGCAACGTTTTCGGATGTTATTGGTGTTTTTAGTAAAGCTTCAACGATTTCCAAAGCTTGCTTTTTATCGCCTGAAGCGAAGCGATTTTCGGCGTAATCGAGGCTTATCGAACTAGCGTTTGTTGCTTCGTACGCGAAAGCAATCTCATTCGATTTATCCAACATGAATGGGCCAGATTTCTTTCCTGAGATACGACCTAACGCGTGAAATGCATTACGTTGGTGCGCTGCATTTGTATATCTCTCCAAACTGTTCAATATGGCCATTTCCGCACCTTGCGCCTTTAATTCCCCCAAAGCAGTGACGACTGCTGCCGATTGCTTTTCGGACGAACTATTTTCCAAGGCGGACAGTAGAACATCAATCGATTCCTGTCCACCAATCGCGCTAAGCGCGATTGCGGCATCGCTTACCAACTCGTCATTCGACAAATAGGAAGCCATAATAGGAATAGCATCTTCACTGCCCACCTTCTTTAAAAGTTCCAAAACAAATGCTTTAGAATTGCGGCTTTTCATAGCTTCTATAGCTTGACACAAACCGTCCACATATACCTCCCGCATTTTTCGTTTGTCGGACTGCATAGCATAATAAGCGTAAGAATTTAACGCGTAGGTGAGTGGAGCGGTGTTCTTTGGGTTTTGTTCTAATGATAAAGCCAATTCCTTGACATCTTTGGCATCGAATTGTTCCAATTCCTGCATGGCCTCCGAGAAGGAATTACTATTTTCTGCAGGTTGTTTGGCTAATAAATCGGCAATTTTCGTAGCCGTTGATCGATTGGCTGACAGCTGAGCGTTTGCCGTAGATTGACAAAGTGCTAACGCAACCAACGTATATAGAATCTTTTTCATGGTTTCTTTCTTAAATGGTCCACGGACCGCGCATAGGTTGGTTAATCAATCGGTTTGCTGCAGCATCATTCACAAATTCTTGTTTCTCCGAATCGAAATGCAAGGTTCTATTCAATCGAAGCGCTGCCAATCCTAAATTAACCAGCGTTGAAGAGAAATAACCATTTTCCTCGTTGAGTGCAAACTTTTGTCGCGTTCGGCAAGAAACTAGGAAATCATCGATTTGGGGTGCAGGATCTGGAAATTGAGAAAGTTTACGATCTAAATCGGGAATATCCGATACGAAGCCTTTGAAAAGTTTCCCGTTCGGACCTTCCAAATAGGGTTTTCCAACTTCGGTTCCGGCTCCATCTAACACGATCTGACATCCGTCTGCGTACGTATACGTAATTTTACGCCAAGTGCCGACGGCATCAAAATGTTGCTGCGGTGCATCTACTTCTACTTTTACCGGGCTTTCATTATCCTTGCCCAAAAAATATTGAACTGGATCTAAGTAATGTTGTCCCATGTCGCCCAATCCACCACCGTCATAGTCCCAATAACCGCGGAACGTAGTATGCACGCGATGTGTGCTGTAAGGCTTGTACGGCGCGGGCCCTAACCACATGTCGTAATCCAATTCTTCGGGAACCTTTTCCTCTGGAAGATGCTCATTGCCCACCCAATAAAATTTCCAGTCGAACCCGGTATGCTTGCTGATGGTTACCTTCAGTGGCCAACCTAACATTTCGCTGTCAACTAGTTTTTTAATTTTTTTGACTGGAACCTGCATGCCGTAGAAATTCAAATCATAACGAAACCAGGTATTTAAGCGCAGCATATTTCCGTGTTGTGCGACGGCTTCTTTAAGGCGTTTTCCTTCACCAATTGTTCGCGTCATAGGTTTTTCACACCAAATGTCTTTACCCGATCGTGCTGCTTCAACTGCCATGATTCCGTGCCAATGTGGCGGCGTAGCAATGTGTACGATGTCCACTTGCGGGTCTTGGATGAGCTCTCTAAAATCATCGTATTCCGTAGCGCGTTCTTTCAATTGCTTTTGTGCTATCGCCAAATGGCGCTTGTCCACATCGCAAATTGCCACCGTGCGTGTACCTGCATAATCAAAATGTCCGCGCCCCATGGAACCCACCCCAATAACGCCTTTGGTCAATTGATCGCTTGGCGCCAAATAGCCATTTCCACCGAGCACATGTCGAGGAACGATTGCAAAGGCTGCTGCGCTCACTAGTGCTTTTTTGATGAAATCTCTTCTGATAAGTTTATTTGATGTCATGTGTTAGATGTTTTCGAGTCTAAAGTTGACTCGTTGATTAGTAGAGTGGCAAATGATTCGTACTCCGAAGTTTAAGGTACAAAATTTATTGAGAAAGGAGAACGACTATTCAATAAAAAGCAACTGCGAAAATAAACTTGGTTCAAAAATGTTTAAGCTGTTAACGTACGTTAAATAGCTTTACGACAGTGTATTATCCAATATATTAGTTCCTGTAATGAATTATGTATGACTTGTTTCCAATTATTAATTCTTAAAAAGAAGGCTGCTATTTCTTTGATCGCATTTGGTGGTTTCCTTATGCCCGGAAATTGTGCAAATTTTACAGAGCGTGTTTGTCTGGATAAAATGCTTGATCATTTCGCCTTGAGGGAGATCAAAAAGCACATCGTTGCGGCCGATACAGTTATTTTAGAAGAAATTAAGGTTCGCGGAAGAAAGATAAATCCTGATTCCTTGCAAGTACATGATTATTTTGAAAAGATGCGACCGAAGAAGCAACCGGCTTGGCGAAGTGTTTTCATGGATAAATCCAATTCTTCCGTGGCGAATGTAATTCCAAATCGAGCCAGCAGCACGTCGTCGTTGATTTCGGTTGATCTACTTTCGGTGTTCAGGTTATTGAAAAAGAAGGATGCGGTAGATCCGCAACTAGCGAAACGTTTGGAAGAAAAGGAGCAATTTATTGATCAGCATTTTGATACGGTCTTGGTGAAACAGGTAACCAAACTTACGGGTGATTCTTTGATCAATTTTTCCAGAGATTATCGTCCGTTGCCGGAGGAGCTTGATGATTTGTCGACGTATGCATTAATAAAGTACATTAAAGATCGATGTCGATTATATCGGGGTTATTAAATTCGTTTCGATCGCTTAAATCGATATATTTGAATTTAGCGTACGAATACCTTAACCTTGTTTTGACTGATGACCGACCATTCTATCCAATTAAAAAAATATCATCCGGACGATTTTGCTGATTACATGTTGATGGTAAGCGATTATAATGTGATGCAATATATCACGGAAAGGGCTTTGAGCGAAAAGGAAGCACGACAGAAGTTTGATGAGATTTTGGAGATTAATGCTATGCAGGGTTCACTTGGATATTTTAGGGCTTCGCTTTCGGATGGACAGTATATTGGCGATTGCAAATTGGAACGTTATAGTAAAGATGATCGTCAATTGGAAATTGGTTATATCATTAAAGAAGCATTTTGGGGCAAAGGTTTAGCCACCAAACTTTGCGCGATGATGTTGGATTTGGCGCATGATATAGCACCAAATGATCATATTATTGGCATAATCGACCCGGCAAACTCGGCGTCAAAACACATTTTGGAAAAGTTTGGATTTATAAGCTTTTTTGTCGGAATGGAAGATGATTTGCCAACAGAAAAATTGATTTTAGAGAAGCAATAAATTGCGAGCTTAGCATTAAAAATAAATCTTCACATACGCTCGTACATGGAGGTGTGCAGTCAGATTTTATTGTGATCGTTATGTCTATTCAACGTAACTACTTGAGGCTGCAAGCGGCAATATTAGGAAGTTAGAGCAGTAAGCTGCCTTAGAAAGCTACTCGCATTATTCAAATGCTGTTCGCGTTTATCTTTGCTCATTTTGTCGAATGTACCAATAAGCATTCCTAAACGTGGATTTTTTGAAAGTACATCGCGATGCTGATGCATAAACCGCCAAAACAAGCCGTCCCATATTTCTTGCCATTCGCCTTTTTCCCAATCTCCCATTTTCAATAAATAATTGCTACCGGAGATGTAAGGTTTTGTTGTCATCAGGCCACCGTCGGCGTATTGCGTCATGCAATACGTATTGGGAACCATTACCCAATCGTAACTATCTACAAACATCTCCATGAACCATCGATATACATCGTCCGGATCGAATTCGCATAACAACATGAAGTTTCCCAACACCATCAATCGTTCGATATGATGACAATATCCATGTTTTAAAATGCGCTTAATCACCGTATCTATTGGAATAATTCCAGTTTCGCCTGTCCAAAATGTTGGTGGTATTTTTCGTTTGAAGTTCCAGAAATTTTTGGTACGCTGCTTCGTGCCTTCCCGTTCGTAAACCAAATGAATGAATTCTCGCCATCCCATAATTTGCCGAACAAATCCTTCCAAAGAATTAAGTGGAATTTCGTTTTCGCTGGCGTAATCTAATGCCTCATCCAAAATTTGCTGTGGATTTAGCAAGCCGATGTTCAACATCGGAGTCAAAACGGAATGATTAATGAAAGCTTCGTTGCTGACCATCGCATCTTCATAATCCCCAAATTTTGCGAAGCGATGCGCGAAGAAATCTTTCAGCCAACGCTTCGCTTCCGAATGCGTGGTTGGATAAAACGCAATGTCATCGTTCAGCATATCATCCGATGATCCATAATTTTTGGAATAATGTTTTTCTACCCATTTGATTGCATCATCGACAAACTGATTCCTCCCCAATTTGCCAAGGCTGGGAACTGTTTCCTTTTTGGGAAATCGTTTTCTATTCTCTTGATCGTACGACCATTTTCCGCCTAGCGGAGATTCATCATCTTCTAAGAGAATGTTACGTTTCGTTCGTTCGGCTGCATAGAAATCAGCCATAAAATACCGACGTTTTTTGTCGAAGAAATCGTGTGCTTTCGCGTCGTTTAGGAAGTTAGGCGTGTGGAATTCTTCGTGTGACAAACCGATTTTTTCGCACGTACTTATTATTCGTTTTTCCAACCAATTGTCGGATACATTCGCATAGAATACCGTTTCTACGCCTTCTGATTTAAGCTGTTTTAAAAGTTTTCGAATATCGCTGTTTGGTTGCGTCGCTTCTACATAGTGCACATCAAATCCTTTATCTTGCAGATGTTTCGAATAATATTGCATGCTCGCGCGGTGTAGAATCAACTTCTTTTTGTGAAAATTGTACTGATTGAAAAACAGCGTTTCTTCGATCAAATAAACCGGGCGCGATTTCTTTAGTGCAGGGTGTTTCTCAAACAATTGGTGCGGAAAAATTAAGGTAACGTGCGTATTATCCATGCTGATTAAACACGGAATTAGGTGTTTTGTTAAGTCATTGAGTAGTGAATTTGTTGAGGAGTTAATAAAGTTAATAAAGTTGATAGAGTTGAGCAGTGAGGATGCCATCCATTCCCGTCATCACGCGGAGAAGTTAGTAAAGACACTAAAAACGAAAAATCGGCTGCTCGAAGAGAGCAGCCGATTGTATTATTGGATGCGACAAATGATTACTTCGCGCTATCGTTTCCTTTGTAAGTTAAGTCTTTTGCATTTTTTACTTTCTCATCAAGCAGAGCCAATTGGATGACTTCTTTCATGTCTTTCACGTAATGAAATTTCATGTCCTTGATGTAATCCTCCTTAATTTCTAGTATATCCTTTTCATTGGATTTACAAAGAATGATGGTGTCAATATCAGAACGTTTCGCAGCAAGAATTTTTTCCTTAATACCGCCAACTGGAAGTACTTTTCCGCGCAAGGTAATTTCGCCGGTCATAGCCAGTTTGTTTTTGATCTTGCGTTGCGTGAATAGGGAAGTTAGCGCCGTCAACATCGTAACTCCGGCAGATGGACCATCTTTCGGTGTTGCACCTGCGGGAACGTGCACATTGACATCCCACTCGTCGAAAATGCGGTAATCGATGCCAAAATCTTCTGCATGCGAACGTAAATACGCCATCGCGATAGCAGCCGATTCTTTCATCACGTCACCCAAATTTCCGGTAAGGCTCAACTTGCCTTTTCCTCGGCTCAAACTCGACTCAATATATAGAATGTCGCCACCAACAGCCGTCCAAGCTAAACCTGTAACCACGCCGGCAATGCTGTTATCTTCGTAAATATCTTTATCGAAAATCGGCGCGCCCAAGATTTCCTCCACCTGCGCCGCGGAGATGCTCGGCTGATATGGTTTTTCCATCACTATTTTCGTCGCTACGCCACGAACGATGCTGCCGATCTTCTTTTCCAATCCACGAACACCCGATTCACGTGTGTATTCGTCAATGATTTTTTCAATCGTTTTTGAGTTTAGGGAAATATCTTTGGTTTTCAAACCGTGCATTTCCCTTTGCTTTGGCAACAAATGTTTCTTTCCAATTTCCACTTTCTCTTCGATCGTGTAACCGTTTACCTCGATAATTTCCATACGATCGAGTAGCGCAGGCTGAATACCGCTTAACGAATTCGCTGTCGCGATAAACATTACTTTCGATAAATCGTATTCCATCTCCACGTAGTGATCGTAGAAGTTGGTGTTTTGTTCCGGATCCAACACCTCCAAAAGTGCTGATGATGGATCGCCTTTGAAATCCGAACCAATTTTATCGATTTCATCCAATACGAAAACCGGATTGGACGATCCTGCTTTTTTCA
The DNA here is from genome assembly GCF_042684745.1 of Sphingobacterium corticis. NCBI lineage: Bacteria > Pseudomonadati > Bacteroidota > Sphingobacteriia > Sphingobacteriales > Sphingobacteriaceae > Sphingobacterium > Sphingobacterium corticis. The sequence continues at coordinate 1,631,218 of NZ_JBHUMA010000006.1, read as the reverse complement.
AAGATTGAATAATGCGTCCCGGCATGGCGCCAATGTATGTTTTTCGGTGACCACGGATTTCCGCTTCGTCGCGAACACCGCCCAATGCCATACGTGTATATTTGCGACCTAAAGCGCGTGCAATCGATTTTCCTAACGAAGTTTTACCAACTCCCGGAGGGCCAACCAAACATAAAATCGGCGCTTTCATATCGTTTTTCAACTTCAATACCGCCAAATATTCGATGATACGTTGCTTTACTTTGTCTAAGCCGTAATGATCCTTATTCAAGATTTTTTCTGCGCGAGCCAGATCGAAGTTATCTTTCGAATAGCTGTGCCATGGAAGATCTAATAGCAATTCCAAATAGTTCAATTGCACCGAATAATCCGCGGCAGCGGGATTGATTCGTGCTAATTTTTCTACTTCTTTATCGAAATGCTTTCCAACTTCTTCTGGCCATTTTTTTGATTTCGCACGCGTACGCAAATCTTCAATTTCCAGATCCGGCGTATTTCCACCTAATTCCTCTTGAATGGTCTTCAATTGCTGATTCAAGAAATAATCGCGCTGTTGTTTGTCCAAATCCACCCGCACTTTGTTTTGGATTTGGTTCTTCAGCTCCAACATTTGAATTTCTGTCGTCAAATGCTCCAAAAGCAATTTTGCACGTTTCACAAAATCGACTTTCTCCAACAATTCCTGCTTATGATTTAGATCAAGCGACAAATTGGAAGAAATGAAATTAACTAAGAAAGTTGGGCTGTCAATATTTTTAATCGCAATACCGGCCTCGCTTGGCAAGTTTGGTGAAAGCTGAATAATTTGCTGCGCCAATTCTTTAATAGAAGAGATTAGCGCTTTAAATTCTTTGCTGCTGGTTTTCGGTTTTTCCTCATCATAGCGTTCCACTTGAGCCAACATGTATGGCTCCGTTTGTACTACAGCGTTGAGTTTAAAACGTTGTTTTCCCTGAATAATAACGGTCGTATTGCCATCCGGCATTTGCAACAACTTGATAATGTTTGCCACTGTTCCGATTGTGTTCAATTCTTCGAAAACGGGATCTTCCACGTGCATATCTTTTTGGGAAACAACACCGATAGTGCGGTCGCCTTTGTATGCTTCTTTGATCAGTTTAATGGATTTATCGCGTCCTACGGTAATTGGAATTACCACGCCCGGAAACAAAACGGTATTTCGCAATGGCAAAATCGGCAATACTTCCGGAATTTCGGCATTGCTCATTTCGTCCTCATCTTCCTGACTTAGAAGCGGAAAGAATTCGGTTTCCTCATTTATGATGGGTAGTACGTTATTAAAATCGAATGTATTGTCTTTGCTCATATAATGGATCGCGCGTGCTGACATCTTGTCTATGTCGAATTGCATCGAAATGCCGCTGCGGCTCTTTAAATAGTAAAATGCATTTGGTGCAACCTAAATGCCAAAGTCATTTTTGGTATTATTTATGCTTACACCCTCACTAATAACTGCAATAACGTCAGTTTTGTTCTGTCGAATGTCAGCCGAAATGACGGGATAATGCATTTAATTATCCAACCTTTTTGGAAGAATGTGGAAATGTTTATAACTATTGATTGCTCGGTTAAACTATTTGCTAGATTTTTACTCCATAAAGGGGCTATTTATAATTTTTTTAAGGAACTAAAATTAAGTGTTTGAATATGAAGAAAGTAAAAATTGGAATGGCAGCCTTAGCGCTAGCGTTATCGGTTTATTCCGCCGATGCACAACAAGCAGAGCACAAAAATCCTAACGTTCGCGCTGGACAACAAGCTTTGTTGAGTGGAGATTTTAAAACTGCGATCACGCATTTGCAAAAATCTTTGCCGGCAGAATCTGCGGATGCAGATGTGCATTACCTATTAGGTTACGCACTTTTCCAAAATGGAGATTTTAAGAAAGCGGCAGATTCATTCACGAAAGTGGTTGCATTAAATCCTAAAAATACATCAGCATACTATTACAAAGCCAAAGCAAACAACAACGTAGCGGTGGATAATCAAACTAAAATGGATGCTAAACAACGCAAAACGTTATTAGAATCATCTATTGCTGATTACACTAAAGCAATTGCTATGGATGCAAAGGATGCGAAATTGTACCAAAACAGAGGAACAGCTTACCGCGATTTAGGTATCCTGCAGGGAAATGCTGGCGCATCGTACAACAAAGCTGCAGCTTCTGATGCATACAATAAAGCAGTTACCGATTTCGAAAAGGTATTAACTTTTGATGCTTCTCGCAAAGACATCCAAACGGAAGTGAAGAAAGCGAAAGTTTATCGCGACAACTTGAAATAGTTCAATCAGTCAACAATTAAAATCCAATAATGTTAAAGTGCCTAGATGTTTCACATCAGGCACTTTTTCTTTTTACGTATTTCTGGAATATTTTCTTTTCGCTGTTTTTATTTCTTGACTACGAATCGATAAGATAGCCACAGAATTAAAATCCAAATCGGCATGAGTAATACGGATATTTTAAAGACCGTGAAACACATCATCACCAAAACACCCACTAAAAATATCAGTGCAATATAATTGGTGATTGGGTAGAGGATCGTTGGAAATGCGGTCTTAACTTGTGTTTTCGCCATTTCCTTGCGGAAGAAAATGTGCGTCATAGTAATCATGATCCAATTAATTACTAAGGCGGAAACAACCAACGACATTAAGATTTCTAACGCTTGTTCCGGAATCAACTTGTTGATCACAACGGTGATGGCCACAAAGAAAGCAGAAACTAGAATAGCGTTAATCGGAGAATGGCTTTTGTTCAGTTTTGTCAAGAATTTTGGCGCGTTGCCTTGTTCTGCCAAACCAAATAACATTCTGGAATTACTGTACACGCAGCTGTTGTAAACGGATAGTGCTGCTGTCAAAACAATCAAGTTTAGTGCGTTAGCGATCAAGTTGGAGAATGATATTGCGTAGCCAAATAGATTAATTCTCATTGCATCTAAGGAAGCAAAGACGGTTACGAATGGACTCGTATCTCGATCGATCTCGCGCCATGGCAATAGCGCAAATAGAATGACTAAAGCGCCAATGTAAAAGATTAAGATGCGAAAAAGCACTTGATTGGTTGCTTTCGGAATATTTTTCTCTGGGTTTTCGGCTTCCGCAGCCGTAATCCCAACCAATTCCAATCCACCAAAAGAAAACATAATCACGACGAGTGCAACAAGTAATCCTTCATAGGATCCGTCGGGAAGCTGTGCAATCAATCCTTTCGGAAAGAATCCGCCGTCGCTGTACAAGTTGCTCAAACTAGCTTGATCACCGCCCGTTCCGCTTACTAATAAGTACGTTCCGAAAACAATCATGCCGATGATGGCGATGACTTTCACAATGGAAAACCAAAATTCGGTTTCTCCGTAAATCTTAACGGAAGCCAGATTAATCAAGTTGATGATAACGAAAAACACCAAGCTGGAAACCCAAAGCGGTAATTCCGGCCACCAGTAATTCATGTACTTCCCAATCGCGGTGAGTTCGGCCATGCTGACCAAAATGTAGAGGATCCAGTAATTCCAACCGGAAGCAAAGCCTGCAAATGATCCCCAATAGCGATTCGCGAAATAGCTGAATGATCCGGAAACAGGTTCGTGAACGACCATTTCACCCAATTGACGCATAATCAGAAATGCAATAATTCCGGCGATGCCATAACCTAGAATCACGGCTGGTCCTGCTAAGATTGCTGCTTGGCCAACGCCTAAGAATAATCCGGTACCTATTGCGCCACCAAGGGCAATAAGTTGTATATGGCGATTGCTTAATCCCCGTTTAAGTTGGTTTTCGTTGTTTTCCTGCACAGGTTGTTTGGCTATTTTTTCTGTAATCCGGAATCACATTTGCAATTTCCTCCGCAACCTGGTTCCGACGATTTCTTCGGGAAGAACCGACGCGCCAAAACCGCGATGGCGATGCAAAATAAAATACCGATGATAATGTATTGTAAGGTCATTATTTTAGTAGCTGATAGGCAACTAACGCTGCAATATAAGCGATTCCTGTCATAAAACCAAGTTGGATCAAAGTCCATTTCCACGATCCGGTTTCCTTCTTAACCACGGCTATGGTAGCCATACATTGCATTGCGAAAGCATAAAATAACAGCAAAGAAATTCCCGAAGCAAAGTTATAAGCCGGCTTTCCGGTGTTGCGATTTACTTCGCTCTTCATGCGTTCGAAAAGCGTGGAGCGTTCGCCATCATCTTCAATGTCGACATCGTCGCCCAAGCTATAAACCACAGCCATCGTTCCTACGAAAACTTCTCGTGCGGCGAAGGAAGATATCAAACCAATTCCCATTTTCCAGTCATAGCCAAGTGGGCGAACGACCGGCTCAATCGCCATACCAATATAACCTAGAAACGAGTGTTCTAATTCGTAAGAAGCGATCGCTGTTTCCAATTCTTCGTCCGCCAAATCAGGCTGTTCCGCAACGACATAGGATTCGGCATCGTAAAAACGGTCATTCGGACCAAAGCTTCCAAGTACCCAAAGAATGATCGAGATAGCCAAAATAATCTTACCTGCGCCGATCAAAAATCCGGAAGATTTCTCCCAAACATTGGTCATCACATTTCGCCAATCCGGGATTTTATAGGTCGGAATTTCGAAAACTAAATAACTGCGGTGCACGCTTTTAATAAAGATGTTCAGTATCCAGGCAGAAATCAGTGCACTTACTGTTCCCAACATATACATGCCAAAAAGCACTAAGCCTTGCAAGTTAAATCCAAGGAACGTACTTTCGGGAATTACCAAGCCAATGATCACGATATAAATCGGTAAACGCGCTGAACAAGTCATAAATGGCGTAACCAACATGGTAATTAAACGCTCTTTTGGATTCTCGATATTCCGAGCGGACATCACCGCAGGAATCGCACATGCAGCTCCCGACATCAATGGAATCACCGATTTACCATTTAAGCCAAATGGGCGAAGCCAGCGATCCATCAAAAATACCACACGGCTCATATACCCGGTTTCTTCCATCAAAGAAATAAAGATGAAGAGAATAACAATTTGCGGTAAGAAAACGACGATTCCGCCAATTCCGGCAATAATACCATCGGTCAGCAGAGAGGAAAGTGGGCCTTCTGGAAGTTCCTGACTCACGTAAGCAGCGAAATCGGAAAATGTTCCTTCAATCCAATCCATCAAAGGTCCGGACCACGCATAAATTGCTTGGAAAATAAGCACAAGCAAGGCAAGAAAAACGAAATAACCAACCAATGGATGCATCAGAATACGATCAATTTTTCCGGTTGATCGCAACGCTTTGCTTTCGCCTTGTTGCACAACGTTCAACAACGATTGATCAAGCGACTGATTGCGAAGTAATGATTCTTCCTTTTGAAGTTGTTGTGGTTGAATGTGGTGCTTATCGCGAATTTGCTTAATGGCAGCTTGCTGCGCGTCGGATAAGGATTTGCACTCATTTTGCGATAAATACAACCACGTGCTGTATTCTTTTGCCAATGGAAATAAGCGTTTTGCTTCATCCATAGCAGCTGCATATTTTTGCGGTACCGTGAAGCTGCTTATGTAGATTGGAGGTGCATTTCGGAAACCTTCAATAAGCTCCGAGATACCTTTTCCTGTACGTGCATTCGTTTGATAAACCTCCGTGCGAAGAAGTTTTTGTAGCGCGTCGATATCGATGGAAGTTCCTTTTGCCGCCATTTCGTCCATCATATTGATCACGAAAATCGCTGGAAGCCCCATTTCACGCACCTGTTGATAAAGTACGATTGCTCGTTTTAATGTGGAAGGCTCTGCCACCACAGCCACTAAATCCGGATAGAAGTCACCATTGGGGTCCGACAACGTGTTGTAAACTACTTCTTCATCCAAGGAATTCGGATAAATTGAATACGTTCCTGGTAAGTCGACAATGCGGTACTTATGTTCCTTGTGGATGAGCGTACCTTCACGTTTTTCTACTGTAACACCCGGATAATTTCCTACCTTCTGGTTCAGTTTTGTCAATCGATTAAATAGGGATGTTTTTCCTACGTTTGGATTGCCAAGTAAAGCGATAACGTTCCTCTTCATTATATTTTTTCAGCGGTAATTCGAGTTGCTTCCGATTTGCGAAGCGCGATAAGTGTGTTGTTTGCAATGATATTAATACAGATTGGACCGTTGAAAGGCGCTTTGTATTTCACTTCGATCAGCGCTCCGGGTACAAATCCTAGTTCATAAAATTTTGCGGGTAAAGTTTCGGAATCCAATTCGTTTATTTTAGCTCTATCTCCAGAATTTAGATTTCCGAGATTTACTTTATTTTGCATTTTTTCCTATTTTAGTACTTCGTGGGTTACAGACTACCTATTGCAAATATAGAGAAATGCGGAGTATTTGCGATTTTTAATAGCGCATAATTGAGAATTGAGAACTTAGAATGGGAAGATTGGAAGACAATATAAAAGCGAGGAAGTTTAGTAGCGAATGGCACAAAGCCACTGTAAATATCGTTTATACGCACAATTGGTTGTCGAACTTATTAGAAGAACGAGCCAACAAATTTGATATTACCCTGCAGCAATTTAATGTGCTCCGCATTTTACGTGGTCAATACCCAAATCCAGTCAAGAATTCGCTTTTGCGAGATCGAATGATTACCAAAACATCGGACATATCTCGGCTAATTGATCGCATTATCACCAAAGAGCTCGTTTCTCGAACCTCCTGCCAAAATGATAAGCGCGCAGTGGATCTATTGATTACCCAAAAAGGATTGGACCTGTTGGAAACGATGGAAGATGAAATGATGCTGATTGATATCCTTCCGAAAAATTTGACCAAGAATCAGTGTATTGAACTAAACAAACTCTTGGACAAAATTCGCGGAAAAGATGCGGGTTAAGCCCGATTAATGATTGTGATCATGGTCATGATGCTCACCTTCGAGGTGCTCATGATTGTGGGAATGATCATGATCGTGATGTTCATGCTGATCATGAGAATGTCCATGATGACTATGGTCGTGTCCTTCAAAAAGAAAATTCGCTAACGATACCAAGATCCCTACCATAATAGCAATCAGCTTTTTCCGATTAAATTTATGATGGTCAGCTGAGCCGGATTCGAATAAGATGGTCGTGGAAATATGTAAGAATATACCGATCACGATCGCCATAAGCTTATCGAAATGCTGCGAAAGTTCGCCGACGCCGCCCGCGCTGATTGTTTTGCTTGTTAAAAACCCTAGCGGTGTCATCGCTGCAAAAATTCCGATGTAGATCATGATTTTTGTTTTGGTCAAGTTCGTGTTCAACAATAAACTTCCCAATGCAAATGCGGCTGGAATATGATGTATGGCAATCCCGAAAACCAACTGTGTTTGATGCCCAGCAACCAAAGGCATGCCTTCCAGAAAGGCATGTAAACATAAACTAATTAATATCCCTAATGGAAAGATCTTATAATCGTGCTGGTGGATGTGCCCATGCTCAATACCTTGGGAAAACTGTTCTAATAGTAACTGGAAAATAAATCCACCCAAAATAAATAATCCGATTACCTCCGGTGATGTTTGTCCTCCTTCGTAAGCATGCGGTATCAAGTGTAATACCGTGATCGCGAAAAGATACGCTCCACTGAAGGAAAGAATTAGTTTTAAAAATTGCGCATTATCTCGTTTAACAAAGAATACGCTGATACCTGCCACAAAAGCAGAAATAAAAAGAACGGAGACAATGGATGTCGGATTCATAGTGTTGTTGTTACTGAATTTTCTTGTTTTGGCTTAAACACGTTCGGGAAAAAGCGATGAAACAAATAGCCATTTAATATTCCGATTCCGGTGCCCAACAGCGCGCCGCAAAGAATATCCAATGGATAGTGCACGCCTACGTACACTTGCGAGATAGAAATCATAAACGCCCACAGAAAACCCAACCAAAGCACGTGCTTCCATCTTCTGCGGAATAGGACGATCCAGAAGAAAGCCATCGCAAAATGGTTGGTCGCGTGCGAAGAAGTAAAGCTGTAGCCTCCGCTGGCGCGTACGCGCAGATTGACTTGTTGTTTAAAAACTTCGTCGTTACACGGCCGTACACGCTTTACGGTTTTCTTAATCAAGTGCGAGGATACGGCATCCGAAACACCAAAATTTACTAAAGTCATCGCAACAATGAGAACGCCCATTTTGCCGTAGTGCTTGATAAAAAATATGATAAGGAAAAGGTAAAGCGGAGCCCACGTAAATGGATTTCTGAGAATAGGCAAAAGCCAATCAAAAAAGGGATTACTAGCCCCCTGATTGAACATCAGAAAAACTTCTTGATCGATTTGTATGATTCTTTCAAACATAATGATAAAAATTTCACAGATTATGGCTGGATATTTTAAGGCCTCAAATCTATAAAATATTTCAATGCAAATAGGCTGATCGTTTTAAATGAAACAATGTTGCAACAAATATACGTTGAGAAGTTGGATTTCGAAAGTAAAGTTTCAAATAGTAAAAATATTTCCTGTAATTTTAGCCGGTAAACTTATTTCTTGTATATGACATTGATAAAATCCATTTCGGGTATTCGTGGTACGATCGGCGGTAGAGCTGGCGACAACTTAACGCCGATTGATATTGTAAAATTTACAGCCGCTTTCGGGAAAATGATTACGCGCGAACATAGCGCTAAAACGATCGTTGTAGGAAGAGATGCACGCGTTTCTGGTGAAATGTTGGCAAGATTGGTTATTGGTACATTGCAGAGCGTAGGAATTGATGTTGTCGATCTTGGACTTTCTACCACGCCAACGGTTGAATTAGCTGTGCCTATGGAAGGTGCCGCCGGTGGAATTATTTTGACTGCATCGCACAATCCTGGACAGTGGAATGCGCTAAAGCTATTAAATGCAGCCGGAGAATTTATCAATGATGAACAAGGTAAAGAAGTTTTGGCCTTAGGAGAAAGTTTGGATTTCGATTTTGCGGAGTACAATGCGCTTGGTCAGGTTCGTGAAGATCAAAATTATTTAGAAAAACATATCGAGGCCGTTTTAGCATTGCCATTAGTGGACGCGGATGCCGTTCGTCAAGCTGATTTTAAAATTGCTGTGGATGCGGTAAACAGTTCTGGTGGTATTTTCATTCCAGCCTTATTGAAGGCGTTGGGTGTAGAAACGATTTATCCAATCCACTGCACGCCGGACGGGAAGTTTCCGCACAACCCGGAGCCATTGAAAGAGCATTTGGTGGATTTATCGAAGGCGGTAATCGAGAATCAGGCTGATTTAGGAATTGCTGTCGATCCGGACGTCGATCGTTTGGTGTTCATGATGGAAGATGGCGAACTATTCGGGGAAGAATATACGCTGGTTGCGGTTGCTGATTACATTTTGTCGCAAAATCCCGGAAATACGGTGTCTAATCTTTCATCGACGCGCGCACTTCGCGATGTTACACAACGTCATGGTGGCGAATATTTTGCTGCAGCGGTTGGCGAGGTTAATGTCGTTTCGAAAATGAAAGAAGTGAGTGCTGTGATCGGGGGCGAAGGTAATGGTGGGATCATCTATCCAGATTCGCATTACGGTCGCGATGCACTAGTTGGAGTTGCTTTGTTCTTAACGCATTTAGCAAAAATGAAACAAAAGCCGACGCAATATCGTGCATCTTTGCCACAATACTACATGTCAAAGAATAAGATCACCTTAACACCACAATTAGATATCGATCAACTTTTAGCAACGATGCAAACGCGTTACGCACATGAAAATCATAGTACGGTGGACGGATTGAAGATTGATTTCGAAAACGAGTGGGTTCATTTGCGTAAATCGAATACAGAGCCGATCATTAGAATTTACAGCGAAGGAGCTACGCCAGAAGCCGCAGAGGCGATCGCGCAAAAGATCATTGACGAAATTCACGACATCATCCAATAGCGGTTGGTTCGTACCATATAAAAGAAACACTTTTGCCTGATTGGCAAAGGTGTTTTTTTTTTGCTCTTGATTTGAATAGTACCATGTCGGATAGGAAAAATGTAGAGTTGTAAAACAAATTGATAATGATGGTGTTAAGAATAGGTAGAGTCGTTTAAACGTAACAATTTAGATATAATGACGCGTTTAAATATTTACTCTTCTACTTAAGAAAAATATCAACTAATCAATTGAACAATGACGAAATACTTTTATTTGCCCGTCATCCTGACCTGCCTGTGTTGTTGCTTTACAACAAATGTGTTCGGCAAAAACCTTTCATCCCAAAATACTTATTCACTTTTGGAAGCCGATTCCATTTCTATTGAAGGTAAGATATTGGATTCATTAGGCACTGCAATATCCGGAGCGGTCATTACTGAAAAGGGCACATCAAATACCGTGACATCTGACGCCTCGGGTGAGTTTAAAATCCAAGCAAATCCTAATGGGACGTTATTGATTTTGAAATCCCCATACGCGGTTAAGGAAGTTTTTATTAACAATGAACGCAGCCTCTCCATAACCCTTAGCGAAACCGCAGCGGAGGAAAAAGCGAAAGCAGAGGCTGCTGTAGATAGTCTCGCCACACAAACAGATACCACTTCCGTGGGAATTCCAGCAACCGTAACCGATACAGTTAGTCAACAACAAGGAGGAATGCGCGAAGGCGTAGTTTCCGGACCATCTGGTCCGCTTGGCGGCGTTAGTGTGCAGGTGCAAGGAACCTCGCAGGTGGTAACCACCGATAGCCAAGGACGTTTTCAAATTGCCGCAAATCCAGATCAAATTTTGGACTTTACTTCATTAGGTTTTCAGCCGATTAGTCAACAAGTTGGCGACCGAATGGAGATACGTGTCGCCATGACGCCAGAAACCAATACCATTGAATCCGTGCAAGTCGTTGCCGTGGGTTATGGCACAATGCGCCGAGAAACATTGCCAACAGCAGTTTCAAGTATTGGCGCGGATCAAATTGAAAATGAGGTTTTGCCAAGTATTACGCAAGCTATTCAAGGCAAAGCGGGTGGTGTTCAAGTAACGCAACGTTCCGGTTCGCCGGGTGGCGGCTTAAACATTCGCGTTCGCGGAACCACATCCATTAACGCCAGTTCGGATCCACTATATGTAGTCGACAATATACCGGTCAACAGCACGACAAATTTTACCGGCGGATCGACATTCGATTTTGGAGGGGGAACACAAGGGATTAACGTATTAGCATCAATCAATCCTTCCGATGTACAATCTGTCGAGATTTTAAAAGATGCAGCATCATCTTCCATTTATGGAGCGCGCGCAGCGAATGGCGTTGTGTTGATTACCACAAAAAAAGGTACGCCCAATACGAGTGAATTTAGCTTTAATATGTATGAAGGATTTTCCCAAGTGCCACGCGAACGTTTCTACCCGATGATGAATACTGCGCAGTATCAAGATTATATGCGCGATTATTACAACCAGTTACAAATTCAGGCGCGTGCCGACGATCCGAATGCAGTGGTTAATGTGCCACAGCAAATTTTGGATAATTCCAACATCAATACTGATTGGCAGGATATGATTTTCCGTACGGCGCCCACGCGCAATTACGAAATATCCTCACGTGGTGGTGGAGAAAAAACACAGTATTATACATCTTTCGGCTACATGCGTCAGGGAGGAACCTTGCAATACTCAGATTTCAACCGTTTGAGTGGACGGATAAACCTTGACCATCAGCATAACGATAAACTTCGTTTTTCTACATCCGTTAATCTGACGCGCGCAATGAATTATCGGGTTCAAGAGGAAAATTCTCGAGAAGGTGCTACGAAAAGCGGATTTGTAGCTCCACCAAACCTTCCTGTTCGTGATGCTAACGGAAACTACGTCTATGATCAGGTGGTTGCCACGCGGGAAAACCCAATGGCGATGCTCGAATTACCAACCAACGAAGCACAAACATTCCGCATCTTAGCGAATGGGCAAGTAGATTACAATTTTGTGCCTTCGCTAACTTTAATGACACGATTCGGCGTGGACGTAAGCTTTATTGACGAAACATTCTTTATGCCGCCACAAGGTTTACGCGCATTTGCTGCGCAGGGTGGGGTTGGCGCGCGCCGCAACACGCGCGACCAACTTTGGATCAACGAAACGACATTGACTTTTGATAAACAATACGGCGATCATCATATCAACGCGTTGGCAGGATTCTCTGTGCAGGAATCACGTTTGGAATTTGTGCATGGTCAGCGTTCCAATTTTATCGACAACGATATTAATCAGATTGTCGCCGGCGGGATTATTACCGGTGCCAATGCATTCCCGGAAGAATGGGCGATTGCCTCTGGATTTGGACGTGTGAATTATGTTTTGCAAAATAAATATATCTTAAATGCCAATATTCGTTGGGACGGTTCTTCCCGTTTTGGTGCAAACAATCGTTGGGCTATGTTTCCTTCATTTGCCGCTGCCTGGCGTTTATCTGAGGAGGACTTCCTAAAGGATTCGCCTTGGTTGAGCGACCTGAAATTGAGAGCGAGTTGGGGTAAAACGGGAAATCAGAATATTGGCAATTACGCCAGTTATACGCTGTACTCGGCCGGAAATAATTACATCGGTTCACCCGGATTTATTCCCAACATCTTGGGCGATCGGGATTTGAAATGGGAAACGACAACACAAACGGATATCGGTATAGATTTCGGACTATTTAATAACCGTATTTCTGTATTGGCCGATTACTATTACAAGAAAACATCGGATTTACTTATCAGCGTGCCTGTGCGTCACAGCTTGGGTTATACGAGCCGTTTCTCCAATTTTGGTGAAATCGAAAACAAAGGTTTCGAATTCGAAATAAGTTCAAAAAATCTGGTCGGCGAGTTTCGCTGGACGACTTCTTTGAATATGACGTTCAATCGCAACAAGGTTTTGGCATTACCAAATGGCATCAACGAAATCCTAGGCGGCGTTGGTGATTTGAATATTGCACGGGTCGGACAGCCATTAGGAGCTTTTTCCGGTTGGCGTAGTTTGGGCGTGAATCCGCAAACCGGGATGATTGACTATTTAGGAGCAAACGGTTCTGCCGTTTTACCTACTGACTATGCTGATCGAACAATTATCGGAGATCCGAATCCCGATTTCTTCGGTGGTATCACCAACAACTTTTATTACAAGAATATTGATTTGAGCATCATGGGGCAGTTCTCCTACGGCAATGATATTTTTAATTATAATCTTTTTACCGGACTTTCCGGTTCCAACAATAGCAGTAACGGATTAGTGGATTGGGTAGATCGTTGGCGTCAGCCAGGTGACATCACCGATGTGCCGAGAACGTCGCCAGGTGATTTAAGTAACGGAACAGTTTCTGATCGTTTCGTAGAAGACGGTTCATTTTTCCGTTTGCGAAATATCACTTTAGGTTACACATTTCCCGAAGCTGTAAATTCAAAATTACGGACGAAAGGTTTACGCTGGTACTTTACGGTGCAGAATGCTTTTGTATTTACAAAATATCGCGGTTACGATCCGGAAGTTTCCTCCAGTCACGGAGGTGCAAATACGGGTTTAATTTATGGTTACGATTACGGAAGTTATCCGCAACCACGCATTTTTACTACGGGCATTAATCTTACTTTCTAACCAACATCAAGCATCTTGAACATGAAAATACATCATAGCATAAAATATGTAGTAGCCGTACTGGTGATTGCGGTTACTACCACATCATGTAACGACTTTTTGGATCGCATGCCAGTCGCGCAACGTTCGCCGGAAAATATGTTCAATTCCGAAGCGAGCGCGAATGCCGCGGTTAGCGGAATGTATCGATCGATGATGAATAGCTTCTCTTTCGGACAATCTATCCTCATGATTCCGGAATATTCAGCGAACCATCTCAGCAATGTAGGTACGCTTCCGGAATTCGAAAACTTCGCGACGCACGGGATTATCAGTAGCGGTTCAACACCGACACAACCTTTACCTCCATCCAACAATTGGCTAGCAAATATGTGGCAAGCGAGCTACGCAACAATCAATTCGGCAAACAGTATTATAGCTGGCGTTTCGCAAATGGATGCCTCGACTATTTCAGAAGCAAAGAAAAATCAGTTCATCGGGGAGGCACAATTTATTCGCGCCTTGCATTACTTCTTTTTAGTACGCGCGTTCGGAAATGTTCCGATGGAAATCGAGCCCACCAGCGAGGAAAACGATGCGCCGGTAAAACAAGGTAATCAAGAAGAATTGTACGCGTTAATTATTCAGGATTTAACAGGCGCCATTGATCTGTTGCCGATTTCCGCCGGAGATGGTTTGGCAGAGAAAGGCCGTGCTTCCCAATGGGCAGCGAAAGCGCTGTTGGCGAAAGTGCAACTTTACAATGCAACATTGTTTACCAATGATTTTACAGAATCGGTCCGTTTGGCGGAAGATGTAATTACCAATGGGCCATTTAGTTTGGTAAGCAATTTTATCAATATTTGGCAATCGGAAAATACAACAGAATCTATTTTTGAATTACAATTCGAAGAGCAGGCGGTGAATCCATGGGCGAATGAAATTGGCGATAACGATGGAAATCGACATTTTTCGCGCGGCAATATCATTTATAACTTATACGATTCGTTGGATAATCGTCGGGCAGCGACCGTCAAAGCTGGAACGCGAGAAGGATTTACCAATAGATGGTACATCGCGAAATATCCAAACTTGACACCTGCAACACAAAATTTTACACTGATTCGATTGGCGGAGTTATATCTTATTCATGCGGAGGCAAGAGCTCGCGTGGATAATGCGGTGAGCAACGCGTCGTATCAATCTTTGGCGATGGTACAAGAACGTGCAGGCGTTGAAACACCAATCGGCTCGTTTGCTAATTTGAATGAATACATTACCGCAATTCAAGAAGAAAAGGAGAAGGAGTTGATGTTCGAGGGAGAAACTTGGTTCGACTTCTGTCGAACAGGTTTAGCGTTAACAAAGTACAGCACACTGACAGATGAGCGGTTCTTTATCTACCCGATTCCTGCACAGCAATTTCAGCTGGATGGTACACTCGTGCAAAATCCCGGCTACGAAGCCGGGAATTAGCAGGCGTAAAACTAGAATGATTCATCTCGCGTATTTGATGCGTTAAAAGCAGCAGTAAATTGCTTTTTTTGATCATCGTTCAACGAATCATCAAACGATAAGGTCGTTTCATAATCACTTAAATTCGCAGCTTCGGGTAACGAAGCTGCAATTTTTTGCAGGTGCCTATCCACAATTTCCTCCAAACTCGAATCGTCTTGTTTCGCTTCCAAAGTTGATGTGCCGTTCAGCTTTTCATCTGTGCTTGTCCAAGTCAATTTTTGAAAATCAGAAGTGTAAAAGGAAGCAACGTCTATTTTTATCGTATTTTTCATCTTATCAATTGTTTACATGTTACAACGGTTTGGATAAACTTATGTTTGGTTCGTAAACTTCGCAATGCGTTAAGCGATTCAATATCCTATGAATTAATGCGTGCAAATATTTATTTTTGCAGGAGCGATTATGAAATTTTAGCCAAAACTGTGAACAAACCACTTCTTTCTCGACTTTGGAAGTCACTTTCTTATTTGGGGGTTGGGACGGATATGACCTATTTGGAAGTAAAAAGGTTGCACATGGTCAACCTTATTGCTATAACTTGCGTGCCCTGTATGCTCTTTTTTGGTATAATTAATTTTTTTGAAGAACGCTATTTTTTGGCTGGTATCAACGTCGCCAACTCTAGCTTTTGCCTTGTGGTATTAATCTTACAATACTATAGAAAATACGAAATGGCGAAAATAATTCTTCTCGGTGTAAGTTTTTGCTTTTTCTATTTTGGGGCGTTATTTTATGGGAATGGCGGAGAAAATTTTCTGCTGTGTATCATGATCGTCTGTATGCTGCTATACGATAGCCGCACTATTCAGTGGTTTGCAGGTGTTTTCGTTATAGCTGGAATTGTTTCCGTGAAACTATATCCTACGGAGTTTTTGATGATAGACCATGTTGTGAGAGGTCGCGTATTGACCAATACATTGGGTGCCCTTATCTTTATCGTTATTGCAGTTTATTTTTTCAAAAACATCATCTACAACAATATGATGTTGATCGAAGAACAGCGAAAGAAACTACAACTGCTAAATCAAGACAAAGAAAGGATTTTTTCAATTGTCGCTCATGATATTCGTACGCCGTTATCCACATTAGATGGTTTGGTATATCTGCTTCATGAGCAGGTACTGGATGGCACTGTTTCGGAAGAATATATTCTGCAACTACAGCGACAAATCGCACAACAGAAGGAAGCTCTCGACGACATCTTATATTGGAGTAGCAGAAGTATGCGAGGGGCATCCAATTCGATCACTACAACATCCGTTTTGGATGTGATGTCCACTATAGGGAAGGTTTACGAATCCGCGTGTCAGCTTAAATCTTTGCAGTTGATTATGGAAATCGAGCCAAATTTTCAAATCAAAGTAGATCGAGATCACCTCATGATCGTCGCGCGTAATATGTTGAGCAATGCGGTAAAATTTAGTCACTCCGGCGGAAGTATTGAGGTTTGGGTTTCCGAAGAGAATGCCTACGGTTTCTTGCATGTTAGGGACCATGGTATCGGCATGGGTAAGGAACAGGCAGATCATTTGTTTCATACGATTCAACAACGCTCCCTCGGGACGGGAAAGGAAGTTGGCGCGGGTTTAGGATTGCTACTATGCCACGAACTTATTCAGCAAAATAATGGAATGGTACGTGTCAGCAGCGCATTAGGTGAAGGAAGTACCTTTTCCGTAGGTTTTCCCATGGTAACCCATGCATAGATCGCACTTCCTTGTTATGGCAAGGAATTTGCAAAAGATGACGTAAAAAGCATTATGAAACAGGTTTTTAGTTATTTATTAGGTATTGTTATTTTAGCAAGTTGTGGACAGTCCTCATCCAATAATGGGACTGATACGGATTCGTCAGCGAATGCAACAACCAGCGATGAAAGTGGGGTTCAGCAATCCACATCCGGTGATTGGTCTGGCACCTATGAGGGAACAACGCCATGTGCGGATTGTCCGGGTATTAAGACAACCGTTGTTCTAAACAACAATGATACTTTTAGAATTACCCAAGAATATCAAGATCGAAATACCAAAACCGATGACAACGGGCGAATCATGTGGCACGGCGATGATGTGGCGCATTTGAAAGGCACCAACGTAGATATAAAATTTAAACTCGGAAAGGGTGAGTTAAAGCAGCTTGATCAGGATGGAAAAGAAATTGAAGGCGATCTTGCCCAAAATTACGTTTTGAAGAAAATTAAAGAGGCCGAACTACCAAAGGAATAAAATAAAAAGCTTCGGTTTATTACATGTTATTGGGCGAACAAAGCATTTTGTTCACCCATTTTTTTCCGAAAATTTCTACTAAGTAATGGATAGTTACTCATTCGGAATAGCACAAACACGATATGCGCTATTTTCAATTATCTCGCAATACGAAGCATTTTTTTCCATGGTTTTATAGCGATCCAAGAATTTTTTATGACTATCATCACCCTTTAGGTTTAATAATGCCGGGTCTTCAGGATCGGCCGTATTGTTATCTAAAAAAATAGAAAATTCTTCGTTTTCTTCCACCATGTGAAATCCTTTTTCTTCTTCAATTCCATTGCCTGAAACATGGTTCTTGAAATACGCAATGCCTTTGTTTATAGCCTCTTGATGTGTCATGTCGTTTAGATGTTGTTCCAAAACTATTAACAATCAATTGAAGGATTAGATTTATCTTTTTGTGGTAAAAATCGATTTTTCAACTAACAAATGGATTTCTGAACTGTTATTCTCCTAAACAAATAAGGTAAGCTATGAGTACAGAAAATCTTCATAATCAAGAAGCCATAGATAAGCTGAAAGAGCTTATCGATAAAATTGATATTGGCATGTTAGGAACTTATCCTGCTACGAGTGATTTTATTCACGCAGTGCCTATGAGCAGACAGGAAGTAGACGATGAAGGAAATGTTTGGTATTTATTTTCTTCCGAAAGCGATACGCACACTCATCTGAAGGCAAATGATCAGGTCAGTTTATTGTATTCCGATATCAGTAGTCACAGTTTTTTGAGTGTCAATGGTCACGCAGAAATTTCTCGGGATCAAGCGCGAATCGATAAATACTGGAACAAGATGATTGAAGGTTGGTTCGATAAAGGGAAGGAAGATCCAAACATTCGGGTGTTAAAAGTAGTGCCGAGCGAAGCACACTATTGGGACACTAAGTCAAATAAGTTGATTACCTTTTTCAAAGCTGCTGCACGGGCAGTTGGAGCTAAAACGGACGTAGGTCGCCAAGGTGATCTTCATATTTAGATCGACAGAATTGAGACAAACCCTATCCGTCATTGGCCGATGGGGTTTGTTTTTAATCCACCTTATACGTTAAAAATTCCGTTGTAAACTTATATGCTGATCGTCAGGCTTGCGTTTGGCAAAGCTGAAATAGCTTAGGTACAAAAATCAGTAATCCGATAATGAACGCCATAATTGCACTAATTAATACTGCTCCGGCGGCCATATCCTTAGCTGACTTAATTTTTGGGTGAAAATCAGTAGAGATTGCATCAGCGAGTTGTTCAATCGCTGTATTTATTATCTCCATACTGATTACCAGTCCGATACAAAATAGAACTATTAACCATTCTATACTTGATAGCTGTAAAAAGAGTCCGAAAGTAATTACTAAAATAGCTGCGATAACATGAATTTTTATGTTCGTTTCATTGCGTACAGCATCGCATAATCCCCGAAAGGCATGCGAAAAACTTTTCAATCTGCTATTCATAAACTGCCTTTTTTTGATGAATAGAATGCTATATTGATGCCAAAAGATTACTTACTTCGGAAATATATAGACGTGGGATTTTATAATTGATGCCTAACTTTTAAAGGCGACATGCCTTGTGTACGTTTAAAGGCTGCACTGAAATTGGATACATTCTGATACCCCACTAATTGAGCTATTTGTTCTATCGGCAGTTGCGAGTCCAATAAATACCGCCTTGCCTCGTTCATTCGAAATGTTTGTAGATAGCCGAAAATGGTTTGTTGGTATAAGGTTTTGAATCCCATCTTCAACTTCGTTTGATTGATGCCGACATCTCTCGCCAATTTTAGGATGGTAGGTGGTTGAGCAAGATTCTGTTTGATTAAAGCTGCAGCAAGATGTATAGCTTCTACATCTCTCGTATTAAGAACAAAATTTGAAGCTGTTTGCTCTGCTCCATCGTGCAATAGGGCTATCAGTTCATAAACTTTCGATTCCAAATAAATTTTCCGCGTAAGTCCGTCAAACGAGCAGCCACGCATCGACTGTATGCATTGGTAAATAGCTCCTTGCGTAGAAATTCCCGTTGGAGAAAGCATGGCACTGCGCCCAGCGGTAATCTCGTTGATAAATGCGTCCATCTTGCGAGATTCTCCCGCGTATTTAGTTAGACAGTGCGTTGAGATATGTATATCGAATGTTTCGTAGATTGCTCCCTCTTGAAAGAATATGTCCGCTTGATTATCATCCGCTGCGAGAAAAGAAATGTTGGCCGACTGCATTTTACTTCGCTGATCTCCGGAATATTTAGTTCGGTAAAAGATGTCTTGCGACGAAAGATTGCACTGTATTTCCAGTAAACAAGAATCGCCTTTCCCGGCAATTTGCACATCTTCTGAAATATTGTATTCTGATTGTACCATTAACATATCCGAGCCTATTGCTTGCTGCACGAACTGCAGTTGACCTTGCGGAATGGCATACCGAGATAGCTCAGAATCATGATGAATTCTGCTGGTGGATATACTGCCGTCAGTCAGTTTAAAGTTTTCGAAATCGCTACCAGATAGGATACTTGACATAAAAAATCGGAATTCATAAAAAATACGTCGGAATTCATAAATACACGAAACCCCAATGCCGTACTTTTGTCCACACAAAATTAATTTATAATTAGTATAAATAAAAGTGGCTTTTTCCAAACTCTCTGTTTTTTGCTGTTTATCGTTGTTGACGGTATTGCCTATTGGTCTAGTTGCACAACGAAAAATGCCTTTGTCAGACACAGTGCGTGTGCGAGAACAAGTCGATATTAAAGAAGTTAATGTCCAAAAAGTTACGGATCGCGCGCTCATAAATCAATCTCCTTTCGCTGTACGGTCAATAGATATTCGAAAAGAATATAGTAAAGGAGGAGATATTGGTGAAGTCATGAATCGCAGTATGGGTATGCGATTAAGAAGCGATGGAAATATTGGTGCTCCAGTGAACATCAACTTAGGGGGGCTGCAGGGTAAAGCGGTACGGTTGTTTCGAGATGGTATTCCGATCGAATTATACGGGCGTGCATTTAGCTTAGGAATGATCCCGGTAAATATGCTCGAGCGCGTTGATATTTACAACGGTGTTATGCCAATTTCGATCGCTGGAGATGCCTTAGGTGGCGGTGTGAATATGATTACTCGCAACGAAACCGAAAGTACATTCGGTGCGACCTATGAATTGGCTTCCTTTAACACCCACCGAGCTACCGCAAATTTATTATGGCAAGATAAAAAGCAGGAGTGGTATGTTGGAGGTTTAGGATCTTTTAATTATTCAGATAATAGTTACGATGTGCACGTTCCCGTTATTAATTTGGAAACTGGAGTTGCTACTTATAAAGACCTACCTCGTTTTCATGACGCGATAAGGAGCCAATATGTGGAGGGATTTGTAGGTGTGAAAAATAAAGCTTGGGCGGACGATCTTAGGCTTACGATATTACAATCCAATTTTTATAAGGAATTGCAACACGATGCACGCATGGATAAGGTTTTTGGTGAACCTACTTCCAATAACGCACATTATGGCGGGATGTTACACTACAAAAAGCGACTTTTCGCCGACAAGCTGAGCATTCATGCTTTCGGAACCTACAGTTATTTCAATACCCAATTTGTCGATACTGCTCGCGTCCGCTACGCTTGGGATCAATCCATTGTGGGAACCACGCCAACACCTGGAGAGATAAATTTAGGTAACAACCAACATCTGGATTATCACATGCTCTCAAATCGTTTGCAGGTATCGTACGCGCTGTCCGACAGACATCAAGTGGATTTTAGCCAGATGTCGTTTTGGCAACGAAGAATAGGAAGTGATCCCCTAGGCGCAATTTCCGCGCTAGAAAATATTGATGTGCTTTCTGTCCCCGCAAATTATAAGAAAAGCAATATGGGATTGGGCCTGACATCTTCCTGGTTGGATGGAAAGCTAGAAAGCGTCCTCGGATTGAAATATTATCGATTTACCACGCAGGGATATGCTACCGACAATTTTAATCTAGGTTGGCGAGCAGAAAGTAGCGACGATCGGTTTGGACATTTGGCAGGGTTACGTTGGGACGTAGGTGCTTTCCGTCTCAAAACTTCGTACGAATATGCTACGCGCTTACCCGACGAAATTGAAATTTTTGGAGACGCGCAAACGATCAAAGAAAATATGGAGCTGAAGCCTGAGCGCAGTCACAATCTCAATCTCGGCACGGAATATAATTATCAACAAGGAAAACAAAGTTTTACTGCATCGGCCGGATTGTTTTACAGAAGAGTTCGCGATATTATTTTTCTTCAGTTGGATATTCCATTCAATCGCTACATCAACTACAATCAGTCGAAAATAGCAGGATTTGAAACCGAAATTATTTACAAGCCTTTTCGATTTGCAGATATTGGTGGTAACGTTACCTATCAAGATATCCGTCGCGTAAATGTAGAAGCTATGTTTCGAATGGATGAAGGTGCACGTGTACCAAATCAGCCTTTCTTCTTCGGTAATTTATGGGCGAATATTTCTTTTGAGGATGTCGTTCGTTCCGGGGATCGTATTTCATTGAATTGGAACGCGCAGTACACGCACCGTTTCTATTTGCTAAGCATTCCGCGCAGCCAAGAACCGGGCGTGTGGGAAAAGACGCCAGATTTCCAGTCATCCATGGTCATTCCAAACGATGGTCGATTAGGACAATGGGGGCATAATGCGGGAGTATATTATCATCTCGCAAGTAAACAATGGACGCTTGCTGCTGAATCTCGAAACATAGGCAACACCCGCCTGTATGATAATTTTAGTGTACAGAGGCTAGGAAGATCGTTCCACATTAAACTGATTTATCAACTTTTTTAACCACATATTTCAATAGAAAAAATGAAAACACGTAATCGATTTCAAGCTATCGTTTTGGGCTTTGCCGCGTTAGCAATTATGGGCTCTTGTAGCAAAGATGATAGCAATAATGTAGAAAACCCGAACGATAGCAATTTACCTGCTAACGAAACTTGGGTAATCTACAACACTGGATCAGGTTGGGCTGGTGGCATATACGCTTTAAAAAATGATAAGTCACGCGAGATAAATTTAGCAGATAAACCTTTCTTACAAGTAAGTAGTTCTTTGGGAGGACGAATCGTTGGAAAAACGCTTTACAAAGTGAATAGCACGTCAAATGCGCAGGGAATTCTAAAAATGGATTTAAATGACGCAGGTCGCGTGGTGGAAGGGAAATTCTTGCCGTCGCAATCCACTAAATACATTACTAATTACCATATTGCAAGTCCGACAGAAGGATATTATTGGGATGATGTGCGTGGCGGTTTGAAAGTACAAACCTTCAATCCAACGACGATGGAACGTACAGGTGAAATTGATTTTAGTGCTCTTTCAGAAGGTTTGCCTAATGAATCGGCAGGTCAATTGATTATTGCTAAACGCGATGATAAGCTTTATGTGGATCTCTTGTTGGGTACATTACAAACAGGAAACTGGCAGGTAACTCCGAAAGAAAAAGTAGCTGCAATCGCGGTTTATGATTTAACGAAAAAGGAAATCGTCGGTGTAACAAAATTCGCTGGGACGACACATTTGGGCGTGTTTATAGACCACGTGCTTTGGAGTTTAGATGAGGTTACTGGTGATTTGTACTTCGCTACTGTTGGCGATATGAAGCTACAACCAATCGATTACTCCTCCAAAATTCTACGCATCAAGAAAGGTGAAACAACCTTCGATCAAAGCTTTTCGGTAGATATCAAAGATTATCAATTTACTGCAGAATTTAACCGTTTGTTTGTGCACAATAATAAGATTTATACAACGATCCCTTCTCGTGCGGTATCCTACTACGGTGGTGGTCAGCATGGCGTTCGCTATAGAGCAGATGTTTGGTATTGGAATGAAATCGATGTGGCTACAAAGAAAGCGACTCGCTTAAACATACCAGCAGATAGCTTCTATGGTACTTCAAATCCTTTCTATCACAATGGCGAAATATATTTCTTATCTAATAATACCACGGAAAACTTTTTCGGTGTAAATCAGTACAACCCTACTACGGGCGTAATCAAAGAAACATTTCGTTTAAAAGAAAGCGGCCGCTTAAATGGTTTCAACATTATTGTTGATTAAGCAGTCTTATTTATTTACAATACGGTAGACGACAAGAGAGTTGATCGCGCTGGTACCAGTTATCAGCGCGATTTTTTTTAACAAATCTTCGCTGTCTTTTTTAAATTGTACACAAATTCTTTCGGACTAATACCGAACTGCTTTTGAAAGTTGCGCGTAAAATGGGAAGGTGTACTAAATCCCAATTTATTAGCAATTTCATATACTTTATATTCTCTATCACTTAATAACTGAGTAGCCTTTTTCAAACGCGTTATATTGATCAATTCATTTGGCGACAAATCAGATAATGCTTTGATTTTACGATACAGCGTTGGTCTGCTCATGCACATCCGCTCCGCCAACATGTCTACGCACAGTGATTGCTCCGACATATTTTCAGTAATCAACGTATTTAAACGATCCAAAAACTGCTGATCACCTTTCGGGTGTGATGCGGACTCCTCTTCCTCCGATGTGGATTGCGGCTGATTGTAATATTCGCGAATTGATTTTCGATTGCGTAACAAGCTGGCAATTTGCGCTTGCAAGAAATTTGGCGAAAATGGTTTTTCGATGTATGCATCGGCACCAAATTCCAACCCTTCAATTTTCGATTGCAAACTATTCTTTGCCGTTAACATAATAAAGGGAATATGGCTATAAAGCGCATTATCTTTGACAGCTGTGCAAAATTGATATCCATCCATCACGGGCATCATCACATCACTAACAATCAAGTCAACCGGGTGCAAACGAATATATTCGAAAGCCTCTTTACCGTCAGATACTTTCACCACACTGTAATTATCCTCTAGATCTTCGGCAATAAAATCAAGAATGTCCGGATGGTCATCTGCAATTAAAATGGTAGCTTCCATTTGGTTTATTGGATTCATCATAGATTTCTTTAGGTAGCTCTATGTCAAATATATCAAATAAAAAAGAAAATCCTGAAACGGGAATTTCAGGATCTTCGACAAACCAATTATTAACCAAACGTTTTCATAAAAACAAAACTAATGCCATAATTGGGAACTTTTAAAAATTTATCGATTTCAGCCAAAAAAAAAGGCCTGAAGCGGGAATGACTAACAAAGCATAAGATCTTAAAGATGTATTACACGTTAAATGTACGAAAGTTACATTGCCGAGGGATTATAAAGGAAATTTTGAGGGATGTTAAATAGAATTACAGAATGGGTTGATACCGATTTATTAACGGCTTAAATTGCAGTTAGAAGAGGTTGGAATTTCAGAGGAGATAATTGAGCCTAAAAAGCCGAAAACGAGAGCAAAAAAAAACAAAATAGTGGTACAAATGAGGAGATATTATTTATCTCCTTTTTTTATGTTTGCTAGATGAACATACCAAAATTATTATCTGACTTATCGGAATTAAAGAACCACTACGACCGCAAAGAGGATCGGTTAAATACAAACCTCTTTGCTCTTCTACATAAAATAGATGAAGAAGTGAAATTGCATTCAAGGTTTATAAGTTATCTTTTATCTCCCAAATCGAGTCATGGAATGAGAGATCAATTTTTAAATCAGTTCTTGAAAATATTAAATGTACCTACTCAATTATTTGATAGTTCATTACCATGTGTTATAATTCCTAATGAGGCTAACATTATCGAATATAGAGAAATAGATATTCTTATCAAAAACACAAACAAACAAGCTATAATAATTGAGAACAAAATTAATGCGAGTGATTCAATTCATCCCGACAAGCCTTGTGGATACAGGGGGCAGTTGGAACGTTATTACAATACAATTTTAACTGGTAAGGACGCAAAAGGTAAATACGATCCGAATCATCATTGTAAAGATGTTTCAGTTTTTTATTTGTCTAACAACAAACCGCTCAACCCTGAAACAGTAGGGTGTGCAAAAAATGTCAGAGCAATAAACTACAGTGCGGAAATTAGAAATTGGTTGCAGAACTGTATTAACATAATTCCATCGGATAATTACCCACTAATTTACAACATTAAACAATATCTAAATCTCGTTAACAAAATGACCTATAATGATCTATCAAAGAATGAAAAATTGGAACTCAAAGATTACGTTGCAAATGATTTACAGGCTAGTAAATATTTAGTGAACAACTTCAAGCACGTAAAATGGCATGCAATTGACGACTTTTGGATGTATTTAAAGGGGAAGTTGGAGAATATGACTGGTAAAGAAGTATTCTTGTATCCTGAAGGCTTTGCTAAAGCGATCACGAATACAACCCACCTTAATAAACCTGATGTACATGGCGTGACCTTTTGGTTAAACGATAGTCAATGTTATATATGTCACGATGCGAATGGATTAACATGGGGAGATGTTAGTAATCCAGAAGAAAACAGACCCTTCCAACACCAAAGTGTAGCAGGTATTCGGTTTGATAATTTTGAATTAGACAGTACATTTGATGTCATTAATTCGCAGAATAAAGAACAGATTGTCAATCAAATCCTAGTAGAATTACAAAGTTAAAGGTGACTATCACAGCCACCTTAGTTACATTTACCCTACATGAAGTAAGGCGTTGGGGATAGCTTGAGATTTAAAATCATCTGCACTATTTCAAGTGTAAGCTTAACTAAAATCAAAAACGCTGCGCATCTTTTTATGTTATAAGAGCAATTAACGTGTAATAAATATGAAGGTAATCAATGTTTATTACGCGTGATCGACTCCGCAGATTATTAGTTTTTTTAGCTGATATAAGTGTGTGCAAATCCCGTTAAATCCAGCCAAAAAAGAAGGCCTGAAGCGGGGAACTTCAGGCCTTCATACTAACTAACCAATTATTAACCTATTATGAAAAAATTACTACTACCTATAAAACGGCGTTAATTTCTAATTAGTATCAACGATTAGTTGGCTTAACTTTTTTTAACAATCGATGTGCGCTTATGCCTTTTTAACAAAGGTAAAGGTGTTTTCATCTACTTTGGTTATCTGCAATTGTACACCTTCCGCTAAGCCAAGTTGCATGGCTGCAGCCTTACCCAAGTTTACAGTATGCGAACGGTGGCCGTGATGGGAAAACGAACATTCAAATTCATCTTCAATTTTAATCGTTATTTTTTGAGAACGCGTTGGAAAGAATGGTTTCAAATCTTTCGTAATCCTGATTTGATTTTTACGTACATCATCCGCAGTGATTTTATTTCCCGGACTTGGTACGGTAAATTGTAACTGTTCATTTGCGCTGTGTTCAATAGCTTTTACCTCCGAAACTTCTTTCGTTTCAGTAATTTCTTTAGTTACCTTTTCTGATTTGGCCTCTTTCGTTGGTTTAGTATCCTTCGGCCGTTCTACGTCGGTAGTTTTTTGTTCAGGCTGTTGCGATTCGTTGGTCAGGATGTTTCGTACATAATAAAGTTTGTTTCTAGATTTTTCATTTGTACGCTCGTCGACCTCAAAATCTTTTTTCCGGGATTTGAATAGATGTGAAATTTTTTCAAATCCATAGTTTCGTGCATCAAAATCAGGCATGCGCTTGATTAACAAATTGCCGATTTCGCCCAAGAATGCCCATCCACTTTCGTCGGCAGTATCATCTACCGTATCTTTAAGTAATAGCAGAATATCTTCATCCAATGAACTTATTTCCTTAACGGCTGGCTTCGGCGTTGGTTTGTTCGTGTTGTTTACGCCATTTTGTGGTGGAGGATTTGTCTCGGAGTTCTTCTTATTGGATTTCGACTTTTGTTCCAGAATTTCCACATAGATAAATTTATCGCAAGAAGCAATAAAAGGTTTTGGCGTTTTACGTTCGCCAATTCCTATAACCAATTTACCTGATTCACGTAAACGAGTCGCCAAACGAGTGAAATCGCTATCGCTGGAAACAATACAAAATCCATCAACTCGATCGGAGTGTAAAATATCCATGGCATCAATGATTAATGCGGAATCAGAAGAGTTTTTTCCTTGTGTATAGCTGTATTGTTGAATAGGCGTAATCGCGTGGGTCAGTAAACTAGATTTCCAATTTTCAACAAAAGGATTGGTCCAATCGCCATATATTCGCTTAATCGTCGGCGTACCATATCGATTCACTTCTTTAAGAATATCTTCTATTTTTTTATAAGACACGTTATCGGCGTCTATCAGCATTGCGATGTGCTGGTCTTTTCGATCTGCCATGTGGTTTCAGTGAGCAATTTTTCTGCTTAAAGGTAACGATATTCTGCGCCAACACAAACAGCGTAATTTTGAACGCTTATTCCAAAACAAAGCCGCATCGTTGTATGTTATGCATGCGAGCGGTTTTGTGTAAAAAGAAGTGATGCTGTAACCAATGACTTTTGCCGAAAAAATGTAAGCCTGCACATAGTTTTTAGTTATATCATCATAGAATGAATTGATTTTTTCGAAGGCATCAAATACAGTAATTTTACAATTATCCATTAAATCAGAAAATAGACGATCATATATCTTAATTACAATAACACATGGAAAGAGATTCTAACGACGTAGGGAAATGCCCATTTCACCAAGGCAAAGCAAAACACGAAGTAGGCGGTAGGGGCACCCGCAATAGCGATTGGTGGCCAAATCAACTCAAGCTGAATATCTTGAGACAACATTCTTCGTTGTCGGATCCGATGGGAAGCGACTTTGACTATGCCGAAGCATTTAAAAGTTTGGATTTAGCAGCTGTAAAACGAGATTTACATGCACTGATGACGGATTCGCAAGATTGGTGGCCAGCGGATTTCGGACATTACGGTCCTTTATTTATTCGTATGGCTTGGCACAGCGCAGGAACGTATCGCGTAGGCGATGGTCGAGGTGGTGCAGGTGCAGGACAGCAGCGTTTTGCGCCGCTAAACAGCTGGCCAGACAACGTGAGTTTGGATAAGGCGCGCCGATTACTTTGGCCGATTAAGCAGAAGTACGGACAGAAGATTTCTTGGGCAGACTTGATGATTTTAACTGGAAATGTAGCTTTAGAATCGATGGGATTGAAAACTTTCGGTTTTGCAGGCGGTCGCGCAGATGTTTGGGAACCAGAAGAGGATGTATATTGGGGAGAGGAAAAGACATGGTTAGGTGGTGATTTGCGTTATTCACATGGTTCCGATGGTGCGGACAAGCAGCACGGTGTTGTCGTGTCGGACGACGATGCCGACGGAGATACGCATTCTCGAGATTTAGAAAAGCCTTTGGCTGCGGTGCAAATGGGATTGATATACGTAAATCCGGAAGGTCCTGACGGTAATCCTGATCCAATCAAAGCAGCAAAAGATATTCGCGATACGTTCGGACGCATGGCAATGAACGATGAGGAAACAGTGGCATTAATTGCGGGCGGTCACACGTTTGGAAAAACACATGGTGCTGCTCCTTCTGATCATTTGGATAAAGAGCCCGCTGCTGCAGGTTTAGAAGCACAAGGTTTCGGTTGGGAAAATAGTTATGGCAGCGGTAAGGCCGGTGATACGATTACCAGTGGTTTGGAAGTAACGTGGACAACAACACCGACACAATGGAGCAATAATTTCTTTGAGAATCTATTCGCCTACGATTGGGAACTAACAAAAAGTCCAGCGGGCGCTCATCAGTGGGTGGCCAAAAATGCAGAAAATACTATTCCTGATGCGTTTATCGAAGGTAAAAAGCATCTGCCAACGATGCTGACTACGGACTTGTCTTTAAAGTTTGATCCAGAATATGAAAAGATTTCGCGTCATTTTTATGAAAATCCAGATGCTTTCGCAGATGCATTTGCGCGAGCTTGGTTTAAGTTAACGCACCGCGACATGGGGCCACGCGAATTGTATTTAGGTCCAGAAGTTCCTTCGGAAGTTTTGATTTGGCAAGATCCTATTCCAGCAGTTGACCATCCGTTAATTGACGCATCGGATGTTGTCGAATTGAAAGAACAGGTGCTGAATTCGGGATTGAGTATTTCGGAATTAGTATCAACAGCTTGGGCTTCGGCGTCTACGTTCCGTGGGTCCGACAAACGCGGTGGTGCAAACGGCGCACGTATTCGTTTGGCTCCGCAAAAAGATTGGGAAGTGAACAATCCTGCGCAGTTGCAAAAAGTTCTTGCTGCCTTAGAAAAGATACAAGCAGATTTCCAACAAAAGCAGAACAATGGAAAGAAGGTTTCTATTGCAGATTTGATCGTATTGGCGGGTGATGCTGCGGTAGAGAAAGCGGCTAAAGATGGCGGTTTCGATTTGCAGTTACCATTCCGTCCCGGAAGAATGGACGCCTTGCAGGAGCAAACGGATGTTGAATCTTTCCAATATCTAGAACCTTTGGCGGATGGATTCAGAAATTATCATCCAAAACAATATACCGTTTCATCGGAAGAATTTTTAATCGATCGAGCGCAGTTGTTGACCCTTTCCAGTCCGGAATTGACGGTTTTGGTTGGTGGTCTTCGTGTACTCGGTGCAAACTACGATGGATCTTCAGATGGCGTATTTACGGATTCGATAGGAGTTTTGAGCAACGATTTCTTTGTGAACTTGCTTGATATGCGTACGGCTTGGAAAGCCACTTCGACAGATAAACAGCGTTACGAAGGGACTTGTCGTACCTCGGGTGAGGGAAAATGGACAGCTAGCAGAGCTGATTTGGTATTTGGATCGAATGCAGAACTACGCGCTATCGCCGAAGTTTACGGTAGTGGAGATGCTAAAGGGAAATTTATTGAAGATTTTGGTAAAGCATGGACAAAAGTGATGCACTTAGATCGCTTCGATTAAGCAATAAGTTTGCATAAATCAATTTGAAAAGCGCATTTCTAATGAAGTGCGCTTTTCTGTTTTTCTACTATCTTTTGCTAGAATATTGTGGGACGCAACAATTCATCTAGTTTCGTGTTGATCTAAAAAGGCTTTCAACGTTTAAATGTCTGCTATGAAGAATTTATTACTTTCCGGAGGTACGGGTTTCATTGGTTCCAAGTTGGTTAATCATCTTTTAGAAGCTTTTTCCGATTTGTCGATTCACATTTTGGTGCGCGATAAAAAAGCAACGAAATCTCAACCACGTATTCATTATTGGGAATGGAATCCCGAGAATGGAGAAATAGCTAGCGAAATTCCCAAAAATATCGATACGATCATTCATTTGGCGGGCGCGAACATTGCAGAGAAACGCTGGACGAGTAAACGCAAAAAAGTGCTATTAGAGAGTCGTACGAAAAGTAGTGCATTATTGGTGGATTGGGTAATTTCTAATGATGTCCCAGTGCAACGATTTATATCTGCATCTGCAATAGGTTGGTATGGAGAAGCTAATGGTGCTCGTCCATTTGAAGAACAAGATCCCGCCGGAAATGATTTTCTTGCTCAGGTTTGCGAAGCTTGGGAAGCAGCTGCTCATCCACTTATCGAGCATGGCATACGAACGGTTTTTATACGAACAGGTTTGGTATTAAGTCCGGAGGGTGGTATGTGGAAGGAGATGAAAAAAGCATTTGCTTTCCGCGTTGCCCCGCGCTTCGGGAACGGAAAGCAAGTTTTCAGTTGGATTACTTTGCACGATTTGTTGCGGTTGTACACCTTTGCCGCAGTTACAGATGGTATTCATGGACCGATCAATGCGGTTGCTCCCCATCCCGTTTCACAATTAACGTTGATAAAAGCATTGCTGAAAAAGCAATCTAACATTTCAATAACATTGCCAATTCCAGCTTCGATGCTGAAAGTAGGTTTGGGAGAATTATCACAAGAATTGCTAAAAAATGCTCCAGTTTCTGCCGAAAAGGCGATTGGATATGGCTTTAACTTTTTGCAGCCAAATATATCTGATATTTAGAAGATTTGGGGTAGTAACTGTGAAAGTTAATGTTCTTTCGAAAGCTCTCCGACGAGTTTTAGCTTGTCGCTAGCCGCCATTCCGTTTGGATTGCATCCCGGCAATCCTTCCGGTACTTCAATTTCCAATTGCTGATAATGCTTTTTCCAAAAATCGTCAATCTGACCTGTTTTTGGATTAACAAATGTCATTGGTTCTAACTGAAAGATGTGATCGTTGCGAAATGCTCGTTCGACGAAATCTGAACAATACAGCGTGGAATCGTTTAATATATACGAGGTATTGTAAGGTTTTCCAAGCCATGTTTTCGCTACAGTAATCGCGTTCGGAATACTGTGTTGATATTTGTGTTTCAAACGATAAATAACCAGTTTTCTATCCTTTTCCACCTCGTGCTTCAGAAAATGTTCTATGGATTCTCGAATGGAGCCTGTTATGCTATTAGCGTGTAGCACAAAAACAGAATCTACTGTTCGTTCAATCAATGCAATATGATCAAAAGACGTTTTTACTGAGGTTTGCGTTACGCGATCAATAGCGCCGGAAAGGTTTACGTGTGAGGTGCCCACAAATAACAAATCGCCACTTTTTAATGAATCGGTAGTGATCTGTTGGTATGTATAGCTTTGCGCTGTAGCAAATGGTAACCCAATCAGGAACAGTAATATCGATGAAATGAAACTAGAAATTTGCATAATAAAATCGAATTGTTTGCGCAACAAATATCGCGATCTTCGATAGGTAATTCACTTGAATCGTAATAAAGAATAGGATAATTTCTCTATTAAACAAAGAGAGGTGGCCGCGATGCAACCACCTTCTTCTATAGTTGGTGTGATAGTGTCAAATTTACAAACTGATTATCTCAACAAATATGCCAATAAATCAGACTTCACCATTAAAACGAAGATTTTCGAAAAATATTACAATCGCGCTTAAAAAGTTTCCTATCCAAATATTAAATACGCAAAAAAGGCTTTCAACCGGGGAGGTAGAAAGCCTTTAAACTAACCAATTATTAACCTAAAATTATGAATGCACGAAGGTAAGAATTACACGGTTAAACACCAAATTTTGGATCCTTACAAGAGTCTGTTTGAATGATGATAATGTTGGCAGAAATGAATATATTTTAACTTTATTGCATCAATTTGTATGCGGTATTATTGATTCTTTATCAAATTTGATGATTAATTAATTTTTTATAAATTAGCAATATTATCACGCTAACGCCACTTTGAGAATGCTCGTTCCAAAGCGGTTTTATTAATCACATTAAACTATCTTTTATTGCTATGAAAAATCAATTGAAATGGTCGCTTGTATTGTCGATGGGACTCCTTTTAAATGGTTCTTGTCAAAAGGATCCTACGAGTACAGAATTTGAAATACCAAGTGAAGAAGTCAGTACATTTAATCATGACTTTAGCAAGTACATCGGCGATCCCCGCGTGCAGGCATGCCGTGTTGTTAACTTAAATCCAAAAACAGATGAGAGAGCGGCGGCCGAAAATAGAACGCTATGGCAGAATGGACAAACTGTTACTGTGAGTTTTATGGGTGGATCGGAATATGTCCGCAGTCGTGTGATTGCTTATGCGAAACAATGGGAAGAATTTGCCAACATCAAGTTCGAATTTGTTCAAAGCAACGGAATGATTCGCGTAGCATTCATTCAAGGGGCTGGCGCTTATTCCCACATGGGAAGAAATGCACTTGGAGTTCCTGCTAATCAAGAAACCATGAACTTTGGCTGGTTCGATGATAATACTAGCGAGGCAGAATTTAGCAGAACTACGTTGCATGAATTTGGGCATGCTTTAGGTTTGATACACGAACATCAACATCCCGAAGTTGAATTGGATTGGGATCGCGAATTTACCTATCAATATTATGCGGGAGCGCCTAACTATTGGAGCAGACAACAGGTTGATGTTAACTTGTTGAACACTTACACAACGGCTCAAACAACGTTTAATGCGTATGATGAAACGTCAATTATGCATTATCCTATTTTGGGAAGATTGGTAAATCGTAGCAACGACACTCCGGACAACACGGTGTTGTCTGCTGGAGATAAACAGTTGGTAGGCACCATCTATCCATTCTAAGCGTTTGAGACAAAAGGCAAATACGTAAAAAAACGGTGCAACTGATATCAGGTGCACCGTTTACTTATATTACGTAAGATTAAATAGAATTACTCAATCATCCATCTTAATAAGCTGGCTCCCCAAGAGAACCCCGCTCCAAAGGCAGTCAACATGACTAAGTCACCTTTGTTTAATTTTTTTACGTTTTCCCAAATACAAAGCGGAATAGTTGCCGCAATCGTATTTCCTAAATACTCGATGTTAGACAAGGTTTTTCCTTCTTGAATATTAATTTCCTTACCCACCGCATCGATAATTCGTTTGTTGGCTTGGTGAGGAACTAACCAGCTGACGTCATCAATAGTCAAGTTGTTGCGGCTCAATACGTTTCTACACGCATCGCTCATAGATTGTATCGCTTGTTTGAAAACTACTTTGCCATCCTGGCGAATATATTTACGGCCGTTGTCTGCAATTTCCGTATTGAATGGGTAGAGTGATCCTCCAGCCTCGATATTCAAATATTCTTTGCCGGTTCCGTTGCTTTGCAAGAATGCATCAATAATGCCGTCTTCGTTGGATGGCTCCAACCATACCACCCCAGCGCCATCGCCAAACAAAATATTCGTCGAACGGTCTTCAATGTTTACAAAGGAACTAATGTTGTCGGCGCCAACTACTAAAACGTTGCTGTATCTTCTAGTTTCAACCAATGAAGCTCCCAAGTCAAGTGCGTAAAGAAAACCGGAACAGGCAGCATTGACATCAAATGCCCATACATTCGTCAAGCCTAATTTATCGGCAATGAGATTTGCTGTAGCGGGCATAAGCATATCTGGAGTAGATGTTGCTACTAATATCGCGTCGATGTCGGAGATGTTCTTTTTGTATTCCTGAACCATATTTCGGATTGCTTCAACCGCCATGTCGGAAGTAGCTAAATCCTTATCTAAAATCCGTCTTTCTTTGATCCCGGTACGTTTAACAATCCATTCGTCGGAGGTCGCGCACACTTGTTCCAGATCGTAATTTGACCTAACTTGTTGCGGAAGATAACCACCTATCGCTGTGATTGAAGCGTATTGTCTATTATACATGCTTAATGTATCTCTTCAGTCTATATTTCCTATTTCTCAATTTTATTCTTGTTCGCTTAGAGCTAATTATCTAGTACAATGAGAATTGATCATCATAAGCAAGTGCCCACTCACTATGGGCGACAAAAATACATGCAAATATCGGAAAAACTTATTGTAAATCGTAAGTTATTTAGTTAAAACAGTAAATGCATTTCGTCGAGCATAGGGATACGGAACCAGGTTGTAAAAGAAAAGCTGCCTACCATATCAAATGGATAAGCAGCTCGGTGTTTTTCTAAATAAGTAAATTACTTTTTAGTAGCTAAAGCTTCTTCGTATCTACGACTCACTTCTGGCCAATTCACAATGGTCCAAAATGCTGCCAAGTAATCTGGTCTTTTATTTTGATATTTTAAATAGTAGGCGTGTTCCCAAACGTCGATACCCAAGATTGGCGTACCTTTTTTCTCAGCAACGTCCATTAATGGATTATCTTGGTTTGGTGTTGATGTAACAAATAATTTTCCTTTTTTATCTACTGCTAACCAAGCCCAACCTGAACCGAAGCGATCAGCACCAGCTTTGTTTAACTTTTCTTTTAATGCATCCAAAGAACCAAACTCTGCGTCAATTGCTTTTGCCAAAGCCGGACTCGCTTGTGTATTTTCTTTTGGTGTCAAAATGGTCCAAAACAACTCATGGTTATAGTGGCCACCTGCATTATTTCTTACAGCTGAACTTTTCGATCCAACCTTTCCTAAGATTTTTTCGATGCTCTCTTTCTCTAATGGCGTACCGGCAATCGCTTCATTTAGTTTGCTTGTGTACGTTGCTCCATGTTTGCTATGATGAATTTCCATCGTTTTGGCATCCACAGCACGTTCCAACGCATTGTAAGAATATGGAAGTGCAGCTTGCTTGAATTGTGCAAAGGCCGATTGACCCAAAATCAACGCCGAAATCAAAAAAGTAGCTTTATAAATTCTCATTATTTCTATATTTTAATGTTTATTAAGAACAGCTAAAGATAAAGATAGTTTTGTAGCAAGTCGTATTTATGCGGATAAATTGTTCTATTTTTCCATGTTGGAACGAGCACTTTGCCCTCTGATGCGACTTAAACTTACTTGCGTTATTCCTAAATAGGATGCTATGAATTTCAATGGCACACGTCGCAGTAAGCTCGGTTGCTGTTTCATCAATAGGTTGTAGCGCGCTGTGGCAGATAATAATTCCCTCGAAATGATTCGCTGTTCCACTTTTATCAATTCTATTTCAGCCAATTTTCTTCCCCAATTCGCTAAATGAATATCTTTTTCATACAGTTTTTGTAAATCCGAAATAGCAATAGCATACAGTTCACAGGATTCAATCAATGAAATATTGTCGTAGCTGGGTGCATTCATCACATAGCTGATCATCGACAAAACGGCATCACCTTCCTCTCCAAACCAAAAGGTAATTTCGCCTTTCTCTGAATCTGAGTATGCGCGAACGACGCCTTTTTTGATGAGATAAACATGTTTTTCCAATCGATTTGCTTGCATTAATAAATGCCCTTTTTCATGCCGAAAAAGCTTAACGTATGGCTCTATTTTAGCGATAGAATCAAGTGGTAATTGGTAGATGCGATGCAATATTTCGTGTAGTTCCATTGATGGATTTTCGAGTTAATTTTTCCCACTTGGTTTTTCTGTAGGACTTTTCGGCATATCCAAATCGTTGCCATCGCGAACAGCTCGATAATGTGGAGATAACAACTCAATGCCAGCCTCGTGAAATACATCCACCAAATTTTTGTGCAATTCAGAATAAATGATCGCTTGTTTATTAGGGTGTTTCGTGTATGCATTTACTTGGTAGGTTACATAAAAATCATCCAAACTGGTGTTTAAAACAAATGCAGGAGGATCTTTTTCAAGATAAACAACATTGTTGGCGGCTTTTTGCGCTAATTCCTGTACGTTCTGCCAAGGAATCTCATACGACATGGTCAAGTTGGTATGGATAATTAAACCTTTTTCCTGAGAATCTGCACTGTAATTAATGGTATGGCTATTCATTACTTGCGAATTCGGTATGGAAATTACTTCATTTTTAGTGGTGCGAACGCGCGTAACTAATAATGATTTTTCAATAATATCGCCACTGACATCGCCAATCTTAATTCGATCTCCGATAGAAAATGACCGCATATAAGTAAGCACTAATCCGGCGACTACATTTCCCAGCGCGCCAGCAGAGCTAAAGGTAAACAGAACCCCGATGAATACGGAAACGCCTTTAAAAATAGACGAATCCGATCCTGGCAAGTACGGAAAAATCACAATCATTAAAAATGCTAAAAGCAATACGCGCAGGATGTGATAAGTAGGAAGCGCCCAATCTGGGAAGAATCCATTGATTTGTAGGGATCCATTGTGCAATTCGTTAGCAAAAAATTTCAACACCTTCAACCCATATCGGAATACCAAACAGATAACGATGATGGTAATTAGATTTGGGAAATACGCAACTATGGATTCGCCAATCTCACGAAGTGGATTTAAAAAATAGCTCAACAAAACCGGAGCGTAACCTCGCGTGCTTGGAAACAAATTAAATAGCATCGGTAAAGTGAGGTAAATGGCCAATAGAATGAAAACCCATTTCCCAATTGTCACTAACGACCAAAGTAATTTGACCTGCTTATTTGGGGATAGCAGCTGATAACCGCGTATTTGAATCCCGCGAAGCCGTCTTCCCTGATTAGCGATTAGCTTACGGCGAAGCCAAGCTGCAATTTTGTTAATACCAAACATGAGTGCGGCGACAACGCCTAAAATCAATGCCGCACGCAACAATGCGTTTAAGAGATTTTTTAAACTCGTTTCGTCACGGTGTTTTGTAATCGATTGCTTAATGTCGGCCAACTTTTGCTTAGCCAACGAAGCGATGTCGGTATTCAACCACAGCGCGTCCTGATCATTAAAACTAATTACCATCTCATCATTCCAGGCAATAATCCAATTGTTCTCATTTTCAAAAGCACGCAATGAATCTACATGAAAGTCGTAATTGCTGGCTAGATTGCGAATGCGATCTTCTATGGCCATAGAACGGTCGCGCGCTGTGTAACTACCTAAGCTGGTATAGATCCGAAAAATCGTATCCCTAAACGGAACGACCGGAATACCGTCGTTTAACAGTTTTAATGAATCAACCTTTTGTTTTCTTCTTGCTAGCAATATGGAATCTCGGCTTTTTAGCATTCGCAATTCTTCTACCAATTGCTGATTTTGCCTTCTATCATTCCATTCCATATTAATCAGTCGGTTTTCTACCTCCAACCTTTTTAGCGAATCCGTCTTTTGCTGTTCTAATAAGCGCGTCAATTCACTTGCTTGATTATTAATAGCAGAAAGGGTATCTGCTCGTGAAATCAGACTATCGCGTTGTTGCGTAATGAAGGTATTTGCGTTAGAAGTAACAGCAGTAGAAATGACAAGCCAAATGCAAGTGAATGAAAAGCGAATAAACGGAATAAAGGATGTTTTGCTGAGCAGATTAATCATATTAAGCGTAAAATCAATTCGGAACTATAAAAATACAATAATTCCATCGTTTGGGAGAATTTCTCCCCAAACGGGCTTACTTTGGAACGAGGCTGCGGAATGTGAGGTTGATGCGGGGCTGATGAATTTTTTTTGTTGGTGGAATGCGGTGAAGCCAATTCGTTTGCGTTTTGCCCTGCATAACGAGCAAGCTGCCGTGTTCCAAAAATATCTCTACTTTTTCCCCATTTTTCTTGTGCTTCAAAGCAAACTTCCGCTCCGCGCCAAAGCTTACCGATGCAATCGCGCCATGTTTTTTTAGTTCCTTTTCGCTGTCGCTGTGCCATGCCATTCCCTCCGAGCCATCGTGATAAAGATTTAACAAACAAGAATTAAAACGTTCTCCGGTCGCTTCTTCTACGCGCACTTTAATTTGCTGCAACTCATTAGTCCAAGGCAGGGCATATTTCGTTGCATTTGAATAGGTGTATGGATAGGTTTCATCGCCATACCAAGCCACCTTTCTTTTCGTTACAATGCGTTTCCCGAAGAGCACCACTTCATCATGTCGCCATTCGATGTTTTGCATGAGCTGCTCGTATAAAATGTCGGATTCATTCTTGTTCCACACCAATCCATAATATTCGGCACTGCCATCAAAAGGCAAGATTTCTATAATTCTTTCGCTGCTTCCCATCCAATAATTGCTTTTTTTCTTGTTTTTCCCCACATATATCCGCCTAGTTCTCCTGCCGATTGTATAACCCTATGACAAGGAATCAAAAAGGCGATGGGATTTTTGCCAATCGCTGTGCCAACTGCCCGCGATGCGCTAGGATTACCTATTTGCTGAGCAATAGTTCCATAGCTACTGAGCGATCCGAAAGGTATTTTCAATAAGCATTGCCAAACGTGCAGTTGGAATGCGGTTCCTTTTAAATGTAGCTTAATCTCCGGTGCTTCACGCCAGTCCTGCTGAAATATGCGCAACGCATTGTTCTGAAGCTCATTTTCACCTTCGATAAAACGGGCTTCCGGAAATTGAGATTTCAAATGACTGATCGCTTTTTCAGCATCCTCTTCTAAGAAAGCCATATGGCAGATACCCTTTTTTGTGGTAGCAATAAGAATGTTGCCAAACGGGCTAATTGCAATGCGATAGGTAATCGACAAATGGCGCCCCCCGTTTTTATATTCTGCTGGCGTCATGCCCTCCATTTTGATGAATAAGTCATGCAAACGGCTGGTGCTCGATAATCCTGTTTCCATAGCGGTTTCAAACAATGTACTCCTATCGCGATTCAATATGGTTTTCGCGTGTTGCGTGCTTACAAATTGTAGAAATTGCTTCGGCGTAACTCCAGCCCAATCGGTAAACAAACGTTGAAAATGTGTTGGACTCAAATGCACTTGATCCGCAATTTCTTCCAAGCTTGGCTGCCGCTTGAAATTGTCACTTACATAGCGAATAGCTGTCGCTATTCGTTGATAATTAAGATCCATCTGCTCCATTTTGTTATTATTTGTTATGTACAAAATTGCAAAAGATGTCATGTAAATAAAATCCGAAATCTACCAATTTGTATTTATGTATCCCGAAATCGGCAGAAGCAGTTTGTCATTTGTTCGTCTAAATACAAACACAATCCCTAAGTTTGTATCGAAATATTACTATTAATCTTCTTTTCGTCTATTTCACATGAATATGCTTACCAAACTTTACGCCTTCGTCGACAGATTGAATAGTTGGCGAATGCAAAAAATTTCCAACAGAAACTTTATGATTTTGGTGGCTTTGCTGGTGGGGATAGTTGGTGGTTTGGCAGCAGCATTGTTGAAAGGAATGACGCACGGCATTGCAGCATTTTTACAGAATGAGGTGCGTTCTCAATATAAGTATTACATCTACTTACTGTTTCCATTGGTCGGTATTTTGTTAAGTGTGATTTATGTGCGTCGATTTATTCGTAAAAAGGAGTTGGGGCATGGGATGACGCCAATTATGTATGCCATTTCGAGAAATTCCAGTAAAATCGAGCCGCATAACATTTATTCACAAATCGTAACAAGTGCGGTAACAGTAGGTTTTGGTGGTTCTTCGGGTCTGGAAGCGCCGATCGCCTATAGCGGAGCGGCGATCGGATCCAATATTGGACGTTTTTTTGGGTTGAGCTTTCGGGAAGTAACCTTGATGCTGGCATGCGGCGCAGCAGCTGGTATTGCTGGAGCGTTCAATAGTCCAGTTGCCGGAATGATTTTCGCAATAGAGATTCTACTGCCCGAATTTTCTATCCCTGTATTTATTCCTTTATTAATTTCCACCGCTACAGCGGCAGTAATCTCGCGTTCACTATACAGCGAACCATTGTTTCACTTGGTAACTGATGACTGGGTATTCAGTGCGTTGTTCTTCTATATTCTTTTGGGTATTCTGGCCGGAATTTTCTCTATTTATTTCGCCAAGTTGGCAGGTTGGTTGCGTAATTTTTATCAGAAAATCGGAAACCCATATAGAAAGGTATGGGTAAGCGGTGTCAGTTTGGGGGTGTTAATCTTTATATTTCCGGCATTATACGGAGAAGGTTATCTGGCGATTCAGAATATTCTAGATGGCAACCATACCGCTATGTTGGAGAATAGTATTTTCGCTGATTATGCTCAAACCGGAATAATGGTCGTCATATTCGCGGTATGCACCATGTTTGCGAAAACGTTTGCTGCACTCATCACTTTAAACGGTGGTGGAAATGGTGGGGTATTTGGTCCAAGTTTGGTTGTTGGTGGATTGCTCGGTTTTATCTTTTCTTATGGATTGAACCTTACAGGAATGGTAGATTTAAACGTGGCGAATTTTACCGTAGCCGGAATGGCTGGAGCATTAGCTGGAATGATGCACGCGCCATTGACTGCCATTTTCCTGATCGCTGAAATCACAGGCGGCTACGCATTGATGGTTCCGCTGATGATCGTAACGGCAATTGCCTATTTCATCAATCGCGCGGTATTGAAGCATTCCATTTACACGAAAGGATTAGCAGAGCAAGGCGATTTAATCAGTCACGAAGATAAAGATCGTACGGTGTTGAGTATGATGAAGCTACGCTATGTTTTGGAAAATAACTTCACGATTTTGCGACCAGATGAATACGCAAAAGACCGAAGCCACGACATCATACATACCAAACGCAACATTTTTCCTGTAGTAGATTCAGAGTCCAAATTGCTTGGTATAATATACAGTGAACGCTTACTCGAAATTTTGCTAGGCGAACAGCCTGACGGTTTAAAGAAAACGATGGCAGAGCTTGCTGAAAAGCCAATGGATACCATCTCGTTGAATGCCAATATGGAATCGGTGATGCGCAAAATGAATCGAGAGGACGTTTGGATTTTACCGGTTCTGGATGAAGACGGGCGTTATCAGGGATTCGTTTCAAAATCAGCCGTTTTCAATAAATATCGAGCTTTATTGATGCGTCAAGCAGATTATTTAGATAAGTATTAAAGCATAAATTTGCGAAGCAATTAAGAATGAGTCGCGAATTCGTATTCTAATCCTTTCGGATAATTTTTATTCATCAAATCGCGCCAATGGATGGTACTCAAATTATCTTTTGGGCTAGTGCCGACGCCAGCGATGTGCGATAAGTTTCCGTATGTGGTAGCTGGGTTGTAATCCAACAAATGTTCTTCAAAGAATGATGCCGTCTCAAGCCAGTCAGCAGAAGTTTCCTGTATAATGTAAAGCGCTAAAACGGTTCGAGCTTCCGAAGGAAGATTTCCCGTTTTCTTTAAGATATGCACCGCTTGGTCGATAAATTCTTCTCCTGTATTTCCAGATTTCCAATCGATGTTATTGGTTGAATTGTTGGGTTTTATTTCAAGCCATTCAGGAACTACAGCTAAGTGTCCAAATGCTTTGAAATAGACATTTGGATATTTCTTCAACATAAAACGATAGTAATCCCGCCAAAATAAACGTGCTGTTCTGCGCTCCAGACGTTTTTTGTTTTTCGGCGTCATCGCTGCATGCAATTTGTGGTAAATCAAAATAGGAGAAAGCGCTCCCGTTGCCATGTAAGGAGAAAGCAATGTGAAGTCGTGGAAGCTTTTATAATCATCCGCCAAAACGGTTTCCAAATTTTCTAAACCATGTTGCTCGCCTCCGATAAGGCTCTTTTCAGAAACTTCGGCTATTTCCGATTCGCTAAAACCCAATTCAACCAATGTTGGTAAATCAGTTGATTCAAGATGCGCAGGCACTACCATCTTCTCGACCGTGGGCGATACTGCGCGAACTTGACTTTCACGTTCGATTTTTTTCTTAAATGTGGCAAAAGAGTTGGGAATATCTCGGATAGGAAAAGGTAAGTCTTCCTTGTGGTACATCGTATGTCCGATGAAATGTTTAAGGTTAACTCGACTAGTTTGCCAAAGCGCGGATTCAACTTTTTCAGAAATTTG
The DNA here is from genome assembly GCF_042684745.1 of Sphingobacterium corticis. Classification (NCBI taxonomy): domain Bacteria; kingdom Pseudomonadati; phylum Bacteroidota; class Sphingobacteriia; order Sphingobacteriales; family Sphingobacteriaceae; genus Sphingobacterium; species Sphingobacterium corticis. The sequence goes on along the minus strand of NZ_JBHUMA010000006.1, from coordinate 1,588,814 downwards.
AGTTTCGCGCTGCGCTACCTCGCGGTGATGATAAACCTCATCGATTTCGTACTTCGTTGCTAATCGGGGAATGATTTCCTCGGGATAACCTAAATAAGTCAACAGATCGCCTTGAATACCTTGCAAATCCGCCTTGAATGCGGCTACTGTTTCCAATAAAAATTGCGCGCGAAGGATTCCGGTATTTTTATTTCCGAATTTATTGAGCGTAAAGTAGCGTGGGTCGAAGCAATAAACCGGAATGACGACATCGGCTTTTTGCACTGCTTCGAGCAAAATTTCATTGTCGTGCAACCTTAAATCATTCCTGAACCAAACAAGAATAACCTTCTTCTTCTCCATAAAAATACTTGAATCGAACCTTTGCAAATATAGGGCATCATGTGGTAATTTTGCGGCCAGTTGCTTTATTTGACATGTTGAAGACAATAAACAATGCGTATAAATCCGTGAAGAAGACTATGACAAAACAAAACGTGAAAGCGTCGTGTTCTAAATCTGAAGTTGTATAAAAAAGGAGATTAATTCATAATAGCAGCATAAAAAATGGGGATGCTTATCAGCGGGCTTAATAGTTATTTGGGTAGGAGAGCTGCCAGCAATTTAGCGTCTGAAAATTGCGAAGTTTTTGGACTGATAAGGGACGCGGAGCTTTTTAAAACAACCGGCTTCGAGCCGATAACTGCGGAACTATTGAATATTGATTTGCTCCGGAAAGGGAAAGCGTATGCTACTTGTCGATTAGATAATTTAGATATGGGCATTTGTTTCGCTCCCCCAACAAATTTAGACGATCAAGTAAGTTTACAAGTTGAATTAACTCGATTAAGGAATTTTATCGCACTTTTACAAGCAAATGCCTGCAATCGCATTGTGTATCTGGCCACGCTCGTGGATCGGGAATACCTAAGTTATGTACGGAAATTGTTTTCTGATCTGGGTGTTATCTACACATTGGTGCTTACCAATATTACATTGGGTAAGAACAGTTTAGCGGATCGGTATTTCCGACAGCTGATGTCCGAGAAATATATTTGGTACGATAATGCATTAGCAAATGTCCAATTTCGACCAATTTCGTCGCTCGATGTATTGCGTTGGTTACGTACGGTAAATTGGAAAGAAGATTTTAAAGATCAGGTGATTGAACTTGGCGGTATTCAACAGATGAGCGTTCGCGATTTGTTTAGGATGTATAAGAATCTCAATGAGGTAGAAAATGTTGGCGTTGCTGTGCCACATTTTATTTATAAATTGTTTTTCAAACAACGCCGCGAACTTCAAAAGGAAGATCACTTAGAAATTAAGCGCATGTTTAAATACGAATATCCGCTGGATAATTCTACTTGGGCAAAACGCGTTTCCTTCTCTTTTACGCCGATTGAGGAAGCGATACTGGAAGACCAATAAAGATCTCTTCACGATAATATTTTGAATCAATCGCTGTGTAACGGCGAATTATCCTGCTATTTTTGTAGGAAAGAAACCACGATTACTTATGGGATATAATAGCTTAGCAGCATGCGTTAGCGATTTGGAACAACATGGTCATTTAATCCGTATAAAGGAAGAAGTTGATCCGTATTTGGAGATGGCTGCAATCCACATGCGCGTTTACGATGCAGCTGGCCCAGCTTTATATTTCGAAAACATCAAAGGTTCTGAATTTCCTGCGGTATCTAACCTTTTTGGCACGCTGGATCGATCGAAATTTATGTTTCGTGATTCGTTGGATCATGTGAAAAAGTTGGTCGATGTGAAAATGGATCCGACATCTGTGCTGAAAAAACCATTTTATTACGCGAGTTCTGCGATGACTGCCTTGGGCGCTCTGCCTTGGAAACGGAAAGCAAATGCACCTATATTATATGGTAAAACATCGATTTCCAAGCTACCACAAATTGTCAATTGGCCGATGGACGGCGGAGCTTTTGTCACAATGCCACAAGTGTATACCGAGGATGCCGCAAAGCCGGGGATTATGAATGCAAACTTGGGGATGTACCGCATTCAGCTTTCTGGAAACGATTACATTCCTGATGAAGAAATTGGCTTGCATTATCAATTGCATCGCGGAATCGGCGTGCACCAAGCGAAAGCTAATGCACTCGGGCGACCATTAAAGGTATCTATTTTCGTGGGCGGACCCCCGTCGCATCCGCTTTCCGCTGTCATGCCTTTGCCGGAAGGTTTGTCGGAAATGATCTTCGCTGGTGCATTAGGAAATCGAAGATTCCGTTATTTTTATGACGATGAAGGTTTTTGCATATCGTCTGACGCAGATTTTGTCATTACTGGAACAGTCTATCCAAATGATAACAAACCGGAGGGTCCTTTTGGCGACCACATCGGCTACTATTCGTTGACGCACCCATTTCCATTGATGAAAGTGCATCGCGTCTATCACCGTAAAAATCCAATTTGGTCGTTTACGGTGGTGGGAAGGCCGCCGCAAGAAGATACAAGTTTTGGTGCGCTAATCCACGAAATTACCGGGTCGGCAATTCCTATGGAAATTAACGGGCTTCACGCGGTACACGCTGTAGACACCGCGGGTGTGCATCCGTTGTTATTTGCAATAGGTAGCGAAAGATATACGCCATACCAAAAGGTGGAACGCCCGCAGGAATTGTTGACTATCGCCAATCAAATTTTGGGCAAAAACCAACTTAGTTTGGCAAAATATTTATTTATCTCTTCGCACGAGGATAATCCGGATTTGGATATTCACAACGTGGTAGATTTCTTATCACATATTCTGGCTCGCATCGATTGGACAAGGGATGTACATTTTCAAACCAATACAACGATCGATACGCTGGATTATTCGGGAGATGGACTGAACACCGGTTCAAAAGTGGTGTTTGCTGCAGTTGGCGCACCAAAATATCACCTGTGTAGAGAATTGCCTGCACACTTTGACGCACCGCGACCGTTTTCTAATGCGAAACTGGCTATGCCGGGAGTTGTGGTTGTAGACGGCAGCGTGTTCGAAAACTACGAAATAGAGCCGCAACGTGTGGACAGTTGGGCAGCTCAGTTAGACCAAAGAAATCTTGATGGCGTTCGTTTAATTGTGATTGCCGATGATGCCGGTTTCACAGCAGAAACAATCGCAAATCTAGTGTGGGTTGCATTTACGCGTAGCAACCCTTCTCATGATATTTACGGCGTGGATTCTTTCACCAGTTTCAAACATTGGGGGTGTCGCGGACCGTTGATTATTGATGCACGTACAAAACCTCACCACGCGCCGGCGCTTATCAAAGATCCAAACGTAGAAAAACGCGTAGATCAATTGGGTGCAAAAGGCGGATCTCTACATGGCGTAATTTGATGTTACTAATAATGTTATGCTAGTTTTTGTGTAATGTGATTAATTATTTTGTGTTTATTTTGTTAAAAAATTAATAAAAATGCCAAAACGTTATGAATTTAATTTTTAAATCTGTTTCTTTGTTATGTAAATACAAACGAACCTAGTTTTCGATTAAATTTTAACATTATGTGTGGTATTATTGGAGCATTTGATATCAAAAAGCCAGAGGATGTATTAAGACCTCAGGTGTTAGAAATGTCTAAAAGAATTAGACACAGAGGACCGGATTGGTCTGGTATCTTCAGCGCTCCTAATGCACTTTTAGCGCATGAGCGTTTGGCGATTGTCGATCCACAATCAGGTAGCCAGCCTCTATACAGTGAAGATGGACAAGTTGTTTTAGCCGTTAATGGCGAAATATATAATCACCGCGAATTGCGGGAAACTCTGCCTAATTATCCATTTGCAACGCAATCCGATTCGGAGGTCATTCTAGCATTATATCTGCAACATGGTGCTTCATTTTTGAACGATTTGAATGGTATTTTTGGTTTTGCTTTGTATGATGCACGCAACGATAGCTATCTTATTGCTCGTGATCACATGGGAATTATTCCTCTATATTACGGTTATGATGAAGATCAACAACTATTTGTTGCGTCTGAATTGAAAGCTTTGGAAGGGTTCTGTACGCGCATCGAGCAATTTCCTCCGGGACATTACATCTATAGTGCTGAAGGAGCAGAACCAAAACGTTGGTATAGCAATGATTGGGAATCTTATGGAACGGTTGCAGAAAATGATACCGATATCGACAAACTAAAACAAGCTTTAGAAGATGCCGTGCATAGACAATTAATGTCCGACGTTCCTTATGGCGTGCTTTTGTCGGGCGGCTTGGATTCTTCCGTGATCGCGGCCATCACAAAAAAATATGCTTCGAAACGTGTAGAATCCGGCGATGCGGAGGAAGCGTGGTACCCAAGACTACATTCTTTTGCGGTTGGATTAAAAGGTGCGCCGGATTTGATTGCTGCAAAGAAAGCAGCTGATCACATCGGAACCATTCACCACGAAATCAACTTTACTATTCAAGAAGGGTTGGACGCTGTGCGCGATGTGATTTATCACTTGGAAACGTATGATGTAACGACGGTACGCGCATCAACTCCAATGTACTTGTTGGCACGCGTGATCAAATCCATGGGAATTAAAATGGTACTTTCAGGTGAAGGCTCGGACGAACTATTCGGAGGATATCTATATTTCCATAAAGCGCCAAACGCGCAGGAATTCCATGAAGAAACCGTTCGCAAGTTGAAAAAACTTTATTTATACGATTGTTTACGTGCAAATAAATCTTTAGCTGCCTGGGGTGTGGAAGGTCGTGTTCCATTCTTAGATAAGGAGTTTATCGATGTAGCGATGACTATTAATCCGGAGGATAAAATGATCAAAGATGGTCGTATGGAGAAATGGGTCGTACGTAAAGCATTCGAAGATTACTTGCCAGAAAGCATCGCTTGGCGTCAAAAAGAACAGTTCTCGGATGGAGTAGGATACAGCTGGATTGATACATTGAAAGCACAAGCGGAAGAGCGTGTGAGCGACGAAGCATTTGCTTCCGCAGCATCTCGCTTCCCAGTGAATACGCCTAAGAATAAAGAAGAATTCTATTATCGTTCTATTTTCGAGTCGCATTTTCCGTCCGATGCAGCAGCATCAACCGTGCCTTCGGTAAAATCGGTGGCTTGTAGTACACCGGAAGCTTTGGCGTGGGATGCATCATTCCAAAACGTAAATGATCCTTCCGGTCGGGCAGTGGCAAATGTGCACAATGATAGCTATTCAAAAGCTCCGGCACAGGCGGTTTAAAAGGTTTTAATCAATTCTAATTTATATGAACGAAAGAGCGCGAAAGCGCTCTTTTTGTTTTACAAAAAAAACATCACCGTAAGGGAAAATTTAATTTCTTTTTGATACGAATTTGTGATTTTTGTATTTATTTTTGGGCATGCAGGAGGAATCTAAGAAAATTATCGAACACTATCTATCTAATAACCAAGTAACCGTTGCATTAAAGCCAGATGACCAAGCTTTGTTGCGTAAATTGCTGTATAGCTACATAAAAATTAAAGGAGACCTCATGGCGATTGGAACACTGCTCGCTTACGTTTCCGAAACGTTACAAAGTACAGAATCATTTCCAAGCGATTTGGCGAAGATTGCCGCTTATGCTATTAAAAATAGCGTATTAGAAGATGAGTAGTTTCTTTTTTACACAAAAAAAGGCGATACGGGGAGTATCGCCTTATAATCACACTAACTATTAATAAAAACCCTATGGAACTAGGTGTTTTTCGAATCTAAAGGCTGGACGGGGCTTAGGTAAACCACTTGGTTTATCGCTTGCACTTACGCATCCAACGATGGTTAAAGATAAAAAGTATTCCACGATTATACAATACATTGCGAAAAAAAACGTTGCGATACGTCATTTTGTATTTAATAAACTGTATATCAGCTATATAAATTTATAACGAGCCTGATTTCCGCGAAATAAATCAGATTAATTATAGCCTTTTTAACCCTTTAAATTCTTCCCAAGCCACTTGATCGGTACGAAAAGTGAACATTTTTTTCTCAACTTTATCAAATGGAATAAGTTTGAATATGATGTCTTTTTCCGGGTTGTCTGCTGCGGGCATAGGAATAGAAGTAAACATCGGATGATTGCCATCCAGGAGCAAATCGCCCTTCGGTTTTATGGTGTAATAAACGGAAATAATTTGGCTATCGTTAAAGGACGATTTTTCGTAGAAATCCGTTGTGTATAAATGATCGATTACCTCAATGTCTAGGTCACATTCTTCTTTATATTCGCGCTTCAAAGCATCGATCAAACCTTCACCATATTCTAAACCACCACCTGGGAATTTTGTAAATGCACAATCTCCCAATTCTTCATCACTGATCAAAACTTCGTTTTTATGGTTCAATAAAATACCGTAAACGCGAACGTTGAATTTAAACATAGTGCACTATTATTATATGAATTAATTAAATAGAATCGAAACCAGAATCTACGCTACTTTCGTCAATCCCTACAATAGAATAGTGACGTGGAAGAAACCAAGCTAACGTATTCATTACCTGAATATAGGCTTCTTGGGTAGCAAACATTTTCGGTGTGATATTAAACACTAAATCTTGTGAAACTAAATCTTCGTTTTCTGGATTGCGGACCATTAACATCACTTTCGCATCGCGAATACCTGAATAGCTCAAGAACTCACGAATATGTTGACGCGTTTCCTTGGGAAGAATTTGTTCTGAAGGTTGTCCAATAAGCACTTTCTCATCCTTTGGCAAAACGAAATCCTTACCGTGTTCTGAGAAAATGCTTTCGTCGGTATAAAACTCGTCGTTCAGATATAGATTTAACAAATCGCCGTGAGAAAATACCCAGTCTGGTTGTTCTTTATGGGCGTTCACCACCAATCCAAATCCATTAGCTAGAATCGTTTTCAAACTTTGGCGAATCACGAAAGCTTTGAAATTTGTTTCTGGATCCACCGTTTTCACGTTCATATAGGCATATCCATCATTTGCTGCAGCAACTTCCGGTTCGGCCAATTGCAAGTTGCATTCGTCGATATTCTCCAGAAAATCGGCTATCCATTGCGGCGTACGCTCCGGTAAGCTAGTTTCCAATAAGTGCTGTAAATTGATGGTTTTTTCTAAGTTACCCAAAGAACCCATCGAACTGTTGTTCGCGTCGAAATAATGAATCGTACTCATAGTGTGTAAAAGACGCTAAAAGTAATAATTCTTTGTGGTATTTTATTTCCTTATCCACAATTCGACGGTTTTAATTAGGTCTACTTATCGGTTGCGATATAAAATTTTAGTATTTTTGTTTGAAACCATATTTAATAATGTCTTATACAAACGCTTCCCACCCAGTAGATTTGGAATCTTCGAAACTCAGTTTTGATGAGTTTCGTGATCTTATAATTGCGGACTACCGATTGGCAGTGGAAAGTCGGCAGGTCAGTCTTTTAGGTCGAAAAGAAGTGCTTACCGGGAAGGCAAAGTTTGGGATTTTTGGTGATGGCAAAGAGCTTGCTCAAATTGCGCTTTCCAAAGTGTTCGCCGATGGTGATTGGAGATCCGGTTATTACCGCGATCAAACGATGGCGTTAGCGCTTGGTTTTACAAATGTTTATCAATTTTTTTCTCAATTGTACGCGACGCCGGATTTGGACATTGAGCCGGCTTCCGGTGGTCGACAAATGAATTGCCATTTCTCCACGCAGTTGCTAAACGAGAAAGGTGAGTGGCTGAATCAAACGCAACAGAAAAATTCCGCTTCGGATATTTCTACGACTGGCGGTCAAATGGCTCGCGCGGTTGGTTTGGGACTGGCGTCAAAACATTACCGCGATAACGAATCTTTAAGCTATTTGCAGTATTTTTCTAAAAATGGTAATGAAGTGGTGTTTTGCAACATCGGCAATGCTTCTACTTCGGAAGGTGTGTTTTGGGAAAGTATTAATGCTATTGGGGTAAAGCAAATTCCCGTTGTTGTATCCATTTGGGACGATGGATATGGTATATCTGTTCCCAATGAAGTGCAAACAACGAAATCGAATATTTCGCAAGTGCTACAAGGTTTTCAAACCGATGAGCATGGAGTAGGGTTGGAGATATTTCGCGTGCGCGGATGGGATTACGCCGGACTATGTGAAGTGTATAAAAAAGCGGCCGACTTAGCTCGCGAGCAACATAAACCATGCATCATTCATGTTTATGAACTGACGCAACCGCAAGGACATTCAACGTCGGGATCGCATGAGCGCTACAAGAATTCGGAGCGATTAACTTGGGAAGACGAGTTCGACTGCAATAAGCAAATGCGCGAATGGATGCTGTCTTCTGGTATTGCTAGCGAGGAAACGTTGTCGGCTTTAGAAAACGAGGCGAAGCAGCATGTACGTGCCGAACAGCGCCGCGCATGGTCGGATTATCAGCAGGTATTGCAAAAGGATTTCGAGCAAGCAGTTTCGTTATTAGGAGCTATCAATGATGAAAGAATTGAAATGCCTCTGAAAACCTTGCAGTCGCTCTCAGAATATTCGTTGCATGAAATCTATGCGAATGTCAGGCGTGCTTTGCGCGAATTGCGCGGTGAAAATGTCGCCGGTAAATCTGCTCTTTTAAATTGGTACAATGCGCAACAAACGATCAATCAAGATCGATATAACGATTTCCTATTTTCGAATACCACGCAAAGTCCATTGTTGGTGGATACGGTTCAGCCGGAATATGCTGCTGATTCGGGTGTGGTCGACGGAAGGGAAATTCTAAATGCTTGTTTTCGGGAGAATTTCGCTAAAGATTCCCGTTTGGTAGCTTTTGGTGAGGATGTCGGACAAATTGGCGATGTCAATCAAGGATTTGCCGGCCTGCAGGAGCAGTTTGGTGTGGAACGTATTTTTGATACCGGAATTCGCGAATCAACCATCATTGGTAAAGGAATGGGCTTGGCGATGCGTGGTTTGCGTCCGATTGCTGAAATACAATATTTGGATTATTTAATCTACGCGCTTCCCGTGTTGAGCGACGATTTAGCGAGCTTAAGTTATCGAACAAAAGGTAGACAAAAAGCGCCACTGATTATTCGTACGCGCGGTCATCGTTTGGAAGGCGTTTGGCATTCTGGATCTCCAATGTCCGTGTTGTTGGGCGCATTGAGAGGTATTCATGTCTGCGTTCCGCGTAATATGACACAAGCGGCGGGCATGTACAACATGCTATTGAAGTCCGATGAACCTGCTTTGGTAGTCGAATGTTTGAATGGTTATCGGTTGAAGGAAAAAATGCCTGAAAACGTGAGCGAGTTTACGGTGCCACTTGGCGTGGCCGAAATCGTGCGCGAAGGATCGGACATAACTGTTGTATCCTACGGATCGACTTTGCGAATTGTACAAGAAGCAGCAATGGAACTGGAGAAGTTGGGCATTTCCCTAGAAATCGTTGATGCGCAATATTTGATGCCATTCGATCGCAATAAAATCTGTGCAAAATCGCTGAAGAAAACCAATAAGTTATTGGTGGTGGATGAAGATTTTCCGGGAGGCGCGTCCGCTTATCTGTCAAGCCAAATATTGGAAGCGCAGGGCGGGTATTATTCGCTTGACAGCCAACCAAAAACTTTAACAGCAAAAGCACATCGTCCACCTTATGGATCGGATGGTGATTATTTTACAAAGCCTTCGTTGGACGATGTCGTGGAAACTGTGTATGCGATGATGAACGAATCAAATCCACAAAAATATCCGTCGATTTATTAGTCGGCCAGAAATAAAACCTATTTAAGCAATTGCGTGAGGTAATCGCTAGAAATGACATAAAAAAAGCAAGCGAAATGAATTCGCTTGCTTTTTTATGTCTAAGTTCACTATAGGAAAACTTGATCTTTTCTATTCGCCTGTTTTTATGCCTGATTTGGGAAGGGGAGCATTGAATAATGATGCTGCTCCAATAATTGCGGCGTGTTCTTGATATTTCCCTAACTCAATATTGTATACGGCTAGTGCGGTTTTGCGTTTAGAAGAAATTTTGTCCCAAGCCTTAGTAATGTTTCCACCGATAATGAAATTGATGGCTTCGTGCTTTTCGCTGAAATATTCTAGAAATTGCAATAAATGATCCGCGTACTCATTCAATAGGGTAGTGGTTGCAGGATGTTCGCTATGTTTTTGCAAAATTTCCTTCAGACCACGTTCTAAAAAGCCGCTAAGCTCATGAAACCGTTTTGTAAACCATCTAGTGACTAAGAATTCCTCAAAGATTGTGTCTTTGTAGGGAGCTTCCCATAACGCAGCATCGAAGGCTTTTTGACCGTTCAACCAAACAGCACTTCCCAATCCGGTGCCCAATGTGATGCCCAAAATGCGATCTTTGTGTTCTAAACCCTGCGCGAAGATTTCACCTTGTAGAAATGCAGCGGCATCGTTGATGTACGTGATTTTTTCGACTGGAACACCCAAAGCTTCTTTAATCGGCTCCGTGACGAGCATATTATACAGGCTATCGTATTTGGTTTGACCGATCATTAATGCACGCCCTTCTTCATAATCGAATGGACCAGGCATAGCGATTCCAATACTGTGTACGGGCTCATTTATTGTGCTTAAACAATCGCGCATACACGATGTCCAATCCTGAAAAATCGATTTAGCATCAGCAGCCGAATTAACATGTTTTCGCGTAATGGTATCTTCCAAAATAATCCAGTTGTCTGTATCGACAATAGCGGCTGTAATATGTGTTCCACCAATATCACAAGCCAAAACGTAGCGATTATCGCGCATTCGATTGGTATTTAAGTAAATGATCGGCAATAACCAAGGCAGCCATTGCTTCAACAATGATGACGGCGCGAGGCACAACACAAGGATCATGTCTTCCTTTGCCGGAAATAGTTGTTTCGCTACCACTTTCATCGATCGTTGCCTGATCACGCATGATTGTAGCTACGGGCTTAAACGCGGTACGAAATGTGATATCCATGCCATTCGAAATACCGCCTTGAATCCCACCGGAAAAATTGGTGATCGTTTGGGTAGGTTTTCCTTCTTCGGCAACGAAAATGTCATTATGTTCTGAACCTAGCATTTCCGATCCGGCGAAACCGGATCCGTATTCGAAGCCATGCACTGCATTAATGCTCATCATGGCTTTGCCTAAGTCGGCATGCAACTTATCAAACACAGGCTCTCCTAAACCAACCGGAACTCCTGTGATCACAGTTGAAATACGCCCACCAACGGTGTCGCCATTCTTACGAACCTGATCGATAAACTCGATCATTTCTTCTGCCGTAGCAGGGTCAGCACAACGCACGATATTGCTTTCGCGTACGCGAACCAAATCGTTCATGTCTGACAAATCGAGATTAGGAGCCTCTAATTTTCCAACGCCGGATACATGTGCAAAGATGCTGATGCCATGTTTTTGCAAAAACAATTTTGCAATGGCTCCAGCCGCAACGCGCGCGGCAGTTTCCCGTGCAGAGGATCTTCCTCCACCGCGATAATCACGAATTCCGTATTTGACTTGGTAGGTGTAATCGGCGTGGGACGGGCGGAACTTATCTTTGATGTGCGAATAGTCCTTTGAGCGTTGATCTTCGTTTGGAATTTGTATAGCGATCGGTGTTCCTGTAGACTGTCCCTCAAATACACCCGAAAGAATGTGCGCTATGTCGCTTTCTTTACGTTGTGTAGTAATTTTGGATTGTCCAGGTTTCCGTTTGTCCAATTCCGACTGAATGAATGCTTCATCGATGTCAATTTGAGATGGGCAACCATCGATAATGACGCCAATTGCTTTTCCGTGAGATTCACCGTAGGTGGTAATCCGAAACAGATCGCCAAAAGAATTTCCTGCCATAGTTAAGTTTAGGTTGTAAATATATTAATTCAGCATCAAAAACAGTGCTTTTGATGCCGAATAATTTATGGTATTATCGTGATTTCTTGGCCGAATACGAAAAATTGGGAATCAAAATTTCCTGCTCGATACTATTTGATATTAAAATGCTGTTGTTCTAGGTTTAGCCAGAAATCGGGGTAAGATTTTTCTACTACGCTCGGTTCTAGTATGGTAACTTGCGGAAATACTAGCGCCAAAGGTGCGAATGCCATCGCCATACGATGATCTTCGTAGGTGGCAATCTCCAGTTTTTCCGGAACAAAAGCTTCCGACGTTTTTAAGTGATAGATTTCGTTATCTTCTACTAAATCGCATCCAAATTTGCCAATTTCTGCCTGAAGAGCAGCGATTCGATCCGTTTCTTTGATCTTTAAGGTTTCCAAACCTGTAAAGGTTACATCGATTTTCAACGCAGCAGCAACGACTACAATCGTTTGTGCCAAATCCGGACATTCTTTCAGATCCAAGAAAATGGGTTCGTTGGTTACCAATTCTTTTTGCAACAAGACACCGTCCTCCTGAAAAGTGGTGTGCACGCCAAAGCGCGTCATAATATTGGCAATAGCAATATCGCCTTGCAAACTGCTTTTCTTCAATCCGGGCAGAAACAAAGAACCTTCCTGCGATAGCGCAACGATGGAATACCAATAGGAAGCAGCGCTCCAATCCGGTTCTACATATAACGTAGTGTCTCCGAAATTTTGCGAAGGAATTCGAATGGTTTGCTCGTTCCACTCATAACTAATGCCTGATTCGCGAAGCATATCCAAGGTCATGCTAACATAAGGTTTGGACGTCAATTCGCCTTCAATATGTAAGCTCAATCCCTTTTCCAACGCTGGTGCAGCAAGCAATAATGATGAAATGTATTGACTGCTGATGTCGCCGGGAATAGCAACTGAATCTGCTATTTGCGACATCGGCCCTTCAATCTGCAACGGCGGATAGCCGTCCTTTCCAAGGTACTTGATATTCGCGCCTAACTTTTGCAAAGCATCCACCAACAGTTTGATCGGCCGTTCTTGCATACGCGCGCTTCCAGTTAACTCGAACGTGCCTTTCGCCAAATTCAAATAAGAAGTCAGAAAACGCATAGCTGTGCCTGCCGGGCCAATATCAATCGTAGTTGGCTGCGCCGAATTTTCGCCCGAATCAGCAAGTTGAACAGCTTTGTTCATCGTTACTGTGTCCGCCGCTTCCGAAAGGTTGGCTACCTGAACAGAACCTTTGCTCAAAGCTTGTATGATAAGTGCACGGTTGCTTTCGGATTTAGAACCCGTAAGCTTTACCGTGCCACCTACTTGCTTCGTCGGATGCGATAGAACAATGGATGTTTTATCGCTCATTATGCTTCTGCAATAGTTTTGCTATTCATTACTTCGTTTTGCTTACGAATAGATTCGTTGTGCAATAATTCTAAGTATTTTACGGCGAAATCTTCACCGATATTTAATGCTTTTGCCAATTGAACACGTTTTTGAACGATTTCATCCCAACGATTCACTTGCAAAATAGTCACGTTATTATCGCGTTTGTATTCGCCGATTTGCTCAGCAATTTTCATGCGATCACCGATCATTTTGATGATATCATTATCTAGTTTATCGATGTTTTCGCGAAGCTCAGAAAGCTTATCCTCGAATGCCGGATTGTTCGACTCTGCCTGACGAACGGCGATGTTGCCCAACATATCCGATAAAGCACCTGGAGTTAACTGTTGTTTTGCATCTGTCCAAGCTATTGATGGATCAATGTGCGATTCGATGATCAATCCTTGCATATCCATATCCAACGCTTTTTGCGTGATGTAAGGAATCAATTCGCGGTTTCCGCAGATGTGACTTGGATCATTGATGATCGGTAATTCTGGAGCGATCGTTTTTAATTGAATCGCGATGTCCCACATTGGTTCGTTACGGAATGCCGTTTTCTCGAAAGAAGAAAATCCGCGGTGAATAGCAGCTAACTTTTTGATGCCGGCACGGTTTACGCGCTCCAATGCACCGATCCACAACGAAAGATCAGGGTTAACTGGATTTTTAACGATTACCGGAACATCCACACCTTGTAATGCATCTGCAATTTCTTGCACGGTGAATGGATTTGCTGTGGAGCGCGCGCCAATCCAAAGCACGTCAACACCTGCTGCTAATGCCTCTTCTACGTGTTTTGCCGTAGCAACTTCCGTCGCCGTAGGCAATCCCGTTTCTGCTTTAGCGCGTTTCAACCACTCTAAACCAATGCTTCCAATTCCCTCGAATTCTCCGGGACGAGTACGTGGCTTCCAAATACCTGCGCGCAACACGTGCACTTTTCCGGTGTTTGCCAATAGATGAGCTGTGGAAACGACTTGCTCTTCTGTTTCAGCACTACAAGGTCCAGCAATTACCAAAGGTTTGTCGCCTGTATCAATCCATGAACTAAGCGGTAAGATGTCTAATGAATGTTTCATCGTTTATTTATATTTTATTTTTTTCTAATCTGTTTTTATTATACTTTCTCGTTCTTCACGTATTCGCCCATGATATTGAAATTCACGGAATGCTTAAGCACTTTGCGGATAGCAGCGTCATAATCCGATTGTTTCTTCCATTCTACATCCACGTAGAAATCGTACTCATTGCGTTTGCCGACAACCGGCATAGATTGAATTTTACTAAGATTTACGTTTTGCTCCGCAAAGCATTGTAAAATAATTGCTAGTGAGCCAACCGCATTTCCAGTTTGGAAGGAAAGCGATGCTTTGTTAGCATTCTTTTGCTCCACCACATCATTGGACAGAATAAGGAATCGCGTTGCATTCTTTTTGTTCGTTTCAATGCGGCGCTCAATAATATCTAATCCATAAATTTTGGCGGCCGCTTCACCTGCAATCGCTGCGGTGTTTGTCAACTTTTCCGAAACAATAGCTTGCGCGGAAGATGCCGTATCCATACCTTCTTTAACAATCCATTCCGGGTGCTCGCTAAGGAATTCGTCACATTGTCTGATCGCGATTGGGTGAGATTCTACAAACTTAATATCCGACAACTTCGTGCCCGGAAGTGCGAGAAGGTGTTGTTGAATATGCAGATGCACTTCGCCTAAAATATGGAAGCGATAATCTCTTAGTAAGTTGTAATTCGGTAAAATGCTTCCGGCAATGGAATTTTCAATGGCCATCACCACGTAGTCTGCTTTCCCTAGTTTCAGCAATTCGCAGGTTCTTTTGAAAGATTCGCATTCTAATGTTTCGATATCCTGACCGAAATATTTGTATGCAGCTTCCTCGTGAAATGAGCCTTTAACTCCCTGTATAGCAATTTTTAATTTTTCGCTTTCCATTATTTGTAATAGCATAAAAAAAGGCCCCGATTTTTGTTCGGGACCTCTGTTTACTTTTCGTTATAGTATGTACACAACAGTATCCCGCCTTTATTCGTGATAATAAAAGAAGCTAAAATACGTATGTGTAAAAAATCTGTTCATCTGTCTCGTTCTGTTTCCAAAAGTAGAACTAAAATTTATTATCACAAAATATTTTTTTAATTTTTTAGTAAAAATACGTTTATTTTTTGCGGTTTTTTTAAGTGTTTTTTAACCTGATTTGTATTAGTTTTTATGTGATATTTTACCTTTTAATAACCCTATTATTTCATATATTTTTCATTGTATATTTGTTAATAAATTGATAAATAGCTTATTGTGTTTTTTTTGTTTATGATTTTAAGCCCATTAATTTATGTTGATTTTTTGGTTTAAAATTGATGTTTTTTTTGGCTTTTTTTATTGTGAAAAATAAGTTGTAAATCTGTTTTTATTTCTTTGCTTATCGTTCCGAGATTTTAGAGGCTGTCATAATCTTTGTTAGTTTTGTGTCCTCATGCATTTTGTACTAATTAGCGTTTTATGTTCTGTTTCGGTTGCGGTTTTGTTGAAGTACGCACGAAAAATAGGATTAGATACTTGGCAGATGATCGTTTGGAATTATCCGGTAGCGATCTGCTTGACGTATTTTATTTTTACGCCCGATCTCGCTAATATCCACTTCTCCGAATTGCCGTGGGTGATTTATCTCCCGATGGCTGTCTTGTTGCCGACCTTGTTTCTTCTGTTGTCGAATTCACTGCGATACGCGGGGTTAGTGCAAACAGAAGTTGCGCAACGCTTATCGTTGGTCATCTCACTTTTAGCGGCGGTTTGGTTGTTTCGCGAGCAGTTCTCCGTGATGAGGTCGTTGGGAATCGCTGTCGGATTCGCTGCAATTGCCTGCTTGATTGGTTGGCAGAAAGAAGTTGGCTCTGTTACCGATGGATGGAAAAGGTGGCTTTTCCCCTTAACGATTTTCGTCGGTTACGGAACAGTCGATATTTTGTACAAGCTAGTAGCCTTGGAGAAAACGGTCGCTTACACCACCTCAATGTTTTTTATGTTTCTCGGTGCAATGACGCTTTCAGCTATTATTTTGGTCACGCAGTTGGTGAGTAAAAGAAAAGTGTTTTCTAGTAAAGCGATGGGAGCGGGGTTGTTATTAGGTGTTTTAAATTTTGGGAACATATTGTTTTACATGAAAGCACATCGCATACTTTCTGATAGTCCGTCTGTCGTGTTTACCGGAATGAATATTGGCGTGATTGGTTTAGGAGCGCTAATTGGCGTTTGGTTATTTAGGGAACGTTTGTCTTTGCTTAATGTAGTTGGTATTTTGCTGGCAGTAGTTTCCGTATTAATGATTGCATATCTGTGAGTTTGTTTGATGATACATACCGTACGATCGAAGCATCGCACGAAGGAATTTTTAGAGATAAGGGAAGTAAATTTATCGCATACGCGTATCCATTTACGGATGAAAGTGAGCTTAAGGATATTATACAATCCTTGAAAACGCTACATCCAAAGGCGCGGCACCATTGCTGGGCATATCGTTTGACAGCGGATCGATCCGTTTTTCGCATCAATGATGATGGAGAACCTTCAGGCACGGCAGGTCGACCAATTTTAAATGTTTTGCTTTCGCTCGATGTAACCAATACGTTGGTCGTTGTAGTGCGCTATTTCGGTGGAACATTGCTGGGCGTTCCCGGGTTAATCAATGCCTATAAATCGGCCACGCAGGAAGCCTTATCGCAAGCGGATATTGTCGAAAAAACGAGTGACGATGTATATGAGGTGCGGTTTCCTTATTTGCAGATGAACGACATTATGCGTATCATTAAAGAAGAAAATATTGCTATTCAAGATCAGCAATTTGATAACGATTGTACTATTCGCGTCGCTATTCGAAAAATGCAGGTCAATGCTGTTATTGGTCGACTGGAGAAAGTGGATAGTACCACGCTACATTATATTAGAACGATATGATCAACGATTCTGAGTTAATATTGAATCAAGATGGTAGCGTCTACCATCTCAATCTTCTTCCGGAAGATATTGCCGAGCAAATTATTTTTGTTGGCGATCAAGAGCGTGTCCCGTTGGTATCCCGATATTTTGATAAAATAGAAACGAAGAAAGGAAAACGCGAATTCATTACGCATACCGGTTATTTGAATGGACAGCGTATTTCAGTTGTTTCTACCGGAATCGGGACGGATAATATTGATATCGTTATCAACGAGATTGATGCTTTGTTTAATATTGATCTAGCAACCCGAATGCTTAAATCCGATGTAAAATCGGTCGATATTATTCGTATTGGAACCAGCGGTTCAATGCGTCAGGATATAGAAATCGGTCAGGTGATGGCGAGCGAATTTGGTGTTGGGTTTGATGCGTTAATGCAATTTTATAAGAAGTCGTATACTGCGGAAGAAGAGGAAATTCGAGATATCATAACCGATGCGTTTTCGGAATTTGACATTCGGCCGTATGTTGGAAAAGCGGATGATTCGCTTTTAAATAAATTTGCATTCGATTTGCCGAAAGGCATTACCGTAACGGCGCCAGGTTTTTATGGTCCGCAAGGTCGGAAGGTGCGAACCCAAGATACTGCTCCGCAATTTGTCGATGTGGCGAGTCGATTAGACATCGAAGGTCGACATATTACTAGTTTGGAGATGGAGACGGCCGGAATTTACGCGCTTTCCAATATGTTTGGACATCGCGCGATATCGATTAATGCTATTTTAGCTAGTCGTGTTGATGCGCGATTCAGCGAAAACCCACAGCAAGTTATTGAGCAGGCTATCGAATTGGTTCTTAGCCGATTCTAATCAGAAGAAGAAAGAATTTCTTACTTTAATCTTCCACTACGCGATCGAAAAACGCAGGCTTTGTTAGTTCTAAGGCAATTGCCTTGGAAACCGATGTGCTGAACAATCTTTCGAAAAACGACTTTCTAGTTTTCGTTACTAATATCAAATCCGGATTACGTTCTTTAATTAAGCTATTAACCACTTCGGGAACGGTATCCAAGTTTATGTCCGTTTTAGAGATAGGAGCACAATCAATATTTACTTCCTGAAGCAAATTCATTTCTCGAATATTGAACGCCCACGATTCCAATAATTCATTCGTTTCGTCCACATCATTTTCCTCGCGGTAAACATGGGTTAGAGAAAGTTTATTTGGTTTGCCAACTACGTCAATAAAGGTGCGTAACGTTTCCAGTTCTTCCGATTTAAACTTTGTTAGTAAGGAAACACGGTCGAAAGCGCAAGTCTCATGTCCCGCCGGAACAGCAATCACCGGAATCGGCGAACTAGCAGTAATCGCTACCGTGTTACTGCCGTAATAGTAGGATTTTTTAGCGGATGCTCCGGTTGCCCCGAGAATAATAAGTGCATATTGTGGTTCTGCTGCTTCGCTCGGTAATTTCTCATTTAACAAACCGCGAACGCAATTGGAAGTGAAAACAACCTGATCAAACGATCCTTTTAGTTGTTGCTTCAGATCGCGCATCATCAAATCCGCTTTCAGAAGGCTATTATCTTCCAGCAAGTCTTCGTTATTTCCTTCGTTTGCAAATGTTGCGGTTGTGCTCGTATAGTAATGCAATAAATGAACCCCATAGTTTCTTTTTTGAGCTAAATGGGATGCGTATTGTATGGCGCTAAGGGAGTTCGGAGAAAAGTCGGTAGGAACCAGAATGGTATTTCGCATAGTTATTGTTGCTCTCGTATCTTCGTTCTGCTAAATATAGGTATAAATTTCATTTGTTCTATCAATTCCTGCGCCATTTCCTCGTTTAATCATCTATAATCCCTAAATTTGCTCTTCAAATTTTAGGCTGATTTTCAAATGACAAGTAGAGAGATTCGCGAAGCATTCCTAGGCTTTTTCAAAGATAAAGGACACCAAATTGTACCATCTGCGCCAGTTGTGGTAAAAAACGATCCAACGTTGATGTTTACCAATGCGGGTATGAACCAATTTAAAGAACTGTTTTTGGGAGAAAAAGCGGCCAGCTACTTGCGCGCGACCGATAGCCAACGCTGTTTGCGTGTTTCAGGAAAGCATAACGATTTGGAAGAGGTGGGGATCGATACCTACCACCACACGCTTTTCGAGATGTTGGGAAATTGGTCGTTCGGCGACTATTTTAAGAAAGAAGCGATAGCTTGGGCTTGGGAATTGTTGACTGAAGTGTATAAGCTGGATGTGGATCGGCTATATGTCACTATTTTTGAGGGCGACGAACGCGATGGCTTAGCGAAGGATACTGAAGCGTATGATCTTTGGAAAGCCTTCATTGCTGAAGATCGCATTCTCCTTGGGAATAAGAAAGATAATTTTTGGGAAATGGGAGATACCGGTCCATGTGGTCCGTGTTCAGAAATCCATTATGATATGCGCCCAAATGCGGAACGTGCTGAGGTAGCAGGCAGCGATTTGGTCAATCAAGATGATCCGCAAGTGATCGAAATTTGGAACTTGGTTTTCATGCAGTACAACCGTCTGAAATCTGGTGTATTGGAATCTTTGCCAGCGAAACACGTAGATACGGGAATGGGATTCGAACGTTTAGTTCGCGCTATTCAAGGTAAAGTTTCGAATTATGATACCGATGTTTTCCAGCCATTAATCAAATTCACGTCGGAGCGTTCTGGAATTCCATACGGACAATCCGAGCAAACGGATATTGCCATGCGCGTTTTGGCGGATCACGTGCGCGCAGTCAGTTTTACGATTGCGGATGGACAATTGCCGTCGAACAATAAAGCGGGATACGTTATTCGTCGAATTTTACGTCGCGCGGTACGTTATGCATATACATTCTTAGGATTTAAAGAACCATTCTTGAACGAGTTGGTGCCGTTGTTGGCACAACAATTTAAAGGAGTGTTTGATGTATTAATTGATCAGGAAGCATTTGTGCAAAAGGTGGTTTTGGAAGAGGAAGTGTCGTTTCTGAGAACGCTTACCACAGGAATTCAACGTTTCGAAGCTTACGCCGCTGATGGAAAACAAATTGATGGCGATTTCGCATTCGAATTGTTTGATACATACGGTTTCCCAATCGATTTGACAGAATTGTTGGCACGCGAAAAAGGAATGGTCGTAGATATGGATGGTTTCCAAACGGCGCTGAACAAACAGAAAGAAAGATCTCGCGCTGCGACAACCTTAGATATGTCGGATTGGGTAATTCTACAAGATTACGTTCAAACCGAATTTGTTGGATACGATCGTCTGTCCGCGGAAGCGCAAATTACCAAATACAGAAAAGTGACCGCAAAAGGCAAGGATCAATATCAACTGATTTTGGATGTTACGCCTTTCTACGCCGAAGGTGGTGGTCAAGTTGGGGATAGCGGCTTGTTGATTCATTCGGAATCAGGAGAAGAAATCAAAATTGTCAACACGAAAAAAGAAAATGCGCTAATTGTTCACTTTGTGGATGAGTTACCTGCATCGTTGGAGGGAATATTCTCTGCCAGAGTAGATGTGCAAAAACGGAAGGACTCGGAAGCAAATCACTCTGCTACGCATTTGCTACATGCTGCCTTACGCGAAGTTTTAGGATCGCACGTACAGCAAAAAGGCTCTTTGGTTTCACCGGATGTACTTCGTTTCGATATTGCTCATTTTTCTAAAGTGACGGCAGAAGAAATTCGTCAGGTAGAAGATATCGTAAATGCTAAAATCCGTGAAAATATTCCTTTGAAAGAAGAACGCGATGTTCCTTATCAAAAGGCATTGGATTCTGGAGTCACGGCATTATTTGGAGAGAAATACGGCGATCATGTGCGCGTCATTACGTTTGATGATGTATTTTCAAAAGAGCTTTGCGGCGGTACGCACGTTCGTGCTACTGGGCAAATCGGATTCTTCAAAATAACCAGCGAATCGGCCGTTGCTGCGGGCGTTCGACGTATTGAAGCGGTTACAGGAACGCGTTCTGCTGAATTGATTAATACGCAATTCGAGATGGTGAATAGCCTTAAAGAATTGTTGCATAATCCGAAAGATTTCGTTGGTGCGTTATCGAAGATGATCGATGAAAATGGCGCTTTGAAAAAAGAAGTGCAGCAAGCCATCACAGAGCGTTCATTGGCTTTGAAAAAAGACTTGCTAGCGCAAGTTGAATCGATTGATGAAGCACAATATTTAGCTGCTCGCGTAGATATTCCTAATGCGGATGCGGTGAAGGGATTGGCCTACGCACTTCGCGATGAAATCAATAATCTTTTCTTGGTTTTGGCGACGGTGATCGACGATAAGCCATTTTTGTTGGTGATGATCGCTGATAATCTTGCGAAAGCAAAAGGTTGGAATGCCGGAGCGATCATTCGAGAATTAGCAAAAGAAGTAAAAGGCGGTGGCGGTGGACAGCCGTTCTTTGCAACTGCCGGAGGAAAAGATGTGGAAGGTATTACGCGCGCTTTAGAACGCGCTCGTGAATTTGTAAAATAACATGAGAAACTATAGTTTTTTTGTGCCGTTGGCATTGCTTGTTAGTTTTATCTTTTTGCAAGCATGTGATTCTAAAGAGCAAATCTCCATTTCCGGAACCATTGAGAATCCGGGGAATATCAAGGTGATCTCTTTCTACGAAGGCGAACGGAAATTGGATTCTGTATTTATTGCGGACGGCAACCGTTTCCGCTTTGAGCGCGGAAGTAGCCAACCTCGATTGCTAACCCTAGCTGCCGGCAAAAATCGTTATCCGATTATTTTAGAACCAGGACAGCCTGTCAAGTTTACCACGAATTTGCAGCAACCTGAGCAATATGAGGTAAATGGATCCGAACTTTCAGAATCGTTGAAAAGTTTCGCGCCTGCGAAACGCAAAATCGAATTTGTGCAGGATTCGCTGCAATCAGTGTTTAGCAAAGCGACAGTAGATAAATCTTCGGAAGAAATCCAAAACTTACGAAGCGAAATGTTGCAACAGTTTGAGCCGTATATGAAAAACTATATTCAGGAAGCGGTAGCGTTTGCGGGCAAGCATCCAAATTTGGCAGGATTTTACGCGATGAGCACGCTGGAACCGGAAACCGCCGAAGCAGAACTAATTAGTTACGGCGATCAGATAAAAGACCAGTTTGCGGATAATCGTTACGTTACGGAGTTTAAAGCGGAAGTAGACAAATTGCGTAAGCTAGCGATTGGTCAGCCTGCGCCGGAATTCGAAGCGTACACGCCGAACAATAAATTGGTAAAACTAAGTGATTACAACGGGAAATATACACTGATCGATTTTTGGGCTTCTTGGTGCATGCCTTGTCGCGAAGAGAATCCAAATATTGTAAAGCAGTATGCAGCGTTTAAGGATAAAGGGTTTGAAGTGCTAGGAGTGTCCTTAGACGATAATCCGGGATCATGGATGCGCGCTATCGAAACGGATGGTTTGACTTGGACCAATATTTCGGATTTAAAAGCATGGAGTTCGCATTTAATTATAGATTATCGCATTCGCGCTATCCCTACATCTTACATAATCAATCCGGAAGGAAAGATTATCGCGAAGAACTTACGCGGACAAGCGCTTGAAGATTTTCTTAAGAAAACCTTAAATTAATATTGCTAAGATATTATTATATCTTTCGCGGGTTAACAATATCATAACATTTGTGTAACTTTATCTTACCATTAAGTACATACTTTAGCATAAAAAAACGAGTATGATTAACCCCAAGCCGAAAATATTAGTCGTAGATGATGAGCAAGATATAGTTGACATCATTTCCTACAACCTGACCAAAGAAGGTTTTCAAGTATTCAATGCAAACAACGGTAAGGAAGCAATTCGTGTAGCTAAAGAAGTATATCCGGATTTAATCATATTGGATGTTATGATGCCAGAAATGGACGGCATCGAAGCTTGCCGCTTAATGCGTTCCATGCCGGAATTCAAAAATACATTTGTGATCTTCTTAACAGCGCGTAGCGAAGAATACTCCGAAATTGCAGGATTCCATGTCGGGGCAGATGATTACATCGCTAAACCGATTAAACCGCGAGCACTGATGAGTCGTATTAACGCCATCCTACGTAGAAATGCAAGCGATGCGCACGACGAACAATCGGACAAATTGGAAATTATGGATTTAGTTATCGACAGAGATTCTTTTTTGGTGTTTCGTGGGGAAGAGAAATTTGTTTTAGCGAAGAAGGAATTTGAATTACTTTATCTGTTAGCATCTAAGCCGAATAAAGTATTTACAAGAGAGCAGATCTTAAAAGCGATTTGGGAAGATTCCGTGGTTGTTACTAATCGTACAATCGACGTTCACATCCGTAAACTACGCGAAAAGATAGGAGAAACCTATGTAACCACGGTAAAAGGCGTAGGATATAAGTTTGAATTAAACTAATACGTTTTAGTCGAATTTTTAAAATTTTTAGAAAGTCCGCGTTATCGTTAACGCGGACTTTCGCATTTCTTTGGTAAGGCAAAAATGTACTTCTTGCCACTTTCAAAGTCTATTATTATTGATATATTCGAACGGTTTTTCTACTGTTTGAAAACAAAAATTAAATTTTACATCACAACGTATGTGTGGAATAGTTGGTTATACTGGAGGTAAGCAGGCTTACCCAATCTTAATAGATGGTTTAAAAAAATTAGAGTACCGCGGTTACGATAGTGCTGGCGTTGCTCTGCTTCAGAATAAAGGTGTTTCCGTTTTTAAGAAAGAAGGAAAAGTGGCGAAGCTAGAAGAGCATGTCGGCGTGAGCGATGTTGCTTCGCACACCGGTATTGGACATACGCGTTGGGCAACGCACGGGGAGCCTTCGGATCGCAATGCGCATCCACATCTTTCAAAATCGGGTCGCATTGCGATGATTCACAATGGAATTATCGAGAATTATGCGCAACTAAAAAATGAATTGTTGAAGGATGGCTATGAATTCAAAAGTGATACCGATTCGGAAGTATTGCTAAATTTCATTGAAGATATCCAGATCAAAAATGAATGTTCACTGGAAGAAGCGATTCGTATCGCGTTGAAGCGCGTAACGGGAGCTTACGTTATTCTATTGATCGATCAAGCGCATCCAGATACCATCATCGCAGCGCGTAAAGGTAGCCCTTTAGTAATCGGAATTGGTCAAAATGAACATTTTCTTGGGTCGGATGCTTCACCTATGTTGGCGCATACAAAAGAAGTGGTTTACATCAACGACTATGAATTAGCGATAGTTAAACCCGACGAATTGATCTTGAAAAATCTTGGAAACGAGGTCATCACACCATTCGTACAGAAATTGGATTTGGAGTTGGCTGCGATTGAAAAAAACGGCTACGATCATTTCATGTTGAAGGAAATTTTCGAACAACCTCAAACAATTTTTGATTCGCTGCGCGGACGTATGGATGCGCAAAAGAATCAAATTACGTTAAGTGGAATTGATGCAATTGCTGATAAAATTCAATCTGCACGTCGGATTATCATCGTGGCATGTGGAACAAGTTGGCATGCTGCTTTGGTGGCCGAATATGTGATCGAAGAACTTTGCCGCATCAATGTAGAAGTAGAATATGCGTCGGAGTTCCGTTATCGCAATCCGATTATTTCCAATGAAGACGTCATTATTGCGGTTTCACAAAGTGGAGAAACAGCGGATACCTTGGTTGCATTGGAAAATGCAAAACAACAAGGCGCTACGATCTATGGATTGGTGAATGTGGTTGGTTCTTCCATCGCTCGTTTGTCGGATGCAGGATCATACACACATGCTGGTCCAGAAATCGGTGTAGCGAGTACCAAAGCGTACACAGCACAATTGGCAGTGTTGCAATTGATCGCGTTGAAAATTGCAAAGATCAAAGGTACGATCGACGATCAAAAATTTACTTACTTCATTCAGCAGCTTGATGCGGTTCCGGAGAAAGTACAGTGGATTTTGGATAATCAAGTGGAAGAAATTAAACGAATTGCCAAGAAATACGCGGATGCAAACGATGTACTTTATTTAGGTCGCGGATATAATTTTCCGACGGCGTTAGAGGGCGCGTTGAAGTTGAAGGAAATTTCATATATCCATGCAGAGGGCTATCCGGCTGCAGAAATGAAACATGGCCCGATTGCGCTGGTTGATGAAACATTGCCGGTTATTTTCGTAGCGACAAAAGATAGTTATCACGAAAAAATTGTGAGTAACATTCAGGAAATTAAAGCTCGAAAAGGAAAGATCATTGCCATTGTTAGTGAAGGCGATCAACGTGTTGGCGATTTAGCGGACGATTTGATGGTGGTACCAAGTTGTGATGAAGTAATTGCACCATTATTGGCAGCGATTCCTTTGCAACTTTTAGCGTATTACATCGGCGTAGAACGCGGTTTGGATGTGGATCAACCACGTAACTTAGCCAAATCCGTGACCGTCGAATAACTGCTTATGGGATATATCAATAAAAGACCACTTCGCTCGTTGGGATATGATTTCGTGCCGTCGGAATATTTGCCCGAAGGCGAAAATGAATATTACTTACGCTTTCAGCAGAATCCCGTAACATCAGATCATTTCCGACCGCTGACAGCGGAAGAAATTGAACTGTTGATTTCGTTGGGAAATGAATCGACCAACTGGTCGGACGTGTATGTCAGCAAAGCGGGATTTATCCCGGATCAGATTCGCCATTCCAAATTTCATGGATTGGTGCGAATCGGGAAGATGGATGAAATTTATGTGGAATACCGCGATTTGCGTTTGGCTTCCGGTATTTATCATTCCCAAATTATCAGCTCGGATATCGGAGATTACTGCGCCATTCATCACGTGCGCTACATGGCACATTATATTGTCAGCAACGAAGTGATTTTGTCCAACGTGAACGAGATGGAAACCAGTTCCAACGCGAAGTTTGGAAATGGCGTGCTGAAAGATGGGGATGATCCAGAAAGTCGGATTTATCTGGAGCTATGTAACGAAAATGGCGGACGTTCTGTGTTGCCATTTAATGGTATGCAGGCGGGTGATGTGTATTTGTGGACGCGCTATCGCAATGATGCAGATCTTCAGCGTCGTTTGCACGAAATTACAGATCAGCATTTCTCGTCGAAACGTGGTTATTACAGCGTAATCGGGGAGCGAACGGTAATTAAAAATTGTCACACCATAAAAAATGTACAAATCGGTTCGGACGCGTACATCAAGGGTGTCAATAAAATCAAAAATGTCACCGTAAATTCCATCGCTTCCGCATATACGCAGATTGGTGAAGGTTGCGAATTGGTGAATGGAATTGTCGGTTATGGTTGCCGTATTTTTTATGGTGTCAAAGCGGTACGATTTATTCTTTCGTCCTTCTCGCAGTTGAAATATGGTGCGCGTTTGATCAACTCCTTTTTAGGAGATAATTCTACCATTTCTTGTTGTGAGGTGTTGAATTCCTTGTTGTTTCCTGCGCATGAGCAACACCACAATAATTCGTTTTTGTGTGCCTCGTTGATTATGGGGCAAAGCAACATGGCGGCGGGAGCGACGGTGGGTTCTAATCACAATTCCCGCGCAGCAGATGGTGAATTAATGGCTGGAAGAGGTTTTTGGCCGGGCTTGTGCGTTAGTTTGAAACACAATTCTCGTTTCGCCTCCTATTCCCTGATCGTTAAAGGCGATTTCCTGCACGAGTTGGATATCCGCATCCCTTTTTCGTTGATTAGCAATGATGTCAAGAATGATCGTTTGGTAATTATTCCGGGATATTGGTTTCTATATAATATGTATGCGCTGATGCGTAATACCAGCAAGTTTACCGCACGCGATAATCGAAAGCTGAAAAATCAGTATTTCGAATATGATGTGATTGCGCCGGATACCGTGAACGAAATGTTCAATACATTCCAAGAAATTGAACATGCCGTCGATTTGTTGGCAACTGATGCTAAAATCGCATTTTGGAATGTTGAATCTGATTTTCAGGATGATATTCTGTTGCAGAATGTGGAGAATTCTCGAAGAAAAGTCGTTTTGAAAAAGCCGAAGCAGGTTTATCTGCTATTCAAGCGATTAATTCGTTATTACGCAACGACACAAATTTTAGGATTCATCGAAGAGCAATCGATCGATCAGTTACGTGATCGCTTGAAAACAGAAATATTTTCTCGGAAGCAATTCGTGAACGTTGGTAGTCAGCTGATTCCTGGTGAAGATTTGCAGCAATTGATTGAAGATGTGAAAGCGACAAATTTAGATTCTTGGGTTGATGTGCATGAACGCTATCATCAGTTGAGCAGAGCTTACTTAGATGAAAAATTTGTTCACAGTATCGCTTCCTTACAAGAATTGGTCGGAAAACCGACTTCCGAGTGGGATGATGCTTTTATCCGCGAATTGTTGGATGAAGCATTAGATACGAAACGATGGATTCGCGATGAGATTGAGCGCACTCGCGCGAAAGATTACGAAAGTGAATTCCGTAAAATGCTTTATAATTCTGATGAAGAAATGGAAGCCGTTGTCGGAAAATTATCGGACAATAGTTTCATTCTATCTCAAAATAAAGAGCTACTGGAATTTGAAACTCGAGTAAGCAATTTAATCCAACTGCTAAAATAATCGCTATTTTTTTAAACATAAACACGGCCGACGATTCTGCAGAATCGTCGGCCGTGTTGTAAAATAGCAGTCGCTTTTTAAACGGGATCTACATCAAAACCAGCTTGTTTTACTGCTGCAATAACTTCATCGTGCGTTGCGCCTTCGCTGGTTACCGATAAAATTTTATCGGGATTGTTCGTGTCCACTTCCCAAGATTGGATGCCATTTACTTGATCCAAAAATGGCGTTACCGCTTTAATGCAGTTACCACAATTAATGCTTGTCTTGAATTTCAATACGTTATTTTCCATGATATAATTTGCTTTGTTAAACTAATTTTCTCCATTTTAATCGCAGGCTATTGGACACCACCGAAACGCTGCTCATCGCCATGGCTGCACTCGCGATCATCGGGCTTAAAAGAAAGCCAAACGAAGGATACAGAATACCTGCGGCAATCGGAATGCCAATAATATTGTATATAAATGCCCAAAACAAGTTTTGTTTAATTGTTTGAACAGTTACCTTCGATAAACGTATGGCCACCGGAATCTTCATCAAATCAGAAGATATGATAGTCATCTTGGCTACATCCATCGCAATATCGCTTCCTTTACCCATCGCCATGCTCACATCTGCTTGCGCTAGCGCGGCGCTGTCGTTGATACCGTCGCCCACCATACCGACCACCTCGCCTTCTGCCTGCAATCGTTTAATGTAATTTGTTTTGTCTTCTGGCAACATTTCAGATTCAAAATCATCAATGCCGGCTTGTCTCGCAATAGCTGCAGCCGTTGCCGCGTTATCGCCCGTCAACATCAGCGTTTTGATACCCATTTTATGTAAATGTTCAATCGCGGCCGGTGTCGTCGATTTGATCGGATCAGCAATTGCAATGATGGCCAAAACATTGTAGTCCTCCGCAAACCAAATGACGGTTTTGGCTTGCTCGGTAAAGGTATTTGCGCGTTGTTGCATTTCATCTGAAATGACAGCATTTTGTGCCAACATTAATTTTTGGTTTCCAACAGCATAACTTTTTTCCTGATAGGTGGCTACAATTCCTTTCCCAGTAATACTTTCGAAATTAGTAAGATGTAATGTGTTTTGCTGTGGCCAAGCTTCCATAACGGCAGAGGCCAGTGGATGTTCCGACAAGCGTTCCATCGCGTAAAGAACAGCTTGTTTTGTTTCCATCTTTTCGTCGTTCAACGTAGCGTCTTCATTCGCCCACCAGCTGTCCGTAACTTGCGGATTTCCCTGAGTTAGCGTTCCCGTTTTGTCTAATACAATAACATCTAAATCCTTCGTGCGCTCAATGCTTTCCGCATCTTTTATCAAAATTCCTGCTTGTGCTCCGCGGCCAACGCCCACCATGATGGCCGTTGGTGTCGCCAATCCTAAAGCGCAAGGACAAGCGATCACAAGCACCGTAACGAACGCCATAATGCCCTGCGTCAATGAGTTGTCACCTCCAAAGAACCACCAAATGATCATGCTGATTGTCGCAATCGCCAGTACAATCGGTACGAAGATCGAGGCCACCTTGTCGACCAAATTTTGAACGGGAGCACGACTGCCTTGAGCTTCTTTCACCAAAGTAATTATTTGAGCAAGAATGGTTTCTTTCCCAATCTTCTCTGCCCGAAATTGAAAACTGCCTTTCTGATTTACCGTTCCAGCATATACCTTGTGGTCTTTTGATTTGCTTACGGGGACGGATTCTCCGCTTAACATGCTTTCGTCAACATACGATGAACCATGAACGACGGCACCGTCTACCGCAATTTTTTCGCCGGGCCGCACCAATAGCAAATCTCCAATCAACACATCGTGAATTTCTATTTCCGTTTGCTGACCTTCTTGATCGACGCGGATTACCGTTTTCGGTTGCATGCCGATTAGTTGGTTGATTGCATCGGAGGTGCGGTTTTTCGCGCGTTCCTCCAATAATTTTCCCAACAAAACAAAGGCAATGATAACCGCTGATGCTTCGAAATATATATGTGCTTCCAAGCCGTTTGATGTCCAAACGTGTGGGAATATTAAGGTAAAGACGCTGAACAAATAGGCAATTCCAGTGCTTAATGCCACCAATGTGTCCATGTTGACCGAACGATGCTGCGCTTGCTTCCATGCGTGTACAAAGAAATCGCTACCGACCCAAAATACAATGGGTGTGGTAAAGGCAAACATAATCCAATTGGCATACGGAGCATGCATGAAGAACATACCAAATACAAATACAGGAGCAGCTAGAGCGAGTGCTAAAATAGTTTTACGTTTTATCTTGTGGTAATGTTCTTGCTGTCGGATCGCCTTATTTTCTTCGGAGGATTCTTCCGGTTCGATGGCTAGATCGAAACCAATAGATTGAACTGCCGAACGCAATGCATCTTCTCGCACCGTATCAGGAAGGTATTCAATTTGCGCGGTGGTGTTGGCGAAATTAACGGATGCATGCAATACACCATTTTGAACAGAAAGCATGCTTTGCACGCTGCCGGCGCAGGATGCACAGCTCATTTCTAGCACTGGAATTTCACGTTTTTTAACGCGCGGTGCGTATCCTAAATCTTTCGTCAGCTGAATGATTTTGCGCAGCTCTTCCTTGTCCACGCCATTAATTATCAAATTTGACGTCGAGATTTGAAAGGTTGTTGGCAATTGCGCTTCCTGCAACGCTTTTCGAAAAGCTTGCTCCGCATTAGAACTGGATTGCCAGTTTTCTAAATGAACGGTTGTATCGGAAGAAGTAGTTGCTTGTGCCATCGTTTTTGCCGGATTTGATTTGATAGATCAAAGGTCGGCAGTATTGTCGATGAACGTCTTACACTATTCGGATTATTTCTTGTAAGATTTCACCTTATCCAAAGGTTGGCGTCGCTTATCCGCGGACGATTTATAGGCCGACGGCGTATATCCGGTCACTTTTTTAAATTGATTGCTTAGGTAAGCAACGCTGGAATAATGCAATTGGTCTGCAATTTCCGTCAACGTCAATTCTTCGTAGTGCAAAAGCTCTTTAACACGTTCTATCTTCTGGGCAATGAAATACTTCTCAATGGTGGTTGATTCGAGTTCCGAAAACCATATCGATAGCTGATGATAATCCTGTTTTACTTTCTCTTGGAGCCAAGTCGAAAGATTTTCACGCTGATCAAAATCTTGCTGATAGATCAATTCAATAATGGCCGTTTTGACCCGTTCAACAACTTGTTTTCGCTTATCGTCAATCAACTCAAATCCAAGTTTGTCTAAATCCGCTTTTATCGTTTCGCGTAATCGATCATCGATCGGAGCATTCGTGGAAACTTCTCCCAACACGATGTGCGTGACAGGTAATTCCCATCGGCGCATCTGATCTTCTACCGCCATAATACAGCGGTTGCAAACCATATTTTTTATGTAAAGCGTCGTTTCCATCTAGCAAATACGAAAATAAGAAAAGCTCACATTATCTGATGCGAGCTTTTCTCTGATTGCTGTCAATTTCTTACAGCTTTGGTTCCTCCGGATTGTATGGAGCCGGGATTTCCGAATCAGTCGGAGTTGTCGGCGTTTCTTCAGGTGTTTCATTACGTTCTACCGTAATCTTACATTCGGTTAAAATCGCTGCCAGCGTTCCTACAGCAGCAAAAATTGGAGCTAAAACAATTCCAACGACACCGATAGTAACCGGAAAACTGACAATTTCTTTGTTGTTTTTGTCCGAAATCGTGATTTTGCGCACGTTACCTTCTGCAATAAGATCCTTGATCTTTTTCAAAAGCTGCTCTCCGTTGATGCTAAATGTTTCTTTTAATGACATGATATCTTCTATTTAATGTTCTTAATTCTTTATTCAAAACTAGTAGATGAGGCAGATGTTTGCGATAGTTTTTAGGTGAATGACCTTGGATTGTCGGTAAAAAGTCCGCGTACGTCGGTCTAACGTACAGCAAAGTAGCTTTAAATTTTAAGATTTTTTGAGATTTTGGCACGATCTAAGTATATAACTTAGTGTTACAAATAATTTAAATGATGAAAAAATATACGATTTGGTCATTTGCGCTTGTAGTCATCGGTACGATGCTTTTCAGCGCTTGTGGCGTTAGCAAAAAGGTACATCGAGCCTTGGAGGCCGAGCATCGCAGTTTAGGAGAACGTTTTCAACAAAGCCAAGTAGAGTTGGCTGAATCGCGTTCGCGCGTGAAAAGTTTGGAAGATCAACTGGAATCGGAAAGACGCAACAACGCTTCGTTGAAAGAAGCACTTGCAAGATTGCAAGGTACGTTGGATAACAGTATCAGCCAAAATACGCAAGGAAATGTCAATATTTCGAAATTGGTTGACGAGATTAACGCATCCAATCGCTATATCCAACACTTAGTTAATACCAAAAACAAAAGCGATTCACTTAATATGGTGCTTACAAATCGCATAACACGCTCATTGAGTCGCGAAGAAATGCAGGATGTGGATGTGCAGGTATTGAAAGGTGTCGTATATATTTCTCTAGCGGATAATATGCTTTATCGCTCTGGCAGCTATGAGATTTCGGACAAAGCAGGAGCGACTTTGAGTAAAATTGCAAAAATCATTCAGGATTACCGTGATTACGATGTCTTGATCGAAGGTAATACCGACCCAGATCCGATTACGCAGAAAAATATTCGTAACAATTGGGATTTAAGTGCGTTGAGAGCATCTTCTGTGGTTCAAGCCTTACAGCAAACTTATGGTGTTGATCCGAAGCGCTTAACTGCCGGTGGTCGTGGTGAATATAACCCAATCGCTGATAATAATACAGCGCAAGGAAAAGCACGCAACCGTCGTACACAAATCATCATAACACCTAAACTGGATCAGTTTATGGATTTGATTGACAAAGCGCCGGCAAAGGAAAGTTCGGAAGAAGTCGGAATGGATTAGAAATCTAATCATCTCATAATAGTAAAAACCCCGTACAGCATTCGTTTTCGAATCAGTACGGGGTTTTTTATGTGTTCCAAAGATGTATTCCTACTTTTGTAGGATGAGAGATCCCATGGAGAAATTTTTGGTTGATGAACATGTCAACACACAAATCTACAACACGACCTATCAACAGCTCGCTCAGCTGCAATTCAATGCTCAACTTACCCACATTCTTACGACAGCGGCTTTACTGCTTGCTACGGGAATTGTTTTAGTATTGGTCGACTACATCGTTCGGAACATAATTATCAAAGTGTTTTCCTCAGTCATGAGTCGATCCAAAAAGAACTTAAATGAGCGACTTATTGCCAACAAATTCTTTTCGAATTTAAGTTTGCTAATCTTGCTTATGATTACCCAAGCATTTTTACCATTAGTTTTTAAGGGATTTCCAGAAACGATGTCCTTTTTGGAAGCTACGCTAAACCTGTTGATCGCATTTGTAACATTGCGTTTTATCAATGCGATGTTCAAAACGGGTCGCGATATGTTGGAACACAAACCGGGTTTTGTAGATAAGCCATTAGACAGCTATTTGCAGGTCGTGCAAATTGTATTGTATTTCATTGGCGGAACTATCTTATTTACGGTGTTGACGGGTAAATCGCCAAGCGATTTCTTAATCTCTATGGGCGCTGCATCAGCCATATTAATGTTGGTGTTTAAGGATACCATTTTGGGTTTTGTAGCCAGTATTCAGGTTTCTGCGAACGATTCTGTACGCGTAGGAGATTGGATCGAAATGAAAAAATACAATGCGGATGGCGACGTATTACAAATCAATTTAAATAACATACGTATCCGAAATTTCGATCGTACGGTCGTTACTATCCCGACGCACACTTTGCTTACTGAATCTTTTACGAATTATCGCGGAATGCAACAATCTGGAGGTCGCCGAATTAAACGTGCCGTAAATATCAAAATATCGTCTATCCGTTATGTCGAACACCATGAAATTGCTGAATTTAGAAAGATCCGTTTGCTACATGATTTTATAGATCAGCGTCAAGAAGAAATAGATAATTACAATGCTGAGTTTTTATCAGATAATGGAGACGTATTGGTAAACGGACGTCGGATGACAAATGTTGGACTTTTTAGAGCTTATCTTTCCGAATATGCGAAAGCGCACCCGTTGATCCAAAAAAACTCCACCATTATGGTTCGTCAGCTGGCTCCAACAGAAATTGGGCTGCCACTCGAGCTATATATGTTTACGGATGGGACCGGATGGGGATTTTATGAGGATGCTATGGCCGATATTTTTGATCACCTATTCGCAGCGATTAAATTCTTCGATCTAGAAGTGTTTGAATCCCCAGCTTCGGACGATTTACGTAAACTAAAACTAGCTATTCCAACGATGGAAAAAGCGAATTCGACGGAACAACAACTTGAATGTTAGATACCTAACTCCACTTGAAAGGTACCTCCCCAGGTGCCTTTTTTATTGGAGTTATTTAAAACGCCATCGCGGAATAAATAGGATGCATTAGCTTGGAATTTTAGGCGATGTGCCTTGAAATATTTCGTTAACCCTAACTCCATCACTTCTGTTTGTCTTTCGACAGATAACAACTGCTTGTTCGGCTTTAGATAAGTATAACGGCTAGCAATTTCGTAACCATGATTGAGTAAATAGGAGAGCTGCTGGTTAACTCCCCAGCCTTTATATGCATGTACAGCTATCGTAGGGTCACTTACCAAGAAAGTAAATGGATTATCTACATCACGTTGCATGTATTCTGCCATATATGCCCATCCCGCATATTTGAACATAAAATCAGCATAAGCCGTTTTTAAGGTAAGTGGATTGGTTACGCTTTTTCCAATTTGCCCGCCTGATCGCGTAGTTCGATCATTGTAACTATAACCTGCCGCAATAGAAATCTTTGGCGTTTCTTCCCGCTCTAAATCGCCCTCGGAGTAGTCCCCATCGTTGGTAAAATCGCCTAATGGTAAAAACTCTAAACGACCCGTGTAAGCTAGTCCATCATCCGTAGTAACAGCAACACGTCCTTCTCCCGTAGATACAGCAAATTTAGCGTGCACAGGCATGCTACCGACATATTTATTGAGGTGCATAGTAAGGTTGAAATCTCGATCTATATTAAATGCTGCGTTGACTAACGACCGCTCTGCAAATTGCAATTGCCCAGAAGAGTTTACACGTTGGCGGTTACCCGGCAATTTGTTTTGTCCGAATGAAATATAAAAATCTTCAGAAACGTTATAAAAAACGACAGCATCTCGTACTATGTTTGGAACCCCGGTATCATCAAAATCCTGATCGCCACGAGTAAAAGCTAACTGCACACTGTATGATATGCGTGGTGTGTAAATATATCCATCCATACGTAGACGTAAACGACGAACACGTGCTTCCCATTCGTTGTTTCGTTCGTTGTCTAAGATGTTGGTGTACTTTAACCTATTTTGCATCCGGAATCGAAAGTTGGTGTAAAACAAACTGTCCGGACTCATAAATTGAATGCCTTTGAAATTTACGATAGTAGCTCTGTCATCCCGTTCCTGTGCATTTGCTGAAACTAGGGTGAATAGTACAATTATTAGCGTAATGATGATCCGTATTGCGTGCGTTTCACGTAAATCGGGGAGGGGGGAAGGCGTATATCGATTGTTCACAGCCGGATTGATCTGAAATAAATTGCTGTACAAAACTACGCGATAATTTCAATAATCAATCCGACCTGATGCGCTTTTTTTCTAGTAACGTGTACGCTATATATTATTCGCCTTTACAGTGACTTCTGCGATGTCTAAAACTTGTATGCTATCTTCCTTTTCTTTGATTTTTACACCATCGCGCAGCATGGTCATGCAGAATGGACATGCGGCAGCAACGATATCTGCTTTGGATTCAATGACATCTTCAATACGCTCTATGTTGACATCCTTCTTGCCCGGCTCAGGCTCTTTGAACATTTGTGCGCCGCCAGCACCACAACATAATCCATTGCTTTTACAGCGTTTCAGCTCAACAAGATCTGTATCCAGCGTTTCCAATACTTTCCGTGGCGCTTCGTAAACCTCATTGGCTCTTCCTAAATAACATGGGTCGTGATAAGTAATTTTTTTCCCTTTGAAAGCATGTCCGTCGTTTGGCTTCAGCTTTCCTTCATCGATCAACGATTGGATAAGTTGCGTGTGATGAATAACTTCATAATTTCCACCCAACTCCGGGTATTCATTTTTTATCGTGTTGAAACAATGCGGACATGCAGTAACGATTTTTTTAATTTCGTAACCATCCAGCACCTGAATGTTCATCATTGCCTGCATTTGAAAAAGAAATTCGTTGCCGGCTCTCTTTGCAGGATCACCCGTACAGCTTTCTTCCGTTCCTAGAATGGCATATTTAATACCTACGTGGTGAAGGATTTTACAAATATCTTTTGTGATACGTTGTGCGCGCTCATCGAAACTTCCGGCGCAACCTACCCAGAAAAGTAAATCGGGCGATTCGCCTTTAGCCAATAATTCTGCTGCAGTAGGAATATGAAATTGATTTTCCATGAGATGTTTAGTTACGAGTTCGTCCAATTTGCGCGATCTGCTTGCGCGTATTTCCAAGGTGCACCGTTGTTTTCTAAGTTGCCCAACATATTATTGATGCTCGCCGGACCTTTCGATTCTTCCATAATAGCATATTGGCGAAGTCCCATGATAATTTGTAAAGGATCGATGTTGACAGGGCAGGCTTCTACGCAAGCGTTACATGTGGTACAAGCCCAAATTTCCTCACGAGTAATGTGGTTGTCGATCAACGACTTTCCATCATCCACGAAAGTACCTTTGTTCGCGTCTATATTCTTACCTACGTCACTCAATCTATCGCGTGTATCCATCATTATTTTGCGTGGAGAAAGCAATTTTCCGGTCGCGTTCGCTGGACAAGACGCGGTACAACGTCCGCACTCTGTACATGTGTATGCATCCAGCAAGTTTTTCCAAGTCAAATCGTGTACATCCTTCACGCCAAATCGACTTACTTCGGCGTCCGGTGGAGGTAACGATGGATCCAGCATCGCGCGCACTTCCGCCGTTACGCTGCTCATATTCTCGAACTGACCTTTCTTTTTTAGATTGCTAAAATAGGTGTTGGGGAATGCCAAGAGGATATGCAAATGTTTAGAAACAGGCAAATAGTTTAGAAAAGCAAGAACACCGATGATATGAAACCACCAAAAGAATCTTTCCATCATCATCAACGTGTCGATATTTTCAGGAAGCATTGTCGTTAAATATTGACTGATTGGAAAACTTCCTGCCGCGGTGTAATGTGGTGCGCCTAATTGTTGTAATTTGAAATCTGCTGCATTCATAAAAAGAAATGCAGCCATTAATAAGATTTCAGCTGCCAAAATAAGGTTAGCATCTGTACGTGGCCAATTGTCTAATTCCTTTTGATTTAAACGTTTTAAACGTAAGATATTTCTGCGGACGAGGAAGATCGCACAAGAGGCCAAGACTAAGAACGCTAGAACTTCAAAACTCGCTATTAGAAAATCATAGAAACCTCCGAGAAATGCAAAAATACGATGGGTTCCTGCTACACCATCTATTACAATCTCCAACATTTCGATGTTGATGATGACGAAACCCAAATAAACTAATAAATGCAGCAATGCAGGAATCGGACGTTTGAACATCTTCTTTTGTCCAAACGCGACCAATAGCATTGTTTTTAAACGTTCCGAAGGCGAGTCAAAGCGATCTACTGACTTACCTAATCGAATATTTCGATAAATCTTTGACGCATTCTTGAAAAAGATCACTCCCGCCGCAACTAATAATATCGCAAATAGAAATTGAGCTATCATCGTTTTATAATCAGTATTCACAAATATATTAAATCCTATATTACTATGCATGCATAATAAACTATTTAGAAATAATAAAAATTGATTAATAGGTAAAAAACGAAAAAGAGCCGTAACGCATTCACGTTACGGCTCTTTAAAATCGGTTTTCAGGGTTTACTAAATACCCAATTTAGTTTTTACCGCAGCAGTTAGGTCTTCACCGCCTTCGAAGTACAATAAACTACCGCTAGCCAAATCTAAGATATAAGCATATCCTTTATCCTTTGCTACCGCGTTGATTGCTGTCATCACTTTAGTTTCGATAGGACTCATTAACTCCTGATATTTTTTTTGCAATTCCTCTTGTGCTTGGTTTCCTGTCGTTTGGATACGCTCCTCCATTTGACGCATTTCGGCTACCAAACCTTGAATTTCCGTGTCTAAAGTAGCCTTGTTTGCCTCGCTACGGTTCATTGCTTTTTCGTTGGCTTCTGTTTGTTTCTTTTGATACAACTCCACCATCCCTTGATATTCCTTATCTTTCGTTTCTCTCAAGGTTTGTATTTGTGTTTGCGCATTTTTGAACTCAGGCGTTGCTTGCATCAATTCTTGCGAATTGATATGCCCGATTTTCTGCTGTGCATTACTCACCTGTGTAGCGACCAATAACCCCGCTGCTACAACAACACCTTTCCATACATTCTTCATTCTTTTCATGTTAATCTTATACGACTATAAGTTGTTTGTTTATTTGTTAATCTTATTAGTTTGCGCAATTATACTAAAAATATATTAATCTGCTAATTTCGGATCAGGTTTGAAACCCAACTTTGTAATCAGCGTATTGCTTTTGTCTAAAGAAGGGTTTGCAAATAAGAAAGAAGTTTCAGATCCTTTATCTAAAATAAGATCTAAACTTTCCGCGGCAGCTAAATCGTTAATCGCTTTAGTTAAGCGATCTTGGATCGGTTGAACCAATTTTGTGCGTTGCTTAAACAGTTCTCCTTCGAAACCGAAACGTTGGCGTTGAAGTTCCTTTACTTCACGTTCTTTGTTCACAATCTCGTCTTCACGACGTCTGCGCATATCATCATTCAGTAACGTTTGATCATTTTGATACGCCTTATATAAACGTTCAATTTCCGCATATTTTCCGTCAACTTCTTCCTGCCATTTTGTAGAAAGATCATCCAACTGTTTCTGTGCGGCGGAATATTCTGGAATATGTTTCAAAACATATTCCGAATTGATGTAAGCCAATTTTTGTTGCGCAAGTCCTGCTGTGCACATCAGCCCAAGTGAGCCCATAATCATCAGTATCTTTTTCATCGACATATGTTTTAGTTTTCGATTGTTTTATTTTGTCTGACAATCCAAACGTAAAAAAGTTTATTTCCACGTGCAGATAGTTCACTATTTATACAAATAAACAAAAAATAATCATCCTCAAAACAAACCTAAGGTTACTTTTAACTTAAATTTAACTGATTACAACTAAGTTTTTTCCCGTCGATCAACTTATCTCGAATGCGATCTCAATCGTTTTAAACAACAAAGGCTACCTTTCCTGGCAGCCTTTGCATATATGTGTTTTTAAAGTTTTTAGAAACCACCCATATTCTGGATGATACTAAACGTGAAATTCTGTCTCCAGCGGCTCTCAGCCATTCCCGGAATCGGATCAAATGCGTGACCATAATCGATACCTAACATACCAAAGATTGGTAAGAAGATACGTGCACCGATACCAACTGTACGACGAACTTTGAAAGGATTAAATTCTTGGAAACTATTCCATGTATTACCCGCTTCCGCGAATGCTAAAGCAAATACGGTAGCTTGTTCATTCAACATAATTGGGTGACGTAATTCCAGTTGATAACGTGCGTAGAGCGGCGATCCCGAACGTACGGCGATGTTTTGAGCAGCGGTACCATTTCCAGTTGATTCTGGAATAACCGTACCATTCGCGTAACCACGCATGGCAATGATCTCTGTACCTTGCAAGAAGTCGAAACCTTGCATACCGTCACCACCTAACACGAAACGCTCGAAAGGAGAGATTGGCGCATCGCCACCATACATACCTAAATAACCAAATTGCGCTTGTGATTTTAATACCAATTTGCCTGCAATCGTGGTGTACCATTGCGAATCGAATTTCCATTTGTGGTATTCTACGAATTTATACACTTCATTTGCTGGAGCTGTTTTATAATCAATATTATTCCACAATGAATATGGAGGCGTTAATTGCACGCTCAAACGAATGTTTGATCCTGAAGTGGGATAAATCGGTGCATCAACTGTGTTGCGACTGATTTCCTGAGTAAAGTTGATATTGTAAGAATCGCCGTCCGCAAACAAGAACAATCCTTGGTAATTATTTAATACGTAACGTTGGAACGATAGGGAACTATTCACTTGGAAATAGCGATCTGGCCAATTCAACCGACGACCTAGGGTTGCTGTAACACCATGCATATTAATGAAAGGTGCGTTTTCACGCTCTGTCCATTGTCCGTCTCGTCCGAAGAACATCTCACGCATGTTGGAAACATAAGCGTTTAAACCAAAGTAAATGGGTTTTTTACCACCTAACCAAGGCTCGGAGAATGAGAAGTTGTAAGATTGATATCTTCTGCCGGATGTTTGACCACGAATACTTAAACGTTGGCCATCACCGCGAGGAAGCGGTTTCCAGGAATCTTTTTTGAAGAAATTTTTGGTAGAGAAGTTATTGAAATTCAAACCTAGCGTACCAATCACTTGCCCAGCACCGTAACCACCGGATAATTCCACCTGGTCGGATGCTTTTTCAGCAACAGTGAACTCCAAATCAGTAGTTCCTTCTTCCATATTTAAATTCTTCGCCGGATTTGGTGTAATCTTCTGTTCATCGAACATACCCAACTGCGAAATCTCTCGAATACTACTAACGAGCGCTTCGCGTGAATATTTCATGCCGGGTTTAAGGAAGATCGAACGTAGCACAACGCGGTCATTCGTTACGTCGTTACCTTTTAGAATAACGTTATTGATAGTGTACTGCTTTCCTTCGAACATTTGGATCTCTAAATCCACCGTATCTTTATCGATCTTTTTGATGATAGGCTCTACTTGGAAAGTCAAATAACCGTCGTTTTGGTACAATGCGGCAATATCATCACTTGCGCGAGTCGGACCTTGCAGGCGCGCATTTAGTTTCTCTTCACTATAAACATCGCCTTTGTTGATCCCTAAAATCAAGTTTAAGATCGAATCTTGATATTTCGAGTTACCTGTCCAAGTGATGTTACCGACATAATATTTCGGTCCTTCATACAAGTCGAAGTCGATCGCAATCTCATTATCATCGTATCGCCAAATGCTATCTTTAAGGATTTCCGCATCGCGGTAACCTCTGTCTTGCATCTTGGCGATTAAATTCTCTTTCGCTTCTTCGTATTTATCTTCCTTGAATCGTCCCGGACCGAATATGCGGTACCAAGCTCTTGGTTTTACCCCTTTCAGAAATTTTCGAAGTTGACGATTGGAAAAGGCTTCTGATCCTGTAAAGTTTACTTTACGAACTTTGATTTTACGATTTCTATCTACCTCAGCAGTTACCGTTTGGTAATTTGCTTGGGTAGAATCTGGTGTCGTAGTTATCTTAATGTCTGGATATAGATAAGACTTCTCTCTAAGGTATTTTTCAATAGTGGATCGTGTAGTACGAAGCAGGTTTTCGTTGACGATTTTTCCTGAGCTTGCATTTAATCGTTTACGCACTTCTTCGGCTTGACTTTTCTTCAAACCTTTCACTTCTATGCCTGCCAAACGCGGTCTTTCAACGACGCGGATTTCAAAGAATATCGTTTCCCCTTCAATACGTGTAGCATATAACTGCACCTCTTCAAAAAGATTTTGATTCATTAAATCTTTAATCACACTAGCAGTTTGCTCACTAGGAACCTCGATATACTGCCCAACGTTCAATTTGGAAATCGTGATTAAAACATCTTTATCTAAATATTCTACACCAGTAACATCTACGCCACCGATAGTATAGTTTTTTTGGTTTAGATAGGATATTTCGTTCGGATCGTTTACGTTAATCGGTCGGTTTCCGGGTACTTGAGCTTGCGCAGAATAAAAAACGAAAAGCGAGGTTATTATAAAGGCGAGTTTAACGAATATGTGCTTCATTTACTAATTATTGACGGTGCTAAAGTACACCAATCCCTTGTTAATTTATGTTAAAAGACCCTCAGCGAGATTTAAGAAATGTTAAATCGCGGAGAAGGGGCAAAAGTACGGAAAACTTACAATTGTTCGCTAGTCTTCCCGAATCTTCTTTCCCGATTTTGGTAGTTATATATGCACTCATACAAATGCTTGCGCGTAAACTCTGGCCACATGATTGGAAGAAATACTAATTCTGTATACGCCATTTGCCAAAGCATGAAGTTGCTGATTCGTTGTTCTCCGCTGGTGCGAATCATCAAATCGGGATCAGGCAAACCACTCGTATATAATTTTGAAGCAAACAAATTGTCGTCGATATCTGTTGACGAAATTTCGCCGCTTTTTACTAATTCCGTAATCCTTTTGGTCGCGTTGACGATCTCCGCACGCGCTCCATAGCTCAAAGCCAAAGTCAATGTGCACACCGAATTGTCATCCGTTTTATCAATCGTTTCTTGTAAAGTTTTTTGGCAATGCTCGGGTAAATCTTCAATATTTCCAATAGCATGTAATTTCACACGATTTTTGCGGAATGTTTCTACTTCATTTGATAAAGAGTGAACCAAGATTTCCATCAATGCTTGCACCTCTTCTTTAGGTCGATTCCAATTTTCGGTAGAAAAGGCATATAAGGTCACGAAGGGAACGCCGATTTCGACACAGCCTTCCAACGTTTCGCGAACAGAATT
Organism: Sphingobacterium corticis; assembly: GCF_042684745.1. Classification (NCBI taxonomy): domain Bacteria; kingdom Pseudomonadati; phylum Bacteroidota; class Sphingobacteriia; order Sphingobacteriales; family Sphingobacteriaceae; genus Sphingobacterium; species Sphingobacterium corticis. The sequence continues at coordinate 1,546,380 of NZ_JBHUMA010000006.1, read as the reverse complement.
AACACCATTCTGATGGCCAAAAACACGATCTTCTCCTTGTTCTCTCGCCCAACGCCCGTTGCCATCCATAATGATTGCAATATGTTGAGGTAATGTTTCTTTCTTTATCTTGTCTTTGAAATCCATGTTTTACTTGTGAAGTGCTTTTGCCTAAATCTTCCTAGATCGTGAAGCTATATTTTGACTGTAAATATAGGCTTTTTCGCTGAAGACTATTTGCAAGCGATTGTTAAAATGGTTGTTCTGCCGAGATGTTTACAATGGCTCTTCTAGGCAGTTCTTAATAGTTGCGTACGTCTAGTCCCCACAAAAGCTTTTCACGCAAAATGCTGAAATATTGATCTTTCTTTAAACGAATAAGATTCACTTCGAAATCGGCTTTTTTAATTTTCAATGTCGTGCTGGAGGGGAGCGTCAAACTTCTGGAATCGCAGCTTAAAATATACTTTTCGGTACGACTATCAATTTTAAGATCCAATTCCATATCAGCAGATATTACAATCGGACGAACGTTTAAGTTGTGCGGAGATACGGGCGTGATAACAAAATTCCCGCTTCCTGGCATAATGATCGGTCCACCGCAACTTAAAGAATATGCCGTGGAACCTGTGGGTGTCGCGATAATCAATCCATCTGCCCAATAATCATTTAACAATTGCTGATCCAGCTTCGTCTGTACCGTAATCATGGCGGAGGTATCGTATTTAAATACCGTGATATCGTTTAATGCAAAATTTTCATTGCCAAACAATTCATCTTCAGGGCTGGAAACGGACAGCACACAGCGTGATTGCACCGTATAATCGCCACGTAAGATTTCTTCCAAGGCTTCTTCAATATCATGTTTAGCGATATTGGCTAGGAAACCTAAACGGCCGAAGTTGATTCCCACGATAGGAATTCCGGAATCTCGGATTAATGATACCGCCGACAACATGGTGCCATCGCCACCTAATCCCAACATAAAATCGATATGCGCTGAAACATCCGACAAAGTCTTGAACGTCTTGAAATGTTCGGGGCAATACGATTGTTCGCGAAGAAATCCGTAAAATTCTTCGTAAACATATACCGAAATGTTTTTTGATTCGAGATAGCGGAAAAGCGCCTCTACGTACGTATTGACAGAAGGATTAAATTCGCGTCCATAGATGGCTATGGTTGTTTTCATGTCGGAAATGCTCTTTGTTGATGCAAAGATCGAAAATAATGTTGATTAAAGGTCGAGATAGTTCATTAAGAGATTATATCGATCTTGAATATCGTTTTTATCACTACCATCGTTAAATGTCGCTTTTACCACATAATCAAAGCGCCAAAGTGATGCAACCACGGCTGCAATGTTATTTTTATTGACTTTGATCGTCATTTCCATGCGGTTAGAATCGGGTACTTGGCGCGAGGCGATGCTTAATATTTTGGTGTTTTCCGATTCGATAATGTGCGCAACATGCGATAATGCATAATCCTTTGCGTCCATTTCCAGTATGATGATTGCTCCGGATTCGTTGTTGGCTAGGGTTTGATTTAATGCTTTTAGAATATCTTTTTGGGTAACGATACCAATGTACTTATGTTCCTTGCTCACGACTGGAAGAATATCATGATCATGCACGCTCATTATTTGCAGCCCGTCGAAAATATGTTGGTAGTCGTAAAGATATACGAATGGAGCGGTGTGTTTCAAATCAGCGATTCGTGTAGAATCGTCTTCCTCAGCCAGCAAATCCTCCTCACGCACCAAACCTAAGAAACTATCTTGTTGCACAATAGGAAGTCCATGAAAGTGAAACTCATTGATTCGATTTAGCACTTGGGCAACCGTATCTTGTGGACTCACTTCTGCATACAAATTGGAAATTATTTCGCCTATATACATATTTTTATCTTCGTCACAGTATTGTTGTACACGCTTCTATCAAAGGCTAAGTTAATAAGATTCAGTGGATCATGCCCATTAATTGCGGTTTTAAGGTCAGTTTTTTACATGCTTCTTATTATACGTGCTATAAATTATGTATTTTTACGACAAAAGAGGTAGGGTATAAAGCACTTTATGGAGTCGTTAGAGCAAGAAAAATTTATTGAGGTACGGAACGTAATTCATAAAAAAAGCCCTAAGCTAGCCCGTTGGATCCCCAAACCTATCATCAGTTACCTGCGTCGTATTATTCACGAAGATGATATCAATTATATCATGCAGCGTTATCAGGACGATTTTGGATTGGATTTTGTAGATTCATTGCTAAAGGAGTTGGGTGTAGAAGTGGTATTGGAAGGTGCGGAGAATGTTCCGCTTACCGATAGTGTTATTTTTGCCTCCAATCATCCATTGGGTGGTTTGGATGGTGTAGCTTTTATGCAAGCCATTGGACGATATCGAAAAGACGTTAAGTTTTTAGTCAACGATATTCTTCTAAATATTCGCAACCTTGAGCCGCTATTCGTACCAGTGAATAAGATCGGTAATCAAAGTAAAAATGGTATCGCAGCGATTGAAAATGCGTATGCATCCGATCAAGCTTTATTGGTTTTTCCGGCTGGATTGGTTTCGAGAAAAATAGATGGCAAGATTCAGGATTTAGAATGGAAAAAGAGCTTTGTCACGAAAGCAAAAAAATATAAAAAGGATATTGTTCCGGTTTACATTGACGGCAAAAATTCTAACTTCTTTTATAATCTCGCGCGATTACGGCAGAAGGTAGGTATTAAGGCAAACTTGGAAATGCTTTACCTTCCGGACGAAATGTTTTCTCAGAGAAATCAACGCGTAAAAATTTGTATCGGAAAACGTATTCCTTATACCAGTTTTGATGCATCCAAAAATGAACGAGCTTGGGCTGCAGAGGTGCGCCGTGTAGTATATGATATGGCTCTTAGCAAAAAATAGAATTAATTAGTGTATGCAAGACATTATTGCACCAGTAGATAGAGATTTAATTAAAGCGGAGTTGACCGACGAAGCATTTTTGCGTTATACTAATAATGGGAATAACGAAATTTATTTGGTCAATTATCATAGGGCGCCGAACATCATGCGAGAGATCGGTCGTTTGCGTGAGCTTACTTTCCGAGGAGCAGGAGGCGGAACGGGCTTGCCGTTGGATATTGATGAAAATGATACCTGTGAACACAACTATGATCAATTGATCGCCTGGAATCCTGACGATAACGAGATTATCGCGGGCTACCGTTTAATTCGTTGCGATCAGGCGGTGGATGCTGAAGGCAAAGTACATCTTTCTACTGCGCATTATTTTGATATCTCTGACAAGTTTATTAAAGAATATCTTCCAAATACCATAGAGCTAGGACGATCTTGGGTACAACCGAATTATCAACCTTCTATAGATAATCGCAAAGGGCTGTTTTCTTTAGATAATTTATGGGACGGATTGGGCGCTGTAGTTGTTATGCATCCTGAAATCAAGTATTTATTTGGAAAAGTGACGATGTATCCGCATTATAATGAGGTTGCTCGGGATTTGTTGATGTACTTTATGGCTTGCTATTTTCCGGACAAGGAGCACCTAGCGAAGCCTGCTGATCATCTTTTTTTAGGGTATAAAACAGATATTTCGCAGTATAGAGGCATTTTTGATGGATTGGATTACAAAGACGGATATAAAGTATTGAATACGCAAATCAGGTCTTTGGGTGAAAATATTCCACCATTAATCAATACTTACATGAATTTGTCACCTACGATGATGACATTCGGTACCGCATTAAACGACGAGTTTGGAGAAGTCGAGGAAACGGGAATTCTGATTAAGATAGATGATATCTATCCTGCCAAGAAGGAACGGCATATGAGTACATACGAGAGGGATAAAAACAAAAAAGAGGCGTAAGCCTCTTTTTTGTTTTTAGTGATCGCCACTATTTTAAACGGTTTAACTTTACTTCTTTAGTATCTGGGATATTGAGCGGAACCCGCTCTACTGTAACGAAGCTACTATCCAATCCGAAGCTCTTTTCTTCGCTTAAACTAAAGTGTTTTAATAATTTATAAACCTCCATTATAATTCGGTTTCCCCAAGCTAAGGCCGAGGACTTCGAGAATACTTTTTCAAGAACGACAAAGTTAAAATCTCCCGAAATCTTATGTTTACGTAACGTTTCGTACCTACTAGTAATGTCGATTTCGCCCTTTGCTACCATATCTTCCACAACTTTCCGAAATAACAAACTGATTTTTTGTTCTTCACGAAATCCCAATTTAAAATCAATACGAATCAATTTACCTGGAATCAATTGCTCTACCGTATAATCGCGAGAATGCGGTGTATCCATGACGTCGACATGCACTAACCAGTACACATCGGCACGTTTCGGTTTTTTATTGATGATGGAGTAGATGATTTTATATTCTATTTCGTGTATACTGTTCGCGCTTGTCAAATACACCAATTGCGAAGCAAAAGGCTGTATGGTTGCATCCTCACTAAGATCAGAAAGAATGTTGTAGTATTTTCTGATATCGACAAACCGCACGTAGGCATTTTTAATTTTCCGAGCCATATACCAGGCGTACATAATAAAGAAGATAGCTGCGGCCAATACTAATGTCAACCATCCGCCATGCGTGAACTTTACTAAGTTTCCAGCTAAAAATGCGAATTCGATCACCAAGTAAATCACGGCGAAAATAGCAATCCAAATTTTGGATACGCGTTTTCTCCACATATAAAAACACATCAAAACGGTAGTGGTAATAAATGTCATATTAATCGCCAAACCATACGCGGCTTCCATATTACTAGATTTGCGAAATACCGCAATAATCAACATACATCCGACAAAAAGAATCAAATTGATTGAGGGTACGTAAAGTTGTCCCTTATGATCGCTTGGATATCGGATAGAAACCTTTGGCCAAATATTTAACCGTACGGCTTCAGAGATTAGCGTGTACGATCCGGAAATCATAGCTTGGCTAGCCACAATGGCAGCAATCGTCGCAATCGTAATTCCTGGAACGACGAACCATGCGGGCATGATGCCATAGAATGGATTGAGTTCGCCCAGTCTATCTCCCTGATGCGTAAGTAGCCACGCACCTTGACCTAAATAGTTCAGCAACAACATCGCTTTTACGAAGACCCAGCTAATCCTGATATTAGACTTACCACAGTGTCCCATATCGGAATAAAGTGCTTCGGCACCTGTCGTACATAAAAAGATCGCACCTATAATAAATAGGGAATGCGGATGTGTCATAATCGTTTGCACCGCGTACCAAGGATTCAAAGCATATAGCACGCGCGGTGCTTCGTCCAAATGAAATAATCCCAATGTGCCGATGACCAAAAACCAAATTAGCATTACCGGACCAAATACCCGGCCCACCACAGATGTGCCAAAACGTTGAATCAAGAATAGAAAGGAAATGATAATAACAACGATAGGCACCGTTGGTATGTTGTCATTCATCAGCGACAATCCCTCCACCGCGGACGATATTGTTATTGCCGGTGTAATCATTCCATCAGCCAGTAGGGTAGAAGCGCCAATTATGGCTGGAACGATAAGCCATTTTGCTTTCCGTTTGACGAGGGAATACAGTGAAAGAATTCCTCCTTCGCCATTGTTATCGGCGCGTAATGTGATCATCACATATTTCACGGTGGTTTGCAAAGTCAATGTCCAAAAAATACAGGATAAACTACCTAGCACAAGGTTTTCCTCAATAATTTCTTGATGAAAGATGGCTTTGAAAACGTAGAGTGGAGATGTTCCGATATCTCCAAAAATAATGCCGATGCTGATGAGCAAGCCGGCTGCGCTTAGGCGATTGATAGGCGATTTACTATCCATAAGTACACTAACGTGATTAACGGATCAAATGTATACAATTTCCGGATTTATATATCAAACGGAATTGGTTATATTCGTTACACACTAACACAATAAGATGTTATGATGAATTTTCCTGTAACTATCGACGAATTGACGCAAGCTCATATCGAAAAAGAACAACAATTTGGTGCACACAATTATCATCCGTTGCCGGTGGTGTTGAGTCGCGGCGAAGGTGTTTTTGTTTGGGATGTAAATGATCGACGTTATTTCGATTTTCTATCTGGGTACTCGGCGGTCAATCAAGGTCACTGCCATCCTAAGATTGTCAATGCATTTATTGATCAGGCTAGACAACTTACACTTACTTCAAGAGCATTTCATTCGGAAAAGTTTGTAGAATATACCGCGTTTATTACCAGTATGTTTGGATTTGATAAAGTTTTACCGATGAATGGCGGGGTAGAAGCTGTAGAAACGGCAATCAAATTAGCTAGAAGGTGGGGCTATGATGTTAAAGGCGTTCCCGACGGCCAGGCAAAGGTGATTACGGCGGCGGAAAACTTTCACGGCCGCACGCTGAATGTGATTTCCTTCAGTACAGATCCTTCTGCGAAAAGCGGTTTCGGACCTTATATGGATGGGTATATCTCCATTCCGTACAATGATTTGGAGGCGTTGAGAACTTCGGTTGCGGATCCAAATGTAGTGGCGTTTTTAGTAGAACCTATCCAAGGAGAGGCGGGCGTTGTGGTTCCGACGGAAGGATACCTTCGAGAGGCGGCGCAGATTTGTCGCAAAGCAAACGTTTTATTTATTGCCGACGAAATTCAAACGGGATTGGCACGCACTGGAAAAATGTTAGCTTGTGATCACGAAGAAGTCAAACCTGATGTATTGATTCTGGGAAAAGCGTTGAGTGGTGGCATGATGCCAATTTCGGCTGTGTTAGCAAATGATGATGTAATGCTTTGTATAAAGCCGGGAGAGCATGGTTCAACATTCGGCGGAAGTCCACTTGCAGCGGCCACGGCGATGGCAGCTTTACAAGTTTTGAAGGATGAAAATTTGAGCGATCATGCAGATCGATTGGGTAAAATATTTAGAGAAACCATCGGATCGTGGCAACATCCACACATAGCGGAAGTTCGTGGAAAAGGATTGCTAAATGCAATCGTCGTGAAGCATACGGATGAATATGCTGCAGATCGATTGTGCTACAAATTACTGGAAAGTGGTTTGTTGGCTAAGCCAACGCATGGTGATAAGATTCGTTTTGCTCCACCGTTGGTAATCACGGAAGCGCAATTAAACGAAGCATTGGAGATTATTAAAAACAGTTTAGACGTTTTGCAATAAGTAGTGACATCCGAACTAAACGAAAAGGCCGAAATCCATATAGATTTCGGCCTTTTTTATATCAAAGAAACGCTGATTATACTTCCAAAAGTAAACGAGCTGGATCTTCTAATAATTGTTTTACACGAACCAAGAAGCTAACTGACTCACGACCGTCAATGATACGGTGATCGTAAGATAATGCAATGTACATCATTGGGCGGATAACTACTTGACCGTTTTCTGCGATCGGACGTTGAACAATATTGTGCATACCCAAAATAGCAGATTGAGGTGCGTTGATGATTGGAGTAGACATCATTGAACCGAAAACACCACCATTAGTAATTGTGAAAGTACCTCCAGTCATTTCGTCGATTGTCAATTTGTTTTCGCGCGCTTTAACTGCTAACTCAATAACGGATTTTTCAATTTGCTGTAAGCTCATTGATTCCGCATTGCGAATGATTGGAACAACCAAACCTTTTGGTCCGGAAACCGCGATCGAAACATCCACGAAGTCCGAATAAACGATTTCGTTTTCCTCAATGCGTGCATTTACAGCAGGCCATTCCTTCATCGCAGTAGTTACTGCTTTCGTAAAGAATGACATGAAACCTAAACCAACACCATGTTTCTCCTTAAATGCATCTTTATATTTAGCACGCAAATCCATGATAGGCTGCATATTTACTTCGTTAAACGTAGTCAACATAGCAGTTTCGTTTTTCACGGATACCAAACGGCGAGCAACTGTTTTACGCAAAGAACTCATGCGCTCACGTCTTTCGTTGCGTTCTCCCGGAGTACTTACAGGTGCGCTGGTTGATTTAGCAGGAGCTGAAGCAGCTGGCTTGCTTTCCGCTTTTGGTTTTGCTTGTGCTTTTTCAGCATCTTCTTTCGTGATACGGCCGTCTTTGCCCGTGCCTTTAATTGATGATGCATCAATGCCTTTTTCGCGTAATATTTTAGCTGCAGCAGGCGATGCAGTTCCGGCAGCGTAAGAATCTTCGCTTTCGTCTTCCGTAGAAGCTTTACTTGGCTCCGCTGCTTTGGTTTCTTCTTTTTTCTCTTCTTTCTTTTCGCTATCGCCAGCCGCAGGACCGTCACCTTCTTCGATTGTACAAACTACTGCACCGATCTCTAAAGTATCGCCTTCTTGTGCGATGATGCGTAAAATACCAGCTTGTTCAGCCGGTAATTCAAACGTTGCTTTGTCGGATTCCAACTCTGCAATGTTCTCATCCATTTCTACGTAGTCGCCATCTTCTTTTAACCACTGTGCCAAAACGACCTCAGTAATCGATTCGCCTACGGTTGGAACTTTTATCTCTAAGCTCATATTGTTGTGTTGCTTGTTTTATGCAAATGATTTATTAACAATTTCTTCTTGTTGAACCGTATGTTTTTTCATGTAACCCGTCGCTGGACTTGCATTCTCCGTTCTAGAAATTACATCCGTGAACTCTACCTCCGACTTACGGAACTTGCGACAGTAGTACGGCCAAGCACCCATGTTTTCGTTTTCCTCTTGAACCCAAACGAATTCTGTTGCTTTTTTGTATTTCGTACGAATCTCTGCCAATTGCTCGATAGGAGCAGGGTATAATTGCTCAATACGAACGATCGCCACGTCAGTACGTTTGTCGGCTTGTTGTTTTTCCAACAGATCGAAATATACTTTACCTGAACAGAAAAGCACACGTTTTACATTCCCTGCTTTCACATAATTATCGTCCAACACGGGTTGGAAATCTTTATCCGTGAAATCCGCTAAATTGGAAGTTACTTTCGGATGGCGCAACAAACTTTTCGGTGTAAATACCACCAAAGGCTTGCGGAAATCGCGCACCAACTGACGTCTTAATAAGTGGAAATAGTTTGCCGGAGAAGTACAGTTTGCTAAAATCATGTTTCCGTGCGCGCAAAGCTCCAAGAAACGCTCAATACGCGCTGAAGAGTGTTCTGGACCTTGACCTTCCATGCCGTGTGGCAACATCAATACCATTCCATTGGAACGTCTCCACTTACTCTCCGCACTCGCTAAATATTGGTCGATAATGATTTGAGCGCCATTGTAGAAATCTCCAAACTGTGCTTCCCAAACTGTTAATGCATTCGGATTCGCCAAAGCATAACCATATTCGAAACCTAAAACAGCATATTCAGACAACAACGAGTTGTAGATGTTGAAACGATCGCCACCATCCACTTGCGCTAAAGGCACATATTTCTCCTCGGAATCTTCCAAAGTTAATACAGCATGACGGTGGGAGAACGTACCACGTTGCACATCTTGACCTGAAATACGAACGCGTTTTCCTTCTGATAGTAAACTTGCATACGCCATCAATTCACCCATCGCCCAGTCGTACGAATCTTTCTCGATCATTTTGCTACGATCTTCGAACAACTTGGAAATCTTGCGGAAGAATTTTTTCTCTTTCGGCAAATCAGTAATTTGTTTTGCTAAAGCTTTGAAATCTTCTGCCGAGATTCGCGTGGTAATATTGACATCCAAATCTGCTTTGCGTGCTGGACGCAATCCTTTCCAAGCACCACCAAACATTGGCGCTTCATCCTCGATATTCTCGATTTTTTTAGCGTCGTTTAGTTGGGATTGTAGGTATGTTTTGAATTCTTTTTCTACTTCCTTAGCGTAGCTATCGTCAATGCTTCCTTCATCGACCAATTTCTTCGCGTAAAGTTCTTTTGGATTAGCATGTTTCTCGATAGCCTTATACAATAAAGGCTGCGTGAACTTCGGTTCGTCCGCTTCGTTGTGGCCATAACGACGGTAGCATAGCAAATCGATGTAAACATCGGTTTTGTATTTTTGACGGTATTCTACCGCTAGGTTGATCGCGTAAACTACCGCTTCTGCATCATCACCATTCACATGGAAAACTGGAGACGAAGAGATTTTTGCAACATCGGTACAATATGTTCCCGAGCGCGCATCTTTATAGTTCGTAGTAAATCCTACTTGATTATTGATTACGATATGAATGGTTCCGCCTGTTTTGTAGCCATCCAATTTCGACATTTGCGTTACTTCGTAAACAACGCCTTGCCCAGCCACGGCAGCATCACCATGAATTAGGATTGGAGCAATTTTCGAAGAATCGCCATCATATTTCATGTCGATTTTCGAACGAACGATACCTTCAACGATTGGATCTACTGTTTCCAAATGCGAAGGGTTAGGTGCCAAACTTAAATGGACATCTTTTCCGCTATCGGTTTTGATGTCGGATGAGAAGCCTAAGTGGTATTTCACGTCACCGCCGAATGCCATCTCTGGATCTTCATCCGCGTACATTTTACCTTCAAACTCTGAAAAGATCGATTTGTAGGATTTGCCCATGATGTTGGCCAACACGTTCAAACGACCGCGGTGAGCCATACCAATCATAAACTCTTGAATACCGATATCGGCACCTTTTTCGATAACGGAATCCAAAGCCGGAATTAAGCTTTCTGCACCTTCTAAGGAGAAACGCTTTTGGCCTAAGAATTTTGTTCCTAAGAAACTCTCAAAAACAACAGCTTTATTTATTTTCTGAAGAATTCTTTTCTTTTGATCGCTGGAATAGTTCGGCTTGTTACGTTCCGCTTCCATTCTATCTTGCAACCATTTTACTTTTTCCGGATTACGAATATATCTGAATTCTACACCGATAGAACGGCAGTAGGTATCTTCAATTAGTTGACGGATTTCGCGCAATTTTACCGGGCCTAAACCGATCTCTACACCGGCGTTGAAAACCGTATCCATATCGGCATCCGACAGGCCAAAAGTTTCCAACTCTTTGCCCGGATAGTACTTGCGACGTTCGCGTACTGGATTGGTATCAGTAAACAAATGACCACGATCGCGATAGCCGTGGATCATGTTCAAAACGTTGATTTCCTTGATTGCGTGGTCAGATACTTGGTCGAAGTTTCCGCTGTCGCTACCGTCGGCAGTTTGCCCGAATTCGAAACCTTCAAAAAACTTCTGCCATCCAAAATCTACCGAGCTAGGGTCCGCTTTATACGTTTGATAAAGGTTTTCAATATAGCTGGTATCTGCGTTACTCAAATAAGTTAACTTATCCATTTAAAAATAAAATGATCTATAGAATGACGCAAATTTAGTAATAATAAAAGATTTAAGGCAACTAAATGCCATAATAAATCGGCTTAATATTACCCTTTTTTACGCCTATTTTAAGCCTTCTGTATCTATGTTAGAACATATAACAGATGGCGTGCACTTATGTTTCTTTAATTATGTCAAGACCATTTCCACATGCTCGATTCCATCTTCGTCATAAACGGATCCTGTTGGTTCAAATCCTAGATTGCGATAAAATCGATCAAGATAGGTTTGTGCACCGATTCGAACGCCCTGATTCGGATATTTCGATGTCACGATGCGAATGCTTTCTTGCATGAGCTGTTTGCCATAAGAAGATCCGCGGAATGCTGGAGCAGTAAGTACACGACCGATGGATGGTTCTTTGAAGGAGATGCCGGGAGGAACGATGCGCGTATATGCTGCCAATGGTGCGTCCGCACTTTTTCTTCCGATCAGATGAAAACAATGTAAGTCTTTATTATCTAGATCCTGATAAACACAGTTTTGTTCAACGACGAAAACTTCCGCGCGGTATCGCAAAATCTCATAAAGTTCCTTTGTAGTCAATTCATCAAAGTGAGTAAGCTTCCAACTCAATTTATGTGTTTCGTTCTGTATCATATTCTTGCTTTACGATGCCATTTTCAGTATTCTATTTTAAGAATTTTGTGCTAACTTGTCAACACTTCACCTATTTTTAATACAATTGATGAGCAAGGATTTTCTTTTTCGACAAGCTGAACAGGCGGACGCTACTGCTATTTGGGAAATAATAAAACAGGCGATCGAACGCCGAAAAGCGGATGGAAGCGATCAGTGGCAAGATGGTTATCCAAATCCAGCTGTTATAGAAAAGGATATTGTAAAAGGAGCCGGGTACGTTTTAGTTGACGGTGAAATTATTATCGGTTATTGCGCTTTATTTGTCGATGACGAGCCGGCGTACGATCATATTGATGGTCAATGGTTGACAAATGGTTCTTTCGTTGTGTTTCATCGCGTTGCAATATCTGGTAAATACGCTGGACAAGGTTTGGCGCAACAACTGTTGTTGCACATTGAAGATTTCGCGAAAGCAAAAGGTATTTATAGTGTAAAAGCAGATACTAATTTCGATAATCAGGCTATGTTGCGCACCTTTGAAAAGGTTGGCTATCAGTATTGCGGAGAAGTTTTGCTTCGCGGAGCTCCTCGAAAAGCCTTTGAAAAGCAACTTTTCGATTCTTAATTAACTTACTCGTTTGTTACGTGAGTGTCAGTTTCTACTTAGAGACTATTTTTATCTGTATCATCTTTTGTTACTATTAAAAACTATGCTACATTTGTATTGATATGAACAACACAAGATTCGCTACCGCTATGCATATTCTTTCCTTGCTTTCAAAAAATGAAGGCGAGTGGTTGAGTTCGGAGTGGATTGCTGGAAGTATTAATGTGAATCCGGTTATGGTGCGTCGGGAGTTGGGTGTTTTGCAAGAGAATGGCTGGGTGGTTAGTCGTAAGGGGAAGGAAGGCGGCTCTCGCCTTAAAATGCCGAGTGTAGAGATTCGTTTAGGTGATGTGTATGAAAGTGTCCGAAATTCAGAAATTTTGGGTAAACGAAATACAAAAACCAACGATAAATGTCCGGTAGGAAAGGTAATCAATTCATGTTTGGACAGTTTATACGAAGATACCGACCGTGCTGTTTTGACTTCACTAAACAAACAAACGTTGCAAAATTTTGTAGATCGACTAAACGTCTAATTTTTTTATCTTTTAATGTAACAATAGTTATTACATATAAACAAACATACAATCATGAAAATAGCAATTACAGGAGCTACTGGACAACTAGGTCGTTTAGTAGTAGAGAAATTAAAAGAGCAAATTGGTGCTAAAGATATTATTGCTTTAGTCAGAAATACGGAGAAAGCCCAAAGTTTGGGGGTAGAAGTTCGCGCTTTTGATTACAACCAGCCGACAGGATTGGCGGCTGCACTGGAAGGTATCGATCGACTTTTGTTGATTTCTGCGAATGAAATTGGAAAGCGTACTGCCCAACATCAATCGGTAATCGATGCGGCGAAAGTTGCTGGTGTGAAATTCGTGGCTTACACCAGTCTTTTGCGCGCTGATGAGTCGACTTTGAATTTAGCGGAAGAACATTTAGCAACCGAAAATCTAATTAAGGATTCTGAATTGGAATTTACGATTTTACGCAACGGTTGGTATACAGAAAACTATACGGGATCAATCACAGGTTCACTTGCGGCTGGGGCTTATATCGGTAGTGCTGCTGAAGGAAAAATTGCATCAGCTTCACGAGCTGATTTCGCGGATGCTGCCGTTGCCATTTTAACTGGAGAAGGCCATGAAGGTAAAACGTATGAGTTAGCGGGCGATCAAGCGTACACATTAGCAGACTTGGCAAGTGAGGTTTCTAAACAAAGTGGGAAAAATATTCCTTACCATAACTTATCTGAACAGGAGTACAGCGAAACGTTGATTAAATTTGGTGTGCCAGACGCATTTGCTCCGATGATTGCAAGTTGGGATGTGGCTGCATCGCGCGGAGATCTTTATAGTGACGATAAAACGTTGTCACAATTGATCGGCCATCCAACAACACCGCTAAGCGAAACGGTAAAAACAGAATTAGCAGCAAACAGCTAAATCAGCGTAGGAATTTATAGGTGTTTTCGACATATTTGTATATATGACAAATATTTAATCATTAAGCACCGATGATATACAATTTCGATGAAATCATTGATCGAAGAGCTACCAATAGCTTCAATTACGAAGGCTGGCGTTCGCATCTATTTCCATTAGAAGAAGATTTACAGCTTCCTTATAGCGATGAAGAATTTATTCGCATGTGGGTGGCGGATATGGAATTTTCCAGTCCGCCACCTGTTTTAGATGCCGTTCGAGCAAGGCTGGATAAAAAAATTCTCGGATACACGCAGGTTTACGATAAGGACTATTTGAATGTCCTAAAAAGATGGTTTGAGAAGTGGTATCAATGGCAAATAGATACCGATGAGCTAGTTACTGCTCCTGGAATTGTAGAAGCCTTGTATCGTTTAATTCCATTGTTAACAACGGAAGAAGAATCTTTGCTGATTTGTACGCCTTCCTACGCCCCATTTTATAGAGCGGGTATTAAGAACGATCGTCGGGTGATCTTCAGTCCACTTCGTGTTACCGATGGATATTACGAAATGGATTTTGCTGATATGAAAGCGAAAATCGAAAATCCAGAAAACAAAGTTCGGGTATTTATCTTCTGTCACCCACATAACCCAACCGGTCGTGTTTGGAAACGCGAGGAGTTGGAGCAATTAGGCAATATCTGTATCGAAAATAATGTGTGGTTAATTTCAGATGAGGTACATTGTGATTTGTTAAGGGCAAGGGAAAGACATATTCCGATGGCGACTGTATTGCCAGATTACAATCGAATAATTACCTGTACTGCGGCCAGCAAAAGTTTCAATTTAGCTGGCAATATGTTGTCGCATATTATGATTCGTGATGTAGAAACACGTCAACTTTGGAAGAAGAAATTCAACGATTACCATTCGCCATTAAGCGTCGTGGGAACGCAAGCTGCTTACGAACACGGAGCAGAGTGGTTGCAACAGTTAAATGCCTATTTGGATTTGAACTTACAGTTTTTAAAATCGTATCTCAACGAGCATTTGCCTTTGGCAAAATATCGAATTCCGGAAGCGACCTATTTGGCATGGGTAGATCTTTCTCCTTATTTGTCGAAACGAGGTAATGAACCGAGATGGACTACTTATTTTGCTAAGGAAGCGGGTGTGCTCATTGAGGGTGGCGAAGTATTCGTGGCGGATGGCGAAGATTATATCCGAATCAACGTAGCTTGTCCAAAAGCAACGCTTGAGGAAGGTTTGCGAAGAATGGCAGACGTGCTCAACCGCTAATTTTCGAGCTTTTCTTATGGTTTTCGATCTTGCAACTCTTCGAAGTGAAATAAAGTAAAAAATATTGCGCTATAAATCAGTCTATTTGCTATTACGTGTTAATTTCTTTTTGCAAATCCGATCAGAGTATCTATATTTGCATCACTTCAAACAAACGAAGTAGCCATAAGATGCCCAGATGGCGGAATTGGTAGACGCGCTGGTCTCAAACACCAGTGGAGCAATCCATGCCGGTTCGATCCCGGCTCTGGGTACAAATCCCGACAAGAAATTGTCGGGATTTTCCTTTTTAAAGATGTTAACATCTTTTAACTGTGTTTATATTAAACATTCAGCCACGTTTATTTGTCTATAATAGTACAACTGCAACCAATAGTGTGGTAGCGAGTAGTGTAGAATAGTGATTGGTTATATGTTTCAAATGTGGAAAGCTTCGTTCGAAAGAGCGAGGCTTTTCCATTTTCCAGCTGTTAGTTTGTTTTAATAAGTTAGTTCACTTTACATTAAGATACCGATGATTCCGCTTCAAAAATATGGTCAATTTTCCATTCTGGCTTATTTTTAGAAGCTGCGACAGCCAAGCGATCGCATCGCTCGTTCAGCGGATGTCCGGCATGTCCTTTTACCCAAACTAATCGCACTTGATGCAATTTATATAACTGCATTAAACGCAGCCACAAGTCTTTATTTTTTTTGCCCTGAAAACCTTTTTGAATCCATCCGTAAACCCATTTTTTATCGATAGCGTCAATTACATACTTGGAATCCGAATAGATGGTCACTTGCTGGTTGATTGATTTCAACGCTTCTAGGCCAACGATAACGGCAAGTAGTTCCATGCGATTATTAGTGGTTTTTCGAAACCCACCAGAATATTCCTTTTCGATCAACTTGCCATGTAATGCTTCGTTTTCTCCGCGATAAATAGTTCGTAAAATAGTTCCGTATCCGCCAGGTCCGGGATTGCCGCTGGAGGCGCCATCTGTGTAAAGCTCGATCATCAACGTAAAGGTACAGCTTTTTCTAAGCGCATAAAAAAATGCGTAGCTTTCGGCTACGCATTTCACTTGATTGAACAATAATATTTTTTGGGGATTAGCCTAAATAAGACTTTAAAATCCTACTACGTGACGTATGACGTAAGCGTTGCAGTGCCTTGTCTTTGATCTGTCTAACACGCTCGCGAGTCAAACTGAATTTTTCACCAATCTCTTCCAAAGACAACTGGTGATTTGAACCTAAACCGAAAAACAACACGATAATTTCGCGTTCTCTTTCTGTTAATGTTGCCAATGAGCGTTTGATCTCCTCAGAAAGTGATTCATCAATTAAACTGCTGTCCGTATCAGGATCTTTGTTTTCCAATACATCCAATAAGGTGTTCTCTTCCCCTTGAACGAATGGTGCATCCATCGAAACATGTCTACCTGAATTACTTAACGTATCAGATACCTTGTCTACGGTAGTTTCTAGAATGTCTGCCAATTCTTCTGGAGAAGGCTCACGCTCGTACTCCTGTTCTAATTTGGAAAACGCTTTACTGATTTTGCTCAATGAACCTACTTGGTTCAATGGCAAACGGACAATTCGGGACTGCTCTGCAATAGCTTGTAGGATAGACTGACGAATCCACCAAACTGCGTAAGAAATAAATTTAAATCCTTTGGTTTCATCAAATCTCTTCGCCGCTTTAATTAAGCCTAAATTGCCTTCGTTGATCAAGTCACCTAATGTTAGGCCTTGATTCTGATATTGTTTTGCGACGGAGACGACAAACCGTAGATTCGTTTTCGTAAGTTTCTCTAGAGCAACCTGATCACCCTCACGGATGCGTTGCGCTAGAATCACTTCTTCTTCCGCAGTAATTAAGTCTACTTTACCAATTTCGTGAAGATACTTGTCTAACGACTGTGACTCACGGTTGGTAATGGATTGTGTAATTTTGAGCTGTCTCATCTACTATATAAAATGCCTTCCTCTATGAAATGTTTGCAAAAATACAAAAAAATACCGTAAGAAGTATCATTACGGCGTGATAATACCTATTCAGAATGAGGGAATTAGAAAAGGTTTAATGTGGTTTTCGTAGAGCAAAAATCATTCCAACATGTCCATTTGTAGTGATTTGTCAGTTCTTGTACTAGGAGTTTGTAGCACTTAAGCTATTCTAAAATTTTCGTTCCTTTTCAAGTCTTTGAAAGTTTTATTTGAAAACCCCGCATTATGAATGAAATATCTGCATTACTACGCTTTCGGATTGGTAATAAAAGAAATTATAATGCTGATACCCCAACTCCATTTTTTATGCTCAAGATGAGCGAATAAATTTAGATCGTTAGCGAAGCAAAATTCAAATTTGTCGTATTAATTTTACAAGTTCGTGAATTTGCGGTAGTAATTGTTCGAAAATTCTCCATGCTTTACGTTACCTAATTACTCAATTTCGGTACCCAGCGCGTTTAAAATTCCTTGGGCTTTCACGAGACACTCTTCGTATTCTCTCTCCGCAATAGCATCGATCGTAATAGCGCCGCCCGTGTGGAAAGATAAATAACCTGATTTTTTGTTATATAAAAGCGTTCGGATAACGACATTGAAATCAAAGTCGCCATTCGGTGAAAAGTAGCCGACAGCGCCAGAATATACCCCGCGCTTTGATGCTTCATACCGATCGCAAAGCTTCATCGCACTTACTTTTGGGGCACCCGTCATTGATCCGGGAGGAAATACATTTTTTATCGCATCTAGCGCAGGAATTTCCGGATCGATCTCGCAAGTGATCGTAGAAATAAGCTGGTGCACTTGCGGAAAGGTGTGTACTTGTGGTTTACGCTCTGCAGCTACGCTACCGGGTTTCGCACTTCTTGTTAAATCGTTGCGTACCAAATCTACAATCATCACATTTTCGGCTTGCTCTTTTGGATCGTTTTGCAAGCTACGAATGATCTGTTGGTCTTCCTCCATGTTCTGTCCGCGCTTCGCGGTGCCTTTTATAGGTTGAGACAGTAAAATATCTCCGCGCCTCGCGACGAATCTTTCCGGCGAAGCCGAAAGAATATAATGTTGGTGCATTTTGAAAAAAGTAGAGAAGGGCATAGGAGAAACCCGATTCAATTCCCAATAAGCACTCAACGGGTGGATGTTGCATTCTTCCTGAAAGAATTCTTGGCACAGATTGACTTCATAGATGTCGCCACGGCGAATATGTTCCTTTAGTGCTTCAAAAGCTTGCATATACCCTGCTTTTGTCATACGTTTCTGAAATGGTCGATCTAACTTGACGGATGAAAAATCAGGATTTGCTTTGACAATGCTTTCGAAAATGTCATCAGGTTTTTGAACACTTTGTATGGTCAATTTACCTTGTTCAAAGGTTAGTATTGTTTCGGGAATAAAAAAATAGGCATCTGGAAATGCCAGATGATCGGGAAGATTCGTCGGTAGATTCTCTGTTTCTTTCTTCAGGTCGTAACCAAAAAAACCAAACATCCATTCCTGAGGATGCTTGGTTTGAAATGCTTGTATTTCCGAAAAGGTATTATCGCCGTTAGCTATGAATTCGTGACGAATACCAACCGCCAAAAGACTGTTTAATGTCGCGTAGGGATCGTCAAATGAGTTAGAATGAAGTAAGCAAGCCGTTTCGAATTGATCCGCCCACCATAATGCTTTCGCTAAAAAATCCTC
The DNA here is from genome assembly GCF_042684745.1 of Sphingobacterium corticis. Taxonomy (NCBI): domain Bacteria; kingdom Pseudomonadati; phylum Bacteroidota; class Sphingobacteriia; order Sphingobacteriales; family Sphingobacteriaceae; genus Sphingobacterium; species Sphingobacterium corticis. Next base: position 1,527,495 of record NZ_JBHUMA010000006.1, on the reverse strand, counting down.
CGACTCAATCGCAAACGTCGCCGCGTGCATGTAATTCCTTTGCCTTATAATTCGATGGTTTGTACGCGATCTGGTCCTACTGAAAGGTATTTGATCGGCACTTCCAATGCTTTTTCTAAATAAGCGATGTAGTTAGCAAGCGCTGCCGGGATTTCATTCGGTTGACGAATTCCAGTCAAATCTTGATTCCATCCTTCAATTTCCTCATAAACCGGCTCCGCTTCGTTGGTAATGATTTCGTACGGCATGTAGTCAATTACTTCACCATTATGTTTGTAGTGTGTACATGCATAAATTTTATCGAAGCTATCCAAAACGTCCGCTTTCATCATAATCAATTCGGTAACGCCATTGATCATAATCGCATATTTCAACGCTGGAATGTCAATCCATCCTGTACGTCTTGATCTTCCTGTCGTTGCACCAAATTCATGACCCAATTGACGAAGGCGTTCGCCTACTTCATTGTCCAATTCGGTTGGGAATGGTCCGCCACCAACGCGCGTTGCGTAAGCTTTGAAAATACCGAAAACAGAACCGATGCGGTTAGGAGCAATGCCTAAACCTGTGCAGGCGCCAGCTGTAGTAGTGTTCGATGAAGTCACAAATGGATATGACCCGAAGTCAACATCCAATAAAGTTCCTTGTGCACCTTCCGCTAAAACGCGTTTTCCATCTTTCAAATATTGATTCACTAAATGTTCCGAATCTACATGTGGAATGGTTTTTAAGAATTCAATGGCATCCAAAAACGCTTTCTCACGATCCGCGAAATCAGGAATTTCGCCGTAATGCGCGAGCATAGACAGGTGTTTTTGTTTTAACTTTTCATAACGATCAGCAAAATCCGGCAAGGTGGTATCGCCAACGCGAAGACCATTTCTGCCTGTTTTGTCCATGTAAGTTGGTCCGATACCTTTCAACGTAGACCCGATTTTGCCAGTTCCCATGTTTGACTCCGAAGCGGCATCTAACAATTGGTGTGTTGGCAAAATTAAATGTGCTTTACGAGCAAGTACCAATTTTCCTTTTGCAACCGGATCGAACCCAGCTTGTTTCAAGTTGTCCAATTCACGTTTCAAGATTATTGGATCGATTACCACGCCGTTACCGATTAGGTTAAGCGTTTCCTCATTGAAAATTCCGGAAGGAATGGTGTTCAAGACAAACTTCTTATTGTCAAACTCTAAAGTATGACCAGCATTTGGACCACCTTGGAAACGGGCAATTAAATCGTATTTCGGGCAAAAAACATCGACGATTTTTCCTTTACCTTCGTCACCCCATTGTAAGCCCAAAAGGACATCAACTTGCATATAGAACTGTATATTATGATTAAATAATTATTTACGCAGCTATTCGTAAAAACAAAAAGTTCGGAATAAATGAAGTGTTCAATTATTCCGAACAAAAGTACTATTGTTATCTAATAAAGTGAAACTTATGTCAAAAAAGCCTGTCGGTATTAGTTTTCAGAAACGACGGCTTGTTTAACGCTTCCTGATTTTTCTTTCTTTTGACAATCTTCGCACACACCGTAGAGATTCAAAGAATGGTGTTTGATTTCGAATTTCAATAACTCACCCATCATACTTTGGATTTGATGGATGCGCGGATCACAAAATTCTACAACCTTATTGCATTCAATACAGATTACGTGGTCGTGCTGTTTGTAGCCATAAGACTTCTCAAACTGCGCCATGTTTCTTCCAAATTGATGTTTTGTTACCAAATCGCAAGAAACCAATAATTCTAATGTGTTATAAACGGTAGCACGACTTACGCGGTACTTTTTGTTTTTCATGTGAATGTACAACGACTCCACATCGAAATGATCCGTTCGCGAGTAGATTTCTTCTAGAATAGCATAACGTTCCGGCGTTTTCCGCAGGTTTTTGTTTTCTAGATAGGCCTCAAATATTTTTTTTACTGTTTCGTAGCTTTCACCTTGCTTCATACAATCCTCGTATTCTTGTATGCAAAATTACCAAATTTTGCTGGTATATACTATAGTAAGACTTAGTTTCGCGTTTCTGCCTCGTAACGTGACACGCTGGTGATTCCAGGGATGCGCATTACATTGCTAATCAGGTTATCCAGCTGTTCAATATCATTAACAAAAACCATAATGTTGCCTTCGAAAATTCCCTCGTTGCTGGAGATCGATAGCGAACGGATATTCACGTTAAAATTGCGAGAAATAACCGTTGTGATTTTATTGACCAATCCCACATCATCGATCCCGACGATGCGTAATCCGGTAAGGAAAGATACATTGCGTTGAGAAGATGACCATTGCGCTTTCAGGATACGGTAGCCATAGTTAGCCATTAGTCGGGAAGCATTCGGGCAACTCGTTCTATGGATTTTTATCCCTTCATTTACCGTCAAAAAGCCAAAAATATCATCACCCGGAATCGGATTACAACATGGTGCCAACGTATAATCTACCTGTTGTAAATCATCGCCAATCAGAATCGTGTCCAAATCTTTTTTGTTGATCTTGTCGACCAATCCGGATACGTGCGCTTGAAAATGGTTGTGATTCTGATCTTCCGATTTCTCCGAAGCAGCGTATTCACGTAGGTTTTTGATATCGATCGTGCCTTTCGCTACCGCAAAAAACAAATCTTGCGAACTAGCGAACTTAAAGAAGTTCGAAATCTTATTGATGTTGTCTGTATTGTATGTAATCTTCAGCGATTTTAGTTTACGCTCTAAAATCTCTTTCCCATCTTCAGCAACACGTCGCTTTTCTTCCTTTAAGGATGATTTTATTTTAGAACGTGCTTTGGCTGTAACAACAATATTTAACCAATCTTCCTTCGGCGTTTGTTTGTTGGAGGTAATGATTTCCACTTGATCCCCATTGTGCAACGGATGTGCTAACGGGACCAATTTATGATTCACTTTCGCACCAATGCAGGTTGCACCAATGTCGGAGTGAATTTCAAAAGCGAAATCCAATGCGGTTGCATTGTGTGGCAATTGTACTAACGTTCCTTTCGGCGTAAAAATGAAAATTTCGTCCGAAAACAAATTCATTTTGAAATCGTCGACAAAATCAATGGCGTCCGATTCAGAAGTGCTTAAGATGTCACGAACCTTCTGGATCCATTGATCCAATCCGCTATCTGAGTTGGATTCTTTGTACTTCCAATGTGCTGCGAAACCCTTTTCCGCAATCTCGTTCATACGTTTTGTGCGGATCTGCACTTCAACCCATTGTCCGCGCGGGCCCATCAATGTGGTGTGCAAAGATTCGTAGCCATTACCTTTAGGGGATGAAATCCAGTCACGAAGTCGATCGGGATTAGGTCTATATAAATCCGTTACGATGGAATAAACCTTCCAACATTCTGTCTTTTCTTTTTCATCCACCGTATCGATGATGACGCGAATGGCGAAAAGATCATACACTTCCTCAAATGGGATAGATTTCTTACGCATCTTATTCCAAATGGAATGGATAGATTTTGGACGACCAAAAACATCGGCTTTGATGCCTTCGCCCGCCAGTATTTCTTTGACGGGAGAGATAAAGCTCGCGATGAATTTTTCGCGTTCTGCTTTTTTTTCGTTGAGCTTTCGCGCGATAAATTTGTAGGTATCGGGATCCGTGTATTTCATGGATAAATCCTCCAATTCGGATTTTATCGCATACAATCCTAAACGATGTGCGAGGGGAGCGTATAAATAGCTGGTTTCGGAAGCAATTTTCAACTGCTTATGGCGCGCCATAAATTCCATGGTGCGCATATTATGCAATCGATCAGCTAGCTTAATCAAGATCACCCGAACATCATCCGCTAACGTAAGCAGCATTTTTCGAAAATTCTCGGCTTGAATCGAACTATTCGTGTCGAAAATTCCAGATATTTTCGTTAGTCCATCGATGATACGGGCTACTTTTTTGCCGAATTGTTGCTCAATATCGGCGATGGTCATGCTCGTATCTTCCACCACATCGTGTAGCAAAGCACATACGATAGATGTGGTACCCAAGCCGATTTCCTCTGCGGCGATTTGTGCTACTGCAATCGGATGATATATGTAAGGTTCTCCAGATTTGCGGCGCATATCCTTGTGGCTTTCCAAAGAGAGGTCAAACGCCTTACGTATTTCCTGTTTGTCCCCACGTTGTAGCGTAGGTTTACATGCTCGTAACAATGCGCGATATCTTTTTCGTATCTCTTTGTTTTCCGCCTCAATATCAATCACATATTCTTCCATATCATCCCTCAAAAGTTGTGAGCTGTTTCAAATTCTTTTATCTTTACTAGTTCAAGCGGGTGTGTTAAATTAGCATGATTTTTGATAGAAATAAATTTAAGGAAATTTTACCTATATTTAAAATTGAATTGCGATTAAGTTCCAGTATGAGAGTTTTGGTCTGTGCGGTCTTCATGCTTGTTTTGTTGCCCTTAGTGGGGCGAAGTCAGCAGTTGGTGTTGCCACAATATGGTGCTGGCCAGCCTTTGACTGTCGACTCTTACAATAAAGCTAGATTAGATAATGGTGAAATCGTTCCTACCTTTTTAATTCCCGAAGTTGTTGTCGTTGGTGTGCGCCCTTGGAAGAATGAAGAGGAGCGGATGGATTATTTGCGTTTGAAGCGCAACGTTTTGCGTGTACTCCCTTATGCTATTTATGCGCAAAAACGATATGCGCAATTGGATAGAGATTTGGCGCACGCGATGGATCGAAAATCCCAAAAGCAACTAGTTAAAGAATGCGAGGCAGAGATCAAATATAAGATCAGTTCGGAAGTGAAGAATCTATCCATTTCCCAAGGGAAGATTTTGATCAAGTTGATTGAGCGGCAAACCGGAAACACAAGTTATGAATTGGTGAAAGAAATGAAAGGTGGCGTTACTGCATTTCTTTATCAAGGTGTAGCACGTGTTTTTGGCCATAATCTTAAAAGTACATACAACCCCGAAGAGGACTACGCAATAGAAACAATTATTCGTGAATACGAACAAGCTAGACCAATGGCCGGGAAGCGATAATTTTCAAAAAGCTACAATTTTCCTATTTCTAGATTTTTTTTGACTTCATTATAACTTATAATATACGTTTAAACATTATCTTTATCATGCATTTGATAAAGAAGATACGATATGAAGTTGGATTTGATGGTAATCACTGTGCATCCTGACGATGCGGAGCTTGGAGCGGGTGGAGTGATTGCGAAGTACGTTTCTGAAGGAAAGCAGGTTGGAATAGTAGATTTGACGCGCGGGGAATTGGGTACACGTGGTACCGCTGAAACGCGCGCTTCGGAAGCAGAAGCCGCTGCTAAAATTTTAGGTGTTGCGATACGTGAAAATTTAGAGTTGAAGGATGGGTTTTTTGAGAATAATGAAGCTAGTCAGCGTGTGGTTATACAATGTATTCGGAAATATCAGCCAGAGTTGATTATCACTAACGCGCTTGATGATCGGCACCCCGATCATGGTCGTGCGAGCAAGTTGGTAAACGATTCGCTGTTCCTCGCGGGATTACGTCGCGTAGAAACGGAGTCGAATGGTGAGCTACAAGAGGCTTTTCGTCCACGCTTGCATTTGCAGTTGATACAAGATAAGTATATCCAACCGGATATCATTATCGATATTACGCCATTTTGGGAGATTAAGAAACAGTCGATTTTAGCTTACACGACACAATTCAATACGGATCCGGATAGCGATGAGCCGCAAACCTATATCTCCACGCCTGATTTTATCTTATATACAGAAGGTAGAGCCCGGGAATTTGGTCGAAGTATTCAAGCAACCTATGGCGAAGGTTTTACGAGCCGAAAGCTTTTGGGTGTAGACGATCTTTTTTCACTTCGTTAATTACCTGATAGATAATTAAAAGAATAGCAGTTAGGATGTCTTGTTCAAGCTTTTTGGTGAAAAATATTTGTTTAAATAAACCGATTTACTATATTTGCAACACCAAAACACACGGGCATTACTGAGGCTGTTTTGGTAGCGGCGCTCATAGCTTAACTGGATAGAGCACCTGACTACGGATCAGGAGGTTAGGGGTTCGACTCCCTTTGAGCGCACTTAGTTAACATCGAAGCCTAATTCTATCCACGGATTAGGCTTTTATTTTGCAATAAACAAAATAACAATTAGTTATGTTAAACCTTGTAATTTTCGGTCCTCCCGGTGCGGGAAAGGGCACTCAATCGGAAAAGTTAATTGATAAATACGAGCTTCATCACATTTCTACCGGTGATATGTTTCGTGGCCATATCAAAAACCAAACGGAATTGGGTAAGCAGGTTAGCCAAATAATAGCCGATGGTAATTTGGTGCCGGATTCGATTACGATCGCTATGTTGGAGCAAGAAATTGAAGCTAATAAAAATGCTAAAGGATTTATTTTCGATGGTTTTCCACGCACAGTAGCGCAAGCGGAAGCATTGGATCAGTTTTTAGAAGCAACTGGACAGCCGATAACAGCCGTTTTAGCATTAGACGTAAGCGAAATTGAATTGACGCAACGTATTGCTAAAAGACAAGAAATTTCAGGTCGTGCCGATGATGCTGCAGACAAATTGAAAAAACGCATTGAAGAATACTTCAATAAAACCATTCACGTTTTACCTTACTACGAATCGCAAGGTAAATTGAATAAGATCGACGGAATCGGCGAAATAGAAACTATTTTCGCTTCATTATCCGAGGTGATCGACGCTAAAAAGGCGGTTTAATACGATTAGAAGAATAATAATATGGCACAGGGCTCCAATTTTGTTGATTATGTAAAGGTATGTTGTCGTTCGGGTAAAGGTGGTGCCGGTTCGGCGCATTTACATAGAGACAAGTTTACCGCTAAGGGAGGTCCCGATGGGGGAGATGGAGGTCGTGGTGGCCATATCATTTTAAAAGGTTCGGTCAACCACTGGACTTTGTTGCACTTAAAATATCGTAAGCACATCATCGCTGCCGATGGCGAGCGCGGTGGAAGTGCTTTGCGCTCTGGCGCTACGGGTAAAGATGAAATTCTGGAAGTTCCACTTGGAACGATCGCGAAGAATGCCGAAACTGGCGAGGTTATTTTCGAAATTACCGAAGATGGTGAAACCAAAATTTTAACTCCGGGTGGTAAAGGTGGTTTGGGAAATTGGCATTTTAAAACGCCAACACAGCAAACACCGCGCTATTCTCAACCGGGCATGCCGGGAAAAGAAGAGTGGATGATCTTGGAGTTGAAGGTGCTGGCAGACGTTGGTTTGGTAGGTTTCCCAAATGCGGGCAAGTCGACTTTGTTATCTGTCGTTTCTGCGGCGAAGCCGGAGATTGCCGATTATCCATTTACGACGATTGTGCCGAATTTGGGAATCGTTTCCTACCGAGATAGTAAATCTTTTGTGATGGCCGATATTCCCGGAATCATCGAAGGCGCGTCGGAGGGGAAAGGTTTGGGATACCGTTTTCTTCGACATATTGAACGTAACTCCGTGCTGCTATTTATGGTGCCTGCCGATACGGACAGAACCATTGCCGAGGAATACGAAATCTTATTACGTGAATTAACGGCCTACAATCCGGAATTGATCGACAAGCCACGCTTATTGGCTATTACCAAGTCTGATATGTTGGATGAAGAGCTGGAGGAACAGATGAAAGCGGAAGTTCCAGCCGGAATTCCTCATCTTTTTATTTCTTCTGTTACCGGTAAAAATATCCAAGCATTGAAAGACGCTATCTGGAAACAGATTGTAGGATAAATACAATATGGCAAATTTTGATTTAAAAGCTTTTTTGGATCAAAAGGTCGCCGAATATAATCGCCCTGCGTTTATTGACTCCGATCCGATTGTTATTCCACATCGTTTTACGAAACAGCAAGATGTGGAAATCATGGGATTGTTTGCCGCTGTTTTGGCTTGGGGGCAACGTAAGACGATTATTAATAAATGTACTGAGTTGATCGCTCGAATGGATGGAGAACCTTTCCAATTTATCCAACATCATGCTGAACAGGATTTAAAGCAATTGCTTGGCTTCAAGCATCGAACGTTCAACGATACCGATTTGCTCTATTTTGTCGCTTTCCTACGTTACCATTACAGTCGCCACGATTCTTTGGAAATGGCTTTTGTTTGGGGACAGGATGATCAAGAGGCTGTTTCAGTAGAGCAAGCACTGAATTATTTCAAGTCGTATTTCTTTTCGCTTTTGGATTATCCCGAACGTACGCGTAAACACATCAGCTCGCCCATTCAGAAATCCAGTTGCAAACGCTTAAATATGTTTTTACGCTGGATGGTTAGGAAAGATGATCACGGCGTCGATTTTGGAATTTGGTCGAAAATTCGTCCTGCTGATTTGATTTGTCCATGCGACGTTCACGTTGAACGCGTAGGCAAGCAATTGGGATTGATCAGCGGGAAGCAGGTGAATTGGAATATGGCTTTGGAGCTTACCGAGCATTTGCGATTACTGGATTCGCAGGATCCAGTAAAGTATGATTTCGCGCTGTTTGGATTAGGCGTTGAAGGGCGATTGTAAACGATTTAAAGGAGCTTCTTATAGTTTATTTAAACGTTCGATAATATCTACCAATCGATTGGAATAACCGTATTCGTTATCGTACCAACCCACCACTTTTACTAATCCACCCACGATGGAAGTTAGTTGCGCATCAAAAACGCAGGAGTGGGGATTATTGATGATATCAACAGATACAATAGGATCTTCCGTATAATACAAAACGTTTTTCAACGAACCTTCGGCTGCTTCCCTAAACTTTTGGTTGATCTCTTCCACGGTTGTTTTTGCTGCTAATGTACATGTGAAATCTGTTAACGAACCGTTTAACACGGGAACGCGAATTCCAGCTCCGCCTAATTTTCCGTCCAAATGTGGAAACACATTGGTAATTGCTTTTGCAGCACCTGTGGAAGTAGGAATGATGGAGCTTGAAGCTGCACGCGCGCGACGTAAATCACGATGCGGTGCATCGTGCAAATTCTGATCGCCAGTCATCGAATGCACCGTAGTGATATATCCGTCTTGAATCGACCAATTATCATCCAATATTTTTACCAGCGGTGCTACATTATTCGTGGTGCAGGATGCGTTGGAAAAGATCGGCGCGTTCCAATCAAAGATATCGTCATTGATTCCTAAAACTAAGGTTGGGATTTCTTTATCAGCGGACGGTGCGGAAATAATTACTTGCTTGGCGCCTGACGATAAATGTTGGGATGCAGAAACTGCTGACGTAAAAAAACCAGTCGATTCAACGACTACATCAATTCCTAAAATTGACCAAGGTAGCTTAGCAGGCTCTTTCTCATTGATGATTTGAATTTGCTTGTCGTCAACAAACAATACGTTTTGTTCGTGACGAACCTGCATAGGAGCGGGGCCGTGAACCGAATCGTATTTGAAAAGGTGAGCCAACGTTTCCGCATTTGCCAAATCGTTGATCGCAACAATTTCTACACCGTCGATATTACGTTGTAAGAGATTGCGCAATGTATGACGGCCAATGCGTCCAAAGCCATTAATTGCAATTCTCATGGATAGTTTATTGTGCGAATGCGGCCAAGATATCTGCAATTGGCTTTTCGCCCACCCAATAGGACTTTAATTTGCCATCAGGACCATAAACATAGTTCGCAGGAAACATGCTCGGGATATGAAAATTACGGATAAAATCTTGATTACGATCGTACAACATTTCTACGTTTGGCTTGCCATCTAATTCTTTTCCAAAAGACGATAAGAAGTTCGACATCAGTGATGGATCGTTCATAGAAATGTAAAGTAAGTTGATATCTTTCAACTTTTCGTAGTTCTTCGCTAATGCCTGTGTTTCTTGTTGACAATGTCCACAGGAAGGATCAAATAGGATAAATACCGTATTCTTTCCGGATGGAATATCCGCATTCTCGAAACCGAAGCCTGATTTCACTTTAAAGAATTTGAAAGTAGGAATCGTTGCTGCTGGATCTTGCTCGGCAGGTTGTGCAGGAGGCGTTTGTGTTTGTGCATTGGAAGATGTGTTATGCAAAGCATGATCATGACCTTCGTGCGTTTGTTCCGATGCGCTTTCGGATTTATTGGATTCGCTGTTATTACATGCGGTTAGGCTTAACGCTAAAGCCAATCCTAAAACTGAAAATTTATTGTTCATAAACAATCAAATAAATGAAGGTCAAAGCTACGGAAAAATAGCGAATTAAGCAGGTTATATCGTGGAGATGCTGATGTATCATCGGTTGATAAGGACATAAAAAAAGCATTCCCAAACGGGGAGAATGGGAATGCTTAACTAACCAATTATTAACCTAAAATTATGAATAGTCAAATATACAACTTGTCGAAGCAGCTGTCAATCCATTTAACGATTCTTAACCCTTGGTTCGCATATAAACGAAAAAAAGGGATTGCTCACGCAGTTGTAAGCAATCCCTTTCGGCTGTTCTTTTTAAGTGAACTACTAAGGAGTCACCGTTTTTACCTCATTTACTTTTGGAGCAGATTCTTTTACTGCTTCATTTTCTGGCATTAGATCGTACATCGTTGGTGCAGCAATGAAGATTGAAGAATACGTCGCTACGATGATACCAATCAATATAGCGAACGAGAATCCACGAATAACCTCACCACCGAAGATGAACAATACTGCTAAAACGAAGATCAACGTTAACGAAGTGATGATTGTACGACTCAACGTAGAGTTGATGGCACGATTCACTGTTCCGCCTAGGTTTTCGTTTTTACCAAATGGTTTCGTTAAGTACTCTCTCAAACGGTCGAATACAACTACGGTATCATTTACCGAATAAGCTAATACCGTAAGGATTGCCGCTACGAAGTGCTGATCGATATCCAATGAGAATGGTACCAATCCATCTAAAGCAGAGAAGATACCCAACAATACGATACCATCATGCGTTGTCGAAATAGCAGCAGCAGCAGAATATTGCCATCTGCGGAAACGCACTAGAATGTACGCTGCAATAATTAAGATCGAGAAGATAGCTGCGTAGATTGCGCGGTCGCGAATATCGCTTGCAATAGAAGGACCAACTTTCTGTTGAGAAAGAATCTCGTATTTGTTACCACCATCCACTTTCGTTAAACCTTCGTTTAGCTTCGCTAATACTTCAGCATCTGCTTCGTCGCTAGTTTCTTCAATGTGATATGTAGTTGTTACTTTAATTTGGTTGTCGCTACCGAATGTTTTCACTTCTGTAGTTGTACCAAAAACGCCATCGAGATTAGCACGTACCTCTTCTAAGTTTACATTCTGATCGTAACGTACGGTGTAAGTACGACCACCTTGGAAATCTACACCTAAAGAAAAGCCTTTCGTGAAGATCGAGATAATACACAACACAGATACGATCGCAGAGATTGCATAGTAAGTTTTACGTTTAGCTACAAATCCGAAGTTTGCGTTCTTCAACGTGTTTGCAGACCAAGGGAAAGAGATCGAAATCTTTTTGTTTCTGTCTAACAAGTATTCGAAAATCAAACGAGAAATGAAAATCGCTGTGAATAGGGAAGTGATAATACCGATCATCAACGTTGTTGCGAAACCTTGAATCGGTCCGCTACCTGTGAAGAACAAGATCACACCTACTAATAACGTCGTAATTTGTGAATCGAGAATTGAAGGCATGGCGTGTTTGTAACCATCCGCAATAGCTTGACGCATCGATTTACCCAAGCCCAATTCTTCACGCATACGTTCGTAGATCAAAACGTTCGCATCTACCGCCGTACCCATCGTCAATACGATACCGGCAATACCAGGAAGCGTTAGCACGGCATTCAACGATGCAAGAATTCCTAATAGGAAAAATACGTTAAATACTACCGCGATGTTTGCAGCGATACCTGCGTTGCTATAGTAAGCAACCATAAAGATCATCACGACAACAAAACCGATTACGGCAGAATTTACACCTGCATCAATAGCCGCTTGACCCAAAGATGGACCAACAATCGCTTCTTCAACAATTTTAGCACTCGTTGGTAGACGACCTGCTTTTAATACGTTTGCTAAATCTTTGGTGTCATCGATGGTAAAACTACCAGAGATCATCGAATTTCCGCCAGCAATTTCTTTGTCAACGCCAGGCGCAGAATACACCACTCCGTCCAAAATAATCGCGATGGATGATTTGCTTTGCGCAGCTTGAGCTGTAACCCGTCGCCATTGACGAGCGCCTTCGGCGTTCATCGACATATTAACGATTGGCTTGTTGTGTTCGTCGAAGTTTTCGCTTGCATCTGTGATCACATCACCAGTCATTACTGCACCAGTTTCTGTGTTCGCTAGTTTAATCGCGTAAAGCGTCAAGAAGTCTTGCGTGCGAGACTCTGGTTTCACTGCCCACATGAACTTCAAGTTCGCAGGGATAATCGAACGAACTTCCGGACGTGATAAGTATTGGTTAACACGTGCAGTATCTTTCAAGTTCGCGTAACCAACTGCTGCACCAGGAGCAAGAGCCGGTTGACCGTTTTGGTCTTGTCCAACAGAAGGGTTTAAGATCGCAAATAATGGATTTTGTGAAGCCAGTTGAGCGGTTGCAGCCGATGAATCAGAATCGGCAGGTTTAGCACCTAAGTTTGCCAATAGGTTTTCATCAGAAGCACTCGTATCAGCTGCTGTTGTATCTTTTGTGCTTGCAGGAGTTGTTCCTTTTTCACTTTTCAATGTAGCCGCTAAAGATTTATCTATGTTTTCCAACATGGGATAAACGTCGAAGTTGCTATGCGTATCATAGAACTCCAGTTTCGCAGAACCTTGAAGCAATTTACGTACACGCTCTTCATCCTTAATACCAGGAAGTTCAACCAAAATACGGTTTGTACCTTGTTGAATTTGGATGTTTGGAGAAGCTACACCGAATTTATCAATACGCGTGCGCAAAACTTTATATGAGTTCTCGATTGCGTTATCAGCTTCGCGCTTCAAGAAAGTACGGATTTGACCTTCTGAACTGTTTGCACTAACCGATGCCGAGTTATCTTTCGTAGCAAAGAAAGAGGCGATTGGCGTACCTGCCTTAGTTGCTTTGTATTCATCAACAAATAAGTCAATTAACGACGTGTTTGTTGTTCTGCTTTTTGCAACAGCGCTTGCTAAGGATTTGTTGAAGTTTTCATCTTTCGGATTGTTCGCTAAATTACGGATCAACTCATCCAATGAGATTTCCATAGTTACGTTCATTCCACCCTTTAAATCCAATCCAAGAGCAATTTCACGTGCTTTTGCTTCGCGATAGGTATATTTCGCGATTCCCAGATTGTACACCACTTGTCCTGCAACAGAATCTAAGTACGCTTTTTCTTTGAGCATATCGCCCTTCGCGTATTCTGCGGCATCACTTTCCACCTTCCGGGTCACAAAAGTGAAAGATAGGGAGTAGAGGCATGCTAATGATACCACTACAACCAAAAATTTAATCAGCCCTTTACTCTGCATTTCTATCAGTCGTTATAATTAAGATTTGTTGTATTTTCAGTTTAATAATAAAAATATTCAAGATTTGCAAAGGTATAAAAAAAAGGAAAAAAGAAAACTATTATAACAAACAATTGACGGTTAAGTTTGTGCTCTCAAAATAGCTTACAAACGAAACGATCCTTTTGCAAAGCAAAAGGATCGTTTCAAATATTGAAAATGCTGCGTTAGCTTAGTTCAAAGTGAATTTTAATCCGATTGAAAAACGAGCTGGTTCGAAGCTTGAGTTGTTTGTCAAGTTCCACCAAGGTTTCCAGTCGAAGTGCATTGCTAAAGGAGCTTGAGGGACTTTAAATTCTAAACCCGCTGCCGGACGAATAGCGAAAAAAGATCTTTCGTATCCGAACATTACTTGAGGACCAACACCTAAATACCAAGTTAAGCCATTCGCGCCTTGGATTGGCTTATTATACGAGTAATCAACACCTAAAACGGTCCAGCTATCACCGAACAAAACTTGAGCATTACCTGCATTATGTCCGCCAAAGCTATGTTTGATCTGAGGACCAACAAATGTAGTTCCATCTCCTAAATCAATTCCTAAACCAAGTGCAGTTGTATAAGGAGTTTGTGCTTTTGCCTCTTGTGCGCCGAATGCTAAAGCAACTGCAGCACACAAAGTAAGTAGTACTTTTTTCATAGTGTTTTACTGAATTATTAACTAAACTTTTTAAAATAGATATTTCCGCATTTGTGCAAAAACCTTGCCAAAGACAGGTTACTTCGTTCTGATTTAGTTAATTTTTGTTAAATGAGATTTTTTATTATTCAGATTCAAAAATTATTGGTAGTTTTGTCCGGCAAATAGAAAACCCCTTAGATGTTTGCCCATGCAATTAGACCCACACAAATTTGTAGCTGAAGGACTTACTTACGATGACGTGCTGTTAATACCAGCCTATTCGGAAATTTTGCCTCGTGACGTAGATACAAGTACGTATCTTACTCGTAAAATCAAGATTAATATACCTTTGGTATCTGCTGCTATGGATACCGTAACCGGAGCGGATTTAGCCATTGCTATTGCGCAGGCCGGAGGTGTTGGTATGTTGCATAAGAACATGACGATTGAAGAGCAAGCTGCGGAAGTGCGTAAAGTAAAGCGTTCGGAAAGTGGAATGATCCAAGATCCAGTTACTTTAAATACATCCGCTACGGTAGGAGATGCCTTCCAGATTATGCGCGACCACAAAATTGGGGGAATTCCGGTGGTAGATAGTGATAATAAATTACAAGGTATTGTCACGAACAGAGATTTGCGTTTCCAAAAGGATATGCAACGTCCTATTGCTGAATTGATGACAAAAGCCAATTTGGTTACGGCGCCGGAAGGAACGGATTTGATTAAGGCAGAAGAAATTTTACACGATTACAAAATTGAAAAGCTGCCTGTAGTTGACAAGAACGGTGTTTTGAAAGGTTTAATTACTTTTAAAGACATTCAAAAATACAGACATTACCCGAACGCAGCTAAAGACGGGCACGGTCGTTTGTTAGTTGGTGCTGCTGTTGGTGTTACTCATGATACATTAGATCGCGTTGACGCATTGGTTGATGCAGGCGTAGATGTTGTGACGATTGATACGGCTCACGGACATTCTCTGGGCGTCATCAATAAATTGAAAGAAGTAAAAGCGAAATATCCGGAGTTGCAGGTCATTGTTGGAAATATTGCAACAGGGCAAGCGGCGAAGGATTTGGCGGATGCCGGAGCGGATGCGGTTAAAGTTGGTATCGGTCCAGGTTCGATCTGTACAACTCGTATTATCGCAGGCGTTGGTGTTCCTCAATTATATGCCGTTTACGAGGTTGCAAAAGCATTGAAAGGCACAGGTGTTCCTTTGATCGCTGACGGTGGTATTAAGCAAACGGGTGATATCGCGAAAGCGATTGCTGCTGGAGCAAATACCATTATGGCTGGTTCCTTGTTTGCGGGCGTGGAAGAAGCCCCTGGTGAAACCATCATCTACGAAGGACGGAAATTTAAATCTTACCGCGGAATGGGATCTGTAGAAGCGATGGAAAAAGGTTCTAAAGATCGTTACTTCCAAGATGTAGAAGAGGATATTAAAAAATTAGTTCCTGAAGGTATCGTTGGGCGCGTTCCTTATAAAGGAACATTGGCAGAAGTTGTTTATCAATATATTGGCGGTTTACGTGCATCCATGGGTTATTGCGGTGCTGCTAGTATTGAAAAATTACAAGAAGCGCAGTTTGTGAAGATCACGGGAGCTGGTTTGAGAGAATCCCATCCACATAATATTCAAATTACGAAAGAAGCACCTAACTACAATAGTAGAGGTTAATTCATTTCCTACATATTTAAGAAATCCTGCTTTTTTAAGAAAGCGGGATTTTCTTGTTTTATAGATGGTTTGGTTGTGATTATTGCGTTTTTACTCTTTCAGAAAAAGATCCGAGGGTCTTTTTATCATTTGGTCAGTTCATTATAAATTAATACATTGCTTACTTGAAGTTTAAATCTTAATGTTCATTAAAACTAAAAACTATGGGTAAAGGTGATAAGAAAACAAAAAGAGGAAAAATTATTATTGGGTCGTACGGAAGAAGTCGACCGGGAAAACGAACAGAAGGGCGCTCGGCGTCGCCTACCGATCAAAAGGTAGAAGCATAAAAAAAGGGAGAACCGCACGGTTCTCCCTTTTTGTTTTATGAGCGATGATTATTTCGCTGCTTCAAACCATGCTAAAACTTCTTCTTTCGAAGGCATGGGTAGATCCAATTTCAATTTTTTACGCATGCCGCCCAAATCATTGAATACTTTGTTTGGGTTAGCATCTTTAAGCGAATCCACGGTTTCAAATCCCATTTTTTGCAACACCGGAACCCATCCAGCAGGAATGCCAAGATTAGCGAATTCTTCTTCGGAAGAAACCTTTGCTATTTTTTCGGGACGCATTTGTGGGAAGAATAATACTTCTTGAATCGAGGCGTTGTTTGTTAAGAACATAATCAATCGATCCATTCCGATGCCTAATCCGGAAGTAGGAGGCATGCCATATTCTAAGGCGCGTAAGAAATCCTGATCGATGAACATTGCTTCATCATCTCCTTTTTCAGACAGCGTAAGCTGATCTTCGAAACGAGCGCGTTGATCAATCGGATCGTTTAATTCCGAGTATGCATTAGCGATTTCTTTCCCACAAACCATGAGTTCAAAACGCTCTGTCAATTCCGGGTTGTCGCGATGCTTTTTCGTTAATGGCGACATTTCGATTGGGTAGTCCGTAATAAATGTAGGTTGAATAAAGTTGCCTTCACATTTTTCGCCAAAGATTTCGTCGATCAACTTCCCTTTACCCATGGTATCGTTTACTTCGATTCCCATACCACGAGCGGCTTCGCGGATCTCCTGTTCGGATTTTCCGGAAATGTCAAAGCCGGTAAATTGCTTGATTGCGTCCGTCATGGTAACGCGAGCATACGGCGCTTTAAAATCGATTTGGTGCTCACCGAAAGTAGCTTTCGATGTGCCGTTCACCGCTGTTGCACAATGTTCCAGCAATTTTTCCGTAAAATCCATCATCCAATTGTAGTCTTTATAAGCTACATAGATTTCCATCGCGGTAAACTCTGGGTTGTGTGTGCGATCCATTCCTTCGTTACGGAAGTTTTTCGAGAACTCATACACACCATCAAACCCACCAACGATCAAACGCTTCAGATATAATTCATTCGCAATACGTAAGTACAATGGGATGTCCAATGCATTATGATGCGTTACGAATGGACGCGCTGCTGCGCCGCCAGGAATAGATTGCAAAACCGGGGTTTCTACTTCCATGTAGCCTGCATCGTTAAAGAAATTACGCATCGCACTAAATAATTTGGTGCGTTTTACGAAGATATCTTTGTTTTGTGCGTTGACGATCAGATCCACATAACGCATACGGTAGCGTTGTTCGGGATCAGTAAATGCATCATACACTTTGCCGTCTGCCTCTTTCACAATTGGCAGCGGTCGAAGCGCTTTTGTAAGCACTTTCAATTCTTGGACATGGATACTGATTTCACCAGTTTGCGTGGTGAATACATAACCTTGAATACCGACGATATCGCCGATGTCTAATAGTTTTTTAAATACGGTATTATATAAGGTCTTATCATCCTCCGGACAAATATCGTCGCGCTTTACATAAGCTTGTATACGTCCGGTAGAATCTTGAAGCTCCACGAAAGACGCACTCCCCATGATTCGGCGGCTCATAATTCGGCCTGCAAAACGAATGTCTTTGTAGAATAATTTATCTCGATCGTAATTTTCTAGAATATCGGCTGCTGTTACATTGACGTCAAACTCCTCAGCAGGGTAGGGATCAATCCCCAAATCGATAATTCCCTGTAAGTTTTGCCTGCGCTGTTGCTCCTGTGCAGAAAGTGCCATACTTTTTTCTTTTATTTGTATAAGTTATCACCTGCAAATCTAGGAAATTTACAGGGTAAAAATGCGCTAAAATAGCTGATCTGTTCTAGCGCGAAGATTGAAAAGTGCGTGCGATAAAATTAAGTGGAAAATATTTGAATATATTTGTTTAATACATTAACTTTGCACCTCAATTATCAAGTATATAAGTAATCATAATATAAAATGAAAAAAGATTTGCACCCATCAAACTACAGATTAGTTGTTTTTAAAGATATGTCTAACGACTACGCTTTCCTTACAAAATCTTGTGTAGATACAAAAGAAACGACCACTTGGGAAGATGGTAATGAGTATCCATTGGTGAAATTAGAGATTTCACACACTTCTCACCCTTTTTACACTGGTAAAATGAAATTGGTAGATACTGCAGGTCGTATCGATAAATTCCGTAGCCGTTACAACAAAAAGTAATTTTCGATTTTACGAAATTTATAAAAATAGTGGTCCCAACTTTTCAGTTGGGACTTTTTTTATGGGTTTTGTATCTTTATTATATGATTGATTCTATCTTTCTATTTGATAATTCGCCATGGCGCGATCATTTGCTTCCGCTTGTAGCGACGCGGCCCGTTTCAGATTTGCGTGTTGGTATTCATACTATTCGCGAGAAATGGGCGTTAAGGTTCGGTGTTGCTAAGGTCCGCTGCATAACGGTAGATTATTTGCGAAGTAAGTTTGGAGGTGATGAAATTCAAAACGAAGAAGGAATTATAGTTCGCGGAAATGTGTTGCCAAGTGATGCATTGTATGCGATTTTGTCGACCTTGCTAAAAGATCAGGTATTGATGTGGCAGAACGAATGGATCGCTTGTAAAATAGGCAGTATTTCCGCTTTTGCTGAATCCCAGATCAACGATTTGCAACAAATTGATTTTGAAGGCGAATTGAATTTTATCCGTTTTCCAGAAGATGTTTTCTTGCAGAATGCTTCGGAGATTGAAAAGGATCTATCGGCTATAAAAACTATACATTCTTCCTATATAGTTCCAGATGGTAGCAATGTTATCTCAGGGGAAGATGTTTTCTTGGCAGAAGAAGCAGTTATACGAGGTGTTACTTTAAATACGAAATCTGGCTCCATATATATCGGCAAGAACGTAACCTTGGAAGAGGGCATTTTCATAAAAGGACCGGCGGCTATTTGTGATAATGCACGCATTAAAACAGGAGCGAAGCTGTATCCAAATGTTACGATTGGTCCTGGTTCCACCGTCTGCGGCGAAATAAACAATACGGTGATTTGGGGGAATTCTGCAAAAGGTCACGAAGGTTATTTAGGTTGTGCGGTAATTGGCGAAGGCTGCAATTTGGGAGCTGGAACATCCAATTCAAATCTTCGTAATGATTGGCAAACTGTCAAGGTTTACGATTATGCACAAGCTAAACAACGAGATACGGGATTGTTGAAATGTGGGCTGATAATGGGCGACCAAGCCATGGTGGCCATTCATACCAAATTCACAACAGGAGCTGTTGTTGGCGTGGGCGCTCAATTGGCTATATCCGAATTTATTCCGAAATTTGTGCCTGATTTTCTTTGGTTTACAGATCACAAAAGAGAGTCTTATGATTTGAAGAAGTTTGTAGCTATGCTGAAACGCCGTTTCGGTGGAAAAATTAATACCTCGAATGCAGACGATTACCGTATATTTGAGCATATACATCAGCATACAGCTGCTTTGAGAACAGAATATTTACATTACATAACAAAATAAAAATTATGCGTAAGAATATTGTTGCAGGAAACTGGAAAATGAATTTGACTTATGAGCAAGGAGTGAGCTTATTTTCGGAAATCGTTAACATGGCGAAAGATGAGGTTGTAGGCGAACAGGAAGTTGTGGTTTGTAGCCCGGCTATCCACCTTTCCAGCATTGCAAAACTTTCTTCGGGCGTTAAAAATGTACACATTGGCGCGCAAAATATTCACGAAGCGGAAGCTGGCGCTTTCACAGGCGAGATTTCTGGCGCTCAAGTAAAATCTGTCGGTGCTGAATATGTGATCTTAGGTCATTCAGAGCGTCGCGCGATTTTCAAAGAAACTGACGCGCTTTTAGCGGAAAAAACAAATGCAGCTTTAAAAAATGGTCTTGCACCGATTTTCTGTATCGGCGAAACCAAGGAAGAGCGCGAATCGGGCCGTTTCTTCGATGTGATCAAAACGCAATTAGAAGGTGGTTTATTCCACTTGTCGGAAAGCGAGTTCAAACGCGTTGTATTGGCCTACGAACCCGTTTGGGCGATTGGCACAGGTTTAACAGCATCACCTGAGCAAGCGCAAGAAGTACACGCTTTCATCCGTAAAACGGTTGCTGAGAAATATGGCGAGCAAGTAGCTGACGATACGACTATTCTTTACGGAGGTAGCTGTAATCCATCCAACGCACAAAACTTGTTTTCTCAAGAAGACATCGATGGCGGATTAATTGGCGGCGCGTCTCTTAAATCACGCGATTTCTTGGATATCGTTAAGGTATTCAATTCTTAATTATATGAAATACACATCAGTTGCTTTTTCGTCTGCTACGATAGAAGCTTGGCAAAAAGATTTGCTGATCGCTGCATTAGGCGATATAGGTTACGATACGTTTGAGGATAACGATAACGGATTCGTAGCCTATATTCCTTCGGCTAATTTGGATATTCCAGCTTTGGAAACGGTTCTTGTTCAGGAAACCGAAGGATACGACATCGAATATGATGTGCAGGAAGTAGAAGAGCAGAATTGGAATGTACTTTGGGAAAGTAATTTTCAACCCATTACAGTAGATAATCGCCTGCATGTGCGAGCTACTTTTCATGCTCCTCAACCGCAATACGAATACGAAATTATCATCGATCCGAAGATGTCTTTCGGTACCGGTCATCACCAAACGACAGCGATGATGTTGTCGTATGTTTTGCAGAATGATTTTGCAGAGAAAGAAGTTTTGGATATGGGATGTGGCACGGGTATTCTCGCGATAGCAGCTTCGAAGTGTGGTGCGAAAACCATATTGGCAGTCGATTACGATGAAATTTGCGTCGAAAGTGTGAAGGAGAACGTGCTATTGAATGACGTTAAAAATGTAGAAACTGAACTTGGATCAATCGATAAAATCGACGGAAAGTCGTTCGATATTATCTTAGCAAACATCAGCCGAAATATTTTAGTTGATCATTTAGAAGCTTATTCGCAAGTATTATCAGGAAATGGCTGTTTATATTTGTCGGGATTTTACGAGGGCGAAGATCTAGATATTATAAAACAAAAAGCACAATCTAACGGTTTGGTATTCAGTAATCACCACGTTTTGGATCGTTGGTGTGCAGCTAAGTTTCTGAAAAGCGAAGCTGTATAGGATAAGAAAGATATGCGCATACATTTTATAGCGATAGGTGGAAGCATCATGCACAACTTGGCCATTAATTTGGCGGAGCAAGGGCATCAAGTTAGTGGCTCGGATGATCAGATTGTGGAACCATCAAAATCGCGTTTGGAGAAAGCACATCTCTTTCCCAAAGCCTTAGGCTGGTACCCTGAAAAGATCACCGAAGAGCTCGATGCTATTCTATTAGGTAAACATGCCGTAGAAGACAATCCTGAATTGTTGAAAGCACGCGAATTGGGAATTAAGATTTATTCTTATCCGGAATTCGTTTACGAACAAAGTGTTGAAAAAACACGCGTCGTAATTGCCGGAACCTATGGTAAGACAACGGTTACCAGTATGGTCATGCATGTATTGCGAGAGATGAATGTAGAGTTCGATTATTTGGTTGGCGCTCAGTTGGAAGGATTTGATTCTTTAGTGAAGTTGACAAGCACGAGCCCATTGATTATTATAGAAGGAGATGAATATTATGCATCGACTTTAGATAATAGATCTAAGTTTCATTTATATCATCCCAATATTGCTTTGATTACCGGTATCGAATGGGATAGTTTTAAGACTCAGATATCCAGCGAAGACTATTTTGAGCAATTCAGGAAGTTCATCGAAAGTATTACGCCGAAAGGAACACTGATTTATAATAAAGATAACACCAGTTTGCATCAGATTCTAGAGGATACTAAGGATTTGAAAATAAATCGGCACGGCTATAAACTTCCGGATTATAGTATTAATAAAGGCATTACTTCCGTAACCGTTTGTGGACATGATTATCCATTAAAAGTTTTTGGTAAACATAATTTGGCCAACATTGTTGGTGCGTATACGGTCTGCGAATGGTTGGGTATTAAGCGAGCAGAATTTTATCAAGCTATACAAAGTTTTAAGAGTTCTATCCGCTATTTGGAGTTTGTAGCTAGTCGAAATGGCAGCGTAGTTTATCAGGATTTTGCACATACACCCGCTCGTTTACGGTCGAGCATTCACGCAATTAAAGAGCAATTTCCGAATCAAGCATTGGTAACATTTATAGAGTTAAGTCCTTATGATTCTATGGAAAATAATATTTTGATGCAATATGAACATTCCATGCAAGAATCAGATCACGCCGTAGCATT
This sequence comes from Sphingobacterium corticis, assembly GCF_042684745.1. Classification (NCBI taxonomy): domain Bacteria; kingdom Pseudomonadati; phylum Bacteroidota; class Sphingobacteriia; order Sphingobacteriales; family Sphingobacteriaceae; genus Sphingobacterium; species Sphingobacterium corticis. The sequence goes on along the minus strand of NZ_JBHUMA010000006.1, from coordinate 1,505,059 downwards.
TGTTAATTTAAATACTTATAAGGAAAATAACATTCCGAAAGATGCACTGGAAAAAACGCTCTCCAAAGCATTTGATCACCCGTCTTTGCATGTGATGACTGATGTAAAAGAACTCGAACAATTTCTAGAATCGTTTCAGTCGAATGGCCATAACCTGCTGTTTATGAGTTCAAATACGCATAGTGGTGTCAATATGGCGAGTTTTGCGGATAAGTTTTTAAAAGAATCGTAGAATTTTATTATTTTTTATTTCTTTTTGCTTTTTTTAGTTAAATTGGCCTTATAATATGTAATTAGTAAGCAATAAAATTTATCTATGAATACATTAGGAAAAAAAATCAGACTTTTAAGACATCAGCGAGGCTGGAGTCAGGAGGATGTGGCAAAAAGACTGGATATATCAATTCCGGCTTTTTCTAAAATCGAAACAGGAATTACAGACGTGAATCTATCTCGACTAAACCAAATTGCAAACTTATTTGAATTGAGCTTAGTATTATTGTTATCCGATTCGGATTCCGAAGAGAATAAAGGCGTGCAACAAGAGATGAAAGAATTGGGCGATCGTCTTCAAACACGCGAGCTCGAAGTTATTGATTTACAAAAGAAAGTGATCGATTTGTACGAACAGTTGCACAAAAAATAGTGAAGTTAAGCAGATAACAAAAAAGACAGGTCTTTAGAGCCTGTCTTTTTTGTGTGTACATGGTACTACTTACTGTAAATACTAAAAGTCATCATCGTCAAAGTCGTCATTAAAATCCCCGATAGAATCCATCTCATCGATTTCGAAGTCGTCATCAAAACTATCTTCGTCATCCTCAGGACCGTTGAAATTAACGATTTTTTCATCTTCCAAAAGTCCTTTTTCCAGCGTTTGCATCACGTTTTCCATTAGTCAATTATCTCTTATTTTTTTGTAAAAATATATAAGAAAATTAGAATCTGCTACTTTTTTATTAAATTTAATTATTTGTAAATCAATATGTTGTAACCTTTCTTTCTATTCGTTATTGTCACCAATGCTATTTTCCGTAGTGGACATATCTTTCAATGTTGGCAAATCGCTGACTTTGTTGAGTCCGAAATATTTCATGAACTCATCGCTGGTGCCATATAGCAGCGGTTTTCCGATCGTTGCCGCCTTCCCGGTTATTTTAATCAGGCGCTTTTCTAGTAATTTTCGGATAGTATAATCACTATCCACACCGCGAATCTGTTCGACATCTAGTTTTGTAACAGGCTGTCGGTAAGCGATAATCGCTAATGTTTCTAAGGCGCTTTGACTGATCTTCTTCTTTTCGCGCTGTGCGAAAACATGCTGCAAGGTTTCGTGGTACGATTCTTTGGTGACGAATTGATATCCGTTATTCACTTTTATCAGCTGCATAACGAAATCTTCATCGGCGTATTTCTCTTGAATTTTCTGGATAAAATCCTGTGTTTCCTTTTTCGTAATATCTATAGCGAGCGCTGTTTTCAGCCATTGCATAATTTCCGAAGCGCGCACCGGCTCGGACGAAGCAAATAAGATCGCTTCGATGTGTCTAATTATCTCGTTCAAAATGGTAGAAGTTAATAATCGATAACCTGTATTTCCATGTTTTCCGGCATCTTGCGGAAGTCGTAAATCTGATTGCGAAGTTGCGGTTCAAATCCTGCTTCCTGGATTGCTTCCTGTATAGAAGCCGAAGTGAAACGATGCGGCGCACCAGCAGCGGATACTACATTTTCCTCGATCATGATTGAGCCAAAATCGTTTGCCCCAGCATGTAAACACAATTGCGCGGTACGTTTACCAACAGTTAACCAAGAAGCTTGAATGTTTTTGACGTTCGGAAGCATGATTCTACTCAGAGCAATCATACGGATGTATTCGTCGCCTGTTACATTGTTCGTGATACCGCGCAAACGCTTTAATAAGGTGCCATCATCTTGAAACGGCCACGGAATAAATGCGATGAAACCGTAATGATCTACCGGTTTTTCAGCTTGAACTTCCCGAATCCATACTAAATGCTCAAAGCGTTCCTCGATGGTTTCAATGTGACCGAACATCATCGTTGCCGATGTAGGAAGATTTATTTTGTGCGCAGCACGCATTACATCTAACCATTCTTGTCCAGCACATTTTCCCTTAGAAATTAATCGGCGAACTCGATCGTTTAAGATTTCTGCCCCAGCGCCTGGCAATGAATCTAATCCAGATTCCTTTAATGCACGAAGTACGTCGATGTGGGGTAGGTTTTCCAATTTCGCGATATGCGCAATTTCCGGTGGACCTAAAGAGTGCAAACGAAGATTGGGATATAATTCTTTCAGCTGTTTGTAAAGATCGGTGTAGAAGGATAAACCTAAATCGGGATGATGTCCTCCTTGTAGCAACAATTGGTCGCCACCGAATTTGAAGGTTTCCTCAATCTTTTGCTTATACGTTTCGATGTCGGTGATGTAGCTGTCGTCGTGCCCAGGGCGTCGGAAAAAGTTACAAAACTTACAATTTGCAATACATACGTTGGTGGTGTTGACATTGCGGTCAATCTGCCACGTCACTTTGCCGTGTGGTACTTGTATCTTTCTAAGTTCATTCGCCACATAGGCTAAATCAGCCGTTGCCGCGTTGTGATATAGAAATACGCCTTCTTCCTGAGAAAGAAACTCAAAATGTAGCGCGCGTTTTAAAAGTTCGTTTACCTTCATCTAATTACAAAGATACGGGATTTTCAGTATATCCAAAGGGCGACGCGAGCCTATAAAAAGGTAAATTTATAGTGTACTAATTACACTATGTTTTTTCAAGTTCCCGTATTTTGCTTATCTTTAGTCACAAAAGTTTTTTTAATTATTTATCTCAACACACATATGAGCCTAAAAGATTTTAAAGGTGTATTGACAGGAGATCAGGTACAAGAATTATTCGAAAAAGCAAAAGAGCACAAATTTGCTTTGCCTGCAGTTAATATTATTGGTACAAACTCATTGAATGCAGTAATGGAAACAGCGAAAGCTGTAAATTCACCTGTAATTATCCAATTGTCTAACGGTGGTGCACAATTCTATGCCGGAAAATCCGCAAACAACGATGATCTGAAAGCTTGCGTTTTGGGTGCAGTTTCTGCTGCTCAGCACGTACATTTATTGGCAGAGCATTACGGAGTAGCTGTTATTTTGCATACGGATCACGCTGCAAAAAAATTACTTCCTTGGATCGACGGATTGTTGGATGCTGGTGAGAAATTCTTTGCGCAACATGGTAAACCGTTGTTCTCGTCGCACATGTTGGATCTTTCTGAAGAATCTTTGGAAGAAAATATCGAAATTTCTGCGAAGTATTTAGCTCGTATGAAACCACTAGGTATGACCATCGAAATCGAGCTTGGTGTAACTGGCGGTGAAGAAGATGGTGTGGATAATACAGATGTGGATAGTTCTAAATTATATACGCAACCGGAAGAGGTAGCTTACGCTTACGAAGAGTTATCTAAGATTTCCGATAAATTTACTGTTGCTGCTGCATTTGGAAACGTTCACGGTGTATATAAACCGGGTAACGTAAAATTGCAACCAGTTATCTTGCATAATTCACAAGAATACATCCGCGAAAAATTTGCTTTAGAAGCACAGAAACCGGTTAATTTTGTATTCCACGGTGGTTCTGGTTCTTCTCCAGAGGAAATCACAGAAGCTTTGTCTTACGGTGCGATCAAAATGAATATTGATACGGATATGCAGTGGGCATTCTGGGATGGCGTTCGCGGATATGAAGCGAAAAACCATGATTATTTGCAAGCGCAAATCGGTAACCCAGAGGGATCTGATTCTCCAAACAAAAAATACTACGATCCACGCGTTTGGTTACGTAAAGGCGAGGATGCATTCGTTACGCGTTTGAAACAAGCTTTCGAAGAATTGAATGCGGTAAACTCAAACGATAAATTGTAAAACGACTTGACGCTAAAGGCGTTAATTATGTACTTATCAGAGGATGCAATTGCATCCTCTTTTTTTGTTTTCAAAATTTGCCTTTCGGCTAAACAATTCGCTTAAAATGGAGTTTATAGTGAGAAACACAATATGATTAAATCAACTAAATTAAATTCTATGAAAGCGAAATTTTATTTTTCATTCATCGCACTTTTTTGCGCGATCACTTTTGTTCAACCTGTTTTGGCTAACGAGCCAGCTACTAAAACGGAAGCAGTTGCCGATCCAGCAGCGGAACTACGTATTGCAGAAATTGAGGCTCGTGTCAACGAATTAAAATCAATGGATCGCAGCAGCATGACGAGAGCAGAGCGTAAAGCCGCGAAAAAAGAATTGAAAGAATTGAAAAAAGAAGCGAAAGCTTTAGGTGGTGGTGTTTACCTTTCTGTAGGTGCGATCATCATCATTATTTTGTTGTTGATTTTGATTTTCTAAGACAAAGTAAAATCCTCAGCTATGAAAATGGCCTTAACATCTCTGCGGATGTTAAGGCCATTTTTCTTTATAAATTATACACTAATTAACGTTTATAACTGAACCATTTAATTAGTTCCTTGAAGCTCGCTTTTTTGCCGTACATCAAAATCCCGACGCGATAAATCCGTGCTGCGACCCACGTCGTCAATAGAAATCCTGCTGCTAACAATAGGAAGGAAGTAACGATTTGCCACATCGGTACGCCGTATGGCACGCGAACCAACATAGCGATCGGTGAAGTGAGCGGAATGAAGCTGAGCCATGTCGCCACCGTCCCGTGCGGATTCGCTGGAATAACACCAACAGAAAGCGCGTATGTGAATAACAAAGGCATCGTTATCGGAAAGATAAATTGATTCGTTTCCGTTTCATTATCTACCGCAGAACCTACCGCCGCAAAAAGCGCACTATACAAAAGATATCCTCCAATAAAGAAAAAGAAGAAACAGATCAGCAATTCAGGAAAATCGATGGATGCCAACGCGGCATCTAAATTGAAACCTCCGCTTTCTTGTGCTTTTTCCATTTGCTCTATATTTGGCGATGCGGATGCACTGATTTCTTTTGCGGAACTTCCCATCGCAAAGGATGCAGCAGAAAGTAAGCCCGCCGTCAGTACCACCCACAATAAGAATTGCGTTAATCCAACCAAGCCGATTCCGACGATTTTACCCATCATCAATTGAAACGGTTTTACCGATGAAATAATCACTTCCACAATACGATTAGATTTTTCTTCGATAATGCCGCGCATTACTTGTGTGCCATACAGGAACAACGAGAAATAAATAATAAAAGCCAACGCGATGGAAATTCCCAAGGCTATAGCGCTGTTACTATCTTTCGCATCACCGGTGTCTGTCAATTCCTTCGTGTGTACACGAACTTGGGAGTCCAAATCGCGGATTACCTTCGCATCAATGCCTAATTCTTCGTATTGATGCGCTTGCAAAATCGTGGTAATATGTTTTTCTACCACGCTTTGTGTCGCCATGTTTGGCTTTCCGGAAGAAAGCAATTCGATTTGTTTGGTTTCGTAAAAGTTTTCGGGAATAATCAGGATGTTGACGTTGTCTTTCTCGCCTTTTATTTCTTCAATTTGCTTTTGCAATTCTACATTGGATTTGCTGTACGTGACATTTTTGTCGCTTTCCAGCTGCTCGCTAATGCCGCCTTGATTGTCCAATACGAAAACCGTAGCATGCGCGTCGTCCATGCTTTTCTTCATAATGAAAAATATACCGACGTACATACCAATTAATAAAATTGGCGCTAGAAATGTAACCAGCAAGAAGGACTTCTTTTTAACACGAGAAAAATATTCACGCTGAATGATTAAAGATATTTTGTTCATGGTGATAGCTGGCTTAAGCGTTGTTTTTATTAGTGACCTGATCGATGAAAATGTCGTTCATGGAAGGCACAATTTCTAAAATCTGTTTGACGTGGATCTGCGGAATCAAAAACGATAGCACATCGTTAAGATCGTAAGATGCTGAAATTTGAATTTTTGCGTGTAGCTCGTCCTCATCTTTTTTGCTTTCTAGAACTGTAAACAGTTCATTGCTGTTTAGCAATTCGGCGTTTGTACTTTTCGGTAGGTAACTCAAACGATACGTTTGCGATTTGTGCGCTGCTTTGATAGTTTTAACCGGGCCATCCAGAATTTTGCGCGATTTGTTGATTAGCGCAATATGATCACACAATTGTTCAACCGATTCCATGCGGTGCGTGGAGTAAATAATCGTTGCACCCCGCTTGTTCAATTCCAAAATTTCGTCTTGGATAATCTGAGCGTTCACCGGATCAAATCCAGAAAATGGTTCATCCAAAATAATGAGTTGTGGCTCATGTAAAACAGTTGCAACGAATTGCACTTTCTGCTGCATACCTTTACTTAGGTCTTCCACTTTTTTGTTCCACCAGCTTTCGATTTGCAACTTTTCGAACCAATATTTGATTTTCTTTTTTGCATCTTCTTTGGAAAGGCCTTTCAGTTGAGCTAAATAAATCATCTGCTCACCGATTTCCATTTTTTTATACAAACCGCGTTCTTCCGGTAGGTAACCAATCTGACTAATATGTTTCGGTTGCAACAATTCGCCATCGAAGTAAATCTCACCAGAATCTGGTGCGGTAATCTGATTGATAATGCGGATCAGGGAAGTTTTTCCTGCACCATTTGGCCCTAAAAGACCAAATATTTGCCCGTGCGGGACGAAGAGAGAAACGTCGTCCAACGCGCGATGGTTGGCGTACTGTTTCACAATATTGCGAATATCTAACATGGAGGATTGGTTTTTACGGCCTTAAATTAACCAAAAATTATGTTTTCAGCAAGAAATGCTACCTTTGCATATGTTGATTAAAACCGCAGAATTTGTCTGTAGCAATACCCAAGTCGATAAGTTGCCCGCGCCCGATAAACCGGAATACGCATTTATTGGTCGATCCAATGTTGGTAAATCTTCGTTAATTAATGCCATGACTGGCAGAAAAGCGCTGGCGAAAACATCGCAAAAGCCAGGAAAAACGCAACTTATCAATCATTTCGTGATCAACGATCAATGGTATTTGGTGGATTTGCCGGGCTATGGCTTTGCACAAACTTCTAAGAAAAATCGCGCAGAATGGGAGAAGTTTATCCGCGCATATTTGACACGTAGAGAAACATTGCAATGTGTTTTCGTGCTGATCGATAGTCGCCATGAACCACAAAAAATCGATTTAGATTTCGTGTATTGGCTGGGTGAAAACGGATTGCCATTTATGTTGGTGTTTACCAAAGCCGATAAGCATTCTGCTGTGAAAGCTGATCAGCATATTGCTAAATTTCGACGCGCTTTGAAGCAATGGTTTGAGGAAATTCCTCCGCACTTTTTAACTTCGTCGGAAACGAAATTAGGCTGCGATGAACTATTGACCGCCATCGCGGAAATCAACGAAAACTTTGTGCTTCCAGAATAACGATGAAGAAATATATGTCGTTGGTGCTATTTGCACACAGTATTTTCGCATTACCTTTTGCCATTATTGGGTTCTTTCTAGCGAGTACGATGGGTTTGTTTCACTTTGAATGGATCATTTTCGGATTGATGTTACTCTGCATGGTAACAGCTCGAAATGCCGCGATGGCCTTCAACCGTTATTTGGATCGCGATATTGATGCGCTGAATAATCGTACTGTCGTACGAGATATTCCGGCAGGAAGAGTTTCGCCGAAGGAAGCTTTGACCTTTACCGTTATCAATTGCGTTATATTTGTTGTAGCTACCTATTTTATCAATCCGCTCTGCTTATATCTTGCGCCCGTTGCATTGTTCGTGATTTTGTTTTATTCCTACATGAAACGCATTTCGCCGCTTTGCCATTTGGTGTTGGGTTTAGGATTAGGTTTAGCCCCCGTTGGCGCATATTTAGCTGTAGCTGGAGAATTCCACATTGTTCCTATTTTTTACGGATTGGCGGTGTTGACTTGGGTAAGTGGTTTTGATATTATTTATGCGTTGCAGGATGAATCGTTTGATCGGGAACACGGTTTGCATTCCATTCCGGCAAGGTTTGGTGGAGCGATGGCTTTGCGTATTTCTGAAGGATTGCATGTGCTTTCTTTCGTGTTTGTGCTGTTGCCGTTGTTTTATCTTCCGGTAAGCTGGCCGTATTATTTGGGTTTGGCTTTTTACGGTGCGCTATTGGTTTACCAGCATCGCATCGTTAGTCCCACAGATTTGAGTCGCGTCAATCGCGCCTTCATGACTACAAATGGAATTGCTTCCGTCGTTTTTATGGTGTTTTTCCTGCTGGATTTATTGGTAAGCAATCTTTAGGATAAAAGAAATAATAGAAACGGGCTAATTGATGATGATCGATTAGCCCGTTTTCTTTTAGTGCCATCCGCCGCCAAGGGATCGGTATAAATCGACCATGGCATTGTATTGCGATTTTTGAGATTCGATGAGTTCGAATTTAGACTCCAACACATCGCGTTGCGTGGTCAAAACCTCCATGTAATCTGCGTGTGCAGAATTGAAAAGATCGTTCGCAATACGAATGGATTCATTCAGCGCCGAAACTTGTCGCGTTTTGTATTGCGTTCCTGAAGCCGTGTTTTGGTATTTTGATAGCTGATTTGCAACTTCTACATAAGCATTCAAAACCGTTTGTTCGTATTCGTAAACCGATTGAATCTGTTTGGCATTTGCTGTCAAATAATCTGCCTGAATCGCTTTTTTGTTAATCAGCGGAGCGGCTAAATCTCCAGCAAGTGAATACACCAAAGATTGTGGCGTTTTCAATAGATAGGCAGGATTGAACGCTTGATATCCGATGCTAGCCGAAATACCCAACGAAGGATAGAAGCGTGCTTTTGCCACTTTTATATCCAGATCGGCGGCTGCCATCGCCAATTCGGCTTGGCGTACATCCGGACGATTGTTTAACAAATGTGCAGGCAATCCTGCATCCAGTGCAGCCAATTTTTCAACATCAAAGTCAGCTTCGCTGCGGTCAATGTGCTGTGGAAATCGACCGACTAAATAGTTTAGTTTGTTTTCTGTTTCCACGCGTTGCTGATCGATGTCGAATTGTAAACTTTGCGTTTTCAATAATTCCGCTTCGAATTTTTTTACCGCCAACTCTGTGACGCGCGTCGCCATTTTTTGCACCTTGGCTGTTTCCAAAGCACTTTCCTGTAGCTTGATATTTTGTTGCAAAATGGCGCGCTGTTGATCTAGTGCCAGTAATTCATAGTACGAATGCGCAATTTCGGCCACCAAATTGGTAACCATAAAATTCTTACCTTCTACCGACGATAAAAAGCGGAGCTGTGCAGCTTTCGTGGCATTGTGGAGTTTGTTCCAAATATCCAATTCCCAGTTAGCGAATAATGCAGCACCGAAATCTGGCATTGGTTCTGGATTTTCTTTGCCGTTTCTGATTTCTACATCGCGCTCCAAGGCTCCCAAAGGCGTATTTTCGCTTCGCTTTTCCACGCCTGCACCACCGCGAACTCCAACAAAGGGCATATATTCCCCTTTTCTAGCCATCACTTCATTTCCGGAAATAGCCATTTCCTGCAGCATGATGTTCAGCTCCTGATTATGCAGAAGTGCGGTGTCGATCAGTTTTTCCAAATAAGGATCTTTGAAATATTGCTTCCAATTCATATCGGCAACATTTACTTCCGAACCCAAATCATCGTATTTCGTTGGAAGTGCATCGGTCGATGCTTTCTTCTCCACTATTTTTGGTACGCCGCAACTGTATATCAAAGCAGTTGCAGCGAATAGGGTATATGTTAAAAGTGATCTTTTCATTAGTTTTCAATTTTTTCAAGCAATGGCATTTCTTCCTCGTCTTTGATCAGTTTTCGCTTGTTAGCAATCGTCCCAAAAATGAAATATAATCCCGGAACGATGATAACACCGAAAATAGTTCCTAAAAGCATTCCGCCTGCGGCGGCAGCACCGATTGTTTGGTTACCAATCGCGCCCGGTCCGTGCGCCATCACCATCGGAATCATACCGGCGATGAATGCAAAGGATGTCATCAGAATTGGTCTGAAACGTACGCGCGCACCCATTACCGCTGCGCGGTAAATGCTCAATCCTTCGGCATGTTTCTGCATTGCAAATTCTACAATCAGCACCGCATTCTTACCGAGCAACCCGACCAGCATAACCAGTCCAACTTGCGCGTAAACGTCGTTCGCCAAACCAAGCATTTTCAGCAATAGAAATGTGCCGAATATCCCGGCAGGTAAGGATAGAATTACCGAAAGCGGAATGATAAAACTTTCATATTGCGCGGCTAATACCAAATACACAAAACCCAGCACAACAAGGAAGATGTAAATTGCTTCATGTCCGCGCGCGGCCTCATCTTTCGTCAATCCTTCCCAACCAATATCATAACCACGAGGCAACGTTTGCGCGGCCACTTCTTGTATTGCTGCAATGGCTTCGCCCGTACTGTATCCCGCAGCTGGTTCCCCCTTGATTGCCGAAGAAGGATACATATTGTATCGCGTGATCTCATTCAATCCATGCGTTTTTCGCATGGTCATAAATGCAGAATAAGGCACCATCTCGTCGCGATCATTTTTTACATACAGCTTCATAATATCATCTGGCAATGCGCGATATTCTGGCGACGCTTGCACATACACCTTATAGAATGTCCCGAATCGGATAAAACCTTGCTCATACGTACTACCAATCAAAATCGACAGGTTGTTCATCGCATTTTCGATGTTGACACCTTTTTGCATGGCAGCTTCATTGTCGATTTCCAATTCATATTGCGGATAATTGGCAGAGAAGAAGGTAAACAGTCCGGTTAGTTCTTTCCGTTTGCTCAAGGCAGCCATGAATTCATCATTCACTTTTTCCAGTTCCTTATAATCGTCGGAGTTGGTTTTGTCCAATAAGCGCAAGGAGAAGCCGCCTGCTGCGCCGTATCCAGGAACTGCCGGCGGGCCGAAGAACTCGATCGTCGCACCAGAAATATTTTTAGTTTCTTCTTCCAGTTGTTCGATGATTTCCGGAACGCTATGTTTGCGTTCCGACCAATCTTTCAACTCGATTAAACAAGTTCCGGCATTCGATCCACGGCCTTCCGTCAAGATTTCATATCCGGCTAGAGCCGTCACGGAAGCAACGCCGTCTACGTGCTCCGCTGCTTTTTGAAGCTGGCGAGCCAAATCATTCGTGCGTTCCAAGGTCGATCCGGGAGGCGTTTGCACGATGGCATAAATCATCCCTTGATCTTCGTTTGGAATAAATCCGGAAGGTAAGGTAGAAGAAATGCCAAATATGCCGACCGAAAATGCGGCTAACATTAAAAAGGTGACCAAGCGACGGTTGACAATACGTTTCAGAAATAAAGCATAACGCACGTTTAGTCGATCGAATTTTTTGTTGAAAATGGCCAGGAATTTTTCGACAGGATTTAACTTTGCCTTTTTGCCAGCATGTGGTTTCAACAGCATGGCGCATAAAACGGGCGTCAACGTTAAAGCGACAAATCCGGAAATCACGATTGCACAGGCCATCGTAATAGCAAACTGCCGAAAGAATACGCCGACCGGTCCGGTCATAAAGGCAACCGGAACAAATACCGCAGTCATTAATAAGGTGATAGCAATGACAGCTCCGCTGATTTCTTTTATGACTTCCACAACCGCGGGATAAGGTCTTAAATGTTTTTCATGCATCTTCGCATGCACGGCTTCCACCACTACAATTGCATCATCCACCACCACACCAATCGCCAAAACCAAAGCAAAGAGCGTGATTAGGTTAATCGTGAGTCCGAATGCTTGCATAAATACAAAAGCGCCAACTAAGGAAACCGGAACCGCGATGATGGGAATCAATGTCGATCGCCAATCTCCTAAAAATAGAAAGACCACCAGCGCAACGAGTACAAATGCTTCGCCCAGTGTGTGCACAACTTTGTCAATAGAAGCATTCAGGAAGTTGGAAACATCGTACGTAATTTTGTAGTCCATTCCTGGAGGAAAAGAAGATGCTTTAATCTCTTCTAGTTTGCTTTTTACTTCTTTGATAACTTCATTTGCATTGCTACCATAATTTTGTTTCAACGTAATGGAAGCGGAGGGAAGGCCATCTAAATTGGAATAAATATCGTAGAATTCGCTCCCTAATTCCACCGTTCCGATGTCTTTCAGTTTCAAGCTTTCGCCTTCGGGATTCGAACGAATGATAATATTTTCGTATTGTTCGGTTTTGTTGTATCGACCTTTGTAGGTTAAAACGTATTCCAACGATTGCGAACGTTTACCGGTACTTTGTCCGAGGCGACCGGGCGTTCCGATGATACTTTGTTGGCTCATCGCTTCCATCACTTCATCGGTCGAGATATTGTACGCGCGCATGCGATCCGGATTCAACCAAACACGCATCGCATATATCCGGCTCCCCAATATTTTGGCACTACCTACGCCGTTCAAGCGCGCGATTTCCGGAATAACATTGACATTTGCGAAGTTGTACAAGAATTTCTGATCCGCATTCGGATCCTTACTGTACACGTTTACGTACATCAACATATTTGGTGAAGTATAACTTACCACCAAACCTTCGCGTTGTACCAATTCCGGCAAACGATTGGTCACTTGTTCGATGCGGGTTTTTACGTTGACCATGGCTTGGCTCGGATCGGTTCCCAAATCGAAATACACCATGATTGTAGCTTCGCCCGCGCTTGTTGCGTCGGATGTCATGTATTTCATGCCCGGTGTACCGTTGATGGATTTTTCCATCGGGATCAAAACAGATTCCGTCAGTACGTTTGCGCTTGCTCCCGGATAAGCAATATTGACAACAACCACCGGAGGCGCAATATCCGGAAATTGTGAAATAGGTAATGTTCCGATGGCCAGTAAGCCCAGAAACACGATTACAATAGAAAGCACGATGGCGAGCACCGGCCGTTTTATGAATTTTTCAAACATCTTTTTTACACGTTTAAAAGGTAATGACCTAATTATTCGCTGGCTAAGCTTAGTTTGCTAAACGCCATGCGAGGAGATTCGTATTTCACTTCCACTTCATCGCCGTCTTGCACCTTACGAATACCTTCTAATAAAATTTTCTCTTGTCCTTTTAAGCCGGAATTAATAATGAATAGATCGGGCATTTCTGCTTTTACGGTGATAGGCGTTAGCTTGACGTGATTATGCGCATCGATGACGTACACGTATTTTTTATCCATAATCTCGAAACTTGCTTTCTGTGGGATGATGACGGCATGCTCCATTGGTACAGCCATTAAAATGGTTCCCGTTTGGCCGTTTCTCAATACGTTTTTCTTGTTTGGGAACGTAGCACGGAAAGCAATATTTCCGGTTTCATTGTTGAAATCAGCTTCGATGGTTTCGACTTTTCCGGATTGATCGAAGACTTGCTGGTTAGCTAGAAACAACTTGACTTCGTTCAAATTGTGTTCATCGGCATTATTCATGTAATTCAAATATTCTGCTTCCGGCACATTGAAATACACCCACATTTGGCTATTGTCGGACAAGCTGGTTAACAAATCGCCTTCGTCCACTAAACTTCCCAATCGAAGATTTAAATGATCGACATATCCATCGTAAGGAGCTGTTATTCGTGTAAACTGCAGATGCGCTTTCGCTAATTCCATATCGGCTTCGGCACGTTTGTATTTGGCTTTGGCTAATGCCAATTCGTTTGGTGAAACGACGTTTTTATCAAATAGGGTTTGAGCGTTTAGCACTTCAATACGAGATGCTTCCAATTCAGCTTCCGTTTTGTGGAATTCTGCATTGTAAACATTCGGCATGATTTGGAAAAGCAGCTGCCCTTTGTGGACAAACTGTCCTTCGTCAACAAATATTTTTTCTAAATATCCGCGTTCTTGCGAACGAATTTCAATATGCCGAATCGATCGAATTTGACTGACATACTGTTTGGTAATCGTGGTGTCTTGCACCAATGGAGAGGTAGCTAGAAAATGACCTTTTTCTTCAGCGTGATGTTTGTCGGAATGACAGGAAGTAGTCGCCACCAATGTTAAGACGCCCACTAATAGGAAGTTCAATTTCATATAAATATGAATCGTTAATAATGTGAAATAAGCATTTTGAAAATAGCTCGAAAGGAGGGTTCGTGGAGATGCACGCTTTATATAATAGTTAAGCGCGTGACATCATGTTACAAACGTGAACCGTAGAAGATCAAAAAGTATGATCTAAGCTTTCGAGAACAATAAAGAGAAAAGGAAATACTAAATTCGGAAATTTAGATAAAGGATATGCCGCTGATTTTGCGGAATATATTGGTAGGAGTCTGGATCGGATTTTTTATCCAGTACTAAAGTACATGCACGTGGCAGATAGCTGTGATGTTCGACAACTTGCCTGCTGGAGGCAAAAAGCTTTTTTCCTGATTTGCTAACAGAAATTTCATTGATGCTTTCGATCGCTTCTTGGAAGGCATGATGTGTATCAACGCTCGCGCGAAGAAATGGATTGGCGAAGGCATTATGGTTCGGCGGATTTATGCTGGATTCGTCAATTCTACGCTCGAAAGTACGTAGGTACGTTCCGGAATGAATATCGGTTTTTTCGATAGGCGCATTGGCCAATGCCGCTGATGCGGAGAATAGCCAAAAGCTTATCCATATCATTAGTCGAACCAATCGCATTTCCATACGGAGCAAATCTAGAAAAAGTTTGGAAATCCTCATGTTAAATATTTATTAATACCTCAAAATTTTCTCTCATAGTAGACATCTTGCTCGATTTCAGCGACTTTAAATTAAACGACTTAACATTTTTTGATTTTAATTTGGTTAAGAATGTACGTGTCATCGTAGCAAGTTTCGTTTCTTGCATAAATGGCCTTAAAGCCATTATATTATTAACAAAATAGGCGCCTAAAAGGTAAGTTTTACAAGAAAATCGCCTTAATATATTGGCAATACGTTCTGAAATCGCTTTCTTTGCAAGAATCTAAAGCAGCATTGATGGCGAAAAATTTATTGATAGTAGAGTCCCCTGCGAAGGCCAAGACGATTGAGGGTTATTTAGGAAAGGATTTTTTGGTTAAATCGAGTTACGGACACATTCGCGACTTGGTGAAGACCGACGATGCTATCGATACCGCCAATAAATTTCAACAACGCTATGAAGTTCCTTCGGATAAAAAAGCAGTAGTCAGCGAGTTAAAGAAACTAGCGAAGCAGGCAGAAACGGTTTGGTTAGCGTCCGATGAGGACCGTGAGGGAGAAGCTATTTCGTGGCATCTTTTCGAAACTTTAGGTCTGAAAGAAGATAAAACAAAACGTATCGTTTTCCACGAAATTACGAAGCCTGCTATTTTAAGAGCCATCGAAGCGCCACGTCAAATTGACTACAACTTAGTGAATGCACAACAAGCACGTCGTGTTTTAGATCGTTTGGTAGGTTTCGAATTATCGCCCGTACTTTGGCGAAAAGTGAAGCCATCATTATCAGCTGGCCGCGTGCAATCGGTCGCAGTTCGTTTGATTGTAGAGCGCGAGCGCGAGATCAATAAATTTGAGGCAACGGCTTCATTCAAAATAACAGCCATTTTCGCTACGGGAAAAGGTAAGGAGCTTTTCAAAGCAGAACTTCCGCAACGTTTCGACAAAAAGCAAGAAGCGCACGATTTTCTAGAAGCTTGTTTAGGCGCATCCTTCGAAATCAGTTCCTTAGAAAAGAAACCTTCGAAAAGAAATCCGGCTGCACCTTTTACTACTTCAACCTTACAGCAGGAAGCAAGTAGGAAATTAGGATTTTCCGTGGCACGAACGATGCAAGTGGCGCAGCGATTGTATGAAGCCGGACATATTACCTATATGCGTACTGATTCCGTAAATTTATCGGATACGGCGATTGAAGCAGCTCGTGCAGAAATCGTTAATGCTTATGGCGATAAATACCACAAACAAAGACAATATAGAACGAAATCTGCCGGTGCTCAAGAAGCACACGAGGCGATTCGTCCGACCTACTTTTCGCATCATTCAGTGGATGTAGATTCCTCCGAAAAGCGTTTATATGAATTGATTTGGAAGCGTGCTATCGCTTCGCAAATGAGTGAGGCCGAGTTTGAGAAAACGACTGCTAAAATTCATATTTCCACGCGTGCTGAAGAATTTGTAGCTAACGGTGAAATCATGCAGTTTGATGGTTTCCTAAAGGTATACATGGAATCTACGGATGATGAGCATGAAGGTATTTTAGATAACGAAGGCGATAATGCGTTGCTTCCGCCTTTGGCGAAAGGACAAGTGTTGCAGCTGAATGATCTTACTGCAACAGAGCGATTTTCGCGTCCGCCTGCTCGATTCACGGAAGCTTCTTTAGTTAAGAAACTGGAAGAGCTTGGTATAGGCCGTCCTTCCACATACGCACCGACAATTTCTACGATTCAAAATCGTGGTTATGTCGTGAAGGAAGAACGCGAAGGTCGCGAACGCCATTATGATGTGCTGAAGGTGCAAAACGGTGCTGTCATTGAAGAAAAGAAAACGGAAATGACTGGAGCGGAACGCAATAAGATGTTTCCGACCGATATAGGTATGTTGGTAAACGATTTTCTTCTTCAACACTTTAAAGGTATTGTCGATTATCATTTTACGGCTAAAGTCGAAAAGGAATTCGATGAAATCGCACATGGTGCGAAGGAGTGGACGGATATGTTACAGGATTTCTACGGACCATTCCACGAAGAAGTTCAGGATACCTTAGAAAACGCCGATCGCGCAAACAGTGAACGTGAGTTGGGTGTTGATCCAGTTTCCGGAAAACCAATCAGCGTTCGCGTAGGTAAATTCGGTCCTTTAGTGCAAATCGGTGCACAGGATGATGAAGAGAAGCCACGTTTTGCTTCTTTACGCAAAGGGCAGATGATCGAAACAATCACGTTGGAAGATGCATTGGAGTTATTCAAACTGCCTAAGAAAGTTGGTTTGTTTGAGGATAAGGAAATGTCGGTAGCGATTGGTCGATTCGGACCATATATTCGCCACAACAGCGCATTCTATTCTTTGCCAAAAGGATTGGATCCGTTGGATGTAAGCGAAGAACAAGCGATCACGATTATTGAAGAGAAACGTCAGAAAGATCGTGATAAAGTAATTCGTGTTTTTGAAGAAAATGAGGAAGCACAAATCGAAAATGGCCGTTGGGGACCTTTTATTCGCTTAGGTAAACAAAATATCAAAATACCGAAAGGTACAGAGGTGGAGAAGATAACCTACGCAGATGTGCTAAAATGGGCAGAAACAGCTCCAAAACCGAAGAAAGCTGCTGGAGCCAAAACGACAGCAACAAAAGCTACCAAGGCGAAAACAACGAAAGCAAAGACCACGAAAAAGAAATAATCGTAACGATGAAAAAAGATCTTCCTGATAACATAGTTGAGGGCGTTGATGTAGCTGTGGTTTTAGAGAGCGAATCGCCTGAAGCGAAGGTTTGGAACGTATACTTGATCAATGAGAAGAACGTTGATTTGCAAAACGTTTTGGTTTCTTCGAAAGGTTATGGTTTGAAGGATGGACGGGAAGTGAAAACAACGACTTTACGTCATTCTTTAGGAGATATATCAGCACAATCTGCTGTAAAAATTGAAGCGATTGACACCGCAGTTTTCGGCTTAACCAATGAATATTGGGTAAGCTATTACGAAAACGGCGTGATGTTCGATAAGAAATACATTTTCCTCCCGGAAAGTATTGTTGATGAAAATCTTATTAAGGCACCATTAATTGGCAAGCCGGGCGTTATGATAGGAGGATTAAGTTAATGGCGAAGCAAAATTTTGTGATCGCTATTGACGGTTTTTCGTCTTGTGGCAAAAGCACGGTTGCCAAAGCATTAGCTAAAAAGTTGCATTTTGTATTTGTGGATAGCGGTGCGATGTATCGTGCGGTGACATTATATTTCATGCAGCATGATATTGCATTGGATGATTTGCCAGCTATTAACGAAGCGATGGAGAATATCCATATCGACTTTGTGCCTAATCCCAATAAAACAGAAATTCTGCTAAACGGCCAAGATGTGTCCGACGCCATTCGTACGATGGAGATATCGTCGCAAGTAAGCGAAGTAAGTGCCATAAAGCAGGTTCGCGAAGCGATGGTTGCGCAACAGCAAAAGTTGGGTGCTAAGCGGAATATCGTGATGGACGGCAGAGATATTGGTACAACCGTTTTTCCGAAAGCAAATCTTAAAATCTTCATGACGGCAGATCCATATATCCGTGCGGAACGTCGATTTGCCGAGTTGGCTGCAAAAGGCGAACAGCTGACGATGGAAGAAGTTGTCGAAAACTTGGCGCACCGAGATCATATCGATAGCACACGTGAAGAAAGCCCATTGCGCCAAGCCGAAGATGCAATCGTGTTGGATAACTCCCAGTTATCACAGGAAGAGCAGCTTGCTTTTGTGTTGGATTTGTATGAGCAAGCGAAATCGGCGTCGGTGTAAATTCTTTTATTATGTTGCTTAATTAAGGCTAAAAAGAAACTGTTGATTTAGCCGTTTATTCTACCTGATATCATCTTAATCCTTTTTACGGGAATAATGTTCTTCTTTCTGATTAGATTGAAATATCTACTGCCGTAACCTTATTCAAAACAAACTAAGAATATCGATGTCCACTAAACCAAATTAAATATTCAATTTCTATTTAAAGTTTTTTAACAAAGCTCATTCGTAAAAGCTTGTATATTGCAGAATATTTACCAGTTATTATGAAATTTATAGCTTCCATTATTTTCGCTTCCATCTGCTCGTTGCATGTTCATGCGCAAATAGTCAAAAATCCTACTGTCGAATTTAGAAGGACAAAAATATTGCATATCGAGAAGATAGAAAGATCCCCCATCCATACGATAGCTGAGATAAGAATATCCCACACACCCGGAGAATGGTTTGCATTTGGCAAGGATGTATTTTTGGAAGATGCCGAAACGATGGAGAAGTGTAAATTAGATTCTTTGCAAAAAGGCGATTTGGGTGAACGATTCATTATTCCTTCGTCGGGAGATACTACTTTTCGTTTGTATTTTTCAGCGCTACCCAAGCAAGCGAAAGCATTGAATTATGCAGATTCGAATGGTACTATTTTGTATGGTATCTCTTTGTTAAATTCATCATCAAATCAAAAGTCAAATAAAGTCTCAGCGGAGGTAGGGAGATGGATGGAGAAAGAAATGGCTTTGTCAAAATCAAATAAAGCTAAAGGAATAGATCGCAAAACTTTTTTTGAGCGGGATAGCGCCTTTATAGTGGGATATATAAAAGGTTATGATACAAGGGCGGGATTCAGCAGCGGCATGATCTATAATTGGAATAGTATGACCAGTGAAAGTGTTCCAAGTACCATACAAATTTTTCCTGATGGAAGTTTTAAGGCCAAGATGGAAATATTCCATCCCACCACGAATTATATGGAGATTAATAATCTGCGGATTCCTTTCTATTTGGAACCTGGCAATACGCTTGGAATTGCTTTGGACTGGGATGACTTTCTGGAGAATAGTCGCAGATATGATCAGGACTTCAAGGCTCAACACACAAAATATACTGGCTCGCTTCAGTCAATTAACGAAGAACTTTGGGGTTACAAAATGATTGCTCCGGAATCGCATTCTCTTAAAGAGTTTAGAAAAACGTTAACTCCAGAAGTTTTCAAAGAACGTGCGCTAAATGAATGGGATAGGTCTTTAAGAAATCTCGAAGTATACCTTGCTGATAGGAAATTGTCTCTTGATGTTAAGACGTTGCTTAGAAATGCAATTGACGTCGAATTTGCGGAATATGTATTCAATTACGTGAAGGGTAGAGATTACTATAGTCAGCAAGATACCACAAATGCTATTTTGAAAATGCCTATTGACACGACCTACTATAATTTTGTTAATCGAATAAACTTAAATGATCATACCTTATTAGTAGGCAGCGGATTCGACCTTTTACTAAATCGCATGGAGTTTTCTCCGATTTATCTTCGTACGTTTTATGGTAAAATAATTCTCGACGACCAACAATCTGCTGATCGCTTCAGGAGGACATATCCAAGCAAAAAGTTGCCGCTTAGTTACCATTTGATGTTACTTCGTGAGGTCAGTAATGTTGCAAAACATTATGCGGTTAATGATAGCATTTTTAACAAGTTTACCGATATTGCGTTGCGTTCGACAGATTTGCCTATCATTGCTCAGGAGGTTGAGCGTATAAGTGCCACTCGCCAATTAAAAAGGAACGGTTATGATCTGCCGAATACTCCCGCCGCAGAACTATTCAGAAAGCTAATAAAACCTTATACGGGTAAAATTTTGATTGTTGATTTTTGGGCACAATGGTGCGGGCCTTGTCGGACAGGAATTGAAAGTTCGCTGGCTGTACGACAAAGTTTAAAAGATAATCCGAATATCGATTTTGTTTTTATAACAGATGAAAGCGGTACGCCAGATGTAGCTTTCTTCGAAAGTTATAGCAAGCGAAACTTTATGAGAAACTCACTACGAATCACTGCGGATGAATATCTAGCATTGAGAGAGCTTTTTCGATTCAACGGTATACCTCGTTATATATTAGTTGATATAGATGGAAGAATTCGCGATGATAATTTTTTGATTTCCAACTTGAAGTTTGATCTGAATAACAGATTTCCTGAAAAATTTCAAGGTTTAGAATTTTAAAAACATAGTTCCTTAAAAGAAGTTAAAATGATTTAATAAAAAAACTCCTGAAACGGGGAGTTTCAGGAGTTTACCAAACCAATTATTAACCTAAATTATGAAATTATACCCTTATAACGCTGGCATTTTCCATTTGTTGTGCACATCGGAGTGATTAACACTTTGTTAACATTTCAACCCTATTCAAAGCTCAGATTGATCTTTTTATAACCCAGTCCTTCCAATAGCGGACGAAATACGTTGGTCGCATTTGCTTTCGTTTGCTCCAAGATGTCGGATTGCTTCACCTCTTTCCTGATTTGTACCTCAGCTGCTTTATATGCTGCATCAACCAATTGTGCTTCGCGGAAGAAAGCCATTTTCGTATCGTAAACGCGAGAATTATCGTGGTCAATCCGTACATAACAAATTTCCGGTTGCGGTAATCGGATCGTGACAGAATCCTCCAAAACTTCCACATCATCCGATGTCAGTCTGCTCAAATCGACGCAACCGACGGCATCCGCTTTTACAATAAGTAAAACCGACGCATCCGGCAAATACATGCTTATGTTTTTATGTTCAACAACGTCGCTTAATCTATACTTCACCAATTCCAGTTTACCCATGGCTTCAATGCGTTCAACAAGAATTTGATGTCGAGAATCAACCGTGTTTTCGTTTGAGAATCTTTTCCAAATCACCCAAGCAGCTATTCCAGCAATGGCGATTAGTATTACAGTGAATAGAAATTTTTTCATAATTAATTTTTAATCAAATAATAGACCAAGATATGGCTCATTCGTTTAAAGATTTGATGTAACAAAAAAGCCTACATCGGGATGTAGGCTTAAACACACTGAAACAAAATACCCAGTTTCTACGGGTATGTGGTAACCACCTTGCTCACTTGCCATCCTTCATCCATTTTACATAAGGTGATGTAATCAACTCGGGTGAAATGCCCAAAATTCATCGTTGCTTTTGCGATACAGGAATTACCTGTTTCGTCTAAAATTTCATGCTTGGTTACGCAGTCGAACTTGACACCTTTGTTCGATTTTAAGAACTTTAAGTATTCCGTGCGGTTACTTTTTGTACGATTTACATCGTTTACGTATTCAAAATCTTTTGCTAATAAATGCTGACTCCATTCGGAACTTCCAACGGTAATCATTTCTACATAAGTAGCAACGATTTTCGAAGAATTGTAGCTCTTTAAAGGATTGGATGCAGTGGCAGCAAAGGAACTCATTGTCATACAAATAAGGAATGCTGCGGTCAGGGTAACGAATATCTTTTTCATATTATCTTGGCTTTATATGTTTTATTGTTTATCCAAAAGTAGGAGGAAGATGCTTCTGGCCGAATGCTCTTTCGATCAGTACTGAACTAAACTCGGTTAGCGCGACAGATTTACCGGTAAAAATTTGCGC
The DNA here is from genome assembly GCF_042684745.1 of Sphingobacterium corticis. NCBI lineage: Bacteria > Pseudomonadati > Bacteroidota > Sphingobacteriia > Sphingobacteriales > Sphingobacteriaceae > Sphingobacterium > Sphingobacterium corticis. Next base: position 1,482,959 of record NZ_JBHUMA010000006.1, on the reverse strand, counting down.
GATCGGTGAGTGTTCTCGTTAAGCGATCTATTCCTGACTTTCTAACAACAAGACGCCAAGTGTTCTATGAATGTTGCAGCGAAAAATTAAATTTTTTCTGCTTTTTGCTTTTTATTGTCTTCTGCGAATTCCGCAATCTCCACAATTCTCGGAATACTGGCTTTGGGAGCCATATCACGGAGTTTTTTGATGCGGCGTTTGCGTTTGAAATTATGAACCAACTTACTTTCTGAATACATGGTCCAGTTCATTAACAACACGCTGCTCAATACCACGACCAAACCGAAGATTTGTAAACTCGTAACCACGTGATCCGTAAAAAAATGAGCGAGCAATAACGCAACAATTGGATTGACATACGCGTGCGTACTTACTTCGGTGGCCGGGCGAACTTGCAACAGCCAAATATAGCAGCTGAACGCTAAGATTGATCCCATCGTGATCAAATACAAAATAGCTCCCCAATACTCTAATGATACCGATGTGAAATCGAATCCGGCATAATCACCATTCGTGGCACCAACTATAGTAAAGGCGACGCCAGCAGTCAACATCTGCCATGCTGTTTTCACCATTACATTTAGATCTTTTGGTGTTTCTTCTGCTTCCGCATTTTCTGCAACCGACTTCCGTCCGTATTTCGTGTACAACGAACCTATTGTCCATGCGATTGTTCCTAACGTCATTACGATCATTGCAATTAAGATCATAGATTGGTCGTGCTCATCACCGTTATCAGCAAAAATTTGTTCGGCAAATAGCATAAACACACCACAGAAGCCCATTATTAAACCGATAACGGTGGTTGGTCTGGAAAAATTCTCTTTCCATCGAGGTTTATCTAGGACAATAAACCAAATTACTGTTGCCGCCGCGATGATCGATACAATTCCGCTGGAGACAAATTGCTCGGACCATATAATGGCTGCCATATCGAGAAATAGCAGTAGAAATCCAACAAATGCTGCTTGCTTGACAGCATTTTTTTCGAATAAACGATAACCTTTTAACCAGCAATATCCCATGAGCAGCGAACCCGCAACAAGAAAGCGAATGGATCCGATAACGAACGGCGGGAAGGCATGGAGCGCTTTTTCAATAAAAAAGAACGTAGATCCCCAAACGATATATACAACGAGGTATGCAAATACAATAAATGCTACCGGTGATTTAACTTGTTTAACCATAATAAATACGACTAAAAAATGAATTATGGGATGACCAACTTATGATCTTCCTTTACGGTTTCTAAAACAATGGTGGTGCGCGTGGAAACGATGCCATCGATCTGACTCAAAGTATTTCGCATCAGATCAACTAACCCGCCAGAATCGCTGGTTCTTACTTTGATCAGATAACCATCGTCGCCAGCAATGTCGTGCACTTCAAGTACTTCAGGAATTTCGGCAAGCAAAAGTCCGATGCGCTGGTCGCCAATGTTATCATGCGATTTGATGAAAATGAACGATAACATCTTCTGGTCCAATGCTTCTGGATTAACGCGTGCGTTGTATTCCAGCAAAACATTTTTCTGTTCCAATTTCTTTACACGCTCCAAAATTGCAGAGGGTGCCATGCCCAATTCGCGTGCTACATCAGCGTTGTTGGTTCGCGCATTTTGTTGCATTATCCGCAAAATTTGCAAATCCACCTGATCCAAATTGTACTCTACTTTATCCATGGTGCGGCAAAGGTAGTATTTAAAAGAATTATATTCTAAGTTTTGTTATTAAAAATGAATTAAATTCATAATAATTACTTCGGTATGAATTTTAGATTAGAATTAAGTGTAATTACCGAATAATATACAGATCGAGTATATGTTGCTGATTTTGGTACATTTGTGATGGAGATTATGTATCAAATAAGCGTTATAATTACATTTTGAAGCAATATTTAACCCAGCTAGCAAGTCGTTTGAACGGCGAATTCTATTACGATGATAGCAGCGTATCGCATCAAACGATGCGCATGGCGTATGCAACCGATGCGTCCGTTTATCAAGAATTGCCTTTGGCGGTTGCGATGCCCAATTGTTTAGAAGATATTCAAAATCTAATTGCTTTCGCGAAACAGCATAACACAACGTTGATTCCACGAACCGCTGGAACATCTTTGGCAGGACAGGTGGTAGGAGCGGGCATCGTGTTGGATATGTCGCTATCATTTAATCGAATTTTAGAACTAAACGCCGAAGAAGGTTGGGTACGCGTTGAGCCGGGTGTTATTCGTGATGACTTAAATGCTTATTTGAAATCGTTTGGTTGGATGTTTGGTCCTGAAACCTCAACGGCCAGTCGTGCGATGATCGGCGGCATGATTGGGAATAATTCTTCTGGATTGCATTCCATTGTTTGGGGCGATACACGGCAGAATTTATTGGAGGCTTCGGTGATTTTGGACGACGGAAAAACGGCGAACTTTAAAGCATTATCTAATGAGGGTCTTCTACGAAAGTTTCGAGATACGGGAAGAGAAGGAGCCATTTACAGACAATTGAACGATCTGCTAACCAATAAGGAAAACCGCACCGCCATTGAAGTCGGATATCCGAAGCGTTCTATCACGAGAAGGAATACGGGCTATGCATTAGATATTTTGGCGGACAACAATAAGCCATTCAATCTATGCGAACTGCTTGCGGGATCGGAGGGTACGCTGGGAATTATGTTAGAAGCGAAGCTGAAACTAATGCCACTGCCGGCTAAAGAAGTTGGCGTGCTATGCGTTCACTTTTCAGACATGATTTCTTGCATGCACGGTAACGTTATTGCTTTGCAGCATCAGCCTGACGCGTCGGAACTGATTGATAAATATATTTTGGATTTTACGGTTGGCCATCCAACCTATCAGCGTAATCGATTTTTTATTTCCGGCGATCCGGAAGCATTGCTAATAGTAGAATTTCGTGCTGATCATGTCGATGCGGTTATCGCGAAGGCGGATGCACTAAAATTGGATTTGCAAGCGCGCGGTTTGGGTTATGCTTTTCCTTTGGTGATGGGAGCGGAAAGTAATTTGGTATGGGATGTACGCAAAGCTGGTCTGGGTTTGATACGAAATTTGCCGGGGGATGCGCAGCCGGTGAACTTAATCGAAGATTGCGCCGTAGCGCCAGAAGATTTGCCAGCGTACGTAAGCGATATTCAACAGTTGCTGGCCGAAGAAGACGTTCGCGCGTCCTATTATGCGCATGCTGGCGCTGGTGAATTGCATATCGAACCGTTCATTAATCTAAAGTCCGATAACGGTAGAAAGCAATTTCGTCGCATATTAGAGAAAACCAGCGATTTGTTGTTGAAATACAATGGTTCGTTGAGTGGAGAACACGGCGATGGCCGTCTCCGGGGAGAATTTATTGGAAAAGTTTTGGGGCAGGACGTGTACAATCTGTTGGTACAAGTGAAGCAGATTTTTGATCCTTCCAGCATCTTCAATCGCGGAAAAATAGTAGATACACCGCCAATGGACAGTTCGCTGCGGTACGAAATAAGCGAAGCGAATAATCCGGTGCAAACGTACTTCGATTTCACTAAGCAAGAAAGTATTCTTCGGCTGACCGAAAAATGTTCGGGATCGGGGGATTGTAGAAAAACAGAATTAACCGGCGGAACGATGTGCCCGTCGTTTATGGCTACGCGCGACGAAAAGGATACAACGCGCGCTCGCGCGAATATTTTGCGCCAATTCTTAACATCATCTACACAAAAGAATCGATTTGCGCACCAAGAGATTAAGGAGGTGATGGATTTATGTTTGAGCTGCAAAGCCTGTAAGTCAGAATGTCCGTCGCAAGTGGATATGGCGAAGATGAAGGCCGAATTCACGCAACAATACTACGATCAATTTGGCGCGCCTAATCGATCTAAAATCATAGCAAATTTCACCAAATCGCAACAACTTGCTTCACTAGCTTCGTCCATTTACAATTTCGTTGTACAAACCGAATGGACCGCAAAACCCATCAAGCAATTGTTAGGTTTTGCTGCGGATCGATCTTTGCCAACGGTTGCGAATAAAACGTGGCGAAGTTGGTATAAATCGCGTACTGAAAAAAGAAATGCAAAACCAAGCACCGCGCGCCGCGTTTATCTTTTTTGCGATGAATTTACCAATTATAATGATGCCGAAATCGGTATCAAAGCGGTTTTGCTATTAGAAAGATTGGGATATGAGGTCATTATTCCTGATCACGCGGAAAGCGGAAGAACCTATTTGTCGAAAGGATTTGTAAAAAAAGCAAAAGCTTTGGCAAAATATAACGTAGAAAAATTGTCGGCTTTGGTTAGCTCAGAAGTGCCAATTGTAGGCATCGAACCTTCTGCTATATTAACGTTGCGCGATGAATATTTGGATTTGACGGATGAGGATTGGAAATCCGCTGCCGAACATTTGGCGAGTGCATCGCTCACTTTCGAAGAGTTTTTAGATCGGGAAGTGCGAGCGGGTCGGGTCAGCAAAACGGCATTCACATCAGAAGCGAAGCATTTAAAAATACATGGCCATTGTTATCAAAAAGCTTTTCAGCTGATGCAACATACTATCAATGTACTCTCGCTTCCGCAAAATTATAAAACCGAACTCATTCCTTCGGGATGCTGTGGAATGGCCGGATCCTTTGGGTACGAAAAGGAGCATTTCGATGTTTCTATGCGGATCGCCGAATTGGTGTTGTTACCTGCGGTGCGGCAATCAGATAGCGAAACCTGCATTGTTGCTGCCGGAACTTCTTGCCGTCATCAGATCAAGGATGGTGCAGCAAGGAGAGCTTATCATCCAGTAGAAGTTTTATACGAAGCGTTGCTGTAAGCAAAATTTTCTATTGTTAATTTAAAAACAAGTAATGCTCGAATGTTCCGTTAAAAACTAAATTTTTGCAGATTTGTTGTACTATTATAAAAACTACAGACCATGAAAAATAAATATGCTCTTTTAGGAATGCTTGCTATGCTGGGACTTTGGACGAGTTGCCAATCTCCGCAACAAAAAGATGCCTCTACCGCTGATTCTCCAAATTTGGAAGTATTAGACAGTCGGCCATTCGTCAATGATCCAAAAGCGACAAAATTCAAATTTTTCTTGAATATTTTGAGTGAAGAAAATACCGATTCAACCGTGGTCTACATCGCAAAATCCTTGTTTGATAATGATACAGTTGGATTGAAAATTGAAGTGCTTAAAAAAATTCCGGCTGGGGTAACTTCCACTGGAGAGCCTGACCAAGAAAATGGTTTTGTTCCGGGCGCTATACGTTTCTCCTCAATCGGTCCTGCTTCCGATAATTTTGTACAAGCGTTGCAAACATTATTTGATTTGAAAGATACCGGGAAAATGACGAATGAGGTAGTCGCGCCTTTGGTATTCTCATCCAACAACGAGGCAATCGATCTATCGACGAAAAAGCAATCCACCTTTAGCTTTAAATTGTTTTTAGAAAACGAAACTGGAGCTGAAGCGGAAGTTTTTGCGGTGTTGGATACGTATCGTAAATCATTCGAAATTACAGAAAAGGATAGTTCCTTTCGCGCACAACTGATTGCAGCTTTCGCCGCCAACTAGTCATTTTTTTCTGTTTTTATAATATTGCTTATCTATCGCATGAGATTATTTTGGATAGCGCTTCATTGCGTTTACTTTGTTTTTGCTATTTGCCCACAATCGGCATTCGCTCAAGGTTCATTGGAGCAGTTCGAGCGAGTGGCGACTGGAAAAATCAAAAGTCCTGCCTTGCAGGAATTGTCCGGAATGGTCGCTTCGAGAGTAAATAAGAACTGCTTTTGGGTACACAACGATAGCGGCGATGACGCAAAAATTTACTTGATAGATTCTACAGCTAAATTACTTTGTACCTACAATCTTCAAGGTGTTTCAGCGGTGGATTTTGAAGAAATTGCGTGGTTCGAAAAAGATGGCAAACATTATCTCATCGTTGGCGATATCGGCGATAATCGCGCGAAGCGAAAGCACATCAAATTTCACATTTTTCCGGAACCAACATGGAAAGCTGGAAAATCCGAACGCGATATCGTTGATATAGTTTCCATTTCTGCTATTTACCCAGATGGCGCGCGTGACGCGGAAGCATTTTTTGTTGATCCGTTGACCAAGCAATTGATCTTGGTTTCAAAAAGAGATTTCCAAGCGCAGGTTTACACCACGAATATTTTGGCAAACGCAAATTTTGCATCGAATAATACAGATAAACCCTTGATGTTGAAGTTTGAAACGAAACTGCCGTTAACATTCATTACGGCAGCGGATATTTCGGCCGATGGTCATCATATTTTGGTAAAGAACTTAACGAATATCTATTATTGGAAGCGCGCAACCAACTCTCTTGTCGCATCGCTAAAGAAAGCGTATGAAGAGATTCCGTACAAACCCGAACCACAAGGGGAAGCAATAACCTTTTCCGTAGATGGCGAAACTTTTTATACAATTAGTGAGCGTCCATTGGGTTTGGAGTCGTATCTTTATCGCTATCAATTTCTTAATAAATGAAACTGCGATACTTCCTTTTTGTAATCCTCTTAGGCTACGGTAATCTTTTCGCTGCGCAAGTCGACACCATCACCGTGTTTAGTGAAAAGATGCAAAAAGACATTAAAACAGTTATTGTAAGTCCATCAAACGCTTCGAAAGCTAAATTTCCAACACTTTACCTGCTGCATGGACATGGAGGAAATCATGCCAGCTATTTGAAACAAGTAAATGATCTTGAACGATTAGTAGATCGATATCAATTTTTAGTAGTTTGCCCTGACGGTGGATTTGATTCTTGGTATTGGGATACGGAAAGTGATTCGAAATTTCAGTACGAAACATTTGTTTCAAAAGAATTGGTAGATCATATTAACGCAAATTACCCTGTTTATGATGCTCCACATTATCGCGCAATTTCTGGATTTAGTATGGGAGGGCACGGCGCGCTTTACTTAGCAATTCGTCATCAGGATATTTTTGGCGTGGTAGGAAGCACGGCTGGTGGAGTAGATATTCGTCCTTTTCCCGACAACTGGGGGATGGCGAAGAGGTTAGGTAAAATTGCTGAGAACCACGATAAATGGGAAAAGCACACGGTGATAAATCTTTTGCATTTAATCGATTCAAAATCATTGAAGATATTCATCGATTGCGGCCGTAATGACTTTTTCTACGATGTGAATAATAAGTTGCATGAAAAGTTGACTTATCTGAACATTGCACACCATTATCATTTGATGCCAGGACAACACAACTGGGAATACGCAAGCAAATCACTAAACTATCAATTCGCTTTCTTCGAAGAGGCGTTTCGTGGGGTAGAAAACCACGAATAATTTTTTTTAAATGATATTTCGGATATTTATTTTCTTGTGCATGTCCTCATGCTACTGGAATATAGCGGTTGCACAAAATCGCGTCACATTAAGCGGGTTTGTCAAAGATGCTCGCTCAGGCGAAACCATGATCGGCGCCTTGGTAAATGTGCCGGAAGCGCGCGTTTCCGCTAGTACGAACAGCTACGGATTTTTCTCGGTACAACTTCCTGCCGGAACGCATCAGGTTGAAGTTTCTTTCGTTGGCTACGAGAAGACATCCACTACCGTAGAATTATCTGCTAGCGTACAGCGTACATTTGAATTGTCGCGAAATGACAAAGAGATCGAAGAAATCGTCGTCTCCGCCTCTTCTCGTCCGAATCAAGTACGGAGCCCACAAATGGGCGCAGTGAAATTCACTCCAGAAGAAATTAAGAAAGTACCTGTGATTTTTGGAGAGCCCGATGTGTTAAAAACATTGCAATTACTGCCTGGCGTATCCACTGGAAATGAAGGGTCATCCAACTTCTATGTGCGCGGAGGAGGTGGCGATCAAAACCTCATTTTGTTGGACGAAGCGACGGTTTACAACGCTTCTCATTTATTGGGGTTTTTCTCCACGTTCAATTCCGACGCTATAAAAGATGTAAACTTATTTAAGGGCGGAATTCCAGCGCAATACGGAGGAAGAATATCATCTGTTTTGGACATCAATATGTTGGATGGGAACCAAAAGGAATTTGGTGTTGAAGGTGGATTGGGATTGATCGCTTCGCGCATTAAAATAGATGGTCCGATTGTGAAGGATAAAAGCTCGTTTATGATCAGTGGCAGAAGAACGTACGCAGATATGTTCCTAAAGCTTTCAAACGATGAAAATGCACGTAAAAGTAAGCTGTATTTCTACGACCTAAACGCGAAAATGAACTACAAGATCAACGATAAAAATACGATTTATCTTTCGGGTTATTTCGGGAAAGATAATCTCGGCTATTCGGATTTGTTTAGTTTTGATTGGGGAAATGCTACAGCGACCTTACGTTGGAATAGCATTCTCAACGAAAAGTTGTTTAGTAACACTTCCCTGATTTATAGTGACTTTACGTATAACGTGAGGGTAAATTCCAACGAAAATGATTTTGGCATTGCTTCCCAAATTAAAAACTGGAATCTAAAACAAGATTTTACCTATTATGGGTTAAATAACCATTCTATTCGTTTCGGCTTGAATGTATTGAATCAAAGAATCAGTCCAGCGTCGTTGGATGCGGCACCAGGCACATCCATAAATTCTATTGCTGTCGATACGCGCCAAGGGTTGGAGGCTGCTGTTTACGCATCGGATGAATGGAAAGTTTCCGATCGCTTTTCAATGATTTACGGACTTCGTCTAACCAATTTCGCAGTGCTTGGTCCAGGAACATTCTATGATTTTGATCGCGACGGCGAAGTGACTAATGAAACACAATATGGCAATGAATTGGTGAAAAATTATTTGAATTTGGAGCCAAGATTGTCCATGAATTATTTGCTGAACAATAACAGTAGTGTTAAAGCTAGCTATAATCGCATCGTGCAGCATCTTCATCAATTGACGAATACGACATCGAGTTTGCCAACAGATCAATTCGTAGTAAGTAGTGCGAACATCAAACCACAAATAGCCGATCAAGTTTCGCTTGGGTATTTTCGAAACTTTGCAAATAGCGCGTACGAATTCTCCACGGAAATCTATTATAAGGACATGCAAAACCAAATTGATTTTCGAAATGGAGCGGATTTGCAAGCGAATAATCAATTAGAGGGTGAGTTATTGTTTGGGGTTGGCCGATCTTACGGTGTTGAATGGCTTTTGCGAAAAACGAGAGGGCGTTTGAATGGCTGGATCAGTTATACGCTGGCGAAAAGTGAGCGCCGATTTGATCAGATAAACGATGGCGACTGGTTTAATGCACGGCAAGATCGTACACACGATGTTTCGGTTGTTGCGATGTATGAACTTTCAAAACGTTGGACAGCTGGAGCTACTTTCGTTTACAACACTGGAAATGCCATTACCTTTCCCTCCGGAAAGTACCAGCTCGACGGGTCAACGATGTTCTATTATACCGAAAGAAATGGTTACCGAATGCCAGATTATCACCGTTTGGATTTATCGTTGGTGTACGAACCTACTCCAGAGAAAAGACGTTTTAGTTCAAGTTGGGCATTTGGAGTGTATAATGCGTACAACCGAAAAAACGCCTACATCATTGATTTTCGCGAAAGCGAAGTAAATCCAAACGTTACAGAAGCTTACAGAATTGCCTTATTCGGCGCTATCCCATCCGTAACATGGAATTTTAAGTTTTAATGTCATGAAGCGATTTTATATTATCAATCTGTTTATCATTTTTGCAGCTTTGCTGAGTTCGTGCGAAGATCTTATTGATATTAACCTAAATGATTCCGATCCCCGGATCGTGATAGAAGCGGATTTGCAAGATCGATCCACCGAACATCGAATTATGGTAACGCGAACCATTCCATTTAATGATAGCCGCCCCAATGACCCTGTTGACGATGCTGAAGTGCGTTTAGTCGCTGCTAATGGGGCGATACATAGCTTCGAATACAGCGCATCGGCGAATGCTTACGTGAATCGTACTTTGCGATTGCGCGAGGGCTCCAGATACAGCTTACGCGTCGCGGTTGGCGATCAGATTTATGAGTCTACAGAAACAATGCCCCGTCGCGTGCCCGTAGATTCTGTTGGAGTCTTGCGCGAAAATATCTTTAATGAAACGTTCTACTTCGCTACGCTACGTTTTAAGGATCCGGCCAATGTAGCCAACTATTACAAATACAACATCGCTATTGATGGAAAACCCATGAAGTTTTCGCAAGCTTATAGTGATAAATTCAACGACGGATTAAACGTGGTTCATCAGATTGGAAGTGCTGATGATGACGTAACAAATACATCAACCATGGTTGTTAGAAGGCATTCGATTACCGCTTCGGTGTTCAAGTATTGGAATGATATTCAAACAACGAATCCTGGTTCGGCAGCTCCTGCGAATCCAACTTCCAATATATCTAATAACGCATTGGGATATTTTAGTTTAAGTACTGTGGATGAGTTTAGATTCGACTTTTCTGATTATGATTAGCCTGTAATCGCTATCAAACCATTTTTACAGCAGAGCAAATTCGTAACCTTTTTTAGTAAGTTGCTCAATCATTTTTGGCAATGCATACTGCACATTCTTGAAAGATTTGATGTTATCGTGGAAAACGATGATGCTCCCATTTTTCGTGTACTTGATAGCATTCTTCAAACATTGCTGCTCACTGATCTTTGGATCATAGTCTCCAGTAAGCACATCCCACATCACGATCTCATAATCTGACTTCAAAGCTTTCAACTGCGCCTTGGTTGCTCGCCCATAGGGTGGGCGGAATAACTTAGCTTGTACCAACTCTTGGCATTGCGCGACATTTTTAAGGTAATGGTCTTGGGGAGTATCCCAACCCTTCAGATGTTGCATGGTATGATTGCCAACAGCATGCCCATCGGTAATTATTCGCGCATAGATTTCCGGATTTCTCACTACGTTTTCACCAACGCAAAAAAATGTAGCTTTCACATCAAGTTCTTTCAAAACATCCAATATCCATGGAGTTACCTCCGGAATTGGTCCGTCGTCAAAAGTAAGGTAAATGTTCTTTTCTTTTCTGGATCGGTGCCAAGTTGCTTCCGGGTAAAATGTTCGAAGTAGAAGTGGAGCTTTTACTATATGCATGTGTTGTCTAATTTAAAAAATTATCGCAAATTTAGGGAACTAATTATTCGTCCTACATCGTCAGGCGTAAACCAAACTTACGTATATGGATCAATTCCAGCAATTTTTCAAAATGAGCCGAAGAGAACGTGACGGTTTCCTGACGTTAACAATTATCTTGTTTTTGTTCGCTATTGCGCCTGCGTTATATTTTTCTTTGCGAAGGACCGAACCTGAATCGTATGAATTAGTCACTTTTCCAACGGCGGAGAAAACCGTACAGGGAAATTCCGAAAGGTCTGTTCGAAAAGTAAAAGCCGATCCAGCGTCTAATTTTGATCCAAATACTTTATCGGATGATGGATGGGCAGCTTGGGGACTTTCGGAGAAGCAGATTGCGGTGCTACGGCGATATCAGAAGAACGGCGGAACGTTCAAAAGAAAAGATGATGTTCGGAAAATGTATGTTATTGATGATGCGCTTTATGCACGGATGGAACCATTTATTGAAATCTCAAATACTGGATCATCGGATCGTAGTTTCTCAATCAAATCGCAACCTGAATACCAATCGAATAATTACAATTACGACAGGAGAGATCGCCAATCAAAATCTTTGATTACCGGGAAAAGCCAATCCATTCGAATTGATGTCAACAGTGCCGATACCACCGAATGGAAAAGGTTGAAAGGAATAGGTTCTGTATTGGCTACACGGATTGTTCGCTTTCGCGACGCGTTGGGTGGGTTTCACGACGTTCAACAACTTCAGGAAGTTTATGGTTTAGATCCTATGTTAGTCAATTCCTGGGAGAATCAGCTTAACTGGGATATTACGAGAATAAAGAAGTTAAGTGTAAACAAGTTGTACACGAAGGAGCTACAAAAACATCCGTACATTGGTAAAAAGCAAGCACAACATATTGTCAATTACCGAAATCAGCATGGTGATTTCCGAACTATCAACGATATGCGGAAGATTGTTACGTTGAATAGCGATTTTTTTAGTAAAATTGAACCCTATTTAGATTTTCAATAATACATGCTCGAACAAGAATTAAAAACGCTAGTGCGCGACGTGCCCGATTTTCCGCAGCCCGGAATCGTATTTAAAGATATCACACCGATTTTGCAACATCCAGAGATTTGCCAGCAAGTGGTCGAAGAGTTTGCGAAGCGATTAGCAAATGTAGAATTTGATGTAATTGCCGGAATAGAAAGCCGAGGCTTTTTATTTGGCTTAATGTTGGCCAATTATATGAATAAGCCGTTTATTCCGATCCGTAAACAAGGTAAATTGCCCCATAAAACGGTTTCCGAATCTTACAAGTTGGAATACGGACAAGCAACCATAGAAATACACGAAGATGCCATTCCAAGTGGCGCGCGCGTGCTTATTCACGATGACCTTTTAGCAACTGGGGGTACCGTCGTGGCAGCTTCAAAACTCATCGAAAAGGTTGGGGGAGAGGTAGCTGGATTTTGTTTCTTGATCAACCTGGAGTTTTTGCAGGCTAGCGGCCGATTAGATCGTTTTAGTACAAATGTCATTTCGTTATTAACGTATGCCTAATAATCGGAAAAGGACTTCTGCATCTCGCAGAAGTCCTTTTCCATATCAATGAATTGTCGATTTCTTTAGTTTGCGACCAACCGTCCAACGATTTGGTATTGGCTGCTGCCTAAAAGGAGAATCTGCTGTTGTTTGTTCATGGAATATTCCTTTCCGCGAATGTAAAGCAACTTCTCTTCGTTCTGATAAAGCATATTGTCTTCCTGTTTCGTGATCTCCACTTGTTCGATTTCTCCATGTTCATTAAATGAAATAGAAAGCGATTGGATGTCTAAATCTTTTGATTTGGCATTATAGGTAATTTTATTCGCTGCGCTATCCACATCGAACATATTTATATATGCCGGCTTTGACAAATCAACTGCGAGAAATGCACCCATCTCCGTGTTCCAATCGCCAACAGTAACCGTCTTTGTTTCGCTTTCATCACGCTCACCCACTGTTTTTTCTACTTTAGTAGCGCTTCGCTGCAAGCTGTCCACTTCTCGCTGAAAAAAGGTATGGATTGGGAAATAGCCCGTTTCCACTTGGGTGGATTCTTCAGCTGTGTGATTTTCGCAACTGACAGAAAGCAGCGAAACAATTACACTAAGGAACAAAACGATTCGTTCAGAAAACATTCTATACATATTATACCAACACATTTCCCGTCATTTCTGCAGGAATAGGCAAATTCAACAAGCGCAAAACTGTTGGGGCTACATCACCAAGTTTACCCTCGTGAACGGTTTTGTAATCGCTATCAATCAATATACAAGGAACCAAGTTTGTAGTATGTGCGGTGTTTACCGATCCATCTTCATTTAGCATAAATTCGGAATTACCATGATCCGCTAAAATGATAAATGAGTATCCATTAGCCAAACCTTTTTCGACCACTTTCTGCGTGCAAGTATCTACGGTTTCGACAGCCTTTACCACGGCATCAAAAACGCCAGTGTGTCCAACCATATCCGGATTGGCAAAATTCAAACAAATGAAATCCGGCTGATTTACTTCAATATCTTTTGTAATAGCATCCACAATTCCATAGGCACTCATTTCCGGCTGTAGGTCGTAGGTAGCAACTTTTGGAGATGGAACCAATAAACGACTTTCGTTGGCGAAAGCCTCCTCTTGTCCGCCTGAAAAGAAAAAAGTGACGTGAGGGTACTTTTCTGTTTCTGCAATGCGCACTTGCGTCTTTCCTTCTGCAGAAAGAATCTGTCCCAAGGTGTTTGTTAAATTATCCTTTTTGAACACGACGTTAATTCCTTTGAACGTATCGTCATAGGATGTCAACGTAACATAATGCAACGGCAATGGCTTCATGTCGTATTCTGGGAACTCTTCTTGTGTTAGAGCAATAGTAATTTCGCGACCACGATCTGTGCGAAAGTTAAAACAAATCACAATATCTCCAGCCTGCATAGTAGCTACCGGCAAACCGGCTTCGTTTGTTACAACCAATGGCTCGATAAATTCATCTGTAATTCCATTGGCATAAGATTCCTGAATAGATGCTACCAAGTTTTTCGTAGCGGTTCCTGTTCCGTGTACGAGTACATCATACGCTTTCTTCACACGTTCCCAACGATTATCGCGATCCATGGCATAATAGCGTCCGATTGCGGAAGCTATCGTTCCGACAGAATGTGTCAAATGGTTTTGCAATTGTTCTATATATGCTACACCACCATTTGGATCCGTATCTCTACCATCTGTAAATGCGTGGATGAAAACTTGTTCATTTGTTAAACCTGCATATTTAGCCGCATCGCAAAGGCCTTGCAGATGGTTAATGTGTGCGTGTACACCGCCGTCTGAAAGTAAGCCGATAAAATGAACCTTTTTACCATTCACTTTTGCGGTTTCGAAAGCGTTTTGGATAATCGGATCGGTGTTGAAATCTCCCGCCTTTACAGCATTATTGATACGTCCTAGCTCTTGATATACAACGCGTCCTGCACCTAAGTTCATATGGCCAACCTCTGAGTTTCCCATTTGTCCGGCAGGAAGACCCACGGCTTCACCAGATGCCTCTAATTTGGAGTGCGGGTATGTTGCAAAAAGCTGATCTAAGAATGGTGTTTTTGAAGCCAAAACAGCATTTGATTCATCATTTTTACCGTAGCCTAATCCATCTAAGATTAAAAGTGCTACCTTTTTTGTGTTCATGCTCATTACCACAAATATACTCGATATTGAACTAAATTGTGCCAAGCTAACGTAATTAGTGCATTATTCTGCTTGGCATTATTCTTGTTAAAAGTGGAAGCATTATTTACTTACGACATGATTACCGCGTTTATCCATTCTTGCTTTATTTTACCCCTGCTATTTTTCGGTCAGCTCGAAGTAAGTTTGGATATTCAGAAAGATATTTTGCAAGCGATTAAGGACGGACAAGCGAAAAAGATTGCTGCATATTTCGGGGAAAATGTGTCTATTACGTTGAAAGACAATGTGGCGTACTATTCAAAATTTCAAGCCGAAATGGTTTTGCAGGATTTCTTTCGAACTTATAAAGCCGTTGACGTTAAGCAGGTGCAAGGCGTAAATAAAGATGGTAGCCAAAACTATATCATTTACGAATTCAATACAAACTCGCGATCGTTTCGGGTTTTCGTACGTTTTGCCGAAGTCAACAATAGCATGGTAATTTCCGAATTACGGATAGAATAACGCAACATTTTTACGTTGAGAGCTTCCAAATCAGCCATTTTTTTTTCATCTTCGCTTAAATTATCACGATCATATGGATAGGAATTTTCGGGAACAACTGCATCAGTTTGTGGAGTTGGCGATGTCGGAGGATGTGGGGTCCGGAGATCATACTACTTTATCTACGTTGCCAATATCGAGACCCGGAGAAGCTAAATTGCTCGTTAAAGAAGACGGCATTTTGGCGGGAGTAGAAATTGGTTCGGCTATTATAGAGATGGTCGACAATAGCGTGGAAGTCGAAACGTTCTTGACTGATGGCGATGCAGTGAAAGTCGGAGATATCGTACTTTATATGCGCGGATCCATACACAGCATTCTTAAGGTCGAACGGTTATTGTTGAACGTGATGCAACGTATGTCAGGAATAGCAACGCGTACGAGTGCGTACGTAAAATTGCTGGAAGGTACAGAAACGAAAGTTTTAGATACGCGAAAAACCACGCCGGGCATTCGCTTTTTGGAAAAAGAGGCTGTTCGTATAGGTGGTGGTGTGAATCATCGTTTTGGCTTGTACGACATGATTTTGATTAAAGATAATCATGTGGATTACGCGGGCGGTATTGAAGCTGCTTTGCAGAATGCCTTTGATTACCGTGAAAAACAAGGTCTTGATATTCAAATCGAGGTGGAAGTTCGTTCTTTAGATGAACTGGAAGAAGTTCTTCAATTTTCATCAAAGGTAGATCGCGTAATGTTGGATAATTTTACGCCAGAACTTACCAAACAGGCAGTTCATCGAATCAACAGGCAATTGATTACGGAATCTTCCGGAGGAATAACGATGGATACAATACGCAGTTATGCACTAACTGGTGTCAATTATATTTCAGTGGGTGCCTTAACACACTCCGTGAAAAGTTTGGATTTAAGTCTTAAAGCCAAATTAATTTAGTAAATTTTACGCATGGTTTCAGTCTATCTGTCTGGCATTGTTATTTTAGCTTATCTATTTGGTTCGGTGCCGACAGCCGTTTGGTTTGGTCAGGCATTTTATAAAGTGGACGTTCGGGAATTCGGGAGCGGAAATGCTGGAGCAACAAATACATTTCGTGTCTTGGGTGCTAAGGCAGGATCAATCGTCATGTTCGTGGACATTTTGAAGGGTTGGACAGCAACAAACTTGCCTTATTTGTTAGACACATCCGTTATCGGGACAGCCAATGCAACTACATTCGTGAATTTTCAGTTGGCATTAGGGGTTATTGCTGTTATTGGCCATTTATTTCCGGTTTTTGCGGGATTCCGTGGCGGTAAAGGTGTTGCAACGCTGTTCGGAATGGTATTAGCGATTCATCTCCCCGCGGCGCTGATGTGCGTTTCCGTATTTATCACGGTGCTTTTGATTACGCATTACGTTTCACTAAGTTCCATTTTGGCCGGATTTACTTTTCCGTTTAGTATTGCTTTTATTTTCAAAACTTCTGTTCCGTCTATTCTGCTATATGGAATCGCTATTTGCGCGCTAATCCTGGTTACGCATCAGAAGAATATCGAGCGGTTGTTGAAGGGGCACGAATCGAAAATTTATCTATTCAAGAAGAAGTCTAGCTGATTTTAGGCATAGCATTTGTGTTTATTTCGCTAAACACAGTATTATCTCATGAAAAAATTATTTAAATACGTACCTATCGTATTAGCGTCGGCGGTTTTAGTCGGATGTGCTACTTCAGCCATTACAGGGCGTAGATATCTACGGTTGGTTGATTCTGAAACGATTAATCAACAAGCGGCAGTTGCTTATAAAGAATTTTTAGGAACCAATAGTTCGAAGGTGGTAACTGGTACCTCACAAGCGACAATGGTTAAAAATGTAGGTAACAAAATTGCTCTTGCAACGCAAAAGTTTTTAACAGAGCGTGGTATTGCTGATAAATATAACTTCAACTGGGAATTTAATTTGGTTGAAAGTCCTGATGTAAACGCATGGTGTATGCCAGGAGGAAAAGTAGCTGTGTACACCGGTATTTTGCCGATTACTGCAAATGAAGCTGGTTTGGCAACGGTCATGGGACACGAAATTGCGCATGCGATTGAGGAACACTCGGTAGCACAAGCTTCCAACCAGATGGCTTTGCAATTAGGCGGAGCTGTAGTTGGTGGAGCAGCGCAAATTAGTAGAAATAAAAGTATTGGCGTGTTCAATAGCTTGTACGGTATTGGCGGTAACTTAGGAATGCTGAAGTTCTCACGTAATGATGAGTTGGCTGCCGATAAAGCAGGGATCATTATCATGGCTTTAGCGGGATACGATCCGAATGAAGCTGTGAATTTTTGGAGCAGAATGGCAAACGCAAAATCTGGTCAGTCTCAACCTGAATTCCTAAGTACACACCCGAGCGATGCTCGACGGATCAGCCAATTGGAATCCTTAGTTCCAGAAGCGATGAAATACTACAAAAAATAATATTACATCATCATGTCTAGTATAAAAGGGAAGAACTTTCAAAAGTTCTTCCCTTTTTTGTAACAAAATTACCTTCCCACATACTAATAACATAAAATTGATATCATGGACCTATTATTACATAATCTTACTAAAACATATGGAAATGGCGTGAAGGCGCTGGACGGGATCGACTTAACGATTAAACCGGGGATGTTTGGACTGCTGGGACCAAATGGCGCAGGAAAATCAACGTTAATGCGAACCATCGCTACGCTACAACAGCCGGATTCCGGTACAATTACTTTCGGAGATATTGATGTGCTAAAAAATCCGATGGATTTACGTCGTCAACTGGGATATCTACCGCAGGAATTTGGAGTTTATCCTGGCATGTCGGCCGAGGATTTGCTCGATTATTTCGCACAATTAAAAGGAGTGAGTAGTAGCAAGGAAAGAAAGGACATTGTAGGTCGTGTTTTAGAAATTACTAACTTATATCAAGTAAAGAATAAAAACGTCAGCGGGTATTCTGGTGGTATGAAACAGCGATTTGGAATCGCTCAATTATTATTAAACGATCCAAAATTGATTATTGTCGACGAGCCAACGGCTGGTCTTGATCCGGCAGAGCGTAGTCGTTTTTTAAATGTGCTCCGGGAGATTGGTACTAACCATACCGTTATTTTTTCTACTCACATCGTGGACGACGTGCGCGAGTTGTGCCATGAGTTAGCGATTGTGAATGGCGGAAAAGTGCTTTATCGAGGTACTTCACAAGGTGGAGAAGAGATGTTGCGCGGAAAAGTATGGAAGGCAACGATCTCGCGTGATACATTCGATGATTACAATAAGAAATTCAACGTTATTTCATCCAACTACAACCGTGATAACTCCTTAAATATTCGCGTTTATAAAGAAGAATTTCCGGGCGTAGAATTCGCTTCTGTGGAACCGATTTTGGAAGATGTATATTTTGTTTCATTGAAAAAAGACGCTTAGCATGTTTAGCACGATATTTTTATTTGAAATAAAGCGCTGGCTTAAGAATCCGGTGTTTTATGTGTATTGCGCAGTGTTTTTCGGACTTGCTTTGTTTCTTTCGCTATCCGCAATGGGAGCATTCGATGCAGCGACAAGTACTACATCACGTCCGACTTTCGTAAACTCGCCAACCAATATAGCCGGATATTTGAATAGCTTTTCGACACTAATCTATTTTTTACTGCCGACCATTGTAGGAGCTGCGGTGTATCGAGACTATCAATATCAATTTCATCAGGTATTGTTTTCGTATCCATTGACTAAACCTAGCTATCTGTTCGGAAAGTTTTTTGGAAGTTTTGCCATCACAATGCTGATTCCGCTTTGCTGTATGTTAGCATTTATTGTTGCGCAATGGATGCCAAACGTAAATCCAGAATTGATAGGCCCGAATAATGCGTTTGCTTATCTGCAGGCGTTTTTTATCATTATCGTTCCGAATATGTTGTTGTTCGGATTAATGGTTTTTGCGGTCGTCAATTATTCACGGAATATTTATGCTGGCTTCGTGTTTGTCTTGATGCTATTTATTTTTCAGGCGGCATTCAATACCATGTCCAATGACATCGAAAACGAATACTTAATGGCTATGCTTGATCCATTCGGTTTCGAGCCCATATCGTATTACACGAAATATTGGAGCGTGGATGAACAAAATACAAGAATGATGCCTTTGAATGATGTGTTTTTATATAACCGTTTGATTTGGTTAGGCGTTAGCTTATTGATTGGAAGCATCGTTTATTACACATTTAGCTTCTCACATCTTGGTCATCAATTAGGAAAACGCAAAGATGGTAAGCGCTTAGTTAAGGAGAATTTCGGCGTAGTTATGCAGATCAATTTACCTAAAGTTACATTGGCTTACGGCTTCTTAAGTCGGTTGGCAGTAGCTTGGCGCTTATCGTTTTATGAGTTTAAGGCAATTGTGCGGAATTGGACGTTCGCTATTATTATGATCATTGCAGCATTATTGGTGCTCAGCGTAACTTCAATAATGAGCGAGATTATGGGAACAGAAACCTATCCGGTTACATGGCAACTGCTGGAAACTATTGGTGCTATTTATGGCTTCCTAATTGTTATTCTCATTTTTCTTTTTGCTGGTATTCTTACGCAACGAGCACGAATGGCTAAAATGGACTTTATGGTCGATGCTACCGCAGTTCCAAATTGGACATTGTATCTGTCTCGAGTTTTCGCAATGATCCAAATGGTTGGCTTAATCTTGCTGATCAGTATGTTGACTGGCGTTGGCTACCAGATCTTTCAGCAGTATTACAAGTTCGAAATCGGCCATTATTTGCTGGAGCTGTTCGTTCTAGATTTGCCAAAATATGTGGTTTTTATCTTCTTTGCGTTATTCATCCATTCGTTTTTCAAAAACTACTTTGTCGGTTTTATCGTTTGTATCTTTCTGTATGTTGGGATTCCGTACTTATCTAAAATTGGTGTGGAGCAATCGATCTATATTTTTAATAGCGGAGGTGGTTACAGTTACTCGGATATGAATGGGTATGGTTCGTTGAGAAATCACCATTATTATCGTTTGTATTGGTTGCTGTTCGGTTTTGTTTTGTCTGGATTAACGTTACTGCTGTGGCGTCGTGGTCTGATGGGGAGCCTCAAAGATCGGTTCAAAACTATCAATTTACGAGCGCGAGCATCATTACTTATTCCTACGACGGTATTCTTAATAGCCTTCTTATGCTTAGGATACGCTATTTATTACCACAATAATATTGCCCAACCTTACTACTCTTCGAACGATCAAGAGCGACTTGCCGTAGAGCATGAAAAGAAATACAAGCATTATGCGGACATGCCGACGCCACGCTTAATTGATGTAAAACTTAATATGGATATCTATCCTAAGGAACGTGGTTACAAAGCTTCATTGGATATGAAATATGTCAATCGTACGAACAAGCTGGTTGATACCTTGTTTATGTCGCACAACGACAATATTGTATCGGAAGACTTCTCTTTACCTATTCGATTGGTGGTGAATGATACCGTTGGAAATGTGAAGATTTATGCACTAGAAAATCCACTGCAACCGGAAGATACGCTCGCTGTAAAATTCGAATTTGCTAATAAGGCAAACACATTTTTGGTCGACAAATCACCGATTTTGCAGAACGGCACATTCTTGAATAGTGCAATGTTCCCGAGTTTTGCTTATGATCCAAATGCGGAAATATCAGATAATAACATCCGGAAAAAATATGGATTGCAACCAAAGGATCGTATGTTGAATCCCACCGATTCTGCGGGTTTAGCGAATAATTATATATCGCATGACGCGGATTGGATAGATTTTGAGGCCACGATCAGTACATCTGCTGACCAAATTGCTATCGCGCCAGGTTATCTGCAGAAAGAATGGACAAGTGAAGATGGCCGTCGTCATTTCCATTACAAAATGGACAACAAAATGCTAAATTTCTATTCGGTTATTTCCGCACGATATGAGGTGATGCGCGATTCGTTGGATGATGTAAAATTGGAAATTTATTATCATAAAGATCATCCTTATAATTTGGATCGCATGATGGCTTCCATGAAGAAATCGTTAACTTATTATCAGGAAAACTACAGTCCATACCAATTCACGCAAATGCGGATTATCGAGTTTCCAAAAACGCACGGAACCTTCGCGCAAGCATTTGCCAATACGGTTCCATTTTCGGAAGCAATCGGATTTATAGCTAAAGTGGATGAGGATAATCCAAACGGCATCGATTTCCCATATAGTGTAGCGTCGCATGAGTTTGCGCATCAATGGTGGGCGCATCAGGTGATTGGCGGCAACGTAAAAGGTGCTACGATGCTGTCGGAATCACTTTCCGAGTATAGTTCGCTAAAAGTGCTTGAGCATACGTATGGTCGTAACCAAATGCGTAAATTCTTAAAAGAAGCTTTAGACAAATATTTGCAAGGACGGTCGAATGAGCGTATTGGAGAAAATCCATTGATGTTGAATGAAAACCAAGCTTACATCCATTACAATAAAGGTTCATTGGTGATGTATGCACTGAGTGATTTATTTGGTGAGAAAAACTTCAATGCCGTGTTGAGCGACTACGTCGATCAGGTTGCGTTTCAATATCCGCCGTATACCAATTCGATCGAATTGGTGGATTTGCTTAAAGCGCGTATGCCTGATTCCTTGCAATACGCTATTCACGACATGATGGAAACCATCACGTTGTATGATAATAGTGTGATTTCTGCAAAGTCGAAACCGTTAGCGGACGGAAAATATGAAGTGGATTTAGCGTTCGAAGTTCGCAAGTACAGAACGGATGCTAAAGGGAAAATGATTTTTGATGATAAAACCGGAAAGGCTTCGAAAACACCAGCCAAGCAAGATTCTTCCGCTTCGTTACCGCTGCAAGATTATGTAGATATTGCCATTTTCGGAGAGCCCAAGAAATCAGGAAAATACAATGTAGATAACCCAATTTACGAAAAACGCATCAAGATTGACAAAACGCTGAACAATATGCGAATCGTGGTGGACAGCAAGCCAATAGAAGTTGGGGTAGATCCAAATAACAAATTAATTGATGCCAATTCCGACGACAACCGGAAGAAGATATAGTTTATTTTACGTGTTGTTTAGACCTCGTAACCATTTGGTTGCGAGGTTTTTTTTGTTGTAAATGGATAGTGATATTCAGCTTACTCTTCAGTCGACAGCGGTATGCTCAACACAAAAACATTCATGCCTTGCTCGTCCGTTTTGTATTTCAATTTTCCGCTATGCAAGGTGGCAAATGAATGTGCTAAAGCTAGCCCGAGTCCGGTTCCGCTTACTTGATAATGCGCGCTCGAACGATGGAAAGGCTTAAAAATGTTAGCAACATCGTCGTCCGAAACGGTTACTCCATCGTTTTTAATCATTAAATCAAATCGCTTCGTCGTTTCGTTTCTTACCAACCTTATTCGGACATCTTTGTCCGCATATTTAAAGGCATTGGAGAGCAGGTTATTGACGATTTTATAGATAACTTCTACATCAATTTTAGCTTCTAAAGCATCATCCAAATCCATTTGCAAATCAATAGATTTGTTCTCGATAATCGGTTCGAATTCTTCCACACAAAGACGAATCAATTGTGAAACTTGCTGGGCATTGAAGCGGAGCGAAACCTCCTCACTTTCCACTTTCCTGAAATCTAGCAATTGCTCCGTAAGCATGATCAATCTCTCCGTGTTCAATTGGATCGTATTTAGCCAGCGTTGCGTTTTTTCCTCGTGTGCCAGGTTATTGATCTTTTCAAGCGGAGCTTTGATGAGCGTTAAAGGCGTTTTTATTTCGTGCGTGACGCGCATAAAAAAGTCCATTTTCGCTTCGTAAAGCTGCCTTTCTTTATGGGATTTGATGGTTTGTAATCGACGGCGGTTCTTTTCTTTGACGTTCCGATCGTAGAAATAGAAGAACAAACCAATTAAGCCTAAAGCGAATAATCCATAGATCAAAAAGGCAGGAATGCTTGCGTAAAATGGAGGCCGGATAAGGATTTGTAGTTGTTTTTCTTGCGATATCGGCTCTCCACTTGCGTCGCAAGCCAATACCTGAAAAGTATAGCGACCGGGGGGAATCTTGGTGAAGTTGGCTTTACCATTCTTGCGCAGGAAAGTCCAAGCAGAATCTAAACCAAGTAGACGATAGCGATAAGATGTTGCCTGTGCCGAAACGTAATTCAACGCCGCAAAATCAATACTTATGGTAGATTCATCGTGATCTAATGTGATTTGATCAGTGTAAGTGACCGATCTTGTAAGATTTCCTGGCGTACCTCCAATAAGCAATTCTCGCTGATGCGACTGAATTCCTGTGATGTAAATTGGCGTTACCAAATTCGTTCGATACAAGGAGCTCCAAACTTCCGGATTAAAGCGTGTCAATCCTTTCGTCGAGCCGAAATACAAAAAGCCTTTAGAATCTTTAAAAGAAGAATTGTAATTGAATTGCAGATCCAAAATACCGACCTCAGTATCGAAAGTTTCGACCGTTCGGCGTTGCCTATTCATTCTAACTAGCCCGCGCGAAGTACTGATCCATATATTGTTGGTCGCATCTTCTTCAAATCCCAAAACCAAATTGCTGGGCAATCCATCGCGCGTTGTGATTCGCGAAAAATCATTAGAAGATGCTCGCCAAAGCGCTATTCCACTCTCTGTTCCAATCCAAATTTGCCCTTGTGCATCTTGAAAAATCCGATTTGCGCGATTGCTATTCAAGGAATTTTTATCTTTCGGGTTATGGATGTACTGTTCAAAACTGCCTTTTTTTCTATCGTACCTAATGATGCCATTTCTCCAGGTTGTCAGCCAAATCTGACCTTCTTTATCTTCAAATACATTCGTGTAAAAATGGTGCTTCGGAACATCGGTGATACGACGAAATTGATCTGATCCCGGGAAAAATTGATAAAGTCCGCGGAGTGTAGCCAAGAGGATTTCGCCGGATTTAGTTCGGCAGATTGAAAACACAAAGTCATCACCCAAAGCGCCATCTGTATTGGCGTGGTTATAGGATTTTACGACGCGTTTCGTACGCACGTCAATCAAATCCATGCCTTTATAAAAGGTTCCGACGAGCA
The DNA here is from genome assembly GCF_042684745.1 of Sphingobacterium corticis. Lineage (NCBI taxonomy): Bacteria > Pseudomonadati > Bacteroidota > Sphingobacteriia > Sphingobacteriales > Sphingobacteriaceae > Sphingobacterium > Sphingobacterium corticis. The sequence continues at coordinate 1,458,573 of NZ_JBHUMA010000006.1, read as the reverse complement.
AGCTGTCACCTACGATACAGAGCCCGTGGATGTTTGTATGAGATAGCCCGTCAGCAAGACCCAGATTCGTGAATTTGTTTGTTTCGGTCGACCAAGATGTTAAGCCCTGATCTTCGGTTCCGATCCAAATTTGCCCGTAGTGGTCTTCCACAATTTCCCTTGTCGCATGGCCATTGATGGAGTTGACAGAATTTCTTGGAAATATCTTCTCAAAAAAATTATGCTGTTGGTGAAAGTAATTAAGTCCTCCGAAAAACGTACCTACCCAAACACCTTGTTGATGATCTTTCGTAATTGTGTATAATGCATTATCGGAAAGACTCCAAGGATTGTCTTTTTCATGCACGTGGATGTGATGCTGCCCGGTAGCCCGATCATAAATTAATAAGCCCAGCTCCGTAGCCATCCAAAGCTGTTGCTGATCTACTTCGGCAATATCGCGGATGAATAGCGGCGCATTCGTGTTTTCGTTGGCAACTAAGTGTTCAATGCGATCATTCTGTGATGAATAACGAAATAATCCCCGACGCGAAGTACCAATCCAAATATCGTTTTGATCGTCTACATACAGCTTTTCAATACGATTGTTCCAAACCTCACCAGCTTCTAAACTGTATTTTTTTCCATCGCGAAGCGAAATCAAAGATGAACCGATTCCGTACCAAACCTTATTGTGCCTGTCAATGCATAATCGGTTAATTGTTCCGTGGTCAGATTTTACCTTACGAGTAAGTGTTTTTGTTTTCACACGGAAGCAATACAACTCGCTGTTGGCAATAAACCAAATATCACCGGTACGATCTTTTTGAATTTGTAAAATTTCTTTCCTTTTCGTTTCCGGTAAAATCGAAAAAGTTTGTCGATATGGATCGAAGCAATACAAACCTTGGTCTGTACCTACCCAAACTTCTTTATTTTCCCCGATGCATAAGCTATGAATGAAGTTACTGCCTAATCCTAAATCGCTGTTCGGATTAGCGTAATAGGTTTTGAAATTATAACCATCGAAGCGATTAAGGCCATGTCGCGTTCCAAGCCATAGAAAGCCGTCCTGATCCTGCGCGCTACAAAGCACCGCGTTGTTGGACAAGCCATTAGCAACCTGAAAATTGTTGAAGTATATTTGAGCATGTACGGATCGGAAGCTTAGTAGGGAGATTAAAAGCATCCAATAAAGACCATATTGCGCACGCCATCTTACCGAAACCGTTGAGACGATTTTACACCTTTTTGAGCTAAAACGGCAAATTCTTGACATGATTATTTCACAATTTTGCAATAGGTAGTAGCGTGGTTTACACGAAATGAACTACGCAATTATAAACAAAATCTAGATTTTAACTCCAATATAAATACATGATTCGCTATTTATTTATTCTGCTTGTCCTATCATTTGCATCGGTATCCTGCTATCGCGCTGAGGCTGAAAATGATCAACCTAAAAATCCGTTGGACGTCCCATTTGGCGATCCGTATGTTCTATATGACAAAGCTTCCGACAAATACTATATGTACGGAACCGGCGGTGTGGATAATGGCTTTATGGTGTATTCCTCTAACGATTTAAAAGATTGGAAGAAGGAAGGGACGGCGTATTCGAACGATCAGGAAAACGCTTGGGGAACTAAGGATTTTTGGGCACCAGAAGTTTATGCGCACAAAGGCAAATACTATATGTTTTACAGCTCACATTGGAAGGATAATCCGAATAATGAGTTAGAAAATTACCGAATTGGTGTTGCCGAAGCGGACAGCCCATTAGGACCATTTATCGACCGATCGTCTGGGCCCATTTTCGATCCGGGATATCCGATTATTGACGCGAACCTTTACTTTGCAGACAACGGAAAAATTTATTTGTATTATTCGAGGTGTTGCTATAAACATGCGGTGGATTCCGAAATTTCCACATGGGCGAAAGAAAAAGGCATGTACGATGAAATTGAGGAGAGCTGGATTTACGGGGTGGAGTTAGCTTCAGATTTTTCTCGTGTTGTTGGTGAGCCGGTGTTGTTGTTGCGACCTCCTGTTTCCTTGGACGATAAACAGTCAGAATGGGAAAGCCGTTCGGTAACGAGTGGCGAGGTAAATCGCCGCTGGAGCGAAGGTTCGTATTTATTTAAAGAAGGCGATACCTATTACATGATGTATTCTGCCAATTACTTTGGAGGCGAGAATTACGCAGTAGGTTACGCAACGGCAACGCATCCGCTAGGACCATTTGAAAAATCAGCCAACAATCCAATTCTGCAAAAGAATACACAAGATGGCGGAATTGTCACCGGTACTGGTCATAACAGTTTGGTAAAAGATCGGAACGGCGCTACGTGGTGCGTTTATCACGGCAGAACCAACAAAACAGGCGATCAACGTTTGGCTTTTATCGATCGGATAACCTTGGACGAATCTGGAAACTTAAGGGTTGAAGGGCCGACGGTGGAATTGAAGGATTGATTTTTTGAATCACATTATCGGGGGAGAAATATAAAACGCAACTATGATAAAGAAATTAAGAATACCGCGTAAATGGTTGACCTATTTTGCAATAATCGGAATGGTTTCATCTTCGCCAGCACTCATTTCATGCGGTGCAAGCGATCAATCGGAAATGAAAAGTGCCGCACAATCTGCCGAAGTTGCCGATTCGGTAGATATTTTGCTCGCCGACCCAACTATTTTCGAGGATAATGGCACCTACTACGTTTACGGAACGGACGGCGATCGCCCAGATCATGGCTTTCGTGTGTATGCATCGACCGATTTAGAAACCTGGCAAGGCCCGGTGGGCGCGAAAGAAGGCTTTGCTTTGGTGAAAGATGATGTGTTTGGCGATAAAGGTTTTTGGGCACCTCAAATTTGGAAAGAAGGAACTACGTATTATATGGCGTACACCGCGAACGAGAACATTGCGATCGCAACCAGTAATTCTCCATTAGGCCCATTTACACAAGAGCAAAAAGTGCCAATCATCCAAGAAGGAAAACAGATTGATCCGTTTATCTATCAAGATGAAGACGGCAAGAAATATCTTTATCATGTCAAGCTGCAAGAAGGTAATCGCATTTTCGTGGCGGAATTAAATGACGGATACGGTTCTATTAAATCGAACACATTGCAAGAGTGCTTGAGCGCGACCTTGCCTTGGGAAAATACGAATAATGCATCTTGGCCGGTAGCGGAAGGTCCGACCGTAATTAAAAGAGACGGAAAATATTATATGTTTTACTCGGCTAATGATTTCCGGAATCCTGATTATGCGGTCGGTGTTGCGGTCGCTGATCAAGCTGCCGGGCCTTGGACGAAGGTTGGCAACGAAGCTTTATTAAGCAGAGTACAAACCAATTGGGCGGGAACCGGTCATGGTGATGTTTTTCGTGCGAATAATACATGGTATTACGTTTGTCATACGCACTTCTCCGACAATGCCGTTGGTCCGAGAAGAACGGCGATTGTCCCCTTCAATTGGGATCAGTCGGATAGTTTAGGGATTAAGAAGCCTGAATTTAAAGGTAGTGAAATCCAATTTTTACACGCTTCGGAATAAAATTTACGTCGTTTTGTAAACGTCTTGTTACCTGATACAATTTGAGGGTAATTTGATTCGATATGCTAAGCTTTTTCTAACGGAAAAGCTTAGTTTTGGTTATATGTACCTATGAAAGGCTATTTTTTTCTTGGAAGAAAGGCTATTTTATAAGTGCTACCGTTATAAACTGCAGCTTTCGTGCTGCATGAACTTAAAAATAAGTTCTTCGCTTATGAAGAATAATCAATTGAATGAATAGGAAGAAATTTATTGCTCAATCCGCGGTGTTTGCTGCGTCAAGTTTAAGCTGGGGAGCTTTTGCCAAAAGTTTTTCTTCGCAAGCTGTTCGCGTGGGCGCTATTGGCATAAACGGCATGGGATGGGCGAATCTGCAAGCTATCTTAAAAGATAAACGCGTCACCTGTACAGCTCTCTGCGATGTGGATGAAAATGTGCTCAACAAAAGGGTTGAAGAACTGAAAGCGAAAGGCATTTCAGTGAAAACCTATAATAATCACGAGGATTTGTTACTTGATGAAAATGTAGATGCTGTAATTATCGGAACGCCGGATCATTGGCATTGTCTGCAAATGGTGGAGGCGGTGGAAGCAGGGAAGCATGTTTACGTAGAAAAACCGATAGGGAATTCTATTCGCGAATGCGAGATCATGGTAGACGCGGCTACGACAAGTAAGAAGGTTGTTCAGGTTGGACAATGGCAACGTAGCCAACAGCATTTTAAAGACGCGATTGCATTCGTGCATTCCGGTAAACTTGGTAAAGTCAGACAAGTGAAAGCTTGGTCTTATGTAGGTTGGAAAACACCGATTTTGAAGAAAGCTGACGAAGCTGTTCCCGCGGGCGTGGATTACGAGAAATGGCTTGGGCCTGCAAAAAAACGTCCATTCAATCCAAACCGATTTCACTTCGAATTTCGTTGGTTTTGGGATTATGCGGGAGGTTTGATGACAGACTGGGGCGTGCACATGCTTGATTACGCTTTGCTCGGAATGCAAGTTTCTGATCCGGTTTCCGTCATGGCTGCAGGAGGAAAGTTTGCAGCGCCGGATGGTGCATCTGAAACACCTGATACGCTAACGGCAGTTTACGAATTCGACGATTTCAATATCCAATGGGAACATGCTATTGGCATTGCTGGCGGTCCTTATGGACGCGATCACGGCGTGGCATTTATTGGAAATAACGGCACATTAGTGCTTAACCGCGGTGGCTGGGAAGTCATTCCGGAAGGAGATCGCATGCAATCCGTTTCCCTACAGAAATCGGTAGATAATGGACTGGAAAAACACATGGTCAACTTTGTCGACGCCATCACACAGAATAATCCATCGATTCTAAATGCTCCTGCACAGGCAGGCGCGCATATTGCCATTTTAGCACAATTAGGAAATATCGCCTATCGTACCGGACAAAAATTGTATTGGGATAAAGACAACCATCGTTTTAAAAACCGATCAGCGAATAAATATTTATCAGCATCATACCACAACGGATATACCATTCCGAAAGTATGATAAACAAGAATTATAGCATTAAAAAATAACCAAAGTAAATACTAAAGATGATTAAATCGATAACATTCGGAAAACAAGTGAATTCCTGGTATAAAGTAATGACGCTCGCAGGCGCAGTTTTGTTAATCAGCGCACCGCAGGCACAAGCTCAAAAAGGCGGTTGGAAAAATCTTTTCGACGGCAAAACGCTTCAAGGTTGGAAAGCTGTTGGAGGAAAAGCGCCTTACAACGTAGTTGACGGTGAAATTGTCGGAACGATGACTAAAGGAACGCCTAATTCTTTCCTAATTACCGAACAAGAATATGGTGATTTTATCTTGGAATTGGACATCAAGTTAGAAGGCGAAAAAACGAATTCTGGCGTACAAACCAGAAGTCATCTTGATGCCAGTGCAGACGGTGGTCGCGGACGTGTTTACGGTCGTCAGGTAGAAGTTGATCCGAGTGGTCGTGCTTGGACTGGAGGTATTTATGATGAGGCACGCAGAGGTTGGCTTTATCCGCTTGATTTAAATGAAAAAGCGAAAACCGCTTACAAAAAGGATGCTTACAATCATTTGCGCATTGAAGCAATTGGTGATGAAACGCGTACTTGGGTAAACGGTGTTGAAGTGGCTCACGTTGTTGATACATTGGATCAAAAAGGATTTATTGGATTGCAAGTACACAGTATCGAAGATGATCAGGACGGAAAGAAAGTGTATTTTAAGAATGTCCGCATCAAAACAGAAAATCTGAAACCAACGAAGTTTTCTAAAAATGTGAGTGTGGTGAATTTAAAGCCAAACAACTTAAGCGTTGCTGAACAGAAAGCGGGTTGGAAATTGTTGTTTGATGGCAATTCTGCAGATCAATGGCGTAGTGTGCGCGATCAAAACTTCCCATCCCACGGATGGAAAGTAGGTGATGGTATTATTAAAGTGCAAAAGTCGGATGGGGGTGAATCTACAAATGGGGGAGATATCATTACACGCGATAAATATGCTGTATTTGATTTGTCATTCGAGTTTAAACTAACTCCAGGCGCAAATAGCGGTGTGAAATATTTTGTAACGCTAAAGGAGCAAACAGTCGGTTCTGCGATCGGATTGGAATTCCAGGTTTTAGATGATAAACTGCATCCTGATGCAAAAATGGGGCGCGATGGAAACCGCAAATTAGCTTCGCTATATGATCTAATCACTTCTAATCAAGACGAACGTCCACGTCGTCCTATTGGTGAGTGGAATCGCGGTCGTGTGGTAGTTGATGCTGATAACAATGTTACTCATTATTTAAATGGCGTTAAAATGGTTAGCTATAAACGCGGTTCTCAAGAATTTAGAGATTTAGTAGCGATCAGTAAATACAAAGGTTGGGAGAATTTTGGTGAAGCACCGGAAGGACACATCTTATTGCAAGATCATGGTGATGAGGTTTCTTTCCGAAACATCAAAGTGAAAAAAGTTAAGTAGTCATCCAATCCAAAAACAAAGAAACTATGAATCATTATTTATCGCGCCGAAGTTTTATAACGCGTACTGCCATGGCGGGAGGTGCTTTTATGTTGTCGAATAGCGTATTGGGGAATGTGAAATTGGCTTCGGCGAATGAGCGCGTGAACCTTGCATGTGTTGGAATTGGCAACCGCGCAGCGGATATCATTAAAGAATTATACAAAACCGGACTGTGTAACGTCGTCGCGCTTTGCGATGTGGATATGGAAGCGAAACAAACGCTGGAAATCTTGAAGATGTTTCCGAATGCGAAACGCTTTACGGATTTTCGTCGTCTTTTCGATGAATACGGCGATCAATTTGATGCGGTATCAATCGGAACGCCAGATTTTGCGCACTTTGCGATCACCATGTTGGCGATCGATCAAGGGAAGCACGTGTACGTCGAGAAACCAATGGCACAAACCTTCAATGAAGTGGAGTTGATGATCTTGAAAGCGAAAAAGCATAGCAATGTGGTAACGCAGATGGGTAATCAAGGGCATTCCGAAGCCAACTACTTTCAATTTAAAGCGTGGCAAGAAGCTGGAATTATCAAAGATGTCACCCGCATTGATGCGCACATGAACTTAGCGCGCCGCTGGCACGGTTGGGACACCAAAATCAAAAGCTTTCCGAAAGCGGAAACCATTCCAAGCACGTTGGATTGGGAAATTTGGCAAATGCAAACCTTAGGGCACGATTACAATAAAGATTTCGTGAATGGTCAATGGCGTTGTTGGTTCGATTTCGGAATGGGCGCTTTGGGAGATTGGGGCGCGCACATTTTAGATACCGCGCATGAATTCTTGCATCTAGGATTGCCAACGCAGGTTTCGGCTGTAAAACTGGATGGTCATAATTCATTCTTTTTCCCGATGTCATCTACGCTGAAATTCAGTTTCCCAAAACGCAAGAATATGCCAAAGCTGGACATTAACTGGTACGATGGAATCGATAATTTACCGCCAATTCCGGAAGGCTACGGCGTATCAGGACTCGATCCAAATATCCCGCCACCAAGCACGGGCGATTTGGAACCGGCAAAATTAAATCCTGGAAAGGTTATCTACGGAAAAGGATTAACCTTCAAAGGCGGATCACATGGTAGTACATTATCCATTATTCCGGAAGGTAAAGCGCAGGAAATGGAGCGCCGCTTACCGGAAGTTCCAAAATCACCATCCAATCATTTCGCGAACTTCTTGAAAGCTTGTAAAGGCGAAGAGAAAACACGTTCTCCATTCGAAATTGCCGGACCGTTGAGTCAGGTTTTCTGTTTGGGTGTGATTGCGCAGCGTTTGAATAATTCGATGGATTTCGATCCGATTCGCAAGGAAGTGACAAACGACAAGTTTGCGAACGCGTTATTAGCGGGGCCGCCGCCAGCAAAAGGCTGGGAACAGTTTTATAAAGTTTAACATCATCTATCTATAACTAAAAATTGGAACGTACAATGAACAAACTTCGGATAGTAGCTTGTTTGGCAGCGCTTGGCCTTTCCTCCGCATCTGCGCAGGAATGGAAGCCTGCCGGCGACAAGATTATGACCACGTGGGGAGAGAATCTCGACTATAAAAATCCGCATCCCGAATATCCACGTCCTCAACTCGAGCGAACGGGCAATTGGAAAAACTTAAATGGTCTTTGGAAATACGCGATCGTCGATCAAGCTGCATCAGCAGCTCCAAGCAATTGGGATGGCGATATTTTGGTGCCTTTTGCCGTGGAATCCGCTTTGTCGGGAGTAGGCAAATCCTTAAGCAAAGATCAGGCGTTATGGTACAAGAATGAAATTTCTTTACCATCGCGTTGGCAGAAAGGTAAAACGTTATTGCACTTCGGTGCGGTGGATTGGCGATGCGATGTCTACGTGAATGGCCAGCATGTTGGGCAGCACGAAGGCGGTTTCGATCCATTTTCTTTCGACATCAGCGCAGCGCTGAAAAAAGGAGAGAAGCAAGAAGTGGTTATTCGTGTTTGGGATCCAACAAGCGATGGGCCGCAACCGAGAGGAAAGCAAATTAACAATCCGCACGGCATTTGGTACACACCAGTTTCTGGAATCTGGCAAACCGTTTGGGCAGAGTCTGTTCCGACGACCTACATTGTAGATTCAAAACAAACGCCGGATGTAGATAAATCGAGTTTAACCGTGTCTGCAAATATCGCGGGAGCGAAATCGGGCGATGAACTTTTGGTAGAAGCTTTTGATGGTAAGCAGAAAATCGCAGAAGCAAAAGCATCGGCGGATGGAACAATCAACTTACCATTGAGTAATGTTTCTTTGTGGAATCCGGATAGTCCGAAATTGTATGATTTGAAGTTGAAAGTGGTTCGTGGTGGCAAAGTGGTCGATGAAGCAAAGAGCTATTTCGCGATGCGCAAAATCACGATGAAAGCCGACGAACAAGGCATCCAACGGATGTATTTAAACGATGAGTTTGTGTTTCACTATGGTCCGTTGGATCAAGGTTGGTGGCCAGATGGATTACATACGCCGCCTTCCGACGAAGCTTTGAAATTCGATGTTGTTAAAACCAAAGAAATGGGCTTCAACATGATTCGTAAGCACATTAAAGTAGAGCCAGCACGTTGGTACAGACACTGCGATAGCATAGGTATTTTGGTTTGGCAAGATATGCCGAGCGGAGATTTGGGCGGCAATACGTGGGATATGCAGCCTGGAAAAGTTTCGAATGGTCAGCACGATAAAGATCGTACGCCGGAATCAGAAGCGATCCACAAGAAAGAATGGAAAACGATTATGGATAAGCTGCACAACTTCCCGAGTATCGTGATCTGGGTTCCGTTTAATGAAGCTTGGGGACAATTTAAAACGAAGGAAATTACAGAATGGACGATGAAATATGATCCATCACGTTTGGTGAATAGTGCCAGCGGCGGAAACTTTGCCTACGTCGGACATATTCTTGATATCCACAATTATCCGGATGCAGCAATGCCTGATCCGCGTTTATTTGGCGATAAATTTATTTTAGCGTTAGGTGAATTTGGCGGTTTCGGTTTGCCGTTAGATGGTCATACTTGGCAAGAAAAAGATAACTGGGGATATGTTTCTTTCAAGAACAAAGAGGAGTTAGCAGATCGTTATCAAAAAGCGGTGACGGATTTGTCGAAATTGATTCCTCGCGGATTGTCTGCAGCTGTTTACACGCAAACGACGGATGTTGAAGTGGAAACGAATGGATTGATGACGTACGATCGTAAGGTGATCAAAATCCCGGAAAATACGCTGAAGAAAATGCATAGCGTATTGTACAAGAAGTAAAATTCTAAACCCTATATTGTTAACGTCCTCGATGAATTTTTATCGAGGGCGTTTCTTTTTTATTCAGGTAGCTTTTGCGCCAATTCCAGAATCGTTTGCATCGCCATATAAGCCATTACTAAAGCGATTAATGTTCCCGAAGCGGTCAACCAGTACGGTTGGCGATAAGCTCCGACAACCTCCGATTTGTGCGCTGCAATCAACATCATACACAAAGCAATCGGCAGAATAAATCCATTTAATGCTCCGGCAATCACTAATGTTTGAACAGGATTTCCAATCGCCGCATATAGCAGACAAGAAAGCAAAATAAATCCGACGGTCAATAAGCTGGCATGTTGATTAAAACGCGCATGAAAGCTTTTTATAAAGGTGATTGAAGTATATGCGGAACCAATGACTGAAGTGATAGCGGCAGCCCACATCACCAAACCAAAAATCTTGTATCCGATCGTTCCGCCTGCCCATTGAAATACGGAAGCTGGTGGATTGTTAGGATCGATAGCGAAACCCGCGCTAACGACGCCCAAGGCCGCTACGAATAGTAAAATACGCATGAGCGAAGCAATACCAATCGCACTAATCGCTCCACGATCAATCGTCGGAATGTTTTCTGCGCCCTTAATTCCGCGATCCAATAATCGGTGCGCTCCGGCAAATGTGATGTATCCACCAACGGTTCCTCCAATGATCGTTACCAAAGCGGTAAAGCTAAATTGCTCCGGCATGAACGTGCGCTGCGCTGCCTCCACCAATGGTGGATTGCTTTGTACAGCGATATACAACATCAGAAAGATCATAATCACACCGAGGATTTTCACAAAGAAATCCATCGCTTTGGAAGCTTCTTTATACAAGAAAATACCGATGGCAATCAAAGCGCTCAGCGCTGCACCGTAAGAAACATCTAGATCAAATAATACCTGTAAACCCAAGCCAGCACCCGCAAGATTCCCGATATTAAATGCCATTCCGCCAAATGCAACCATGATCGCGAGCGCATAGCCGAGCCCGGGAATAACCTTGTTGGCAATATCTTGCGCCGGAATACCGCTAACGGCCACGATGCGCCAAATGTTTAACTGCGCAACGATATCCACGATAATAGAAGCAAGAATTATAAAACCAAAGCTAGCGCCAAGCTGCGAAGTGAAAAGCGCAGTTTGCGTCAGGAAACCTGGTCCGATGGCCGATATAGCCATTAAAAATGCGGCACTAAGTAGTGCTCCCCAATTCGATTTTTGCATTATTCTGGTGCGCAGATGTTAATATTTTCTGTTAGTAATTGTTGTCGGAGTTGTTGGGCAAATTCCAGTGCATGGGCGCCGTCGCCATGCAGACAAATGGTGTCGATTTGACAATAATTAAAACTTCCGTCGATCGTTCGAATGGTTTTTCGTTTGATCATGTCGATGGATTGCTGGACAGCTTCCTCCGTGTTCGTAATCAATGCATCAGGATGTTGTCTGGAAACCAAGGTGCCATCGCTATTGTATCTGCGGTCGGCAAAACCTTCCTGCACCACCGACAAATTATTTTTCTGTGCTATTTCAACAGTTACGCTGCCAGCCAAAGCATACAGTTTTAGCTTTGGATCAAAGTCCAAAATTGCTTGAACAATGGATTCCGATAATGCACGATCTTGTGCCACCATATTGTACAAAGCGCCGTGCAGTTTAACGTGATGTAAACTGGCGTCAGCTGCTTTTACAAAAGCAGATAGCGCTCCAACCTGATACAGCACAAGCTGATAGGCTTCGCGTGGCGAAATTGGCATAGGAATGCGTCCAAAGTTTTCTTTATCTTCAAAACCTGGATGCGCACCGATAGCTACGCCACGTTGTTTTGCAGCAGCAACCGTTATTTCCATGCGTAAAGCGTCGCCAGCGTGAAAACCACAAGCAATATTTGCAGACGATATTAAATGCAATAAAGCTTCGTCAATCGGGTTCGATTGATTACCGGGAGATTCACCCAAATCGCAATTAAGGTCAATATTGTGTATCAAATCCATTCGTATTTTAAGTTCACCGCGCGCTTAACAGCTACGAAATCGGATTCCTGAGCAAGATATAGTTTTTCCGCTTCGATGAGTGTGATTTCTTTAAAAATCAATTGATCGCCGGGTTTCATTTGACCACAAATCGGTAAATCTACTGTAGCAACTTGTGCAATACGCGGATAACCGCCCGTTGTTTGGCAATCAGCCATCAACAAAATCGGCAGACCGCTTCCGGTGATTTGTATTGTTCCGAAACTTACCGCTGAGGATAGCAGTTCTTGATTTGTGTCATTTTTTTTGATCGTTGAACCTTTCAAAGTGTAACCCATACGATTACTTTGACGATCCACGGTAAATGGATTGGCTAACCATTTCCTCCATTCATCATCGCAGAACCAACCGGCTTCCGGACCTCGTGTCACGCGAATAGTTTGTGGGTTGGATGCGGAATGTGCACCAGATGTCACACACCAATTTGTATAGATTCGCTTTTGCGATAGCAAATACTTGAGCATATTTTTTTGGAAGTCGCTTGGTTGTTTTGCTTTTAACTGATCTTCGGACGCGATCAATCTTCCGTCCAATCCGCCAAATTTGGCGGACAGGTACGTGCTTCGGCTCCCCATAACTTCGGGAACATCCCATCCACTAGCCGTGGCTAAATAGGTTCGCGATCCCGAGCTGGTCGGAGCGAGCTTTATATGATCTCCTTTTTTTAAAGCGATTGGACGATTCGTTGGAAGTGATTCTTTTCCCAACTTCCACTTTGCGCCGTCGCCTGAGTAAGCGATTAATAGGTCTTCCGTTATTTCAATTTCTGCACCGCCATACGTAAACTCCAGCGTCGCTGCATCCGCATCATTGTTTAATGCTAAATTGGCCATTCGTGCCGAATAGCTATCCATTGCGCCAGATTGCGGAACGCCCGACGAAAGGAATTGCGTGCGACCGAGATCCTGCGCGGTGGTAAACATTCCCGACTTATGAATGCGAATTGCCATATTCGTTGTTTTGGTAAGCGTGAAATTCTTCTTCCGAGATAGCAACGAACTGAATTTCCATACCGCTTTTTAATAAAATTGGATTCGGCTGATTCGGGTCAAAAAGTCGTTGCGGAGTTTGTCCGATCAGTTGCCATCCTCCCGGACTTTCTAATGGATAAATACCGGTTTGCTCCCCAGCAATTCCCACGGCGCCAGCTGGAACTTTTGCACGTGGAGTTTCTTTACGTGACGTGGTTAATTGTTTATCCATTCCGCCCAAATAAGCGAATCCGGGCATAAATCCCATCATGTAAACTAAATATGTTGCAGCGCAATGCACTTCAATCACTTCTTTTGCCGTGATTTCATGATGTTTCGCTACAAAATCTAGGTCCGGGCCAAATATTCCGCCGTAACAAACCGGAATTTGAACGCGCTCTAGTTCTTTTTCCGAATCGTTGTGTAGATTTTTAAATCTTTCGAGAAGTTGATCAACAACAAGCTGTTGAATGCTTTTCGATAACCGAACATTTTTTGGAACGACAAGGATCGGGTCATAATGAATACACAAACTAGTGTAGGATGGAACAGCGGTGATAAAACCCGGAAACGGGTTTTCTAGAATAACATCGTTTAGTTGTCGGATGAGTTTCGCGATCGCCGGGTCAATGGTTTCACCAAATGCTATGATTACCGCTTTTTCGCCCAGCGCGTGAAATGTCGGGATCGGTTTAGTAGCGGTATTCACAGGGTTCATCATATTTCAACTATAGTAAAGGAAACAGAGAGCGAGTAGATTTGATTTCAAAGCCTTCCCGCAACGTATTGAAAAAAAAGTTGTTCCCCGCGTTTTCAGCGAGTAAAGATGGTAGCTTGATGCTTCCGTTCTTCGTATGCAGATTGTAGTAGCCAAACAAAACGCTGCGATTTTGTTGCACAGCAATAACCAAATCCACTTTTTTTACATCCTGATAGATGTTTAATGTGAAAGCTGGTTCGCCAATTGGTTCCATCCACAAGGTGGATGTCTCCGGATTGAACCAAACGTGATTCTTGCGTAGCGCGTTGAGGTGATTGGCCAGTAAAAAAACCTGACCGATCAGGTAACAAGCAATGGGAAGTAAGATAAAGAGAATCTTAATCTTCATGCCTAATAATAGGGTAATGACGAGTAAAATAAGTCCAGTTGCCACCGTCATCATCGTCGATCGAATAGCACGATTGGTATCGCCAGAATCCGCGTCAAGTTGTATAAATCCCGATTTCAGTTTAGGCGAGCTATCTACGCTGAAACTTTGTTTCAAACGGCGGAAGCTATAGAATAATAGTGCGCCAAGTACTGCTCCGATAATCAGGATTTTCAACATTTCGTTATTCGTTTAATATTGCTCATTTTCATTCGGGTAATCGCCTGACTTCACGTCAGCTACATATTCCGATGCTGCTTTCGAGATTTCGCTATATAAATCCAAATAGCGACGAAGGAATTTTGGTTTGAAACCTTTCGTCAATCCCAAAACATCATTAACGACCAAAACTTGGCCATCGCAGCCATTTCCAGCTCCAATCCCAATTGTCGGGATGGTCAATGATTCGGAAACCTCTTTCGCTAATTGCGCCGGAATTTTTTCTAACACCACAGCGAAACATCCCGCTTCCTGCAATAGTAAGGCATCGGACTTCAATTTTTCTGCCTCCGTTTCTTCCTTCGCGCGTAAGCCAAAACCACCGAATTGATAAATGGATTGAGGTGTCAAACCTAAGTGACCACAAACAGGAATTCCCGATTGCACAATTTTACGAATGTTGTCGATCACTTCCACACCGCCTTCCAATTTCAACGCATGCGCACCGGATTCTTTCATCATGCGAACTGCTGCTTGATACGCATCATTCACGGAACCTTGATAGGTTCCGAATGGCAAATCCGCCAGCACCATTGCGCGATTCGTACCACGTGCTACCGATGCTGCATGATAAATCATCTGATCCAACGTAATCGGCAAGGTTGTTTCATAGCCGGCAAACACATTTGCAGCCGAATCTCCGATTAACAAAATATCCAGACCGGCTTCGTCTAACACGCGCGCCATAGAGTAATCGTATGCCGTCAGCATGCTGATTTTCTCGCCCCGTTGTTTCATTGCTTGTACCGTAGCCGTCGTAACTTTCTTGATCTCTTTGTGGATAGACATGTATTGATTGTTTAAAGCAAAAGTAGCTATTTTGGCAAGATAATCTAAAAGTCTTGGCTTATTTGTATTTTTGCCGAATGATACAAACCGACGCACGTCTTTTTAAATTTCCCAAGTTTGAAGATTTGATCATACATGAGGATGATAACCTTATTGTGATCAACAAACCACCTTTTGTTTCTTCATTAGATCAAAGGGAAGGGGATGAGATTAATATTTTGCGTTTGGCGAAGCGTTACCATGAAGATGCGCAAGTATGTCATCGGTTGGATAAAGATACCTCCGGCGTATTGTTGATTGCCAAAAATCCAGAAACTTATCGTGCGGTATCCATCGAGTTTGAGCGTCGTCGTGTAAAGAAAACATATCATGCCATTATTGAAGGAACACACACCTTTGATGATTTATTGGTTGATTTACCGATTCTAAACCAAGGTAATAAGAATGTTTCCATTGATCGGGCAAACGGTAAACGCGCTGAAACGATTTTCAAGAGCTTAAAGTATTTTCGTCATTATACATTGGTAGAATGTCGCCCGATTACGGGGCGTATGCACCAAATTCGTATTCACTTAGCTACACAACGTGCATCGATCGTTGGTGATGCCATGTACAAAGGGAAGCCTGTATATTTATCGCAGATCAAGAAGCGCGGTTTCAGCATGTCCAAAAGTCAGGAAGAGCAACCCATTATGAAGCGATTTGCACTGCATTCTAAAGCCGTTTCCTTCTCTATAGAGGGCAAAGACTACGCGTTTGAAGCTGATTATCCGAAAGATTTTGCTACTTTGCTAAAGCAATTGGAGAAGTTTGATCTTTAAAAATCCAGATTCCATGGACAATAAACCACGATTTTCTTTAGGTAGCAAGGTGCTTTATGCCATCTTGGTGATATTTATTCTTTTGATGTTTTGGCCGGCAAGCCGAACGGTTTTGCAGCAAGGGTTAATGAAAATTGGTTTGTTCAAACCGAAGGTTGAACAAAAAGACGTCAAAGCGGACGAAGATAACTCGGAAGCCGTCGCTGGCGAAAGTATGACGTTAGTTGACGCGGAAGGAAATACGGTGAATACTGCTGATCTGAAAGGTAAAGTCGTGTTTTTGAACTTTTGGGCAACATGGTGCGGTCCCTGTGTGGCTGAGATGCCATCTATTCAAAGGTTGATCGAAAAAATGGGCGATCAGCAAGATGTTGAGTTTTTGCTTGTAGAAGTAGAAGGCGATATGACCGTTGCGCAGGAGTTTTTGCAGAAGCAAAAATTGAAATTGCCTGTCTATGTCCCCGAAGGAAATATTCCAGAAACTTGGATGAGTGGTGCCATTCCTGCGACGGTGGTGTTGGATAAAGACGGGCGACGCGTATTTACGCACAAAGGCATGGCGGATTATAGCGATCCGGAATTTATGAAGTACCTACAAAAATTAGCAGCAGAATAATACGTATGAACAAAGCAACGTTATTGCAAGAGATTAAAGCGAAAAAAAGCTTTTTATGTGTTGGGCTAGATACCGATCTTGACAAGATTCCAACACATTTATTGGAAGAAGAAGATCCAATATTTGCCTTTAATAAAGAGATTATCGCTGCTACTGAAGATTTATGCGTTGCTTACAAACCGAACATTGCTTTTTTTGAATGTTATGGTGCCAAAGGTTGGGAATCGCTTCGCAAAACTTGCGAAATTTTACCCCAAAATACATTCCGTATTGCAGATGCCAAACGTGGTGATATTGGAAATACGTCCAGCCGATACGCAGAAGCCTTTTTCAACCCCAAAATTTCCGGATTAGATTTCGATGCAATCACCATTGCGCCTTATATGGGCGAAGATTCGGTAACCCCGTTCTTAGATTTTAAAGATAAATGGGCAATTGTTCTGGCGTTGACCTCCAACGCCGGAAGTAAAAACTTCCAAAATTTTACGAATGCCGACGGAAAACAACTTTTTGAAGAAGTGATTGAACAGGTGAATACCTGGGGAAGCACGGACAATCTGATGTATGTGGTTGGAGCAACACGAGGTGAGGCATTTTTGAATATCCGTAAATATGCACCCAATCATTTTCTATTGGTTCCAGGCGTCGGCGCACAAGGTGGTTCGTTGTCCGATGTTTGCCAATATGGGATGAACGACGAATGCGGACTTCTGGTAAATAGCACCCGAGCGATTATTTACGCTTCCAACGGAAAAGATTTCGCGGAAAAAGCGCGTGAAGAAGCGATCAAAGTACAGCGGGAAATGGAAGCGGAGCTTATCAAAAAAGGAATTATTTCCTAGTATAGGGCTCTAGATCCTATTTGGCACAGTATTTAAGTACAATAGCTTATGATTTCATTTGCTACCACGAAAAGCAGTATGTGTGCTGCGTTCTGCTTTTTTCTTTTCGCTGTTTTGTTTTCCGGATGTAGTTCCATTTATCAACCCAACGTTCCCGCGACGCCTATGTTTTCTAAGCAAGGGGAAGTATATGCTGCGGTGCATTCGAATATCAAAGGAAATGCAAGTGGAAATTTAGCAGTTGCTGTGGGCAAGCACGTGGCCGTTTTAGGGAATGGATCTTACGTGGATAATACGTCTGGTAATAAAGAGTACAAGCAATACATGTACGAAGGTGGATTGGGATATTTCAATACCTTTGGAAAAGACAAATCTCGCATTTTTGAAGTTTACGCTGGATACGGTTTAGGACATGCGCGCGATGCGGATACGAGAGCAACTACGGCAGGAATGATGCCAGTGGAAGTGCGGGAAATGGATTTTGAAAAAATCTTTGTGCAAGCCAACTTATCAAGAAAGCGTGAGAATGTGCGTTTGTTCGGTCGCGATCGTCAATTTAGTTATGGTACGGCTATTCGTGGGAGCTTTGTACGAATGAAAGATTTTTGGCTAGATGGCGTTTCTGGTGTCCGTGAAGAAAATCTATTTATTGAACCTGTTTTTTACACACGAATGCAACTCAATCGTTCGTTTCAACTGCAATATACCAATGGATTTAACATCGGCGTCGTCGATAATAATTATTTGAAGGCTGGCAACGCAGTATTTACTTTGGGATTAATCTACAAATTTTCAAAATAGATCGTTAATCTGTGAACTCGCTGACGGATGAGGAATCTTCTAATCTAACTACCGATAGCTTGTCGACGCGACGGCTGTCCATATCAATCACTTCGAAATTCAGATTTTTGTACCGTACTTTTTCGCCTTCCCGCGGAACATGATCCAATAGTTGAAACACCAACCCGCCAATAGTGGTGATGCTGGTTAAATCGAGATCTTCTTCATCTTCCAAACGCATATCAAAATGTCGAAAAAACGCGTCGATTTGATAGCCACCATCAACGATAAACGATCCATCTTCGCGTTCGCGAATCTGCCGAATGCTATCGCTTTCTTCCATATCCAAATCACCAATCAGCGAACGCATGATATCTTTAAACGTGATAATCCCTTGCGGTGTTCCATATTCATCAACCACTACGGCTTGCGTAGCCGTGGATTTTTTAAGAATCTCTAGTACGCTATAGGCTAGGCTGTTTTCGTGTACAAAAGCCAATGGTTGCATGATCTGACGAAGATCAGGCTGTTTGCCATTCAGATATTCGCGCACCAAATCTTTAATATTCACGGATCCCAAAATATTGTCGAAACTACCATCGCATACCGGGTATTCGGTGTGCTGCGCTTGCTTGATGTAATCTCTATTCGTCTCTGCACTATTTTTTAAATCTAAATACGTAATTCGACTGCGGTGAACCATCAGGTTGATCGCTTTACGATCGCCGAGAAGTAGTACCTGATCCACCAAGTCGTGTTCGATACGCTCTATTACACCGTTATTCACACCCTCATCCACCAACGCTTTTATTTCTTCTTCCGTGACTAATCGCTGCGTTTGGTTTATACTGAATAAGCCCATAATTCCTTGCGAAGTTTTTTTAGATAACCAAGCTAAAGGCATTACGAAGTAACCTAACCATTGCATCGGTTTCGCCATTGTTTTGGCGTATGATTCGGAAGATAGGGTGCCTAGATGCTTCGGCACCAATTCTCCAACGACAAGCATAAGATATGAAACAATAAGCACCATCAGAGCCGTTGCAATTATTTGGCTATGTAATTCATTGTTAGTGATTTTTGTTAATATTTCGGCTAGTTGCGATACGATTTCGCCGTTAATTAATATACCAATCGTAATACCTATTAACGTAATCCAAACTTGTATGGAAAGCAGTAACCGTTCCGGGTTATTTTTTAACTTGAGCGCGGTATTCGCAGCAAACTTCTTGTTTTTGGCGTCAATTTGTAGTTTTGGTTTTTTGCTAGATAAAATAGCCACTTCCGATGCGGAAAGGAAGCCATTTAATAGAATCAAACCTAGGATAATGCATATCTCAGATATCATAGCGCATCGTATGGGTTGTGTTGTTAGTTATAACATTTGCAACGATTCCTTTGTTTTTGTCAAATAATATGAATCGAATAACAATATGAAAATGGTGCAAACGATTGCATTGCCGTTCCGTTTTTGAATAAGAAAGTTAATAATCATATTGCGGTAGAGATGATGAAACTCATTCATCGTATCAATTAAAATTTACAAAACGCCGTAAATATGGAGCCGGAAAATGTTGTTCATATAGCCTCGCAATTTGCTACGCATGGAAAACCCATTAGTGCGAATCGCTTTGGGTCGGGGCATATTAATGATACCTACCGAGTGGATACCGATGGATCTGATCAAGAAGCTTATTTGTTACAACGCATCAACGCATTTATCTTCAAAGATGTGCCGAAACTGATGGATAACATGAGTTTGGTTTGTTGTCATATCAGAAAGAAATTTCAGGATGCTGGCGAAAAACGTCCTGAAACACGCAGCGTTACGATCGTTCCAACAACGGATGGGCGATCATTTTTCCGAAGCGAAACTGGTGAGTTTTGGCGTATGTTTATCTTATTGGAGGATACGTGGAGTTATGATACATTAGAAACAGCCGACCAAGCCTACGCAGGTGGAGTCGCTTTCGGTCAATTTCAAAAGCAACTTTCTGATCTTCCCGCTGAAAACTTACACGTTATACTACCTCGCTTTCATGACATCAGCTATCGGGTGGACAATTTGCGTTCCGCGATTGTATGCAACAAAGGTAAACGTGCTGATGAATCGGAGGTACGCGTTTTGCTGGAGCAGATTTTCAGCCGAGAAGCAGACATTCGTGCAGGATTTGAAAAACAGATCGCGAAGGCAACGCCGAAGCGGATCATACACAATGATACGAAATTTAATAATGTGTTGCTTAACGCTGCGGGTGAGGTGCAATGTGTTATTGATTTAGATACCGTCATGCCCGGCTACGTAGCTTATGATTTCGGCGATGCGATCCGAACAATTATCAATAATGGAGCGGAAGATGATCCATATTTGGATCGGATCACGCTGAACTTTCCGTTGTTTGAAGCGTACACAGAAGGTTATTTAAGTCAAGCCAAAGAATTTTTAACGGATGCGGAAGTCGAATCGCTGTTGTTCGGCGTTCGATTGATTCCATTTTTGCAGGTCGTGCGTTTTATTACCGATTACATTGATGGCGATGTATATTATCGGGTGCATTATCTGGATCACAATTTAGTACGTGCGAAAGCGCAGTTGAAATTATTACTAGAACTTGAATCGAATGAAGAAAAGTTGGAAAAAATATTGAATAAGGCATTGATTTCCTAATTTAGTGCTATGCTAAACATTCCTTTTCGCAACGTAAATATCGATCAATTTATCGATTATTCAACAGCATCTATCATGTTCGATCGGGTTGCCCCTCAAAGCTTGGCGCACGCCAACTGGTCGGAAGAATATCCGTATCGACCTAGCGTTTCCTTTCGAATGTTACATGGTACATCTCATTTCTTTTTGCAATTCGATGTGGAAGAAGAGTTTTTGCGTGCTCAAGCTACTAAGCACAATGAAGCGGTTTGGAAAGATAGCTGCGTGGAATGCTTTTTATCGTTCGATAATCGGGAAACTTACTACAATATTGAGTTTAATATTTTAGGTACGGGCTTGATTGGATATGGTTCGGCGGATCGTAAAGCGCGAAAACGATTGGATATTGGCCAAGTTGAGCGGATTGCCACGTTTTCACAGATAACAAATGTGGGCAACAATAAACGTTGGCAAATGATCCTGATCATTCCAAAGGACATATTTGGATCGAATGAAAATCTGTTATCTCGCGGAAAAGTTTTTGCAAACTTCTATAAATGCGGTGACGAGCTTCCTCAACCTCACTTTATCTCATGGAAACCGATCGATTCACCATCGCCCAACTTTCACCAGCCTGAATTTTTTGGCGAAATCCATTTCGAATAACATTTTATTTGTTCCCTGCCGATGCAATACTTGGTGTTCCGTAAGCGGTGATCACAATTCCGGCCACAATTAAAAATAATCCGGCAACCTGTATCCACGATAAAGATTGCTTGAAATAAAGCGCCATGCCAAATTGTACGGCGACGAACGTTCCGCCAGCGCAGCAAGCAATTACAATCGGTTGTGGAAAATGTCGAAACAACTGAATTAAAAACCAACTGGCAGAAAGTAGAATGACATTGCCAGCAATTAGTGCATGCCAATGATATTTTGGATACATTCCTCCGTATTTAAATATAACGCTGGAAACAAGTTGGCAAGCCCAAAAAGCGACGAAAAATAACACGTGCATAACAGATATTTTGTGTTGCAAACCTAACTAAATTTCTGTTAAAGTTTCGTTGTTTTCACTACACGAAGTTGTAAATGCCATCGTTGTTTGCTAATTTACCAACACAGATGATGAGGATATGGCGCAAGAACAATACTTGGATTACTTACGTTACGAACGTCGATTTTCGCCGCATACGATCGTCGCATACGAACTAGAACTTGATCGTTTTGCGCAGTTTCTTTTGTCCGAATCCGTCAATTTTCAATCAGTAGATTACCGATTGGCGCGCTATTATATTAGTACGCTGAAAGAGAACGGGCGGGCATCAACTTCGGTAAATCGCACTATTTCTGTCCTCAAATCTTACTATAAATATTTGTTGCGATCTGGATTGGTTGATCAAAACCCAATGACTGCATTGAAATCATTACGCGCGCCAAAAAAACTTCCGGTTACGGTAGAAAAGGAAAAGTTGATTACCATGTTGGAAGAACGTGCGTCTGAAATGGACAGTTTCTCGGATCAGCGGGATCTGCTTGTTATGGAATTATTGTTCGGAACAGGTATTCGCTTGTCGGAACTATTAAATATTCGTGATGAAGATGTCGATTTTTATAAACAAGAAATTCGTATATTAGGAAAACGCAGCAAAGTACGTTTGGTGCCAATTCATGAACAGCTGGTCGAGCAGATTCGAAATTACCAATCGGAAAAGAAATCTGCACTTTTACAAAACATGTCGGCCCATCTGATCGTTAGCAATAAAGGAAAGCCTGCTTACGCGTCGATGATCTATCAGTTGGTCAAGCGGTACTTGACGTCGATTACCTCGCAAAAAAAACGCAGTCCACACGTTTTGCGACATAGTTTTGCGACGTCGCTCTTGGACAATGGTGCTGATTTGAATGCTATAAAGGAGCTATTAGGCCACGCGGGATTAGTGACAACACAAGTGTACACACACAATTCTGCGGAACGATTAAAGTTAATTTATAAACAAGCCCATCCAAAGGCTTAAAAAAAGGAGGAAAAATGAATATTACTGTACAATGTATCAAGTTTGATGCGAACCCAAAATTGGTAGAGTTCATTAACAAAAAAGCGGAAAAATTGGAGCTTTTTTTGGACAATATTATTGACGGGCTTTGTAACTTGCGTGTGGAAAGTGTTGGCGGAGAGGCCGATAAGTTTGTAGAGTTTAAGTTCAATGTGCCAGGGAACCAACTCTTTGCAAAAGCACAAGCAAAAAGTTTTGAAGAAGCGGTCGACTTAGCATTGGAATCCATCCGACGACAGATTAACAAACACAAAACGAAAACGCGTACAAATGCCAGTAATCACAAAGAGGTGCTTAATCAGGCAGAAGATTTATAAAATTTTAGTCAACCGCAGTGATGCGGATGAGCAAGTAGAAAGGGAACGATTGTCGTTCCCTTTTCTTCTTTTTACCGTTTATTTTATGTACCACAACGTATAAATTGAACCATCACTTCGCGAAACAATTTTTGTATTAGTTCCACTTCTTCCCCCGTTCCAAACCATTTTTGTGTCTTCAGTCACAATTCGGCTTCCTCCAATTTATTTTCCTGCATCAATGCTTGAAAAGGTTGGATATCCACATGCCGACCAGCAATCATTACGATTGTTTCCGAAGAGAAAACTTTGTATTGGATGTTTTTATGCGATCGTTTCCGCGGCGTAATAATCAAATCGAGGATACCTTTTTTCCAAATTGTCCATCATTTCCTGATAATCGTAACGATTTGAGGAATTATAAAGCACATTTAAAGCATCTATTTGCCAAATAATTGGCTGGTATACAAAAATGCTGGAACGTCTATCGTTCCAGCATTTTGATTAAAGATCTTCTACATCGTCTTTGGCCACATTCGGATCTTCTGAATCAGGTAGGTCTTCCGCTGGGTCACCTTCTTCCGTATTTGGGACGGAGATATTTTCATCGTCTTTACTAGGCTTTTTAACTTCTTCCTTCTTCTCTGGATCGATAGCTGAGTTGCCTTGATTGCGAATGCGTTGATCCTCCGACGGTTCAACCTCAGACCGGTAGTTGATAGGGTGGTCTTTGCTATTCATGGATGCCCAAACCACACTTCCAGTTGCCGCAGGGTGATGAAGCGGATTATTGTATGAAAGTATGGCGCACAATATGATGCTTTGACTTCCAGACTCATTTTCCTCGTTGTATATGTTTGTGTTTTTCATGATGAATAATATTAATAGGCGTACATTATTTCAACAGGTTTTGCAGGAAAAAGTTTTGTAAAACACGAGCTATTCCTACGCGTCAGTAATAAGATAAAATTAAGCTGTTTATTGTTAATTTCTATTTAAACAATTGTAAAATCACGCTCTTTTACAATCATTCATCTCTTATTGATCGAGTTTAGAGATTTTGATTATTATTTGTTGAGTTTCTTAATTTCAATTCTTTGTTGATGTTTCCCAAGACAATTGCAACAGGCAGTATACTAAGCGGTATGGATAGCGTTACAGCGACCAAGGCGTATTGTTTTTTTGATAATGCGATATAGATCCCCACAATTGCTGCAAAAACGACTACTATACCCAAACCAATAATTGCACCGGTAGCTGTTTTCTTCCGTTTTACAAGTTCATCGTACGAAAGCAGTTTTAAATTTTGAAGTTGGTTGTTTTTCATAATTAACGGTTCATATTCTCTTGTTGCCTGAAGGCAATCGCGAATCATAAATATAAGCAAAATTTTTTTTGTTTTGAAAGCAACCATTATTCATTACAGAGAATGAAATAGGATTTTTCGTTAAGAAAAATCAGCTTTTGGGAAATCCGCTTTATTTAAAAATGCGTAAATAAGGAAAACCGTAAATATTCATAAAAGCATAAGCCGACCTTTGGATAGCATGAGAATTACCGCGCAAGATTACATTATATTAGCCATCATAGATGCCATGGAAACATCGGTCGAAGGAGATCAGTTCAAGCGCCTTCACAAGTTCGATTTCCGATTAAGAGATACAAATAGCTATATTGAGTTTTCCAGAAAGGACGGGAAACCCATAGAAACAAAAGATGCGTTTTGGTTGGGTTATGTGTCGAGGGAGTATATTTAGAACGTTATGTATTTGAGTCGATCCAATTTGGATATGCACCCATGTATAAATATTTGTAGATAAACTATTATCCTGAAAATCCGCTCCGTGCTTTCTTTTTTTATTACATGATAATCCTTTGGCTCTTTCGAAGCATTTCGTACTTCTTTTTGAATTCGGACGGTTTCATGCCAAAGGTTTTCGAAAAATGTACGCGAAAATATTTTATGTCGTTGAACCCTGCGGCGAACGCGGCCTCGCTTACGTTTGAATCGGTATCAATGAGTATCTGTGCAACTTTCCTAAGTCGTACAAATCGAATGAATTCGTTAGCTGATTTCTCAGAAATAGATTTGATTTTCTTATAAAAATTAGAATGACTCATTCCAATTTGCTCCGCCAGCTCTTTGACGCCGAACGAGTCGGTATCTAAATTATTCTCGACAATAGCGATGGATTTTTCCAAAAATAACCTGTCTTCTTTGGATATTTTGTGCGTACTTGGCTGTAACGTAATTTCGTCTAGAAAGTGCCGCTGCATATGTTTTCGGCTTTGAATAAGATTGTTTACTCGAGCAACGAGTAGTTCTCGGTCGAAAGGTTTAGTGACATAATCATCAGCTTTACCCTCCAAGCCTTTCAATTTTATATCCTGCGAATTACTCGCGGTTAAAAGTATAATCGGGATATTACTCAACGCGGGAATACCCTTAATGTGTTGACAAAGATCAATACCCGATAGTCCATCCATCACGACATCGCAGATGATAATATCGGGCGGCGTCTCTACAATCATAGCAATTCCTATTTCGGCGGAATCTGCTTCTTGAATTACAAATTCGTTTTGAAATATTTTATGAAGATACTTTCTGATTTCGATATTGTCATCTACAACCACCATGACCTTCTTGTCAGTGGTGATGTTCTGAAGTTCCGTTTTTTGCTCAAGTATGAAGCTTGGCGTTGTTGTCGCTTGAAAAGCATCTTCATAATCAGAAGTAATTTGAATACGTTCAGGCGCGGATGGTGCTTTAATAAATTCATCGATACTCGCACTATGCTCCATCACATCTTCGAATATGGTAAATTGGGCAAGATGTTCTTTTCCGTTTTGCAATAAAATTTCAAACTCTGTACCCTTAGGTTTATTTGGTCGATGTTTAATATGTCCTTCGTGAGCTAACACAAAGCTCTTTACTAAATACAAGCCAATTCCAAAGCCGCCCTTGTTATTCGTATTCCCAATATAATCCCGTTCGAATACATTAAATACGGTGTCTTTATTTTGTTCTGCTATACCGCAACCGGTATCAGTTACACGAATCGAGAAATTTTTATCCTGCAATTGTAGCGCTACGCAAACACTACCACCGTCCGGTGTGTATTTTAATGCATTGCTAATCAAGTTAAACAGACTCATTTCAATTTTTTCTCTATCTACTAATAGCGTATGGCGTTCCGTATTACTCTCAAAAGCATAATTAATGTGTTTTATAGAAGCTTGTTGTTGGAAACAGATAAACACTTCGCGGGTTAAACTTACAATATCCGCATGTACTAAACGAAGTTGGTTGGCTCCGCTTTCTGTTCTACGAAATAGCAGTAATTTATCTACCAGATTTAATAAGCGTTTAGAATTGCGGTAGACGTGATAGATATCTTCTCGATCGACCGGAGAATTAGGCTCCGTGCTCATTTCCTTGAGCGGGTTGACAATCAGTGTAAGTGGATTTCTAAACTCATGCGCGATATGCGTGAAAAACGCGATCTGTTTTTCGTGTAGTTCTTTCTTTTTCTCTGCATTTACCTTGGCTAAATCAATTTCGTACTTCAACTGCGTTTGCTTTCGGTCGTATCGCAAATAGCCGAAAACACAAGTCGTAAATAAAGCGATATAGGTCAGGTAGGCCCATGTACTACGCCACCAAGGTGGTAAAATTTCAATTTCTATTATCTTCTCAAGATCTGTCCAAACACCATCGGCATTGGTGGATTTGATGCGTAATGTATATTTGCCCTCTCTCAGATGAGTATAGTTAGCCGTTCTTACATTATTAACGTAGTTCCAGTTTTTGTCCCAACCATCTAGAAAGTAAGCATATTTGATCTTGGTAGGGAAGGAGTACTCTAACGCCGAATAGTGCACATTGAGGACGGCGTCGCCAAATGGTATTTTAAGTTTTCCGATGTGATTCGCGGAGCTATATAGGGGATTTACAGTAAATAGATCGGCAGGTTTATTATTAACACGTATTGCTGTCAGTGCCATTTTGGAATCCCTCTTCAGCGATTTTAGTTGTGTAGGCTGAAAAACATTAAATCCATGAAGTCCTCCAAAGGCTAAACTTCCGTCAGTCAACTTTATTGCCGCATTGTAGCTAAATTGATTGCTCTGTAATCCATCAGAATCATAGTAGTTGGTAAATTTTTCCTTCTTGGCATCAAAATTAGACAATCCATTGTATGTAGATAGCCATAAGGTGCCGGCGTTGTCTTTTAAAATGTTCAAAACGGTATTACTGGGCAAACCATCTTTTTCAGAATAACGCTTCGTTTTACCCGTAGATTTTTCGTGGCGAAGCAAACCACCACCTTCCGTAGCCATCCAGATATAGCCATCATTATTCGTGTAAATATCCCGTACTGGAAATTCGGTGTGGATCACTTTCTGTTCGCCACTTTTCAAGTTGCGCATCGTTAAGGTAGACCAACTACCAAACCACATGACGTCTTTCTTTTCCTCATGAATACTTAAAACATCGACGATGTCACTCGCTTTTTCCTCAAACTCATCGGTATTGGGATTATAACAAAATAGTCCGCCACCTTGTATGGTGCTAACCCACATGCGATGCTCACTATCTAAAAATATTTTCCATGTAGCCGAATACGAGCGGTTGTTTTTTTTCGAGAAACAAGAGTACTGCTTAAAAACACCCGTTCTCGGATCTAGCCGATTTACGCCACCGCCATAAGTGGTAGCCCAAACATACCCTGCATCATCCTGCATAATGCTGGTTACAAAGTTGTTGTTTAGCTTTCCAGAACTTTTTTTATTATCCGCAGAGTAATGTGTGAATATATTTTGATTCCGATTCCAACGTGTCAGCCCGGCTCCGTCCGTTCCGATCCACACGTCATTTTGTTTACCGTTTGCGAAAGAAAGAATAAAGTTCTTTGGATCTTGTCGATCCGTTGCTGAGCCAGGTTGTATCAGGTTGAAGCGACCAACGGGATTATCTATCATGTTGACACCGCTTCGCAACGTACCTACCCACCCGCGCTGCATCTTGTCAATATAAACGCTATATACCGTTGTGTGTTTCATCCAGCTTGTATTCGCCTGATACTGCTCGAACCGGTTTGTCCGTTTATCAAATGTGATAATTCCACTACCTTCAGAACCGATGTACACTTTTTCATATTTTGCATACAGGGTCGTAATTGGCGATGACGCCAGCGTAGCATCTATTTCATACGTGGTATAGACCTTTCTTTGTAAATCAAATTCGTATAATGTACGTTTATTGTCATTAGAAGCTGTCCAAATGGAACGACCATTCTCATCGGTTTTTATAGAGATGCTGTTTTTGATTTGGTCATTTATAATCTCTAGTGCATTGCTTTGAGGATTCAGTCGGCAAAGTCCGTAATTATGAACGAAAACCCAGATATCGTCTTTCGTTGTTGCAACGACACCCTGTGCATCATAGTCGACGAGCATAGTGCCATCATGTCGTTTCAAAGGAATTTTGGTTGCGAAAGGCTGATCCGTATGTGTGTCGACTTGTAGCAAACCATAAAGCGAGGTAGCCGCAAGTATGCCATGTTTGGTGGAAGAAGCTAATTGGTTTACCCTAGCAGATATAGTCGATCGATCTTGTCGAAACGGAAGGTAATTTTTCCATCTTACACGCTGAAAATTCGCATAATCTGCCGTTAATTTCCCAAATCCCGATTTGCTCGCTACCCAAACGGTTCCTTCGTCGTCCTGTGAAATATCTGTAATTCGATTGTCAGGCAACGACCGAAGGTCCTCTGGTTGGTTTTTGAATACCATGAACTCGTAACCATCATAACGATTTAGTCCATCGAAGGTACCAAACCACATAAATCCATCTCGATCTTCAAATATTGAAGTAACGTTGTTGTTGGATAGCCCTCGCTCTATGCCTATATAGCGGATAGGTAGATTATCCCTGGATTTCGCGGTTGATACGGCTATCGCGAATAAGAATAAGGTTATTAACGCTCTCATTAGGTGGTTAGTCTTCCACGCCAGCAGTTTCGCAGCTCCTGTCGTTTCATAAATGTAACCTTATTAGTAACCAGAAGCAAATTTACTGTAAAGAAAATGCCTATAACAGTACAAAGTAATACTTTTATTACAGGCAGATCGCTATTGTTTTGGGGTGTTTTGTACCCTCGTTTTGTCGAAAATGACCCTCTTCAATTATCTTGAAGCCCATAATTTTACCTTTTCATTCACTATATCAATAAATCTATGAGAAGAGGCGTCTTAATCATTTACCTTTTTTGCCAATGTTTGAATATCTGTTATCCTCAAGATCAAAACTATGAGTTAGTTTGGTCAGATGAATTTGATAAGTCCGGATCGGTTGACTTACGATACTGGAATTTTGAAAAGGGTTTTAAGCGCAATCACGAAGATCAGTGGTATCAGGAAGAAAATGCCAAGATAAAAAATGGTGTCTTGGTAATCGAAGCCAAAAAAGAAAGCAAAGCTAATCCAACTTATGAAGTAGGTAGCAATCATTGGGCAAAATCCCGTGAAAAGATTCAGTATACCTCATCCTCCATAAATACTTCGGGTAAGCGATCATGGAAATTCGGTAGATTCGAGATGCGAGCGAAAATTCCAGTGGGCAACGGGATATGGCCGGCATTTTGGACTTTAGGCGTAGATCGTGAATGGCCTTCTAATGGCGAAATCGATATCATGGAATATTACCAAGGCAACTTATTAGCAAACATCGCGGTCGGCACGAATCGCCGTTGGCAAGCAGAATGGCACAACGGTAAAAAAGCTGTTGCCGAATTAGGCGGCGCCAGATGGGCACAGGATTTTCATGTTTGGCGGATGGATTGGGACGAGCAGGAGATTGCTATCTATGTTGACGACATGCTATTAAACAAAGTGCCACAAAGCAAATTGGAAAACAAAGACGGCTCTGGTTTTTATCCTTTCAAACAACCGCACTACATGCTGCTCAACCTAGCTTTAGGAGGTGATAATGGTGGTGAAATCGACGAATCGCTATTGCCTGCACGATATGAGATAGACTATGTACGTGTGTATCAGAAGCCTAGTCAGCGCGCTAAGCAAGTCGATACGCGTACTGCATTTCATCCGGGTGAGTTATGGTTGGACCAAAATGGAGAACATATCAATGCACATGGTGGCGGTGTGTTATTTCATAAAGGTACTTACTATTGGCACGGTGAAAAGCGCGGTGGGAAAGAATCTCAAGGTGTTACGGTGTACTCCTCGACGGATTTATATAATTGGAAAGCCGAAGGTTTAGCTTTGACGCCATCAGCAGATAGTACCAGTCCGATTACGAGAGGTAGTATTATTGAACGACCAAAGGTCATCTATAATGAGAAAACCAAAAAGTTTGTCATGTACTTTCATTTAGAACTTAAGGGAAAAGGATATGAAGCTGCTCACGTCGGTTTAGCTACGAGCGATCATGCTGTTGGGCCTTTTACATTCCATAAAGCAGGTCGTGTAAACCCGGAGAAATGGCCACTTAATATGTCGGAACCGCAGCGCCAATCTACGGTTTCTGAGAAAGACCATGCAGAATGGTGGACACCAAGTTGGATGGAAGCAGTTAAAGATGGACTTTTTGTACGACGCGATTTTGAGGGTGGACAAATGGCGAGAGATATGACCTTATTTGTAGATGATGATAAAACCGCCTATCATGTGTATTCTTCCGAAGATAATTTAACTATCCACATTGCAGAATTGACCAAAGATTATCTAGGTTATACGGGCAAATATGTGCGTGTAGAACCCGGTGGCCACAATGAAGCGCCTGCCTTATTGAAAAAGGATGGGAAGTATTATATGGTAACTTCTGGCTGTACCGGTTGGGCACCTAATGCCGCTCGATTATTGACTGCGGATAACATGCTGGGCGAATGGACACGACACGAGAATCCTGCCTTGGGATCTGGTGCAGATCGTACCTTCGAATCGCAAAGTACGCATATACTTCCGGTACATGGCAAAAAGGATACTTTCATCTTTATGGCCGATCGATGGAATCCTAAAAACTTAAAAGATAGCCGATATATTTGGTTACCTATTGAGTTTGATGAGGCCGGATTACTGTCCTTCCAATGGCAAGATCGCTGGCAATACTAAGGGGATCGGCGATCGGGCTAAAATCTTGTTTTATTTTATTTAAAAACACGTTTAAAACGAATTCACCCCTTTTTAAAAACGAAAATGCCCACTTTGTGGGCATTTTTTTTTAAGAAATTTGTGACTAAACTAATCGATCCAAGCCTGTACATACAGAACGTGTGTGCTAACATGAACCTAATACGATCGGCACCTAATCGATAAGTGAAATATAAATCTAAATCAACACAAAGAATGA
This sequence comes from Sphingobacterium corticis, assembly GCF_042684745.1. Lineage (NCBI taxonomy): Bacteria > Pseudomonadati > Bacteroidota > Sphingobacteriia > Sphingobacteriales > Sphingobacteriaceae > Sphingobacterium > Sphingobacterium corticis. The sequence goes on along the minus strand of NZ_JBHUMA010000006.1, from coordinate 1,427,135 downwards.
GAAAAAATCATTACCTCATTAAGAGCGTCGCTTTGATGTTTTTAATGATCGCAGTGGCACTCAATTCCGTTTATGCCCAAAGTCGGCAAGCTAAAGGAAAGGTCACCGCAGAAGGACAACCGCTTGCAGGCGTATCTGTGCAAGTACAGGGTACGCAGCAGGGGACTGCGACCAATGAACAAGGAGAATTTAACATCACGGTAAGACCGACGGACGCTTTGATTATTACCGCTATGGGATACCAACGGCAAACGATCAACTTAGCCGACCAAAACGCTAGTGCTAACGGAGAGTTTACACTCAATGTAGAGATGTTAACCTCTGGTGGCGATGCGCTAGAAGAAGTGGTAGTGGTAGGTTTCGGAACGCAGAAAAAGGTTAACCTTACCGGTGCGGTAAGCACCATTTCTGCCAAAGAATTGGAATCTAGACCTGTGCAAAACGTAGCACAAGCTTTGCAGGGCTTAGTGCCGGGACTGAACGTGTCTACCCAAGGCGTCGGTGGAAGTTTGAACGCCGGAAGAAATATCAATGTACGTGGAACGGGTACGATCAGCGGGTCATCCACAGGAAGTCCTTTAGTGTTGATAGATGGTACTGCAGGCTCGCTAGACGCCCTAAACCCACAAGATATCGAAAGTATCTCCATCTTAAAGGACGGTGCGTCTGCGGCAGTGTATGGGTCTCGAGCACCTTTCGGGGTCATTCTCGTTACGACAAAAAGGGGCGTGTCAGGAAAAGCTCGGATCAACTATAACAATAACTTCAGATGGAGTTCTCCAGTATTGCTTCCGAAGATGATGAACTCCTATGAGTTTGCCAATTTTTGGAACGATGCGGATTATAATGGCGGCGGAAGCGGACAGAAATATAACCCCGAACTGATGCAGCGCATAAAGGATTATATCGATGGAAAGTATGATCCAAACGATGTGGCGCGCGTGCGTGGCGACGGCCGCTGGGATTACGACAATACCTGGGGCAATGTGGACTGGGTAAATGAGTACTTCCGCAGTTCTGCACCAACACAAGAACATAATTTGAGTGCTAGTGGCGGTTCCGATCGCTGGACGTATTACCTCTCTGGAAATATGATGAAACAGGAAGGTTTATTACGCTATGGCACGGATAAATTTGATCGGTATTCGATCTCTGGCCGCATCTCAGGTCAGTTGACCGACAACTTGAAATTGGAATACTTAAACCGCTTTGTGCGTACCGATTACGAACGCCCCACTGCGATGCCTGATGATTTTTTCGAACATGTATTGAGGAGAGCACGACCGAACAGGCCCATATTTGACCCGAACGGTAATTATATGTCGGATGTAAATTACATTCAAACATTTGAAGAGGGGGGCCGCCGCAGGCAGCAAATGGATTACCTTACACATCAACTAAAGTTAATCTATACGCCGGTAACGGATTTTCAGATTACAGGAGAACTGAATTATCGGACGGATACCGAATTTACGCATGAAGACGCATTTAAAACCTACGCCTACAATGCGGATAATACGGCACGGTACACCTCACTATTGGCATTTCCGAATGATTACGTATACGATTATGCACGAAAAACATATTTCTTCAATCCGAATGTGTACGGCAACTATCAAAAAGAAATAGGCGGACACAACTTACAGCTTATGGCAGGTTTTCAAGCTGAATGGAATCGTTACCGCGATTTAAGTGCCTCTAGGCGGGACCTGATCTCTCCGGCATTGCCAGTGCTAAACCTAACTACGAATGCCACGCCGGAAGTATCTGGGCAAGTGCAGGAATGGGCTACAGCCGGATTTTTTGGTCGTTTCAACTACGATTATCAGGGTAAATACCTTTTGGAAGCCAACTTACGCTACGATGCCACATCGCGATTCCGTGCGGAGCAACGCTGGAATTTATTTCCATCAGTATCCTTAGGTTGGAATGTGGCACAGGAAGATTTTTTTGAACCGCTATCAAATACTATTTCCCTATTTAAATTTAGAGGTTCCTATGCTGTACTCGGCAATCAGAATACCAACGACTGGTATCCAACGTATCCGGTTATGGGTGGGCTGGGTACAGCAAATGGTTCTTGGTTGGTGAACGGTGCTCGTCCAAATTCTGCAAGTGCACCGGGATTAATTAGCACCAATCTAACCTGGGAGAAAATCCGTAACTGGAATTTTGGTTTGGACTGGGCGATGTTTTCAAACCGATTGACGGGATCATTTGATTACTATAGAAGGTTTACCGAAGATGGCGTAGGACCTGGCGTAGTACTACCTGCGACGTTGGGAACGTTTGTGCCAAACACAAATAACATCGATATTTTAACTTCGGGTTTTGAATTTACTTTAGGATGGAATGACATGATTGCCGATTTCTCTTATGGCGTGAAAGTGAATTTATCGGATTCAAGAACAAAGGTGCTCTCTTACAACAATCCAACGAATAGCTTGGCGACTTTTTTACCGGGTTATTACACCAATGAAATCTGGGGGTATGAAACTATTGACATTGCTCGTTCACAACAACAAATGGACGATCACTTGGCCACGTTACCAAATGGCGGGCAAACACCTATAAGTTCAGGTTTATGGGAAGCGGGCGATATTATGTATGCCGACTTGAATGGCGATGGTAAAATTGATGGAGGTGCCAATACGCTAGACGATCCGGGAGATAGACGCATTATTGGAAATTCAACGCCAAGATATGCGTTAGGACTTGATTTGAACGTATCATGGAAGGGATTTGACATGCGTGGTTTTTTTCAAGGTATTTTAAAACGTGATTGGGCACCTTTCGGTATGGTGTATTGGGGCGCCGGCGGTTTGGGCGAGTGGTGGTCTACCGGATTGAAAGATCACCTAGATTATTATCGGGCTGACGAGAATCATGCGCTGGGGCAAAATCTGGATGCACACTATCCAAGACCATTATTCAATGGGAAGAACCAACAAGCGCAGACACAATATTTACAGGATGCTTCTTACTTACGCTTGAAGAATTTTCAGTTTGGGTACACCATTCCGACCGCAGTTACGCAACGTATTAAGTTGTCTGGTGTACGGATATTTTTCTCAGGCGAAAACCTAATTACCTGGACTAAGTTGAGTAAAACACTTGATCCGGAGTCGGTAGGCATTGGTCGTCAGGGAGGAACGGTTTATCCGCTCTCGAAAGTATGGTCGTTTGGATTAAACGCCAATTTCTAGCACATCGATTCGTAGTAAATTTAATCAGTAGCGCATAAATACATGACTATGGAAATTAGAAAATATCAGTATATAAAAAGAATGGCTTTTTGCTGCCTTTTGGCAAGTACATTGGCCGGGTGTAACAAATTTTTAGACATCGCACCACCATCAGCCGTTTCATCGGACGCCTACTTTACCGATGAAGGGCATTTGAGTACATACACCATCACCCGTTATAATGAAATTTTTCGAACGATCGACGGTACGGGAGGAAACGGCTTGTACCTAGATGATTCAGGAACGGACAATATTACAAATCGCGGCGGAAATAATCGATACCTACCAGGGCAATGGCGGGTTGGTTCTACGGGCGGAGCCTGGAATTTTTCGGTCATATTCCAGCTCAACTTCTTTATAAATCAGGTCGAGGATCGCTTGGCAACAGTCGGGATTGCCGGTAATCCAGTCAACAACAACCACTACTTAGGCGAAGCGTATGTATTGCGGGCGTTGGCCTACTTTGCAAAGTTGAAAGATCTTGGCGATTTTCCCATTATTCGCGAGGTACTACCCGATAATCAGGAGGCTTTGGCAGAAGCCAGTAAGCGCAGCCCTCGAAATGAGGTAGCCCGATTTATTTTGGAAGACTTGGATCGTGCGGTGGCTCTTTTACAAGAAAATCCACCTACCGGCGGACGCACTAGGATTCAACGTGATTTAGCACTCTTGATTCGTTCGCGCGTAGCCCTTTTTGAAGGTACTTGGCTTAAGCACCATAAAGGCACGGCAATGGTACCTAATGGTTCAGCGTGGCCTGGGGCTACCAAAGAATATAATCAGGGTTATCAGTACCCCTCCGGGTCTATTGATAGCGAAATTGACTTCTTTCTAACGGAGGCCATGAACTCTTCGAAATTGGTGGCAGACCGCCATCAACTTACGCAAAACACGATGACGATCAAGCAAAACTCGGCAGGGCAGGGCAACCCCTATTATGAGATGTTTGCTTCTGAAAATCTGACGAATTACGACGAGGTTTTGTTGTGGAGGGATTTTGACCTGTCGCTCAGTGTGGTGCAATACTGGAACCATTACTTGTATTATGGGAACGGCTATGGCTACACTCGGCAGTATGTCGATAATTTTCTGATGGCGAATGGGCTCCCTATTTATGCTGTTGGTTCTGGATATCAGGGGGATGATTTTGTCGGTCAGGTTAAGGAAAATCGTGATTGGCGACTAAGGTTGTTTATGCGTGCACCGGGAGAAGTAAAAGCATTTTTGGGCTTGGATGCCGGCGTTAGTCCCGAAATTGAGCCTGTCGTACCCGTTATTGATGGCAACGCCCGATTCTTAGAAGGTACAGGATATTCGATAAAAAAGGGACTCTCCTACGATAACCAAATGCAGGCTAATGTGGGACGCGATGTTACGGCAATCGTATGTTTTCGGGCTGCAGAAGCTTACTTGAACTACTTGGAAGCCAGCTATGAAAAAAATAATGCAATAGATGGAACGGCTGACAGATACTGGCGTAGCTTACGCCGTAGAGCTGGTGTGGACGAAGATTATTCCAAAACCATTGCAGCCACACAAATGTCGCTAGAGGGAACCAATGATTGGGGAGCATATTCGCATGGGATGTTGATTGATCCAACCTTGTATAACATTCGCCGGGAGCGGCGATCCGAATTAATAGCAGAGGGATTACGATATGCGGATCTACTTCGCTGGCGTTCTATGGATCAGCTGAACGGATTCAAAATTGAGGGAATAAAAGTATGGGGACCGATGAAAGATGTATACGGTAACCGCTTGGTTTTCGGAGGCACGACGACCAACACAGTATCCGATCCTAGTCGAAGTACGTATTTAAGGGTGCACCAAATTGCGCCAAATAATCAATTTTTTAACGGATACTTTTTTACGGAAGCTCATTATTTGCAGCCCATTGCCGCAGAGCACTTCTTAATAGCTTCACCGGATGGGGTGACACCGGCAAACTCGGTTATTTATCAAAATCCAGGATGGACTACCGTAGCTGGTTCTGCACCAAACGGATTCTAAAATTGTCTTATAGTAGTTTTCAACCGCGGATCATGTTCTCATGATCTGCGGTCTCTATCACTCAATATTTAGATCCGGCATATCTGGTAGGTGTTGGTATGTCATAAATTCTTTACATCGAAAAGCAAGATTAGGTATATTAGATCAATATACACCCTGTTTTGGGTAAAAATGTCCCCTTCAATGGCATCCTTTTGCCATTATCTTAGTGCTATAAACACATACTAGCCGATTTTCAGTATTCGACTACTGAGCAATATGTAGTCATTTTCGATCAATATGAATAACACATTAAAGAAGAAGTTTTTTTGTTTTGTAATAGCGTCACTAACAAGTTCAACCCTATTTGCGCAGTCGAGCATTACCTTATCTGGGTCTGGCGAAGCCAAAGCTATGCTTACCGATGCGCAGCGCAAAGGCATTCCTTGGTTGGACGAAACCATTGTCGAAGTCAATCGATTGCCGATGCGAAGTGATTATTTTGTTTACGAAAATCAATCTTTGGCAGAAAAAGGAGATTGGAAGCAGTCCAAAAATTATAAGAGCCTTAATGGTTTGTGGCGATTCAAATGGGTAGAAGCGCCCGCGGATTTGCCAGCAGGTTTTGAAAAAAGTGACCATGATGACAGCGAATGGCCGACATTTCCAGTTCCTGCCAATTGGGAGATGAATGGGTATGGCTTTCCGATGTACACCACGTCAGGTTTTGAGTTTACGTATTTGATCGGTCGTCCCAATCCACCACACGTTCCGATGGATTTTAATCCTACGGCAGTATATCGTCGGGAAGTAGAGATTGATAATGATTGGTCTGCTAAAAACGTAATTCTGCACATTGGCGCCGCTAAATCTAACTTATCCGTGTGGGTAAATGGCGAATACGTCGGCTATGGAGAGGATAGCAAGTTGCCTTCCGAATTTGATGTAACTCCCTATCTAAAAAAGGGGAAAAACATAATCGCGCTAAAAATTATGCGTTGGGGAGTAGCTAACTACTTGGAAGATCAGGATATGTGGCGTTTGAGCGGTATCACGCGAGATTGCTATTTAATAGCGCGCAATAAGGAATACATATACGATGTGGATATGGTGCCTGTGCTAAAAGACACGTACGATCACGGTGTGCTGCATGCGCAAGTGAAACTAAACCGAGCCGCAGATAAAGGGCATCAGGTTGCGTTTGTACTGACAAATGGTAAGGAAGTTATTGGGCAGCAAACCCTGCCAGTAGGCAATGCAACCAACGTTAAAGCTGATATTCCCGTTGCGAATCCTGCCTTGTGGACAGCAGAAACGCCCAATCTCTACAAAATCACTTCGACCTTGCTCGACGCACAAGGCAATGTACTGGAGATCATTCCGACTAAAATAGGATTTAGAAAGATCGAAATTAAACATGGGCAATTCTTAATTAATGGACAACCGATCCTGATAAAAGGCGTAAATCGTCACGAAACTGATCCGAAGACCGGACAAGTTATCGCGCGCGAATCGATGATTAAGGATATTGAGCTAATGAAAAAGTTTAATATCAACTCTGTTAGAAATAGTCATTATCCGAATGCAGAAATGTGGTTGGACTTGTGTGATGAATATGGTTTGTACGTCATCGATGAGGCTAATATTGAATCGCACGGTATGGGCTACGATCTTTCCTATACCATGGCCAATCGTCCGTCTTGGGAAAATGCACACGTTTCGCGGGTGACGCGCTTGCAAGAGCGCGATAAAAATCACGCAAGCGTGGTGATTTGGAGCATGGGCAATGAAGCTGGCAATGGTTATAATTTCTATAGAAGTTACATCGCCATGAAAGACCGAGATACCACCCGTCCAGTACAATATGAACGTGCTGTCGTTAATTACGGTGAACTGCGTTTCGACTGGAATACCGATCTAAATGTGCCAATGTATGCCAGTCCGGATGCGATGAAAAACTATGTAAAGCGCTATCCGAATCCAACTAAACCATTTATACAATGTGAATACGCGCATGCCATGGGTAATTCGTTGGGTAACTTTAAAGATTACTGGGATATTATTCGAGGGAATAAAGGACATTTTCAAGGTGGTTATATATGGGATTTCGTTGATCAAACTTTCCAAAAAATCAATGCTAAAGGCGATACCGTCTATACCTATGGCGGAGATTACGAGCCGAAAGAAGCTATAACCGATTGGAACTTTGCATCCAAAGGAATTTTTTATGCTAATCGTACGCCGTATCCGCATGCTTGGGAGATGAAGAAAGTCTATCAGGATATTCATACCAGCTTATCAGGTGATGCGGCGGTGAATATTTACAATGAGAAGTTTTTTACCGATTTAAGCAATGTCAAAGCCGAGTTTGAAATCATTCGCAATGGTAAAAAAATATCCTCGTGGACAGTAAGTCAACTATCCGTTGGTCCACAAGATACGGTGACCTTACCATTTCAATGGGATAAGAAATTGGATGGCGAAACATTTTTAAACATTACTTATCGTCTGAAAAGTGCAGAACCATTAATTCCAGCGAATCATATTGTAGCGACCGAGCAGTTGGCTTTAGGAGGAACATATCCAACGACAGCATCTCTGGTAGGTGAAGGAAAGCTATCGGCACATCAAGATCAGTCAGGTATTGTTATAAAATCCAAAGATGTAGACATTCGGTTTGATGCGACAACAGGGGCGATTAACAAATTCGTTTACAAAGGAACCGCTTTACTAGAATCAGCAACCGAGTTCAAAGCTAACTTTTGGCGCGCTCCGAATGATAACGACATTGGTGCGAAGATTCCTACCAAATTATCGGCATGGAAAGCGGCAACGCAAAAGACGGAACTGAAAGATATGCGCTTCGAGCTGAAGGACAATCTGGCGTATGTAACGGTTGAACAGCAGCTGCCAACGGTATTCGCTACGCTGGAAATGAATTATGTGATTAATGGAGCTGGGGATATTTCCGTTTCGCAAAAGTTGGTCGTAGATACGGCACAGGAGGTAGGCGTGCTACCGCGCTTTGGCATGCAATGGATCTTGCCGGCTGGTTTCGGAAATGTGGCCTTTTATGGGCGCGGACCGCATGAAAATTATATAGATCGCAATTTCAGTGCACATGTAGGGCAATACGAGCAAACCGTTGATGAACAGTATTTCCCTTATGTAATGCCGAATGAGACAGGTAACAAAACGGATTTACGTTGGTACAAAGTAACCAATAAGAAAGGTCGCGGATTACTCATCGCAGCAGATAGTACATTTAGTGCTAGCGCACTGCATTACTTTGATGAAGATTTGGACGACGGCGAGAAACGCATACAGCGCCACGCGGCTGACTTAGTAAAGCGCCCACAAACGCAATTAAACATCGATTTGAAACAAATGGGAGTAGGCGGTATCAATAGCTGGGGAGCATGGCCATTGACGCAGTACATGATTCCGTATCAAAATCATACCTTTAACTTTCTAATCAAACCATTATAACCTTATTATGGCATTTACCGGAAAACATATTTCTTCTCGAAAAAATCTATTAAAAATAGCGCTGCTATTTGTAGTACTACAAATGCAATCCAATGATGTGTCCGCGCAAGATAAAAAAACCTTCGTGGTGGATATGAATACACCGAAAGGCGAGATCAATCGCAACATGTGGGGAATCTTCTTTGAGGATATTAATATGGGGGCAGATGGAGGTATTTATGCTGAGCTGATCAAAAACCGTTCTTTCGAATTTTTCAGACCGATGATGGGATGGGAAAAACTGGGCAAAAATACCGAAGCGAGCATGACGATCTTGAATCGGCAGGAAGAAGAACATCAAGCCAACCCGCGTTATCTAAGAGTAGATACGCGCAACGTAGATACGACGCTTGGCCTAAAAAACGAAGGTTTTCGTGGTATGGGAATCAAAGCAGGTTTGGCTTATGATTTTTCGGTATTATACCGTCAAGCTAATGCTGGTATTCGTGTCAAGCTGGAGTTATTAGATTCTACGGATCAAGTGATTGCGGAGACAGATTTTCAACCTACTGCAGGTGTGCAAAACTGGCGAAGCGCGGAGGCACGGTTGGTCGCTACCAAAACAGATCCCAAAGGCTCTTTCCGGATGTGGTTTGAAGGGAAAGGTGTGATTGATTTAGATATGATCTCTTTATTCCCGGAAAATACTTGGAAAGGCCGAAAGAAAGGTTTACGAGCGGATATGGTACAAGCCTTGGCCGATCTGAAACCGGGATTTATACGTTTTCCGGGTGGATGTATTGTCGAAGGATTTGATCTTTCGCAACGCTTTCAATGGAAGAAGACTGTAGGAGCGATTGAAGATCGTCAATTGATCATAAACCGTTGGAACACCGAATTTGCACATCGCCTAACGCCAGATTATTTCCAAACATTTGGTTTAGGCTTTTATGAGTACTTCCTCATGGCAGAAGATATCGGTGCCGAGCCGCTTCCTATCCTCAACTGTGGTATGGCTTGTCAATTCAACACGGGCGAATTAGTGCCATTGGATGAGTTGGATCCTTATATTCAAGATGCAATCGATTTGATCGAATTTGCTAACGGTTCGGAAAACACCAAGTGGGGTAAAGTGCGTGCAGATATGGGACATCCAAAACCATTTAACTTAAAGATGCTGGGCGTAGGAAATGAAAACTGGGGACCTCAATATGTGGAACGTCTAGCCGTGTTTCAAAAAATACTAAAAGAGAAACATCCAGAAGTAGAGATCATAGCAAGTGCAGGACCGTATTCTAGTGGTGAATATTTCGAATACTTGGATAAAGAGCTACGTACGATGCATGTAGATATCATCGACGAGCATTTCTACCAAGAACCAAAATGGTTCTTGAATAATGCGAAACGCTACGATAACTACGATCGTCAGGGACCAAAAATTTTTGCTGGTGAATACGCAGCACACAGTCGCACAGCAACGCACGCGGAGCAACGCAATAACTGGGAAGCGGCCTTATCTGAAGCGGCCTTTCTAACTGGATTAGAACGTAATGCAGATGTCGTGCAATTGGCTTCTTATGCGCCATTATTTGCCCATGCTGAAGGCTGGCAATGGAATCCAAACTTGATTTGGGTAGATAATATGAAAGTATATCCTACGCCAAGTTATTACGTGCAAAAAGCCTATTCAACTAACAGAGGTACCCATATTTTATCGCTGCTTGATCAAGGAACTGCCGTTGCTGGACAAGATAGCGTGTATGCTTCTGCCGTGTTAGATGAAGAACATCGTAACATTACCTTGAAGCTGGTAAATGTCAGCGGACAGGCGAAACAAATCGCACTTAATCTGAATGGTTCGCAGAAGCTAGAAAAGAATGCCCAAGTCGAATTTATCACAGCCAACGATCTAGGTGCATTCAATGCGGTAGGTAAAGAGCTACGCGTTGTTCCGCAACAAACTACCTTACCGGTGAATAAGAAAAAAGTGGATTTGCCGATGCAGCCACATGCTTTTTATACCATCAAAATCAAATATTAAATCGGAGCAATCAACAAGCTATGTTTAGAAAGCGGAATATGTATTGGATGCTTGCTTTTGCTGCTTTAGTAGTTGTGCCCGCTAAAGCACAAAAGGGAAACATAAAATTGCTCCCGATCAAGCAGGTGCGGTTGTTGGATAGTCCATTTTTAAATGCACAATCGCTGAATCGTGATTATCTGTTGGCCTTGGATGCCGATCGTTTGCTTGCACCTTTTCTCCGTGAAGCAGGTTTGCCCGAAAAAGCAGTCAGTTACCCGAATTGGGAAAACTCCGGTCTAGATGGCCATACTGCCGGTCATTATTTATCCGGTCTGTCCTTATTGTATGCCTCGACGGAGGATAGAGAAATACAAGAACGCTTAGAATATGCACTTTCCGAATTGCAGCGCTGTCAAGATGCGCTTGGCACCGGATATATTGGCGGTGTGCCGGGTAGCACAGCGCTCTGGCGGGAGATTAGTAACGGTAATATTCGCGCAGGCAATTTTGATTTGAATGGCAAATGGGTGCCTTTATATAATATCCACAAAACGTTTGCTGGTTTGCGCGATGCATACCAAATTGCGGGTTATCAAGTTGCCAAAGATATGTTGGTTAAGATGACCGATTGGGCGGTACACCTTACGGATGGACTAAGCGACGCGCAAATGCAAGATATGCTGCGTAGTGAGCATGGCGGTCTGAATGAAGTGTTTGCAGATGTCGCTTTTTGGACTAAAAATCCAGATCATGTTCGTTTAGCCAAGCGCTTTACCCAAAATTCTTTCCTAAATCCTTTGTTGAGCAGACAAGATCTCTTGACAGGCATGCATGCCAACACGCAAATACCAAAAGTAATCGGTATGGAACGTATTGCCAAGTTAGAAGATAACGAAGCTTGGTACGATGGTGTAGAATTTTTTTGGGAAACCGTGGTGCGCAATCGTAGCGTAGCGATCGGAGGGAATAGTACGTATGAGCATTTCCATCCTTCGGATGATTTTTCGACCATGATTACCAGTGTAGAAGGGCCAGAAACCTGCAACACCTACAATATGCTTAAGCTGAGCGCGCAACTTTTTCAGCGTACAGGCGATGTGCGTTATGCAGATTATTACGAACGGGCTTTGTACAATCATATTTTGTCTTCACAACATCCAAAACACGGCGGATTGGTCTATTTCACGCCGATGCGACCAGCACATTACCGTGTGTATTCGCAGCCTCAAACAAGCTTTTGGTGCTGTGTGGGTTCTGGATTAGAAAGCCATTCAAAATACGGCGAGTTCATCTATGGTGAGCAAGATCAAGCGCTATGGGTCAATCTATTTATTCCGTCAGTATTGACTTGGGAAAAGATGGATGTGCGCTTGGTGCAACAGCATCAATTTCCAAGTACTGATACAATCAATTTTAAAATACACGCTGATAAAGCGAAAAAGTTTACCCTACATCTACGAAAGCCGAACTGGACAAAAGAAAAGCAAATATCTCTTTTTGTAAACGACGTAAAACAAAAAATTCAGGAAGGCACGAAGGGTTATATCGAAATTGAGCGGAAATGGAAAGATGGCGATGAGGTCAAATTAGTATTGCCAATGCATGTAGAACTGGAAACATTTCCAGATAACTCGGCATATTTGGCTTTTAACTACGGGCCAGTCGTGTTGGCTGGCACGAGCACTTCGCAAGACGATATCGTCGGATTGCTGGCGGATGATAGCCGTGGTGGCCATATTGCCAAAGGCAGGCAGGTTGCTGCCACTGACATTCCATTATTAGTTGGTGATAAAGACAATCTGGCGCAATCGATCGATTTAATTTCAGCAAAAGAACTTCGCTTTGCATTGAAAGCACAGAATTTGAAAGGAGAGCCGCAGACTCAAATATTGCAACCATTTTCCCAAATTCACGATGCACGCTATCAGATTTACTGGCCGTACGCCGAATCTCAGTATGAAGCTAAGAACTACTTTGATCGGGTAAGCGATGCTTATCTGGAACGATTAGAAAAGCTGACCATCGATCAGGTTCGTATAGGGCAGCAGCAGCCCGAATCCGATCACGGCATACAATCTTCGCAATCTACTACGGGTGCGCATAATGGCATACAGTGGCGCGAAGCGGACGGGTGGTTTAGTTATCAACTTCGTCAATCATCCGGCGAAGCCAAATTCCTATATATTCAATATTTTGCCGAAGACGAATATGACTACAGCATGGCTATTAACGGCGTGCAGGTTGCCAGATTAACTAACGATCAGAATGCGTCCGGCTTGCAACAGCAAACTATTGCCTTGCCAAAAGAAATACAAGCCAATGCCGATCTACTTATTCGTGTAGAAGCGAACTCTGGTAAAAAAACCGCAAAATTAACCAACATAAGATTGCTTCGGGATAATCTATCCGATACGCCGGTCACCAACTTTTAATGATGAAATCGACAAAAAAAATATACAAAAACATTCGGAATAAAGCATGCGTTACTGCCGCCTGTTTGCTAGGTGCGTTTTCGGTCGCAACTGCGCAAAATGCCAGTCCGAAAGTTGTGAAGCAATTCGTGGCAACGGGCAATCCCATTATCAAAGATAAATACACGGCCGATCCAGCGGCGCTTGTGCAGGGCGATACGCTGTGGTTGTATGCTGGCCACGATTTGGCTGGCGGACAGACGAAATACGTGATGAAAGATTGGCTGGTCTATTCTACGACAGATATGAAAAACTGGACGGAATACGAAGTGCCATTAAAGATTACCGATTTTGCTTGGGCAAAAAGTGGTGATGCATTTGCCGGCCATGTGGCGGAACGGGATGGGAAATATTATTGGTACATCAGTACCAATTGGTCAGGCATTGGTGTGGCGGTATCCGATTCGCCTACAGGTCCTTTCAAAGATGCTTTGGGAAGACCTTTGTTAACGAATGAAGATTGTTTTGCATCAAGCCATACTTGGGCTTGTATTGATCCTGCTGTGCATATTGACGACGATGGACAAGCTTGGATATTTTGGGGTAATCGCGAATGTTATTACGCTAAGCTAAAGGATAATATGATCGAAATCGATGGAGAAATAAAGCAGATCAAATTTGATAAGCTGGATTTCACTGAAGCACCTTGGGTTCATAAATACAAAAAGAAATATTACCTAACATACGCATCTGGATTCCCAGAAAAGATTGCTTATGCCATGGGCGACCGGATGGAAGGTCCTTATGAATACAAAGGCGTGCTAAACGAGATTGCAGGTAATAGCAATACCAATCACCAATCGATTGTCGAGTTCAAAGGCAAATGGTACTTTATTTACCACAATGGCGCCATACAGACGGATGGCGGTAGTTATAGTCGTTCGGTATGTATTGATCGTCTGTATTTCAATAAAGATGGTACCATCAAACGCATTCAAATGACCTCCGAAGGAGTCAACTAACTTTTAAAGACCAATATTTTGTTTCAATGAGAATAATTATTACCCTAGTCGCCTATTTATTAAGTAGCTCCCTGTTGCTGGCACAAGCTTATAAATCAGGCCCTGTAGATAAAGATTATGTTGGCTATTTATTCGCCTATTTCAAAGGCAATGCGGTCGAAGATGAGTCCGTTTGTTTCGCCGTGAGTACCGATGGCTACAATTACCGGGCGCTCAACGGCAATCAACCCGTATTGAGCTCGGCCGAAATCAGTTCTACAGGTGGCGTCCGCGATCCACACATCTTACGTGGTGAAGATGGAAAATCTTTCTACATGGTGCTGACAGATATGACATCGAGCAAAGGTTGGGATTCCAACCGTGGTATGATTCTTTTGAAGTCCGACAATTTGGTGGATTGGAAGCACAGCAAGATCCATATTCCGACACGTTTTACAGGTCACGAAGGTTTGAAACGTGTATGGGCACCACAAACCATATTTGATCCATCGGTCAATAAGTACATGGTCTATTGGTCTATGCAGCATGGTGATGGACCAGATATTATCTATTACGCGTACGCGAATGAAGATTTTACCGATCTAGAAGCAGCACCTAAAAAGCTGTTTGTTCCTAAAAACCAAAAATCTTGTATTGATGGCGATATCATTTTGAAAAATGGCTTGTACTACCTTTTTTACAAAACCGAAGGACATGGCAATGGTCTTCGCCTAGCGATCACAGATTCATTGACTTCTGGAAAATGGATCGAGCAACCCGGCTATAAACAGCAAACGACTGATGCGGTAGAAGGCTCTAGCGTGTTTAAATTGAACCATTCGGACAAGTACATCTTGATGTACGATGTATATGGCAAAGGCAAATACCAATTCTGTGAAAGTGTAGATCTGGATCGGTTTAAAGTAATTGATGAAGATATCAGCATGGATTTTCACCCCAGACATGGTTCTATTATTCCGCTATCGCGGAATGAGTTAAAAGCAGTGACCGATCGGTGGGGAACGCCAGCAGGAATTCAAATACCTGCAGCCAAAAATCCTGTTTTAGAAGGTTATTATGCTGACCCAGATATCATCTATTCGCACAAGGACAAAAAGTACTATCTGTATCCCACCAGCGATGGATTTGATGGTTGGGGTGGGTACTATTTTAAAACTTTTTCATCCACCGATTTGAAAAATTGGACAGATGAAGGTGTGATTTTGGATTTGAAAAAAGATGTTTCTTGGGCTGATCGTCATGCTTGGGCACCGACGATTATTGAGAAGAATGATAAAGGAAAATACCGGTATTTCTACTATTTCACCGCAGCACAAAAGATCGGAGTAGCAGTATCTGATAATCCGCAAGGACCATTTCTTGATTCGGGAAAACCATTGGTGAATAGCAAACCAGAAGGAATAAACAACGGACAGGAAATCGATCCTGCGGTGTTTTACGATCCTAAATCTAAGAAAAACTACTTATTCTGGGGCAATGGTTATTTGGCCGTCGCGGAGTTAAACAAGGATATGATTTCTTTGAAACCAAATACGACCAAAGTGATGACACCAACAGATGGAACTTTTCGCGAAGGCGCATTTGTAATCTACCGCGAAGGAAAATACTATTTCTTTTGGTCGGAAGATGATACCAGAAGTCAAAATTATCGCGTACGTTACGGTATTGCCGATTCGCCAACATCGCCTATTCAAATTCCAGCAAACAACCTGATCTTAACGAAGAATGAAGCAAAAGGAATTTATGGAACCGGACATAATTCCGTGATTCAAGTGCCTGGAAAAGAGGAGTGGTATATCGTTTATCATCGCTTTTCTTATCCGGATGGAATCAAGATGGGGGATGCAGCAGGTTTTCACCGCGAAGTAGCGATCGATGCTTTACGCTTTGATGAGCAGGGATTTATCTTGCCGGTTGTTCCTACAAACTAATCTTTTAATGACAAACACTAATTTTTAACAAACGACATGTATTCAAAATTAACCCGATTTTTTGTTGCTAATATCAGCGTTTGCTTATTGCTGTTAAACGCTAGCAACGAGGTAATAGCACAAGCCGACTTTGGTAGCGCGACCAAAATTAACAAGGATTGGCAATTTAAATTAAGCGATCAGAGCGATGCTGCGACAACCGAGAAATTGGACCGCTCTTGGCGTTCCGTCCAACTGCCACATGATTGGAGCGTACAGCAACCACTAAGTCCAACTTTAGCTAGCGCGACCGGCTATTTACCAGGCGGCATTGGATGGTACCGCAAACAAGTTTTCATTGATGCCGATAAGAAAGGTCAACAACTTTACATCTATTTCGAGGGCGTATATAATCGCAGCGAGGTCTTTGTCAATGGGCATTCGTTAGGCAAAAGACCAAATGGATATGTTTCCTTTATGTACGACCTAACACCGCATTTGAAATATGGCGCAGAGAATACCATCGCGGTGCGCGTAGATCATACGCAAGATGCCGATTCGCGCTGGTACACTGGCTCGGGAATCTATCGCGATGTATGGTTGGTGCAGGCAAATAAAGTGCATTTGGAACCATTTGGATTGTATGTATATCCTGAAGTCAATAAAAACAAAGGCATCTTGAGGATTGAAACACCCGTACAAAATCATTCAGACCAAGCGGTTAATTTGCAAGTAACGCATACTTTGTTAGATGCTGCTGGGAAAACGGTAAATAAGAAAACCACGAAATTAAACGTTCCAAAAAAAGGTAAGCAAGCGGTAAATAATGCGTTGGAAGTCCATGATCCTGAATTGTGGAGCCTCAATAATCCTACTTTATACACATTGCAAACGATCATAACACAAGATGGCAAAGTGGTAGATCAGTCGAGCGTGCGTACAGGTTTCCGTACCTACACCTTCGATCCGAACAAAGGCTTTGCATTGAACGGAACGTGGATGAAAGTAAAAGGTGTTTGTGTACATCACGATGCTGGTGTATTGGGCGCTGCGGTATATCCTGAAGTATGGCGCAGAAGATTGCTGCAATTAAAATCTATGGGCGTAAATGCCATTCGTACTAGTCATAATCCGCAAGCGAGCAGTTTATATGCCTTGTGTGATGAATTGGGCATGTTGGTAATGAATGAAGCTTTTGACGAATGGGAATTTCCTAAACGCAAATGGTTGTCGGGCTGGAATCTTGGTAAACCAGGTTTTCAAGGAGCTTTTGATTATTTCAAAGAATGGGGCGAGCGCGATTTAGCCGATATGGTGCGTCGCGATCGAAATCATTTGTCCATCTTCGCTTGGAGCATCGGTAATGAAGTAGACTATCCGAATGATCCGTATTCGCATCCGGTATTGGATGGAGGACAAGGAGGTGGTTTTACGCAGCCTATCTTTGGCGGATATCGGAAAGATGCACCCGATGCTATGCGTTTGGGTGGTATTGCTGAGCGCTTAGCAGCAGTAGTGCGTGAGCATGACAAATCTAGACCGGTAACCGCTGGATTAGCAGGCGTTGCCATGTCCAATGAAACAGCTTATCCTGGCGCATTGGATATTGCTGGCTACAATTACACCGAAAGTCGCTATAAAGAAGATCACGCCAAATATCCTGAAAGAGTAATCTATGGTAGTGAAAACCGCCATGATTACGGTGCTTGGAAAGCGGTAACCGACAATGATCATATTTTCGGTCAGTTCCTGTGGACAGGTATCGATTACTTAGGTGAGTCAGGTCGCTGGCCTTCCCGCGGTTTCTATTCAGGATTGCTTGATTTTGCTGGATCGACCAAACCACGAGGATATTTCCGCGCATCCTTATGGTCCGATAAACCGATGGCTTATCTCGGTACGTACCCCGTACAAGGTGGTGGTGCTGCTACGGATACTTGGTCTATGTTAGAAGCAGAACAGGGACAAAAACAAGATCAAGCACCTTCTATGGATGCTTGGCCAGTATGGAACTATAGTGAAGGACAACAAATCCGTGTCGTTGCTTACAGCAATGCGCCAAAAGTATACCTTATGCTTAACGGTCGAAAGATTGGAGCAGAAAAATCGGCTGATGATCGCCATGGTATCGTCTACTGGGATATTCCGTATGCAGCGGGCACGTTAACGGTGGTCGGTTTAGATAAGTCTGGACACGAAATCGTAACGCACGATTTAAAAACGAGCAAAAGATCCTTTGCGCTAAAGGTAGTAGAAGGAGCTAATCAAGCGGTAAACGCAGATGGAGGTTTGGCGCAGATCGCCCTTCAGATTGTGGATCAAGATGGGATAGTCGTTCCAACGGCTGATGATGAGATTACTTGTCAAATCGTAGGATCGGGTACTTTATTGGGTATGGAAGCTGGTAACAACAGCGATATGTCGGATTATACGGATAATCAACAACGTGCTTTCAAAGGAAAAATGATGGTGTATGTACGTGCAGATGGGAAACCTTCGGAAGAGATTCGAGTACGACTATCAGCACCTTGGTTGCAACCTGCGGAAGTAACAATACCATTGAAATAAAGAATTTTAAAAGTCAAACGTCAAGTTTGCTTTTCTTCTTGAAATAAATAGGAATATGAATTGGAAAAAAAATATTGGTATCGCTGTAATAGTATCACTGTTGGTTGGCTGCGCCAACAAGAAATATGCTATTCATTCCTTCGATAAGAAAGATGTGTTAGCATCGATCCAGTTAGTAAATACGCACTGGCAGCAAAAAAACAAACCGCAGAATTGGGCATTTTGGGATGAGGCAGCCTATCATACCGGCAATATGGCGGCTTACGAAGTTACCAAGAATTCCGCTTTTCTGGATTATAGTTTGAACTGGGCAAAGTTTAATGATTGGAAGGGAGCCAAATCGGACAATAGAAAGGACTGGAAATATAGTTATGGAGAAAGTGACGACTACGTGCTATTTGGCGACTGGCAGATCTGTTTTCAAACGTATATTGATCTTTATCGAATTGATCCAGACGAGAATCGCATTCGTCGCGCCAAAGAAGTTATGGAATACCAGATGTCGACGCCAGCAGACGATTATTGGTGGTGGGCAGATGGCTTGTATATGGTAATGCCTGTAATGACGAAACTATATCAGGTCACGGAGAATCCTTTGTACCTAGAAAAATTGTACACTTATTTCCGTTATGCGGATAGCCTGATGTTCGATCAGGAATCGCATCTGTATTATCGAGATGGTAAATACCTCTACCCAAAGCACAAGAGCGCGAATGGAAAGCGCGACTTCTGGGCGCGAGGAGATGGTTGGGTTTTAGCAGGACTGGCCAAAGTGCTCGCCGATTTGCCCAAAAATTACGAACACCGTCCATTTTTCGAGCAGCGATTTAAACAATTAGCTGCCGCGGTGGCCGCAGCGCAACAGCCAGAAGGCTATTGGACGCGGAGCTTGCTGGATCCAGAACACGCCCCCGGTCCTGAAACGAGCGGCACAGCCTTCTTTACCTACGGTTTGCTTTGGGGTGTGAACAAAGGTTACCTGAATGCAGCGGAATATTTGCCTGTGATTGATCGATCATGGCGCTATTTACAAGATGTGGCAGTACAGGCTGACGGTTCCGTTGGTTATGTGCAACCAATCGGTGAAAAGGCAATTCCTGGGCAAGTAGTAGACCAAAATTCTACGACTAATTTCGGGGTTGGAGCTTATTTGTTGGCTGCGACGGAATTGTATAAATATTTAGATAAATAGGCTTGGTTATGAGGATGCGTATCGCGGTATTGACAGGATTTATTGGTTTGATTTGTACGGTTTCTTTTGCGCAAAAGAAAGTCGTAAAGGTAAGTGGAAATACGTCGAATTCAGACAGAACTTTTTGGTTAGCGGAGATGGATAAGATGGCTCGTCCTGTTATTCGTAGCTTGGCACACGATAGCTTACGCATCGCGATGCCACAGGTCACTTCCAAAAATGTAGATAACCGCGAACATCGCATTCAGGTGCAATACTTGGAAGTATTTGGAAGGGTACTTTCGGGTATAGCGCCTTGGTTGCAGCTAGAAGGTGGAAGTTCCAACGAACAAGCATTACGCAATCAGTATCGTATTTGGGTAACCCAAGGATTTGAAAACGCATTGGATTCCAATGCACGTGATTTCATGCGTTTCGATATTGGAGGTCAACAATTAGTAGATGCATCTTTCTTAGCGTTGGGTGTTATCCGTGCGCCGTGGATTTGGGAGAGTCTGTCTGATGATTCAAAAGTAAAATTGGTTAAATCTATCCGCTCGACACGGCGTTTTTTGCCCGTCTATTCAAATTGGCTGTTGTTTTCGGCAGTCAATGAAGCTTTTTTAGCTAAATATGCCGATTCTTGGGATAATATGCGTGTGGATTATGCTTTACGACAATTTGAACAATGGTATGTAGGTGATGGTATCTACAAAGATGGCGAACATTTTGCCTTTGATTATTACAATAGTTATGTAATTCATCCTTACTTAAGCGCCCTCGTGGATGTCGTTAGCACAAAAACGAGCACATACAATCGTATGTTTGATGACGTTAAGAAACGGAATAAACGTTACGCCGAGATTTTAGAACGTTTAATTCATGTAGATGGTACCTATCCAGCTTCCGGTCGTTCGGTAATTTATCGTGGTGCAGCATTTCATCATTTGGCAGATATGGCTTTCAAAGATCGCTTGCCTGAAAGGTTGCCCCCGGCACAAGTGCGCAGCGCATTAACTGCGGTATTACGAAAAACTACGGAAAGCGGCTCTACTTATCGGAATGGTTGGTTGACTATAGGTCTGTATGGCGCTCAGGAAAGTTTAGGAGATTTTTATAATAATCAGGGCAGCCCATATTTAGCAGCAACGCTTTTTCTTCCTTTGGGTTTATCCGAATCTCATACGTTTTGGTCAGATCCCGCTCAACCCTGGACTTCGCAGAAGATCTGGACAGGCGCGCAAGCAGAAAAAGATTATAGTACACACTAAACTGGTCATTCCGGCTTGCTGCTTTTACTTTTTTAAAATATTGTTGTGTTTATCGGCAAAACCAAAATTTGTTAATCCATTTATGATTATGAAAAATATTTACTGCAGTTTGATTTTATTTTTTATCGTTTCATTTCACGCACTATCACAAGACTGGGTTGTTCGAAGTCCTGATGGACGTCTATCAGTAGGCCTTCATTTGGAGGGTGGAAAGTTGAACTATTCGGTCCATTTGGACGAAGAAATGATGTTATCGAAATCACCTCTTGGATTGACAGCTAGCACGCATTCACTATCAGACAAATTGTCTTTCATTTTAAAGCGTGAGCGATCCATTAACGAGCGATATACAGAATCCCGTTTCAAAAAAAGCGACGTTAGTTATGAAGTTAATGAGCTGATTTGTAGATGGGAGAATAACGAAGGACAAGTTTTTGAGACTACGTTTCAAGTGAGCAACAATAATATAGCTTTTCGATATTTTATACCGCAAAATGGCGAGCAGGCAAATATTGTTATACAACACGAACATAGTGGATTTCAATTTCCCGCAAACACCACCACTTTCTTGACTCCGCAGTCGCCGGCTATGGTCGGCTGGAAGAAAACCAAACCCAGTTATGAAGAAGATTATACCGTAGACGCACCACTGAATGCATCTTCTCAGTATGGTATTGGATTCACTTTTCCAGCGTTGTTTAAGGTAAGCGATAAAGGATGGGTTTTGGTTTCAGAAACTGGCGTAGATGGAAATTACTGTGGTAGTAAACTCAGTGAGCCGAATGCGAAAGGCTTATATTCTATTGCTTTTCCGGAGCAAGAAGAGAATAACGGTTTGGGAGCGGTACAGCCCGCTTTTTCGTTGCCGGGATACACACCTTGGCGAACCTTGACCATCGGAAATACATTGCAACCCATTTTAGAAACAACGATTACCCAAGATGTAGTTCGTCCTAAGTACAGTCCCACCACAGATTATGTGTTAGGGCGGTCGACTTGGAGTTGGTTGGAGTGGCAGGACGAAAGTATCAACCTAGAAGACCAAAAGAAGTTTGTAGACCTATCTGCAGAAATGGGCTATGAATATACTTTGGTGGACAACTGGTGGGATACGAAAATCGGTAAAGATAAAATAGAAGAACTCGTTAGGTATGCTGACGCGAAAGACGTGGGATTGCTTCTTTGGTACAATTCAAATGGCTACTGGAACGATGCGCCGCAAGGACCAAAAAACAAAATGAACGATGCAATTGAGCGAAAGAAAGAGATGGCATGGATGAAAAGATTGGGAATTAAAGGCATAAAAGTTGATTTTTTCGGTGGCGACAAGCAAGAGACCATGCAATTGTATGAAGAGATTCTTTCGGACGCAAATGAGCATCAACTACTAGTTATATTTCATGGATGCACCTTGCCTAGAGGGTGGGAACGCATGTATCCAAATTTTGTGTCGAGCGAGGCTGTTCTTGCTTCCGAAAATCTAGTATTTACGCAGCGGGCAAATGATATGGAAGCATTCAACGCGACATTGCATCCTTTTATTCGTAACAGCGTAGCATCAATGGATTTCGGTCCTGTATTGCTTAATAAATGGCATAGTCGTACGAATGTCGAAGGAAAGGAACGTAAGACTAGCGAGACTTTCCAGATTGCAACAGCTATTGTATTTCAAAGTGCTATACAAAACTTCGGCATTACCCCCAATAACTTGACAGATGCAAGTCAATTTGCGATTGAATTTATGAAATCTGTACCTACGACTTGGGACGAAACGCTTTTTTTGGACGGTTATCCGGGAAAGTATGTGGTTATGGCTCGCCGTAAGCAAAATAAATGGTACATCGCAGGCATTAATGCGGAATCCACCACTAAAACGATTGAAGTCGACCTCTCAAAATTAGTAAGCGGCAAGTTATTAGCGTATGTGGATGATAACCTCGGCAGAACGTCAGTATCTGTCGAGCTAGAGCCCAATAAGAGTACCTATACGATCTCTATTCCTGAAAATGGCGGATGTGTATTAGTGGGTAAACGAAAAATGTAGCGGTTTTCACGACAAATATGGGTTGGCTGTTAACGGGTAACTAAAAGTGCCGAAATAGATTTTTTATATTCGAGCACTTCCTTTGCGCTAGGTAAATTATTGATTGAAACGAAGTAGAACATCCTAGTTCGAATGTATTACAGTAGCTTTCGAAATGACGGCCATATTATTATCGTGAAAATGTACCAATAGATCTAAGTCTGCAGCTACGCGAATTATTCTGAATTTCCAGAATCTGTTGAAAGGTGGTGTTTAGGTCAATAAAAAGATTAGCGTAATACGCAGAAGGAAGCGAGAATCAGAAATAAACCTATTGATACTCATACATCCAGCAATCACTTTATGTTATGAATTGGATAATTGAATATGCGAGCTGGGAATTTTATATTGTATTCATAGAAGCAATATAACAAAGTACGATAGTTTCTACGTAATGAAAATGGTTTGGGAGTCAGTTAGCAGCAGAATTTTTTGAAGGCAATCGTCATGATTTAATTAGAAAAATACAGAATTATTTAAACGATCTTTTGGAATACATGGATAACCGAGAAAGCGCTAGTAATGTAGTATATCAAGTTTAATTTATTTTCATAATGTTGTGACAAAGATTATCTTTGCACGTTTAACCAAATCAAATAATTAATGAAGTACCTTTTAATAGCTGTAACGTCTATTTTCTTTTTGTTGTCTTGTAGCAAAGATGAAAATATTGAAGACTTGGTTGTAGGTGAATGGAGATTGAAAAAATTGTACAGTAGCGATCCGAACGATGTTGTCGAAGATAGATCTATTACATTAATATTCAATTATGGAAATACAGGTTTAATGAAGTTTTCAACGGCAAATATTTCTGCCGATAATGCGGATCTTACGTATTATTTAGCAAACAATAATCGAAGTTTAACATTTACCCTAACGAATGACGAACCAATAACTTTCACCATTCAAAAGATAGATCGAAGAGAATTGGTACTTAACAGAAATGGCTTGACGTTTGAATTTGATAGAAGATAAGTAATCTTATCATTAACACCACAATAATACAGGTCATTCATTATGGATGACTTTTTTCGTTAGATGCTATTCCAAGAGTATCAGTAAAAGAGGCTGATGTATTACCACCAGCCTAAGCAAAACAATCTTCAAGAAATGTTATTCTAGTGTTTACTAGAACAAATTTTACTGGTAACTCTTTATTGCTAAGTATTATTCTAACAAGAATAGCTTAATCAAAGCTAAGGTGGGCAAGTTCACAAATGTTGATGAAATTTTACCTGCTACCTGTTGTAAAGTCAAAATCTTTTCTTTCAAATTGACCTGTAGTTTGGAGGAGTCTATTGCTTGAACTCCGCTAATGTTAAGCCAATTAGGCTCTAACCTTCGCAACACTGAAATTATTCCTGAATTATTTCAAATCTTATTATTTCTTCATACATATGGGGTGCGAGGGGATATTTTATTTTAAAATATATCTATTCGCTGTTATCCGATAAAGTGAGCGATAAACAGTGATGTGATTCTGATAACGGTGATCTAGTAGATACCTTTTGTGATTAATTTATTACATGCCAAATTGATCAAAGCTTACCATCTCTGTACCTCGCAGTATATTCTGCTCAGTCTGAAAAATAACACTTTGCTAGTTACGAGCAATTTCAACAAGCTATAATGTTGGCACTTCTTAACGCTGCAATTGTTCACGATAAGCGTCGAGGGTTAGGATCTACTTATTATAATAGACGCTATGGAAACATCCGTCGAAGGAGATCAATTTAAGCAATTGAACAAATTCGATTTTCGATTGCGAGATATCAACAGCTGCATCGAGTCTCGCAGAAAAGATGGCAAAGCAATTGAAACTAAAGATGCGTTTCGGTTGGGGTATATCGCGGGGAGTATATTTAGTGAAATCAATTATCTTTGCTGATAATTAACCATAATCAATATCAAGTGAAATCACTATTTGTAGTAATAAAAAAGCACCCTATAACGTCGGGAATGATAGGTTTGTTGTTATTAGCAATAACCTTATATGGGGTTGGTAGCTTACATTATTTGTATTGGCATAATGCAGATGATAAAGAAGTGGGCAAATATGATGTATTCAATGGTTCAATACAGATAGCACTAGGTTTACTCAATATAATAACGATAGGCTTTCTTGCACTCAATTACTGGATACAACGGAAGGAGATAGAGAAAAAGGATGTCGAATTTGAAGAAAATAAAAAGGATGTAGATTATAATAGAGCTATAGATTTGGTTTATAGACAAACTAGTCTTTCAAGAGAGAAATTCAAAGAGATTGGCGATACAACGATATTAGAAGGGATTAGCATAAATTTCATTTCCAAAGATTATTCAAAGTACCCTATAATATATTGGGTATTTCAAACATTGAAAACAGAGATGCAAATTTGTAGTCTATTTCTTGAGACATCTACACTTTCAGAAGCTCAAAGAAATAAATTAATGCAAACCCTTTTTTTAAATTTCAATTCTAGAGCAACGGATGTGGTAAGGAGTTTTAGACAATCCTTACGGAACTACATCCTGCATCAATTTGATTTAACTGGCGAATTACCATTAGATGGTTTAGCGGAGATCAAAGATTCATTTAAAGAACATACTACAAACCAAGAAACGACACGCTTTTTTAATTCAATGGTAGACTACTATAGTGAAATAGAAATATTAATAAGTAAGTTTAAAATTGAAATGTCTTTAAAGGTCGAATAACTTATTCGTATGTATTCGGATAAATTGTTGTATAATACTAGAGTATAATTAAATGATTAATTTTTATCTCGATTTATATAAAATCTTGAATTTTTAAATAATTGAAATATGATAGCTTGAAAATTAGATAAGTATATTTTTATCAGTTATTTATATATCAACTAAACTACACCCGTAGTAAGCGCCTCCGTCTCTTTTCCGACATCCGAATACCTTTCTCACCTCAACAAATCCAACTCAACTAGCATCATTTAGAGCGATTACAGCCAAAGTGTGACAAGCAATACAACTCCCCTCAAGTAAATATTAATGTAGCGGTAGGATAGGAGCATTTTTATTTCAAAAAAAGTGTGACAAGATTCGCGAGTTAGTAAAACTTTTTAAACTATTTAGTTTAAAATTTTGTGCGTAAAATCTAGATAATCTTGTGCGTTTTACGCTACGTAACATGTTTGTTTATCAGTTGGTTGGCAACTTATATAGCTACCATCAACAAAAAGTAGAAAAAGTAAAAGTGGGAAATATTGGGTTCGAACCAATGACCCCTACCTTGTCGAGGTAGTGCTCTAAACCAGCTGAGCTAATTTCCCAAAAAAAGTTTAAAGATGTAATTTGTAATTACGTTTTTAAGAGGTGGTGCCAGCTGGATTCGAACCAGCGACACAAGGATTTTCAGTCCTTTGCTCTACCAACTGAGCTATGGCACCTTATTGGTGAAATCAGCTTTAGTTGCTGATAACGCTACAAAGGTATAAAAGTGTTGCTTATTTGCAAACTCATTTGTTGCATTAATTTATAATAGGCTAATAATAAAAGTTATAATTTTTTCGATCGCGCACATCTCGTTGATGGTTTTGTTTTTTATTCCAAAAATTCCTGCAAAAAGTAGTCTTAGTAATCGTATTTTTATGCATATAAGCTAATCAAAAGAACAATCGCGCCCGAAATGGAAGAAAATAATTATTTGAGTTCTGTAATAACACAGTTTCGGTATTACAAATCTTTAGCGGATAAGGCGATGTCTCAATTAAGTGATGAGCAATTGTTTTTCAAACCCGGATCAGAAGTCAATAGTATAGCTAACATCGCGAAACATATGTGTGGTAATATGCTTTCGCGCTGGACAGATTTCTTGAGCACAGATGGCGAAAAGCCATGGAGAAAGCGGGACGCCGAATTTGAAGATGATCATGATGATTATGCTGAAGTTTTAAAGAAATGGGAAGATGGCTGGAATTGCCTGTTCAAAGCTACGGAGCTACTAGGCGAAAAAGATTTGACCAAAGTTGTTTACATCCGAGGTGAAGCTCATTCGGTTGTTGAGGCGATAAATCGTCAGGTCGCGCATTATGCATATCACGTTGGACAAATCGTATTTATAAGTAAGTTGCTGTGCGGGTCGGAATGGCAACCTCTGACTATTCCGAAAGGACTTTCTGAAGATTACAATGCTGAAAAATTTACAAAAAAAGATCTTTAAGATAAATTGATGGAGAAAATAACCATTAAACGTATCACGTTACAAGATATCGAACTTGTAGTTGAGCTATTCGATCAATACCGAATTTTCTATAAACAGCAATCAAATTTAGAGGTTGCAAGGGCATTTATACTCGATCGTCTGCGACAAAATGAATCGGTAATATTCGTTGCAATTTCCGAAGAATCCAATCGGCCGGTTGGTTTCACGCAATTGTATCCAACATTTTCTTCCATGCGCGTTGCTAAAAATTGGATATTAAATGATTTATATGTCGTTCTGGATGCTAGAAAAATGGGGATAGGGCGAAAATTGATTCTAGAGGCGATGCATTTTGCCAAAACGGAGAATGCAACATTTCTAAAACTGTCAACTGCAGTAGATAATTTTACGGCTCAACAGTTGTATGAATCGATGGGATTTGTAAGGTTAGATGTGAATGAAGAGTTTTATGATTATAAAATCTTATTGAGTTGAGACTTGCTTCATACCCGTATCTCGGTTCTGAACGCTGAGATAATTCAATAAAATAAAAAGGAAAAAATCGAGAAGAGAAAATTTTTGTGGTGCCAGCTGGATTCGAACCAGCGACACAAGGATTTTCAGTCCTTTGCTCTACCAACTGAGCTATGGCACCTTTTGCAACCATGTCTTGTTAGATTTGTTGCGATGCAAATGTAGGTTCTTTTTTCTATTAAATAAAGCATTTGCTCGTTTTTTTTAGCTTAATGTGGCAATTAGCTGATTTTGATGTAGATAATTTTTGACAACAAATAAACATCCATAAAGATTTTTAAGGCTATCTTTGTCCCTCCATTAAAATGCTATGAGTAAAAGAGGAAGAGTATTGGTGGCAATGAGCGGCGGGGTGGATAGTTCCGTTGCAGCAGTTATGCTCCACGAACAAGGGTATGAAGTTATAGGTATCACAATGAAAACCTGGGATTATGCAGCTTCAGGCGGCTCGTCCAAGGAAACGGGGTGCTGTAGCTTGGATAGCATCAACGATGCGCGTTCGTTGGCCGTTAGCTACGGCTTCCCACATTACATTTTAGATATCCGAGGTGAATTTGGAGATTTCGTGATCGACAATTTCGTGGATGAATATATAGCTGGTCGTACGCCCAATCCCTGCGTGCTTTGCAACACACACATTAAATGGGAGGCACTGATGAAGCGTGCCAATATGTTGGATTGTGAATTTATCGCAACCGGACATTACGCAAATATTCGTTTGCATGATAACAACCGTTATGTAATTTCCAAAGGGCGCGATGAGAACAAAGATCAATCGTATGTGCTTTGGGGTGTTTCTCAAGAAAATTTAGCGCGTACGCAGTTTCCTTTGGGAAGCTTTACAAAAGCAGAAATCCGACAAATGGCCTTGGAAATGGGACAGAAGGAACTAGCTGCCAAATCAGAAAGCTATGAGATTTGTTTTGTTCCGGAGAACGATTACCGCGCGTTTTTACGTCACAAAAAGCCGACATTAGATCAAGAAATCGGTCCGGGAAACTTTTTGTTATCCGATGGAACAGTAGTTGGTCAACACATTGGCTATCCATATTTTACAATTGGGCAACGAAGAGGTTTAGGTATTGCTTTGGGTAAGCCGATGTTTGTTATCGAAATTCTTCCGGAAAGTAACTCGGTAGTTTTAGGTGAGGAGCATGAATTAGAAAAGTCTCAAGCTTTTGTTCGTGATATCAATTTGGTAAAGTATGCTTCTTTTGATGAACCAATGGAAGCGATCACGAAGATTCGTTACAAAGATGCAGGTGCGATTTCAACATTGACGCAGCATGGAGATATGATGCAAGTTGATTTCACACATAACGTAAAAGGAATCGCGCCAGGACAATCCGCTGTTTTCTATGAAGGAAACGATTTACTTGGCGGTGGTTTCTTGATGAAATAAATTCAGGAAAATTATATAAAAACGAAAGAAGCCATGGCGATTTGCTATGGCTTCTTTCGTTTAATACTCGAAGTGCTGTAAGCGTTAATCGTTCAAATCCGACAAGCGGATGCTTACGGCGTTTTTGTGAGCTTGCAAACCTTCTAATTCGGCCAAGATTTCAACGGTTGATCCAATTTGCTGCAATCCTGTTGAGCTCAATTGCTGAAAGGTAATTTTCTTAACAAATGAGTCGACCGAAACGCCGGAATACGATCTTGCGTACCCGGAAGTTGGTAAGGTATGGTTTGTACCAGAAGCATAATCACCAACACTTTCAGGTGTCAGATGTCCTAAAAATACGGAACCCGCATTGAGTACGCCATTTACCATTTTCTTCCATTGATCGGATTGAATAATCAAATGTTCCGGTGCGTATTTATTGGAGAATAACAACGCATTTTCCAAGCTGTCTACAATAACAGCATACGAATTTTCTAGTGCTTTTTGCGCTAATGCCGCTCTAGGTAATGAGCGAAGCTGATTAGCCAAAGCTTCATTCACGTTAGAAATCAGTGTTTCATTTGTGGAAACCAATACTGCCTGACTATCGGCGCCGTGTTCGGCTTGCGCCAATAAATCCGCTGCAATGTACGCCGGATTTGCTGTTTCGTCTGCGATGACCAATACTTCGGATGGTCCTGCCGGCATATCAATGCTCACTTGCGTTAAGCTTTGAATCAAAGACTTTGCTTTCGTTACGTATTGGTTTCCCGGGCCGAAAATCTTGTCGACGCGTGGAACACTCGCTGTTCCAAAAGCCATCGCTGCGACGGCCTGTGCTCCGCCCGTTAAGTAGATTTTTTTGACTTGCAGCAACTTCAAGCAATACGCAATAAATCCATTGACTTTGCCATCTTTCTGTGGCGGCGAACAAACGACGATTTCCTTACATCCTGCAATCCGTGCCGGAACGCCCAACATCAATAAAGTGGACGGCAAAACAGCGGATCCGCCGGGAATGTATAACCCCACTTTTTCGATCGGACGAACTTCTCGCCAGCAAGTTACGCCGGGCATTGTTTCAATAGTTCGCTCTTTTTTCAATTGCGTTGCATGAAATTTATAGATGTTTTGAAACGCAATCTCCAACGCGCGCTGTTGTTCTCTGGAAATGCTGTTTGCTAGGGCTTCAATTTCCCCTTCATCCAGATAAAGCTGTTCTAAATCGATCTGATCATATCGCGATGCAAATTGCTTCAGCGCATCATCGCCATCTTCTTTTACTTTGGAGATAATCTGCTCAACGGTGTCCTGAATTTGATTGTTCGGGTCCGTATTTCGCAAGATCAATTCATCGATTTCCTCCAACGATAATTGATCGTATTGATAGGTTTTTAGCATAGCTAAAGAATAATTTTTTCAATCGGCATAACTACAATTCCTTGTGCGCCAGCTGCTTTTAATGTGTTGATTTTGCCCCAGAAATCTTCTTCCGGAATCACGGTGTGCACCGCTACCCAACCTTCTTCTGCTAACGGAACCACCGTTGGCGATTTTACACCTTGCAGTAATTCCGTAATTTGTGGAAGGTTGGATTTTTCTACGTTTAATACTACGTATTTGGTTTCTTTCGCACGCAAAACAGATTGAATGCGCTGCAATAACTCGCAAAGGATAGGATTTTCTGCTAATCCCGATCTTCCAATCAAAATGGCTTCCGATGTGCTTACGTCGGCAAATGGTTTTAGTCCATTATTTTTCAATGTGCCGCCTGTAGAAACAATATCGCATATCGCTTCGCTTAACCCCAAACCTGGCGCAATTTCTACTGATCCGGAAATGGGGTGGATTTCGGCAGTAATCTGTTTTTCTTGAAGAAATTTACTTAAAATATTGGGGTAGGAGGTGGCGATGGATTTTCCATCAAGGTCTTTAATATCGGTGTAGTTGGCGTCTTTTGGAACAGCAAGTTTTAGTGTGCATTTCCCGAAACCTAACCGTTGCAGGTAATCCACATTTGCTTGCGATTCATCGATTACATTTTCGCCGACGATTCCCAAATCTGCAATTCCTTGCTCCACATAATCGGGAATATCATCATCGCGGAGAAAGAGAATTTCTAAATTGAAATTGGAAACGATTGTAATCAGCGAACTTTTATAGTTTTCGAAATCCAAACCACAATTTTTCAATAGTTGAACGGATTTTTCGTTTAGTCTGCCAGATTTTTGAATGGCAATCTTTAGATTTTTCAAGATGAGTAAAGTTTTTTGATGAAGTACTAATATTTATTATTCGAACATCCATGGGATGGAATGCTTCACGTAGAAACACATATAATTACATATCGCCGCAATGGCGATGATGGAAATGTAGGTGATATGTGAAGAATAATAACATACGTCTTAACAGGGAATAAATATAATAGTAAATTGACGAACATCCAAAATATTCTGTGCATTTGTATGGTAATGTCGGAATGGTTGGCTTAGCTAAATTAAATTTTGTACTTTGTTTGCTTTAGAAATCACGTCGAGTTTATTTAATTAAAGAAATATGCATCAAGAGCGCCAACCGAAAGTAGCTTGTTTTGGAGAAATATTGTGGGATTTGTTTCCTGGAAAGGATAAACAAGCTGGTGGCGCACCATTTAATGTCGGTTATCATTTACATCAAATGGGCATTGATGTACATGCAATAAGCGCGGTGGGTAAAGATGCTTTGGGCGATGAATTGTTGCAGCGTTTATCCGGATGGAAATTGTCTGACGCAGGAATACAACGCTCGGATACCCATGCTACAAGTACTGTGGTTGCAACGATTGATGAGGATAACGAAGCGCACTATGAAATCAAGGAAGGAGTAGCTTGGGATTATATCGAGCTGCTTTCAGCTGATCAGGAATTATTGAAAAATGCCGATGCATTTGTTTTTGGATCATTGGCGACGCGAAATGAAGTTTCTAGAAATACGCTGTTTCAGCTCGTCGAAAATGCACGCTATTGCGTGTTTGATGTCAATCTGCGTCCGCCTTTCGTCGATAAAAACGTGCTTCTTGCTTTATTAGAAAAGGCCGACTTAGTGAAATTCAATTTGGCGGAACTAAACTTGGTACTTTCATTTTTAGGTAAAGAATATGCAAACGAATTGGATGGAATGTCCTTTCTCCAAGATCATTTTCGATTAAGCGAAATCATATTGTCTCGCGGTGCTTCGGGTGCTACCTATTTTACCAAGGAAAATAACTTTACGCTTCCCGCTACTAAAATCAAGGTAAACGATACGGTTGGAAGTGGAGATTCCTTTCTTGCTGGATTTTTGTCGGGCAGTTTATTGGGTTTGAATGCGAAAGAAGCATTGGAGCAAGGGATTTGCTTAAGCGGCTTTGTGACTACGCAATCCGGAGCTTGTCCGGATTATACCAAAGCAGATATTGAAGCAATGAAAGAAAAGTATCGGAATCAATCTTAGAATTTCCGATCCTTATAATAAAATGCCTTATCTTCTTCCGTAATTTCTTTGATCACGCGGCAGGGATTTCCAACAGCAACAACGTTGGCGGGAATGTTTTTCGTTACGACGGATCCAGAACCGATTACCGTGTTTGCGCCAATTTCTACGCCGGCGTTAATGACTGTATTTCCGCCAATCCAGCAGTTGTCACCGATAACAATCGGTAAAGCGTATTCCCAGCCTGCATTACGCGGTTCGTGGTGAATGGGATGGCCGGCGGTGAATAAAGAAACATTCGGTCCAAACATCACGTTATCACCGATCTTTACCTCCGTGCAATCTAAAATAGTCAGGTTGAAATTAGCATAAAATTTTTCACCAATGTGGATATTATAACCATAATCACATCGGAAAGGAGGTTCAATCCAAAATGCTTTTCCGGTAGAACCGAACAAATCTTTGATGATGCGCGCACGATCTTTGATACGTTTTGGCGCTAGATTATTGTATTCCATCAGCGCTTCCTTTGCGCGCTGACGTTCATCGAATAATTCACTTCCATCCGCGCGATATGGTTCGCCAGCAATCATTTTCTCCTTTTGCGTTTTCATCATGCTAATATAAGCTTTTGGGCTTCGATCATTCGGAAAAGTTGATTTTCCATCTGCGAACCGCTACATTTGTTAATACAACAAAAGCAAACGAATACGTATGAGTTTACAATCCCTTGAACCTAAATCTATTTGGTCTCATTTCGAAAATATCAATGCTATTCCGCGTGCTTCCAAAAAGGAGGAAGCGATTATAGCGTATATGTTGCAGTTCGGCGAATCGTTGAACTTACCGACTTCGCGTGATGAGGCGGGCAATGTGTTGATTTGCAAGCCGGCTTCTGCTGGATATGAATCACGCAAAACCGTCGTGCTTCAAGCGCATTTGGATATGGTGCATCAGAAAAATGCAGATTCGGATTTTGATTTCGAAACGTCAGGTATCGAAATGTACGTGGATGCAGATTGGGTGAAGGCGAAGGGTACAACCTTGGGCGCGGATAACGGTCTTGGTGTGGCAACGATTATGGCAGTGCTTGCATCAGATAATATCGAGCACCCAGCGATCGAGGCGTTATTTACGATCGACGAAGAAACGGGAATGACCGGTGCAAAAGCATTAACCGCAGGCTGGTTGAAAGGTGAATATTTGTTGAATTTGGATACGGAGGAAGACGATGAAATCACCATTGGCTGTGCGGGTGGTGTCGATGTGACGGCAACGGGAGCGCTTCGCGAAGAAGCGGGCGTGGCGTACGATACGAAATTGGAAATCACTATTTCAGGTTTATCCGGCGGACATTCCGGAATGGATATCGACAAAGGATTGGCGAATGCTAATAAAGTGTTATTTCGCATTTTGGCTGCCGCAATCAAGGAGAAAGATGTGCGCTTGTTTGCGGTGGATGGTGGCGGATTGCGCAATGCAATTCCTCGTGAAGCGATGGGTTCAATAGCCTGCAAAGCAAGCGATGTGAAGGAAGTTACGACTGCAATTGAGCGTGAGAATGCCTTTATTTTAAAGGAATATGCCGTTATGGAGCCGAACCTGACGATTGATTTGAAAGTGGAGAAAATTTCAGAGCGCATTGAGGTGCTAACCGAAGATGTGCAAGATAAATTCATTCAGGTGCTTAACGTCGTTCACAGCGGCGTATTTCGCATGAGCCCGGCATTTCCGGGTTTGGTGGAAACGTCGAACAACTTGGCGCGTGTCGTTTTGAAGAATGGAAAATATACGATTTTGTGTTTGACCAGATCGGCGGTGCAATCTTCCAAAGATTATCTATCCATGATTTTGGAAAATACATTCCGTATGTTGGATGCGGAAGTCGATTTTTCTGGCGAGTACCCTGGTTGGGAACCGGAGCCGGAAGGCGAATTAGTGCAATTGACAGCGGATACATATCGCCGATTGTTTAACGAAGAGCCGCGTGTAATCGCGGGTCACGGTGGCTTGGAATGCGGTTTGATTGGCGAAGCTTATCCAAAATTGAAGATGGTTTCCATTGGCCCGACGATTCGTGGAGCGCATTCACCGGACGAACGTGCTTCGATCTCTTCGGTGCAGAAATTCTGGACGTTCTTCCTTGAGCTCTTGAAGAATATGCCGTAGCTGATTCGTGAAAACGAGATATGCGAAGTGAGATTTAAGTATTGAGATTTGAGAAATTAAAAAGTAAAAATTAAGAAAGCCAAGCAAGGTCGCTTGGCTTTCTACTTATTTCAAATTTATTAGGATTTGTATACTTGACGATGGGCTATTTGTACTGAATAAGAAAATCAGACAAATTGGTACGCACTTTTTTCATGTTTACCAACCAATCATTTGCTTCATCGCGGTATCCCAAAGCCAAAATGGTTACAGATTTCAATCCTTTTGATGGAAGATCCAATAATTCATCCAATTGTGCATTTACAAATCCTTCCATCGGCGTTGCATCTACTTTTTGTTCCGCCGCAGCAGCGATAGCCATACCGAAACCAATGTAAGCTTGACGCGCAGCGTGATTGAAATGATCGTCTTTGGTTTGCGCTGCAAAACTTTGCATCAACCCATTTTTATAATCGTCACTAGATCCCGCAGGTAATCCGCGTTCATTTTCTTGCTGTGCGAAAACGCTATCCACGCGTTCTTTCGTGTATTCATCAAACGCAGCAAATACCAAAATGTGCGACGCATCCACGATTTGTGTTTGTCCGTAAGCGATTGGTTGTATTTTCGCTTTCAATTCTGGATTGGAGATTTCCAATACTCGGAAAGGTTGCAAACCGGAAGATGTAGGTGCCAAACGAGCCGCTTCCACGATATAATCCACTTTATCTTGTGATACGGCTTGGCCGTTCATTTTTTTGGTCGCATAGCGCCAGTTCAATTGTTCATGCAAATTCATATTTTTCTAATTTGAGATAACATCACAAAGCTACAGGATGTCAATAGATGTTTAAACATCTATTTTTTTATTGTACATAAAAATGACAATTTTAAATTTCTGATAAAACATTTACTTTTAGCAATGGACATCTTCAAAAGTAAACGTAAAGTTTCTTTGGTGCTCGGAAGCGGCGGAGCGAGGGGATTGGTGCAAATAGGAGTCATCAAAGCATTGATAGAAAAAGGGTACATCATCGAGGAAATCGTAGGATGCTCAATTGGTTCGTTAATCGGAGCAGCTTATGCACAAGGAAAACTCAATGAGTTGGAACTGTGGCTACAGGGTGTGACTCGAATGAAAGTATTTAAGCTGATGGATTTCTCCAATCCTTGGTTTGGTATATTGAAGGGCACGAAGGCGTTAGATTCGTTAAAATTGATCTTTCCGGATGTGCCGATTGAAACGTTGCCCATTCGTTATGTTGCTGTAGCTACTGATCTGAAAAACGAGTGCGAGGTAGTATTCGATCAAGGAAGCATTTACAATGCCATCCGCGCTTCCATCGCTATTCCTGCTGTATTTACTGGCGTGGATACTGAAAGTGGTTACTTGGTGGATGGAGGAGTTTTAAATCCGCTCCCAATCAATTACGTGAAAAAGAAACGAAGAAATATCGTCATTGCTGTCAATTTGGATGGCCGTCCTGATCCTGAATTTGGTTTGATGGCGAATAATGGCAAATATACATCTGTAAGCGTTTTGCAGGAAGCATATTTTGCAATGAGAAGGAGATTGAGCCAATTATCGGTCGACTTGTATAAACCGGATTATGTAATTCATGTTCCACATAATGCAGCTGGACTGTGGGATTATCATCGCACGGCTGAATTGGTGGAAAAGGGTCGGCAATGGACGGATGCCTTATTGCCAACCTTGAAAGTCAAATAAAAATCTATTTGTCAATCATTATACTTTAACCTGCGCCGGAATACGCTGCAAGTAATCTTTCATGGCCAGATTGAACGCGGATTCGTTCTCAAGATTCGGCAAATGTCCGCTTGCAGGAATTTGTGTAAACGTAGAATGCGCGATCTTTTCGTGCATCGTCCGCATCAATTCTTCTGAAGTCAGTTTATCTTCCTCTCCGCGTATAAGCAAGGTCGGAATTTGTATGTTTGGCAACACTTGCGTCGTTTCGGTTCGCGAAGCTAATGCTAATAATGTAGAGCAAATACTTGATAAGCTATTTCTTCGAATGCTGCTTTTAATCAATTCAACCGCTTCTTCGTTTTCCTGCGCACGCGGATTTGCAAACACATTTTCGATAAAGCCAATCGCAAATGGTCGTCGTCCGTGCGATAAAACTGCTTGGATGGAATCAAATCTTTTTTGCTTCGCCACGTTATCGTCCGCTTTGCTGTGTGTGTCACATAAAATCAATCCGGCGATCAAACCCGGAGCTAATTCATAGCTGCGTAAAGCAATATATCCGCCCATGGAGATACCGCATAATATCACACGGCCTAAATCTAATTTTCGGATGAAGGCCAAAAGATCTTTTGCGAAAACATCTACTGAGAAAAAGCTATGGCCGGACGTGGTATTCCCATGTCCGCGCACGTCGATCGCAATTCCAGTTGTTGCGTCATCTAATGCGCTTAATTGATTTCGCCACATGTTTTTGTTGAAAGGAAAACCATGAAGAAAAATAACCGTTTGAGCATCGCTCTGCGACGATTTTTTGATAAAGTAGGAGATGCTGATGTCGTTAATTCTGATTTTATTGCTTTTGATCCGTTCGCTCATAAAAATATAGTGTCGATAAATGTTTTGTTATCAATAGGATGTGATTTTGATAACATTTTTACGGTATTAAAGTTTAGAAAAAATTTGCAATAATCGAAAAAGTCACGATATTTGCATCACCAAAACGATAACGCATCGCTTGGTAATAAAAAAACTGCGCTCATAGCTTAACTGGATAGAGCACCTGACTACGGATCAGGAGGTTAGGGGTTCGACTCCCTTTGAGCGCACTTTTTTACTTCTCTCAAAAAAATCCATTCGTTTTCATTTTCCATTTCTTTACAAAATAGATTTTCTATTGATGTAATTTGTTAGATAAATCGAGAAAAATAACTGTGCAATCACGTATCAACATGATCGCACAGCCGAGGTTTTATTTACGCTAATTCTGCCAAGAAATAACCATCGCGATGAATGAGTTCGCGATTTTTGATAATATTTTGAAGATTCACTTTTCCGATTACGTATTTAAAATCCACGCCGTAGAATCGCTCCGAAATACTGTCGAAGTTTAGCGCTTCAAGTACGGATTCGTCTTCGTAACGCAGATAAACGGTGATTTCGTAGTCGGTGGTGTATTTAACCTGTTGCGATTTCAAATGTTTTTTGAATTCATAACGGTATCCGTAGCGAAGCGCAGTAATGTCGGACAGAACGGCAGAACCCGTCGGGTGACCGCCGGCACCTTTTCCAAAGAAAAACTGCTCATCAGCGAAAGCAGCTTTTACCACCACACCATTGTTTTCATTTTCTACACCATATAGCAAGTTGTCTTTCGTAACGAATTTTGGCAATACATATAATACCACTTCATCTTCGCTCAATTCCTTCGCTAAAGGAATCAATTTGATCTTGTAATTCTTTTCGCGTGCATACGTGATATCTGCCAGCCCCAGTTTGTCGATTCCTAGATTTAAAATGTCTTCCGGTTTTACATAAATGCCATACGCGTGGTTTGCAACAATGGCCAGCTTGTATTTTGGATCGAATCCACCCACATCCAAAGTAGGATCTGTTTCCGCAAAACCTAATTCCTGCGCTTTCTTTAATGCGCTATCATAATCTTGGTTTTCGTTGAAGATTTTGGAAAGAATATAGTTGGAAGAACCGTTAAAAATGCCGCTAACGCTATGCAGTAGTTCGTTGTCGTAGTATTCTTCTAAGTTACGAATGATTGGAATGGATCCGCAAACAGCACCTTCATACAATAAAGCTTTTCCGGTTTCTTGTTGGATGTTTGCCAATTCTTCCAGGTGCGTTGCGATCATCTTTTTATTTGCAGAAACTACGTTTTTGCCTGCACGCAATGCGCGCTGTGTGATCTCGAATGCTGCGTCTGCATCATCAATCAATTCTAAAACGGTGTTGATTTCCGGGTCATTTAAAACAGCATTCGCGTCGGTGGTGAATAAATGCGCTGGCAAAGAACGTTCCTTGTTCTCATTTTTGATGACAAATTTCTTTATCTCTAGATTAAGATCTTTGGTTTTAATGATGTCGTATAATCCTTGACCCACTACACCAAACCCAAACATCCCAATCGTTAATTTTTCACTCATTATTCTGTATTATTATATATTTTGTTTTTTGATTACAATCGTTAAACTCTTACAGCGTTTCAAACGCCTGTTCTAAATCGGCTTTAATGTCATCGACATGCTCTATGCCGACGGATAAGCGAAGTACGCCTGGGTAAACTCCAGAACGGCGTTGATCTTCGTCACTCAGTTGCTGATGTGTAGTGGTGGCCGGGTGGATAATCAATGTTTTAGCATCTCCCACATTCGCCAAATGACTAACCAATTCCAACGCATCAATAAATTCATGTGCTTTTTCGCTTCCGCCTCGAATCGCGAAAGACAAGACCGCGCCATAGCCATTTTTTAAATAATTCTGTGCCGCATCGTGGTAAGGGTGACTTTTCAATCCTGGATACGAAACGGACTCTACTTGCGGATGGCTTTCCAACCACTGTGCAATTTCCAATGCGTTGTCCACATGACGTTGCACACGAAGCGATAAAGTTTCTAATCCTTGTGTGAGTAGGAAAGAATTGAATGGAGAAAGAGCTGGTCCGAAATCTCGTAAACCTTCTACACGCGCGCGGATGGCAAATTGAATGTTTCCGAAGGAACTTCCTTCACCGAAAACTTCCGAAAAGATCAAGCCATGATAGCCTTCGGAAGGTTCCGTAAACTGCGGATATTTTCCGTTTCCCCAATTATAATTCCCACCATCGATAATTACTCCGCCAATTGTGGTTCCATGTCCACCAATCCATTTTGTTGCCGATTCAACTACTACATGAGCACCATATTCTAAAGGCTTGAATAGATAACCGCCAGCGCCAAAAGTATTATCAACCACCAACGGCAAATCGTATTTCTTCGCTAAAGCAGAAATGCGCTCAAAATCAGGAATACTGTAGGATGGGTTTCCGATGGTTTCCACGTAGATCGCTTTTGTTTTATCATCAATAAGTTTTTCAATTTCCTCCGGGTCGCCTTGATGTGCAAAACGCGATTCGATACCCAACCGTTTGAAAGCAACGTTGAATTGATTAAATGTACCTCCATATAAATGAGAACTTGCAACAAAGTTATCGCCGCTTTCCAAAATATTGTTTAATGCGATGAATTGTGCAGCCTGTCCGGATGAAACGGCAACGGCAGCCACGCCACCTTCCAGCGCAGCAATACGCTTTTCAAAAACGTCGGTTGTTGGATTCGTTATTCGCGTGTAAATATTTCCGAAATCTTTCAGTGCGAATAACTCTTCGCCATGCGCAGCGCTTTCAAAAAGATATGAGGCTGTTTGATATATGGGTAAGGCGCGCGCTCCGGTAGATGGGTCGGCTTCTTGGCCGGCATGTATCTGTAGCGTTTCGAATTGCAAAGGTCTTTTGTATGCCATAATAGCTTTGTTAAGTGGTTTTTGGTGGTGAAATCAATTTTAATCGCGTGGATCGACTATTCAAATAGGCAATTAACACATTCGCGCTCGCGGACAAGAAGCTACCTGAAGCTTGAAGCTAACGGATATAAAAACTGAAAACACTTCCGTAGAAGCTAATAAAAATGCTGTTTCGTTCATCTGTTCTATTATTTATATACTCCAAAACATTATTATTGTTTTGGACAGGAATTGGCACCTTTTCAATCTGTGTTGTTGGTTGCCAGTGGGTCATCGAGCCAGTCTCTCGCCACTTCTTTATAAATCAAGACCTGATCGGTTAGGGAAGGCGTTGATTTGTACTATCGACTGATATACATCAGCAAATATAAGAGTTTTATAGATGTTGCCAAATTATCGGAGAAAAAGTTTTGACTGGAAGCAACTAAAAAGAACATGAACGATATAATTTTCCGCTAAAATGTTTTAGCTATTTCGTTTAAATTAAATTAATATATAAAGTTTTGCAAATCAATTGTTTATATGTGTGTATCTGATACAATAAGCTAAAAAGCAGTTTTCTTTAGCAACACTTATCGATATTTTTGCAGTACGCAAACAAAAACAAATTGAACCGTTATGCAAAAACTTCTACAAGACTTGAATGCTGAAGTGATTTTTCAACCGCAGGGCGAAATTTTCGAAGAATTATCGCCTGCTGAACTGGTTGAGTACGCTATCCAACAAAAAGAAAGCACATTATCAGCCAACGGATCCTTAAATATTCTTACCGGAGAATTTACTGGTCGTTCCCCACGCGATCGCTACATCGTTCGAGATGCGATAACTGTCAATACAGTTGATTGGGGAGTTGTTAATCAACCTTTGAATCCCGATATTTTCGATATATTGGAAATGCAGGTGGTGGATTATCTCAATACACGAGAAGCTTTGTTCACTCGCCGTGCTAATATTGGCAGCTTCTCAAAATATAGTCGTTGCATTCGATTCGTTACAGAAC
The DNA here is from genome assembly GCF_042684745.1 of Sphingobacterium corticis. Taxonomy (NCBI): domain Bacteria; kingdom Pseudomonadati; phylum Bacteroidota; class Sphingobacteriia; order Sphingobacteriales; family Sphingobacteriaceae; genus Sphingobacterium; species Sphingobacterium corticis. Next base: position 1,385,796 of record NZ_JBHUMA010000006.1, on the reverse strand, counting down.
TTGCTGCACAAGATTTGTTTATTCGAAACATGTTTTTGCCTGAAAAGGATACATTGAATACGGATGATTGGACAGTTTATGTCGCATCAACTTTGAAAGTAGTGGATTATGAAGCGCTCGGGTTGAATGCCTCAAATGCGGTTGTTCTCGATTTTTCTCGTCGCGAAGTACTCATTATAGGAACGGCATATACTGGAGAAATCAAAAAGAGTATGTTTTCGATGATGAACTTTGTGCTTCCTCAAAATGACGACGTATTTCCGATGCACTGCTCTGCTAATGCAGGGAAAGATGGAGAAACGGCCTTATTCTTTGGCTTATCCGGCACGGGAAAAACTACTTTGTCGGCAGATCATGATCGTTTTTTGATTGGCGATGACGAGCATGGATGGGCAAATGAGGGAATCTTCAACTTGGAAGGCGGTTGCTATGCGAAATGCATAGGTTTGAAAGCAGAGACAGAACCTGATATTTACAACGCAGTGCGCTTCGGGGCACTAACGGAGAACATGCTTCACCGTCCAAAGACACGTGATTTAGATTTTGATAACAAGTCAATCACAGAAAATATCCGCGTTTCTTATCCTATCAACTTTATACCAAATGTGGTTAAATCAGACATTTCTGCTTCGCCGAAACACATCTTCTTCCTAACGGCAGATGCATTTGGTGTTTTGCCGCCATTATCGAAGTTGACCGTTGAACAAGCGATGTACTATTTTTTAAACGGATATACCGCGAAAGTCGCAGGAACAGAAGTCGGCGTTGCCGAACCTGTCGCAACATTCTCTGCCTGCTTCGGACAAGCATTTCTTCCGTTGCATCCAATGCGCTACGCCGAGATGTTGGGCGAGCGTTTACATCGCGATCCATCCACGGAAGTTTGGTTAGTTAATACGGGTTGGATTGGTGGACCTTACGGAGTTGGTCGACGTATTCCGCTATATCATACGCGTGCTATGATTCGCGGAGTTATGCAAGGAGCGTTGGATGATGAGCATTTTGTAAAACATCCGATATTTGGTTTGTGCATGCCGGTATCTTGTCCGTTGGTGCCGGATACGATACTCGATCCACGATTATTGTGGGCTGATACGGACTGCTATGATTTGAAAGCTCGTGAGCTTCAAGGATTATTTGAACAGAATTACCAAAAGTACATCGATTAGTAGGGCCTAATTGTATCTGAGATCAAGGCTTTTCCATGGTGTTGAAAAGATGGTGTAATTTACCTTTAGTGAAAGAACAATTGTTTGATTGATACATAGTGAGAGTTTAATCAAACCTAAATCACATGGTGTCGGAAAAATGGAGTGTTTCGCTATATGCGGCAATGCTACATCCTAGGTTAAGAAGAGGTGTCTGTTTTGAAAATCGAAAAACGCAAGGAAAAATAACGGGCTAGCATCATAAAATGCTGGCCCGTTGTTGATGTAATCAGTCTTTTATCGCGTACAATTTGCAGTCCATGTTTGGCCATCTCGATTAAACGCAATACGTAAAGTCGAAGCGTCAATAGATATCGTTCCAAATTCGCCGTTGCTTAAACGTAGCGTGTTATTATCTCCTTTTTCCATAGCAATATCTCCCAAAGACGGGATGTCGCCAGAAAAATTGAATGTGTAATTGTCGCCAACTTTGTTAACTCTAACACTTCCATCTTGTTCAGCAATGGTAGATCCACCGCCATTAAAACTTACACGACCGTTATAAACGCCAGTGAATAAATCATTGTCCGCTGGATCGTCATCCTTACTACAAGCGCTGAATGCGAATAAAACAGCAAGTAGCATAAAGCTATACATTTTTAAGTTTAAGATTTTCATATCTGTATATTTTTTTGTTGTACAGTCATTTAATCATACATCATGCCACACGATATTTATTTTATATATCAATACAAGCGCTGCTAGGGTAAATTAAATCAAGTTGATCATTAGAATTGTTTCAAAAAACCATATCAATCGGCTTTAATCAGACTGAAATCCGTCAGTCTGCGAAACGTAATACAAAATCTAAGGGAGTCGACTATTCGAAGAAATCCCGTGTTTACACGGTGCTTAATTGCGGTGGTTCCGGCATTTGCTACGTGTTTATCCTCATCACATAGTTTGCTAAGACCAAAATTGCAATAAAGTAAAATTCGTCGACTTAGTAGAGTTCACCGATTTGAGGAGGTCGAGGTATCTTAATTCATGATAAACTATCGCGAGGTAAAAATTGTACTTGTCGCATAAAATTGGAAACCTTACGCAATTAATAGGTCGATTCGTAAAAATAATAAGCAAATTGCTGTTGAATTTGACGATGTTTACATTCGTATAACCATAAAAACACTTTCTTTTTAAGCTATAGTGGTAAAAAAGCAAGATTTTGAATAAGAGATTGACTGATTTTTTTTATTTTTTTGTACGTTTACGCTGTCTAAAAAAATTAATCTAAACATGTGGTATAGAAAATCCATATCAAAACTCGTTGCAGAAGCGCAACAAAGCGGAGAAGGTACATTAAAAAGGACGCTTACTAGCACAGGGCTGGTTGCTTTGGGCGTAGGAGCTATCATCGGAGCGGGGTTGTTCTCAATTACTGGTATTGCAGCTGCTGACCATGCTGGACCTGCTGTCACTTTAGCGTTTATCGTTGCTGCGGTAGGTTGTGCGTTTGCCGGCTTGTGTTATGCAGAATTCGCCTCAATGATTCCGGTTGCTGGAAGCGCCTACACGTATTCTTATGCGACAATGGGCGAATTTATGGCTTGGATTATTGGATGGGATCTTGTGCTAGAGTATGCGCTCTCGGCTGCAACAGTAGCCGCTAGTTGGTCGCAATACGTTAACAAGTTAGTGATTTCAATTTTTGGACAGGGTATCCCAGATTCGCTATTATATGGTCCTTGGGAAGGTGGTATGGTCAATCTTCCAGCAATTATAATTGTGGTGTTGATATCCTTATTGTTGATGCGTGGAACACAAGAATCTGCCTTAGTAAATAATATTTTGGTTATTCTTAAGGTTGCAGTTGTATTGTTGTTTATCATATTGGGATGGAAATTCATCAACCCGGCAAACCACACGCCATTCATTCCAATCAACGAAGGGGAGGAATTGTTGAAAGGTGGCCAGATTGGTATGTTCGATTTCTTTCGGGAAGGATATTTCGGTCACTACGGAATAAGCGGTATTTTAAGAGCGGCAGGTGTTGTATTCTTCGCTTTCATCGGATTCGATGCGGTAAGTACAGCAGCGCAGGAAGCTATTAATCCCAAAAAAGGAATGCCAATTGGTATTATCGGCTCATTGGTTATCTGTACAATTTTCTACGTAGCTTTTGCTTACGTATTGACTGGTCTTGCCAACTACAAAGATTTTCAAGGTGACGCTAGTCCCGTTGCAACGGCTTTTGCTACGACTGGATACACGTTTTTAAATACCGCGATGACGGTAACTATCGTTGCAGGTTATACTTCTGTAATCCTAGTTATGTTATTGGGTCAAAGTCGTGTTTTCTATACGATGAGTAAAGATGGTCTATTGCCAAGTATTTTCTCAGATCTTTCTAAACGTCAAACTCCTTGGAAAACAAACTTGATTTTCATGGTTTTCGTTAGTCTTTTCGCTGGATTTGTTCCTGTTTCTGACCTTGGTCACATGGTAAGTATTGGAACCTTATTTGCGTTCAGTTTAGTTTGTATCGGGGTTTTAGTGTTGCGTAAGAAAGACCCAACTGCAGAAAGACCTTTTAAAACTCCATTAGTTCCTTTAGTGCCAATATTAGGCGTTTTGGTTTGTGTTGCCATGATGGCATCATTGCCAATCGAAAGCTGGGAACGTTTGGGCGCGTGGATGTTGTTAGGTGTAGTTATCTATTTCATTTATGGTAAAAGCCGAAGTGTACTACGCAAAGAAATCGAAAGTGGACAATACAAAGATTAATTGTTCGATTCAATAAATCTACATTTAACGACAAACGTCGTTCCTTTCGGAGCGACGTTTGTCGTTAAATGCGGTTAAAAATTAGTACATTACAGCGTTTTTAATATTTATACCAAACACAACATCTTGAAATTTACTGAATTCGGTTTTGTTCCGACCTTAGAAGAAGGGTTAGAAAGCATGGGCTTCGAAAACGCAACGCCCATTCAAGAACAGACCATGCCCATCATATTGAAACACAAGGATCTGATTGCTTGCGCGCAAACCGGTACGGGTAAAACGGCTGCCTATTTGCTACCTATTCTGAATAAAATTTGTGAAGATCCAAAAGATCGGGTGGATACTATTATTTTAGTTCCCACGCGCGAATTGGCTTTGCAAATCGATCAGCAAATTATGGGCTTGGGCTATTTTACGGGAGCAACTTCCATTTCTGTATATGGTGGTGGTGATGGTGCCGGCTATGAACAGCAGAAACGCGCGATTCGCGAAGGGGTTCATATAATCGTAGCAACGCCAGGACGATTGATTAGTCATATGTCTTCTGGAAAATTCGACTTCTCCCAGTTAAAGCATTTGGTGTTGGACGAAGCGGATACCATGCTAGATATGGGCTTCCACGACGATATTATGCGTATCATCAGCTACCTGCCGACTAAAAGACAAAGCTTGTTGTTTTCGGCCACCATGCCTACGAAGATTCGTGCTTTGGCAAAAAAGATTTTACACGATCCGCAAGAAATTAATATCGCTATTTCAAAACCTTCCGCCGGAATAGATCAGCATGCGTATATGACCTACGACGATCAGAAAGGTCAGTTAATTCGACATATTCTTTCTAATGAAGAATACGCGAGCGTGATTGTCTTCGCATCTAAAAAAGATATTGTAAAAACTTTGGCGCGTGACCTAGCGAAGAGCGGGATTCCAGCCGAAGGGTTTCATTCGGATCTGGAACAAGCACAGCGCGAAGCCATCATGAATAAGTTCCGTTCGAAACGCTTGCGTGTATTGATTGGTACGGATGTGATCAGTCGAGGAATTGATATCGTCGGTATTAGTTTGGTAGTTAACTATGATGTACCACCTGATCCAGAGGATTACGTACACCGCGTTGGTCGAACCGCGCGCGCAGCTACAACAGGTACGGCTATCACATTCATCAACGAGAAAGATCAATCCAAGTTTGCGCGTATTGAGAAGTTGATTGAGTACGAAATTAAGAAATTGCCTTTGCCAGAGGGAATGGGAGAAGGTCCGAAATATAATCCACATACAGGAGCCCCGAAGAAACGCAATAACAATAAGAAAAAAAAGCCCTTTAGGCCTAAAGGAAATAAGCCTACTACCGACAATCACAACGATACCAATCGAGCGTCATGATACGTAGTTGTGTTGTGTACAACTATTCTCAAACATCCCGATTCAAACAAATTGTTGATTCGGGATGTTTTTGTTTTGGAGCCTTATTAAATCAAACGCAATGGTTACAAAACAAGATATTTTACGCAAAATTGAACAGTATCATGCGGACTTTGTACGCGAAAATCCGAAACTTGAAAGCCATACTGTAGATGAAATCTTCGATCTTTATTTCTACGAGGAAAGTGACGATTTACCTGCCGTAGGTTTTAATCCTCAGTCGGGAGAACATTTAAGGATTGGTGAAAAATTGTACTATCATCCTGATTACAGTCATTTGGTGCCGGAATTATTGCGAGAGGATTTGCGTAACGCTAAATTAGATGATTGATTTACATCATTAACAGTATAAACGATTATGAATTTCAATAGAAAATTTACACATGTAGTAGGGGAGGAAGAAGTAGCATTTGACGTTACTTACAACCCCGAAACGCATTTCTTTACGGTTTACGAATCTGGCTTGTCGATGCCTTACTTGCTAAAGTTCGATATGTCGACACGAACTTGGAGCACAGCTGAAGGACCTGAACCCAAAATCTCTGCCGATGATTTGGCTGTTCTTGTACAGCAACATTTTGGACGGTCGGTGTAAAATAAAAAAAAGCGAAGATTTCTCTTCGCTTTTTTGGGTAAATGATGGGGCTCGAACCCACGACCCTCGGTACCACAAACCGATGCTCTAACCAACTGAGCTACATCTACCGTGTTTTGATGATACAAAAGTAGTATATTTCTGTAATTGTAGCAAGCATTCTGTCCAAAAATATTGCTTTAAATATTAACGTGATGATTGCGAGCTTATTAATTTTTCGCAAGGATTCTTTATGATATAAAAAAGCCCCGTCAAACGCATGACGGGGCTGGTATTAAAAGGGTTTTTATTGTTTAATTGTAATTAATCAATGATTAGGTGTGTTTCACATCCAACTCATCAACGTAGTCGTCACGAAGCTCAAAATCTTCTACCATTAAGTTTTCGTAATCTGCTTTTTCACCTTTACCGAAACGGCGTTGTAAGCCATCGAAGATGGAGTAAACAACGGGAACGATGACCAACGTCAAGAACAATGAAGATAATAGACCACCGATAATGACAATCGCCAAACCACGGTTGGTATCTGCACCATCACCTGTTGCTATAGCAATAGGAATCATACCGAACACCATCGCGATTGTCGTCATCAAAATCGGACGTAGACGAGCGTGGTTGGCTGCAACCAACGCATCGTGTGTATTTGCGCCGGCATCCTTCTTGTGGTTCGCAAAATCTACTAATAGAATCGCGTTTTTCGCTACCAAACCGATCAACATGATGATACCCAAAATGGTAAAGATGTTCAATGATTGATTCGTTAACGCTAATGCCAACAATGCTCCGATGAAAGACAGCGGAATGGAGAACAATACGATGAATGGCGTAGCGAATGAATCATACAATGCCACCATTACTAAGTAAACCAAGAGGATAGAAGCAATCAGAGCAACACCTAATGTACCAAAACCTTCAGATTGATTTTCCATGTTACCACCCCATACGTATTGAACACCTGCTGCGCGATCCATTTGTGAAAATTTCTCTTCCCAATCTGCAGCTACAGCACCACCGGAACGACCGATTACTTGGCCTTCTACTGATACAGCAGGTGATTTGTCCCGACGTTCCAGTAAAGAAGGACCCGAACTGTATCTCACATTAGCAAATTGTTCCAACTTAATGGTTTCGCCATTATTGTTGATGAACTCCAAATTACGTACGTTTCCGATATCATATCGACCTTTATCGTCGAACTGAATATTGATTTCGTACTCGTTGTCACCCGCGCGGAACTTATTATCCGTATTACCCGCGAATGCCGTTTGCATGCTCATACCGATCGTAGAAATATTCAAACCTAGGGAGGTCATTTTTTCACGATCTACTTCGACGTTGATTTCCGGATTACCTGTTTCGGAAGTTAATTTTACACTCACCGCACCAGGTACCTCACGTAAAGCATCTGCCGCACGTTCTGCAAATTCAAGTGCATCCTCCATGCTAGAACCAATGACGGTCAGCTTTAACGGAGCTTGCTCGGCGCCTATTAAACCAATGGCCACCATTTTTATTTTTGGTCCTACCAAAAGGTTTTCTAGTTCGCGTTTCAATTGTGCGGAATAAACGCGTGAGTTCAGCTTGGTTTTATATTCATCTTTGATGAACACTTGAATCTCTGACTTGTAACGAGAACCTCCGGTTGACATCACCCCATCGCTCGCTTGACCTACAGAAGTAATCATCCGGTCAATTTCCGGTTTGTCGGCCATGTACGCTTCTGCACGTTGCGCGAATTGGTTAGAAACTTGCAACGACGCATCTTTCTCCAATTCTAATTGCACCAAGAATTCTCCACGATCACTACTTGGGAAAAAGTCGGATCCGATGAAACCCATTGGTAACAATGCGATCGAAGCAAAGAACAATACTAATGCAATAAATAGCGTAGCTAATTTGGTTGCTCTATTCTTGATCGACCATTTCAATAGATCAGAAATCCAGTGTGTGAAGCTTGTTAATCCCGCTTCAAAACCATGTATGATTTTTCCGAAGAACGACGTTTTGCTTGTGTGTTCTAGTTTTCCGAAACGAGAATATAACCATGGAACAACTGTAAATGATACTAAGAAGGACAGGGAAGTAGATATGATTACCGTAACACAGAACTGTTTCAGAATGTCGGCTACCAAGCCAGAAGAAAGCGCAATCGGTAAAAATACGACAATAATTACTAACGTAATTGCTGATACGGTAAATCCAATTTCACTTGCTCCATCATACGCAGCACGAACTTTGTTTTTACCCATTTCCATGTGGCGGTGAATATTTTCTAAAACCACAATCGCATCATCCACCAAAATACCTACAACCAGTGATAACGCTAAAAGTGACATCAAGTTCAGCGTGTAACCCATAAGAAGCAACCCAATAAAAGTAGCAATAAGGGATAAAGGAATGGCTACCATGGTAATTGCCGCGTTGCGCAAACTGTGTAAGAAGAATAACATGATGAAACCAACCAAAACAATCGCTATCACCAAGTCATGCACCACGTTGTCGGCAGCGCTAAGCGTAAATTCAGAGGAATCGCTTGCTAAAAGAATGTTGATGTTATTTTCCGCGTAGTCTGTCTGCACCTCTGCAATGGTGTTTTTCACCAATTCAGATACTTCCACCGCATTCGCATCCGATTGCTTGAACACCTGCAATAAAATGGTGTTCTGACGATCCAAACGTGCGATTTTTTCTACCTCAGCAATACCGTCCTGTACGTCTGCAATATCGCGTAAGTAGATAATAGAACCTGCGGATGTCGTAATTGGCAAATTACGTAGTTCGTCAATGGTCGTTACTTTACCTGCTAAACGAATGGTGGTACGTTTCTCGTCCGTACTTACACTACCTGTCGGGAAATCTAAGTTGGAAGATGCAATAGTTTGTTGTACTTGAGATAGAGGCAAACGGTAACCTTGCAATTTGTCGGGATCGATACGTACCTGAATCTGACGTTGCTCGCCACCGACCATGTCTACTTTAGCTACACCGTTGATACGTGCAAATACTGGTTGAATTTTTTGATCCAACAAATCGTATAAATCTTTTTCCGATAAGTTCGACGTTACCGCCAAACTCATAATTGCTACGTCGTCCAAAGAGAATTTGTTCAACGATGGCGGATCTACGTCGTCCGGTAAATCATTCAACACCGCGTTGATTCTACGCTGTGCATCTGTCAGCAAGAAGTTGACATCAGCTCCGGTGTTCAAAGTAATCATCACGATGGATACGTTTTCCATTGAGGTTGCCTCAATCTTTTTGATACTTTCCAGCGATGATACTGCATCCTCAATCACGCGAGTTACGGTATTTTCTACTTCAGTAGGTGATGCTCCCGGGTAAACCGTTTGCACCGTAATTACGTTGGTTTCGAATTTTGGAATCAACTCATATCCCAATTGGGAATACGAGAATAGACCGCCCAGCGTCAGGATAATGAACAGCACTATAATAATGCTGGGCCGCTTTATAGAAATTTCACTAATTTTCATGCTTAATATGTTGAGAGCTAGCTTACTTAATAATTTCGATTTCTGTTCCGTTCATCAAGTTGATTTGACCTGATGTAACGACGATATCGCCTGACTGAAGGCCGGAAAGTACTTCGATGAAGTTACCGAAGCTACGCCCTGAAACAACTTTAGTTTCTACGGCTTTACCGTCACGTGCAACGAATACTCGGTTGTCGCTTACTGAACCAACAAAGGCTGTACGAGGAATAATTAATAGATCTGCTTTGTTATTCACACCGAATTTAGCCGTACCGTACATGCCGGCTTTCAATGATTGTTTGCTGTTGTTTTGTACTTCGATTTCTACTGGAAAGTTCAAGCTTCCATCAGCTACAGGAGCAATGAAAGTGATTTTACCGGTATACGTATCTTCCGGATAAACGCTGGCGGCTACTTCGACCTGTTGACCAACGCTTAACGTCGCTACGTTCTTCTCATCTACATTTACGCGAAGTTTTAAGGAGCTTACGTTGACGATGTCGAAAGCTGGCGTACCTGGGCTTACATACGTTCCCGGCTCAATTTTACGAGCGTTTACAATTCCGGCAACGGACGTTTTGATCGTTACATCACCTGCATTCAAGCGCGCTGTGCGCATATTGTTTTGAGCCGTTTCATATTGCGATCTCATTTGATCCAATTGTTGCTCCGTTACACCGCCAGATTTAAAAGCGCTTTCATAACGATCTAAATCGCGTTTTGCTTGCGTAACATTTACTTCTGCATTGGCTACGTTCACATTCGTACGATCTGATTCCACCACAGCTAATGTCTGTCCTGCTCTCACTTGGCTACCCTCATCCACAGATACACGAACAACACGACCTTGCGCCTCCGCAGATACAGTTACCATTTGTTTAGGTTCGAAAGTACCGTTAGCCATGTAAGCCAAATCCACTACTTTATTGCTTGCCGTATCGGTACGGACGGTCACTTTTGGATTTGTAGCTGCAGCTTGTTCCGTTTCTGAATCGTTTTTCGCCTTGTTTTTCTGTAATAAATAGACGATACCGGCAAGGGCAGCACCTATAAGTAGTATTGTAATAATTGTACGTTTCATTGTATAAGTTATGTTATTCGTTGATAAGTGATTTTAATTCTCCTTTAGCCTTTATTAACTGGATTTCCGATACTTTATAATCAAGTAAGGAAGTAGTGTAGTTATTTTGCGCATCGGCAAATGCTTTCTCGGCATCCAATAACTCCGTTAGTGTAGCCAAACCGTTTTTGTAGTTGTTTTCTGTATCAGTCAATACCTCTTTCGCTAGCGCCACGTTATCCTCATTCGATTGGATTACTAATAGCGTATTTTTCATTTGAGATTTGGCATTTTCATTCGCCATATCTAAAGCTAATTTGGTTTCGATACGATCGTATTTTAATGCTTGAATATCAACATCTGCTTGGCGTACTTTACTTCTTGTCGCAAATCCGTTGAAAATAGGGATCTTGATGTTTAGACCAATCGCGGAGAAGTCTGCCCAACGTGAAGCGGATGGTTTAGTGATGAAGAAATCATTGGAGAAACCCATCAAACCATAATTTGCTGTCATCGAAATGGTCGGATAGTATTCGGCAACAATCGCTTTTCTATTTAGCGTTAACAATTCAGCTTGTTTGTCCATCAAACGGATTTCCGTTCTGTTTTCCGTGTTACCGTCATCGTAAACTTTTGCTAAATCCACCTCAAATGTTTCTTCTGGAAGAACGATGGAGTTAGAGATGTTCATACCCATAGCGAACTTCAAAGCATTCATCTTTAATTCCAGACCATTGCGGGTTTGCTGTTTTTGGGATTCTAAATTGGTTACCGCTACGCGAATACGATCTAAGTCAATTTTCTTTTGCAAACCTGATTCATATAATCCACGAATAATCTCCATGCTTTTGCGTGTGTTATCGAGATTTGTTTGTACGGTTTTCAGCGATTGTTGGGTTTGGAAAACATCGTAATAGGCGTTTGCAATCTTTTCAATTAATTGCTCTTCAGTAAGCGTATTATTAATTTGATAAAATTCACGGGAGGTCTTCGCTGCTTTTAACCCGGTAAATAGTGCCTGATTGAAAATTTGCTGATCCAACGATAGCACGTTTTGGGAAATCCAGGGCGTCCCGAATGCCACCAATACCAATTGACCTTCTTCGCCTTCAGCCGCTGGTGGCGCTTCGGCTTCACCACCTGTGCCGGGAAGTCCGCCCCCTAAAGCACCAATGTCAATCGCATTTTTCTGAATGATAGCATTGTAGGTAAAACCTCCGCTAATGTTAATTTGAGGAAGTGCGCCAGAACGTGTTTCGTCAATCTTGTTTTCTGCGTTAGCAATATCCAGTCTTGACTTTTGTGCGTCTACCTTGTTCTCCAAAGCATAGCGGATGGCCTGTTGCAGGGTCAGTTTCTCCTGGGCGAATAAGGAAGGTGAGGCGAGTAAGCCCGACACCATGATTGCGATCAGTTTTATACGTTTCATTATTGTTATTTACTTATTAATTTTCCTTCTAAAATAAATCGAGCAGCGCGTTTTTGGCTAGCCAATGTGTTGTCGGTGCTATCCAAATTTGGGATTCCCGTAATGATATCGGAGATCTTGTGGAACATGGACAAGCCCTTTATAATCTCGTGGAATGCTAAACAGGCGTTATCAATATCTTCCAACTTTAACTCATTGTTGTCAATTGCACGTTGGAATAATAGCTTCAAATTTCCTCTGTTTCGTTCGTCAAATTCCAGTACCATACATTGCATGCTTATTTCTTTGATAATTTCTACCTTCTCATAAAGTGAAAGCATGTAATAATCTTTGGCGTAGGCGGTATGCAATTCGAACAAAGAGAATAAGGTGCCCAAAAGACCGCCTTCATATGTTTCAATAATATTCAATTCCTTTTCCGACATTTCTTGAGCTACCGATTTTACGCAGTCGCGCAAAAGACTCGATTTGTCTGGATAGTAATAGTATAGATTGGCTTTAGTGATGCGTAAATCATCGGCAATCTCGTTCATAGAAGTTTTCTGAAACCCGAAATGCGAGAAGCGTTTAAGGGCCGATTCTATGATCTGTTCTCTTTTGGTTTCTGACATCTTTTATATTTTATACTTTTTGACTTTTGTTAAAAATTGTTCAAAAGTATGAAAAGAGTTATTACCATGTATGGAAAAAATGAAAAAAGACATTTTGCAGACAAAATATCTTATCAAGAAATGTTGTGTTAACAACAAATTAATAATGGGGTGGGTGGAAGGAATTTTATCCGATAACTTTTAAGAATTTTCGGCGATCTAATTTATAGAGCTTTGCCGCGCGGTAAGAAACGCCTTTCTGATATTCCTCCAAAGGTTTTAGATAACCTAATGAGTTAATTTTCTTACGAAAATTTCTTTTGTCTAATGCTTTTCCGAGAATAGCTTCTTGGAGTTGTTGTAATTGCGTCAAAGTAAACTTTTCCGGCAATAGCTCATATAGCGAGGTGGAATAGGAGATGGTTTCGCGGAGTCGTTCTAAACTCTTATTAACAATATCTAGGTGATCGAAAGCCAAGTCCGGTAGTTCATCAATGGCAAACCATTTGGCTTGCTTCATGTAGCTAGATACAGGTTTAATTTTATTTTTGATGTTGTCGTATTGTACTAAAGCCAAGTACGCTACAGTCAAAATTCGCCCTTCCGGATGTCGTTTTACACCGGCGAACGCGGCCAACTGATCCATGTAGATATTCTTCAAGCCCGTCATTTCATGACAAATACGAGAAACTGCGTCTTCCATTTCTTCGTACTTATCAACAAAGTAACCGGGTATAGACCACCAATCTTTATACGGATATTCGTTGCGTTCGGTGAGGAGCACTTGCAACTTTCCGTTATCAAAACTTAATATGACACAATCGATGGTAAACTGAGAATGCACTAACCTCCCTTTAATTTCTATACAAACTGGTTAAAACAAAGTAACAATTATCTGCAAAATATCGTTAAAACGCAAAGATTCTGAAAAAAAATTTAATAGTGTAATAAATACACATTATATTCGTATAATATCTGAAGAGTAAACTTAATGACAAGCATCAAAAGAATAGGCGTACTTACATCCGGAGGAGATGCTCCGGGTATGAATGCAGCAATCCGTGCTGTAGTGCGTACTGCCTTATATCATGAAATACAAGTAACAGGGATTTACAGAGGTTATGAAGGCTTAATTGAAAACGATATGTTCGATATGGACAGTCGCTCTGTAAGTTCAATCATTACGCAGGGAGGTACCATCCTGAAATCGGCACGTTGTCCAGAATTTCGTACAAAAGAAGGACGTGCTACCGCTTACGAAAATTTGAAAAACGCTGAAATCGATGCACTGGTTACGATCGGTGGAGATGGTACATTTACTGGCGCGGAGAAATTCTCGGAAGAATACGATATTCCGGTCATGTGTATTCCTGGGACGATCGATAATGATTTGTTCGGCACGGATTATACGATCGGTTATGATACGGCGAACAATACGGTGATTGAGGCTATCGATAAAATTCGAGATACTGCCGCTTCGCACAGTCGTTTGTTTTTCGTAGAAGTGATGGGGCGCGATTCGGGTTGTATTGCTTTAAATGCAGGTGTTGCCGCGGGTGCTGAAGCGATTTTGATGCCCGAAAAAGACACAGCCATCGATGAATTGATCCAGTTACTGGAAGATGGTATGGATCTAAATAAATCTTCCATGATCGTGATTGTAGCCGAAGGCGAAAAGAATGGAGGTGCATATAACGTAGCAAAACGCGTTAAAGAAAAGTTCGATTTTTTTGATACAAAAGTTAGTATCTTAGGGCACTTGCAACGCGGTGGCTCGCCAAGCAGTTTTGATCGTATTTTAGCTACTAGAATGGGCTATCATGCAGTGAAGGAATTGTTGAATGGGAATTCAAAATCGACTATCGGTTTCAAAGGGAATAAAATTGTAACCACGCCACTGCATGTAGCTTTGCATAGTGACGTGTTTAAGTTGGATGAAGAACTTTTGGAGATTTCTAAAGTAATGTCCATTTAATTGTAAGAATAAGCCAGCGATAAGAAAAGATATGATTGTAGTAGTATACAGCGGTTCCAGATACGCAGATTGGCGATTAGCCGAGAAGGGTAGGGTACTGTATGGTTTTAAAACTACCGGAATCAATCCCTATGTGATGGATGAGCGTGCGATTTATCAAATATTTAATCGTAACACACACCTAATAAACAACGCGGAAAAAATCCGTAGAATCTATTTCTTCGGTGCCGGAGCTTCCTCAGAAGATCGGCAAGAGAAAGTGCATCGCGTTTTCCAAGAATTTTTCAAAAACGCGAAGGTAAAGGTGCATCACGATATTTTAGCTTCTGCTATTGCTACATTCGGAAATGAAAAAGGCATTGTAGGCATCATTGGTAGTGGATCGAATGCTGCGTATTATAACGGTAAAAAGATTGTGCCTAACAATTATGGTTTGGGCTATATCATGGCTGACGAAGGCTCTTCGAATTGGTTAGCGCGTCAGTTGCTTCGTGATTTGTTGAGCGATTTAATGCCGCAAGGTTTTCGCGAGAAATTCTTGCAAAGCCATCCGGTTGATCGTAAGATTATCATGGAAAAAATCTACAATCAACCTAATCCCAACATCTTTCTGAATTCGTTCTCCGATTTTATTTTGGAAAACAAAGAGGATCCTTATATGTCTGGGATTATAAAGCGTGGATTGGAAAAATATATAAAAACATACGTGCTTCCACTTTCCGAAGCTTATCCAGACTCCGTAGTTAATTTTACAGGATCAGTAGCGAGTAAATATGCTCCGTGGTTGATAGAGTTGGCCGAAGAATATCACATGCCGATCGGTACAATTATTCACGAACCGGTGCAGAATTTAATTAAGTATTATACAAGTAAAAATTAGTTTTATATAGGATGTGGTCAAACGCATGCTGTGTATGCATTAAATAATAAATTATATACATATGAAAATTGGAATTAACGGATTTGGTCGTATTGGCCGATTAGCTTTCAGAGCAGCGGTAAAACGTGAAGATATCGAAGTTGTTGGAATCAACGATTTGGTAGAGCCAGATTACATGGCTTACATGTTGAAATACGATTCAACTCACGGCAAATTTGATGGTACAGTTGAAGTGAAAGATGGTAACTTGGTGGTAAACGGAAAAACAATCCGCGTAACTGCTGAGCGCGATCCAGCTAACTTGAAGTGGAACGAAGTAGGTGCTGAAATCATCATCGAATCTACAGGTTTGTTCTTAACGCAAGAATCTGCACAGAAGCACATCGATGCTGGTGCGAAAAAAGTAGTAATGTCTGCACCAGCGAAAGATGATACCCCAACTTTTGTAATGGGTGTAAACCACAAATCTTTAACAGCAGAGCACACGATCGTTTCTAACGCATCTTGTACTACAAACTGTTTAGCTCCAGTAGCAAAAGTATTGAACGATAAATTCGGTATCGCAGAAGGTTTGATGACTACAGTTCACGCGGTTACTGCAACACAAAAAACAGTAGATAGCCCTTCAGCGAAAGACTGGAGAGGTGGACGTGGTGCTTACCAAAACATCATCCCTTCATCTACAGGTGCTGCTAAAGCAGTAGGTTTAGTGCTTCCAGAATTGAAAGGTAAATTGACTGGTATGTCTTTCCGTGTTCCTACGGCTGACGTTTCTGTAGTGGATTTAACCGTTCGTTTGGAAAAAGGTGCTTCTTACGAAGATGTTAAAGCAGCAATGAAAGAAGCTTCTGAAGGTGAATTGAAAGGTATTTTGGGTTACACAGAGGATGAAGTAGTTTCTACAGACTTCTTAGGTGATGCTCGTACTTCTATCTTCGATGCTAAAGCTGGTATCTCTTTGAATGATAACTTCGTGAAAGTTGTTTCTTGGTACGATAATGAGTGGGGTTACTCCAACAAAATCATCGACCTAGCTCAAGAGATCGGTAAATTGTAATTTCCATCCCTTTCGGGATTTATAGAAAGCAGCGATAAGCAATTATCGCTGCTTTTTTTGTGTTGCAGACTTACCAATTATACCAATCTATCCTATGCATTTATACAACTGATTGATCAACCTTTGGATTATATTTTCCTAATCTAAAAGCCTCAACATGTGGAAAAGTAAAGCTAATTTATTTAGTAAATTATTAAAAAGCTAAAATAATTAGTATTAAATTTGTTCTTGTATTAGAATAAAATCATCGATGATGATACAGGATAAATCAGCTTTAGTTAAACAATTGCAACGCGATATATTGGGTTGGCAAGGTGTTTCGACGCCTTATCAGTCCAAAAGTACGTTGGGATTAGGTGTTATAGAGCAGGTTTTTCCACACGGTACTTTTCCATTGGGATGTGTGCATGAGTTTTTAGGTTTTCACTCGGAAGATCGAGCGGCATCTTCTGGATTTATTGCTGGAATCTTGTCAAAACTGATGGAAAAGGATGGGGTGTGTTTTTGGATTAGCACATCACCCATTATTTATCCGCCAGCGATGTCTAGCTTCGGAATATCGCCCGATCGCTTGGTTTTTGTACGGATGAGTACAGAGAGAGAAGTGCTGTGGGCGGTCGAAGAAGCGTTGAAGTGTAAAGGGTTGGCAGCGGTAGTCGGGGAGGTGAGCCAGTTGAGTTTTGTAGAATCGCGCAGGTTGCAATTGGCAGTGGAAGAAAGCCGCGTAACGGGTTTTATACTGCGCCGTTCTGAAAAGAATATGCATGCTACAGCTTGCGTAGCGCGTTGGCAGATACGTTCTTTACCGAGCGCAGCTGTTGATGAACTACCTGGAATTGGCTTTCCATGTTGGGAAGTTTCGCTATTGAAAGTGCGGAATGGTAAAACGGGCAAGTGGAAGGTAAGTTGGTTGGTGGAGGATGGTTTTACGTTAGAAAAACCTATGACATGGCGCACTTTGGAGGCGCCGCGTAAAATAGGTTAACTATGGCTACGCGCAGATGCTTATCGATATGGTTTCCCTACTTGTTGACGGATTGGTTAACCGCAAAGCAACCAACTCGTCGGGATATGCCATTTGTGGTGGTGGCCGCGGTGCACGGTCGACAAGTTATTCAAGCTGCGAATCCTTTGGCAGTTCAGCTTGGAGTGCATCCAGAAATGGTTTTGGCAGATGCGAAAGCATTTGTGCCTGCATTAGAAGCGGTAGAAGAAAAGCCGCAATGGAAAGAAAAGCTTTTGAAATCCATCGCTGTTTGGAGTATTCGCTTTGCGCCCGTGGTAGCCGTAGATAAAACGGATACGGGTTTGCTATTGGATGTATCAGGTTGTGCACATTTATGGGGAGGCGAAGAAGCCTATCTTAGCTATATCCAACAGTCATTTCAGCAAAAAGGCTATCATATAAAGTTGGGATTAGCCGATACGTATGGCGCTGCTTGGGCGGTGGCTCGATTTGCTTCTGCATTACCTATCATTCCGGTCGGAAAGCATGTGGATGCATTGCAAGCTATGTCTGCTTCTGCTTTGCGCTTGTCGCAACCGATCTTAGATCGCTTGTATAAATTGGGCTTACGAACGATCGGACAATTCGCTTTTATGCAACGTTCGGTATTGCGTCGAAGATTTGGCGAGGAGCTTTTGCTCCGTTTAGCACAAACTTTTGGTCAAGAGGAAGAGTGGATTGATCCCGTTGTGGCACCTATTCCTTACGAAGAGCGATTGGCTTGTTTAGAACCCGTAAACACAGTTCCCGGCATTGAAATCGCTATTACTAAGCTTTTAGAATCACTTTGTATGCGATTGGATAATGAAGGTAAAGGTTTGCGCAGGGCGTTATTGAAAGCGTATCGTGTTGATGGTAAAGTAGAGCAAATCGGCGTGCAAACCAGCCGTCCATCCGCAAACGTCGCACATCTCTTCAAACTATTTGCTTTAAAAATATCGGACATAGAACCTGCGCTAGGAATTGAGCTTTTTGTGCTTTCGGCTTTCCGAATCGAAGATTTATCTGCGGCGCAAGAAGCACTATGGAGTCAGCGCACCGGATTAACTGATCCTGGGGTGGCCGAATTGATTGATCGACTTAAAAATAAAAGCGAACGATGTGAAGTTTCACGTTTCTTGCCGGACACACATTACTGGCCGGAGCGCGCTATACGATTGTCGGATTCTCTTGTAGAACGTTCCGGTTTGACTTGGACAACGAATCGCCCACGTCCAGCGCGATTGCTGCCTCAAGCCATTCCTATTGCTGTAACTGCTCCAATTCCCGACTATCCACCCATGCTGTTTACGTATTTGGGTGTAGTACATAAAATTTGTAAATCGGACGGGCCCGAGCGTATAGAGCGCGAATGGTGGATGGAAGAAGGTGATCATCGGGATTATTACCAAGTAGAAGACCAGCAGGGAAGTCGGTATTGGATATATAGATCAGGACATTATAATGGAGATAAGCCTGCAAAATGGTTTTTGCATGGATTCTTCGCGTAGCAGTTTATGGGATATGTAGAATTGCAAATAACGACCAACTTCACGTTTTTACGTGGCGCTTCACATCCAGAAGAATACTTCGCGGAAGCAGAAAAACTAGGATATCAAGCCTTGGCTATTACGGATCGAAATACCTTAGCTGGCGTAGTTCGTGCGCATGTTGCTGCCAAAAAATATGGCATCCGATTGATTTTGGGTTGCCGATTGGATTTGTTGGATGGTCCTAGCTTGCTGGTTTATCCAAAAGATTTAACTGCTTACGGTCGGCTATCCACTTTACTCACTATTGGAAATGGACGTGCCGAAAAAGGTTCTTGCCATTTGTATAAGTCCGATTTGTACGAATATGCAGCAGGATTATGCTGTGTTGTTTTGCCACCAGATAGTTTAACATCCTCTTTTGAGTTAGAAAGTAACTATATGAAGGCGGTGGAAGAGTATGCGGATAGGTTGGGTGATCAACTGTATTTAGGGATGCATAAGTTGTATCGTGGAGACGATGGGAAGCTGCTGTTTAGATTAAATGAGTTGGCGGAGCGTTACCAAATTCCTTTAGTGGCTTTGGGTGATGTGCACGCGCATATTTCAGAACGGCGTGAGCTACAAGATGTGTTGACGTGTATTCGCGAGAAATGTACGATTCATAACGCAGGATTTCTTTTGCACGGCAATGGCGAGCGCTATCTAAAATCGGTGGAAGAAATGGAACGATTATTTCGTGCATATCCCGATGCGCTGGCTCGTACGCAAGAAATAGGCAAAATGTGTTTATTCTCCTTGGATGAATTGAAATATGTCTATCCTGAAGAACTAACTGCAGATGGGCGCACACCTCAGGAAGAATTGGTACGCTTAACGTGGGAAGGAGCGAACCGCGCTTTTATTGATGGTATTCCTGAAAATGTGGAAGAAACCATTCAAATGGAACTGGATTTTATTGAGAAGAAGAATTATGCTTCCTATTTTCTAACCGTGCACGATTATGTGCGCTTCGCGCGTGAACGAGGAATTCTTTGTCAGGGAAGGGGTTCTGCGGCCAATTCTACCGTGTGCTTTTGTCTGGGTATTACCTCTGTTAATCCAAGTAAATTCCGTTTGCTTTTTGCTCGATTTATGTCCGAAGCGCGCGATGAACCGCCTGATATTGATGTGGATTTTGAGCATGAACGTCGTGAAGAGGTGATTCAATACATTTACGAAAAATATGGTCGCGATCGTGCAGCGATTGTGGCAACTGTTACGCAAGTGCGTGCCAAAGGAGCATTGCGCGATGTTGGCAAGGTAATGGGCTTGTCGCAAGATGCGGTAGCGAAGCTTTCTAGTTCGATCAGCGGCTATTGGCAACAAGAGGTAGATGAAGCTGAACTTGCACTGCAGGGATTTGATTTGTCCGATCCGCATTTGCGGAAAGTTTTGGCGCTCACTGCGGAGTATATTGGTTTTCCTCGCCAGCTCGGGCAACATACTGGAGGTTTTGTCATCACGGATGGACCATTGCATCAATTGTGTCCGATTATAAATGCACGTATGGATCAGCGTACTAATCTGGAATGGAATAAAGATGATCTAGAAGCTTTGGGTTTTTTGAAGGTGGATGTTTTGGCATTGGGCATGCTGACCTGTATGCGGAAAGCGTTCGATTTGGTGAAACAGCATTACGGAACAGAATTTACTTTGTCAACAGTTCCAGAGGATGATGCCAACGTATACGATATGATCTGTAAAGCAGATACATTAGGTGTATTTCAGATCGAAAGCCGTGCTCAAATGTCGATGCTGCCAAGGTTAAAACCGCGAAAGTTTTATGATTTGGTCATTGAGGTAGCTATTGTTCGTCCCGGACCAATTCAGGGCGATATGGTGCATCCTTATTTAAGGCGCAGAAATGCAGAGGAGCTTGTGAGTTATCCGTCCGATGAAATAAAAGAAATACTTAAGAAAACGTTGGGTGTTCCTTTGTTTCAAGAACAGGCGATGGAAATTGCTATTGTGGCAGCGGGATTTACACCAGCGGAAGCGGATGCTTTGCGAAGAAGTATGGCAACATTCAAAGCGAAAGGTGAGGTTAGTCAATTTCATCGCAAAATGGTGGATGGCATGTTGGCGAAAGGTTATAAAGAAGAATTTGCACAGCGTGTTTTCAAACAATTGGAAGGTTTCGGAAGTTATGGGTTCCCGGAAAGTCATGCGGCATCGTTTGCTTTGTTGGTTTATATATCATCTTATATTAAGTGTTATTATCCCGATGTTTTTGCAGCAGCATTGCTAAATAGTCAACCTATGGGTTTTTATCAACCTGCACAGATTATTATTGATGCGCGTAAACATGATGTGGTTATTTTGCCTGTGGATATCAATCATTCTTTTTGGGACAATACATTGGAAAAATTGGATGGGAGATACCATGCATTGAGATTAGGGTTTCGGCAGATAAAGGGTTTGCAAGAAGAAGATATGAATCGCTTGGTTGCTTGTCGAGAAACACGGTATAGCTCAATTATCGATTTAGCAAACGAGGGATTTACTGTTACTGTGTTAGAATTCTTAGCCAATGCGGATGCTTTTCAATCGATAGGTATGGATCGTCGTCGAGCATTGTGGGAAATTGCCGCTTTGGGTGATCGGCCAGTTGCTTTATTTGAAGGATTGTCTTCAGAAACGATATTGGAAGGGCAAACCGTATTGCCCTTGCTTTCACAAAGTGAGCATGTTGTACAAGATTACGCAACAATGGGATTGTCGGTGCGCCAACATCCAGTTTCATTTTTACGCAATCAGCTCTGGTTGCTGCGGGTTACGCCTGCTGATGGTCTTCGAGGACTTACGAATGGATTGCCTGTCCGGGTTTGCGGTTTGGTAACCGTTCGTCAGCGCCCTGGCACAGCGAAAGGCGTGTTGTTTGTTACTATTGAAGATGAAACCGGATTTTCGAATTTGGTGGTGTGGAGTAAAGTGTTTGAGCGCGATAAACGTGCGGTGTTGAGAAGTCGACTGCTGATGGTCGATGGGCATGTGCAAATCGAAGGCGATGTGGTTCATGTGGTAGCAAAAAAATGCGTAGATGTGAGCAAGATGTTAGTTAATTTATCAGGCGAACAGCAGAAAGAAGTAAAGCAAATTTTTCATAAAGGGCGAAATTTTCATTAAATCGTAATAGATATTATGTCGGGGTGTCAAAAGACGATTTACTTCTTCCCCATAGCACAAAAACGCAAAGTAATAGTGAAACTAAACCTCCTGCTGCTGACTGTATTTCGCCGTTATTTAATAGTAATCCATTGGAGAATAGACTGTAAACAATTAACGTGGCCGCGGAAAAAGGTACTATCTTTCTCCCGCGCCTCAAAAGTTCAGGTATTATAATACCCAAACCTAGTAGCATTTCTAAAATGCCTAAAGCGATTGTCCATTTGGAAAACCGAGCAAGCCACGGCCATAACACTAAAAGATCTGAAATGGGTTGTGTTAATTTTAGTATGCTTGCAAATAGAAGTGATGCTGCCAAACTAGATTGTGCAACCCAAAGAGCGATATTGATTGTACGTTCTCTTCTAGTCATAAAGATCCTTTCGTACGATCAACAAGGCTAATGCCGTAAAGGTTTTAAAAAACCTCGCCCAGAGACAAGTGCACACCTCGATGATGTCGACTGATGCCGTAATCGATTGCGATGTTTGTTCCCGAATTCTTATTGAACTTTATGCGTGCTCCAGCTCCGGATCCTATATTCCAGCTTTTAAAAAACCTACTTCCCGGTCCATCTACTGTTGTTGCGTTAGCGAAAACAACAAAACCGAATAAGCCGTTGTCCGTAATGTTGCGTCTGTATTCTGCTTCGGCATAATAAAGCGTTTTTCCTCGAAATCTTCCCAACGGAAATCCTCGTCCCGACGTATTGTAAGTATCGCCCGCCAATGAAGGGAGGTCTAAGTATGGAGCATGCGTATTGAAAACCGTCCATAAAAAATGGCGGATGGCCAGCATGTTTTGTTTGTTAGTATCGCGTGTAAATCGATGATACCGCCTTGCCTCTACGAATAAAGAACTCCAGTTCTGGTCGCTACCCATAAACTTAGGATTCATCCTCAATCGGATGTTAGCGTAGTTTCCCGCCCACGGGTTGATGGAATTTGCTCTTGTATCGTAAATCAAATTGGCGCTCAGCCCAGAGGAAATGGAATAATCCTGATCATCCGTCCCATAAGGATAGCCTGTGTACTCGCTTAATGCTATATGCTCCCGGCTACGAATGTTCATCCAATAGTCAAGGTTATATCCTCCACCTAAAAATAGACCGTCTTTAATGCGTTTCATGGCATGTTGATAAACACGTAAGTAGGTGTAATCCATCATCAAATGATCGTCGTGGTGGTGCTCTCTACCTAGTCCCCATGTTTCAATCGGATATTTTAACAGTCTAATATCACCGTCTATAACCCATTTATTCTCTCTAAACCAAATATAGGAACGAATGGGTAATCCAAAACGACGCCCGAAATTAGTATACGGAGTGAATGTCATTCTAGACATATAGGTGTTCGATCGGTCGCCCAAATAGAAGCCCGCTGTAGTGGTTGTAATTAAAGCTTGTCCGCCCCCCGGCACATTAGTAGAAAAAGGTAAAAAAGAAAAGTAAACTTTCTGTCCTGTACTATCTACACCACTAGGTTGTTTGATTTTTAATAGCTTTTTTCCAATATCGATCAGGTCTCGTTGTGTTGCAGTATCTGCTATATGTTTCGATATCTCCACTTCGTGCACAGGGTGTTGTGCATATGTTGCTTTACAACAGCAAAATATGGATAAAAACCGCATAAGTGGTTTGATAAATCGAGGAATACGCATAAGATATATCGTAATCTATTAACAAACAATTGGCCAAAATAGATTGAAGCTGAAGATAAAATATCTGGGTCATATTTTTACTAAATTTTCGAGTAAAAAAGAAAGGTTTTCAAACGGGGAGGATGAAAACCTTTGCTAACCAATTATAAACCTAAATTTTTGTTATGATGATGATCAAATGTAGATGTTTTTTTTATAAAAACAAAAAATAAAAATAAAATTCGTTTATTATTTGTGGTAATTTCTAATCTTTTTGATGATATAATGGTTATTGTTGAGGTTTTAGTAGGTTTTTCTTCTTGGTAATCATTTTATTTAGATTTTTCGTGTTAAAAAATTACTTAATTCGTGTTAATTTATTATTAATGCAGGTTGTTTTACTGGTTTTTAGTCGGTTTTTCCGATTTTTTTATCTTAACACCTTGATTAAATTCATTTTTCTGGCTTTATTTCATTAAAAATGTCCTGTATGACTTCGGGTGTAAAAAGAGAATATGCTGTAGCTTTAGGTTTTTAGGAAACAAAAAAAAGGTTTTCAAACGGGGAGAATGAAAACCTTTACTAACCAATTATAAACCTAAATTATGATGACACAAATATAGTGTGCTTTTTACACTATCTGAAACATTTTGTTTAAAATATGTTATTTTGTCTAAAAATGATAATCTATTGGCTTATGATCATAAAAAACCCAGCGTAGCCTAAGTGGAAGCTGGGTTTTTCCTTATAATTATTGCTTAATACCGATTAATAGTGAACAACCCTTCAGATGTTGGCATGTCGGTTTCTTCCATAACCATCACTTTGCCTCCATAATTAAATACCGTTCTTACCAATTCATTAACTACATCTGTACTTAATTCCTCCGACTCATCCAGAGTTCTCTTTTCCGTATCAATTTGTCCTTTGATTGACTTTCCATTTTCAATGCAAAGCACATCAACTTTACCATCTAAACTATCGCGAATAATATCACTTAGCTCGGTGCTACTTAAGTTTTCCTGTAAAGCAGATTGTTGTCTTGCTAATAACTCGTCTTTACGATCTTGAAATTTTTCTTCCAATAGTTCTTGGACTTTGAGCAACAATTCATCGCGATTGAGTGCATGTGGGTTAATGTGAATTGCCTTTTCATTCAGGTTGGCATTTTTGCTGATACGTGTGAAGTCTGCATGATGCTCTGGCAACGAAGCTAAAAGCAGCGGCGTCTTCGCTGGAATATTGAAATGTTCTGACAACAATTTATCGATCTTTCGAAAATAGCGGTCCATATCAATATCTTCTTCTTGACTTTTTTCCATATAGCCGTGTAATCCCGCACCTTCTACAACGGAGGCATGGAAATGATTATCCGTAAGATCCTCGCCCAAAGCGTCCTTCATGTTCGCTGGGAGTTTTCCAGTCGTATCTACTTCTTGGATTTGGTGTTTATCGCCTTTAAAGAGTTTCACGCTATCTAAACTAAGAGCTAATAGGTAATAAGGTTGATTATCTTGATATATTTGAAACAATGGTTTTATACAAAACGAATTGGCAACACACGAAACTTCCTTAACTTCTGCAGGTAAACGAATGATCTTCGTGTCGTCCGCCGAAATAAAGATGGCCAGCCCATGTGTCCCCATATCCCAAAAGCTTTTGTCCGAAGCTAGGTTTTCTAATGGTTTCAAAAGTTGTTCGTGTTTTTCCAGTTTTTGCTCTTGTATGAAATGGAGTGTTCGCTTGTATAGGTTTTTAAAAGAAATGGAATCCGATGCGTTCGCTGGATGTACTTTATGCGTTGTCATATACAATGATATACAAGGTTTATTCTGAACACTTGCCAATTCTTTGATTAATTCAAGGTCGATTGTCTGCATAATAATACGTGTTTAAGGGTTATAAATTGAATTACATATCTGTTTGATAAGTTATCAGTTTATCAAAAGATGCTTTTATTGATTCTTCTTGGCTTGATACAAGTGAATGTATTTGCTCATCGATTATTTCGTTGCAATGCTTGATTTCATCGTAACGCTGGATCAAATCTTCCTCAACCGCAATACAAGAGGCAATAATGGTGCTTTTTGTAGACTCTGATTTTTGGCCAGCGCGTTTAGCGGCTTGGTTTGAATTTTCGTCACCAGCATTTGCAGTTGTTTCATTATCTCCTTCGCGCACTACCAATGGCGTAAGTTGTGCCTTGAACTGCTGCGATTGCTGAATACGGTTTTCTAAATCAGCTATTATGAGTTTGTCGACATCTTTATCCAAATATCGGATAGCATCCGACAGGAGAGAAATCCGATTTCGGTTCCCTTCAATAAGTGATTGGAGTAGCTCTACGCATTCTTGATTACTGTATTGCATACGAATAGGTGTTTAATGTATATGAAAAACGGTTGTGCTACAAAGATGTTTATAGGGATTTCATAACGGGTATTTTCACGGGTGTGAATTACCTCAACAGATTTACTATAATAAATCTGTTTCCCATTTCTTGAAGCCGAAAAATACCTAGCCATTTTAGTGAATTATACTCGGTTTTGAAAAATGCAAAACTTGTTAATACATAATATGTTTTGCAGGTAGAAAATGAAAAATGTAGCTTACATATTGATGTTGATTGCTTTGCTCGGTAGCGAATCTTGCGACGGTACGAAGCGGGAAAGTGAAAACGAGATTTTTGTAATCAACGAATTGTTTATGCTACGAACTGAGGGCATGATACTTTGTCAAATAGCAGAAGCAGCAGATTCAGATCGACAAATTTTGAACGCTTGCGATCGTTTTCATGCTTACTATGCCGCAACCCAGCCGGAATTTCTTAGCCTCTGCGATGGACGTTCTATCGCATTGGACGAATCGGATTTTGATACTATTTGGGAAAACGTAGAAAGAGGTGTTAAAAAGAATGCGGTATTCTCTAAATCTGATTTCATTACTTTGACAACCGACAATATCTTACGATCGATTGCATTGCACGAAATTATTTTGGAGCGGATGGAATGGGAAGATGTTTCATATTATGCGTTTAAATCTTTGCCCGAGCTTTATAACCAACAACAGCTATTAAGTGATTTGCGGCGTTCGGAGCACGAAAACAGTCCAGAGGCTAGAGTTGCGGAGGTCCATAATAGTGCAATCGCCTTGTAATTCAACCAAAAAATTGATTCTAAGACGATGCGTATTTATACGTATTGTTTGAGCGAGATCACGCATTTATTGGTAAATATCCAAACCAAAATGGCTTTAACAAGTTCTTACTAAAGATTCCATTGACAAGTTCCATGGAAGATTTAGGTTAAACTTTAATAGTAGGAGAGTAATTATGGAAGCATCAAACACCAACCCAACGGATGACGCAAGACCGTTGAAAAATGAAAAGAAAGTCCCGGAAGTAGTTAAAGAGGAGCCTGATGATAAACCTGCTGGTCAAATGATTAAGTGGGTGATTGCAGCAGCGGTAGTAATTTTGCTTATTATCTATTTTATATTCTTTCACCCTACAGATACCAACTGGTAAAGATCAGTATACTTACAATGATTTAGTGCCATCAATGCGTTTCGCTTGGTGGCACATTTTTAAAGGATAGTTGAACAATCGTATACACGTTTTCTTCACTGCTGATTGCTATCGTTGCATCCATCCGATCTAGTATTCTTCTTACTAACGCCAAGCCTACACCTGTACCATCAATATTTCCAACGTTTGTTGATCGCCTAAAAACGTGAAAAATCTGTTCTAATTCTGATTTCGGTATACCAATGCCATTATCACGTATTTCGTAAACAGTCTGGCTATCTTTCAAATAGCTCAGGATATGTATTTTAGGTGGGTGCCTATTTTTACTGTACTTAAAGGCGTTTCCGATAATATTCTGGAAAATCTGATGTAGATGATTTTTGTCTCCCCAAAGGGGAAGCAGCGCACCCAAAGTAACTTCTGCAGCCTTATCCTCTTGCAAAAGATGCATTTGCTTGATAATCCTTTCCACCATTGGAGCGAGAGGAACATAGTTTTTTTCATAAAGATATATTTTCTGTTTGCCAATAGAGAAGACGCTGTTCAGCATATTTTCAATATCAGCAACACCTTCCGATAACATGTTTGTCCATTTCGCTTGTTCTCCGTTTAAGTTTCTAGCCAAAATTTGTGCACTAAGTTTAACTACCGACAGTGGATTTTTCAGATCGTGAGAAAGGGTAAAGGTCAACATCTCTAATTCATTATTTAATTCAATCAGCTTCTGGTTAATGTGTTCCTGTTGCTTGGCTTTAGCCAACATGGTATCGCGTAGTATATTTCGAATACATTTTATAAAGTAGAGATCGTTATCATTCCAAAGGCCAGAAGAATCCACCATAGTTTTTACCCAAAATGAATTGTTTAGCACGGGAAATTGCAATTGGCTTGAGGTATTCGTCTTTTCTGACGGAAGCGGCGCAGTTTGGAACATACTGTTAATTTCCTCTCCCCTGAACCAAAGGATGCAAACTTCTCGGTTTCTACCTAGTCGTAACGCAATCAAGCCAGCACTGTTCAAATCTCCTTCAATTAGATCTGCAAATTGCTGTCTAAAATCACTTTCAATATATAGTGATTTTTCTGTCTTTATATGGAGATATTGTAGGATTTGCGTGATTTGATTCTTAGTCGGCGAAGTA
Source organism: Sphingobacterium corticis (assembly GCF_042684745.1). Classification (NCBI taxonomy): domain Bacteria; kingdom Pseudomonadati; phylum Bacteroidota; class Sphingobacteriia; order Sphingobacteriales; family Sphingobacteriaceae; genus Sphingobacterium; species Sphingobacterium corticis. Next base: position 1,357,377 of record NZ_JBHUMA010000006.1, on the reverse strand, counting down.
CCAAATACGTTAAGTTCATCGTCGATGCAAATAGCCATACCATCAGCTTGAGGAATACTGAGTAATGCATTTTTATGTTTAACCAACGTGCAACCAATATTTGCAGAATGGCTAAGCTCGGTGCGTAGGTTAATCAACGATTGATTTATAGTTGTTTGGAACCGTTGCAAGTATTGATTTGAGTAGGATCCGTTCTTTTTTGAGGCGTAAAGGCTTACCAATGCACACAATTGCCTTTGAGCCAAATTAATTCTCTTTGGAACAAAGCATTGAGCGAATAACAGGCCCCAAAGTTTTCCGGCGGACATCAACGGAAAAGCGATAATTCCTTTCGCTCCGACTCGTGTGGCGAAGTCGCGATGGAGTTGGGGCATCGGATAAAGATTTGAATTTGCTTGGTCAATATCTTCGTTTTTCCATATTATTAATTTCGTCAGTGGAGCCCATAAATCGGGTGCATATCGATATCGTGATGTGGTATAATATTTTCGATGTTCAGCGCTCATAAAAGCTTTTGAAAATCGGCTATGCAGCAGCGTTTCCGTTTTATTTGTTGGGTTCTCGGCTAGAACCTCCGTGACTCCATTATCATGAATACGACAAACATAAGCGCGATCAAATCCGGTGATGCTTAATACCGTTTTGCATAGATTATCCCAGAGTGATGGAAAATTTGACTCCAACACCTGAGAAATACGCTCCATGTGAAATTCTACTTTGTCTGCTGAAATTTTCTTTTCGCATTCCCATTGAATGTGTCGAGCAGATTGCGTTATGTGCAATACATAGGTCGCGTTATCAAAGGAAACCTCCAGAATTTTGTTTGTAATTTTCTGAAGTTTGATCCCGGAAAGTGCACTTTTTATCGGATTGTATTGATCACGTAAGTAAGCTCGAGCAACTGCATTCACATTTTTACCTAATATTTTTTCCGTAGGCACATCTATTAAATCAAATATGTTGGCGCTTACGGCAACGATTCGATCAGACATGTCCGAGTAAAGCAACATACCATAAGATTGGATGGGTACAAATCTGGTGGAATACGATCGCGGCATAATAACGGGTAATTTTGCTTGCTAAAATATACCTTTCTAAAAATAAAAGCAATAAAAAAGTAAATTAAATTTCTCTTTGGTTAACTTTTTACCTTATAAAGGTTTCGCGTAATCTGTGTTTGTATATACAAACAATTTCGTGTGAATGGCTGTTATTCTTCACGAGCGCGCTCTATAAGCACTACCAGCACGTTTGAAAAAATCGGATGTGCGGAATAATTACTATTAATAGATTTTTATGATAAAGATAATCCTCGCTGAAGATCACCTTGTAGTCAGAAATGGAATAAAGCTTCTTTTAGATACACAAGAAGATTTGGAAGTTGTTGGCGAAGCTAACAATGGGGAAGAAGTGATGCGTCTGGTTGAAGAGGGCGGAGAAGCTAATTTAGTGATCACAGACCTTACCATGGAAGGAATTGGTGGGATGGAATTGATCAAACGTTTGAAGGAGAATCATCCCGATGTCAAGGTAATTATTCTATCGATGCTCGCCGAAATCGAGTACCTCATTGAAGCCTTTGACCTAGGGGTAGACGGTTATTTGGTAAAGAATTCTGCATACGAAGAGCTATCTTTTGCTATTCAGCAAGTGTCAAAAGGTGGCACATACATTTGTGCAGAGCTTACGATGACGTTGTTGGATAAAATACGATCGACAGTAGCACTGGAGGAAAGTGCCGCGGAGGCGTTGATTAATGTAGATATTTCCGATCGCGAACATGAAATTTTGCAACTGATAGGCGAGGGCTTCACAAATATGGAGATTGCAGACAAATTGTTTTTAAGCAAAAGAACCGTAGAAGGACACCGTCAGAATTTAATTGATAAGCTGGGCGTTAAGAATTCTGCTGCATTAATAAAGACCGCAGTTAAAAATGGGTTGATTATCTAAAATCTATACATCATTAACGAATTTTAACCAAATAAAACCGCAATTATTTTTTAGAATGATGTTCGTCATTCTCTTTATCATGCTCAAACCTTTATATTTGTGCATTCTAAATAAAGAAATGTTTAGTCTGCCAAAGGAAAAGGAGACAAAGCTGATACCATTAAGTACGTAAAGAAATAAATGAAAGAACAATACGCGGTTTTTATAGATAGATTCCAGAAACGTCTACATGAGATTTTTCACAGCGAGTCCAACATTGATGAACTTAGTCTGCAACGGGGTCTACCTGATGAGGTGTGGCGTGGCATAATGGATTTAAATCCGCTTTCGGTAGCAATTCCGGATCAATTTGGTGGTCGCGGAGCACAAGTGCGTGAATGTCTTGGCATTCTTTCGGCTGCTTCTTACGAATCACTACCGCTTTCATTAACGTTCGGTATCAACATTGCGCTTTTCTTGGAGCCGTTGGCGAAATATGGCCACGCAGATATTCAGCAAGGAATTTTTGACCGCTTCTTGAAAGATCGTGCGATGGGTGGTTTGATGATTACAGAACCTGCTTATGGTAGTGATGCATTAAATATGCGTACGAGTTATACCGAATTGGCGGATGGTTTTAAACTCGAGGGACAGAAACATTGGCAAGGGTTAACCGGAATGGCTGACTTTTGGATTGTCGCTGCTCGTAAAAAATCTGCTGAAGGTGATTTGGCACGTGACGTGGAATTTTTCGTTACTGATAACAGCAAAAAGGAACAGCATATTCCTGTCGAAAACTACTTCAACAACTTGGGATTATACATGATTCCTTACGGATTGAATACGATCGATCTAACTGTTCCTACTAACCACAAACTGCAACAATACAGTACTGGCATCAAGATGATGCTTGATATTTTGCACCGTAGCCGTTTGCAATTTCCAGGGATGGGAATGGGTTTCATCCAACGCATGCTAGACGAATCATTGGCTCATTGTACACAACGTAAAGTGGGTCCAAATACGTTGATTCATGTGGATTCTGTACAATATCAATTGTCAAGAATTCAGGCAGCTTATACATTATGTTCAGGCATGTGTGCATGGAGCTCGAGCATGAGCGGAATTGATCAGGATTTGGCGACTGAAGGTTTACAAGCAAACTCCATGAAAGCTTTGGTGACGGATTTGATGCAGGAATCTGCTCAAATTGCTGTCCAATTGGCAGGATCAAGCGGTTACAAATTGGATCATGTTGCTGGTCGTGGTATTGTGGATAGCCGTCCGTTCCAAATTTTCGAAGGATCAAACGAAATGCTTTATACACAGATTGCCGAAATCGTGACTAAGCAAATGAAAAAATCTAAAGAATCGCATTTAGGCAACTTCTTAGCTTCTTACGTTTCCACATCTCAAGTAACAGATCGCTTCAAGAAACATTTTGATATTTCGATTAGTGGCGTAAACTTAGTACAACGTCAGTTGGTTGTTTTGGGTAAAGCGATTGCACGTTTGGTATGTTTGCAGTACGTGCAGAATATGGTGGACAAAGGATTCCGTCAGGATTTGTTCGATCAAGCGGCAAAACACGTAGAAATGGATGTGAAAGCTTTATTGTCGGATTTCATTGACTTCAACGACGCTAGTCCGATCGTAGAATATCAAGAAAGTTCAAGCTGGGCTGATTTTATTTAATCGCTAACCGCTTTAAAGTATATACAAAATCCCGTGAGCAATTACGGGATTTTTTGTTTAAAAGGAAAGCTTGGTAAATTGCCAATTCAGCGTATTGATGATCGTCAGTTGGTTACTATCTACCGGCAAATCCGTTGCTATTTTTAACACCTGCATCGCCATCATGCTTCCAATTATTCCGGGTAAGGGACCTAACACGCCGTTCTTATCACAATTTGGAACATCTTCCGAAGCGGGCGGTTCTGGGAAAATGTCACGAAGATTTCTGCTGCCGCGATAATTGAACACGGAAAGTTGACCTTCGAACCCGAAAATACTGCCATAAACCAAAGGCTTTTCCAACGAAACACAAATATCATTCACTAAATAGCGTGTTGTAAAGTTGTCGGAACCGTCGACGATGATGTCGTAATTGGCAAAAATACTTTCCGCATTATCGTCGGTCAATTTTTGTGGATAAATCTGCACGCGGACGTTCGGATTTAGGTTGCTCACAAATTCGCTGGCCACTACTGCTTTCGACAAACCTACATCGTTGTTGCCAAAGATAACCTGCCGATTGAGATTGTGTAACTCAATTTGGTCGAAATCGATGATGCCTAACGTGCCGATTCCTGCAGCTGCCAAATATTGAATAACCGGACTACCTAAACCGCCAGCACCGATGACCAAAACGCGGCAAGCCATCATTTTTCGCTGCCCTGAAACACCAATCTCATCGATGAAAACCTGTCGGCTGTATCGCTGGAATATTTCTTCCTTATTCATCGCTCCCAGTTGAATTCCCCATAAACGAGGTTTCCCAATCTTTCATCACAGGATCGTATCCCGAACTTCTGATTAAATCAATAATCGTTTCCATGCTGCGTTCATCACTGATTTCAAATTGCTCCAACGATTGTGGATCGACAGCATAACCACCTGGATTGGTTTTGGAAGCGGCGCTCATTGTCGTTACGCCCAACGGGATAATATTATTGCGAAAATGCTCGCTTTCTCGCGTAGAAATCGAAATCTCTAGATCAGGATTCCAAATGCGGTATGCGCAGATTAATTGGAGCAAATGCCGATCTTCCATGATGAAATTCGGTTCTATAATTCCAGTCGCCGGTCTTAATCGTGGAAAGGAAACGCTGTATTTCGTGCGCCAATAGGTTTTTTGCAGGTAATCAATATGCAACGCATTGAAGAAACTATCTGTGCGCCAATCTTCCAAACCCAACAAAACACCCAAACCAATTTTATGAATGCCTGCTTTGCCGATTCGGTCGGGCGTGTGCAAACGATAGTCAAAGTTTGATTTTTTTCCTTTCGGATGATAGGCTTTGTATACCTCGCGGTGATACGTTTCTTGATAAACGAGCACAGTATGTACACCTTCCGCGTGCAGCAAATCGTATTCCTCCTGATCAAGCGGTTGCACTTCAATGGATATTTGTGCGAAATGAGGTTTCAATAATCGGATGGCATTTTGAAAGTACGCGACATCAACGGTTTTATTGGCTTCGCCACTAACCAACAAGATATGTTGCAAACCCATTGCTTTTAGCGCCATCGCTTCCAACAAAATCTCGCCGTCAGACAACGTTTTCCTTTTGATCTTGTTGTCCATGCTGAATCCGCAATACGTACAGATATTTTGGCACTCGTTACTCAAGTACATAGGCGCGTAAAGCTGGATGGTTTTCCCGAAACGCTGCTGCGTAATCGTTTTTGTTGCTTGCGCCATTGTTTCCAATTCCTCTTCCGCCGCTGGCGATAGCAAGGTTAAGAAATCGTCGATCTGGTGATTTCGCTTCGCTAAAACACGCTGAACATCGGCTCGCGTTGTTTTATAAATGCGGTCGTGAACGGTCGCCCAATCGTATTGATCTAGTTTTTCTTTAAATGTATTAATCATCCGACGTTAAGAATGAGGTTAAAGGGCTTGATTGTATCGCCTGTACGCTGCTTGCACCCAGTCCGGCTTCATACGCTTTGCGTCCTGCGATCACAGCTTCCTTAAAAGCTTCAGCCATCGCAACCGGATTTTGCGCTGTCGCAATGGCGGTATTAACTAGCACAGCATCCGCGCCTAATTCCATGGCTTTCGCCGCATCCGAAGGAGCGCCGATGCCTGCATCTACGACCACAGGAACCTTGCTTTGTTCGATAATGATTTCTAAAAAATCTTTCGTAAGCAGACCTTTATTCGTCCCGATTGGCGCTCCCAACGGCATCACGGCCGCTGTGCCAACTTCCTCCAGACGTTTGCATAAAACGGGATCAGCATGAATGTATGGCATCACAATAAATCCTGCTTTTGCCAATTCTTCCGTTGCTTTTAATGTTTCAATCGGATCGGGTAGGAGATAGCGCGGATCAGGATGTATTTCTAATTTTACCCAATTGGTTTCCAAAGCTTCGCGCGCCAACATGGCTGCGAAAACCGCTTCTTTAGCATTTCGCGCGCCGGATGTATTCGGTAATAAATTGACGTTTGGCAAATCCAATGCGTCCAATAATTGGTCGGAAGCTGCTCCGTGATCGACACGTTTTAGCGCCATCGTAACCAATTTTGAGCCGGATGCTTGGATCGATTCGCTCATGAGCGACATATTTCCAAATTTGCCTGTGCCCAAAAATAAGCGAGAACTAAATTTCTTTTCTGCAATGATTAATGTATTCATAGCCATTTTGATTGAATAGTTTGAATGATTTTTGGATCGTTGTTGATCAAGCCGGAAACGGCAACGCCGTGAATGCCAATTTCCTTTAAATCAGAAATATCGTTTACTCGAATTCCACCAATAGCGTATATCGGAGGAGCGGATATATTTCTTTTCGTAAGCAGATCTGTGATTTCTTGATAGCCATCAAGTCCTAATATGGGACTGAGTTTTTGCTTGGTAGATGTGAAGCGAAATGGACCTAAGCCGATGTAATCACAGTTTTCTTCTGTACGACTTAACACATGATCCAATGTGTTTGCTGTTCCCCCAATAATTTTGTTTGTTCCTAAAATACGTCTGGCATCTAAAACCGACATATCATCTAATCCCAAATGAACGCCGTCTGCTTCTACTTTTTTCGCCGTATCTACATGATCGTTTATAATAAAACAAGCTTGATGTTTTGTGCAAAGCACTCGAACGTTTTTTGCGAAAGATTCGAATGCTTCATCTTTGTTTTTTTTCCAGCGAAGCTGAATCCAATTTGCTCCAAATGCTAATGCTTGTCGGATATTGCGCTCTTGAAGTTCCAAGGTTTCTCCATCGGAAATGTATTGCAATCGACTGTATGTTTTATCTCTTTTCATTAGTTCTTATTGTTGGATTGTTGACACAAATTTTGTTTGGCAGGCTCGGAATTGCTTTACGGGATTTGGCGATTGCCAAATGGTGCCCAACAAGGCAATTCCATCTGCACCGCGTCGAATGGATTCGCTGACATTATCGGTATGCAAACCACCGAGCGCGATCAGTTTTACATCTCTGTTTGTTCTTTGTGTTAATTGATCGATAACCTGCTCCTGATTGCCATAGCCAGGTTTTGATATGCTTGGAAAAAACGGACTTAAAAAAGCATAATCCCATGTTTCGTTCAATGCATTGAATGTGTCGATGCTATGCGTCGAGGTGGAATAACATAACCCTTCTACCTTATATTCTGTGGCTAAACGATCTTGTTCGCTTCGGTGTAATTGTTTTATCTCAAAATCCGCTGCCAAATCGTGATGATGATGCAAAACTAGTCGCGGATGAAATGCTGTTGGAATTTGCTGAATGTACTTCGCCATCGCTATTTTATCAAGCTGATATTTCCGCAAGTGAATGCGATCAGCACCTTCATGGAATAGCGCCGTTACAATTTTTATCTCGTTTTCAGCCAGTTGCTCCGGTGTGATGACAATGATCATAGATACAATTCTTTGCCTTGCGCAATAAACTCCTGCGATTTGTCGAACATACCTTGCTTGGCCGCATCACGAATTTCCTGCGTGATCTTCATGGAGCAGAATTTCGGACCGCACATCGAACAGAAATGAGCGACCTTGGCACCATCAGCCGGAAGCGTTTCATCGTGAAATTCGCGTGCTGTATCCGGATCCAGTGACAAGTTAAATTGATCTTCCCAACGGAACTCGAATCGTGCTTTACTCAATGCATTATCGCGATACTGCGCGCCGGGATGTCCTTTCGCTAAATCGGCTGCGTGCGCGGCTAATTTATACGTAATTACGCCATCTTTCACATCCTTTTTGTTCGGTAATCCCAAATGTTCTTTCGGCGTGACATAACACAACATCGCGCAACCGTACCAGCCGATCATTGCCGCACCAATCGCTGAAGTAATGTGATCGTAACCTGGTGCGATGTCTGTTGTGAGCGGTCCCAGCGTATAGAACGGTGCTTCGTCACATTCGATCAATTGCTTTTCCATGTTTTCCTTAATCATGTGCATGGGCACATGACCCGGACCTTCAATCATCACTTGTACATCATGCTTCCAAGCAATTTTTGTCAGTTCGCCCAACGTTTCCAATTCAGCAAACTGCGCAGCATCATTCGCGTCTGCGATAGCACCCGGACGTAATCCATCGCCCAAAGAAAACGCGACATCATAACGTTTCATAATATCACAAATGTCCTCGAAGTGCGTGTACAAAAAGTTTTCCTGATGATGAAACAAACACCATTTTGCCATGATGGAGCCTCCACGCGAAACGATTCCTGTTACGCGTTGCGCGGTAAGATGAATGTAGCGCAAAAGCACGCCAGCGTGGATCGTGAAGTAGGAAACACCTTGTTCCGCTTGTTCGATCAGCGTATCTCGAAAAATTTCCCAAGTCAAATCTTCTGCAACACCTTTCACCTTTTCTAGCGCTTGGTAAATCGGTACGGTGCCGATTGGCACGGGTGAATTGCGGATAATCCATTCACGTGTTTCGTGAATATTTTTTCCCGTGGAAAGATCCATAATCGTATCAGCTCCCCAGCGACATGCCCAAACTGCTTTTTCAACTTCTTCTTCGATGCTAGATGTGACGGCGCTATTGCCAATGTTCGCATTGATTTTTACCAAGAAGTTTCGACCGATAATCATCGGTTCTGATTCAGGATGGTTGATGTTATTCGGAATAATGGCGCGTCCAGCCGCGATCTCATCGCGAACGAATTCCGGTGTGATATGTTTTTTTGGCGTATTCGCACCGAAACTATTTCCGACATGTTGGTGATCCATTCCTTTTGTAGCGGTAGCTAATTGCTCAATGCGTTGGTTTTCGCGAATAGCAACATATTCCATTTCCGGGGTGATGATGCCTTTTTTTGCATAATGTAACTGCGTTACGTTGCAACCCGTATTAGCAACTAGCGGTCGGTGATTGTACGAAAAACGAAGATCATCTAGCGTCACATCGGCCAAACGCATCTTTCCATAATCCGAACTGATTTCGGGCAATTCGGACACATCATTTCGATCCTTAATCCATGATGCACGAATTCGTGGTAAACCTGTGCGAATATCGATGTTTGCTTGCTCATCGGTATACGGTCCGGATGTATCATAGATAGTAACCGGCGGATTGTATTCACTTCCACCATTGCTGAGTTTTGTTGGACTGAGCGTGATCTCTCGCATCGCAACTCGAATGGGATGTAACGTACCTGCGATATAAACCTTTTGAGAATTAGGAAATGGCGTAGTAGAAACGGTGTGATCTGTCATAAGATTTAAGTGTTGGTATTTATCCGCCTTGCGTGGCCGAAATAATGAGAATTTGATCGTTTTCTTGGAGAATGGTTTCTATCCAAATTGCTTTTGGAACTACTTGGTCGTTAATCGCCACCGCGATGCCGCGCGTTTTGCCCTTAGTTTCAGATTCAACCAAGTCCGACAAATTTGCTGGAGGATGCTCGAAAAAACGTGTTTGTTGATTGATGGTAACAGTCATTCCTTTTGTGTTGATGTAAAACATGCACTTTAGGAATGGCCACAGATGTGCGAACGCACTAGATGACAACTCACTTTTCCCTACGCTGGTATGATCCAGATCAGGTTCAAAGGGTAAAATCTCAGTTCACAAATAGTGTAAACACCCCTAAAGTAGTTGGCTAATCTACGATATTAAAATGAAAGACCACAATTCTTTTCCTATTTTTGTGAGAACTGCTCGTGTTGAAATTGTTTCCATTCGAGCAAATTGCACATCACTAATTCCGACAACGTGGCGAAATTGAAGATCAACTACAATAAAGAGAAACTCCAATATAATTCTCCCATCTTAAAATACGTTATGGCGGTGGTTACCATTCTTTTGGTCTGCCTTTTCATGCCAAAACAACCTCGCTTTCGATACGATTATCAAAAAGGAAAACCTTGGAATCACGAGAATTTAGTTTCACCCTATGATTTTGCTATCCTCAAAACACAAGAAGAGCTGGATCGCGACCGGCATCAGATTTTAAAAACGGTAAATCCAATCTATAACGTAAGCGAAGTTGTCAGCAAAGAGCAGTTGGATCAATTCAACATCGACTTAAATGAACGCTGGCAAACCTCGCAAATCGACACGCTGCCTTCACAGGATATTGAGCGTTATCGCGGCGTTGGAAATGCTATTTTGGAATACGTTTACGATAGAGGAATTATTTCTTTAAATAGTCGATATCAGCTGAAAGGTAATAGTACCGCTTCCGGTTCTGAGGCAGAATATAACTTCATTTTAGTGCAGGATAACGTAGCACAACAACGTAATACCGCCAATAGTTTTACCATCGAAAGTGCGTATTCTTACATTGAACGGACCGTAGATCGAAACCGATTTATTTCCCAAAAGAAGTGGTTGTCCGACCTGCTTAAAAACTATGTTGCGGTCAATTTAATGTTTAATGAGGCGCAAACGGATAAGTCTGAGCAAGCCGCACTTTCCAATATGTCAACCACCCGTGGTATTGTGCAACGCAATGAATTAATCGTCGAGCAGGGTAAAATGATTAATAATGAAATTATCCAAAAGCTAGAATCGTTACGACGTGTATATGAAAACGAGGCGCAGATCGGAGGAAAGCAAGGATTGGTGTTGTTTGGGAACTTCTTGATGGTATCGTTAATCATGACTTTGCTCATGATGTTTCTGTTCTTCTTTCGTCGCGATATTTACAAAAACAACCGACTACTTCTCATCATATTCGCAGTCATTATTGCCATGCTCGGCGTGCTGAGTTGGGCGATAAAAATGAAGATTCCGAGCTTATACTATATTCCATATTGTATCGTTCCGATTATCTTTCGCATCTTGTTTGACACGCGCGTTTCGCTAAATACACATTTGTTGATGGTGCTGATGGCCGCGTTATTTGTGCCAAATAGTTTTGATTTCGTTTTTTTACAATTGGTAACCGGCATCGTGGCGATTTACAGTATTCGTACAATGGTGAAGCGTGAGCAATTCTTGCTGTCGAGTTTATTGATTTTGGCTTCCTATATCATTTCGTTTACCGGATTGGTGCTTACCAGAAATGGTACGTTTGATAGTATTTACTGGAATGATATTTTTCCTTTCGTCATCAGCGTCGGCTTAACACTGTTGGCTTATCCATTGATCTATGCATTCGAAAAACTGTTCGGTATCGTTTCTGATTTGACATTAATGGAATTGACAAATAGTAACTCCAAATTACTTCGTGAATTGTCTATCCGTGCTCCTGGAACTTTCCAGCACTCGTTGCAGGTAGCCAATTTGGCGGAAGCTGCGGTTTACCGAATTGGTGGCAATCCGTTGCTAATTCGTGCCGGAGCGTTGTATCATGATATTGGTAAGATGTCGAACCCACTTTACTTTATCGAGAATCAAAAGACGGGTAACAATCCACATGAAGAATTGACGCCGGAGCAAAGTGCACAAATCATTATTTCTCACGTACTAAAAGGTGTGGAAATCGCGCGTAAGAATCAATTGCCAGAAGCTGTGGTCGATTTTATTCGCACGCACCATGGAACAACGAAGGTGGACTATTTTTACAACCTATCGATGAAGAACAATCCAGACAAGTTGGTGGATGAGGAACTCTTCCGCTATCCGGGACCTATTCCTTTTTCTAGGGAATCGGCCGTGCTCATGATAGCGGATTCTGTGGAAGCAGCTTCGCGCGCCATGAAAGAATATACCGAGCAATCGATCAATACGCTGGTGGACAAGATTGTAGATCATAAATTGATTCAAAAGCAATTTACAAACGCGGACATCACCATGAAGCAGATTTCTCAGGTCGCCGCGATCTTCAAATCGATGTTGAAAAGCATTTACCATGTGCGTATCGATTACGACGTGACTAGAAAGAAATCGACTGACGATTAAATAATCTTTTTGAAAGTCAAAGTATTGTGATTGTAGGCGAAAAATAGCTTTGCAAAATAAAAATTTTGCGTTATGTTTGCACAGCAGTAACGGAGAGGTGCCTGAGTGGCCGAAAGGAACAGTTTGCTAAACTGTCGTACTGGAAACGGTACCGCGGGTTCGAATCCCGCCCTCTCCGCGAATTTAAGAGCAGCTTCAAAAAGCTGCTCTTTTTTGTTTAAAGGCACTTTTCTCTTTTTCATTTTGTTGTTATTTGACTCCTAATCTTTGATCTTATTTGTATAATGCAGATATGTGCCTTTCCAATCAAAGTATTATTTACTTAATAATCAAGTACCAACCTTTTTAAACCACGCCCAATTCGTAATAGGAATTTTGACTTTCGTTGAGATTTACATTATTTAAAATAAAACTCCTTTAATTGGTAGTATTGCAAATTTTGAAAATGCGACATATCGTATTATGCGGTAATGAATAACATACCATTTCATTAGGTTTACGACTGCAAGTAAGTTAAAAAACGTTCAAAATGCATCACAACTTCTTAAAAGAAAAACTTTCGGAATTTTCGGCTTTCTCGGATACCGAACTGCATGAAATTACCTCTTGCTTCAAGGTGGAGAATTATTTAAAGGGCCAATTTATCTTTGAGCATAACGAATTAATAAGTAATGTGTATTTAATCCAGTCTGGTTTAGTACGCTTATCCTATTGGTCTGAAGATGGTAAAGAGCATATTTTATCTTTTGCTATGGAAGGGTGGTGGGAAACAGACTTTTCGGCGTTCTATCTTGGTGAACAATCCCGATTTACTTTGTACTGCATGGAGGACACACAAACAAGTACACTATCATTAGCGGAATATCACAAGTTAATAAATAAATTTCCGAGTCTGTCTAGATATTTTGTAGACAAATCCATGCGCGGGCATATAGCCAATCAACGACGTATTATTACTTTATTATCTCTTAATCCAACCGAAAGGTATGAAGCTTTTTTAGCCACTTATCCCGCATTATCGCAACGTATTTCTAAGACCATCCTTGCATCATATCTGGGTGTATCTCGCGAAACGTTGAGCCGATTGTCAATGACGTAAATAGTGATTTCAGTCACAGGTAATATCCCAATTCATAGCTGACATTTGTAAAAAATATGTTTACGCTATGAAAAAAACAATAATAAATCCTTGGAATTGGCAAGATGCACGAGGTTATTCCCAAGCGGTGGAAGTGCAAGATGTGAGTGCTACTTTGTATGTGTCTGGACAGACCGCAATCGACGACCACGCCTTATCCAGCAATGCTAGTATGCGCGACCAACTTACATGGAGCATCCAAAATTTAGAAAAAGTTGTTTTAAAAGCTGGATATGAACTCGAGAATATTGTACGACTGAATATTTATACCACATCCACGTCGGAGTTGTTTCAGCATTTCGATGTGATGCAAGATTGGATCGTTCTACATGGTATAAAACAAGCTTCGACGGTTTTGGAAGTGTCGAAGCTATTTGAAACATTGATAGTTGAGCTCGAAGCTACTGTCGTACGCTAACCTTAAGGATCAAGGGGTTCATCAGGATCAATGGTGAACGATTCTTCGCGCGGCTTGAATTCAATAATTACATCGCTAACGCGATTGCCCAGTTCGTAAGGCAGGTATCCTAACTCGCGAATGCAGCGTGCAGCCATATTCTCCACAGCATCAATATGCGTCGAACTACTATTGACAATGGCATATTGATCTGTGGGAAATCCGTAACTCAATAAAATACGCGCAGTGTTTCGCAGATTGGTGGTGGTATGCCTTGCGTACGGATCAATCAAAATAGCGTGTTCAGGAACTTGGCAAACTTCCATTAGGTATTTTTTCATTTGCTGGGCTTCAATATAGAGCGTTTTGTATGGATGAACCCGCCCACCTGAAACGACAATAAATGGTGCTAAACCCGCAAAATAACTGCGCGCCGCTGTACGACTGCGCAACATCCCACCCGGGCTGACGGGTTGGCCGTACACCTCCGGACCAGCACCTAAAGTTAGCAATAAACTATAAGGATAGCGGCTAAAATCAGTTGTAGCTATGGCATCTAACGCCGCTTTGTTTTCTCCCAGCCTAAGCGGTTCGAGTTGTGCCGCATCCCAGCGCTCGTTGATTTCCAACAGTCGAATCGCGCACAATAACGTTTCTTGAAATGCTTGTTCAGGTTTTTGAATATCGGATAACACGTCGACGCGGACTTCTTTCAAAAGAGAAAGATAGTGAGGGTCATTGGTGTTGAATGCTATCGAATCAATAGTCGGATAATTTGGTTTCTCGCCACCGCCGTAAACGCGAATAGCATAATTCATTGCATGAAAATCTTGACGCAAAGCTTTTTCGATGTATGCTGATAATGAAAGATTCCCGATGTTGCCGTATCTCGGGTAGGCGAATAAATGTTTTTTAAGGTGTTCGCGTTGTACCGAATGACTCAAAACCAACTTTGAAAAGGTTGCACTTAGATACTCGATTTCCTCATTCTTCCACATAAAAGCTTTCATTAAGCAAGCCAAATCTGTACATTTCTCACTTTCCAGTAGTCGATTGTGACGCGCATCCAACAGATTTGTAAGGCGTCGATCGGAGGAGAAATATTCGTACAGTGCAGTGGTGTCCTGAAGTAGGACATACGTAAGGTAATAATTCTTTGCAGTTACCCAATCTTGGGGATTTTTTATAGACGAAAAATCCTGAGCTTGTGTGGGCGTTGCTGCCCAGCACATAAGCATCAGGATTATTCCTTTTAGAATTTGTTTCATGGATGGGGATTAATAACCCGGATTCTGATACATTCTAGTAGGATCAAGTTGGTATTCATCGAAAGGAATCGGATAGTAACGGTCCTTCGTCGAAATGTTTGATAAGCGAGCGATACCGTAATCCGCTTGGTTTTTTGCTTTAAAATAATTCACCAAACCTTGCGCATCGTAATTACGAATCAGATCAAACCAACGATGGTTTTCGAAAGCGAGCTCTACACGACGCTCGTGTAAGATGGCTTCTTTCAATGTTGGATATTTAGCGCTGTAGTTTGCATCCATACGGGAAGTTGCGTAGTTTGGCAAACCAGCTCGCTCGCGTACTTCGTCTAACAATGCGATTGCTTCGGCGTCTTTTCCTAAGTGCATTTTTGTTTCGGCAAGCAATAACATAACATCCGCATAGCGGATTAAAATCCAATCGTTTCCTCCCCAGCCTTGAACCCCAGCACCGTCGCTGTTGTCGCGGAATTTCGTGATAAACCAATCGTTCACATTTACGTCTGCGGCAAACTTAATGGAGAATGCCTTACGCGTATCGTTCGCTTCGTAGTCATTTACCAAGTCACGCTTTACATTTCCACCAACTCCGGTAGCATTAAATTTCGAGTTTATCGTTTCGCCGCGAGCTTGATTATTCCGTGCAATAGAAGAGCTGTATAATTGATTGCCCTGTATATGCTGAATTTGAAAAATCAACTCTTTGCAGTCCATTTTCCTGTCTACATCAAACACTTCGTCGTACGGAATTTCGTTTAGCTTTCCGAAAGTGCGCATGCCGTAAGAAGCGGCTAAGTACTGTTCAGCCTTTGTCAAATTCTCTTGGCGGCCTTCGGCAACCGTTGCGCCTATCGTCAAATAAACCTGACCGAGGATGGCATTAACTGCTGCTTTTGACGTACGACCAACAGCGTATTCTTTTTGTGTGTTCGGCAAATTGCTGTCCAAGGCGTCTGTCAGATCAGCAATGATTTGTTGGTAAATAACACTTTCTTTCTCGCGGAAGGCCAATTGATCTGCTTGCTGTTTGGACGTAATCTCTACAGTCGATAATGGAATGTCGCCAAACTTCCGAACCATGTGGAAGTAAAGCAGTGCGCGAACAAACTTCGCCTCGGCAATGTAGCGTTTCTTCAAATCCTGATTGGTAAAACTAACCTTGTCGATATGAGACAATAATGTGTTACAGCGTGAAATTCCATTGTACATGTTCGACCAATGCGATTTCAAAAATGAGTTACTCGCTAATAGCGAGAAATCATTAAACTGGAATGGCTCACCGGCATTCGATTGGTTGTCGTTTCTGCCCGTATTGTCAGATCGTTCCTCGTTAAACAGCCCACTTCCTTCACCCAAATTATTGCCATTACGCAAAGCTTGGTAAAGTCCGTTTACTGCCAACTGCACATCGTTTTCCGTTTCGAAGAAATCCTCCACGGTTACCGCATTCGGATCGCGTTGATCCAAAAATTCTTGTTTACATGCACCTAAACTTAATAATAGAAAAGGTAATATATATCTTTTTTTCATATGTGATATTTGACTTTTAAAGGTCGTATGGAATATTCATAGGTGTTTATTTTGTTTAACATGAATATTTCATTTCAGTATTTGAATATTCGTTAGAAAGTGACTTTCAATCCTAGGTTGTACCCTCTCACTAATGGATATAAACCGTAATCAACCCCTGGCGTTAAATTTCCACGTTGATTGTAGTCCGGTTCTGGATTATATCCTTTGTATTTTGTGATGGTAAATGGATTTTCTACACTTGCAAAGATGCGTACACCAGAAATCTTTAGGCGTTCTGCTAAACTTTGCGGTGCTGAGTAACCCAATGTTACGTTCGTCATTCTTAAGAACGATCCATCTTGAAGGTAAAAAGAAGACAAGCGCGTACTGTTACTTTGCGTTCCTGCGCGAGATGCACGATATACGGATCCTGCACCTGGATTTTCTATTGATCTCCAACGTTGAGCTACATCGGCATATTGGTTGCCGGATCCTTCCATGTTATACACGTAATAATCCTGTCCGTCCAATATCTTATTGCCTTGCGAACCATTGAATGATGCACGGATATCGAAACGTTTGTAGCTCGCATTGAATGAAAAGCCATAGGTAAAGTTTGGATGCGGATTTCCGATAATACGTTTATCTAAATCGTTTACCACACCATTACCATCGACATCTTCAAAATACAAATCGCCTGGTTTCAATGGGTTGCTAGAAGCGGCTGAAGGCGCTAAACTTTGGTAATTATTTTCGTCCGCTATACCCAATACTTGAAAACCGTAAAACATACCGATTGGGCTACCTTCTTGCGTGATATGCGTGATATAAGAACGTTCTGCACCGTTTGTCAGAATAGTAGATGCACCACCTAAATCAAGCACTTTATTACGGTTGACGTTGATGTTTCCACTAAAACCTAATTCGAAATCGCCGCGGCGTAATAATGTCGCATCCAATTGCACATCAAACCCTTTGTTTTCGACCTTACTTTGAGGTAAATTGGTTAATATTGAAGTTGATCCGCTGATGGCTGTGATTGGTTGATTGAACAAAAGATCGAACGAGCGACTGCGGTAAAAGTTGGTCATCACGTTTACGCGTCCATTGAATAGACCTACATCAAGTCCAGCATTATACTGCGAGGTACTTTCCCAACCTAAATTTGCATCGTTTAGGGATCCAGGATAGTAGCCTGTAGCCACATTCCCACCAATTACAACGCCTTGCGGAGAACCATATACCGTTCGCGATCTATAATTAGGAATATTGTTGTTGCCGCTCAATCCCCAGCTCGCTCTTAATTTTACAGAAGAACCCTGGCCTAACCATGCATCATAAAAATCTTCATTTGATAACGTCCAACCTGCGGATAGCGAAGGAAAAGTACCCCATTTGGTGTTAGGTCCAAAACGTGATGAACCGTCTGTACGAATGGAAGCTGCCAAGAAATACTTCGCATCATAATTATACATCACTCGGCTGAAATACGATTGTAGTGTTACAACCGTTTTATCCGCTTCACGAAGTTGGAAATTGGTCGGGTCCGCACCTTTATCGCTTATTTCACCAATCTTATCATGTTGAAATCCATTCGCTCTAAGCGAAATTAGATCGAAATCCGTGCGCTGTGCAGAATAGCCTAATAATGCATTTACCTGATGTTTATCGGCAAAAGTCTTATTGTAGTTCAACGTAGTTTCCACCAATTTGTCAATTTCACCTAGGGTGCGTGCATCCGCATAAGCAGCGTTACGCGCTTGCGGTGAAAACGGACGGTAGTCGCCATTTGAAAGACTAGTAGGTTGGTAAAAATCGTGCTTTTCGTCGTATGTTGAAAGTCCACCGTTCACTTTTAGATTTAAGCCCGGCATTACTTCGAAATCTGCAAATGCATTATATAAACCGCGTTTCCCGCGACGATTATTTTTGACCTGCGTAACGTAAGCTAATGGATTTTCTGGAGGTTGAATACCAAAACCTCTTGCAGAAAAGTCGGCCATTAGATATTGGGCATAGCTTCCATCAGCGTTATAAACTGGTAACGTTGGTAAGTAGATCAACGCGGCCATTGATGGACTTTGATTGAATCGACCGGTAGTTACCTCATCATTATCATTGTAGGTAAAGGAAACATTTGCACCAACCGTTAAACGATCGCTTATCTTAGCGTCCACGTTTGTACGGAAATTGAAAGTTTGTTGTCCTGTTCCAAGCATAATACCATCTTGATTTTGATAAGCGCCGCTGATTAAATAGCGTGTTTTATCGTTGCCACCGTATGCGGAAAGGTTGTGCCTTTGGAACGGCGCATTTCTGTATAATGCATCTTGCCAATCGGTATCGTATTGTGCTTGCTTAGCTGTTCCCGATGCAAAATCATAGTATTCTTCGGGAATATTGGTAGAACCTGGATTTCCTGGGAAACGTTGGTTCCTAATCGCATTAGAATCTTTACGACGATCATCGCTCCACACGCCACCCGAATTCACGATCTGATCTTGATAAGCGTTATTACGACCATCAATCAATAAGTCGATATATTCTGCTGAATTTAATAAATCTACTTTTTTCGATAGCTGACCAAATCCACCCAAAACCTCGTAATCCACGTTGCTGCGTCCTTCTTTACCACGTTTTGTGGTAATTAAAACTACACCACCAGCTGCACGAGAACCATAGATCGCTGCGGAGGCTGCATCTTTCAGTACGTCGATCGATTCGATATCATTCGGGTTGATGTTCAGATTGTTTCCTGCTGGGTAACCGTCTATCACATACAAGGGGTCAGATCCCGCGTTGACAGAACCTACGCCACGCACACGGATTTTCGTGCCATCGTATGGTGCGCCGGAGGTTTGCATTATTTGTACACCGGCAACCTTACCCACCAAAGCTTGCGAAAGCTTTGGTGAACTTAAGTTCATCTCTTCTGCTTTTACGCTAGATATTGCTCCGGTTAGGTCGGATTTGCGTACCTTTTGGTAACCGATAGATACCATCACTTCGTCAATCGCTTGCGATTGAGGCTCTAAAGAAAAAGTAATGTCTTCGGCCTTTGTAACGCGTTGATCATCGGCGATGAAGCCAATGTAACGTACAGAAAGGGAGTCGCCGATACGTCCTGCAATAACAAAAGTACCGTCGTTGCTCGTCTGTACTTGCTCTTGTGTTCTGTTGTTTAAAACGGTTGCACCAGCAATTGCGTTTCCCTGCGAGTCCACTACTTTACCACGAAGTGGTTGCTGATTTACGGCTTGGTAGAATAGGTTGTTTCCAGCTAGCGTGTGCGCTTCGGAGGGTAGGGAAGCGGCGCTGAGCGAAAGTAACAACCAGAGTAATCTGGATGGTTTTGAATACATTTTTTTAGCGTTAGATATTGGGTGCAAACTTCGGCTTCTACTGTTTCGGAATTGTTAAGAATGGTTTAAAATTTTGTTACTAAAACGTTTTAACAAACATTTTTCGCTGGAATTTATTCTGCCTCATACTTGCGTATAGTGCCACATTAAAATGTTCATCTCAAAAAGCTCAAATACATAGGTAATGCAAAGTTGAGTAGCACGAAAAGCGGGGTCGTATAGTTATATACCATGTTATATACCATGCCGAACTGAAAATCTACAATTCTCGTTGACGAGAAATACAGGGCAATATCGAAAAATAGTTAAGATAGATTTGATAGCTAGATAGATAGTTTCTCCCCAATCTGTTTGGCATCTTTAGACTTTGCGACCGTACTATTGTGTAATACTGATAGATGTATTTATGCTGGTACTTAATGATTCTCGAGTTTGGTAAAAAATAAAAATAATGAAAACTTCAAGTAGGATAATTTGTTACTCAATAAGAAATTCGTATTATTGAAAGTCGCAATTGATCCTCTGTCGATCGCGCTAATGACAATTTATTTACATAATAAGCAATAAAACGCGCATTTATACGCTTTCGTATATTTTCACGAATTGCTTTTTTTGCATCCACCTTAAGTAATTGTTACATCACACTATGAAAGAAAAAAACAAGTACACACAACCGAAGATTGACGTAGTTGTCGTTGAAATTGAAAACCAAATAGCTGCTGGATCAGTTGCGGTAAGTCCTGTCTCTGAAAACGGAACCATTACGGACGAGTATCAAAATGAGGAGCAAACTTTCGACGTAAACTGGTAAAATGATGAAACAGACACTAACCGTTACTTTAGCTTTAACCCTTTTTAATGCGTTATTAATAGTTCAATCTTGTTCTAAATCCAGTGATGAGGTATCTGGGGATGGTATGGCTACGATTGGGGTAAATTTAGCGAGCGATGAGGTCGATAATCGAGATCAATTATTTGGTTCGATGAAGTCCAATTTACCTGATCAAAACAGCTTGTTGGCAAACCCATCTTCCTCACTGACAGAAGAGATTCCGTTTAACGATGATTTCTACATCATTACTGATCTGGTGGAAGAGGAACCCGACGTGCCGCGAGCCAATAAACGTTTGAAAGATAACACGAAGGCGGATGCAGTTATCAGCCCCATTCAACGGCAAATTAAGTTTCGCTTAGCAGTGTACAATAGTTCCGGTAATTATGTGACCGATAAAATTTATAGCATTAGCACAACGGGATCTGTAACGCCTGATGACGGTCAACAGTTGCAGGTCAATCGAGGTCAATACCACTTTGTCGCCTATTCGTATAATACGAATTCGGCTCCAACTGAAACCCTCACTGGAACCACAATTAATTCGGCGATCAATATAAACCCTGCAACTTTTCCTAACTTCATCATGTTTAATTCTGGATTGAGAACAATTGTGCCTGGAGCAGATAATTCGTTGAATATCGCATTCAAATATCGTTTTTCTGGAGTACGAGTACTTGTAGATGCTACTGCAACTGGATATTTAATTAGTGAAATTGGTGCTACTAGTTTGGCTTCTACTCGGAGCGCAGCATCGGTAACGCTATTAAATGGAAACGTTGCTTTTTCCGGAGAAACAAGCAATCGCGCTATCACATTCCCTACAGCGACTGGAGGCGCCACTACGAGACAAAGTAGTTTTAGTTCAGTAGCTAACAATATTACGAATGGAACGTTGACCATCGCGTCACTTAATATAGGTCCGCTTAATCGTACGACGCCTATCTCTATTCCGAATGTGAGATTCGATCCTGGGGTGGTGTATAACCTGCGCGTTAGGATTGTTCCCAATGATTCTTACGTAACAGTAAATGGGGTGGAAGCTGCCGTGATAAATGGACGACAGTGGATGCGACGAAATTTGGGAGTCGCTGCGTCAGTAAATCCAGACGAACCCGCAACAGGCGGTAGTTTTCAAACTCAGATGGGCAATTATTATCAATGGGGTCGGCGCGGCGTGCGGGCTACTCCTACAACTGGTGCAGTAGCAACAGATACTATTGGCCTATGGACGAGCAATGCAGCAAATGGAGCTTGGTACAACGCAACCCCGGCCACAAATGGCGGGAAAGTGACTGCAAATGATCCTTGTCCCAATGGCTGGCGCGTGCCTACGTCAACAGAATGGAGTGCATTGGTCGAATCTACTACACAATTAGTTGCGGATAACAGGGGGACAGACTGGACCGCCAGTAATACCAAATTTACTAGTGCAAAGGTGTTTCGAAGCCGTCGAAATAGTAATGTTATATTAACTTTTCCAGCATCAGGTTATTATCAACCCTCAGATAGAACTCTTGCTTTGCGTGGAAATGCTGGATACTATTGGTCATCGACAGAGGCATCTACGGGAACCAGTATAGAAACAACGTCTTTAAGAGCTGTTCTTGGACAAGCTGAGGGCGCGGTCGTGGGGCAAGGTAGCGGAAATAGGTCTTTTGCATTCAATATTCGATGTACTCGAGCGGTTTTATAGGTTGACTGTTCATTCGATTTTTAGGATTTTAAATAAAAAAAAGCTCTGCAATAAATAAAATTGCAGAGCTATTTTTTTTCTATATAGTATTGATGTAATGTAAAATCAAAAGTTTTATCATGTTTGATGACAGTAAACAGCGGAGATTGGGGTAAGCATTAAGAATGCATACTTTTTGTTACGCTATTGATAATTAAAACCATAACGCATATTCTTTTTACATTCTCTAGGATAGATGACATGAATTGAATAAAAATAACTAGTTTCTAGAAGTCATTTGGCCGATTCCAGCGGTACTTAATAAGTTTAAATGCAATTTGTATTACACAGATTTTTTATCACTTTGATAGTTCCACATCATATAACGTGAAGGCTCGAAAACGATATTAAATATTTTGGATCTTTTTACAAACAATAAATAGGATAAAGCCCGCGCGCTACCTACTTACATGCGATATACACATTAAAAAATAAGTCCTTTCCATCTCAAAGGAAAGGACTTATAATACATTCTACCACGTCCGGTCTTCCATAATTTTGTCCAATTGATCCTTGGACATTTTTACTTCGCCAGAATGACTATCCAACCATTTCAAGAAAGCCGTTTTAATTTCCGGTGTCCATTGATTATCAATTTGTCCGGTATTGTACGTTCCGGATTTAATCATTTCGAAGCCGAATTTGTCGCGTAGCAAAATAAATTCAGCTCGCGTTACGACATGCTCCACTAAATGCGCTGGAATAAACAAAACGCCTTCGCGCTGCGCTAAAACCAAATCACCTGGTAGAACGATCGCCTGACCGATTCTTGTCGGCGTATTCAATCCCATTAGGGTGGACTCTTCCAAAAACGAAGGATGGAAATCACGTACGAATGCGTTAAATCCTGCAATCTCCGAAAGACCTTCTAAATCCCGCACAGATGCATCGAAGACAACGCCATTGCCCGATTTATTAAAGATTGCGTTTCCTAACGTCTGTCCGATTAACGTTCCGCCAGCAATTTTTCCGAAGCCATCTGCTACATATACATCGCCTTTGCTCAGCATTTCGATGGGCCAGGTATTGGTGTTTCCGGTTTTTCCATCGGTGTGTCCGCGATCCAAGATATTTTTATCTACGTCCGGCCTGCTCGGCATAAATGTGGCAGTCAACGCACGACCAACTACGGGAACATCTTCATGCACGTGCTTCCAACCGCTTACAAATTGATTGTTGTAGCCTGCGTTTTTTAAAATCGTCCACGCATCGTCTATGCCGATCACTTTCGCGCGCTCAATCCAATCGTCGGAAATCTTCGGACGGCCGTCCTCAAAACGTTCGCCAGTCCACGCTTTTGTTAGAAAAGTAAGCTCTTCTTTCGGCAGCGCTTGTGCCTGCACTTCGCTGTTGCTTAGCCAGCTTGCGCAGATTAGAAGCGCAACGCCAACCTTGCTCGACCATTTATACATAAGCGATACAATCCATTTCTACCAAAGAATTTCCCGGTACACCACCATAAACGGCAACGGTTGTTCTCACAGGCGGTTTCTTACCAAAACGTCCGCGGTAAGCTTCATTCATTTCATCGTAATCTGCCAAATCTGCCAAATACACGTTTACTTTCAATACTTTTTCCATCGATGAACCGGCACTTTTTAGTTCCTTTTCGATTTCATCCAATACGGTTTTTGTATGCTCCGTCACGGAACCTTTATAGTGGGCGCCTTTTCCGGCCACGTACACCGTGTTTCCATGTTTCGTATGACCAGAGAATAGGGGAACTTCCTGATGATTGGTGATATTTCCTACTTCTTTTTCAGAAGATCCAGATTCCGCTTTCGCCAAAAATCCAATTCCAAATGCACCTGCAGCCGATGCGGCCAATTTTTTCAATAAAGAACGACGTCCGTTGTTGTTGTCTTTCATCTTGTTTTAAATTAAGGGTTTATGTATGTTCTGTTTTTGTTTAAGCTTTTGTTTTCTGCGCGACAAATGTGATGAGCGATGCAATAAGCACGCAGCTAGACATGAAAATGTAGGCCGCGCCAAAATCGCCTGTCCAGCTGTGCAATAATCCGACTAAGTAAGCCCCTCCAAATGATCCCAATGCGCCCATGCTGTTGATGAGTCCAATAGCGCCGCCCGAAACATTGCGTGGCAACAATTCGATGATCAACGCGAAAAATGGTCCGTAAGGAATGTAGACAGATGCACCGGCAATAATTAGGAATAAGTAAGATAACCAAAAATTTTGATTGCCAATCAGATAAGATACGTAGAATGCGATTGCGCCAACCAATAAAAATGGCCATATAAAATGTTTGCGGTTTTGACTTTTATCGGCAAAATAGGAGGTCGTCAACATCCCGATTATCGCAAACAAGTAAGGTACAGCGGAAAGCCATCCCGTAGTGACGATATTCATATCGGGAGCCGATTTAATGATAGTGGGCAACCACATCACAAAACCATAAACACCGACATTCCACAACAAGAACTGCAAGCACAGCAAGATCACTGTTTTCGAACGGAAAGCTTGTTTGTAATTGGTGACCGGTTGAATACCTTTTTGTTCTTCCTCGAATGCATCCGCCAATGTCGCTTTTTCATCGCTAGTAAGCCATTTTGCATGTTCCGGTTTTTCGTCCACCAAACGCCACCAAAAAAACGCCCATATCACCGCAGGTAATCCTTGAATAATAAACATCCACCGCCAGCCGAGCGAACTAATCAGGTAGCCGGAAGCTACGGACATCCAAAGTACAGTGGCAGGATTTCCTAAAATTAATAGCGTGTTTGCGCGAGAGCGTTCCGCGCGCGTGAACCAATTGCTCAATAAAATCAGCATGGCTGGCATAACGGCACTTTCTACGACGCCCAACAGGAAGCGAATGCCAATCAGCATCGTAACATCTTCCACCATTCCGGTTGCTGTCGCCAACGTTCCCCACAAAATCAATGACCAAAACACCAGCTTTTTTGCGCTGCGTTGCGCCGCATATTGTGCGCCAGGAATTTGGAAAAAGAAATAGCCTAAGAAGAACAAGGAACTTAGCAAAGACGATAAAGCTGGTGTGATTTCTAGGTCGTCGCCCATACCTCCCGCAACAGCAAAGCCAAAATTTGCTCGATCTAAATAGGCTAAACTATACGTGATGAACGCGACCGGCAAAAGCCTGTACCAACGCAGCGGTGATGGTTTATTATCTGTGATCATATCTTTTACTGAAATTTAACAGCCTGCCGAGCAAGCAATTTAACCGCACCATCTTTCTTTTGCCAAACGAGCAAAACGTGAATATTCACATTACCTGGGAGCTTGCCTTCGTCCGCACTTTTTCCAGATAAGGTATGGCGAACGATTGCCGTTTCGTTAGAAATAGCAATATCCAAATCGCGGAACTCCAATTCAGTAAATTTGAACTTCCCACTCACCATGGATTGCACAAACTGTTGGCGATTTTCGAGCATTGACGATGAATGTCCGAAGGATAAATGTTCGTCCGTGTACGCCATCAAGCTATCTTGATTTGCTTGAAGTAGTGCCATGCGAAAGCTTTCCATCGTTTTTTCCACTTCTGATTTCGTCAAATCTTGACCGGAAGATTCGCTTGACTGATTGTTGTTTTCCATGCAGCTGCTCAATAAAATGCTGATAAATAAAACATATATGATCCTCATGTTAAATGTATTAATGCTCGCGCATGCTTTGTCGACGTAGGTTTTCTTCGCGGATGTATTTTTTGAAATCTACATTTAATGGATAGGCTAATCCGTTGTAATCGAATACGATTTCTCCAGCGCGAACGGTAATTTCACATTCTAAACGTTCTTTGCTGGTGATGCGGTGTCCGATGTAATCAAAGAAGCCGAAGTTGCCCTTACGAAGTCCAAGCACGGCAATGTCCGCAGGCGCGCCAACCGAAAGATTCCCCAATTCTGGACGCTTTATGATTTGTGCCGGTTTCCAGGATGATGCTTCGATCACGGCATTCAATGGCATACCCATTGCCATAAACTTATCCATTACGGTGAGTAAATCTTTCATCGAACCGTTCATGCTCCCAATATGAATATCCGTGCTGATGGCATCTGGATAGAAACCTTCTTTAACCGCAGGAATGGCTTGCGAAAAAGCGAAGCTGATGCCGCCATAGCCCACGTCGAAGTTGATGCCGCGTTTGCGCGCTTCGTAAACGAAAGGTTTTACTTTTTCGGTGTCCATATCCACTAAATATTCGCGTCCGCCGAGCTGAGCGAAAGCATGTGTGAAGATATCCCCGGGTTGCAATTTCTCTAGAAAGAGATCGCGGATCGGCAATGGGGGAGTGCTTCCTCCGAAATCGATCATCGTTGGCAATCCACCCGCAAGTTTTCCCGCTTTCACGGCCTGTTCCACGGGCGTCCAATCATATCCTTCGTAATGGGCTACTTTAAAGCCGACAACATGATCCTTGAATTGTTTTGCGGTTAGCGCGCTCATCTTCGCATCCATATCGGAGGTGTTTTGCTCATATCCTCCTCCGCGCATACCTTGACCGACGATATTTAAAAAAGCTAAAACACGCGTTTTGGACAGATCAATTGTCTGTTTCTTGAAATCCGGAAAGGTTGACCAGCCCGAACTTCCCGCATCCACCACCGTGGTGATACCATTTCGGAACGTAAACCCATCGGGTGGAAATGCATTCGGGCCGTTCATGTAATTTTGATCTAACTGCGTTCCCCAAAAATGGTGCGTGTGGATATCGATCAATCCGGGAACAACATACAGACCATTGGCGTGCACGACCTGCAGCGCTCGCGCGGTGTCAATGTTTTTGGAAACTTCAGCAATCAGTCCGTCAAGCACCGCCACGTCCATGGTACCGTCAATTTTATTTTTCGGATCGATAACATGGCCGCCTTTGATGACAATGTCAAATTCCTGCGCATTCGTTGAAAGACACATGGCAGTCAGCAACAGCGCGATTAATTTTTTGATCTTCATAGGATTTTCTGTTTGTGTGATGATTGGTTGATTTTCTAAGATTTGGCTTTCTTCAACTCTTCTACCAAACGATTAGCGACGATCGTTTCTTCGCCTTGCTTCATCATCCAAACAGTTAATGAAACGCTGTTTGGCTTCGTTTCTCCCAATTCGATCGACGGATTTCCGTTTCGCAAGCGAGTTGCCAATGTTTCTCCGTCCAATTTCAGCTTATATGCATCCCATGAAATTTCCAGATTGGGCGTCACGTTACCCAATGTGGGAACGAATGTGCGCGTGCTGATTCCTGCTACGGATTCCACTTGCTTAGCGACTTTTGCTGTTCTATTTTCCCAATCTTTCCACGTTGCTTGATGATCCTCATTCACGAAGCGTTCCAGTGCGACATACATACCCAGCACTTCTTCTTTATTGACTTTCATGCCGCGACCAATGTTAAATCCGCGAGGAGGCATGCTCAATCGGGCAGCTTGAATAATGTTTTTACGTCCCATCAATATGCCAGCACTTTGCGGTCCACGCATGGCTTTTCCTCCGGAAATACAAACCAAATCAAATCCCATATCATTGAAGCGCCACAAGTTGGAAACAGGAGGAACATCTGCAGCGATGTCGATCATGGTCGGAATGCCATGTTTTTTTCCAAGGCTAACCCATTCTTCATGGCCAATCTTTCCTTTATCAGCTTCAATGTTTAAGAAAAACATCAACGCTGTTTTTTCACTAATCGCTTTTTCGAGTTCTTCTTTGGTTTCCACCATAATCACCTTACATCCGGTGTTTTTTAACGCCTGATTGTAGACGATATCGTGCGCCTTTTGACAAATCACTTCGGATTTCATGCCCGTTCCTTCCAAATGGGGAAGTTGCGTTACCTTTTTTTCGTCCATTCCAGTTAATACGCCGGCTAAACCTAGCGTGATGGCAGCAAACGCTCCGGATGTCACTACTGCTGCTTCCGAGTGCACAAGCTTCGCAATGCGCTCGCCCACCTTATCTTGGACTTCGTCCAGCATACAAAATTCCTGCGCACCAGCTTTGATCGCATCCAGTACTTCCTGATGCATAAGTGACCCAGTCATCGCAGTAATCGTTCCGCGGGCATTGATAAATGTTCGAATTCCTAATTCTTGAAATAGATTGCGCGAAACGACGTTCGTAGCAGGAGCAGTTGCGGCGTTGGCCAAACTTTTCGGTCCCATAATCCCACCTACCAACGTTGCCGTCGATACCAGCTTTAAAAGTTCTCTTCTTTCCATGCTTATAAGTTTTTTTAAGGCGCGCGCTTTATGATTCGGCGCGCGCCGTTTTGTGATTGTAAAAGTTGATTATTCAGCGTCCCACCATACGCGGGTAGTCAGATTGTCGGCAGTGAATTCCGAAAATCCCTGACGTTGTAGCGCTTCCAAGTAGTTTGTTTTGTTCGTTAGATTTTCATTCAATGGAATGGAGAATCTTCGGAACATTTTACCACCGGTTACATTACCCGGGTAATTGACTGCCATTAATTGTGGATATCCGGTTCGGCGCCAGTTGGCAAATCCTTCATAGTCGTCACCAAAAAGGCAGACCCATTTTTGCGTATTGATTTGTCCAAATTGGCTTTCGAAACTACCTCCCGAAAGAAATGGGTTGGCTTGCAAATAGGCGGCGATTTGTTGATCCGTAATACGTCCACTATGCGGTGCTACGTCTGTCCACAATGCCCATTGCTTCATGCCCATACGCACGCCTTCGTTGTATGCAGTTGCGGCCGTTGATCCGGTGTACCAACCGCGAATAGCTGCTTCCGCCAATAACAGATAAGCTTCGGCAGGTCCGAGAATTACAATCGGTGATGCGGTATTCAAATAAAGTCGGGAAGGCTCTGAATAGGTTTCGAAATCGCTTGGGTAGGTGTTTAAGCTGCCGTTTATCATGCCTTTTTGCGTAGCTGCGGTATTGTCTGCGCGGTAGGTTCCGTCGGCATTTTTAACCCAAACTACCGATAATACGGGCAGTCGTGGATCCGCTGTTGATTTCAGGTGATTGATAAATGTTGCAGCATATTTTCCGCCTTCCACGTTATCGCCTCCTGGCGAAATGTAGTTTCCATTTAAAAATTCGTACTGAATCTTGGTGTTTATACTTCCCGGTGTTGTAGCGTAGCCGATATAAGCAATGTCCGTTTCCGCGGACATCACGCCGCCGGCAATGGCTTTTTGCGACCATGTGCGTGCTAAGGTTTCATCCACTTTGGTCAATCGCATGCCCAAGCGCAGCATCATCGTGTAAGCGAATTTTTTCCAGCGAGCGACATCGCCATTGTAGAACAAATCCGCGCTTCCAAAAGTCGGACTCGAAGTATTTAACGCTGCTGCTGATTCTTCCAATTCTTTCAGCATATCCTCGTAAATCGCTTTCTGCGTATCGTACTTCGGACTAAGGTTTCCGGATTCTCCAAGGCGCGCTTCGAAATAGGGGATATCTCCCGACACATCCGTCAACTGATGGAAGAAGTACACTTTCAATATGCGGACGAGTGCCGTTTTGTTGGTATTATCTACACCCTGCGCCGTTTCTTCATTCAGCTTTTTTTGGATTTGATACAAACGGTTTAGTTTACCTATCCAAATGTTATTCTGTTCGATGCCCGTGTAAAACATAAACGGTGCTTCCGTACCGTTGAAGCTATAATATTTATCGCCCACTCCAGCTACTTCTTTATACGTGGAGAAGTACTGAATGCCTTGCGCCAATACGGTGTAACTGTGTTGCGGAAGATCCAGAATGGCGCCAGTGAACATAAAATCGGGAAGTACTTCGTCGATCCGATTTTTGTCGCGGTTCATTTCTGTTAAGTAATCGGGGTTACAACCAGCCAAGCTGAGCGTTGCCAGTGTACAAAATAGTACCTGTTTGATCGTTGAGTTAAATCTTGTTTTCATCGTTGTAACTATTTAAAATCTAACACTTAGGTTGAATCCAAAATTTCGGGTTCTAGGTTCTCCCGTTCCCGCGGTTCCGGTAGCGTTGCCCACCGTTTGCTGCATTTCGGGATCTAAACCTGCTTCGCGAACCGCTTTGTCGCGATAAAGAATCGCCAAGTTTCTACCGACCAAGCTAATGCTAGCCGATTCGATTCCTTTGATGCCCAGTTTGCTAGCAGGAATGTGGTAGCTAAATACGAGCTCACGAAGTTTTACGAAATCGGTTTTGAAGGTTTGTAGTTCAGAATACATTACACCACGATTGTTGTAGTAGGTATCCAGTTGATCTTGAGGCCAAACTTTGCTAAACGGATTACCTTCTTTATCCACACCTTCTACTGTCAATCCTTCCGGATTATCGCGACCTGGCAATGTATTTTGCGTTAATCCAAATCGCATCGCATAAGTCCACATGTTATTGAAAGCAACCGCGCCGAATTTGGCATCAATTAAGGTGCTCAACGAGAAGTTTTTGTAGCGGAACTGATTGCTTAATCCCATGGTATGTGGAGGGTTGGCAATACCCAAATCTGCTTCCACACGTTCTTCGTAACCACTTGTCGCGTTGTAAACCTGACGGCCTTGATCATCTTTCAACAATTTCCAACCTCGCACGGTACCGTAGGGAAGTCCAACGGCATTCAAAATGCGCACAGCATTGGAAATTCCTGTTCCTACTTCCACGAAGTCCAAACCTGGAGCGAGCTCTACAATTCTACTTTGGTTGTATGCATAATTGTAGGTCACGTTCCAGCTGAAATCTCCTTTTTGGATCGGCGTTCCCGTGATCATCAACTCAACCCCTTTGTTGGAGATTTTTCCGGCATTGATGAAGCCCGAAAGGAAACCACTCGTTTGGGAAATGTTTGGTTTTAAGATATCGTCTGTTGTTATACGGCTGTAATAGGTTGCATCGATTCCCAAACGGTTGTTGAAAAAGTTCATCTCAAAACCGCCTTCGGAAGTGGTTACAGTTAATGGGCGCAGGTTCACATCGATTAGATCGCTGGTACCATCTTGCACGGTAATTCCGCGGAAACCGCCCGTACGAATTTCATACATACGAATCACATCACCCGGTCCGACATTGCTACTTCCGACCTGCGCCCAGTTAGCACGAACTTTTAAGAAGTTCATTTTCCAAGGCATATTAACTACATCAGAAACGATAAAACTACCGCCGACAGAAGGATAGAAGATCGAGTTCATTTCTCGGTTCAAAGTAGAGAACCAATCCTGACGGCCAGTTACGGTTAAGTTTAAGAATGTTTTATAGTTAAAATCGGCCTGTCCGAAAGCGGAGTTTGTTCCCCAACGCGTATCAATTCTACTCGGATTATCCAAAACGCCTAAGTTGGTGTAGCTGATGAAATTCGGAACAATGAAATCGCGCCCGCTAATGGTGCTTAATGTATATTCATTTCGATCTGCCTGACCACCGACCAACAAATTCAATCCGACGTTATCGGAAATCTCCGGTGTATAATTGATAATACCTAAATAGTTGGTTTTGGCGTTTTGCTCTTGATTAGAATTGAATAATCCGCGTGGCGTAAATGCCGTACCGATTGGGTTGAAATCGCTATAGTCAATCGATTCCCAGTCGCGCGCAATGGTACCCCTTGCATATAAATTTTTGGTGAAGTTTACTTTAGCAGAAAACTGTCCGATAAAGCGATCGCGAATATCCTCGTTACCTGTGTTATTTACGACAAACCAGGGATTTGGAGCTGCTGCGACCGGATTCCAAGGGATCTCATTTCCTGCAGCATCAGCACCCGGTTTTAAGGAGTTGATATCAACTGTGTTTCCAATCAGGTAAACAGCCCATGAAGGATTTCGCTCTGCGTAACCCACTCCGGCAATGTTATTTCTGTTCTCGCGGTTATATTGAATCGTAGATTCGAGTTCAAGGAAATCGTTTTTACCCAATTTGGATTGCAAACTTAGATTTCCCGTTTTTCTTTTAAATGTGGAGTTGGGAGTTTGTGCTCGAGAACGTAAATCAGATAACGATACGCGGTAGTTGATGGCATCCGAACCGCCGCTGAAAGCCAGTGAGTTCGTGAAATCCACGCTTGGCTGATAGAAACTATTGATATTGTCTTTCACATTAACTGCGCTGTATGGACGTTCCACACCGTCGAATTGAACAACAGGCGAACCATCGATTTTTCCACCATAGGAAAGGCGGCCGGCGCTCAATGCTTGCGCTTGCGTTAATGGTTTTTTTCCGTCGTTTCCTGAACCATATTCGTATTGAAAATTTGGATAAGCGCTGGGCGTACCGATCATTGCATTCGAACGGAATTCGATTCCAATACCTTGACGTGCAGCGCCTTTTTTTGTGGTGATCAAAATAACGCCATTTGCCGCTTGACTACCATAAAGCGCCGCCGCAGCGCCACTTTTTAACACCGTCATCGATTCGATGTCATCAGGATTGATACTGGAAATTCCGTCTCCGCGGTCAATGTTCAAGCCAACCGTATTCGTACCACCACCTTTGTTGTTGTTGTTCATCGGGATACCGTTGATCACATATAAGGGTTGTTGGTTGGAATTCAGAGATCCATTTCCGCGAATTACTACACGGCTGGAACCACCAGGTCCAGATGCAACTTGCGTTGCATCCACACCTGCAATTTTTCCGGTAAGCGCATTCGCCACATTCGTTTCGCGTGCTTCGTTCAAAGATGATCCTGCGATTTCAGCACTGGAATAGGCTAGCGTTTTTCTTTTACGTTGCATCCCTAATGCCGTAACCACTACTTCTTCGACTGTGCTGGATGAGTCCGCCAATGCGATTTCGTATTGAGATTTGGCTTCCAGAGCGACATTCGCGGTGCGATAGCCGACGTAAGAAACCGTCAATTGTCCGCTTCGCGGTGCGTTTAACGTAAATCCGCCGTTAGCATCGGTGTACGTGCTAGATGAAGCTAATCCGCGCACCATAACGGAAGCGCCCGCTAAGGCTGTTCCCGATTCTCCCTTCACCGTTCCGGAGATTCTGCGAATCGTGGTGTCTTGTTTTGTAGCGGACGCAGCAGATGTATTTCCTGATCGGCGTTGAACCAAAACCATGTCTTTCTTGATGGAGTAAGTGACCGGTTGTTTTTCGAAAACGGCATTTAAAATGGTGGTAATAGATGCGTTTCTGAATTGTAAGGTGACTGGTTTTGTTCCGTTTAAATCGGAAGCTACATATAGGAAATCGTAGCCTGTTTGCTTACGCAAACTGTCGAATACTTTTTCTAATGGCTCATTTTTTACCTGAATGGTAGCATGTTGGGCGAATATAGCTGCATCAACTTGGAGCACTGAGAAAAATAGTGCGATGCATAATTTTAAGGTTATATTGAATTGCGCCCGACAAAAAGTTCTAGGGCTGTTCCTTTCAAGGACAGCAAATTTTTCATATAATTGCATGTTGTAGGTTAGTTAGAATTGTTACCGCAATTGTTAGACCTATCAGCGACCTTACCGTTGCTGATCTTACCGGACGTGTTGCAGCACGCCGGTTTTTTTATGTAGCATTATGGCATAATCGTCACCCTCCTTCCTTGCCGTTCGATTTGGAATCCGCCGAGAACACTTAGGTAATCTAAAAGTTCATCGACGTCGCGCTTCCGCGAGAATGTTCCGCCAAAAGCTTCTTTCGTAATATTTCCTTTGAAGTGAACATCGATAGCATACCACCGCGCTACCTCGCTCATGATTTCTCGAATGTTTTTTTGATGAAAAGTGAAATAGCCATCCCGATTGCCCAAAACGGAAGAAACATCTACTGTTTCTACTATTGGTTTATTAGAAGATAAGGCGCTCCATTGCTGATTAGGTATCAACTCGATAGCAGAACGTTTATCTTTAACTGCCACTTTTCCTTCCACTAATGTGGTAGTTTTGAGTTCTTCGTTCGGATAGGCACGCACATTAAACTGTGTTCCCGTCGCTTTCACGGAGAAATCAGCATTTTGTACTAAAAAAGGATGTGCTTTGTCAGATGCTACTTCGAAAAACGCCTCGCCTGAAAGCGCGACATGTCTTTCTTGCTGCGTAAATGATTCCGCGAAGCTGATTGTACTTTCGGTGTTCATCCAAACCTTTGATCCGTCGGGCAAACTGACGTGTAAATCTTTTCCGGACGGAACGCTAATCGTGTGCTGCGCCTCCGTATTCGGATTCGACGAATACATATAGTGTATTCTATTTTGTGCTAACTTCAATATCGTTGCGTCGCCGATTTGAAATTTGGTGTTCAATGGAATCTCATCGATAAGATATTCTTTTTCTGATACGCTGATGCTATAACTTGTAGGAATCGTCGCAATAGATTGCGCAACCGATTCGGTATTCGCCATACGTTTTTCGGAAGGTGTGTGAGAATCCTTCGTTTGCCAAAGCCAAATGAAAAGTGCCACCATGAAAACAGCGGAAATAGGAAGAACGTAGGTTTTTAAATGCTGAATTTTATGCCAAATCGGGATTCGCTTAGCTGGAACGGCGAGTTGTATTTGTAATCTGTCTTCTAATCCGATTAAAGCGCGTGCTGCTAACTCATTTTCTTCATCGTCAGATAGCTGGATTTCGTCGCTAGCTCCGCGTCGGAAAAGCCAAAGATCAATAAGGTCGAGCTCCTGACGTGAGCAGTTACCTTCTTCATATCTCTTAAGCAAATCTTTGACGTATTTGCGATTCATTGGTAAATAGGTGTTAGTTAGAAGTAAGTATTCAAAAAGGTAGAATGGTAGTAGAAGAAAAATGAAATAATTTATAACTAGCTAGTTTTTAGCATTATAAATTATCCATTCGCGATCATGAGTAACGCTTTATATAGACTGACAGCACTTAATGATTTTGTGAAATACGCATGTTGAAGTCCGCGTTTAATTTGACGAAGCGATAGGTTGATTTGCTTTTTGACAGTAAGTTCAGAAATGTTCAATTGTTGGGCAATCTCTTTGTAAGAAAGCTGCTCGGTTCTGCTTAATTCAAATACTTCCCGCATGCGCGGTGGTAATAGATTTACTTGTTGTTGAATAATGGCAGCCAGTTCTTTTGCATTGATCTCCTGCAAAGGCTTGTCGGACTGTTTAGCAAGTTGATCTCCTAATTCTTGTTGAAGGTAACGAAATTTGACGTGATCCTTGATGCACTTAACTGCTTTGTGGTGGATAATGGTATACGTGTAAGCAGTTAGCGACTGCACATGATGCAACTTACTTCTGTTTTCCCAGATACTCGCAAAGGTATCCTGAAGGATATCTGTACTTTCTTCGGTATCGTTTAAAATTTTATTCGCATAAGAGAAAAAGGTCTTCCAATGGAAATGGAAAAATGCTGAAAAAGCTTGCTGCTCGCCAGATATTATGCCATTTAAAATTTTCTTTTCATCCATAATATGCTCTTCCGGTTAAATTCGAGTAAATGTAAATTCTACAGGTAGAAATTGGTTAAGAGTAAATTTATATAAATTTTTCGTAAACATTTTGTGAATTTTTAAATAAAAATGATGAAATCGACAGTTTTTATCATTTTGAATTAGTGGATGGATGCGTTATTTCTCTAAATGTCGGCCGTGTTTCTAGTTTTAAAATAAAAGTTGAGCTATCTAGTCGATTCGTGGAATAAATAAGCGAAGTTATATGATCTTTTGAGCAAAGTTTACGTTCGAACTTGTATTTATTACAGCGTTGCAATAAAGTTTGAAAATATGAAAGGGGAACGGTTTTAATTAGTGGTGAAACAACGGGGATAGGTAACGCTACTGCGTTGAGATTTGCTGAAAATAATTTTCAGTTAATAGTAACTAGTCGAAACCCACACAAAGAAGAAACTTGCGCAGTTTCGGTTTTAGAAAGTAAATTGCAAAATAGTGGTTTCCCGTGATTGAATTTGCTCGAAAGTAAAGCTAAATTCCATATTTCATTTGCTTCGCTACATGTTGTATATCTAAAACATATAGCGGAACATAAAAACTGAAATATCGCGTATGAAATTGCTGTTTTCAAACTTACTTTTCTTGATGTCCGTTGGCATCTTATTGATTTCCGCTTGTTCCGAAGATTCGACTATGAATCCCGAATCGGAAAATGGTGTATTATCAGGAACGATCTATTACAATCATTACGATGGTTTTTCAAAATTGGATTTACAAACTGGCGAGAAGACTATTTTAAAAGGAAACGGAACACATTATAATTGGCACATCAGTGCAGACGGAACGACGCTGATGGAAATGACGGATGGCCGTTCGGACGGCAAGCCCGATCAGATCAAATTTGTGATTAAGGATTTAGCATCAGGTGAAATAAAGCATACCTTCTTTTATCGACCACTGAATGGTGGGTCAAATTTCCAATCGGCCGATCTTTCTCCCGATAAATCCATGATCTGTATTTTTCCCTCTTTTGATGAAGGATTTGTGTTTTTAAACGCTACCAATGGACAACTAATTGCTCATATCGATGCGATAAATGGCGAACGAATTCCACGATATCAAAGTTTCGCTTGGCTGCCTGATAATTCACTTTTATTCAAATGGAAAAATGCTATAATTCGCGGAAAAATGCCCTTCGATCAATTAGTGGTAGTAAAGGAGTTTGATACAGAATCTTTTTCCGACTTCTCCGTGAGTAAAGATGGTCAGAAAGTGGCGCTGAATTACAAAGATCACATCGCGCTGATGAATACCGATGGTTCCGATTTTTATGAAGTTACTTCAGGCGAGCAAAAAGAAAGCGGCAGCGCATTCTCACTCGATGGTCGATATTTACTTGTTGGAACTGGCTTTAATAGTATTGGCGTGCCGGGCAGTGTACCGTCCAGTCAGAGTTACATGAAAGCAATTCCACTCGATGGACAAACTTATGATATGAGTGTGGACAACCCGAACGTCATTTCGATTATTCCGAAAGGTCAACACAATGCAGAAGCCAAAAAAGGTTTGATGTTATGGATGCCGCAATAGCGCATAAATCTAGATCATATTATATACTAGCATATCCGATGAATGACGGGGGTACCTCAACGATATAAGCATTTGAATTCCATCAAAAGTTGTCTTTAAAATCGCTTTTTTGGTTCGACCAATACAGGCGCAATATACGGTGATATTTAACACCGCTTTCGGTGCTAAATACCTGTTTTGAAGGAATTGCTAAAAAATATTGACTTATAGAGATTTAGCTGTAGCAATCCTCATAAATATACCTATATTTACAACAATTAGTAATATTAATAATTTAGAAGTAATGCAAGAAGGCATCGTAAAATTTTTTAACGAAACTAAAGGTTTCGGATTTATCACTCCAAATGATGGTGGTCAAGAAGTATTCGTTCACGTATCTGGTTTAAAAGAAGATATCCGTGAAAAAGATCACGTTTCATTTGAAGTGGAGCAGGGCAAAAAAGGGCCTAACGCAGTAAATGTTAAGTTGATTTAAGTTAATTTTTGCATATATTGTATTAACCGTTCTGCATAGCAGAACGGTTTTTTTTATGATAAAATTTTGGCCATTAATATGCCTAGATTTATCTAGACATGCTTCTTATGAAGCCCGCATGAGATTTCCAAGCAGTGTAAAGCGACGGGAATTCAATGTAGTTTATTCTAAACTCATCACATACCGATTTCACAATCTTATTAATCTCTGGGTAATGAATGTGGCTGATTTTAGGGAATAAGTGATGCTCCACCTGAAAATTTAGCCCGCCTAGCAACCAAGTAAGTATTTTATTTTTCGTAGCAAAATTGGCCGTTGTACTTAATTGATGAACGGTCCATTGGTCGGCAATAACTCCTGGGTTACTTGCCGTAAACCCGGTTTCCTTTACGACGTGCGCAAGTTGAAAAATGGTAGCCAAACATATACCGCACGATAAGCCAACAATTAGCAAACCAACCAATGCGCTTTGCCATCCTAAAAATACGATCGGAAGCGTTATAAAGATTTGGAAGTGGATGAATTTACTTAACCAAAAAATAATTTTTTCGCGGTTAGGCATATTGAATATGGCTGAGTTTTTACCCAACCTTCTTCGGAAATACTTTTCATAATCCTGAAAGAAAATCCATGCCAAATAAGATATTGAATACAATATCGGGAAATAAACATGTTGATATCGGTGATGATTTTTTGGCGTTTGTGATTCGTGAACGCGCAGAAACTTGATTTCAATATCGTGATCTTCGTCCTCAATGTTGGTGTAGGTATGATGGGCAATATTGTGTTTAAGTTTCCACAGATAGATGTTTCCACCAAGCACATTAAGGCTATACGATAACACGGTATTTACATTTTTATTTACCGAAAGACTATTGTGGCCAGCATCGTGCATGATGTTGAAACCTATCGCTGCTAAATTAATCCCTAACACAATACAAAAAAATACGGCCAATGGCCAAGGCAAGGGAGCAAACAGCAGCAAGCTGTAAAGCGATGCGGCAGAACAAAGTAAAATGGAAGATTTGATATACATTTTTCTTCCGCCCGTGGTTTTCTGTGCAGTAGACTTAAAGTATTCGTTGACTCGACTACGGAGAATCTGTGAAAATGACGTATCGGTATTATTAAATTTTGTTGACTTTTTCATGGAAGTGATGAAGCTCCAAACTTGCCCTGATCAGCGTAGTGAGGTCGGAAATGTGGGAGGAGCGCGTTTTGAAGTTAATAAGAATAATTTTTTGTGTATAACAAGACAATAAACGAAGTATTCCATTGCCTAATGTACCACATCATCCCTTGGATGAATGGACGAGACATCCATTATCTTATTTTACTGTAAATGTAAACCTTTATTTGATTACGAGCGAATACATGCTTGACAAATAGCAAGATATAACACAATCTTAACAAAATAGCCACAACTAACGACGTATCTGGCCCATAACATCGTGGATAAACAAGTACCTTTTTTCGGTGGCAGCAATTAATCCTCCAATCGCGCGTACATTTCTGCAATTGCAAATTGATCTAGTAGCCATCGTTTTCCGGGAGTAGCTGTCTGCTGATTCCAATCTTTGGTAAACAAACCATCCTCATCGCGCATTGCCGACCACGCGTGTGCCAAATTTTTGCGGAAGGCATCGATATACGTTTTATCATGATTCTGCTTGTATAGTTCCACATATCCGCGCATCATCACTGCGATAAACCAATTGTCACTACTTTTAAGTACAGGATGCTTAGCGTCATCGGTATCTTGCGCAAAGAAATATTCGAAACCACCTTTGGCTGTCGACTCTGCATCTACTAAATATTTATTCTCTTTCGTAATCTCAAACAACAATGCTCCAGCTTGAATCATCTGCCCGGTGTTGTATGGATATTTGCTTTTATTTACGCTTCCTTTCAGCGAAATGTTATCCCAATACACACGATCCGATGGATCTTGTAAACTACGTTTTGTCCATTCATATAAATGGATCGCTTCGGTTAAATATTCCTGATTTTTTGTGGCTTGATACAGCTTCGCCAGATATACAACAGCAGGCGCATTTGAACAGGTGTTTTTAGAGCTTTTCTTTTGCTCGCACCAATAGATTCCGCCGCCTAGTTTGTCATCCATTCCGCTTGCCACGAATTTCCAAATCTCTTCCGATTTTTCTAAGTAAGCTTTGTTTTTCGTGTGTAAGTAGAGATCTGTAAAATCGATTCCCAACCAAATATTGTCGTCGTAAAAGCGATCTGATTCCGGGGCAGTATGAATGTAAGAGGCATAACCCACCGGACTTCTTTTATCGAAGTATTGATTTAGTCCGGGTATGATTTTTTCGTCGAGATGCTTTTGTAATGAATTATCTCCCGTTGTTTCCAGCAATGCGACATATGCCGACAAACTGCCCGAGAATGGCCAAAGATAGGAGTAAGCATTGGGCGCTTGTTTTTGCTCGG
This sequence comes from Sphingobacterium corticis, assembly GCF_042684745.1. NCBI lineage: Bacteria > Pseudomonadati > Bacteroidota > Sphingobacteriia > Sphingobacteriales > Sphingobacteriaceae > Sphingobacterium > Sphingobacterium corticis. The sequence goes on along the minus strand of NZ_JBHUMA010000006.1, from coordinate 1,317,367 downwards.
CTTCCGCCAGATAGCTTGCTTGATAATTGCTGTCGAACGGAAATGTTTCCCGATACAAATGAGTGCCATCATTTACCGCATAATGCTCGTCAATTTTTGCTAAGGTTTCTCTTGCTTTTTCTGTGTTCGATTGTTGAGCAAAAACAACTGATGCAGATAAAGTGAATAAACCGCAGGTTATCAAACGGAAGTTTTTCATAAGATGGATTTTTAAATATTTACGCCTTTCATGCTTTCTGCATCATAGCGTTCGCCTGTATCAGCGTTTAGAGGTACGATTGCTTCCAATCGGGCCAAATCTTGTTCACTTAGTTGTATATCAGCAGCGGCTAAATTTTCGGCGGCATATTTCACGCGTTTAGTACCTGGAATCGGAACATGTCCTTTGGCGATGACCCAAGCAATGGCGAGTTGCGCCGTTGTAATGTTTTTTTCGATCGCTAAAGCCTTAATTTCGTTTACCAATCGAATGTTCTCCGTGAAATAATCGCCTTGATATTTTGGAATATCCCAACGGCAATCGTCGCTTGCCAAATCACTGCTTTGTTGAATGTTTCCGCTCATCAATCCACGACCGATTGGCGAATAAGCCACCAAACCAATACCCAATTCTTCCATGGTAGAAAGGATGCCCAAACGTTCTATTTCTCGCTCGAATAGCGAATATTCTGACTGGATAGCAGTAAGCGGATGAATAGCATGCGCGCGGCGAATTGTTTCCGATCCAACTTCCGAGATGCCGATATAACGGATTTTTCCTTCATTAACCAGTTCCGCCATCGCTTCCGTGGTTTCTTCAATCGGTGTATTGGGATCTAAGCGGTGTAAGTAATATAAATCAATGTAATCTGTACCCAAATTTTTCAATGAGCGCTCTGCCGCTTTTTTCACATAAGCTTTTCTGCCATTGTTTGCGCCCGTATATTCTCCTTGATTAGTAACTTCAATGCCAAATTTCGTGGCAATTTGGTAATCATGGCGATTTCCTTTAATTGCCTTCGCAATAAGTTGTTCATTCAGAAATGGTCCGTAAGATTCGGCCGTATCCAAAAAGTTTCCGCCCAATTCCAAAGATCGATGAATTGCTGAAATAGCTTCGCGCTCATCGGCATCACCATAAATATTGCACCCAAAACCCACCGTCATTCCCATACATCCCAAACCCACTGCTGGTACTTCCAAACCCTGACTTCCTAATTTTACACGCTTTATATCCGACATCTTATTTTGTGATTTGATAAAATTGATGTTTAAGGTAGGAATAATTGTATGCAGTTCCTTGCAGGCTCACTAATTAGTTACAATAATTCGTTCCAGACAGGAATGGTAATAAATAAAAAAAACACTTGAAGCGGGGAACCTCAAGTGTTTGTCTAACTAACCAATTATTAACCTAAATTATGAATACTTTTTCACTTTCAAAGTCCATGCCATAATGATTCGATCCCCTGTTCTTAGTTCAAATTGTGTGTTCAAACGCGTGTTTGTTGCAAAATAATTACATAACATACGTGTTACTGATAACGCGAATCTTGTGATATTACGTGTTGGGAATATTTGCAGTCCGTCAGCCTAAAGTTGTTCCCTTTTATTCAATATAAAAAAACTTGCTGCCAGCAACAAAGAAAACGGCTGATAGATAAATCCAGAACACGATAAATATAATGTGTACAGTGGTTTCAAATCTTTTACCACGCCAAAGCTCTTTGGAATAGATAAATAATTGAAAAAACAAACGCACTATCCAAAAAACGCTCAATCCCAAAAGAATTTTCTGACCGAGCGCGGTAGACGCCAAATCAGCGGCCGAACTCCAGCAAAGAAAACCTATCAAAAAAACGAAAAATGCAATGAAAAATGTATGAACCTGCATCATCTGGCGATTGATAAGTGATAGACTTCGTAACCCTTCTTTCCATCCGAAATAGCGTGGAAAAGCGATGTGCAGAAATGATAATAAGGTTAATAGAAATCCGGCTGTTTCGATGTGTTTAATCATGCGGACATAATATAAAAGTGGTCACGAATGGCGTAGTTTTAACTTCTTGTTTTAAAATAAGTTTCGATTTGCGGAATTGCTGCAACCAAGTATTGCGTGAGTAAAAATGGCCAACCCCAATCGAATAGGCCAACGTGTTTCTCCAATCGCGAAGATGTTCGGTGACGTAGATAAAGCCATCCTTTTTGCAAACGCGAGCCAATTCTGATAGAAATTTAGTTCTGATTTCTTGCTTTCGCAATTCATGCGCAGCGAAAAATACGACGCAGATATCAAAGCTGTTGGGTGCAAATGGAAGTTTTTCCGCATGGATTTGTATTGTTTTTGGATCAATCGGATAAATTTTTCTAGCGCGTTTGATGGATATTTCGTCACACATGTTCGGATCAAAAAAATCGCAAATATGGAACTCCATTTTTGGATATTGATTCCTCAGTTGTTTACTGATTTCGTCGAACCCCGCATGTACATACAGTACGCGCTTCTCGTTCAAATCCGGCAACCAAGGCAATTGGTACAAGTTTGTGCAATCGTATATGTAAAATGAAACGATCAAGGAAATACATAACGGCAAACATATCAGCAGAACTAGCAACCAGATCGTTGGCTTCCAACTTTCTTCTAGGAAAAAAGAAATGCCAAATAACGATATAATCGATAGCAATGTAAGCACGTAAAAGTGCCAGTTAAAGCGTAGGATGTTCCAAACGCCGAGAAAAGGTGAACGCGCTACTGGATTTATAAACATCTTTCCAATCTTCCTTTCTTCCAGTGGTATGGAATATCTTTTATTTGAAAAGCGCTCGCCAAAATTGGATTTTTTATTCCCAATTCCGAAAAATAAGGAATGTTGTAAGAATTTATCTGAACAGGTTTCGGAATCCAATTTTGACGCTGTCCTTCCACAATCAGCATTTCTTTGCTGTTCGATAAATAGGTAAAGGTATGCGGTAGCGGTCCGGCAAATTTGCGTGCATCTTTCCAATCATAAAATGGCGAATCAATCGGCATCTTTACATCCTCGGAATTTGATTGAAATGCTATGCGAAATCGATTATCCGGAGCTTCAATAATTTGATTGGATCCTTTCGCTCCTTTTTGAATCTTTATTTCCTCATAACGATAATGCGTGAATACATTTCCCAGCAAGCTCATCTGTTTTTTATCGGTTTGTGATTTGAGAATCAACAATCCACGTAATCGTCTTCCGTTTTGATCTGTGTACCGAACGAAAATGCGATATCCAATCAAAAAGAAATTTTGTCCCATCCAAGTTGGAAATCCTGCAGGCCGAAGCGCAGATGTTCGTACTAAAGCAACTGCAAGAAATGCCCACTTATCTTGATATGTATCCAATTGCAACGATGGCGGTAGGAGCGGAGCCAACTGTTCGCGAGATACCGCAAAGGTCAATATAATGGATTGATCAAAGTGCGCATTTACAGCGAATGGATGATTTTTGAGTTGGCTGAACATTTGAGTTTACGTGATGCTAACGAATGGATTTTGGTTTTAATTTGAATTCTACGTAGTAAATCGTCGCGCAAAGCAATGCGGAGAAAACAAGGTTAAATCTTCCCCAAAGTAAGAGATCGGGCACAAGCATCCATTCCATGATATTCATGGTCATAATGATGATGATTTGTGTCCAGGCATTGAATCGTGGCAAAAAACCGATCCATATCCATATCGCCATACCTATTTCGGCGAAACCAATAAGCATAGTGAAGAATCCGGCGTAGGTTGATCCGAGTATGTTCGAAACTATTGCTTCATGCCGAGGAACCAAGCCAAAAACTTTGCAAATCAATCCATTTACGAGCCAAATGATGGCAAATAAGAAACGAAAAAAACGATACAAATTCTGCGCGTGCAAAGCAAATAGATAGTTTATCTAAAACTAAAGAAAAAGCGATTATTTTACAACTCGTTATGTCGAAATGCTTGTGGCGTGAAGCCGGTTTACCGCGCTACCAACCTGATGCTGTTATTGCGAATTGGAAAATGATTGATGTGTTGAAGAAGTTCGGCGACCAGCGCGGATTAACCGTCGCGCAGGTAGCGTTGGCGTGGCTGTTAGCTCAGAAACCATTCATCGTTCCTATTCCTGGCACAACCAAACTTGCGCATTTAAAAGAAAATTTGGCAGCAGCTGATTTTGCATTTTCTTCTGTCGAACTAAAAAGTTTGACGGATCAGCTTTCTGCTATAGAAATTACAGGAAATCGCTTGTAATCTTTAAAAATCCTTATCGTAGGAGCGATTCCAATGGTTATGTCGATCCATCGGCGTCGCTTTTACTTTATATTCTAAACGAATTCCATCCAATCTGCGTTGCTTCAAGCGCTTGTTAACTTCATCGATAAACAACACTTCCGTTACTTCAAAAACTCCAAATTTTGTTCCTGCTAAAGCAATGTCCGCAGGTTCATCGTCGACCAATTTTAGGTTGTAAAAGCAGTTCAAATAATCTTTCCAAAAGAAAATGGGATTTTCTTCGGTGCTTTTATAGCTATCCGCCTCATAGCAGTCTTCGTCGTGTACATTGAAATAGTCGGAGAGTACGGCATTCGTTTTTTTAACAAAATCTACCGCAATTTCTTCTTTTTTGATTGGCATGACGGAAACAATATCACCTTCTTCCAGCGCATCAAACATAGCAAGTGCGTTAAATCGTTCGATCATCTCCGGTAACAAGTCGGGCACCTCGTAAAACACTTTTTTCATGACGCAAAGTTAGATAAGTGTGATCATTATATGAAGCTTTTATAAACCAAACCAAAAACGTTTGTAAATTTTCACATTTTAAATACGAAAATTCGCGAAATAGCCGTTAATAGTTGTTTATGCTAATTCCAACGTATGCTCTTGTATCAAATAGTGAATTATAATAACTATATTGCCTCACTTGCTGCCTCTTTTAATAGCGCTTTAACAGGTTACAACGTATGAACAAAACGAACTTTGACTCCGAATTTTGCGGAGCATTGCCCATACATCATATTAATACCATTCAGCCACATGGTGCTGTATTGGTAATGGAGAAAAACAATTTCGACATCATTCAGACCAGTACCAATACACGGGAGCATATTGGTTTGGATTATAAGGAATTAATTGGCCAAAATTTGAGCACTTTAGTTGGAACGAATCTGTCGGATTTTCGTGCTGCGTGTGAGCATCATGCGCAGAAAAAATCTGCTCAAGAATTTACGATCAACGGTGTGTCGCTTTTTGCATTGGTGCATGAGCACGACTCGTACTTTATTGCCGAAATTCAGCCCAAAGAAGCGAATAAGCAAAGTGCAGATGGTTTGCAAGATGTGAAAAATTTGGTAGCAGTGCTAGAAGATAGCAACAGCCTGCCAGAAGTTTGTGATATTATCGTTGCCCAATTGCAGGAGATCCTTCATATTGATGGTGTCATGATGTATAAGTTCGATGAAGACTGGAATGGAACAGTTATTTCGGAGAAGAAAAGCAATGGCCTAGAAGATTATCTCGGTGTGACGTTTCCCGCATCCGATGTGCCCAAACAAGCGCGAGAATTATATTTGAAAAATCCAGTTCGCTTGATTCCTGATCGCACGTATACACCAGCACGTTTGTATCCTGTTATCAACCCGCTGACAAGCGCATTTACGGATCTCTCGCCTTGCCATTTGCGCGGTGTAGCTGATGTACATCTAGAATATCTGACGAATATGAAGGTGTTCGGATCGATGTCAATTCGTGTTATTCACAACGGTAAACTTTGGGGATTGATATCATGCAACCACACGTCAGCATACCATATCACATTCGAAGAAAGCGCCAATTACGCTTTGTTATCCAACGTAATCTCGAATAAAATTTCTTCGATCATCAATGCCAATGAATACCAATTCATTTCGAAAATGCAGTCGGACAGAAATACGATAATCGATACCATTTATAATTCTGGTTCGATTATCGAAGGCATCTTCTCGGCCAATTCTTCTATCCTTGATCTGTTTAAAGCCAAAGGTAGCGTGTTGTACAGTGGCGGTAAGCAGTACCGACATGGCGAGGTGCCAGGTGCTCATTTTTTAGATAATTTGATTCTGTGGTTGCAAGCGAAGAATGTAGATAAGGTCTACACCACGCATAACTTAGCCGGAATCATGGAGGAGGCCGCGCGTTACAGCGAAATAGCTAGTGGTATGTTGGTGATCCCTATTTCTGCAAATCAACCAGATTACATTGTTTGCTTTCGTCCGGAAGTAGTGAAAACTATTGAGTGGGGAGGAAATCCGCATCAAGCCATCAACTTCGAAGATAATGGACTCACTTATCACCCTCGAAACTCATTTAAAATTTGGATGGAAACGGTCAACCAAACGGCACAACCTTGGCACGAACAGGAGATTCAGATTGCCAATACCATACGTAGTTTTCTTTTAGAATATAAATCTTAATAGCGCATTCCTGAATGGGGAAAAGTTCAAAGCCATTGTCGACCTATGTTGTTGCGATTGGTGCTTCAGCAGGTGGATTAGAAGCTATCCACGATTTTTTTGATCGAGTTCCTTCGGATATCGATGTGGCTTACGTACTAATCCAACATCTTTCATCGGATTATAAAAGTTTGCTCGTGGAGTTGGTTTCGAAACATACACACATGAAAGTGATCGAAGCTTCCGAAGGGCAACTTGTTGAGCCTTCTTGTGTGTACGTAATTCCGAACGATAAGTTGATCAAAATTGTCAATGGCCGTTTACATTTGGAAAAAAAAGGCGAGAAAGTCCCTAATAATGCTATCGATAATTTTTTCTTGAGCATGGCTCAAGACAAAAAAGAGAAAGCAATCGCTATTGTGCTTTCTGGTACTGGAAACGATGGAACCAAAGGAATTGAAGCTGTTAAGGAACAAGGTGGTTTAGTAATTGCGCAGCAACCCGATACGGCGAAATTCGATAGTATGCCTACGAATGCTATTGCATCCGGTGTGGTGGATTTTGTTGTGCCGACGTCCGAAATGTATGGGAAAATAACGGCGCATATCAATTCTGCACCTATCCGTAAAATAGAAAGTGGCGGTATTTCAGAAAAATATTTAGATAAGATTTTCGATCTTATCTATGAACAAACCGGACATGATTTTTCCTTATACAAAACGCCGACTATTTTTCGCCGGATCGGTCGGAGGATGAAGGAACTCGCTGTAGGAAGTACTGCGGACTATGTACGCTATCTAACGGAAAATCGTCAAGAAGTTTCCCTGTTAAGTAAGGATTTCTTGATTGGCGTTACGCAGTTTTTTCGCGACGACGCTGCTTTTCGAATTGTTAGAAATAAGGTTATTCCAGAAATTATCGCTAGCAAAGATGACGGCGATGTATTAAAGGTTTGGGTATGCGCTTGTAGTACGGGCGAAGAGGTGTATTCTATCGCTATTTTACTTGATCAATATCTACAAACGATAGAAAAACATATTGAGGTAAAGATTTTTGCGTCGGACGTGGACGACGCGAGCTTGGATATCGCGTCCAAAAACAGCTATCCGGAATCTTTCGTGAAGTTTATTCCTTCGGATATTTTAGAGGAATATTTTGTGCATGATGGTAAACGTATTTCTGTCGTTCCGCACATTCGTAAACAGGTAGTTTTCGCAAAACACGATGTAATAAAAAGTCCGCCGTTTATCAAAAACGATTTGATTTGTTGTCGCAATATGTTGATCTACATGAACAGCATTCTGCAACAAAAAATATTAACTACATTTCATTATTCGCTGAATAGTGATGGTTACTTGTTTCTAGGGCCGAGTGAAACGATCGCGCCTATTCGCGATGGCGTAACAGAAATTAGTAGTAAATGGAAAATTTACCGTAAAAGTGGCATTATTCCGCGTCCTAGTGATTTTCCGCATGGTACGCGCGCCGATAAAAGCGGACGTTTCCAAATGCAGGTACGTCAAAAGGTAAAGGTTTCTGCGGAAGATCAATTTCAAAAATTTTTACTTTCGCAGTACGGCTACGTTGGCGTATTTATCGACCGTAATTTTGAAGTGCGTGATACGGTCGGCGATTATAAGCGATTCCTTTCCCTGCCCGAGAAAAAACTAGAAGTAAACCTGCTGAAGATGGTTCCGCAGGAATTATCGTTCATGTTGAGTAATACGATCAGAACGGTTTGGAAAGAAAATAGCCTGCGCTCCCTAAAACGCGCACGTGTTCGGAAAGGCAAAGACGATATTTATGTAAATATTGACGTCAGTCCAGCGAGCGACGAAGTAGCGCAGCCCTATACGTTGGTCGTGTTCAAACAGTTGGAAAGCGAGGTAGAACTTCCGCAGTATGTGGTTCCGGTAGATTCTGACGAACAGCAGACTGGTTATGTAATGGAGCTTGAAAATGAGTTGAACGAAACTCGTAGCAATTTACAGATTGCGGTGGAAGAAATGGAAACCACCAATGAGGAATTGCAATCCAGCAACGAGGAGCTACTATCGGCGAACGAAGAATTGCAGTCTGGGAATGAGGAATTGCAATCCTTGAACGAGGAGTTGCATACATTAAATGCCGAGCATCAACAAAAGATCAAAGAATTGATCGAACTGAATGATGACTTAAACAATTATTTTAAAAGCGTCGATATCGGTCAGATCTTCTTGGATCGTCAAGGACAGATTCGTAAATTCAATCCGGCAGCGGTAGAAATGGTCAACCTTATTGAGGCGGATATAGGTCGTCCAATTAGCCATATTTCTAACAATATTAAATACCATCATTTCCTTCAAGATGTCAAGGATGCGCTCTCCGATCCCGATAGCATTACGGAGAAGGAAATTGAATTAAGTAATCGTCGAGTTTGCTTGATGCGTATCCTTCCGTATACGCGGCTTGATGGTAAAAAAGACGGAATCGTCATCACGTTCATAGACATCACTACACTAAACGAGCAGAATAATATTATTTCTGGCGTATTCCGAACAAGTTTAAGTGCGATCTTTATTCTCAAACCTATCCGCTCAGAACGCACCAAAATAATTGATTTCGAATGTATCGCCGCCAATAAAATGGCCAATGCGGTGGCTGGCAGAGATACCGATTCGCTTGTCGGCATGAGACTGAAAAATCAGTTGTCGGAGATTGTAGACGCTACTTTATTGGATCGTTTGAAAGGAGCCTATGAAGATAGCGAAACCTTACAAACGGAGATTCAATTGGCAGACGGCAACTGGTATATCATTACAGCCTCGAAAGTAAGCGATATGATAGCCGTAACTTACACCGATGTTACCGAGCGCAAAAAGAACGAGGAAAGTTTGCGTAAAAACTTCAACGAGCTAATTAATACGCGTGAATCGCTAAAAGAATTAAATAATCAGTTGGAAAATCGCGTGCGCGAAAGAACATCCAGTTTAGCAAAAAGCGAAAATCGTTTCAAACTGGTTTCTATGGCTACTAGTGACACCATTTGGGATTGGGATTTGGTAAACAATACAATTTGGAGAAATCATAACTTCAATAGTATGTTTGGTTTCGAGCCTAATGAGCAAACTAAATCTACTGCTTTTTGGTACGAGCGTATTCATCCGGAAGATCGTAAGCGGGTGCAAGAGAGCGTCCACAGAGCCATCAACGAGCAGGAAGAAAATTGGTCCGCCGAATATCGTTTTGCAAAAGCAGATAATTCTTACGTGGAAGTGCTGGATCGTGGTAGCATTCAGCTCGATTCCAATGGAGTACCTTACCGCATGGTGGGTTCGGTAATCGACGTGACGCGCGTTAAAGAAGCGGAGCATAGAAAGCAGGAACTTCAAGATTTTGTGCTTCGTCAGCAAAAGGAATTCTATGAGCTTTTTGCTAATGTACCTGCTCTAATTTCCATCCGCAAAGGTTCTTCGTTAACTTACGAATACACCAACACGGCCTTCAATCAGTTCTATGATGAATTATCATTTATGGGCTTGGCAACAACAGACGCACACCGCGTTGGCGTTGATAAGGCACTTTACAAATCGGATCAAGAGATATTGAAAAGTGGGAATTCATTCTCGGGAAAAGCTCTACCGATTACGAAGTACGACAGTGAAGGGAACGAAATTGGAAATGCTTGGCTAGATTATTTGTTTACGCCGGTCTACAATGAGAAGGAAGAAATCGACGGTGTAGCGTTCTTTGGGTTTGAGGTTTCCGAATTGATGAAGGCTCAGTTAGCGACAAAAGAACTGATGCATCGTAAAGATGAATTTATGAGTATTGCCAGCCACGAATTGAAAACGCCGCTTACAAGTTTGAAAGGGATGTTGCAAATTGCGTCGCGTTATATCTCGCTAGATAAATCAAAATCTACCATTGAAGAATTCGTTGGACGTAGTTTGAAACAAACAGATAAGTTGACATTTTTAATCGATGATTTGCTGGATGTCACGAAGATTCAGGCCGGAAAACTCCAATTAAATTATACGGTATTCAACCTGTCAGAATTACTGGATGATTTGGTAAGAGGTCTGCAAGCAGAGCATGCTGATATTACTATACATATTGATGTAGTATCTAGCATTAAGGTGGATGCGGATCAACATCGTATTGAGCAAGTATTAAGTAACTTCTTATCGAACGCCATCAAATACTCGCCCGATTCTAAAGAAATCTTTGTAGAGCTTAAACGTAAAAATAAGCATACGGCATATTTAGCCGTAAAAGATACGGGGATCGGTATTCCTAAAGAAAAGCAAGAATTTGTTTTTGATCGATTCTTCCGTGCGGAAGAATCAAATAATTACTCAGGACTTGGATTAGGGTTATACATATCGAAAGATATTATTCTTCGACATAGCGGAAAGATCGGCTTGATTAGCAAGGAAGGAGAGGGCTCTACATTCTGGTTTACTATTCCAACGAAGTAGTATCTTTTACATACAAATGTTAAATGTGCATCAATCTTGTTGCGCATTTTTTTTGCGTGTTTTCCCGTCAAATGGCTGTATTATAGTTTGTTAATAGGAAAAACGTTTTAGCGCCACCTAGGTTTTTGCTATTCATTAACAATTCGTTTAGTTTTTATTAACAAGTAAATCAGTTTTATTACACTAAGTTTACTTTTGTAGAAAGGCATTTATGAAGATCACTTCCGTGGTGCTATTCTTCTTTACAATTAATTATACACTGACTAAAACGTTTTATCAATTTTAATTCTTCGACTGGTATCTAGTTGGTATCCATCGATATGCACAACCAATCACACATGATGAACACACTACACGATTTATTATGTAGCCGACCGCGTTCGCTTTATCGGCTATTATCGAGCGTTTGTATGACCATGCTTTTCCTTTTGGGATCAAGCACTATGGCGCAAGCGCAATCAAAAACAGTCACGGGAGTCGTAACTAGCGCTACGGATCAGACTCCGTTAGTCGGCGTTACCGTACGCGTTAAAGGCAGTCAAACTGCTGCGACAACAGATGACAACGGTCAATTTTCCATCGAAGCTTTAGCGACAGATGTGTTGCAATTTGATTACATTTCCTACCTCCCAGAGGAGGTGAAAGTGGGGACTTCCGCACGCCTTCAAGTTGTTATGCGCTCGGATACCCGAAGTATGGATGAGGTAGTCGTTGTCGGCTTTGGTACCGCACGTAAAAGTGAGATTACAGCAGCTTCGACGACGGTAAAGGCTGAAGATTTTCGCCAAAGTGCAGCACGGAATGCCATGGATCTTTTGCAAGGTAAGGTTGCAGGTTTACAGGTTACTAGAAGTGGTGGTAATCCAAATAGTTCGCCACGCGTTCAACTCCGTGGTGCAACGTCAATTTCGGGAACTAATTCTCCACTAGTGGTAATTGATGGTATCCCAGGTGGTAACTTAGATCTTTTACAACAAGAGGATATCGAATCAATTACCGTGTTAAAAGATGGTTCGGCAGCGGCGATCTATGGTACGCAAGCGAACGGTGGTGTGATCTTGGTGACCACTAAAAAAGGTACTCCAGGCGAAACGCGTTTTGATTATGCAACTTATCTAAGTAAAGATGTATTGCAAAGGCAACCAAAATTCCTTAGCACAGATCAGTTTAGACAGAAAATCGCGGAAGGTGTTATTCCAGAAAGTCAGGATCGTGGAGGAAACGATGATGTGATCCGAGAAATGACCGACAGATCAAATCTTAGTCAATATCACACATTAGCAATATCAGGTGGAGGAGAGAATAATAACTTCCGTGCAAGTACCTATTACCGCGATTTGCAAAGTGTTGCGCGTGAGAACGGACGTAAAGAATATGGTGTACGTGCTAACTTTAATGGTAAAGGATTGAATAACCGCTTGACTACCCAAGTTGATTTTGCAACAAACTTTAACAACGCCAATCTTTTAGGAGGCGGTAATTTGCAAGTCACTAGCGAAGGAGCCGGCGAGACTTTATCAGAAACAGACTTACGGAGTGGTGGACCTTGGGAATGGGCTTATTCTAGAAATCCAACAGTTCCTCTTCGTAACCCTGATGGAAGCTGGTTTTATGATCCAAATACGACGAATGGCGTAGCGAAGTTACACGAGGAAACATTTCGTAGACAGCAGCAAACAACTACCATCGCCGGTACGGTTGGATACGAAATTATTGACGATTTGAAATTCAATGTTTTTGGTTCCGTACAGCGTAACTCGTTGACTGATGGCTATTATGCGAAAACAACATCTGAACCCTCTTTCAAAAACGAACGTGGATTAAATGGATTGGCTAGACAAAATACGTTCTTGCAAATGAAATACGCTTTCGAGCCAACCATTTCATTTAATAGAATGATTAATGATGTACACTCCATCAATGCCGTGGCGGGTTATAGTTACCGATACGATGTGAATCAGGGTTTCAACGCACAAAACCTTGGGTTTATGAACGACAATTTCCAAGAAAATAACTTGGAAACCGGTGATGGTTTGGTGCAAGGTTTTGCTGGTATGGGAAGTTTCAAGAATGATAATAAAATCATTGGTTTCTTGGGACGTATGATCTACTCATACAATGGTAAATATACTATCCAAGGTACATTCCGCCGCGATGGTTCTACACGTTTTGGTGCTAACAACAAATGGGGTAACTTCGGTTCCGTTGGTGCATCTTGGAATATGGCCGCTGAAGATTTCATGCAAGACGTGACTTTCGTTGATGATTTGAAGTTGCGCGCGAGTTACGGGGTAACAGGAAATCAAGATATTGGTAACTACATGTCGTTAGTAACACTAACTACGGGAAATAACTACATCTATCCAGATGGCTTTTGGCGCCAAACATATGGGCCAGGCCGTAATCCTAACCCAGACCTTCGTTGGGAAACCAAAAGTGAATATAATGCTGGAGTAGATTTTATGTTACTAGGTGGTCGATTAGGAGGTGCGATTGATGTGTATCGTCGTGTTACAAAAGATTTGCTTGGAACGTACACTTCGCAACAGCCATCTTTTGTGCGTGAGTCCATCTTTACCAACGTAGGTCAAATTTCTTCCAATGGTGTCGAAGTTAGTGTTAATGCGATACCTGTTCGTAATGAAAACGTGACTTGGTCTGTGGATGTGGTGGCAAGCACCAACCGCAATCGCTTAGATTCATTCTCAGATGATACATACAAAGCGAATTATCGTGATTTCGGATCAATTGGAGGATTCGGCGCATTAGGTGATGCAATTCGTACGTTCGAAGGAAGTCGTTTAGGTCAGTTCTACGGAAAACGATTCGCAGGCTTTACTGACGAAGGTAAATGGTTGTTTTACAATAAAGAAGGAGAAGCTGTTCCTTATGCTGAATTTAACGACAATCGTATCGACTTAGAAAACACAGACCTAACGGTTATTGGTAATGCTATTCCTAAATATTATCTGTCTTTGAATAGTGTAGTTACTTATAAGAACTTCGACTTAAGAACGTTCTTTAGAGGTCGTTTCGGTTACGATATCTTGAACACGATGCAATTGAATTACGGTAACAGAGTGACGTTACCAAACAATGTGCTAGAAGATGCTTTTACGCGTCATGCACAATTGAATGATGCATTGATGTATTCTGATTATTACTTAGAGAGTGGATCACATCTTAAGCTGGATGAGGTGACATTAGGTTATACATTCAAATTAAATAACGAACGAATCCGTAACCTACGCGTCTACATGACGGGAACCAATTTGGCTTTATTTACGAAGTACACAGGTAACGATCCAGATTTTATTGCAGATACTGGATTGGATCCAAGTATCGATAACAGAAGTATTTTCCCGAATACGAGATCATTTTTATTCGGCTTAAACATTGGATTCTAACAATTATCAAATAGTACCGAGACAAAGACATATCATGAAAAATAATATAAAAAAATGGATATATATGCTTGGGCTGATGGGCGGAACAATGGCCACATTCAGTGCATGTACCAATCTAGACGAAACGTTATATGACGAACTTGATCAAGAAGGATATTACAACAACAAATTAGAAACGCTATCTGCGGTGCTTAGACCGTATACGCATGCACAAGCATGGGCCACACCAGGACGGAATGGTTGGTGGCGTTTGAGTGAATATGCTGCTGATCAGTTAGCTTGGCCGCAAAAAGGTCAGCACGGGTTTGATGGCGGTAACTGGATTCGTTTGCACCATCACACTTGGACAGCCGACGAGGAAACGTTGAATGAAGCCTGGCTTTTAGCATTTGGTGGTGTTGGGTACTGTACCAATCCTATCGAAAATTTAGAAAGCCGCGAAGCAGCATCCATGGGAATTACAGAGGAGGAACGTTTAGCTTATATTGGTGAGTTGAAGTTGTTTCGCGCGTTTCATTATTTACGAATTATGGACTTGTGGGGAAACGTACCTATTGCTACAGAAACCAACAAAACACCTGAGCCTACAAATCCTCCAACCAATTCAAGACAGGAAGTTTTTGAATTTATTGAAAAAGAAATTCTTGAAAATGTAGAGAATGTTCCACTGCTTTCTAAAGAAATGACAGGACGCGTGTCTCGAGCTGCGGGTTATGCGATGTTAGTCGAACTATATCTCAATGCAGAGGTTTGGACTGGCACACCGCGCTGGGATGATTGTATTGCTGCGGCAGACAAATTATTGACTGGAACAGCGGGTGGCCAAAATGGTACCATGCAACTAGATGTTAATATTACCGATGCCTTCAAGCCTGATAACCATTTGTCTAAAGAAGTTATTTTCGCTATTGCTACCGAATTTCAAAATTCGACAACGCAGCCTCAGTGGCCTTCAGAATTCTTTTATTTTAATCACCGCGATATAAACGGAGGTGGTCGTAATGGAAATAATGGTGCTGTTGTTATTCCTGGTGTTTTCTCTACATTCGCAGATACAGATTTGCGTAAAAAAGAGTGGATGCTTTTCGGTCCACAGATGATGTTTTCTGATCCTACAAAACCAGTGTTAGGATCTTCTGATGAGTATGCTGGACGACCTGTGATCTTCGTTGATAACATACGTCGTAATTCTGTTGCGGCAGCAAATGGAACTGATCCTGAGCAGTTGCCATCTAACATGACTACTGGAGAAGGAAATAGTGGTGTGCGCTTTAACAAATACAGAATAGGTAATTTGGCACATCCAAGTTATAATAGCACAGATTGGAACGTATATCGTTTAACATGGATCAATTTTGCTAAAGCGGAAGCAATTATGCGCCGCGCAGGAGGTGCTGCTAATGCAGACGCAGTGGAGTTGATTAATGCTTCGAAACAAAGATCATTTGCTCAAGGAGATCGTGCAGGGAATTTATATACACCAGCAACATTGACGATGGACGAATTGTTAGCAGAGCGTGGACGTGAATTTATCTTTGAGGGTTATCGCCGCCAAGATTTGATCCGTTATGGTAAATTGCACACAGAGTCTTGGTGGGATCACCAACCTTCTACAGCAATTAGAAATTTGTATCCAATTCCTAACAGACAACGCGTTTTGAATCCGAACTTGGAACAAAACGAAGGATATAATTAAAATATCTTTATTTGCTAGCAGGTTACTAAAGATTAGCAAATTTTAGAATATATGAAAAGGTGGTAGCAAGCGAACAGCTTGCTGCCACCTTTTTACATATTGCCCCCAATTACTGACGTGGAAGGTATGCTTACTGATTTCTGTAATTCGGAAAATGTTATGTAAGCAAATAAAGTGGTAGTTTCATTTCAGAAACGAAGGTCACTAAAGCATATCTTCTGTAGCGACATAATGGTGGATTTACACCATGTAAACTATTTGAATGACAAAGCCTTTCCGAAAACGGAAAGGCTTTGTTAGCATAATTAATCAATCAAGGTTTATGGTTGAAACCAAACTTTAACATTTTGATCCGGCATTTTACCAGAATAGTGGCTATTCACCCATTCCAATAATTTAGGATTGTTTTGTTCATTATCTGAGTACACATAACGAACAGGAATTTTAGCCAAAACCGACGGTCCTGGTTTAATATTTGGAAAACCAACACGTCGCCATGTTGCCCAACCTTCGAAGCCGTTTAAGAAACTATCAATAAAGTACTGCTCAGCAATTTGTTCTATACCTCGCGCCGGATTGAAAGCATTTGCCGGATTTGACCAATAGGCATTTTGTTGTGCTTGGTCGATATATGGGTTTTCTCTCTGCGATGATGTGCCAACTTGTGGCCATTTTGCGAAAGAAGCATCTACGGCTTGTTTATAAATCGCTGCCAAATCTCCCTGAACGCCCATTTGCTTCTGTATCGCTTCCGCTTTCAGCAATAATAATTCACTGTATGTCATTAAAAATGCACGACTTTCCTGACGGATACGTCTTGAAACCACAGAAAAATCAGAGGTGTTTAAATTGTTTTGGCGATTATAGGCGGCTTCTTCAGCCTGACTAAATCCTGCTATTTGTCCACGATATTCCAATGGAGCGGATGCATTCGCTCTATTTCTTTCGAAAGAATTTCTAGTTGGAGCAGCGTAAACGGAAAGCCGAGGATCGCTGTCACGTTTTAGTAAGCCGATCATGGTTTCGCTGATGCGTGCATTATCCGAAAAATCGACACCACTACCATCCGTTGGCGGATTTTGAATGAACCATGCGTAAAAATTGTTTTGATTATCGTATGTCAACGTTGGTGCATCTTGTATTCCTGTGAATACAGGGTACTGCGTTGGATTATTGAATATTTCGGCGATTGCGGATGCGACATCTTTCTTCGCTGATTGACGCATTAAAATGCGAACCTTTAGGGCATTTGCGAACTTGCGCCAGCGAATTAAATCTCCGTTGAATAGAATATCGCGTTGGATTGTAGCTGTTGTTGGCAGATCAGCGAGCATCTTGTTCGCTGTCTCCAATTCTTCTAACATACGTTGATAAACTTCCTCTTGCGATTGAAATCTTGCGAACTCCAATCCCGGAACATTTGCCATACCAATTTCATCGTAAGGAATATCACCGTAAGCATCCGTCACCAACGACAAGATATATACTTTCGTTATATGCGCGAGCGCTTCATATTGAGGCTGGTTAGATTCTTGTGCAATGCGTTTCAATTGATTGATATCTTTGGTCACACGAACAGCACCATTCCATTCTTCGCGCCAAGAAGCGCCGGTCAAGTTATAACGTCCATCAGCCTCATTATCTGCCGCGAGATAAGCCAAATGCTGTACGTATTGTCCAGCTCGACGACCGCTTGCCGTCATCGTACTTACGCTCCCGCTGATAATCGGTGGCAACAACATTTCCGCAGGAACAGTTGCTGGATTATTCGGATCTACGTTGATTTCTTCAAAATTGCTACACGATTGAAAAAGCATGGTAGCGACTGCCAAACTATATATAATTGATTTTTTGAACATGACTTTGCTATTTGTTTTATTAAAAATTAACACCTAACGACATTCCGAATGTGCGTAACGATGGTAGTGAAAGTGCTTCTACACCAACCATTTGCCCGTTATAAGAAGAAACTTCCGGATCGATATGCGGAACGTCTGTCCATAACAGGAGATTTCTGCCGACGAAAGAGATGGAAGCGTTTTTCAGTTTTGTTCCACTAAGCATAGATTGCGGGAAGCGGTATCCAATTTTCAATTCGCGTAATTTAATGTACGTTGCATCGAATGTCGCGATAGCATCATTGTCATAATAAGCGCCCACATAATCACGAACCGGAACTTCCACAGCATTCGGCTGCCCGGTTTCGATGTCGATCCCTTCGCCAATCACATTTCCGGCGCCATTCGCATCGCGGAGCGGTACCGATTCGGCTAAACTTCCTGCTCTAATTCCTTCAATATATGTTCGTGAGTGCACTACACCGCCCTTCTGACCACCAAATAAGAAGCTTAAGTTCCAATCTTTGTAACGGAATTCATTGGCAATACTTCCGATAAAGTCCGGATTCACATTACCCAAATATCCCCAATCGCCATTTTCTTCTTGCGGACGACCATCACGATGTGTCAACTGATTGTTGCCATTGAAAATTAAGTAATCACCATAAAGGGAACCGAAAGAGCCGTCGCCTTTGGTGTTTTCCGTTCTCAGCTCCAAAGATGCCCAACGTTCCAATTGACGAATGCGTGAAACACCATTTTCTTCATCAAGCGATACTAGTTTGTTGCGGTTAAACGAGTAGTTTACAAAAATATCCCAAGCGAAATTTTCGTTGCGAATCGGAGTTGCACTTAACATTAACTCGATACCGCGGTTTTTCATCTTTCCAACGTTCATTAGCTTCGTATCATACCCGGCAGACGGATTCAACGTTACGGGGATAATCAAATCCGTGGTTGTGCTGTTATAGTAAGTCAGATCAATGCCTAAACGGCTATCTAGCAATCGTGTATCAAAACCGAATTCGTACGAGTTAACTTTCTCCGGACGGATGTTTTCGTTTGGATAATTATTGTTATGTACGGCAGTCGTTTGACCGCCCCAACCTTGTGCTACCAAGAAATTTGGCAATGTGCGGTATGGCTCCAAATCACGACGAACAGATGAAGTTGCTCCGCGGAATTTTACTAGATTGATATTTTCGTTCTTCCAGCCAAACATCTCCGACGCTACCACGCTTAACGATGCCGATGGATAGAAATAGGAGTTATTTTGTTTTGGAAGTGCACTTGACCAATCGTTTCTTCCTGTCAAATCCAAATACAAATAATCCTTGTAACCAATTTGCGCGGTTCCGTAAATGGAATTGATACGTTTCTCTTGATAAACATTTCCTGAAACGATTGCCGAGGCATTGTTCGTCAAGTTGTAGACGTTAGGAATCGCCAAACGCGGAGCAATAGCGCCAAAACGCTTCGAAACTTGCGTCATTAAGTTTCCACCGACCGAAGCGTTTACATAGAAATCTGAATTCACTTGTTTGTTGTAAGTCAACAAAGCATCATGATTGGTTTCCAAGAAATAGACATCGTCTTGCTGATAGTAACCATTTCTGTGTTGGCTCATGGAGTTTGCATGGCGAATCGTTCTATTATCATTGTATACATCCCGACCGGAACGTAACATCAACTTCAAATCCGAACTAAAATCGTAGGTTGCTCGCACATTACCATAAATGCGGTCACGATTATTGCCGTTTAAGTTTTCGTATGCTACGAAATACGGATTGTTCCAAATCGTTCCGTTCACATTATAAATAGGGGAGTTCTGCGTTGGAATCGCCGAATCTGGTTTCCAATAATCGCGTAGCGAATTGATGTCCAAGTTTCTTGGCATCATCAACAAAATACGCATGATAGATTGCTCATTTTTAGGACCGAAACTACTGCGGTTATCGCTTCCAGAATTAATCCAGTTCATGGCAGCATCCAAACGCAACTTCGGCATAAGCTGATATCCAACATTCATACTCACCGAATTTCGTTTCATATCATTGTTGGGTACGATACCAGTTTGGTTTAAATTGGTGTACGAAAAACGGTAATTTAACTTGTCGTTGCTGTTGGAGATCGATAAACTATTGGTGAATGTTTTGCTGGTTTCGAAGAAATCTTTCACCTGATTGCGATGCGCGATAAATGGCGTCGCAATGCGCTCTCCAGTATTTGGATCGATGGGAGAGTCCCATTGCTTAATCAATTGTCCATTCAAAGCTGGACCCCAGTTTTCCGCGATATTATCGAAACTTGATGCATCCGTTCCTTGTCCGTTTACATATTCATAAATACCGTTTCTACCTTGTCCGAATTCGAATTGATAATCAGGTAATCGCAACGGCGTTCCGAAATCCACGTTTGAATTAAAAGAAACGCCCAATCCTTTGCTGTTTTTACCTGATTTAGTAGTAATTAAAACAACGCCATTCGAAGCTCTTGAACCATAAAGTGCCGCAGCATTCGGACCTTTCAATATCGAAATACTTTCTATATCGTTAGGATTAATTTCTCCGGCAGCGTTGCCATAATCCACTTCGCCTTCTCCGGCAGTAAGGTTCGGATTATTGAAATCCTGTCTTCCAGTAAATGCACGGTTGGATGTTTCGTTGTTGTTGCTGATCGGAATACCATCCACGACAAATAATGGAGAATTGCTGTAGTTGTATCCGCTTACGAAATTTTGCCCTCGGATTTGTATGTTCGAGGAAGCTCCAACACCGCCATTTGAATTGGTAATATTAACACCTGCAACGCGGCCATTCAAGGAGTTTACCAAATTTGTTTCGTGCGCTTCTTGAATTTTATCGCCATCCACCTGTTGAACCGAGAATCCGACCGATTTCGCTGCACGCGTGATTCCCAAAGCGGTTACGACAACTTCTTCCACATCCGTAGATTTTTCTGAAAGTCGGACCATCAGGGAGTTTTTGTCACCAGCTTTGATGGTAAAATTGCTTTCCTGATAATCATTGTACCCCATTCTCGAAAAGGTGATTTGGTAAGCTATTCCGCTAGGCAAATCGTTCAGCGAGAATACGCCTTGTTGGTTTGTTGAACTGGTTTTGTTTAGTCCGTTTTTGTTGGTAATGGATACCGAAACGCCGCTTAATGGAACGCCTTCGTGATCCATCACACGTCCCTTCATTTGTCCAAGTTGTTGTGCATGTAGCTCGACCGAGAGTAAGAGGAGGCCAACGAGCCAAAGCCAAAATGGATACCGAAGAAAATGGTTTGTTTTCATGGGATGATGTTGTTTGATTTTTGGAATTTTAGATATGTATGGATAATTATTTAATGGATTCGTTTTGAAGAATGGTGATCATGCCATCTTTAGCAATAATGTAGTTTAGGTCATTGACCAAACAGATGGTTTCCAAAATCTTTGATAGCTTGTCATGTTCCGAGAAAGTTCCCGTAAACGTAAGCACGCTTGGAACATCGTTAGAAACCTCAATGGTTGTATCGAAATGGTTTTCTAGTGCGTCCATCACATCGCGTAATGGAAGCTTGTTGAATGCTAAAATCTGCGACGGCACATGGCCCCGAGTTTTTGTGTTTTCGCTAACATTCGCTATATAAGATGTGTTTTGGTTTTTTGTCGAAATGTGCGCTAAGCGTGTGTTTTCATTGATCGACAAGCATTGCCCAAGAGTCAAATAAGTATCTTTAATCTGCAGCTTTGCGGTTATGGTTGCGCGCACTACCACTTTTCCCGACAAAAGATGAATGGACGTGTTTGCTGATTTTTTACCATCAATAATGAAGGTAGTTCCCAAGGCCGTCGTGGTGAAGCCATTAGCCGTAACGATGAATGCTTTTGTTGAATCGCGTTGTACCTGGAACTTGGCTTTTCCTTTCAACTCAATATTTCGATTATTTACTCCATAATCATCATCGAAACATATGGAACTGTTTGGTGATAATTCAACAATGGAGCCGTCGGCAAGAAGGTGTGTCACCGAATCTTTATTCGCCATCACATAATGTAAATTGCGATGTGAATTTGTGATGATGTGACCAATTTCATTCGTTTCTTTTTCGAAGAAGTAGGGATAGAGTAGGGAAGATACACCGAAAATGATAAGAATAGCCGCCGCGCGGAAAAGCCAACTTATACGCCGAGTTTTTGACGAAGATTTGGTAGCCGCTGTTTGTTTTTGGATCGCTTGAAGAATCTGCCAGGATTGATCTCGAGACAGCATATTTTTTTCTTCTTGAGTCGATTCTATTTCTAATTCATGTCGTAACTCGTCGTTTTGAGAGTCCAAATCGTTCAGCAAATGCTTTGCCTGCGAACGATTTAGTTTTCCTTCCCAAAATAGACGAAGCGTATTTTTGATTTCTTGTCGCATTTCACTGATAAATACGAAGCGACCGCCTAAAATGGAATGGTTGGTTTGGTTAACAAATCATTAAGGAATGATCAATTAAATGTGCTTTGTTGAAAGGTTTAGTTTACCATTTCTAGATATAGCTTTGCGTATAGCAGAACGCTGATGCTGCTTCCATAATGGCAGGCATAATTCTTTTCCACATATTGCTTAATGCTTTTGTTGGCTTGCTTCAAATATTCTGAAACCGAACCTTTGGTAATATTCAATTTTGCGGCAACTTGTTCTTTCGATTGACCATCTAACCGATAAAGCGTAAAAACTTCTTTCTTTCTAGGCGAAAGATGAGCAATAGCTTCTTCCAATATGCGACTTTGCTCTTCCAAAATATCACTTTGTTCTTTCGGATCGTCGCCCAATACATTTATGCCTTCGAAATCATCGACGAAGTCCAAATGTTCCCGCACTTTTTTGCGCAGAAAGTCCATGGATTTATTAAAGCTCACGGTGAATAACCAGTTGGCAACTGGGCTATTCTTATCCAGCCGCGCTCTGTTCTCCCACAAACTAATAAACACATCTTGCAAGATTTCTTCGGCGTATTGCGGAATATGTACAATTTTTAAAATATTACTATAAATCTTCTGATGATGTGTCCAATAAATCGTTTCAAAGGATTTTTCATCGCCGCGATTTAACCGTTCAACTTCCGAACCGCTTGGAGGTAGATTAAAAAGTAGTTTCATAGTTACAGCACATAGATTCGTTTTGGAAGAATCTATTTTAATGCAACAAAATTATTATTTCAGTCTTTCAACGAGTTATTTTGCTTGTTATCTTATCTTTAATTTAGCGTTTGTGAAATATTATGATAAAGGCACTATCCAATTATTTTGTTGTTGTTTTAATATCCTATATTTTTTATTTTGAAAGAAATATCAAACTTTATGAAGAATAATACAATCCATTATGTAAGGGGAGATCATAAATTGAAAGATGCCTTTCTAAATGCCAAAAGATTAATTAAAGCTTTCAATGATTCGGACTACGACGGAGACAATGAGCGATCAAACCTTATTACGCAACTGCTCGGATTTGTCGGCGAAAACCCTGTAATTGAACATAATTTTCATTGCGATCTTGGATACAATATCTATGTCGGAAACAATTTCTATGCTGGATATAATTTCACAGTGCTAGATATGGCGGAGGTGCGCATTGGAGACAACTGTTTGATCGCACCAAATGTTGGGCTGTATACGGCTGGACATAACATTCATCCACTAGATAGGCATAAAACAGGAATAGCAAATCCCATAATCATTGGTAACAATGTTTGGATAGGTGGCCACGTCGTTGTTGTTGGCGGAGTGACTATTGGTGACAATTCCATTATAGCAGCCGGTTCTGTGGTGATTAAGGATGTTCCCGAAAATAGTATCGTAGGAGGTAATCCTGCAAAGTTTATTAAGCAAATCGATCTGTAGTCCATCGGGTGGCGAGCTAGAAAAAATGGAAGAGCTTTCCTTCGATTTGAAAGCTCTTCACACCTGTTAAGCAAAAACAGGAAGCGATCCGCCGTCGATAGCAAAGTTTGATCCTGTTAAGTAACTCGCCGCTGGGGAAACTAAGAAGTGCACCAAGTTGGCTACTTCTTCCGGCTCGGCCATTCTTCCCATAGGAATGCCTCCGGTTTGTTCCAGCATTTTTTTAGAAGCTTCTTCGTAAGTTAAGCCTTGCTTCGCTGCAAAATCGGAAATAAATTGTTGCATTGGAGGTGTTTTTGTCGCTCCAGGAGAAACAGTCAAAACTCGAATACCTTTCGATACTAATTCGTTAGACAAGGCCTTGCTGTAGGTATTCAACGCAGATTTCGCTACCGAATAAGCTAAATTTAAATTCCACAGTGTCACGCGTCCAGCAACGGAAGATATGTGCACGATAGCACTGCCATTGTCCGTTTTGATAATGGGAATAAGATTTCTGTCAATTCGGATGGCACTCAATAAATTAAGTTGTAACTCGTTTTCCCAATCTTCATCGGTCAATGTGCTATGACCACCCATCGGTGCGGTTGCGCCACCAACGTTGTTGACCAAGATATCAATGCTTCCAAATTTTGATTTAATTTCTGCTGTCAAAGCTGCTATTTGCTCTCCAGAAGTTGCGTCCGCAGCAATAAAATGATAGGGGAAGTTTTCTTCCGATGGTTTAGTTCGCGCAGTAACGATAACTTGCGCGCCTTCCAAGGCTAGTTTGTCGGCAATAGCTCTGCCAATTCCTTTTGTTCCGCCTGTGACCACAGCTGTCTTTCCTTGAAGATTGCTGAGCATTTGAGTTGATGTTGTCATAGTAATTATTATTTTAAAGTGATCGTTTCAGAATTGTATATGAATACTCTGTTTTTATTTAAAACATTTGTTTCAGAATAGGCAAAAAAATTTTATTGGATGATTTGACGAATAAAAAATGCTGCCATCGCGCGGATTTTAGCTTCGTCTTTGTGTAAAATGTAGGATTCGTACCAGCCTGTCCAGCTACTCAAAAAGAAATCGGCTAATATTTCTGGAGATTCCTGCGTGTTGATTTCTTTCACATCTATTGCCTTTCCAATCAGCGTGCATAGAAAGTCATAGTTCACATCGCTGTCGGCTTTTAGCAACTGCTTTACCGCAGGATTACTATCGCCTATTTCGAATGCCGATTTTATTGCCAAACAGCTTTTGCCTTCGCCAAGAATTACGTTAGTGGCATCTCGTACGTACCGAATTAAGATTGCTTTAGGAGAAGAATCACTGGATAAACGCGCCTTTAAATCGCTTTTCCGAATATCTGTATAGTGTTTAATGCAGCGAAAATATAGTTGTTCCTTGTCACCAATGGTGTTATATAGACTGCTACTATTGATTTGCATCGCTTCTGTCAAATCGCGTAATGAAGTGCCATTATAGCCCTTTTCCCAAAAAACTTCCATTGCTTTTTGGATGGCTAACTCCTCATTAAATTCAACATTTCTTGCCATAACGTGGAAGCAAAGGTATAATCTGAAACGTTTATTTCAAAATGTCGTAGAACTCATTTTTGAACTATGACAATTCAAATACATTTTCCAACCTGCAAACTTTCTGTGGCAAGCTTTTTCATTTTTCCTATCTTTAAACCTCAAAACTTTAACAACCTCATACATGAATAAATCTGCACGCGTACGGTTTTCGCTGATTCCGATAGTATTAATTGCTGTTCAAGGATTGTTTTCTTGCGGAAATGATCCGGCGGAAAAGCACGTTGATCAAGAACCTGTTGAAACGAAATTTGAGTTAAGTCAACAGCAGGCAAAGACGATTTTTGACATGCCCGTGCATTGCGTCAATGTAGAATATCCAAACAAGTTAGGACAATCAATTGGCAGCGATGCGGATTTGAAACCACCTCGCGTTTTACGTCCGATTTTTTACGGATGTTTTGATTGGCATTCTTCTGTGCACGGCTATTGGTCGATTATGAAACTGCTGAAAAGTCATAGTGATTTAGATGCGGATGGAAAAGTTCGCAGTATGTTAAACGCGCACATCACCGACGAGAATGCTGCCATCGAGAAAGCTTTCTTCGAGGATAAAAACAATTTATCGTTTGAGCGTACCTATGGCTGGGCTTGGTTGTTCAAGCTTCAAGAAGAACTGATTACTTGGGAAGATCCAGATGCAAAACGCTGGGCGAAATCACTGGACCCATTAGTGCAGTTGCTCCGCGGGAAATTGATGGATTATTTACCGAAATTGGTTTATCCAATCCGTTCTGGAAAGCATGATAATACAGCCTTCGGCTTGTCGCTGATGTTAGATTACGCCATTACAGCGAAAGATCAAGCTTTAATCGATGCTATTACCGAACATGCTGTACGATTGTTTGAGAACGATAAGAACTGCGATTTCTCTTACGAACCGAGTGGATCTGATTTTCTCTCTCCATGTTTGGAAGAAGCGTATTTAATGAGCAAGTTATTAGGAGGCGATCGTTACGATAAATGGTTGAAGCAGTTTCTTCCTCAAGTTTATGAAGCTGACTTCAAACTGGACCCTGCTATCGTTAAAGATCGGACTGATGGGCAACTGGTACATTTAGATGGCTTGAATTACAGTCGCGCAGCTTGTTTGTACGGTATCACGCACGAACTTCCACAACTAAATCATTTGCGCAAAATCGCGGATGAGCACATGTCATTTAGCTTGCCTAATTTGACAAAGGAAGACGATTATATGGGCTCGCATTGGTTGGGAACATTTGCTCTTTATGCGATCACGAATCAATAAATAACCTTTCCATTGATTCCCTTAGCACGCTAAGGGAATCAATGAATTGTTTTCATCTAAATCGACCGGAACCAGCTGAATGGTAGTAAAACCATCGTCATGTGACGTAATCGGCGATAAATCCACGCCTTTTCTAGCCAAACTATTTAATACTGCCGTTCGAAACGTCGCTTTGTGCGATCCCCAAGAAGCATTACGCACTAAATCGTTGTTTAGATTGATCAATTCCCGAACAGAATATTGATGGAAATTTTGAATAAGATGTTGATACAGTTCCTGTGGTGTGTGCATACTCGTTTAGAATTAATGTGTAACCATAAACTGTATTCAGCAATGCGGGTCTGTTTTCTTTTGGACTAAATCCCGTATTATAATGACCACCGCGGTAAAAACTCGGTTGGTATTGCATCTGCAATTCTGAATACTCTACAAATCTAGTAGACTTTATTTTTCAAACCAAATGATTTTTAAAATAATTTGTCATTATTCGGTAATTTGAGATTCAACCCGAGTTCTTTATTAATTAAAGTGATAAAGTGCGTAGCCAGTAAAGGAGATTCTTTTTCGATGTTCTGATGAATGAAAAAATAAAGCTTCTGCAAACCGGCTGTTTTCCATTCCACAATTCGTTTTACCCAATCCTCCAATCGGCTGTAATCTGAAGGTGCGTTCGCCCCGACATAACGAATAAATGCAATAGGAGTGGTCAATCGCATGTGCAGCATATCTCTGCGTCCAGCAGTATCAACGATGATATTTGTTTTGTTGGTTTCTTCGAGTAAAGTGTAGAACTTTTCAGCGACAGCTTGGTCAGCAAACCAACTTTCGTTTCGTACCTCAACCGCTAGTGGATATCCTGCCGGAAAGTCTTTAAGCCATTCAGCTAGGCGATCGAAATCTTTCGGTTTATAATTATCATGCAGTTGTAGAAATCCCATGCCTAACTTTTCCTCGAATAGTACGGTCGAATCAACGAAATCCGTCACTTTTTCTTTCGTATTGAGCAGGCGGCTGTAATGACTGATCGATTGCGGAATTTTAGGAAAAAACTTAAAGTCGTTTCCCGTTTTATTTTTCCACGTTTTTACCTGATCTTTCGAAGGGGAATTGTAGAAAGTCGCGTTTAATTCAATGGAATTAAATTGCGTAGCGTAATACGTCAACTCATCTTTGGTACCCCGCGGATAGAAACCTTTTAAGTCCGTTTTGTTCCATTTGGCGCAGCCCACATACGCTTCGAATGGTTCGTTATTTTGCTGTTTTTTGAGCAAATTAAGGGTTTCCTTTGGTGTTTCAGGAAGTGAAAAATCAATCGAAGAAGGGTCGTTTACGCTGCCAAATTTCATGTTGTGTCAATCCGAATAGTGTAAATGCTAAGGTACAAATATTTGGCGTGCAAAAATCATCTTGAATATGTAACTTTGCGCCATGTCAGAAAAAATTATTATCCTCGATTTTGGGTCACAATATACGCAGCTGATTGCACGTCGTGTGCGCGAGCTGAATGTTTATTGCGAAATTCATCCGTTCAACAATATCCCTGCTTTTGATGAAACCGTAAAAGGAATTATCTTCTCCGGAAGTCCATATTCTGTTCGTCAGGAAGATGCTCCGCAGGTTGATTTTGCTTCGATGACAAGAGATTACCCCGTGCTTGGCGTTTGTTATGGCGCTCAATATCTGGCACAGCATAATGGGGGAGAGGTTTTGCCTTCTGAAATTCGCGAATATGGTCGAGCAAACTTGATGTTTGTGGATCAGGAAAATCCATTATTAGCTGGAATTCCAACGCAATCGCAAGTTTGGATGTCGCATGGTGATACCATTAAAGAAGTTCCTTCCAATTTCCGCGTAATCGCAAGTACAGATAAGGTGCGTGTTGCGGCTTATCATATCGAAGGAACGCGCACGTATGGAATCCAATTTCACCCGGAGGTAACGCATAGTACCGATGGGCAGGTTTTGGTGAAAAACTTTGTCGTAGATATTTGCGGCTGTACGCAAGATTGGACGGCGGATGCATTCGTGGAAATGACGATTGCTGATTTGAAAGAACAATTAGGAAATGATCACGTGATTATGGCGCTATCTGGCGGCGTGGATTCTACCGTTGCTGCGGTATTGTTGCATCACGCGATCGGCGATAGATTACATTGCTTCTTTGTGGATCATGGTTTACTACGTAAGAATGAGTTCCAAGAAGTGTTGGATTCTTACGAGAATATGGGATTGAACATCAAAGGCGTGAATGCTAAAGATCAATTCTACGGTAAATTGGCCGGGGTTTCTGAACCGGAACAAAAACGTAAAATCATTGGCGGCGCTTTTATCGATGTATTCGACGATGCCGCGAAGCAAATACAAGCGGAATTGCCGGATGGCGTTGAAGCAAAATGGTTGGGTCAGGGAACTATTTATCCAGATGTGATAGAATCTATTTCTGTAAATGGGCCATCTGCAACCATCAAATCTCACCACAACGTGGGCGGATTGCCTGACTACATGAAATTGAAGGTAATCGAACCGTTAAGAACATTGTTTAAGGATGAGGTTAGACGTGTTGGTAAAACGTTAGAAGTCGATCCGCTGATCTTAGGAAGACACCCGTTCCCAGGGCCTGGATTAGGAATTCGTATATTAGGCGATATTACTGTTGAAAAGGTACGGATTTTGCAAGAAGCAGATGATATCTACATACGCAATTTGCGCGAAGCAGGTTGGTACGATAAGATTTGGCAAGCTGGAACAATTTTCTTGCCGGTGCAATCAGTTGGCGTGATGGGTGATGAGCGTACTTATGAGCACGTTGTATCTTTACGCGCCGTTGGATCTTTAGACGGAATGACGGCGGATTGGATTCACTTGCCTTACGAATTGCTGGCAAAAATTTCTAACGAAATCATCAATCACGTTAAGGGAATTAATCGTGTTGTGTACGATATTAGTTCAAAACCGCCCGCAACTATTGAGTGGGAATAAAATAATAAAGTCGATATGAAGTGTACTTATTTAATTGGTTTTTTCGCAGCAGCGCTAGCAATCTCTTCCTGTGCTCCGAAAACTCGTGGCGTTTTGCGTTCTCCTGGTCAAACGGTGAGTAACGTAGAAGGCAAAAGCGAAGAAGCGGAATCTGGACGTGATGATAAAACACGCGGAGAAAATGAAGTGCTGACCGAAAAAGCAAAAAAGTACACTGGCGGAAGTATCGCTCTGGTGCTTCCTTTTCAATTGGATCGGGTAGCATCTTCTTCTTTGTCGGAAGAAGATGTGAAGCGTTCTGCGTTAGCACTAGATTTTTATCAGGGTTTCCAATTGGGATTGCAGCAAGTTGCAAAATCTGATAAACGTTTTGAACTTCAGGTGCTGGATTCCAGAGATAACGCCGGACATAACGCAAATCTGGCTGCATCGCAAGAAATTAAAGATGCAACATTAATCGTTGGACCAGTTTATCCAGCCGAAATAAAAGCTTTTAGTTCGAATCGCGATTTGAATGCTTCGGTACTACAGGTAAATCCTTTAGCGGCTACTATGCCGACGGAGTTCAACCTTCCGAACTTAATTTCAGTAACTCCGCCAATCAGCATTCACATGCGTGCGGTATCTGCTGAATTGGCCAAGAACTTTCACGAAGGCGATGTGGTAGTTATTTACAACACGGCTAATAGCGATCATCAACAATTTATACAAGGTTTTCCAGCCGATATTAAAGAGCGTATTCCGCAAGCCGAAATTGTTTCGATTTCTTCTGCATCGCAGTTAAATGATCGCTTGACATCTGGCGTAAGATACCACGTTATTACGGGTACAACCGACAGAAATCAATTGAAAAGTTTGCTCAACGTAATGGATCAAAAGTCGCTGGAAGAAAATATCGATTTTCGTATTTATGGTCATCCACTTTGGAATAGAATTGACTTCAGCTCCTACAGCAACTTCACATTCTATCGTCCTGTGATTACATCCGAAAGCCATCTGAATGAACTTTCTTCTGCAACGCGTAATTTTCAATCGGCTTATAAATCTGCTTACGGAATAACGCCATCGGATCATGCTTATAAAGGTTTCGATTCGGGAACATACTTCGGCAATTTGTTGCAAAAATATGGTCGTGATTATGCAGAACATTTAACGAAAGAAACATTCGAAGGCTTGTACAGCAATTACAAATTTAATCGCAACGATCGTTGGGGTTACGTGAATTTCGGTGTCAACCTTTTAGAGTATCGATTCGGTAAATTTCAATAGCGTTTATCTTTTCTATGTCCGAAAAACGGGTATTTCACCAAGTCCAAAATTTTCTGAAGGTTCTGAATGGCTATAGCTATAAGGAACCTTTGTCAAGATTTCTGACTAAATTTTACAAAGCAAATAGGCAAATGGGATCAACGGATCGCCGTATGACTTCTCGTCTTTGCTATAATTATTTCCGCTTGGGAAATGCTTTAAGTGGACTTGAGGTCGAAGAACGATTGCTTATTGCGGAATTTCTGTGCGAAGAATCAAGCAGTTTAATCGCTGTGCGGAAGCCCGAGTGGAATGATTTAATCGCAAATTCGCTATCAGATAAAATAGGGGTCGTCGAGAAAGAATACGGTAAATTTGTCGAAGATATATTTCCGAATAAATATGCTTTATCGAAACAAGTAGAAGCAAAAGCGTTTGCGCAAAGCCATTTAATTCAGCCTAAACTTTTTATTCGAGCGAAGCGAACGCATTACGATGAACTTGTTGCTATTTTGAAAAAGGTGCAAGCACCTTTCGAATTGCTAGAAGGACAAACCATCGCTTTCCCGAACGGATTTAATGTAGGGGGTATAAAACAAGCGAACGGATGGTACGAAGTGCAAGATTTTAGTTCGCAACAAACCGCCGACCTGCTTAATTTAGAAGCCGATCAAAAATGGTGGGATTGTTGCGCAGCTTCGGGTGGAAAATCGCTTATGATGTTGGATCAATGCCCTGATATAAATCTGACTGTTTCCGATGTTCGTTTGTCGATCCTTATAAATTTGGAAGAACGCTTTGAGATTGCCGGAATTAAAGCAAACCAATACCGCAAAAAAATTCTAGATCTTTCTCAACCCGTTGATCATATTATGCGTGGAGAAACTTTTGATGGCATTCTAGTAGATGCACCATGTTCTGGTTCTGGAACTTGGGGTCGTACGCCCGAAATGTTGCTGCAATTCGATCCAGCAAGCATAGATCATTTTCATCATCTGCAATATAATATTATAAAAAATGTCCTCCCATATTTGAAGACGGGAGGACAACTATTATACATCACTTGTTCGGTTTTTGCCGCAGAAAACGAATCGGTCGTCGATCGCATTTTAAAAGATGGCGCATTGGAACTGATTGATCAAAAGCCAATATTAGGGTATGATCGTCAGGCAGATTCCATGTACGTTGCGAGCTTTCGAAAAAAATAATTAATTCTCTTCTTCATCGCCAACTGGAATCACCAAGACCGGACAGGTTGATTTTCTGATTACCGATTCTGCTACACTTCCCGATAAGAAGTGATCAAATCCCGTTCTGCCATTGGTTCCCATAATTATTAAGTCGGCTTTCCACTCGGCCGCCGACGATAAAATCTCGTCACGAACATTCCCTATATTATTCAACAATTTTACATCCTGCGTTTCTGGGAATTCTGCGCGCAGATTTTGCAAGAAGCGTTGTGCTCCGTCTTGTTGTGCGTCTGACACATCGGGAACCACAATGGGTTGCTGACCTAATAGCGGATCCGCGCCGAAATTTGCTGGAGATGTTACCGAGGTTACAGTCAGTAAAGCCAAGCTTGCACCGGTGTCATTTACAAAAGGTTTCGCGTAAGCGATGGCTTTGTCGTAGCCCGGACTGTCATCTAATGCAATTAAAATTCGTTGAAATGTATGTCCTGTCATAGCAATAGCGTTTTAGTTTATATAGATAACCGATAAGCCTGTTTTTTTGTTTGAAATGGTTTGGCCTTACACAACGAATTGCGTTAACTTGCAGTATGAAATGTCTATGACTGCCGAACACAAGTGAGTAGGGCTCAACGACGGTAGTTATTTGGACATTCCGTGTCATTACAAAAAAGCAGATTATTTAAACATGAAACGACAAGCAGTCTGTAATTTATCGGTGATACCGATGCGATCAGAACCCAGTCACCGCGGTGAGCAGGTTTCCCAATTGCTTTTTGGAGAATATTTCGATATTCTAGAAGAACGTCCAGAATGGTTGCGTATTAAAGTTGCTGATCCGGCGTATGAAGGCTGGATCCAACGTGGTCAATCAAGTTTTCTGGAAGAATCCATGAATAATTTTCTTATTGTAGATTTGGCAGATGTCGAAGTTGAGATCGATGGAGGTTCATCATTTCCGGTTTTACACGGTTGCGTTTTTCCAGCTGACGGGCTACTAGATTTGGAAGGCAAATCCCATAAGGTTAATGGAAAGTTGAGGAAGCCTACGGCAGATGATTTTCAGCAAGAATGGCCGAAGTTTGTTCAATATTATTTGCAAACGCCTTATTTGTGGGGCGGACGTAGCCGATTCGGCATAGATTGTTCGGGTTTGGCGCAACTGTTTTATCGACATTTCGGTGTTTCGTTGGCGAGAGATGCTTCGCAGCAAGCTTTGCAGGGCGAAACAATCGATTTTTTACAGGAAGTGAAAGTAGGGGATTTAGCGTTTTTCGATAACGAGGAAGGACGAATTACGCACGTAGGTATCATGTTGGATAGCGAACGTATTTTCCATGCTTCTGCAAAAGTGCGCATTGATCGCATTGATATGACGGGGATTTTTCAAGAGGAAACCCAAAAGTATACGCACCGTTTGCGAATTATAAAACGATTGATTAGCAGTACAAATTCGTAAAAATAAAATCCCGTTGCGGTGAGCAACGGGATTTTGTTAGATTATCTATTTTCTAGTTAAGCTGTTTTTCCAGGATAGGCTGCTAAACCTTTTTCCAAGCAAACCAACGCTTTTTTCAATTCATCTGTATGCAACACATAAGCCAAACGCACTTCGTTTTGTCCCGCATCTTTCGAACTGTAGAATCCTGCAGCTGGCGCCATCATTACCGTTTCGTTTTCATACGAAAAACTTTCTAACATCCATTGGCAGAAACGATCTGCATTATCAATTGGAAAACGCGCTACTACGTAAAAAGCACCGCCCGGATTTGGAGAGTAAACACCCGGAATATTATTCAGTCCGTTCACCAAGACATCACGGCGTTCAGTATATTCTTCCAAAACCTCATCGAAATAGCTTTGTGGCGTATCCACAGCTGCCGTTGCTGCGATTTGTGCTACCGCTGGTGGAGAAAGTCTTGCTTGCGCAAATTTCAAAGCCACGCCGTATAACTCCTGATTCTTGGTGATGAAACATCCCAAACGCGCGCCACATGCAGAATATCTCTTCGAAACAGTGTCAAAAATAACGACGTGATTCTCTAATCCTGCTAAGTGCATTGGAGAAATAAATTCGCGACCATCATAACAGAATTCACGGTATGCTTCGTCCGCAAATAAATACAAATCGTACTTCAAGCACAGTTCTTTCAGTGCTTCCAGTTCTTCGCGAGAATATAAATATCCGGTAGGATTGTTTGGATTACAAATTACAATCGCTTTCGTTTTCTCGTTAATCACTTTTTCAAAATCGGCGATGCTTGGTAAAGCAAAACCATTCTCAATATGTGACATGATCGGACGGATAGTTACTTCTGCCGGGCATGCAAAACCATTGTAATTCGCGTAAAACGGTTCTGGAATAATAATTTCATCACCCGGGTTTAAACACGCTTGCATCGCAATAGTAATTGCTTCCGATCCGCCATTTGTTACAATGATATCGCTCGGCTGAATGTTGTAGTTTAGCTTGTTGTAATATTCCGCAAGCTTATTGCGATACGTCGCTGTACCTTCGGAAGGCGTGTATGCCCAAACATCGAAATCAATATCGCGAATCGCTTGCAACATCCCAGCTGGTGTTTTGATGTCCGGTTGACCGATGTTTAGGTGATATATTTTCTTGCCATCTTTCTTAGCCTGATCGGCAAAAGGCGTCAGTTTTCGGATAGGAGATGCGGGCATTTGTTGTCCGCGAGTGGATATCGTTGGCATAGTATTGTTTTGCGCAAAGTTAACAATTTCTTGCAAGGCAGCATCCAAAAAAATAACCGCATCGGATGAGGATGCGGTTATTGAATTTATTTTTATAGAATTGATATCTCTATTCTACGTTTCCTTTAATGGTTAAGTTTTTTACCGGTGTGTTCGTATTCGATTTAACGATGAAGGACTTGGTAAATGGTCCTTTCACGCTCGCGTCGTAAGTGACTTTGATCGCACCTGAATCGCCTGGCTTAACCGGAGCTTTTGTGAAATCTGCAACCGAACATCCGCAGGTCGGCCTTACTTCAGAAATGATAATCGGCGCATCACCATCATTGGAATAGGTAAATTCGAAAGATGCTGGTTGATTATGAGGGATTTTTCCGAAATCGTGTGTTTCAGCATCGAACTTAAATGTTCCCTGCACTACTGTCATGGATGCCAAACTTACTAAAGTGATTACCGCTAAAATGATACTATTTATCTTTTTCATCTTGTAAAGTTTCTGTTTGAATGTTGTTAAATCAATTTTCAGACCAAAAGTATCACTTTTGGTTTAAAAGTCAATTGAAAACTGCATACACACAAAAAAGATACAAGGTTTCGGATTCTCTTGGAAAAACTGTATTTTTATTCTCCTGATATTTTTGTCGCAGAAAAGATTAAATGTGAATCATTTGTATATGTCGTCTTATCTATGGAAATAGAAAAATCACTGTTTGATAATTTGCAAGAGTTTTTTGGGTTCGATACTTTCAAAGGTGATCAAGAAGCCATCATTACCAACGTACTTAATAAGAAAGATACGTTTGTAATCATGCCTACTGGTGGCGGTAAATCCATTTGCTATCAATTGCCGGCCTTAATGAGTCAAGGTACGGCCATCGTCATTTCACCGCTTATTGCGCTGATGAAAAACCAAGTGGATCAGCTTCGCGCCTTCGGCGGGAGCGACAGTATCGCACATTTCCTAAATTCGTCGTTAACCAAAAGCGAAGTGACACGCGTTAAAGACGACGTTTCTAAAGGACGTACGAAACTGCTTTATGTTGCTCCTGAATCGCTTGGAAAGGAAGAAAATATTCAGTTTCTACGCAGCATTACCATTTCTTTCGTTGCGGTGGATGAAGCACATTGTATTTCGGAATGGGGACATGATTTCCGTCCGGAGTATAGAAAAATACGGCAGGTAATTAATGGAATCGGAGAAGGTATACCGATCATTGCATTAACGGCAACCGCTACACCGAAGGTACAGTCGGACATTCGAAAGAATTTGCAAATGAACGACGCAGCTTTATTCAAATCTTCTTTCAATCGTACCAATTTGTACTACGAAGTACGTCCTAAACGCGACGTCGTTAAGGAAATCGTACGGTTTATTCGCAATAATGCCGGGAAAACAGGAATTGTGTATTGTTTAAGCCGTAAGAAAGTTGAGGAAATCGCTGAAGTACTTAATATAAATGGTATTAAGGCGTTACCATATCACGCCGGATTAGACGCGAAGGTTCGCGCCGATACTCAGGATAAATTCTTGATGGAAGATGTGGAAGTGATCGTAGCGACAATTGCTTTTGGCATGGGGATCGACAAACCGGACGTTCGATTCGTGATCCACCATGATATTCCGAAGTCTATGGAAGGCTATTATCAGGAAACCGGGCGCGCCGGGCGAGATGGTGGCGAAGGTGTTTGCGTAGCTTTTTATTCCGAAAAGGATATCGAGAAGCTAACGAAATTTATGAAAGATAAGCCAGTTTCCGAACGGGAAATTGGTACACAGATATTAAAGGAAGTGATCGATTATTCGGAATCTTCCATTTGCCGACGAAAGCAAATTTTGCATTATTTCGGTGAATCTTTCGATGAAACTGGCTGTAACTCAATGTGCGATAATTGTCGTTCTACGCGTGTACATTTCGATGCAGAGCCTGCGTTATTGCAGGTTTTAGGTTTCATTAAGGAACAGGGGCACAAGTTCGACGATCATCACATTATCAACGTGATGATGGGGCAAAATAACCAACCAATATCTTCCTACAAACACGACGTACACCCGTTGTTCGGATCCGGGAAGGAGCAAGGCGTTATTTATTGGAAGTCCTTAATTCGCCAAGCGGAGCTTGCTGATTTTATTAAGAAAGACATTGATCATTATGGTCTGTTGATGTTAACCGATTCAGGGAGCAAATATTTAGCAAATCCATATCCACTTAAGTTTGTGTTGAACAAACCGATGGAATCGGCGGAGGAAGCCGCAATCGGCGGTCAGCATAATCACGCTGCAAGCACTTTGGATACGACGTTGTTACAGTTGCTTAAAGATTTGCGTAAGAAAATTGCCAAACAAAAGTCTTTACCACCGTTTGTAATCTTTCAGGATCCATCGCTGGATGAGATGTGTACACACTATCCCGTGACGATTGATGAGTTGAAACAAATTCATGGCGTTGGTAGCGGTAAAGCAGTCAAATTCGGTGGCGCTTTTGCGGAGCTAATTCGTAAATATGTGGAGGAAAATGATATTGATCGTCCGCAAGATTTGGTAATCAAAAGTACAGCCAATAAATCAGCGTTAAAGGTTTCTATTATTCAAAATATCGACAGGAAGATTGGTTTAGACGATATTGCATCTTCCAAAGGAATCAGTTATGAAGATATGTTACGCGAGGTTGAATCCATTGTCAACTCGGGAACGAAATTGAATATTGCTTATTTCGTTGATGAAATGATTGATCAAGATCGTCAAGATGAGGTGTACGACTATTTCCTTTCTGCCGAAATTGATACGGTAAAGAGTGCGTTAGATACACTTGGCGAAGCAGATTATACCTACGAGGATATTCAGCTGATGCGCATAAAATTTATGTCGGAATTGGGCAACTAAACTGGAAATTAAATAAAAGATATGTTTGGCGCGATTTACGATTATCGTACGCGCCAAGCCAATATTCTGGTGCTCTTCTGTCCTTGTTGCATCTCTACGATCTCAATCTGCGGAACTTTGTGGTATTCCAAAACCGCAATAAGTGGTTTTAAATGCGCTTTATCAGCCACTAACGCCGTGCACCAAAGCAACTGACCTTTATAGCGCAAACTATCGTAGATCATCTGCGTAATAAATGCTTTTTCTCCACCTTTACACCAAAGCTCATTTGCTAAACCACCAAAATTTTGCACTGGAAGATCTTTTCCCTTGTGCAATTTTTCGTGCTTAGATACCACGGTTTTCCAATGCTGTTCGCGGGAGCTGTAGAACGGTGGATTGCAAATAATCAAATCAAATTGGTCGTTCGGACGAATAATGCCTTCCAAAATATTTTCAGATTGCCTCTGCAGACGTAGTTTAATGCGTGCTTTTAAATCAGGATTTGAATCCAATACTTCATAAGCATTATCAAGTGATTGCTCGTTTGTATCTGTGGCTACAAATGTCCAAGGATACAAACTGGCGCCAATTAAAGGATATATCAAACTTGATCCTGTTCCCACATCCAAAACATGTAAAGGCTTGTTTTCGCTTTGGAGCAAGTCATGTACGTAATGAATATAATCTGCGCGGCCGGGAATGGGAGGACATAAACTATTAGCAAGCAGCTTCCAATTCTTTACACCATATTCAGCATTTAAAATCGCTTTGTTCAAGGTAAAAACCGCTTGCGGATTTTTGAAATCAATCGATTCCGTGCCTTTCTGTGTGGTTACCGTGAACGCTTTCAATTCCGGCTCCGCCTTAATCAACTTTGCAAAATGATAACCTTTTACGTTTCTATTATCTGGATGTAATTTGGGAGCGCTGTTTGCCATAATCATGCAAAGGTATTAAAAAGGGCGAATAAGTTTTTTCTTATTCGCCCTTTCGCTTTAGTGTTGTCCAGCTCGCGGTGTTTTGCTGGTGATTGGCTCATCGTGCTGACGAGCGTTGTTTGCGGAAGGTACTTCCGGTGTTGGTGGAACGTAACCGTCGCCTTTTTCAGATTCTTTCTTCTGATCCTCCGGCAAATGTCCTCGATCTGAATTCACTTCTTCAGTCAATTTTCCTTTTTTTTCTTCATCTTTATTAATGCTCATAACTTCTCCTTTCGTTGTTTAGTGTACTAACAGATAGGCGAGGTAAATTGTTTTTTTGGTATGTTTACCGTTATGAAAAGAAGGATTTTTTCATTGCTATTTTTTGCATTTGCGTTTTCTACTGAAGCGCAGCAATTCGATACTTTATCGAGCTTGTTTTCTCAGTCTTCAGTTTTGAATCGACATTTCTATGGATTTTCGTTGTATGACTTAGATGAGAATAAATATGTTTATGGTGTTCGCGATGAAGCGCGATTTACGCCCGCTTCCAATACCAAGTTGTTTACCTTATTTCAAAGTTTAAAACATTTAGGGGATTCTATTCCCGGATTGGCATACATCGTGAAAGGGGATTCTTTGATCTTTTGGGGAACGGGTGATCCAACATTCTTGCATCGAAAGCTAGATAGCGGAAAGGTATTTAAATTTCTTTCCAAAACGCGTTACAAGTTGTATTATGCGCCGGCGCAAGTTTTGGAGACAGCTTATAGGAATGGTTGGGCCGCGGAGGATTACCAAAATGATTTTCAGCCGGATATCACTAGCTTTCCAATTTATGGAAACACCGTTCGCTTCCGAAACGTACGTGGAAATTTACTGGCAATTCCGAAATGGTTCGAAACTAAAGTAAGCGTGAAGCCCGGAATCGCTGGCTTCGATATTATCCGCCACGCGCACGAGAACTATTTCGACATGACCAGCTATCGAATGCCTGCCGGATTCTCAACGGAAAAGCCTTTCATTTACAATGAACATCTTTTTGTAGAGCTATTACGGGATACGTTGAAAAGAGAAATTGAGCTGTTGTCCGGTTACAGCATGCCATCGCAGGTGCGATATATTTATTCCAATTCCACACGAAACGTTTTGCGCGAAATGATGCTTTACAGCGATAACTTTCTGGCTGAACAATTAAATTATGTGTGTTCTTTTCTTCAGTTCAACCAATTTAACGCGTTAAAAATGAGAGGATATATGAATGAAAATTTTTATCAGTCATTTAGCCATAAAATCGATCTCCACGACGCTAGCGGTTTATCGTTCTACAATAAGGTAACTCCAAATAGTATGATCGAATTGTTGCTTTTGTTGCGCGGTGCGGTTCGCGATGAACAGATGTTATTAGGTTATTTTCCGGCAGGTCGATCAAGCGGGACATTGCGAAATATGTATACTTTGCATAAAGGAAAGCCGTTTATTTGGGCAAAAACTGGAACAATCAGCGGCGTGTATGCGCAAAGCGGATTCTTAACTTCCGCAAGTGGGAAGCGATATGCCTTTTCCTTTATGAACAACAATCATGTCGATAATCTGAAAGCGGTGAAAGGCGAGATGGTAAAGATCATGACCTTTATTCATCATAATTTTTAGCGCGAGGTATTGCGCCATTGTAGTATATTCGCTGTACGCTATGCATATTCAAGATTTAGAAAAGGACAATCCCAAAACGATACGATCGTGGGCTATGTTCGATTGGGCAAATTCTGCCTATAATTTAGTGATTACATCAACCATTTTTCCTGCATATTACACCGCGATTACCTTTTCAGAGGACTTCGGTGACGTTGTACATTTCTTTGGTTATCCGATTGTAAATACCGCTTTATCCAATTTTGCACTTTCCATCGCTTATTTGATTATGGCATTTGCGTTGCCGTTCATTTCGGCTTACGCTGATATCCGCGGACGCAAAAAGTATTTCATGAAGGTATTTACCTACATCGGTGCACTCGCTTGCATGGGATTGTTTTTCTTTAAGCTAGATACGTTAGAAATCAGTATTTTCTTGTATGCATTAGCTGCGGCCGGATATATTGGAGGTTTAGCATTCAACAATTCTTACCTGCCATTAATTGCAACTGTCGATCGGCAAGATAAGGTAAGTGCGCAAGGATTCGCTTACGGTTATGTTGGCTGCGTTACTTTGCAGCTTATCTGTTTTGTGTTTGTCTTGAAGCCGGAATGGTTCGGGATTACGGATGCGTCATTTCCAGCGCGTTTATCCTTCTTTTTGGTGGGAGCGTGGTGGTTAGGATTTTCTCAAATTCCCTTTCGCAGATTGCCAGAAAGCAGGCCATCGCCCATTGCAACCGGATTATCCATCATGGGTAAAGTGAAAGCAGAATTCGTCGGCGTCGTCAAAAGAATCCAAACTATTCCGCAAATAAAACGGTTTTTAGTACCTTATTTTTTCTATTCCATGGGCGTGCAAACGGTAATGATCGTAGCGACCGCTTTCGGAACAAAGGAGATTGGATTGGAGATGTCGGAGTTGATCGCTGCAATTTTGCTTATTCAGCTAATCGCAATTGCAGGTGCGTATGTCATGTCGAAATTGGCAAAACCGCTTGGCAATACCATGGTGTTGATATTGGTTGTCTCGGTTTGGATATTTATTTGTGTAGCTGCGTTTTATATCACGACAAAGATCGAGTTTTATCTTTTGGCTTTGTTAGTTGGCGCTATGATGGGAGGGATTCAATCTTTATCGCGCTCGACCTATTCGAAACTATTGCCAACGGACATAGAAGATACCACCGCATTTTTTAGTTTTTACGACGTGACGGAGAAACTGGCGATCGTTGTAGGTTTATTTAGCTTCGCATTAATCGAACAAATTAGCCACAACATCCGTTATTCGGCATTATTTATGTCCGTGTTTTTCATCATTGGAATCATTTTACTGATCAGCTTATATCGTTTCGAACGATCAGTTAAGAAAAATCATCATGCATAAAGTTGCTTTATCTATCCCCGCTGTCATCGACCAGTTTTATCCAAATACTGCATTCAATACATTGCGATTGTTGGAACGTGCAGGCTGCGAAGTAAGTTATAATCCGGAGCAAACTACCTGCGGAATTGATGCTTACGAGGCCGGATATTGGGAGGATGCAAAGCAAATTGGCGCGAAATATTTGGAAGATTTTGCTGGCGATGATTATGTCGTTTCGCCTTCATTGACAGAGGTTGGTATGGTTCGGGAAGGTTTCAATGATCTTTTTACGAATTCCACGGAGCACAACCGATGTAGAAACTTGCAGCGGAACATCTTCGAAATCACGGATTTTCTAGTGAATGTCGTTCGGAAGGAGTATTTTGGAGCTGAATTTGTTTCTACGGCGATATTTCATCCTGCGTGTGCATCGTGGAATGCGTATCACTTGAAAGATGAAGCGAAGAAGCTTTTGGAGCAAGTGGGCGGACTAGAATTATTGGAAGTGAATTCGACCGTGGCAAATTGCAAGATTGGGA
This sequence comes from Sphingobacterium corticis, assembly GCF_042684745.1. NCBI lineage: Bacteria > Pseudomonadati > Bacteroidota > Sphingobacteriia > Sphingobacteriales > Sphingobacteriaceae > Sphingobacterium > Sphingobacterium corticis. The sequence goes on along the minus strand of NZ_JBHUMA010000006.1, from coordinate 1,275,402 downwards.
AAGCTACGCAGGCGCAGTATCTGCCGTTGTCGGTTTCTTGGGGCGAGCAATTGTTAAAGCAAGGCGTGGATTTGCAGGCGGAGTATATCATTTGTCAAGATCACACTTGTTTGATGCATCTTCAGGGAATTATTGAGAAGCAACAATTACCTATACAGGCCATTCATTTGGTCGATGTGCTAACCGCGGGTTGGCCAAACATTTAGCATAACTAACAACATGTACCTAAAACAAATATGATATGCAGTCACGAAGAGAATTTTTACAAAAAATGAGTTTAGTGGGTGCGGGCTTGGCCCTATCACCACTTTTTCCTTTCATCGCATCTGCTGGAATTAAACCTTGGTTCGAAATTTCCTTAGCAGAATGGTCGCTACATCGCACCATCCGTGGCGGAAAATTAAAGAACATCGATTTTCCAGCTTTTGCAGCCAATGAATTTGGAATCCACGCGGTAGAATACGTTAGTCAGTTTTTCAAAGATGAATCCAAGGATATTACTTATTTAAAAGATTTGAATGCACGTGCTGCAGATCACAATGTGAAGAATGTGTTGATTATGATTGATCGCGAAGGTGATTTGGGCGATGCCGATGTAGCGAAAAGAAAGCAAGCCGTCGAAAATCACTACCGGTGGATTGATGCTGCGCAAGAATTGGGCTGTCATGCAGTACGGGTAAACGCTGCAGGTAAGGGCACGCCCGAAGAAGTGGCGAAGCGCGTCGTGGAAAGTTTAACTACGTTATCTTCTTATGGGAAGGGCGCTAACATCAAAGTTGTCGTTGAGAATCACGGTGGTATTTCATCCGACGGAAATTGGCTTTCAGGCGTATTGGCGGCAGTCAATTTAGACAATTGTGGTTCATTGCCGGATTTTGGGAATTTCTACGAGTACGATCGCTATCAGGGCGTTACCGATTTGATGCCATTCGCAAAAGGAATTAGCGCCAAATCTTGGGATTTTGATGCGCAAGGTATGGAAAGCAAAATCGATTACCCGCGTATGATGAAAATCGTAAAAGATGGCGGTTATAGTGGTTATATCGGTATCGAATATGAAGGTGAAACTTTGGATGAGACTCAAGGAATCAAACTTACCAAGGCATTGTTACAGCGATTTCAAGGAGAATAATATTTTTTTTCTTTTCTTTGTCGCGACAGCCGAATCATCGCTTACAACAAAAACCGATTCTGCGCTGGCATAGTGTACAACTAATCAACCATATTGCATTTAATAAAATATGATCCAACACAACGATGATGGCCTTGTAAAACACTTGGCAAAGAAAGGTATTGACGATAAAATGGTGTTTGGCCATCCAGCCGGATTACTGGTTTTGTTCTTTACTGAAATGTGGGAGCGCTTCAGCTACTACGGCATGCGGGCGCTTTTAACAGTCTTTTTAGTTTCTGAAATTGCTAAAGGCGGCTGGGGATGGAACAATGAGGAAGCGATGTCGCTTTACAAATGGTACACTTCCTTAGTGTATTTTACGCCACTAATCGGTGGTATTATCGCCGATAAACTAACTGGGTACAAAAAAGCGATCCTTATTGGCGCGCTGACCATGACTTTAGGGCATGCTTCCATGGCCTTAGAAGGTATTTCGGATAACTTTTTCTATTTAGGATTAGCATTGATGGTACTCGGAAATGGCATGTTCAAACCGAATATTTCTTCCATGGTCGGACAGCTTTATCCGGATTCTAGCTCGAAAAAAGATGCTGGATATACGATTTTCTACATGGGAATCAACGCTGGATCGTTTTTAGGTTCTTTGCTTTGTGGTTATATCGGAGAAACCGTAGGCTGGCATTATGGCTTTGGTTTGGCAGGTGTTTTCATGTTTTTTGGCATGTTGCAATTTTATTTCGGGCAACGCATTTTCGGCGTAATAGGAGATAAGCCAAGCAATAAAATTCCTGTAGAAGCAAAAGAAGTAGAAGAAGCGGTTGAGGAAGAGGTAATTCCGAAAAACGTGGTTCGCGATCGATTAATCGTAGCTGGCGTTTTGATGGTGGCAAGTATTCTTTTCTTTTTCGCTTTTGAGCAGGCTGGTGGTTCGATGACGATTTTCGCAAAAGATTACACACAGCGCATACTATCCGGAACGGCAGCAACCAGTTTCAAATGGATTGATGCGATCCTAACGATCCTGCCAATTGTTATTGTTACTTACGTGCTTTTCAGCTTGGCGCGTAAAGTAATCAACAAGCATCCCATGACCATCTTGTTTACGATGTTATCCTTTGCTTTTGTGGCCTATTTAGGATTTTGGAAGGTAGACAGGGAATTTAATTCCATCAATACGGAAGTAACGGTTTCCTGGTTTCAGATTCTTAATGCGTTTTTTATTGTCACCTTTGCTTCGCTATTCAGCAAGATCTGGGAGAAGGTGTGGAATCCATCCGGACCGATTAAATTTGCTATCGGACTGTTGTTCGTAGCGCTTGGGTTTATTGCGTTGGCATACGGTAGTCGTGAAATTCCAAATGGTGCATTGACGGCTTCTGTGAGTATGCTTTGGTTGGTTTTAGCCTATTTCTTTCATACCATGGGCGAGCTTTGTCTTTCTCCGGTCGGCTTATCTTATGTAAGTAAATTGTCACCTAAAAGCTTAGTAGGTTTGATTTTCGGGTTTTGGTTCTTAGCCACCGCCATTGCCAACTATTTGGCGGGTTGGCTTGGAGGATCGATTGATAAGATTGCGGAAGAATATTCTATTTCCGTTTTCTTTCTGATTGTAGCCAGTTTACCAATCGCTGTTGCGTTACTGCTGATGCTATTTAATCCGTTGCTAAAACGCATGATGCACGGTATTAAATAAGAATTGTAAAATATAATTTTTAGGCGCCGAACTTCGGCGCTTTTTTGTTTTGTCGAATTAACATAGTCACTTCACGTTTTTTTTTAACTTTGGGACTTGAAAATTCATCTTTCGTTAATATATGACCTATTCATGTTAGAAAAAACAAACCCACATGAATATTCCATATGGCCAATAAAAGACAGATCAAATAAATATGAATTCAATTTCTAACGTGGAACCCGCGAGAACCAACCAAAATGAACCCGAAAAGCTGTTATTGGGTCACTTTCCAGGATTGTTTGTGCTGTTTTTTACAGAAATGTGGGAACGCTTTTCATTTTACGGAATGCGCGTTCTCCTTATCCAATTTCTGACGGCATCCGTTTTAACTTCGAATCCTGGCTGGGGATGGTCAGCCGAACAAGCTGGCGCTTTGTATGGTACGTATGCCATGTTACTCTATATCACGCCGATTTTCGGTGGTGTGATCGCCGATAAATACATTGGATCGCGTGCAGCCGTTATTATTGGTGCGATCGTCATGACTTTAGGTCACGTCGCCATGGCATTCAATTCTCCAATTATGTTCTTCATCGGTTTAGCCGGATTGGTGATCGGTACGGGATTTTTCAAGCCGAATATGCCTGCAATTCTTGGTGAAATGTATCGTTTCCGCCCAGAAAAGAAAGATGGTGCTTATACGATTTTTTACATGGGAGTAAATGCGGGTGCATTCTTTGGGATGATGCTTTGTGGTTATCTCGGCGAAACGGTGGGATGGCACTGGGGATTTGGTTTAGCTGGAATCTTTATGTTGTTAGGAACTGTGCAGTTTTGGCTGGCGAAGCCAATTCTGGGCAATTTGGGTATTTTGAAGAAAAAGGAAGCCAATGAAAAAAAGGTGGTAACCGATTTGGAAGAAGGAGAAACCAAATACAATCGTTTCACTAAACTCGATATGCTGCTGATCATTGTCGTTTCAATCGTGGGTTTAGCTTACGCATTCAACGATCCTTTATCTAAAAATGGCGTGCTCGATCTCTTCGCTTTTTTGGATACAGAAAGCTTGCGTGGACAAAACATCGTTGTAATTTCTGCCTTAGTTGTTTTCTTGGGGTTGGTCGTTTCTCGTATCATTCGCTACGCAAAAGTAGTCCGCGATCGTATGTTCGGTGTTATTCTTTTAGCGATCTTCCTCATCTTCTTTTTCATGAGTTTCGAGCAAGGAGCAACTTCTTTGGTTTTGGTGGCGCGTGATTATGTGGATCGTGAGTTGACAGGTAATAGTTTGCTAGTTTTCAATATAATAAATGCTTTACTTACTATCGTTCCTTTAGCTATTATTTCTTGGGTACTGATTCGTTTGTCGATTATCACATGGAGCAAAACAGCGACATCCAACATTACGTTGTTTATTTGTTTCCTTTTCATTTGGGGAGCGGGTGGATGGATGTTGTATCGCGAATTCTCCGCTGAAGCTTCGGCTATAAAGGTTTCTTGGTTCTCGATCTTGAACTCCTTTTTTATCATTTCTTTGGCATCCACCATTTCCAAAATTTGGGATTCTAAATACAATCCATCGGCAGCCTACAAGTATGGTTTTGGATTGTTCTTCGTGGCAATCGGCTTTTTAATTCTTGGCGTTGGATCAATGCAAGTTGGAACGGGCGTCAAGATGTCGATGGTATTTTTGGTGCTAACTTATTTGTTTCACACCATCGGTGAATTGTTTATTTCTCCCGTTGGATTGTCCTACGTTTCTAAATTGGTGCCGGCGCGGATGTTGGCATTTATGTTTGGAATGTGGTATTTGGCAATTGCTATTGCACAAAAGTTGGCAGCCATTCTCGGAGGACAGGTTGAAGTTATTCAGGAAAATTACTCGTTGAGCCATTTCTTTTTCCTATTCACGATTATTCCTGCTGCCGGCGGATTGATCGTTATCTTATTGAATCCATTAATCAAAAAATTGATGCACGGCGTTAAATAGTCCGCGCGCAAATTATATTTCAGTACATGTCTAAAGAAGTTACGTTAGAAGATATCCAGAATTTCGAAGGGAAGTATCCGAAGCAATTATGGTATTTGTTTTTAGTGGAAATGTGGGAGCGTTTCTGCTTTTATGGGATGCGCGGCGTGCTTGCCATCTTTATGGTGGATCAATTGTTATTGTCCGATCGCGATGCGAATCTTAAATACGGCGCTATTCAAGCGTTTGTTTATGCATTTACTTTCGTTGGCGGTATTTTCGCTGACAAGTTTTTAGGTTTCAAGCGCTCTTTGGTGTTTGGTGCATCCATGATGTTGGTTGGAAATGGCTTAATCGCGTTGTCACCACATGATTATTTCTATTTCGGAATTGCTTTAACGATCATAGGAACTGGATTTTTTAAGCCAAACATTTCTTCTATGGTAGGCGATTTGTACAAAGAAGGCGATCCACGTCGCGATGCTGGGTTCGGGATGTTCTATTCCGGCATCAACGTTGGCGCATTGTTAGGCGGTATCTTGTGTGTTTATCTAGGCAAAAACTATTCTTGGAACTATGCTTTCGCTGCCGCAGCAACGGTTATGGCAATCGGATTGTTGATTTTTCTTGCAACGAAGAAGCACATCAAACCTATTGGAAATAGTCCAATCGAGCATCTTCCAAAAGCGACACGTATTCGTAGCGAAATATTTGTTTATGTAGCTGCTTTGGCGAGTATTCCTTTGATCTTTTTGATGATTAATAATACCACCTATACGGATTATTTTATGTACACGATCGGTCCGATCGCTTTGGGATATTTCGTATGGCAAATGATGCAGGAGAAGGAATCCAAAGCTAGACAGCAATTAATCGCCGCGCTTATTTTTATCGTGTTTTCCATTTTCTTCTTCGCAATTTTCGAACAAGCTGGTGGCTCTTTGGCGCTATTCGCCAACAATAATTTGCATGATGATTTGTTCTTTTTCAATATCGACCCAAATGTTGTGAATAATGGTGCGAATTCTTTGTTCGTCATTATCTTTAGCCCATTGTTGGGTTTGCTTTGGTTAGCGATGGCAAAACGTAAATCGGAACCCAATACGGTTATCAAATTTGCTTTAGGTTTTGTGTTCTTAGGATTGGCTTATTATATGTTCTTCGGAACGCGTTTCTTTGCTGATGCGGATGGAAAAACATCTTTGGGCGTATTCACCTTAGCTTATCTTGCTGTAACCATTGGTGAGCTATGTTTGTCGCCGATCGGATTATCGATGATTACCAAGTTGTCGCCGAAGCGTTTGGGCGGAATGATGATGGGATTATGGTTTTTGGCAAGTGCGTATGGTCAATATGTAGCTGGTTTGTTAGGAGCAGGGATGTCTTCGCCCGATGCGAATGCGAGCGCTTTGGATAAATTGATCGCCTACACGGACGGTTATCAGCAATTAGCAATATATTCTATTGTTGCGGCGCTTGTTCTGTTTATATTATCTCCTTTTGTGAAACGATTGATGCACGGTGTACGATAGTAAGCAAGCTATTTTTACTAACTTTATCTTTTGAATCCTTACAAAATAGCTGTGTCCGATAGTTTAGTCATCATCCCAACGTACAACGAAAAAGAAAATATCGAGCGCATTGTTCGTAAGGTGTTTTCTTTAGCTGGCGATTTCCACATTCTCATCGTAGACGATGGATCTCCGGACGGAACGGGCGCTATCGTTAAAGGGTTGATGCCGCATTTTCCGGATCGTCTTCATATTGAAGAGCGTATTGGTAAGTTAGGTTTAGGCACCGCTTATATCCATGGATTTCGTTGGGCTCTAGCGCGGGAATATCAATATATTTTCGAGATGGATGCTGATTTTAGTCATAATCCGGATGATTTACTTCGACTGAAGGAAGCTTGCATTACGGGTGCGGATGTTGCAGTCGGTTCTCGCTATATTCAAGGCGTCAATGTTGTAAACTGGCCCATGAAGCGCGTATTGCTATCCTATTTCGCCTCCATGTATGTGCGTACCATTATGCGTATCAATATTCAAGATGCAACGGCCGGATTTGTATGTTTTCGCCGAACAGTTTTGGAAACCATTCCCTTGGATAAAATTCGATTTGTGGGCTATGCATTTCAAATTGAGATGAAATTCAAAGCCATTCAGCATGGCTTTAAAGTAGTTGAAGTACCGATTATCTTTACCGATCGCACACTTGGTGTATCTAAGATGAGCACGAAGATATTTCGCGAAGCTTTTTGGGGTGTGATTAGTCTGAAATGGGCAAGCTTTTTTAATAAGCCAAATAGAAAAGGAGCGTAGCATGAACGAAAATCTAGATCCAAACGCGGAACGATTAAGCCATACCGATAAGGAGTTGGAGCGCGTGCTGCGTCCGCAAACCTTTGAAGATTTTACAGGGCAAGCAAAGATTTTGGAAAACCTTTCCATTTTTGTGCGCGCTGCAAAATTACGTGGCGAAGCGTTGGATCATGTTTTGTTGCACGGGCCTCCCGGATTGGGTAAAACCACGCTTTCGCACATTATTGCGAATGAAATGGGTGTTGGCATCAAGATTACCTCCGGTCCGGTGTTGGATAAACCTGGCGATCTGGCCGGCTTGTTGACCAATTTGGAAGAAGGCGATATTTTATTTATCGACGAAATACATCGCTTGAGTCCGTTAGTGGAAGAATACCTGTATTCTGCCATGGAGGATTTCAAGATCGACATCATGTTGGAAACAGGTCCGAATGCGCGATCCGTGCAAATCAGCTTAAATCCTTTCACCTTAGTTGGAGCGACAACGCGTTCGGGTTTATTGACAGCACCTTTGCGCGCTCGATTTGGGATCAATTCTCGCCTGCAATATTACGATGTCAAATTATTGACGACGATTGTTGAACGATCTGCGCATATTATCCGTGTTCCAATTTCAGAAGAAGGCGCTTATGAGATTGCGCGTCGTAGTCGTGGAACACCACGGATTGCAAATGCTTTACTGCGTCGAACCCGTGATTTTGCTCAAATTAAAGGAAACGGAAGCATTGATAAACCTATTGCGCAGTTTGCGTTGAACGCTCTAAATGTCGATGAGCACGGTTTGGATGAAATGGATAACCGTATTCTTTCCACGATCATCGATAAATTTAAGGGTGGTCCTGTTGGTCTGAAAACGATTGCGACCGCAGTTGGAGAAGATGAAGGAACAATTGAGGAAGTTTATGAACCATTCTTAATTCAAGAAGGTTATCTGATGCGTACATCGCGCGGTCGCGAATGCACGGAGTTAGCATTCAAACATCTTGGCCGATTATTTCCGCGTGGAAATACATTGTTCTAAAACAACCGAAGCCGAACAACTACATCAAAAATTTTTTTTGAAATTCCGCAGTAACTTTTGATTTGGAGTTAGTAAATTGGCGGTGCGATGTTACGTGTTTGCACGCGCACTCATTGCAACACCAATATTAATGTAAACTTAAAGCTGCACGCTATGGAATACCTAAACGGCATGAACGCACTGACTTTAGTCTTTACGGCGTTGCTATTACTGGCGATTGGTTATCGATTCTACGGAATATTTTTAGCAAATAAAGTACTTCGATTGAATGCGAAGGTAGTAACACCTGCCGTAGAATTTGCGGATGGACGGGATTACGTAAAAACCAACAAGAACGTATTATTCGGTCATCATTTCGCGGCAATCGCTGCAGCTGGACCTTTGGTCGGGCCTGTGTTGGCTGCGCAGTTTGGGTATTTGCCAGGAACTTTGTGGATTCTGATCGGTTGTGTTTTAGCTGGTGGTGTGCATGATATGGTTGTGCTCTTCGCTTCCATGCGTCATAAAGGACAAAGTTTAGCCTCTATCGCTGCAAAGGAAATCGGTCCGACGACCGGAACGATCGCCGGAATCGCGGTATTGTTTATTCTCATTTTGACTTTAGCAGGCTTATCGCTCGCGTGCATCAGCGCGATGCACGAAGCTTCGTGGTCATTATTTACGGTAATTATTACCATGCCGATTGCCATCATTATGGGGTTGATTATGCGCTATCGTCAAGACAGCGTGACGTTTGCCAGTATTTTAGGTGGCATATTGCTGATCGCTGGAATTATCGGAGGTCACAATTTGATGCAAGTTCCGTTTTTTAATGACCTGTTTCACTGGGATGTATCGACGATTTCTATCGCCATTGCCGTTTACGGATTCCTCGCTTCGGTATTGCCCATTTGGTTGTTATTAGTGCCGCGCGATTACCTGTCCACATACCTAAAAATCGGAACAATATTATTATTGGCTGTCGGAATTGTTTTCGTGCATCCAACATTGCAAATGCCAGCATTAACGGAATTTATCTACGGTGGCGGCCCCGTTATTGGCGGTCCTGTTTTGCCCTTTATTTTTATTGTGATTGCGTGCGGTGCTATTTCCGGATTCCATGCGGTAATTGCAACTGGAACAACGCCAAAAATGATCGGTAATGAACGAGAAATCTTATTCGTTGGCTACGGAGCTATGTTGGTAGAAGGCTTCGTTGCGCTGATGGCACTGATTGCCGCATGTACCTTGATGCCGGGCGATTATTTTGCTATCAACACTCCGGCTGCAGGTTATGCGCAATTTCTTGCAGAAAATCCGAGTTTGGGAGCGGTTGAGTTGCCGTATTTCATGGAGAAAATCGGCATCGATTTGCAAGGCCGAACTGGCGGAGCGGTATCCTTAGCTGTTGGTATGGCACATATCTTCAACAGTATTCCGTTTATGGACGAAGTGATGGCATATTGGTACAATTTCGCCATTATGTTTGAAGCGGTATTTATCTTGACAGCGATTGACGCTGGAACGCGTGTAGGAAGATTTTTCTTACAAGAAATGATGGGCAATGTTTTTCCAAAATTCAACGATAAGAATTGGATGCCGGGCGTGATTATTTCAAGCTTCCTATTCACGTTCGCTTGGGGATATTTAGTATTTACCGGAAATGTTAGTAGTATATGGCCGCTCTTCGGAATCAGTAATCAACTTTTGGCAGCCTGCGGATTGATTGTTTGTACAACGATGTTGATGCGGATGGATCGAGGAAAGTATGCATTATGTGCGGCAGTTCCGGGCGTCATGATGGCGATTATTACCTTTTGGGCAGGCTACTTGCAAGTGGTCGATATCTATCTGCCGAAAGGCGATTATTTGTTGGCCGGTTTAGCAATCGTTGCGATGGTGCTTATGTTGATTGTGTTTATTGCCGCTTTTGGAAAATGGTATAGCTTATCCAAGAAGACACCGACGGAAACTGATTTCTACGGCGAAAAAGTAAAAGAGCTGGTAGAACGTTAACCTTTTTTCGCGGTTAGTTTTTTTAGAAATTTATTAGCGCGCGAGTGAATTGCGGGCGTCGTTCCTTGACGTAGCAAATGTTGGATTTGATCGGTTAATTCCGGTTTGATCCAATCGTTTGTTTCGGAAAATAAGTATAGGATTTCTACAGCATTCGCTACTACCGCTACGGAAGTAGAGGAATTTGTCAACCAATTGAAACCATATTCAATGACCGTTTCGGATTGTTTTGGTGTGAAGGCAGTTTTGCCATGAACTTTGTAGTTGTTGATCAATATATTTCCCGAAATACGTAGCGAACCTTCATTTTTTATATCTCCTAAATGCTCAATAAAGAAATCTGCGGACTGCTTCAAATGATCTTTATAATACATCGTCCATTTTTCTACCAGCCAAATGGATTGAAGGGCTAAGCTGTCTTTACGTTGTTCTAATAAACACAATGCAAGTATTTCTTCTAGATGAAATCTATCCTCAATAAGATCAGCGAGATGTGGCATTTTGTGTTTTTCTGCCCAAGCAAGAAAACGGTTGTGTTGCAAATTGTAAGCGCTCATCACGTTCATGATGTCGAATTTGGGAAGAAGTTTTTATGAAAATTAACTAGATATAATTCGTTTGTTGCTCGCGTAAGCGCCGTATATAGCCAACGGAGAAATTCCGTTGTCAACATCTCATCGTTCAAGTAGCCTTGATCTATAAATACCGACGGCCATTGCCCACCTTGTGCTTTATGGCAAGTTATGGCATAAGCAAATTTTATTTGTAAGGCATTGAAATATGGATCTTGCTTGATGGCTTCCGCTCGACGATTTTTATCTAGGATATCCTGATAATCCAATGCGATTGATTCATACAATTTCTGAAGCTGATCTTGCGGTAGATTGGGACTTTCTACGTAAAGACTATCAAGCAGAATGCGGCATTGTATGCTATCATCTTCGTTGCCATCTAAAAAATCCAACAACAAATCAGCAAATCGAAAACCATGCATTTCGTGCACATTCGAAACCTTGCGGATTTTCGCCATATCTCCATTGGCAATAAATCCTGTTTGCGCCGCATCGTGCTGTTGCAACCAATAATAATTGTTCCTTACCACCATAATTAAATCGCCACCCGTAATTTCTTCGTCGCGAAATAGAATCTGATTTCGAATATGTTGATTATACAGGTTCGCAGCCTTGTTGGAACGACAAATCACCATGGTGTTTTCTAAACCAAACTTATCGTAGCTGTAATGTAAACCGTCGATCAGGCGTTCGCCCGTCATTTGAAACACATCGCGGTAACCGCGCGTTACGAATTCTGGAAAAGGATATTCTGCGGTTTCGTCTTCCAGTTTAATTTCTTGGCGAATCTTCGTGGCATTGAATAATATACCGGAATGTTTGTTCTGGCGAACAACATCGGTCAGCTCATAACTATTAACATGAAGATTATATCGACTAGCCATATATTCTTCTTGCAGGGCCGGACTTTGCAACATGCCAACAGGAGGGAGTTGGGCGGTATCACCTACAAACATCAGCACGCAACGCTCACCGCTCTGAACATAAGTAATTAAATCTTGCAAAAGGCTGCTTCTGAATACGCTGACGGGATCGTCGGAAAGCATGGAAGCTTCGTCGATAATGAACAAGGTGTCTTCGTGCGGATTGTCAGAAAGTGCGAAATCCATGGCTACAGAAGCGACTGATTTCTTGCGATAGATTTTTTTGTGAATGGTAAGCGCGGTACGTCCTGCATATTGACTAATCACTTTTGCCGCACGTCCAGTAGGAGCTAGGAGTACCGTTTTTCGTTGAAATCTCGGTAAAATCTTTACCAACGTACTTATAATCGTTGTTTTCCCAGTTCCGGCATAGCCTTTCAAAATAAACAAGCTGTTCGGATCGAAATTATAAATAAACGTTTCTAGCAACGCAAAAACTTCCCGTTGTTGCTCGGTCGGATTTTGCTGAAAATATTGCTCAAAGGATTCGCGAATATGCACGTTCAAAGTTATTTAAAAGGTTGGCTAATCCAATTTTAAAAGCTATTTTTGTTTGGCACGGCACCTATTTTTTTAGCATGAATTTTATTTCGAAAGATTTTCGTATTCAGCACTTATCGTATTATCAGCTACTTATTTACGCTGGTCATCAAGAAGACGTGCTTCTGATTATTGATCAAGAGCAGACTGTGCAGGCTTATTTACGCTATCCTTCTTCGAGTCCGACTTTGGAGGCGACACGATTGCTTGCTTTGCCATTTGCGAAGGTTTTTATCGTCATTCCGCAACACAGTGTCACATTTGTCCCTGCAGAAGTTTATCAGCAAAAGGATGAAGCATTATATGAGGAATATCTTGTCAATAAAAATGATGAAGATGTATATACGGTTAATGTTGCAAATTTTGGTCTGCAGGCAGTTTATCAGTTCGATTCGCTGTTATATAAGCGTTGGAAAACCTTGTTTCCCGATGCGCTGTACGCGCCATTTTTTCAGGTATTGTTTGATTTGGTGCCACAAGATTTGAGCTTAGGTGCGCATATTATACTTCATCAAACAGATGATCAAATGCATTTGGTCATAGTTCAAAACGGTCAGTTTGTTTTCTACAATCAATTCCTAGTAGATAACGCAGCAGATTTGGGATATTATGTGCGCCGCGTAATGCAGGATTTTGAAATCGAGTCGTTTGAGTCGATTTTGCTTTCCAATATTGCATTCGAAGATGATTTGCTTCGATTTATAAAGTCATTTTCCGCAAGAATTGAATGTTTAAAAATAAACAATCAGCAAAATGCTGCAGAAAGCACTGATTTGTCATCTGGATTGTTTGCCTCGATATTTCAAAGAGAGTTATGCGTGTAATTGGAGGGAAGATCGGCGGAATTCGTATTCATCCGCCCGCTAATTTACCAGTACGTCCTACAACTGACATTGCCAAAGAAGCTTTATTCAATATTTTGCAACATCAAATTGATTTAGATGGTGCGAGTTGTTTGGATTTATTTGCGGGAACTGGAAATATTTCTTTTGAACTTGCTTCTCGCGGTGCGAAATCCGTTACTTCGGTAGATGCACATTTCAAGTGTTTGAAATTTATCGCCGATATGGCTACGCAACATAAATTGGAAGCGATTTCTACACGGAAAGCAGATGTGTTCAAATTTGTACAGCAAGAGCCCGATACCTACGATTTTATCTTCGCTGATCCACCTTATGATGTGGATCGATTGCCCCAGTTGGCGCACATGATTTTCGATCAAAACTTGTTAAATCCAGAAGGGATTTTGGTGATCGAACATCCTTCAACGCGACAAATGCAGCCACATCCGCTTTTGCGTAATATTCGAAAATATGGATATTCATCGTTCGCTTTTTACAGTCATCAAGAACTTTAATCGTTACTCAGTATGAAAAGAATAGCATTATTTCCGGGTTCTTTTGATCCATTTACCAAAGCTCATGAAGATTTAGTGCGCAGAGCGCTTCCGTTATTCGACGAAATTCATGTAGCAATCGGTATTAACAGCGCCAAGCAAGGTTTACTTAGTGTAGATGATCGCGAAGCTTCCATAGCAGGAGTTTTCGCTGGAGAAGATGGGGTTAAGATAGCTACATTCAAAGGATTGACGGTAGATTATTGCAAGGAAATTGGTGCACGTTTCATTCTACGTGGTTTGCGAAATGGAAAGGATTTAGAATTTGAACAAGCTATTGCTCAAAACAATTTGATTCTTAATCCTGACGTAGAATCGTATTTTTTGCTCAGCAGAAGTGGCCTTTCACATATTTCGTCGACCATCGTACGGGAGATTTTGCGCTATAATGGCGATGTGACAGCTTTAGTTCCTGATGCGGTTTTGCCTTTTTTGGAGAGGTAGAGGTGTTGAGGTTTTAATTCGTTAAGAAGGTTGATAGAGTTAGTAGGCGAAGTTGTCGGTTCGTAAAGTTGTGAGATTGCTTCACCCTCGTTCCTCAGGTTCGTAAGGACGTGTTTTTGATTTTTAAGCATGAGGTAGACCTTATATCGTCATCACGAGGAGGTACGACGAAGTGATCTTAAGCCGATAACCAACGAGGTGGATTCGTAAAGAGTTGCGAGATTGCTTCACCTTCGTTCCTCGGGTTCGCAATGACGATATTTTTGATTTTTATACATGAAGTAGACCTCATATCGTAATCGCGAGGAGGTACGACGAAATGATCTTCTAAATATATACGTGCTGTTTCGCGATGAAGATATTTTGCATTTAAAACCAGCTAAATAGCTAGCTAAACTCTTAACTAGCTAAAAAACTTACGACCGCAGAATACGAACTTTTGTTTTCTTGATCCTTCCGTTATTGCCATGCTTTAGAATTCCGGAAACGCTTTTACGCGCAACAGCTACAAAAGCCATTTTTTCCTTCACTTCAATCATTCCCAAATCCTCTTTTGCAACATCCGGCAGGTTCATCAAAAATCCTGCAATATCACCTTTGCTCACTTTATCGCGTTTTCCCGCCGTAATCATCAATGTGGTAACTGCGCTATTGGATGGAATATCGTACTCACCTTCCAAATTTTCTTCCTGCATGTTATCTGTTAGATAAGGAAAATCATCATCGGGTTTTAAGAATAAGTAAACGGTTCCTTTCGCTTGCATCCTTGCAGTACGTCCGTTGCGGTGAACAAAAGCATCTTCTTTATAAGGCAATTGATAATGCATGATCGCGTTTACCTCCGGAATATCCAATCCGCGCGCCGCCAGATCTGTAGTTAGCAAGATGTTAGTGCTGCCATTTCTGAATTTTAATAAAGCCAACTCGCGATCTTGTTGTTCCAAGCCGCCATGAAATACGTCGTGAATTACATCACGATCGGCCAACAATTCACTAATATGATCTACCGCTTCTCGATGATTACAGAAAATAAGCGTTTTTTGTTCCGTTCCTAGTTTGCAAATCAACTTAAATAGTGCTTTGAGCTTGTTTTGTGGACTAGCGGTGACGGTTTGAAAAGTCAAATCTGGCGCGTAACCTTTTTCATGCAAAAAGTTCACGCTATTCAGTTGATTCAACTCCAAGAACGTCGGAATTTCTTGTAACTCCGTTGCAGAAGTCAGCATGCAGAAAGGTTTCTGCAATTCGCGGACGATTTGTTCCATCTGATCATGAAAACCAAGCTCCAACGATTTATCAAATTCATCCAGAACTAACGTTTTCAGATTAGAAAGATCGATGTTGTTTCTTTCCAAGTGATAGATAATTCTTCCTGGTGTGCCCACCAAAATATGAGGCGGTTCTTTCAGTTTGTTTTTCTCGGTACGCAGATCATTACCACCATATAAGCAAGTGATTTTGGGTTGATTAGGCATTTTGCGTAAAACCTGTTCGATTTGCAAAGCCAATTCACGTGTAGGAGCGATTACCAAAGATTGGATTTGTCCAACCTTATTCCAATCCATGCGTTTTTGAATGATCAACGAAAACGCCAACGTCTTTCCACTTCCGGTGGGTGAAAGCAATAGCAAATCATGCTCGGATCGATAGCTCGATACGACCGTTTCTTGCATTTCATTTAATGCACCGATATTTAAGTTGGATAAGTATTGTTGCGCTCCCATAAGCGCAAAGGTAGCACAAAAAAGCGGTT
This sequence comes from Sphingobacterium corticis, assembly GCF_042684745.1. Classification (NCBI taxonomy): domain Bacteria; kingdom Pseudomonadati; phylum Bacteroidota; class Sphingobacteriia; order Sphingobacteriales; family Sphingobacteriaceae; genus Sphingobacterium; species Sphingobacterium corticis. Next base: position 1,259,658 of record NZ_JBHUMA010000006.1, on the reverse strand, counting down.
TTATATTCCGGTACTTTTTTGCACGATAGTTCGCTATAATAGAATAAGCATGGCTGACGAGACGATTACTAAGGTCATAATTACCCAACGAAAATGCTTTTCATTTAAATGCTGGACAAGCTTAATACCGACAAATCCACCTAACAAGATAAAAGGAATGGCCAATACATTCAGCACCAAACCAGATAACGAAAGATTTTGCCAAACGAATGCTTGAAGCGGGATTTTAATATAATTGAGAATCATAATGAACCAAGCTCCGGTAGCAACGAACGTAAGTTTTTGCATTCGTTTGGTAAGCAGATATACCGAAAGGGCAGGGCCGGCGGCATTTCCGATCATTGTAGAGAAACCTACAATGAATCCAAATAGCGGAGAATACCATCGTTTTTTGACTAAATTTTGTGTGGTTTCTTCTGTTTGTCGATTCGACCACAGCATAATGATAACGCCAATCAAAATGCAGATGCCCATGGATGTTTTGAACCATTGATCATCGATCACATTGCCTAAAAACAATCCCGTCAATAAACCTATCAAGGCCGATGGTAATAATTTCACAACCTCAGACCAAATAAGCGATTTTCGATAATAAATAACGGCGGTAAGATCCGCCATGCAGAGCATGATTAAGACAATTCCTGTTGAATATTTGGCGCCAAATAGCAATGCGAAAAATGGAACCGCTACTGTACCGATGTTTTGAATACCTGTTTTCGACATGCCAATCAGCAATGCACAGACAAAATAAAGCAACCACGATTGTGGGTTGGGAAGCAATTGCATAGCCTCCTGCCAAGCCGTATCGAACATGCTATTTTTTCAGTAAGGATTTGATGGTCGACGCATTGGTGTCGCGATAATCGCGGATGTAGGCAGCACAAGGTGGCAATTCATCTTTGCTATGCGAAGTAAGTACTCCAGTAACCGACATGCCTGCAGAAAGTCCGGCTGTGACGCCAGAGAAGGAATCTTCAAATACCATAACGTCTTCGACACTTACGGACAAGACCTCCGCCGACTTTAGGTAAACTTCGGGATGTGGCTTATGCAAGATGACATCTTCGCTGGATAGCGTGGAATCAAAGAACGAGCGAATATTTAATGCGTCCAAAACTAAATCCATATTTGCCTTTGGTGCGGACGTTGCTACGCCCAATTTAAAGTTGTTTCGCTTCAAATCTTCTAGGAACGTCACCAAACCATTTACTGGCGTAGCGATAGATTTGTATATTTCTCGAAACAAACCTTCTTTCTCAGCTTCCAATTTTTTGATTTCATCAGAAGACATCTTCCGACCGAAAAAATGTTGCATAATGTAGCTATTATGTTTGCCGTACATATGCTTTTCGAATGCTTCCTGCGAATATGCTACCTGATATTTATCAAAGAACCTTTCAAATGCTTTGGCATGAAATGGATTCGTATCGGCGATTACGCCGTCCATATCAAAAACGACGGCTAGTTGATTGCTTGAAGAAGGATTTGTATTAGAACTCATATGAAATGCTATCTCTAAGTTAGCCTTTATATTTTATAAAGCAAAGATAGCGCTATGCGTTCGATTAAGCAATGATCGGTCGACGCTCGCTGATGTCGTTTTGTTGCTTGCGCCACAACCTTTACCTACGATTAATAATAACATCGAGTTTAACATCTTTGTATTGTTAGGGAACCGATAACTATTTTTATGTTCATCTGCTTATAGTAAGATCAATAAACAATCCGATCCAATGGCTAATTCGGGAAAGGGCTTCGAAGAAGCCTAATTACTGTTTAATCTTTTGTTGGAGATTCCCTGAGCAGCGAAGATCGAATCTACATGGTTGTTTTTGTACTCGTATTGACTTTTGAGTGGCAAAAGTTACTGTTGCCAAAATAGAAGATAGCTATAATTGGGATTCCGTTATGTTGTTCGCGAAACTGATCGAGTAAATTGTGTTTTAATGCGCTTGTCATGTGCATAATTCCCGCTCCATATAAGCCATCTTGTTATCATAGGTTAAAATTGAATAGAAGCGAAAGATGGATGTATAGATGACTTGTCTATTTAGCTAATGTCTTGTTAGGACCTAAATACGAATCTCCATACATAAGATAGTGAAACACTAACTGTTTTTGCTTTTCAAAATCTCCTCCGAGATCTAAGATTCCGAATGCTAACTTAGATAGTTGTTGCATGATTCCCAGCGATGTACGATTAGAAACGACCAGAATAATTCGTGATGTCTTCGATAGGCGTTTTATACTCTTTAACGAAGCGAGTGAAGGGGGGGGCAAAAGGTCGATGTTTATAAAAATAAAGTCGTAAAATTCCGTTCGCAATGATTCGATAAGTTCAGCATAACTACGCGTTTCTGTGATGGATGCTTTTATTAAGCTTTGTTCTACCAACAGCAGGGTACTGTAGCGAATCAAATCACTTTCGTCAGCGAAAAGTATTTTCATAATTTTAAGAGACAAATTTATAACGCATTGCAATTTACAAATTTTGCAAACATTTGACAATTAGTTATATAAATATTATAATAATGAATATTATACGCATTTATTTAAATATCAGTTAATGGCTGTGGAAATTTATTTTGACCAAATAATATTTCGAAATTTAGCAGGAAAATTTGTGAAATGTGAAAAAATACGTGTTTAGCCATCGATGTTGATTATGTAAAAATTTTATTTATTAACCGAATATTTATGCAATAATAGGACGGTGCGGAAACAAACATGAGATCGTGTTATCGCAATAGAAGTGTTTCCCTCGTGAATATCTTATGATGGAAACATAGATTATTCTATATGTTCATCTCAAAATATCCAACATGGAACGTTAATAATACAAACCTATTGAGATGTCTTTTTGAAGAACATCCTAAGTCATAAAAATTAGGGTTGTATTCCTACACAACGAATGTTAGAGGATGTTACTTTATTGGAACCATTGTTTCCGGTTGCGAGTTCAACTTTGGGAGCGCCGCTGTCAAAAATTATTCGGTTCGTTCCAAATTCACCTTCTACGTAGCTGACCCAATATCTACCAAGTTCGCCCCTTCGACTTATTCCTTGTGGAGAGAATGGATATGTATTATTTCCGTTATTAGACATTGTAGGGAAGAAGCCTTGCAAAGGAAAAAATAGTCTCACATTCGCGTTTCGTTTACTTGTCAAAATTTTGACATTGCTAAAGATATTTGGACCCTGCGTTAGCGGTATTGGTCGAGAAACCGCCGTTGTATTCGTAATAAGCAAATTAGCCTCATTTTTTGTCGGAATGCGAAAGTTGGCAGGGCATGGATCCATGTTCGATTTAGCTGGAAGTGTTTCACTGCCAGAATTCCAAGAGTTATTTGGTGGGTTGTTATTTCCATTAAATCTCGCAGGTACGTTATTGATAGCAATGGCAGTTCCGCTCGCCGACGTATCGCGCAATCCCCATTGATAAAAACCTCCATGTAATCCCGATACATAAGGATTTGAGTCAACACTTATATTTTGATCTGCACCTAGGTTTCTTAATGCCCAAACAACACCAGCAATCCTAACTGCTCGAACACCTTGAAATGTTATATTTTGATCGTTAGGTACAATGTTTAATCGTAAATTATATTTTACTCCTGGAGTTATAGTCAACGTGCGAAATGGTACTACATTTGTTAAAGATACTTCACCGATCCTTATTGAATTCAATGTCAAAGATGCATTTCCTGCTGCCACAGAGTTTACAATTGTTGGAGAACCAACAATATCTTCAGATGATAATGCGCCAAAAGTAATGGGCGATACGCTACCGCTTTCAGTACTTCTGCTCAATGCTTCAGTATCAAAATTGATTGTTGCATTGTTTTGATGTGGTGTAAAACTCGCTGTAAGTTCCGTAATTGTGTATCCTGTACTAGACGAGTTTATTGTAGTTGTAATTTGACTGAGACGATGCTTTAACACGATATCAAGATTGTTTTCGTTATTCCCGGTTATTGTCATTCTTCTACGGAAAAACATTAAGTCGGTAGTACCGCCTACCGTCAGATTTGCTCCTGCTAAGGTGCGTGCCGAATTATTTGCATAAGCAACATCTGGAAGTGATGTATCGCTGTTCACGGAATAGGCGACAAATGTATAAGTACCACCGCCGTTTAGCTTAAGTTGTTCTGTGTTCGCTTCCGCTCCTGTTCGGTAATCTCTTTCTGTAACATAATTTCCTGATGCATCAAATACCACTAACCGATATCGAATACTTCTGCTTATGGGGTCGATAACGGTTTGCGCTTTCGCACTTCCTTTTAACCCCGATGGTAATTCGTTGGATATTGCTTGATTCGACAAAACGGGTTCCAGTTCCGCTACTATCATCAAATCATCGTCAAGTTGAGCGGTACTGATTTGTGTTGTCGGTAAATGTTCGGATGTGGTTCCGTTTTGATTCAATCTCGCAGCGCGATCGCCGATTTGTTCCTCGCCGTCGTAAGAACTTCCACTCACAGAAACTTGAATAAGAACAAGCTCCCCATTTCCCAATTCGCTATTGTCCAATGACGTTTTACACGAATGAAAGAGTGCAACAAAAGTTATCGCGCATAAAAGTGCCTTTAGTTTTAGCAAATTAGCTTGATTTAGTAGTGTACTTTTCATGTAAGTGGACATTATTCTAAATAAAAGTAAGTGTTTCGTATAGTGTAAAATTGCTAAGATCACACGCTGTGCGCTTTCGTTAAAAAGCTTCTCTATTTCTTAATTCGCGTGCAAATATAGGAATGTTAGATTATAAATACCAGTTTGATTATCAGGTTTTTCTATAATTTTATCCTTATTGTAAGCTTGAGGCTACAAATGACAGGGAATGATTAAGCCGTAACATTTTAACGTTACGGCTTGGCTATTTTTTGGAATTGCAGCTCTGATCAAGTCCTTAGGTTCGAAACTGATTGTCGGCAATTTTGGATGCTAAATGAATTAACTTACTATCATATCACTTTGTTAAGCGATCCCTTATTACCAGTTCCGATGATATTTCCAATTGTAATTTACGTTTTTGCTGTAACAATGTCTCCCAGCTTACCAAGCTCATTAACAATAAACGATTTTTGATGAGTTTCTCGTGGCCAATAGGTTCGCCAGCTAACCAATCTACTTTTTGTTTGCAGGTTGGGTAATGTTCTGTAGTTTCCGCAAGCAATTCTTCTCGTGTAAATTGCTGATCGACGTCCCAAATAATCAAACGCGCATTTTCGTTTCCACCAATTAGCTTATCTGCGTAATGAAGAAGAAACAAATCCTCACGATATAAGATCGGCATGATTACCTGATCGATCCTTTCCAAACCTTTGTCAATGAGAATTCCGACCGGGATATCTACCTTTGATAACAAGCGATTCGTACGTTCGTAAAATTTGTTGCTGTAAACCGGCCCTTTGTTCGTAAACAGCTTGTCGGGATTAATAAAGTTGGAGGTAAAACCAATGATTTTACCTAACAAACTTCCTTCGTAGATGGATTCGCTGGTACCGATTAGCAACATATCGTAATGGCCAGTTTCCACCTCATCTACGATTTCACTGTCAATATCGCTTGATATCCGAAACAATGTTTTCACTGGACGATCAAAACGCTTGCTATCCGCAATGATGTCTTGAAAACATGCTGTTTCCTGTTCCTCGACTTCATAATGATGCAACTCATTCGCCGGAGATATATGTAGCGCAGCCACTTCGCTAGATTCCTTGGAACTTGTTGTCAGCGCGCTCGAAAGTCGGAGCAACGCTTTCCCAGACTCTACTTTTCCGAAGCTAAATAGAATATTAAATTGACTCTCCACTCGTTCTACAAATGCTGGTTTTTCTTTGTTCCGGAAAAACCAGTTGATCAAATCAAGCGCCGGTCCGGTCATAAAGGTGGTTACTAACGCCATTACTACCATCATCGAAAACATTTCGGCAGACAGAACACCCAAATCGTAGCCAATATTTAACACGATCAGCTCCATCAATCCGCGCGTATTCATCAACGCACCAATACTTAAACTGTCTTTCCAACCTTGTCCCATAAAGCGAGCTGCGAGCGCACTTCCAACGAATTTACCGACAACGGCAACCAAAATAATTAATCCGGTAATCAACCACAATGTCGGATCGTTCAGCAAACCAATTTGCGTGCGTAATCCGGTAAATACAAAGAATAATGGGAGCAGTAAAACCAACGCAACATCTTCGATTTTTTCAATAAAAAGATTTCGAAATTTATTGTTTTCCGGCATAATCGCGCCCGCCATAAATGCGCCAAATAATGCGTGAATGCCGATTACTTCGGTCGTATAAGCAGATAAAATAAGTAGCAAAAAGAATATCGCCACGACAGGTTTGCTCAAGCTTTCTTTCGTTGAGTTCACTTGTCCAATACGTTGCATAAACGGACGAATAATCTTGATCATCAAGAACACATATGCCAAAGCTAAACCAATCGTATAAAGCGCGGATACAAAAGATCCGGCTTTCACGATAGCGATTACAGTAGCCAAAATACACCAAGCGGTAATGTCATCAGCGGCCGCGCAAGTGATAACCACCGTTCCCAAACGCGTTTTCTGCAAACCGCGTTCTTGCACAATACGCGCCAATACAGGAAACGCCGTTATACTCATCGCGATTCCTATAAACAATGCATAAGAAAGAAACTGCACATTATCCGGCGCGTGATTTTCGTAGAGAAAGTAAGCCAACCCGATTCCCAGTCCAAAGGGAAGGATAATACTGGCGTGACTAATTACTACAGCATCGTGCGCTTTGTTTCGCAACACATTTAAGTCCAGCTCCATACCGACAATGAACATAAATAGAATCAAGCCGATCTGACTCAAAAATTGTAAGTTACCCAAAGATTGAGCAGGGAAGAGCGTTTGAAAGAATTCCGGAAAAAACAAACCCAACAACGAAGGACCGAGGATAATTCCGGCCAACATTTCTCCAATAACAACAGGCTGTTTTATTTTTACGCAAATCCAACCAAATAAACGTGCTGTTAGAATGATGGCAACGATTTGTAGCAGGAGGATGGAAAGTGGGTACTTCAAACTTTCTCTCAACGATTCAACAAAATCGAACCAAGCGCCATTCTCGGACGTAGGTATAAGAACTTCCCGACCGTCTTCTAACTTTCCGCCTTGTTGCACAACCAAGTAAACAAATAGACCGAAAACCAATAAAATGGAAATATAAAAAACCGTCGAACGTATATTTTTCATGTAAATAAAATTATCGATAAGGGGTAACGATTACTTTCCAAGGATACGAATTTCTTGGCAATAGCACACTAAGCAAATAAGAAATCCTACGAAATTGGATTGGCAGATAGATGTTTTGTACATTTGCCCTTTAGTTGCATCATTTGTATCAATCATCATGAAATTAAAATTAAATCGACCGCTAGCTTTTTTCGATTTAGAAACTACGGGAGTAAATATCGCGACCGACAAAATTGTGGAAATAGCGATTTTGAAAGTAATGCCGGACGGCGATGAACAAGTTTTGACCATGCGCGTAAATCCGGCTCGTCCGATTCCAGCAGAATCATCGATGTTTCACGGTATTTATGATGAAGATGTAAAAGATTTGCCAACGTTTGATTTGGTTGGGCAGCAGATTGCCGATTTTATCGGAGATGCCGATTTGGCAGGTTATAATTCCAATAAATTCGACGTTCCAATGCTTATGGAAGAGTTTCTTCGTGCCAATATTGCATTTTCGTTGGATGGCCGATCTTTTGTAGATGTACAAAATATCTTTCATCAGATGGAACAGCGTACGTTGAAAGCAGCATACAAATTTTATTGTCAGGAAGACTTAACAAATGCACATACAGCGGAAGCCGATGTACGCGCAACATACGACGTGCTAAAGGCGCAGTTGGATAAATACGAAGGCGTGAGCTTCGAAGATAAGACAGGAGCTGTTTCTACACCGGTGGTAAACGATGTAGAAGCGTTGCATCAGTTTACCAACTTAACGAAACCGGTGGATTTTGCTGGTCGATTGGTTTACGATCAAGATGGCGATCCGGCAATCAATTTTGGTAAACACAAAGGCAAAAAGGTGCTGGATGTGTTTGATGTAGAACCAAGCTATTATGCTTGGATGCAAAATGGCGATTTTCCTTTATACACCAAAAAGGTGTTGCAGGATTTATGGAATGCGCATCGCCAAGCGAAGAAAGAGCAAAAAGCGACTGCTCCGAAACCCGCAAGTGATCGTGGGAGCGATTCTTCTTCGGAAGAAAGACCGCGTCCATCGCAAGGAGGAAAACCGCAGACATTTAAAAAGAAAGAAAAAGCAACTCCGGTAACCAATGATATGCTGAAAGCATTGCAGGGTAAATTCGGAAAAGAATAAAATACAAACATGGAAACACAACAAGAAATAGAACACGTACAATGTCTGATCATTGGATCAGGTCCTGCGGGATATACCGCTGCTATATATGCTGCCCGAGCAGACTTAAAGCCAGTAATGTATACAGGAATGGTTCCGGGTGGACAATTAACTCAAACTACAGAAGTAGATAACTTCCCTGGATATCCGCAAGGCGTAACTGGTCCGGTGTTGATGGAAGATTTGCGTGCGCAAGCGGAGCGCTTTGGCACTGAAGTTCGTTTTGGTTATGTCAACAAGGTCGATTTCTCGAAAGATGGTGGCATTCACACTATTGAAATAGACAGCACAAAAACCGTAACGGCAGATACCGTTATTATTTCTACAGGCGCAACAGCAAAATGGTTAGGATTAGACTCCGAGCAAAAATACAACGGCTTTGGTGTTTCTGCTTGTGCTGTTTGTGATGGATTTTTCTTTAAAGGACAGGATGTAGCTATCGTAGGTGCTGGTGATACCGCTGCTGAAGAAGCAACGTACTTAGCGAAGTTGTGTAATAAAGTGCATATGTTGGTTCGTCGCGACGAGTTCCGCGCTTCTAAAGCCATGGTTCACCGCGTTTTAAATACGCCAAATATTGAGGTGCATTACAATTCGGAAGCACAAGAAGTTTTGGGCGATGGTCAGGTAGTAACTGGGTTACGTGTGATTAATAATGTGAGTCGTGAAAGCCGCGATCTAGATATCACGGGTTTCTTCGTCGCGATCGGACATACGCCAAATACGGAATTGTTCAAAGGGATTTTAGATATGGACGAAACTGGTTACTTAATTACGCAGCCTGACGCTACAGCGACCAATATTCCAGGTGTGTTTGCTTGTGGCGATGTACAAGATCATGTGTATCGTCAAGCGATCACCGCGGCAGGCACTGGTTGTATGGCTGCGTTGGAAGCAGAACGTTATTTGGCAGCAAAAGAAACTTTCGCGGAGTAGTCGAGTTTAAAAGCAAACAAAATACATATAACGTCGTTTCAATAACAAGAAACGGCGTTTTTTTATGCCGAATAACGCGTAAACTTATATATAACTATAAACGATATGAAATCAGTATTTTTTTCTTTGTCTGCATTATTAGTGCTCTCCTGTACATCGGCGAATAGTAATAAGGAGGATTCCGCAGATAGTCTTGCCGTGAATCCTGCCATCGATTCTCTACATACGTCCGATAATGTGATCGACTGGCCAGGCAATTACAAGGGAGGTATTCCGTGTAAAGATTGTGATACGACTATGATGGACGTAACCATTAATAAAGATAATACGTTCGCGGTTATAGTGACGAGAAAAGGTCCGAATGAAGTGATCGAGGATAAAGGCGAAATTACTTGGGAAAGCAATGAAACCTACATTCTACTGAAAGGTCAAAAGAGCGAATATGCATTCCGTTTAGGTGATGGAGAAATTACCTTTTTAGATGATCCGAAGAATGTAGGTGATATGCCGATGGCGGATGATTATAAACTAAAGAAGCAAGAAAATTACCCTACACATGATAAGCACCAAAAAATCCCTCAAGGATAAAAAATAGCAAACTTTAAATGTTAAGAAAAAATCTTACCTTTGCATAATTTTTGGAAGCGCGACTCTGTAGGTCGCGTGGATTAATTTTAAGAAACAATGAAATTATCTCAATTTAATTTCCACCTACCGGAATCTCTTTTAGCATCAGAACCCAGTGAAAACCGCGACGAATCTAGATTGATGGTTTTGCACCGTGATACTGGTAAAATCGAACATAAAATTTTCAAAGACGTTTTGGACTATTTTGACGATAAAGACGTCATGATCCTAAACAATACGAAGGTATTTCCTGCTAGAATGTATGGAAATAAAGAGAAAACCGGAGCGACAATCGAGGTATTCTTGCTACGCGAATTGAACAAAGAATTAAGACTTTGGGATGTTTTGGTAGATCCTGCTCGTAAAATCCGCGTTGGAAATAAATTGTATTTTGGTGAGGATGATTTATTGGTGGCTGAAGTAGTGGATAACACAACTTCACGTGGCCGTACGATTCGTTTCTTATTCGATGGTACTGATGAAGAATTTCGTCGCAATATTGAAATCTTAGGCGAAACGCCACTTCCGAAATATATCAAACGTAAAGCTACACCTGAAGATAAATTTCGTTATCAAACAATTTATGCGAAAAACGAAGGAGCAGTTGCTGCACCAACAGCAGGTTTGCATTTCTCTCGCGAATTGATGAAACGTTTGGAGTTAAAAGGTGTTGATTTCGCAGAAATCACGTTACATGTTGGATTGGGAACTTTCCGTACCGTGGAAGTGGAAGATTTAACCAAACATAAAATGGATTCTGAGCAAATCATCATTACCGAGGAAGCTGCTCGTATCGTGAATAAGGGAATCGATGCTAAGCGCCGTGTTTGTGCGGTTGGTACGACCTCCATGCGTGCAATCGAATCCGCTGTTTCGGCTGATAAGCACTTGAAACCAAGTGCCGATTGGACTAGCAAATTCATCTATCCGCCATACGATTTCAGTATCGCGAATTCTATGATCACGAATTTCCATACACCAGAATCGACGCTTTTAGTGATGATTGCTGCATTTGCCGGATATGAAAATACCATGAATGCTTACGAAATCGCTGTGAAAGAGAAATATCGTTTCTATAGCTACGGCGATGCGATGTTGATTATCTAAATCAGCTAAATCAACAAAAAATAATAACTTTGAACGCAAGCCTAATCGGTTTGCGTTTTTTTATGGTAGAAAATTTTGTGGTTATTGTTGCGGCCGGAGTCGGATCGCGAATGAAAAGTAATCTTCCCAAGCAATTTTTATTGTTGGGCGGTCGCCCCGTGCTAATGCATACGATTTCCGCATTCAAACCTTTATTACCTATCACTAAACTTATCGTTGTGCTCTCGCCAGATATGCATGATTTTTGGCAACAGCAATGTGAAGAATACCAATTTGATGTGCCACACGATATTGTTTTAGGTGGAGCTACGCGCTTCCAATCGGTAAAAAATGCAACAAAAATTATAGATGAAATCTCCCAACAGAGTAGTTTAAATAGCGAAGGGTTTGTTGCGGTGCATGATGGGGCGCGACCTATTGTTGAAATAGATCTGATCAATCGGCTTGTGGAAAGCGTGAGAGTGAGCGATGCTGTAATTCCGGCGTTGCAGAGTACAAATAGTATTCGTTTTGGCACTATGTTGGACAGTAAATTTGTGGATCGTCAGCAGGTGTGGCAGGTGCAAACGCCACAAATTTTCTCAAAGCATTTACTTTTAAAAGCCTATGAGCAAGAAGAGGATGTATTATTTACAGATGATGCTTCTGTAGTAGAGAAAATGGGCAATACCATCGTCATGGTAGAAGGAAGTTATCGAAATATAAAGATAACTCTTCCTGAAGACTTAGATATTGCCCACTTGTATTTGAAAAAGTAAGTTATTGCGTTAAGCGTTCCCGCGTATTACGCGAAGCAAAACCACTATAATGGCAATTACTAACAATGCGTGAATAATACCGCCATCTGCGAATCCACCTAAAAAGCTAATTGCCCAAATAATAACTAAAACGACTGCAATGATATACAATAAGTTTCCCATAGTAATTGATGTTTGTTAATTCCTTAATTATTTTGTTTTTGAATGTACTTGTTCAACAACTAATCTGCACAAAGGTTTTAACATGCGACAAAAACTAGAAATTTGGTTTCAACAAATACTTGTCGTAGAAACGGAAAATATGTTCAGCGGCATCCTCAGCAGTATCTACCACGCGATACAAATTCAGATCTTCCTCACTGATGTATTTTTCTCCGAGCATCGTATTTTTAATCCAATCCAATAACCCAGACCAATATTCAGAGCCCACCAATACAATCGGGAAGCGAGCAATTTTCCCAGTCTGAATCAATGTAATAGCTTCAAACATTTCATCCATGGTTCCGAATCCGCCCGGCATAACAATGTATCCTTGCGAATACTTCATAAACATGACCTTACGAACAAAGAAATACTTAAATTCCAGCAACTTATCTCTATCAATGTATTTATTGTGAAATTGCTCAAATGGCAGGTCGATGTTCAACCCTACGGATTTACCGCCCGATTCATAAGCGCCTTTGTTAGCAGCTTCCATAATTCCCGGACCACCGCCTGAAATCACACCGTAACCGCGATCTGCCAGTAAAGCAGCAATATCCACAGCCAATTGATAGTATTTATGATCGTTTGGTGTGCGCGCCGATCCAAAAATCGACACACAGGGTCCAATCTTCGCCAACTTTTCAAATCCATCCACGAATTCCGACATGATTTTAAATATCTGCCACGAATCCTTCACTTTAATTTCTTGCCAAGTTTTGTTCGCAAACGAACGGCTAATTCTATCGTCTTTTCCCATAAAAATATAGTAAGTTTCTTGATTGCTAAATGCTCAATAAATTATACTAGCGCCACATCCACAACAAAATTTTTATCTGTATGTCATAACTGGCGGTTTTAGCAAGATAACTATTTTCTTTGTTTTTAAAAATAAGACAATATTACATTTTAGCAGCCTGCATTATATATGTGTTTTGTTTCGTAATTTTGAGCCATGCATTTTTCGTCGAAATTATTGGAGCAAGCGGTTGAGGAGTTTGGGAAGTTGCCTGGAGTGGGAAAGAAGACGGCATTGCGATTGGTTCTTCATCTGCTGAAGCAATCCAAGGAAGATGTAAATCGTTTTTCGCAAGCGTTTACACAGCTGAAAGAACACATAAAATATTGTCAACATTGCTTTAATATTTCGGACACGAGTACTTGCGAAATTTGTCAGTCCGTTAAGCGCGATCGTGCGACTATTTGTGTCGTTGAAGATACGCGCGACGTGATGGCTATTGAAAATACCAATCAATATCAAGGCGTTTACCATGTTCTGGGTGGCTTGATTTCACCGATGGATGGCGTCGGTCCGTCGGATTTGAGAATTGAAAGTTTAATAGATCGTGTGAAGCAAGGCGAAGTAAAAGAAGTTATTCTAGCTCTAAGCGCTACGATGGAAGGCGATACGACCATTTTCTATCTGTATCGCAAGTTGCAAGAATTTGATATTGAAATATCGACGATTGCCCGCGGTATTGCTTTCGGAGGAGAGCTGGAATATGTAGATGAAGTGACGTTAGGTCGATCGATTATGACGCGCGTTCCGTACGAACGAAAAGTGGGGTAATTAGCCCCACATCAGTTGATCTGCTTCTTGAAAACTATCCAGTTGATAATGATTGGCTTGATATCTTAATTTGCCACGACGACGGTCGAAATAGAAATCTAATCTCCCTAGATAAGCGCCACCATAACCCATTTGATTCACTACGGTAACCTGATTGTCCAAATTGCGTATCTCCGTAGGTTTTTCTAAAAATGTATGCGTATGTCCGCCGATAATCAAATCAATATCACGCGTTTGCGATGCCATCACCAAATCCGAAACTTGATCGTTTTTGTATTGGTAACCGATATGAGAAAGGCAAATGACCATGTCACATTTTTCCTCCGTTTTCAGTTTTTTACTTAAACGATTAGCAACTTCAATTGGATCCAGGTACTTGACGCCTTTGTGGTTTTTAGGATCGACCATGCCATCCAGTTTTATGCCGACAGCAAACACGCCAATCTTCAATCCTGACTTGTTGAATGTGATATATTCCTTGGTTTTTCCTGCCAATACGGTTTCGCTGAAATCGTAGTTGGAAGTAATAAATGGAAATTTCGCTTTGTCGAAATGCTTTAACAAGCCTTCCAAGCCATTATCAAATTCATGGTTCCCAAACGTTCCTGCATCGTATCCCATTTTCGACATCAATTCCAATTCTACCTGCCCTTCAAAAAGATTGAAATACGGCGTTCCTTGAAACATGTCACCTGCATCCAATAACAGCAAGTTCGATTCTTCGGAACGAATTTGTTTAATCAATGCGCTACGTCGCGCCGCACCACCAAGCCCTTGCATGCGTGATCCATCCATCGGAAATGGTTCGATTCGACTATGCACATCGTTGGTATGCAAGATAGTTAGCTTTACTTCTTTTGCTTCACCCTGACTAAAAGATGCCAATGGCGATAATGCAGCTAAAGTTCCTAATGCACCCGCTTTTTTAAGAAAATTACGTCTGTTATAGGATAATAATTCGTTCATCGCGTGTTGCATTAATAAGTTTGCCTTGTTTGGATTGAGAAGAAATGTAGTCAATTAATCCTTCGCGAACGCGTAAGGAAGAGTCCTCACGCTGCGCCGGATTTCCAATACCTTCAATATTGTCGCCACCGTTTGCTAGGTAGTCATACGTTACCAACTTGTAGGTTTTATTCGGATCAACGGTTTCTCCTTTAATTTTCATGCTGACCAATTGTTGATCTTTTATAGTTACGGACATGCCAGCTACGGGTTGTCCATTTGTTTTGGCGATGTACTTCCCAAGAACCAACAAATCTTCTCCTTTTAAAGTCAATACCGTTAGGTAATTCTCAAAAGGCATCAGCTCGAAAACTTTTCCAATTTGAATATCGCCTTCAGCAATATCAACTCGAATACCACCGCTTGTACCTAAAGAACAAACTACATCGGAATCCAACTGCTGTCCTAAAGATAATAAAGCATCTGCGAAGAAATTTCCGGCCAAGCTTTGTCCATCTTTCGCTGTTCGCGGTAATATCTGCGCTGTTTTTCCGATTACGGTATCCATTTGTGCTCGCAGTCGCTGTTTATATGGTTCGATGTATTGAAGCATAGCGGAATCCGCTGTAACTTCATTATTCACCACGAAACGATTAGCTTGATAAGATTGTTGCTGTTGCCACTGAGCGGTCGTTTTACAACCTGCTAAGCTGAGTGTAGCTATGACAGCGATAGGGAGAAATTTTCTGAACGAAGGATATGTCATAATAACGATGGACAATTCGCTGCAAAACTATTAAGAATAATTTATACTGCGCGTTTTATCCAATTAATTTTACAATAAATATCCGTTGCTATTGTACAAGTAGATTACATCCGCGGATGTCGCTGTGATCAAATCGCCCGAGAATTTCAAACTGTCCATCTGCATGAATCTTCCCCAAATCTTGCGTAGCAATAAATGAGCAAGAGTACATGTTGGCTAAATCGATAATATTGATGGCTCCAGTTCGATGTTGCTCAATTAATGTGAGCGGATCGTTGGTGTCGCGAATGAGCACTTTCATCCAGGGCGGTGTCGTAAAAATACCATCGCGCTGGGAATAAGCTTGGCTCAGAAGTTCCGTCATGCCATATTCGGAGTGCACGTGTTCCACACCGAAACCTGCGCGAAGAAGCGCGTGCAATTCTGGCCTGATCATTTCTTTGCGACGACCTTTCATTCCGCCCGTTTCCATCACGATCAGGTCAGGAAAAGATATCGCAAAATGCTCTGCGAAATCCAATAAAGCATAGGTTACACCAAAAAGAATGGTTTTGATGTTGCGGTCGCGGAGCGATGATAAGGTATTGAAAAGGGCTTGATGATCGTAGAGAAAATAGCCACTTTCCGTCACGTCGCTTTGCGCGATAAGATCATCTACCATGTAAATCAACGATGATCCGCTGCGTTCTTGATAGGAGGGAAGTAGAGCTAGCACAGCAATGTCTTTCACGTTTCCGTAGAATGATTGAAATGCTTTATTATAACTTGTTTCGTAGATAGCAGGGTCGGCAACAAGATGTTTACTGGTCGTCATTCCGGTCGTTCCGGAGCTTTGAAAAGTGATCTTCGAAGCGTAGTTGTCCGCAAGAATAGTTTGTGTTTTGAAAAATTCTATCGGTAAAAAAGGAATGTCCGCGTAACCGCGGACATCCTGAATATTTTTGCCTAAAAGCTGTATATATTGGCGATAGATAGCGGTGTTTTCTGCCTGAAAGCGAAATACGGAAAGCGCTACTTCGTTGAATGATTGCTCATTCTGAATTTCAAATATTGCGTTTACTTCCGGTGCCATCATTTCATCCAATTCACGATGAAAATTTACAACATACCGCCGTCAACAGCAAGAACTTGCCCATTAACGTAGCTTGCTAAATCAGATGCCAAGAACAAACAAGCGTTAGCGACTTCTTCCGCTTCACCACCGCGTTTCATCGGAATTCCTGCTTCCCATCCAGCTACTACTTTCGGATCCAAAACATCTGTCATTTCCGTACGGATAAATCCTGGAGCAATTACGTTTGTACGGATATTTCTCGAAGCCAATTCTTTAGCTACGGATTTTGAAAAGCCGATAATACCGGATTTAGATGCTGCGTAGTTTGCCTGCCCAGCATTTCCTTGAATACCAACAACTGAACTCATGTTGATGATCGAACCTTTACGCGCTTTCATCATCACTTTGGATGCTGCCTTCGTTACGTTGAAGATGGATTTAAGGTTGATGTTGATCACATCGTCCCAGTTTTCTTCCGTCATACGCATCAACAAGCCATCTTTAGTGATTCCTGCGTTATTTACTACAATATCTACGGTGCCAAAATCAGCAACAATTGTTTCAATTAATTTTTCTGCTTCATCAAATTTGGAAGCATCAGAACGGTACCCTTTTACTTGTGTTCCAAAAGCTTGCAACTCGCTTTCTAATGCTTGCCCTTTTTCTACAGATGATAGGTAAGTGAATGCTACGTTTGCGCCGTGTTGCGCAAAAACTTCGGCAATTTTTCGGCCTATTCCTTTGGACGCGCCGGTAATTAATGCGGTTTTACCTGCAAGTAATTTCATATTTAACGATGTTTGTTTCTTTTTAAAACAACGGTTTTAGCCATTGTGCAATTGTAAAATGCAGGCACAAAAATGTTAAATAATTGTTGTATTAACAACAGATGACTAAAAACGAGATGGAGAATGGCGCGCGATTGGCAAAAGTTGTTCGGTTATCAAGTTCTTAGTTTTGGTTCAAATCTGGTGGAAAAATGTTACATATAATGAAAGATTTGTGACATTTTCATGCAGAAAATCAACTCTCGAATGTTATTTTTGCATCACACGGATATAAAATGAGTAAGAATACGACAAAGACAGAAGTAGATGTAGTGTTGATCGGTGCTGGTATCATGAGCGCCACATTGGGAACACTTATACACGAACTTAGTCCTGATATTACAATCGAAATTTTAGAGCGTTTAGATACGGTGGCGGCTGAAAGCTCGGACGCATGGAATAATGCGGGCACAGGGCACTCCGCCTTGTGTGAGCTAAACTATACGCCACAACGCGCAGATGGATCAGTCGACATCAGCAAGGCTATTTCTATTGCGGAACAATATGAAATTTCGAAGCAATTCTGGGCGTATTTGGTAGAACATAATGTGATTAAAAATCCGGATGAATTTATTCGTCAGGTGCCACATATGTCTGCTGTATTCGGTGAAAAAGATATTGAATTCTTGAAAGAGCGTTATAAGTCTTTGACGGAACACAACTTATTCAAAGGCATGGAATATTCGGAAGATAAATCGGTGCTGCAAGATTGGATTCCATTGATGATGCAAGATCGACCTGCGGAAGAGCGCTTGGCGGCGACCAAAATGGACATCGGTACGGATGTGAATTTTGGTGCATTAACACGCGATTTGGTTCAATATCTAGATCAGAAAGAGAATATTGCGCTTTCGACAAGTAACGAGGTAAAAGATATTGAGCGCTTGCGCGATGGCCGTTGGCAAGTGGAAACGAAGGATTTGAAAACAGGTAAACGCCGCCAAATCAAAGCGAAATTTGTTTTCATTGGTGCAGGCGGACATTCATTACTATTGCTTGAAAAATCGGGCATTCCGGAATCTAAAGGTTATGGCGGTTTTCCGGTTGGTGGACAGTGGTTGCGTTGCACAAACGAAGAAGTCATTGCTCAGCATCACGCTAAGGTGTACGGAAAGGCTTCTGTAGGTGCGCCTCCGATGTCAGTTCCGCATTTGGATACGCGTTATATCGACGGAAAGCAAGCGTTGCTGTTCGGTCCTTACGCAGGATTTTCGACAAAATTTTTGAAGAAAGGTTCGTATTTCGATTTACCAGCTTCTATTAAACTATCAAACATTCGTCCGATGCTTTCAGCTGGATTTGATAATTTACCGTTGACGAAATACTTGATTACGGAAGTACTTAAAAAGCCGAAAGATAAGTTGGATGCGCTGAAGCAATTTATGCCGACTGCCAAAATGGAAGATTGGGAAATTGAAAAGGCCGGACAGCGTGTGCAGGTAATCAAAAAGCATCCCGTTCATGGTGGTATTTTAGAATTTGGTACGGAAGTGGTTTCTAGTGCAGACGGATCGATTGCAGCTTTATTAGGTGCATCGCCTGGGGCGTCTACATCGGTCGCGGTAATGATCAACCTATTGAAAAGATGTTTTCCGGAACGTGCAAAATCGGACAGCTACCGTACGAAATTACGCACGATGATTCCTTCTTGGGGTAAAAGTTTAAATGACGACGCGGAACTATGCGCGAGTACACGTCAGTGGACGCATGAAGTGCTAAAGTTGAAGTAGTTGATTATATATTCACTCTTCTGGAGCGATTTACAAATACAAAAGCTGAAATACGAGAAATATTTCGGCTTTTGTATTTAAAGCATATTGTTATTGCTGAATAGAGAATTTAGCCTACTTATAAATAGTAATGATTTGTTTTTGATGGGCATAATTGAGAAAATAAATATATTTATCGGAAATCATCGTTAAAAAAGTAAGCAAACGGTAAAACCAAACCAACCAACAATTTATGAAACAAACATGTATTTATAGGAAAATTACCCTATTTGTGTTATTGTTCTTCGCTTTAGCCTATGTAGGATATACGGCGTTTAATTTTTATTTCACAAATACCTAGTTTTGTCCAATTTGATTTTTATCGATTCTCTATTATTTTTTCTTTAGCTGAAAGTAAGCGAAGATAGCAGGTTCGCTTGTTTTGCCAGCGTGTAACAATCCGGGACGAGCCACGCGATCCCAGCGTGTAAGTGCTGTAGCGTCAATCTTTTCTTTGTTTAATTTTGTCCATTTTTTGCCATCTACGCTCCAAAAGAAATCACAGAAAACACCGCGATTCACTTCCGTTTTTAGAAACACATTTTCTGCACCAACGAGATTGCTTTCTATTACATTTTCCTTTCCGTCAATCACAGATTTAAGGCGCACTTTATCATCTTCGAAACTCAACAACAACAGATTTTCTTGATCTCCATATAACGTCAAACCTTTTGACGCACTATTCTGATTTACAACTTGCGTTTCGAATGTGTAATTCGCAGCTGTTGGACGAATACACATAGCTGTGCCGTAGTTATTATTAGCTTTTGGGATTCCTTTTAGGTAAAGGCGCTCGTCTTTCAATTCGAACTCATTTTTTGAAAACGGATAATTCCACGTCCATTCGGATTTAAGTGTATCGCCGTCAAAAGACTCTTCAAAATCGATGGATTTCCTTTGTGCTTTCGCTGATTTAATTGTTTTTTGATATCGCGTTGCATCTTTTCCCGTAACGAAATAGGGCCAACCCGCTGGATTTATGTCGATCTGCTGAAGAATCGGTTGACGGCCTTGATAAACATCGTCACCGGTAAGGTAGCCATGGCACAAATAATACATTTGGTTATCCGGACCTTTTACCGCAGTTCCGTGGCCTACGGAAACATATTCTTCCCCACCCATTAGGATCGGGTTGCCTTGGTATTTCTCATAAGGCCCGGCGAAGCTTTTGGCTCGAGCGACGCGAACATCGTAATTGCTTTTGGGGCCACAGCAATCGCGAGCAGCGTAGATCAAGTAATAATAATCACCTTTCTTAAAATGATATTGCCCTTCCATTCCGATGCCCTCATCGTCGCGTAACAACGAGAAAGTTTCACCTTCCAACTTTAATCCATCGGCCGACAACTTACTTCCGACAATTTCGATATCCCTGTCGTCCAGCCCGTATGCTTTCCATGTGATGTAAAGTTGCCCATCTTCCTCAAAAATAAAAGCATCAATAGCTTCCTTTCCGTGGTCCAAAAGTATTCCATGATCTACAAACTTGCTTTCAGGAGAATCAGCGATGGCAACGCCGATGCACGTAATCCCGTCGGATTTTCGGCGCGCCGTATAATAGCAATACATTTTTCCATTGATTTCGTAAAGTTCTGGCGCCCAGAATGACGATAGCGTCCATTCAGGTTGTATGTCGAAAATATGTCCGATTTGAGTCCAATTAATTAAATCATCCGATTTAAAATAAGGATAAAATGGTGCCCATTCAGAAGATGTTGCCGTTGCATAATAATGGTTTCCTACCCGAACAACGCTGGGATCAGGAAGATCTCCCGAAATAACCGGATTAACAAAGCCTTTGTTGGCTGAACATGAAATAATTAGTGAAAATGCTAGAAGATAAATGCCAGATCGCAATGCTTTATTCATAGGTTTATGTTTTCTTTTGAAGAAGGTGGTTTACAAAGATAATTTTATTCCTGAAATGTAAAGAGTTGCACTTGCCTCCAAGTGTCGTTTTATCAGTTTTAACTAGTGTTAGTGATCTACAAATTAAGGTGCATAAACTGTAAAAAATTACCGAAAGCCAGGTAGACAAATTGTATATTTGGGGGATTTACCCTACGAATGCAAGAGATTTCAAATGAACACCTTAAAAAACTTTGGGATCAAGTATGTTTAAACGACGACTTGAAGGCGTTTGAGTTGCTATTCTATCAATTAAATCGAAATTTGTTGCTTTTTTGCGATACATTTATTCATAATCAGGGTGCCTCAGAAGAGTTAGTGTCCGATATTTTTGTGAATATTTGGAATAAACGCAAATCACTACAATATATACAGCATCCAAAGTCCTATCTGTTTACTGCTGTAAAAAACAAAGCACTAAACTATTTAAAACAGTTTTCTCATTTACAACTACATGTGGATCTAACAGATCATGTGAAGTTAGTGGACGCTACAGATCCTAACACACTTTTGCAGCGGAAAGAATTCTTCGCCAAAATGGATAATATTATATCCAAGTTGCCAACACAAACACTTTTAGTTTTTCGGTTGGTTAAGGAAGATGGTATGAAATACAAAGAAGTAGCGGAGTTGTTAGATATTTCTCCACGCACCGTGCAAACGCATATGCGCACTGCATTTCAAAAGATTGGCACATTGCTCCGAAATTATACTGAGCGCGATAATTTGCGGTTGATGGATAAGTTTTACTCCATTGTTATGCTCATGTTATTTTTATTTTAAAAAAATATCGATTTCCCACTACGCCTTTTCTCTCAAATTATTGTCTTAGCATCAAAGGATATTCCTATCGGTTGAAATTTACATGCAGCAAGAACGTTTTGAGTATTTAGTAAGTAAGGAACTTGGCGATCGTCTGACGACAAGCGAGCAAGATGAGCTACGTACTTTCTTGGGTGATGCTGAATGGCGTATGCAATATAATTTGTTGCAGCAATATTGGTCTGAGAAGCATTCGCAGAATACGCGCGATCGCGAATTATTTCAACAGATTTTAGAAAAAATGCAACCGCTTGAATTGGATAATCACCCAACGCATTTCAGAAGGCTATACTACTGGTTTGGCGGCGTGGCTTCCATATTGGTTTGCGTGGGTTTATGGTTATTGCTTAAGATCAATTCTTCAGAACAACGCCAGTTTATCGCGGATCAAAAACAGCAGAAAGTCATTCTTGACGACGGAACGGAGGTAATTCTGAATTACAAAAGTACGCTGCTTTATCCCAACAAGTTTTCAGATAATCTACGCGAAGTAACGGTAGTTGGTGAAGCCTTTTTCCGCGTTGCGAAAGAAGCCGATCGTCCGTTCATCGTAAAAACAAAGCACGCGCAACTCAAAGTTTTAGGAACGAGTTTCAATGTTCGTGCATATCCCGATGAACCAACCACAGAAGCGAGTTTAATTGAAGGTGCGTTGGAGGTGCATGATGAGGAAGGCGAAACCATGATATTGCGTCCTTCGGAAAAGGCCGTAATTACCAATCAGCCCAAAAACTTTACTTCTAAAAGCAAGCGCAAGACGGCCAAAAAACTTAAAATTCAATTTCTTCGTCCAACGGATCTCCACGCGGTGGAAACCACGTGGCTAGAAAATAAACTGGTATTTAAGGATGTGACCTTCGATGAATTGGCAAAAACACTTGCCCGAAAATACGACGTACGGGTTGATTTCAAAGATATCGGTTTAACGAAACTGCGATTCAGTGCGCGTTTCGAAGATGAAAATCTAGATCAAATTTTACAGGCTTTGCAGTTAGCCGCATCATTTCAATACGAAAAGCAAAACAACAAAATAATGATCTACAAGTAACTAACCAAACCTCTATATGGCATATTTAAAACACCCAACATAAAAAGTGAAAGCTGCTAGGCAGCTTTCACCAACTGAGAATAAACAAGAATCGGGTCCGCATTTGCCGATGCTGACCTTCATCGAATTGGTATTAAAATTATGGTTTTTTTTCAACACCCGCGTGGTGCTATCGGGAGAAATAAGATTCTCCAAACGCTCATTACTATGAAGCTAATTGTATTATTAACGGTGTTTTTTCACCTGCAAGGTTATGCCGATGTGCTGGCCCAAAAGAAAGTAACGCTGCAACTTAAATCGGCCTCCATTGCTGATGTATTATCGGAGTTAGAATCTAAAACCGATTATCGCTTTGTTTTCGACGAACAAGCGGTTGCAAAGAAAGGTAAAGTAAACGTGAATGTGCGTGAACAGTTGGTTGTAAATGTATTAACGAAGGTACTCGGCGCGAAAGGTTTGACATTTACCCAAATGGAAAATAATCTGATTGTGGTAAACAGTCAGCAACAACAATCCGTTTCCGGTAAAGTTTCTGATCCTGATGGGAATGCCTTAGTTGGTGTGAGCGTTCGCGTGAAAGGTACGAACCGCGGAACGTCGACGGATCAAAGCGGGCAGTATACGCTGGAAGTTGCTTCAGGCGAGACATTGACCTTTTCTTACATCGGTTTCGAACCGGCAGAAGTTGCTTACAACGGACAACAAACGTTGGCAACGACGTTGCAAGTTGTCGCGGAAGGTTTGGACGAAATCGTTGTGGTCGGTTATGGTACGCAACGCAAAGTAAACTTAACGGGTTCGGTTTCCACGGTAAAATCGGAAGATATTAGTCGTCAAACTGTTGGTCAGGCATCGCAAGCGTTGCAAGGTCTTTCTGCCGGATTAACCGTAACAAACGGAAGCGGACAGCCAGGACGTGATCAAGGAACACTGAATATTCGTGGTGTAGGAACGTTGAACGACGCTAGTCCATTGATTTTGGTAGATGGTATTCGCTACGATAATTCCATTAGTCTGGATGATATCGATGCCAATGATATTGAGAACATTTCCGTATTGAAGGATGCGGCTGCAGCTTCTATTTATGGTGTTCGCGCGGCGAACGGCGTTATCTTGGTAACCACAAAAAGAGGCGCGCAAGGCGGAACGCAAGTTAATTACAACAATTATTTTGGATGGCAAGATGCAATTCGTACGCCCGATTTCGTAGGCGCACAACAATTTATGCGTTTGGTAAATCAAATGAATGCCAACGTGGGCAACGGAGCGGTGTATAATCAACAGAGAATTGATGCGTACAATGATCCTAATCGCGACATGAACATGTATCCAGATAATTACTGGGTAGGAGATATCCTAACGGGCTCGGGCTTTCAACAAAAGCACAGCATGTCGTTAGCTGGTGGTAACGAAAAAAACAAATATCGTTTTTCGGCTAACTATTTCGATCAAGATGGTTTGATCAGCAGAATGGACTTCAATCGTCTGACTGTTCGATTGAATACGGATTTCCAGATTTCTGAGAAGTTAAATTTTACGGCAGATATTTCGGGTCGTCTTTCGGGAACGCGTGAGCCGCAATCTTCAGGCGGAAGTGCGGTATCTACAGGTCGTCTTGCCGGTATGCGTCAAGCGCAATCTGCGAGTGGTGCAGCTTGGTTTCAGTTTGGACAAACGGTAAAAATCAATCCGTTGGAAGCAGCGAAAGATGAGTTCGGAAACTGGCGCGCATTGCGTGGCGAACACAACGTTTTGCGTTTGCAAGAAGAGGGTGGACTTTTCTCGGACAACGATCGCTTGTTTACGACTAACTTCCGCTTGAATTATCTCCCTGTCGAAGGTTTGACGTTGAGTGCGATAGCATCGAACAACTTCCAAAATCAATATTTCACTAATCACTCCAAGCAATTCAGTTATGTGAATTCTTCGTCACCGCTAGGACGTGATCAAATCACCAAACACGCGATTGGTTATATCAATCAGAACTATCAAGGTCTTGCCGAATATAGTAAGGTTTTTGGTGATCACGATTTAAAAGTATTGGGAGGTCTTTCTTATTTGGGTCAACGCACGGATGAGTTATTGGGAACGCGTTACGATATGCCGAATAATAACTTGACTGAAATCAACGCAGGTTCTCCAGCAACACAGTTAACGGATGGAACAGCTCGTGAGTACAGCTTAATCTCATTTTTTGGTCGCGTTAACTATGCTTTCCGTGGTAAATATCTGTTGGAAGCCAACTTACGTCGCGATGGCTCTTCGCGTTTTTCTGATGGTCAGCGTTGGGGATGGTTCCCTTCGGCATCTGTGGGATGGCGTATATCTGAGGAAGATTTCATGGCTGACGTCACGTTTTTACAAGATTTGAAAGTACGTGGATCATACGGTCGTTTAGGTAATGATGCAATCGGCAACTATCCGTACCAATCCAACTATTTACTAAGAAGTTATCCTTTGGGTGGTGCCTTGAATCCAGCTACTGGATTGGAGCTTTATCCGAACTCTGGTTTGACTTGGGAAACAACGGATATTGCTAACGTAGGGGTGGATTTTACCTTATTCAATCGTCTGAATGTTACATTGGATGTGTTCGATAAGAAAACAAAGAACATTTTATTGGAGCTACCTATTCCGGGAGCGGTGGGCTTATTGTCCCCTTGGCAAAATGCGGCATCCGTTCGTAACCGTGGATGGGAATTATCATTGAACTACAATCAACCTGTAAACGAAGATTTACGTTTCAATGTAGCGTTTAACTTATCCGATGTTCGCAACGAAATTTTGGATTTAAAAGGTACCGACTTCAATAGCACAGATGGCAATGGTTTAAATGTGGGTAACTATGTCGGTCGTCCGATCGGATCTTATTATGGTTATTTAGTGGATGGAATTTACCAAACGGCGGAGCAAGTAGCGAATTCTACTACGCTTTCCGGTCAAGTTGGTCCTGGTGATTTAATTTACCGTGATTTGAACGGTGATGGCGTGTTCGACAACACGAATGATTTCACCTATTTAGGTAGTAATATTCCTCGTTTCAATTATGGAGTTACGCTTGGGGCAAATTACAAAGGTTTCGATTTCAGTGCTTTCTTCCAAGGTGTCGCTAAAGTCGATATCAATACATTGAATTTGGAACGTGCGCCAATCAATCAGGATGGTAACTTTAGAACTGCTTGGGTAGATGCTTGGTCAGCGGATAACACCGGTTCAAACTATCCGCGCTTAGCGCCTTATCAAACCAATTATCAGCCTTCCGAATTTTGGGTGCAAAGCGGTGCTTATGTGCGTTTGAAAAACGTTACGTTAGGTTATAGGTTGCCAAAAAGTGTGCTAGGAGAACAATCATTCCTTCGTAGCGTACGTTTGTTCGCTGGTGCGCAAAACCTATTTACTTTGACATCATTGCCAAAGGATTTAGATCCAGAATCTCCTAACGATAATCGTTACTATCCGCAAGTTAGAACGGTGTCGTTTGGACTTAACGCTAATTTTTAATCACAGAACCTTAATCACATGATCATAAAAAGAATTACTTACAGCATCGCAGGTTTAGCTCTGTTGATGTCCTGTGAAGATACCCTAGATAGACAACCCTTGGATTCCATTGGAAACACAACCTATTGGAACACTCCTGCGGACGCTGAGCGTACAGTTAACGATATTTATCGTTACTTGGGATCGGACGATCGCTTCTTTATTTCTTGCGCAACGGATGATAGTTTCTCTTGGAGCAATTGGCCGGTGGATATACAATTTGCTGCAAACGGAAGTGCAACACCCGCAAATGGTGTGTTCAATAATTTTTGGAAAAATCTGTACGGACAAATCGCACGTGCAAATGACGTGATGGACAATATTGATCGTGTTCCGAATATGGATGAGGCAACAAAAGCGGAGCTGACGGGTGAAGCACGTTTCTTGAGAGCTTATGCGTATCAGCAATTGACGGGATTGTTCGGAGATGTTGTATTCTACACAACCACACCATCGCCGGAAGAATTCCAAAAAGAGAAAACACCGAAGAGCGAAATCGTAGCTTTCATCCTAAGTGAATTAACGGAAATCGCAGAAAATCTTCCTTTAACTCGTGAAACAGCGGATCAAGGTAGAGCTACGCGCGGTGCAGCTTTAGCACTGAAAGCACGCGTTCAATTGTACAACGAGCAATGGTCGGAAGCTGCGCAAACAGCTCAGGAAGTAATGAATTCGGGAGTTTACACCATCGATAACAATTACTTAAGCCTGTTCAACGGCACGAATAAAAATAGTACGGAAATCATTCTTTCCGCACGTTATCTAGAGAACGTGTACACGAATCCAAACGCAACGTGGATTGGTGCGCCAAGTTTAGCGGGATGGGGACAAATTGTTCCTTTGCGCTCTTTAGTGGACGCGTATGAATGTACGGATGGACAAACAATTGATGTTTCTCCTTTGTACAATCCAGCTACGCCGTTTGTAAATCGTGATCCACGTTTAGCGTTGACCATTGTTACGCCTGGCACGGAAGTAAACGGAGTAACAATTGATGTCACCAAACCGAATTCTCCCGATGCGTTGGGTAAATCAAATGCTTCGTTTTCCGGTTATTACTACAAGAAAGCTGTTCCAAGAAATATTTCTGGAGAATGGGATCGTAGTGCCGGTGCAGATGTAGTTTTGCTTCGCTTCGCAGAGGTATTATTGACCTATGCAGAAGCTAAAATCGAAGCTGGGCAAATTGATGCATCCGTTTACGAAGCCATCAATCGCGTCCGTCAACGTAACGGTGTAAATATGGTTGCAGCAACTGCTGTCACGCACCCAACACAGGCAGATTTACGCGCTTTGGTTCGCCGTGAGCGCCATGTGGAGTTTCCAGTAGAAGACAATCGCTTATTCGATATCCGCCGTTGGCGAATTGCTGAGCAAGTTATGCAAGGTTCCGCGCAAGGGATTTTCAATAATTTCGACAACACGCGAGGCGATTTCAATAATTTCATTACCGTAGAACGCAGATCGTTTAACGCAGGTCGTGATTATCTTTGGCCAATTCCGGCAAACGAATTGGTGCTGAATAAATTGTTAACGCAAAATAACGGCTGGTAAGTAAACATTACCAAATGAAAAGTCCTCCACAGTTCGCTGCGGAGGATTTTTTATTATGCTGATCCCTGATCAGCTTATAAAAATTCCGTTTGTGATGCGGTGTGGTAGAATTTTTTCTCTGTGAAAGAATAAGAGAGGATAAATACCTTTTTGTAACGCAAACCGAACTGATCCGCAAAGTTGAAAACCACTTGATAAAATCCTACATTTTGTTGCGAATCACTTCCATCCTGATCAGCGGATTTACGGCCAGCTTCTTCAATGGATTGATCTAAATCTTCTGCTAATTCCAATTCGAGTTTAGTGTCCGCCTGCCATTTTCCCAATCTCGATTCGTATCCATTCTTGGTAGCCTGAATAAAGTATTCTTCGGATAAACTGTGATTCCAATCGCAGGTAATCGACATATCGAAAGCACTATTTCCAACAATTTTGAAAGGTAAGCGTTTGAATTTAGCTAATTCGCTCGTCCCATTTTGGTGATCGTTTGTCAGTTCGATATTGCCCAAATACTGCGAACGAATATGATAAGCTTGTAACTTGTTTAAGTTAGTTTGCTCGCGTTGTGTAGCAGCCTGTGATTGCAAAACACGATACAAAAGCAGGGCGAAAACCAATAGTAAAATATAAATCGCCCATCCATTGGTGTTCACAAATAATGTGGGATCGATGTTATATTCATCGATCAAAAAGTTTCCGAATGGTTGAGCAAGGCCACAAAACAAAATAGTGAGCAGCACAGCCAATACGATCACGATCGCATTGGAACGGTTTGGGTTGTTTTTTCTCATAATAGGCTAAGTACCTCCCGCAAAATTAGCGTATTAGAAGTTATAAACAAATAGCTATATAGCCATGCTATGAAAGATTTTGATCACGGAACATCAAGTTGTAACATCAAATTGATCATTTTTAAGATTATGTTTCGGCTATAGGTTCGATTAATTAGGTATACTTTGTATATCTTATCCGACTGCAATGCCGCTACTGCTGTTTTCGGCTTTCAAGTTCTTTTTTCATTGATTGGTAAGTGCGCCAATTTGCGATAACAATTGGGAGAAAACATAACGGCAGCACGGTAATAGCTTTGATGTCATTTTCAATTACTTGAAAAAACGAAACACTAGCCATAAGCGATACGGCAACAATGTATAACAAAAGAATTCTTTTTCGATTTCTAAATGCCGTAGATAGCGATTCGTTAGATAGCTCGGTAAATTGCATATTTGAAGTTAATAGGTCTTTGAATATATGAATATTTTACCATTTATGATGGTAAATTCTTTAATTCGATAAGGTTATGGTTAGCCGACACATTTGTTTCCGGTCTATTATCTGAAATTTATACCCACAATCCATCGGTTTTTTGAGATATTTGCGATTACATTGCAAGTTATCGAATGGATTTTCCAACACTTTTTTCTTCCCTAGAACAAGCATTTCAACAAACATCTTGGTTGGAGCGTTTGTCCGTTATATTTGGCGTTGCACAAGTGCTACTTTCCAAGAATAATAAGCTGGCAAATTACCCGGTAGGTATTGCTGGTATTCTGTTCGGAATGGCAGCGTACTTTGGTGCGAAATTGTATGCGGAATTACTCCTCAATGGTTATTACTTGGCGATGAGTGCTTATGGTTGGTGGTATTGGACGTCCAACGCTCAAAAGGAGGAACAGCCAATTACTTCAATGAATAGGAAAGATGCGGTTATTGTAGTTTCCATTGTTGTTGTGGGCTTTTTCATATTGTTCGGTGCGTTATCTCAATTTACAGATTCGGATGTTCCTGTTTGGGATGCTTGGGTGTCCTGCACGGCTTGGGCAGGGATGTGGTTGCTGGCACGACGAAAGGTAGAAAATTGGCTGTTGTTGAATCTAAGCAATCTTTTCGCTATTCCGCTTCTCGTCTACAAAGAGCTATATTTATTTGCTTTGCTTACCACATTTTTATTTGTCATCGCGTTTGTTGGCTTTGCCAAATGGCGACGTATTATGAAATCTCAAACAGCGCATCATGCTTAATCAGGAACAGATTTCACTGATCATAGAAAGTCGAATGGAGGGAGTTCGCATTGGAAAATTACCCGACATCATATTGCACGAGCTGTACGCTCGAAAATGGTTCAATATTTGGGTGCCGAAAATTTATGGTGGATTGGAAATGCCACTGGCTGATGGCTGTCGCTTGTTAGAATCTTTGGCGTATTGGGACGGTGCTTTAGGTTGGACAGTAACGCTGTGTTCAGGCGCGAATATGTTTGCCGGATTTATTGACCCGAAAACAGCTCGATCTGTTTTCGCCAATAGAGAAGTATGTTTTGGTGGGAGCGGTCGCGCTAGCGGACGTGCTGTGCCGATCGATGGTGGATACCGTTTGACAGGACGTTGGTCGTATGCGACCGGCGCTCCGCATTTAAGTCATTTCACCTGTAATGCGGTCGTTGAAACCAATGGTGCAAAAGGCACTGAACTGATCGTAAAATCGTTTTTCGTAGAAAAGGATCAGGTGCTTATCGATCACGATTGGGTAACCTTTGGATTGAAAGCTACGGCAAGTCATAGTTTTGAATTGCAGGATGTTTTTGTTCCGACGACACAAAGTTTTGATTTGACGCCTGAGAAAGCGACGCATGGTTGCAAACTTTTCCAATACCCATTTCAGCAGTTCGCCGAGTTCACACTTTTTGTCAACTATCTAGGTATGTTTAGTCGGTATTGCGATTTAGTTCAAAAGGAATTTTTCCTACGTTCAAAAGATCAAGATTGGGTGGACAGACGCGGTAAATCGTATTTCAAACTGTTGGGTAGGGCTGAACAGTTCGCTGAAGATAGTCGCAAATATATTTATGCAGCGATTGAAAAATCTTGGGATGAACTGCAAAATGGCGAAGCCGATCAGGCGATTTACGAGGAAGTTAGTCGACGGACGCGCGCTGACTTGAGGAGCATGCGTAATTTATTAATGGATTTACATGTCAAGTGTGGGATTAAGGCTGCACAGGAAGAAAGTGAGTTGAACCTCGTTTTTTGCAACTTCTTTACGGCGACTCAGCACGCGTTACTTCAGGATGAAGCATAAAAAAACTTAAACCGCTTGGCTTAAGTATCACTGGATCTCGCCGATCCAAATTAACTTTTAGAAATTTTTTTCTAAAAGCGATTAGTCTTCCATCGGGTTTAAATCATCCCCATCATACAACCATTCATTAACTTGGGAAGCTTGTTCCTGCAATAATTCTTCGTCTTTAATCATGATCTTTTAATTTGTTTTAGCTAAAGATAGCAGCCAGATATTTCAATAATATCACGTTAATGTTATTTTTTTATGAAGTTACGTCAGCTGTCAATGGCTACCTTATTAATTCGATCGATCTAGTCTTTCGGCTTAATAACCTGTACCATGCGATCGCTGAAACTGGTAATATCAGATTTTAGGCCGACCATTACGGTAAGAATGTTTACCGGATTGCCTTGAATTTTACGGAAATTGTGCATGTAGTCGAGCTCTAGTCCGAGATAAAATCCTCGAAATTTATAATCTGATCCTATGCCTATTTTCGCTGCTGGAGAGAAACCATATAGTTTTTCCATGCGTGCGCGCAGGTTACCTAAATCATTAACGCGAGATTCCACATTTAAACAAAAAGCCGGACCGGCATACGCATAAGTATTGAGCCGATTAACCTGTCTGCGAATACCTCCGGCAAGACTCAATGCATAAATGGATGCATGTCCATTTTCAAGCACGCGATTGTAGTTTGGATCATTTTGAAGCTGGTTGTAGCGAAATTGCATCGTAAATAGTGTTGGGATAAGGAAATACCGCGGATTATGCAGAGCAATATCCAATCCCATACTGCCCGTAAATGCTTGCGTAGAAAGTGACTCGCTCGTTTTCCCGATCGGGAAAGCTAATCCCGTTCCCCCAAAATAGTACACCTTGTTATAATGGAGCGTATCTGGCCCACGGTAGCGCATTAATGTAGTGTCGGCCTTGTCTTGACTATAAACTTGCGTAAAAGCAAATAAAGTCATTAATAATATCCCTAATCTGATCATGGGAAATAGATTTATATCCCAATTAACACGAAAATAAAAGATATGGTTTTTCTTCGATGAAGAAATATTATAGAAAAGATTTAGCTTGAGGACCTTGGTTAAATAATAAATCAACAACGCTCAAATCCGGCTGAAAGCCCGTCTTATCTTCGAATACCTGATAATATTCTTTGGGATCGATCAGCAAACTTTCTTTCTTAGGATGAATGGCTGAACGATAATCAACAGACGTGCTAATTTCAGAAGAATAGTTTTCTGTTAAGACAATCTCTCGATTAAGTTTCAGTAGTCGAAGAGCTACTTCCAATTGCTGCACATTGTAGTCCAACAAAAACTCAAACTTTTGCTCGTAAAACCGAGCAAAGTCATCTTCGTAATACTCGAAGTACGCCGAGCTGCGGTAAGCCGTTTGCAAACTCAACCAATGCAGACGTTGCCAATTATGATCGTAATTGATGCGGACATCTTTCATCGGCGAATGCTCTTTTCTACCATGCAAAATCGGAACGATCAAATCTAATGTGCCATTTGCCGTTGCAATGCTGGTGCGCGTGCGGTAAGTTTGCTTTGGAAAATTTTCGTGTTGCTCTATATAAACCGTCGAAGTGCTTTTTTGAATAGCACTGAAATAAGCAATATTTGGGAGATAAAAAGCAGGTAATACAAGTTGTTCTGTCATCACGATAATTATCCTCTTTTAGGATGCAACAAAAGTACCATTATTTTAGGATATTTGTAGCTTATTTGCGAATGCTGTTCAATGAAAGAAAGAATTTTTTCGTTCCTTTTATATACGATTTCACTGCTTCCATTTTGGGTACTCTATCGTATTTCGGACTTTCTCTTTGTGCTGATTTACTACGTTTTTGGCTATCGCAAAAAGGTGGTTATGGAAAATTTGCGGAATTCCTTTCCTGAAAAATCGGCAACTGAACTAAAACAAATTGCAAAGCGGTTCTTTCGCTTTTTCCCAGATATTATCGTGGAAACCATCAAAGGATATAGTGTATCTAGAGGCGAACTGCTGAAACGCGTTGAGATTACTAACCCCGAAGAAATTAATAGACATTTTGAGCAGGGAAGAGGTGTTTTGTGTGTCACTGCGCATTATACCAATTGGGAATTAGGAATACATCGACTTTCTCTGTTGACAGCGCTTCCTCGGTTGATCATTTACAAACCTTTATCCAGTGCTTCTTTCGGCTCTATACTGAACAAAATACGAACGCGATTTGGTGTAACCATGGTGCCTATGAAACAAATACTACGGCATCTTGTTAAGCTCAAAGGAAAACCACATATCAGCGTGTTTGTCGCCGATCAGACCCCCGGCTATCAGGATTCTGATTATTTCACCAATTTTTTAGGTCAAGAAACATTGGTTTTTACGGGAACGGAACGTATTGCGAAGTCAATGGATTTACCGGTCGTATTTTGCACAATCAGGCGTAAAAAACGTCGTGGGTATTATTCTGTCGAATTTGTAACTTTGGTGGAAGATCCAAAAAAATGTGCCGATAAGGAAATTATCGAAAAGCACACAGCATTTACGGAAAAAATCATTCGCGAAGATCCGGCTTACTGGTTGTGGTCGCATCGCAGATGGAAAAGAAAACGAAGATCATAAATGACTACATCTCCCAAAGTAGCGGTCGTCATATTGAATTGGAACGGAAGATATTTTTTAGAGAAATTTCTACCTTCCGTTTTTAATAGTAGCTATTCAAATATAGAATTTGTATTAGGTGATAATGCGTCAACGGACGATTCCGTATCCTTTGTGCAACAATATTACCCGAAGATTCGTGTCGTGCAAAATGCGGAGAATTTAGGTTTTGCGGGCGGATATAACGCGGTTTTGGAGCAAGTGGAGGCGGATTATTTTGTTTTACTTAACTCCGATGTGGAAGTTACTACTGGATGGATAGAGCCGGTAATTGAGATGTTGGAGGAAGAGCAAAATATGGCAGCGGCTCAACCGAAAATTAAATCCTATCATCAGCGAAATAAATTCGAACATGCCGGATCTTCAGGTGGTTATATCGATCGCTTTGGTTATCCGTTTTGTCGCGGGCGCATAGTTAACCATACAGAGGAAGATCACGGACAATACGATAATCCAACCGATATCTTTTGGGCTAGTGGAGCTGCATTGTTTATTCGTTCTTCCGTTTGGCGTTCTTCTGGCGGATTTGATGCTGATTTTTTTGCTCACATGGAAGAGGTGGATTTATGCTGGCGT
This sequence comes from Sphingobacterium corticis, assembly GCF_042684745.1. NCBI lineage: Bacteria > Pseudomonadati > Bacteroidota > Sphingobacteriia > Sphingobacteriales > Sphingobacteriaceae > Sphingobacterium > Sphingobacterium corticis. The sequence goes on along the minus strand of NZ_JBHUMA010000006.1, from coordinate 1,225,509 downwards.
TTGAAACGCATGGGGCACAGAATCGGTGTATGTCCGCAATCGGTCGTTTATCATGTTGGTGGTGGAACACTAAAAACGAGTAATCCCAGAAAAACATTCTTGAATTTTCGAAACAACCTCATTATGCTACAGAAAAACCTCCTTTTCTGGCCGGCGTGTAGGGTACTATTTGTTCGGATGTGGTTGGATTTTTTTGCGTTGATTTTATCCCTTTTAAAATTCAAGTTCGGTGATGCTTGGGCAATCAGCCGAGCACATCAGAGTTTCTTGTGGAATATTTTTCGCACTGCGCGAAAGCGTCGTAGTTATTTCGGTCCATTTACCCGTAAAGGATGGTATGCGAAATCCGTAATGTGGGCATATTTCGCTAAAGGGGTTCGTAAATTTTCAAAGCTAGAGCGCCGCGGATTCTTACGTTAGAGAAGTCGCAATATTTTCGTATTTTCGTCGTCTATGCCAATGGATGTTCAACAAAAGATCGCGGAATTAACTGCCGAGCTCAACGAATACAATTACCAATACTATGTTTTGGCTAATTCGGAGATTTCCGATTTTGATTTCGATCAAAAATTAGCCGAGCTGGCCGCATTGGAACAAGCAAATCCAAAATATATAGATCCAAATTCGCCCACGCAAAAAATTGGTGGCGATATCACCAATAGATTTGATACTGTGCAACACCGTTGGCCAATGCTTTCTTTGGGCAATACTTACAACGAACAGGAATTGAAGGATTTCGATGCGCGCGTTCGTAAGGCAGTTGGTGATGATGTTTCCTATGTTTGTGAACTAAAGTTTGATGGTCTGTCTATCGCATTGACATACGAAAAAGGACTCCTTAAGCGAGCAGTGACACGGGGGGACGGACTAAAAGGGGATGATGTTACGGAAAATGTAAGAACAATTCGCCGCGTTCCACATCGATTAAAAGTAGGCGATTATCCCGAATCTTTCGAGATTCGTGGCGAAATTCTGATGCACAAATCGGCATTTTCACGTCTAAACAAGCAGCGTGAAGAGCAAGGCGAAATGACTTACGCAAATCCTAGAAATTTCGCATCGGGAACGATCAAGCTTCAAGATCCAAAGGAAGTGGCCAAACGACCGCTCGATTGTTTCTTGTACTTTTTATATGCTGAAAACAGAAATCGAATCTTTAAAACGCATTGGGATAGTCTACAAGCTTGTGAGGCCTGGGGCTTTCATGTTGCGGAGCATTCCAAATTATGTACTTCCATAGAGGATGTGCTTAGCTTTATTCATCATTGGGATAAAGAACGGCATAATCTGACATACGATATCGATGGAATCGTCATTAAGGTCAACGATTATGCTTTGCAAGAGGAACTGGGTTTTACGGCAAAATCGCCGCGTTGGGCCATTTCTTACAAATATCAAGCGGAGCGCGCAGAAAGTATATTACAGCGCGTAACCTATCAAGTCGGAAGAACTGGTGCAGTCACCCCGGTAGCAAATTTAAAGCCGGTGCTTTTGGCAGGAACGACCGTAAAACGTGCTTCGTTGCACAATGCCAACGAGATCGAAAGGCTTGATTTGCATGAAGCGGATACAGTTTTTGTCGAAAAGGGTGGAGAAATCATTCCCAAAGTGATTGGCGTAAATCTAGATAAGCGATTACCAAATGCTATAGCGATAGAATATCCAAAGCAATGTCCTGAATGTGGAACAGAGCTTGTCCGTCAGGATGGTGAAGCGGTGCATTATTGTCCGAATCATGCAAGCTGCCGTCCACAGATTGTTGGTGGTATCCAGCATTTTATTGGTCGGAAAGCAATGGATGTGCAAGGTTTGGGTGATGAAACTATCGAAGCACTTCATGCAAAAAATTTAGTTAGGAAGATTTCGGATTTATACAGGTTGTCCGAACATGCGGACGCATTGTTGAGCATGGATCGGTTTGGTAAGAAATCGGTAGATAACATGCTACAGGGCATTTCTGATTCTAGAAGAAAGCCCTTTGAAAAGGTTTTGTTTGCGCTAGGAATTCGTCATGTTGGTGAAACGGTTGCAAAGAAGCTAGCCCAGCATTTTAAAACCATCGAACGGCTTACAGAAGCAAGTATTGAGGAAATTGAGGCGGTGGCCGATATTGGTAATCGGATTGCAGAAAGTGTGTATTTCTATTTGCATACAGAAGAAAATGCGGAGGAAATACAACGTTTGAAACATGCAGGTTTACAATTTGAAATAGAAGAAAAGGAAGTTGTGCTTGCTGGAGATAATCTATCTGGAAAAACATTTTTGATCTCGGGCGTTTTTGAAGGACATAGCCGCGAAGAACTGACCCAAATGATTGAATCGCACGGCGGACGAATGCTCAGCAGCATTTCTGCAAAGCTTGATTATTTGGTAGCAGGCGAGAAGATGGGCCCGGCGAAATTGGCAAAGGCCGAGAAGCTAAAAGTGCCGATCATTACCGATCAAGACTTGTTTCAACTTATAAATAATTAAATACAGGATATATTTTACAATGAAAGAATTACACGGAGCGGGTGTGGCGTTAGTAACTCCATTTCAACAAGATGGATCAATTGATTTCGAAGCATTATCGAAATTGATTGATTTTCAGATTGATGGTGGTATGGATTATCTGGTTTCTCTAGGAACAACTGGTGAAGTGGCCACTTTGTCCAAAGAAGAGAAATTGGCTGTTTGGAAATTTACTGCAGAAAAGGTGGCTGGTCGTGTTCCATTGGTTGCCGGAATCGGTGGCAACAATACATCTCAAGTCGTAGAGGATATTGCTGCGTTTGATGTTGCAGGTTATTGTGCCATCCTATCAGTTTCTCCTTATTACAGCAAACCGACGCAAACCGGTATTTATGCACACTACAAAGCAATTGCCGAAGTAAGCAAGTTGCCAATCATTCTTTATAATGTGCCATCGAGAACGGGAAGTAGCATATCGCCTGCAACCACGATTCAATTGGCGAAGGATTTCGATAATATTGTGGCAACGAAAGAGGCATCTGGCAACTTTGCGCAATTCAATGAAATTATGCGCGATAAACCGGAAGATTTTCTGTTGATATCCGGTGATGATCCGATCACATTGCCTATGATGAGCATTGGAGCCGTAGGGTTGATTTCAGTGGTAGCGAATGCTTATCCAGCAGAAACTGCTTCATTGGTGCATTTATGCGCCGAAGGAAATTATGCAGAAGCTCGTCCAATTCATGAAAAATTGTTGCGATCAATCGATTTATGCTTCGCAGAAGCAAATCCATGTGGCGTTAAATACATGTTGCAAGAATTGGGAATTGGAAGCGATGTGGTACGTTTGCCATTAGTGCCAGTGAGCGAAAACGTACAAAATCTGATAAAAAGGGAAATGGTTGACTTAGCCAATTAACGGTTAATTCAGGTTCTTTTCCGGTTTCTAATAGACTAGCTAGGGATAAAAATTTAAAAGTGTTAAATCAACACTTTTAAATTTTTATCCCTATATTCGTTTAATCAATTGTGATATTAAATCGAATGCTAACCATTTAGATGATATATGCTAAATTTTTCAGACCACCCGCATACGCGTGTTAATATATTGACCGGCGAACGTGTGTTGGTATCGCCGCACCGAAGTAAACGACCTTGGCAAGGTCAGGTTGAAGATCTGGTTGTGGATCAACGTCCCGCTTACGATCCAAAATGTTATTTGTGTCCGGGCAATGAACGTGCTGATGGAACTATAAACCCCGATTATAAAGACAGCTTTGTGTTTGTTAATGATTTTTCCGCTTTGCTCAAGGACACACCGGATGAGCAATATAATGATGAAAATCTGTTGCTTGCCGAAAGTGAACGCGGCATTTGTAAGGTAATTGCTTTTACGCCACGTCACGATTTAACCTTGCCGGAAATGGAGCAGCCAGCTATCAAAGCGGTTGTTGATCTTTGGCAAAAGGAATTTGTAGAATTAGCGGCGGTGGATTGGATAGCGTATATCCAAATTTTCGAAAACAAAGGTGCGATTATGGGATGCAGCAATCCGCATCCGCACGGCCAGATTTGGGCACAACGTCATCTTCCGGTGGAGATTCAAAAGGAATCGGTGCAACAAAGCCAGTATTTTGAGAAACACGGAAAATCCTTGCTAAGCGCTTATTTAGAGCTGGAGTTAAAGAAACAAGAGCGAATTTTAATTGATAGCGATCATTTCGTAGCGCTCGTTCCTTTTTGGGCAGCATGGCCATACGAAACCATGATAATTAGCAAGCGCCACGTTACCACCATCGAGTCATTTACGGAGGCAGAGAAGGAAGATTTGGCCAAAACGTTGCAAGAATTAACGATTCGTTATGATAACTTATTTTCCACTTCATTCCCATATTCGGCAGGAATGCACCAAGCGCCTGTCAATAGCGGAGATCAATCGTTTTGGCATTGGCACATGCACTTTTATCCACCATTGTTGCGTTCGGCAACAGTTAAGAAATTTATGGTGGGCTATGAAATGATGGCGAATCCACAACGCGATATCACCCCAGAATTTGCGGCTGATATGCTCAAACAACAATCGACTATACACTATAAAAACAAATAGGGATGGCGAAAGACATCAAATTGAAAGAACGATATCAAGAAATTTTTGGTCAAGCGCCGGATATTTCTGCAAAATCTCCTGGCCGAATCAATATCATCGGAGAACATACGGATTATAATGAAGGTTTTGTGTTGCCAACAGCTATTGACAAAGCGATTTACGTGGCTTTAGGTAAACGAGCTGACGATAAATTGGTCCTGTATGCGGAGGATTTTCAAAGCCAATTTGAAACGACTTTGGATGACGTAAAACCGACGGATCAAGGTTGGCCGAACTATATTTTAGGTGTGGTTGATCAGATTCAAAAGTTAAACCTAGAATTGGGCGGATTTAATTTGTATGTGGATGGCGATGTGCCACTTGGTGCCGGCTTGTCATCTTCTGCTGCTTTGGAATGCGCCACAGGATTTGCTTTGAATGAATTATTTCAATTGCAGTTGAGCAGACAGGAAATCGCTAAAATCGGGCAGATGGCAGAGCATACCTTTGCTGGCGTAAAATGTGGTATTATGGATCAGTTTGCTTCTGTGTTAAGCAAGCAAGATTTCGTGATCAAATTAGATTGTCGTTCTCTAGATTACGAACATGTGCCTTTGGTATTGGGCGATTATGAGCTTTTCCTTTTGAATACGAATGTGAAACACTCTTTAGCATCTTCGGCATACAACGATCGCCGTGCTTCTTGTGAACAAGGTGTTGCTTGGCTGCAGGAAGTCTATCCCGATGTGTTGAGCCTGCGTGATGCAACGGTCGAACAACTGACCGAAGTTGTCCAGCCGAAAAATGAAGATGTATTCGTGAAATGCAAATTCGTGGTGGAGGAAAATGAGCGCGTGGAATTGGCTTGTGAGGCATTGAAGTCGGGCGATGTGGAAGAATTGGGCAATCAGCTTTTTACTGCACATGATGCGATCAGTAAAGAATATGAAGTAAGCTGTGCCGAGCTGGACTTTCTAGTGAATTATATGAAGGCACAGCCGGAAGTAGTAGGAGCGAGGATGATGGGCGGTGGTTTCGGTGGTTGCACGGTAAACATCGCGAAGAAAGGTCATGCGGAACGGATTGCTGATGAAGTTGCTCCCTTGTATAAAGAAAAATTTGGTTTGGATTTAGAACCGATCTTCGTCGCCGCTTCCGGAGGTTCAAGTTTGTTGTAACTTATTTTATTTGATAAAACGAAAGCGGGCGATCATTTGATCACCCGCTTTCGTTTGTTATTTTTCTAAAGTAAACTTTAGCGATTGTGTATCTCTGGAATTCGAACCAACAAATAATTCGAACTCTCCTTCTTCAGCGATCCATTCCAAATTATTGTTGAAGAATTTTAGATCTTCTTCCGTTATCTCGAAAGCGATTGTTTTAGTTTCTCCTTTTTTGATAAGGACTTTTTCGAACTTCTTCAATTCTTTGACTGGTCGAGTAATAGAACCTACCAAATCACGAATATACAGCTGCACCACTTCTTCTCCATCCCAATTTCCATTATTGCTCACTTGTACTTCCACGTTTAGCTTTTCGCCAAATTTCATGGATGTAGCCGAGGCGGTTGGTTGTGCGTAATCGAATTTCGTATAACTTAAACCATATCCGAACGGATATAACGGATCATTATCTACGTCTAAATAGTTCGAACGAAACTTTTCAAACCATTGACCTTTAGGCAATGGACGTCCAGTATTTTTGTGTGCGTAATAAAGCGGCAATTGCCCGACATGTTTTGGAAAACTTGCAGGTAACTTCCCAGACGGATTGACATCTCCGAAAAGGACATCAGCTACCGCTTTACCTGTTTCCGAACCACCAAACCAAACATTAAGAATAGCTGGAACAGTTTCACTTTCTTCTGCGATTGTCATCGGTCTTCCTGCAAAAAGAACCAAAACTACTGGTTTTCCAGTTGCCACCAATTCTTTCAACAATCGTTGCTGAACGGCTGGAATGCCGATATCAACGCGGCTGGAACTTTCACCCGACATTTCCGAAGCTTCACCCAATGCAGCTACGATAACGTCGGCATCTTTTGCTGCCTCTATAGCTTCCGCAATGATCGTTTTTTCGTCGCGCTCATCGCGAGGAATAGTTCTGCCGAACATTGTTGCACGTTCTTGATAAGCTGCATCCTCCAACAGATTTGAACCGATGTGGGTAATAATTTCTACGTTATTTCCTAACGATTCGCGCATACCTTCCACTAGGGATGGTGTATTTGCATGATCTGCGCTCACGCTCCAAGTTCCCGGCATATTGCTTCCCGTGTTTGCCAAAGGCCCGATTACCGCCACTTTCCCTTGTTTTTTTAACGGAAGGGTTTGGTTTTCGTTTTTCAATAGCACAAATGATTTCGTTGCTGCTTCACGCGCTTTTTTCAAATGTTCGGCGATGTAAATGTCAGTCTTAGCGCGCTCGCTATCTGTGTTTTTGAAAGGATTATCAAATAGACCCAGTTTGTATTTCGCTTCAAGTACGGCACGACAAGCGGCGTCAATTCTTTCTTGTGTTACTTTTCCTTCTTTCAGTGATTGCTCTAAGGTCGTCAAGAAGCCTTCACCGACCATATCCATATCCATTCCGGCATTCAAGGAAAGTTGAGAAACCTGTTTCAAATCACCCAAACCATGATCTACCAATTCGTTGATGCCGGTATAATCGGAAACGACTAAACCACCAAATCCCCAATCTTTACGCAACACATCCGTCAATAGCCATTTATTAGCACTTGCTGGAACGCCGTTGATATCGTTGAACGAAACCATTACCGAACCAACCCCTGCATCGATCGCCGCTTTGTAAGGCGGGAAATATTCGTTGTACATACGATGCAAGCTCATATCTGTGGTGTTGTAATCGCGTCCGCTCTCCGCGGCGCCATACAATGCAAAGTGTTTCACGCAAGCTAACATCGCATCTTTTGCACGCAAATCATTCGATTGCAATCCGCGAACCATCGCAGCAGCGATTAGGCCTCCCAAATACGGGTCTTCGCCGCTACCTTCCGAAATCCGTCCCCAACGAGCATCGCGGCTGATATCTACCATGGGCGAAAATGCCCATTGAATACCGTCTGCCGTTGCTTCTTTGGCTGCGATGCGAGCAGTTTGTTCGATCAAATTTAAATCCCAAGATGCTGCTAAGCCTAAAGGAATGGGAAATGTTGTTCGATAACCGTGAATCACGTCCATCCCGAAGATAATCGGAATCTTTAATCGCGATTGCTTCATGGCAATTTCCTGCGCACGACGTGTTTTTTCGGGTGTACTTAAACTAAATATTCCGCCTATTTTTCCTTCAGCAATTTTCTTTTCTACACCTGTTGAAACAACAGATCCTGTTACGGCCTCTCCAGCCGTCACTAAGTTCAACTGCCCAATTTTTTCCTGTAAAGTCATCTTGGACATTAGCTCATCCAAGAATTTATTCATTTTTGTATCATCTTGTTGTGCTTGCCCTAGAAACGGAAGGACGATTGCAAAAAGCATGATTTTCATTGATTTCTTCATAGCAAATTTGAATACGTTATTTAACGAATGCGAGGGGACGAAAATCCTAATTTCTTTAAGCCAGTTTGAATTTCTGGCGCGCCCATAAATAGGTTCCATAACAATCCGCTGCGGTAATTTTCGATCATTACGACGATTGGTCCTTGATCAATCGCTAAATAATGTTGTGGAAACCAATCTTCCGTTTCGCTGTAAGCATCATAAAATCCATATTTTCCCCAAACCTTATCGCCCAAAGAATCTTTCAGATAATGTGCGAAAGCTTTACTTTCATTTGGCGTATAAGGCATAGAAGAAAGCGCAGCCGTCGGGCTGATTACGCCGTGATCGTTGTCCGGATGGTGCGCATCGTAACCTTTTAAGGAATAGCTAGCCGTTAATCCCCAACCTTTATCCGCACCGTAACCTTTATAATTTTTTGGATTTTCTTCCGCATACGCAATATTGATCTTTGCATGATTGCTCACTACGTCCCAATAATTGGCATAACGATCTTGCAAACCAGTCGGATCGAGCCCTAAATAGGAGTAATGCGCCCAAAATAAAGGACCAATTTCTCCGGGACGAGCATTGTGCTTGATGCTTAATGGAATATTTAATTTTTCATCCGTCGAACGTATTTCGCCAGTGCGCGCCCAACCTTCGTGGTAAACCGCTGTGTCGATTGGATGGGTTGGGGAAGATGCTGCCAAGATGTAAGTAATCAATCCTTCGTCGTATCCGCGAACAGGGTGATTCATTCCGAAATCCACGGTGGGACTCCAATGCCAATAGATCACATTTTGTCCGTTAGTATAATGATTCCAATCGATTTCTTTCCACAATGCATCGGCACTCGCTGCAACGGCTTGTTCTTCTTTCGATCCATTCTTAAGGTATTCGCGAACCATAATCAAAGCTTCCGCCATAAAAGCAGTTTCAACGATATCGCCACCGTTGTCTTTCTCGCTAAACGCTTGTACCTTTTTGGTGTCGCCATGATACCAATGTGCCCAAGCACCTTTAAATCGATCAATATCGCCAAGATAGTCCATCACATGAGCCAAGCGTTTCACGCCTTCTTCTTTGGTGATAAATCCGCGCTCCATTCCTGTGATGATAGCCATTAATCCGAAGCCACTTCCGCCGGTTGTGACCACGTTTTGATCATTTTTCGGATAAATACCATCCAAGTGGATTCTTTCGCGTGCCATTCCCGAGGTCGGCTCCGCGCCATCCCAAAAATATTGAAAAGTGTTTCGCTGGATTTCCGTTAGTAGGGAATCTTCCTTACTTGTTGAGTCTTGCTGATTTTGAGGATCAGTATTGCTATCGCTATTTTGTTGGCAGGCGGTGCCCATTAAGGCGCCGACTGCCAACAGCGAAAGCGTAACTGTTTTTAGCTTTAGCATATATCTGTCTGTGTTTTACTATTTCTGTTCGATGTTCTGTAATTGAGGTAACAAATTTTGTTGCTCTAAAGGATAAGGGTAGAAACGTCCCGTTGCGGGATAGCGACGACCTCCGTAATTCAATTCATCCGTTTTATCGTGACGGAGTAAATCGTAAAAACGCACGCCCCACTCCGAACCAAACTCTGCCATTTTCTCGTCCAACACATTTTCTAGCGTAACGCCCGAAACATCGGATAATTTTGCACGGCGACGTACTAAATTAACTGCTTCATCTGCGCTCAGTACCGAACTAGAAGCTCCGCTTACCAAAGCTTCCGCATGCATCAACAAGATTTCTGCGTAGCGAATCACAATCATGTTCTTATTTTCACCGTACGCTGTACGACCTTGGGTTAACTGGGTTGACGGCAAATAGTGTTTTCCGCTTAGGAACAAGTAACGTGGATGATTATTAAACACATCGCCTTCACGTGTTGCATTTTTTACAAATTCCGGCAAGGTTGCATAGTTTGGATCATTTTGCAATGCTGCGATACCACGAGGGGTAAACAATACGGTCGTTTCCAAACGCTCGGTTTCGCCGCGGTCAAGCATAAACTTGATGTACTTTTGGCTCGGCTCGTAGAAACCCCAACCTTGACTTGCGCCGTTTCTCGCAGGCGTCCAACTGCCCGGTCCGTAGAAATCCCAAGGGAAACGATAAGAAGTTCCGGTAGCTGTTCCCAGATCGGAGTATTGATATTCTAATAGATTTTCATTGTTCAGTTTCCCCGGAATTTTGAATAATTGATAGTAATCCGCTGAAAGACTGAATAATCCGCTACTGATAATTTGTCCGGTAGCTTCTGCTACAGCAGGATAATTTTTCGCTTCCAAATTGACCATCGCTTTTACCGCTAGCGCTGTTTGTTTAGTCACACCTCCACGGATATCGGTTCGTTGGTTAGGGCGACCGTCTGGCAACGCCGGAATTGCTTCATCCATCAGATCAGAAACATATTCCATCACGCCGGCGAATTCGGTTGGTTCAGCAGTGAATAAGTCTGAAGGTGCTGATGTTGTAGGTATAACTAATGTACCCCACATACGCGCCAACTGAAGCAACTCAAAACCTTGCATCACCTTGATCTCTGCAATATATTGTTGAGCAGTAGCCTCTGGCGCGCCGGCTTCTTGGTACTTTTGGATTTCTTCTATCGCACCCTGCCAATTGATAATGTCGGTGTATAAGTTTAACCAGGTGGAGTTCAACATCCAAAAGTTACGGTCGTAACGGAAGCTATCTACGTTAGCCAATAATGGTTGGTCGCCCAAACCACCCACATCAATATCATCTCCACGAATTCCAAGCAATGGAACTGTTTCCCACTCCATTGCATATAGTTGATTGTAGGCACCGCGTGTAAGTAAAATCATATCACTACTCTGTGTATAATCCACTTCATCCGCAGGACGTTCGTTTTCCAAAGGTTCATCCAGCATTTTAGAGCAAGATGTAGCCATAATCGCTGCAAAAAAAGTGAGCGCGACATAGGATATATATGGTATTCTTTTCATGTTTATCTTTTATAAAGGTTGCTTATAATTTGATCATAAGGCCAAGCGTATATACAGCAGGGATCGGATAAATTTCACGATCGATTCCGTCAGCAACTTCTGGATTAAATCCGTTGTACTTAAAAATAGTAAGTGGTCTTTCCGCTGTGAATGTCACGCGCGTTTCTGGAAGTTTGGATTCACGACCGAAAAACGAGTAGGATAGACGTACATTTTGTAAACGGAAGTAAGAGCCACTCTCAATGAAGTAACTGCTCATGTTTTGATTCCAAGCTCTGCGTAAACCAGAAGCCGATGGGTATTTGTTGGAAGTACCTTCACCACGCCACATATTTTCTGCTAAATCCGCATCGATGTTCGTATCATTGGTGAAAATCATCTCACCGCGTTTACGATTTAGGATACTAAACCCAGATTGTCCTTGGAATAAAGCGGAGAAGTCTAAACGCTTGTAGGTAAATCCAATATTTCCTCCCCAAGTAAATGAAGGTAAGTAAGAACCTAAGAAAGCACGATCCTGATCATTAATCACACCATCTCCGTTTTGATCTTTGAAAATTAGATCGCCTGGACGGATACCATTGGCTTGGATAAATTCGGCGGTATAACCACTGTTCAATATCTGCTCTTGATTTTGGAAAACGCCAGTCGTTTCATAACCGAAGAAAGATTGGTACGGTTGTCCTACCATAGAACGCTGACGAAACTCTGCCTGACCTGCGTCTAAAAACGGTGCATCGCCAATGCTCCGAACAGTGTTATTTAATGTCGCGATGTTACCCCCAATGTTGTAAGAGAAATCTTCGCTGATGTTATCCTGCCAATTCAAATTCATTTCAAAGCCGCGATTACGGAATTCTCCAGCACTTCGACGCTCTGTACCTCTGATTCCAGGAGGAATGATTGAAATTGCTAAATTACGTGTATCGCGAATGAAATAATCTGCATTTAAGGATAATCGATTGTCTAAGAACTGCGCATCTAAACCTACGTTGGTTTCAACTGTGGTTTCCCAGTTTGTAATTAGATCGAAAAGCGGGTTGAGTGCAGCACCTACCGAACGGCCATCGCCGATAGCGCCATTGTTTGGCACATAGCTCGGGCGACCCAATGCCGGACGGATATTATCATTTCCTAGTTGTCCCCAACCTCCACGAATTTTCAAGAAATTTACACTCGGAACGTTAAAGAACTCTTCCTGTGATATCACCCAACCCGCACCGATTGTCGCAAAATGTCCCCATTTTTTTTGGAATTTATTGTTTCCATCACTACGTAGCGTACCATACAAAAGGTATTTACCATCGTAGTTATAGGCAGCTCTACCGAAGAAAGAAAGAAACTTTAAATTAGCGTTGATGGTATTATCGTCGTTCGCATCACCGATTTGATTGAGGTCAAAATTTGTTGCGCGGGATAGGTACCAAAATTCTTCCGCTGCACGAGTAGGCGATGGGTTGATAGCTGTTCCTCTTGCGTAAAGTAATTCGCTGTATTCGCTGCGGAATGATTGACCTAAAACGGCATTTAAATTATGTTTTCCAAATTGGTCATCATACGTCAAGAAGTTATCCCAAACCTGATCATAACTGGCCGTGTTTTCTCTACGAATAGCAGAAGGAACTTGCGTAACACCATCGTGGTAATCTTGATCAACACGTCGAGCATTCACAAATGCCAAACTGTAGTTATACTGCGTGCGGAACTTCAATTTATTTTCGATGATCTGAGCTTCCATGTTGAAGTTACCCAACACCTTTGCGATATTGTTTCGCGTATCTACATAATTTAATGGGTAAAATGGATTTTGAACTCCTCTATAGCCCAGCGATTGTGCATTTGCTAAGCCCAAAGGCCGTGCATTGGTATTTTGTGGATCATAAATTGGTAACGTCGGCACGGCGAAATAAGAGCGAAACCAAGCGGTGTTTTCTCCTACGTGTTGTCGTGCAGTACTCACATTAAAGTTTCCGCCAACCGTCAACCAATCTCTAACGCGGCTATCGACCTTCGTCCGAAAATTTAAGCGCGTGAAATCGTTGCGCTGATCGTTCAACAAACCTTCCTGATTGAAATAACTTCCGCCGATTGCATAGCGCGTTTTTTCGCTACCGCCGCTGAAAGATAAATTGTGGTTTTGGATAGGAGCAGGCGACATCACTTCGTTGTACCAGTTCGTATTCACATTTGGTAGAGCCGAATTGTTTGGATTCGCGCCGAAGCGATCAATCGCATTTTGAATAAAAGCGATATCTGCGGTGCTACCTGTTTCATTGATGTATCTAACGAATTGCTCCGTATTAGCCATTTGTAATACGTTTTGCGGATTCTGAATACCCCAATAACCGTCATACACAATTTCAGCATCTTTATTGTATGCACCGGACTTTGTTTCGATGATCACCACTCCATTTGCTGCACGTACACCATAAATTGCTGATGCAGATGCGTCTTTCAGGACGTTGATTGTTTCAATATCATTGGGGTTTAGGAAATCGATGTTATCGAAAAACATGTTGTCAACTACATATAACGGAGCGGATGCACCTTCTGCAGAAGAAACGCCACGAAGACGAACCGTTGGCGACGCACCGGGAGCACCATTACTGGTTATTTGCAAGCCGGGTACGCGTCCTTGAAGCGCTTGCATAGGTTGCGCCGCTGGAGTCTTAGTGATGTCATCACTCTTAATAGTCGCAACTGCCGTGGTTAAGTTGCGTTGGCGTTGCGTACCGTAACCAACAACAACAATTTCTTCTAGATCTCGGTTACCATCTTCCAATAACACGTTGAGAACGGTGTCTCCAGTTGCCACTGTGATCGTTTTAGTTTCATAACCTAGAAAGGAAAAAGACAGGGCATCGCCAGCTGTGGCTTCGATGCTAAATCGTCCAGCATCATCTGTTTGTGATGCTGTAGTTTTACCGGCGATACGAATGGTAGCTCCGGGAATACTCATTTGCGATTGGCTGTCTTTTACTGTTCCACGAATCGTGGAGTTTTGTCCATATACCAGCAAGCTGCTGTATAGGAACAACAAGGCGAGTAAAAGTGACTTCCTCATAAAGTAAAAATGTAGTTTGATAAAAGATTTAATTTATAATTTGGCTGTGTTGTTTAATGTCCGATCATCATATTGTAGCCGAGGACAAAACAAATATCAGCATATAAGGTTTGCCAATCGATTATTCGACTAGCACATCAATACTACTAGGAGAGTGTAGTATGATCTGTGGTGTTATGATGTATTATAACTTATTGATAATAAGATTGTAGTGTTTTTTTGTTGCTCCGTAAAAAAAGTATTTTGATGGATGCTCACGGAGAGGAGTAATATAAATATGAGAGGTAATGATGTAGTAATTATTAGATTTCAAGCAAAAATTCCGTTAGATTTTTATGTGTTTCTAACTGTAATTTCTTCCGTAAGCGGTAGCGACGAATCTCCACGCCGCGTAAGCTGATGTTTAATAGCGAAGCGATTTCCTTACTCGACATATTTAATCGTAGATATGCACAAAGTTTCAAATCATTCGGCACCAATTCCGGATAATCTTGTTTTAATTTTCGGAAAAAGTTATCGTGCGATTCGTTGAAACTCGACTCAAATAATTCCCATTCTCGCTCATCATTTTTTGCCTCCTCAATCAGCTTATTGACTTTTTTAAGTTGATCCGAACTTAATGGCTTACCGTCCGAACCTTTGATATTGGACAGCGCTTCATGCAAGGTTTTTAGCAAATCATTTTTATAAACCAGATTGGTCGCCATGTTTGCTAACTCACGCTTTTTATTGTCCAACTCCAGTTCCAGCTGGTCGTTTTTCAATTGCATTACTTGTTTGGCTCGAACATCGTTTTCTCGCTTCAACGCATCTTCCTTTTCCAATTCCAGCTTCCTTCTCAATTGCTCTTTAGCTTTAAACAAACGTTTCTGATACCATTTCCTACCTAAATATACGGCGCAAATAGCGAGAACGATATAAAGAACGATCGCAAACCAGCTCCAATACCAAGGTCGACTTACTGTAAATGGGAGGGAAGTCGTTTCTGAAATAACTCCGTTGACGTTTTTCGCTCGAATTTCAAATCGATAATCGCCGTGAGGTAGATTAGTGAAATCTCGGTAGTTGTCCGAGCTCCATTCGGACCAGACATTGCTAAATCCAACCAATCGATATTGAAATTGCAACGGATTAGCTTCGTACCAAGGTAAGCTATATGTGATACGAATATTATTTCGGCTGTAAGCTATTGGCTGATCTAAGTCTATATTTTTGGGATCGGACGTGATGTTCCAAAAGCCGGTAATCAGCGGGTTTGTAAAATACGAATTGTCGCTTTTTAACTTTTGGATGTAAAGTGCGAAACCATCATTTAAGCCAAACAAATCTATTCCATCTTGTATGCGTTGAACGTTTTCATATCCGCTCATTATCTTTTCACTAATCGGCTGCCAGGTCGTGGAATCGAGTGTTGCATTTGCTTGCGTATGCAAACTAAGTTTGGCAACTTTCGCATCCTTGAACAACCAATAGCTATTATCGGCATCTTTTTGGATGCGGTTCGACGTGGCAAAAGGCCCGAGAATATCATTCAGTTCATTGTATGAAGTAAATTCGTTCAGTACATTATCGAAGCGATAAAGACCGCTGTCGGTCGCGAAAACATTTCGTCCGCCCATCGGATAGATGCCAAAAATCTTTGCATCTTTCGGCAAACCTTTCGGCGCAGCGCCAATTCCTTTTAAAGCAGAAAAATCCTGATTGAACGTAAAGAATTGAATTTGATTTTCGTTACCAATCCAATATCCTTTTCCATGTTCATCCGCGATGTATTTAATGGATTGTTTGAGATTGGGATATTGAAAGCGATGTTTGATTGAGCCGTTATTGCGTTCAAAAAGCGATAATCCCGTATAATTTCCTTCTAAAACATACGGTTTATTTGGGACGGAAAGCAGCTGTTGACTTCCCGTGAAAGGCGACGTAGCCTGCAATTCGCCATTGTTCAAAACAAACAATCCTGCGTTATGTCCGCAATATAATTTCCCGTCTATTTCCTTTAAAAACCAAACTTGTCCGTTGGAATTTCCGACAAATTGGAACTTCAGTGGCGTATTAGAAAATGGCCCTCGCCAAAGACTTTTAAAAAGTCCTTGATTCGTGCCCAAGTATAATTCTCCGTTGAAAATTGCGGACGCATACACTGTTCCCAGTGTACCAGTCTGATCCGTATAGTAATATAGCGGACTGTGTAAGTCCAAACGGTCAATGCCATTATCCATACCGATCCACAAATTGGATTGCCGATCTAGCGTTAAGCTCAAAATCGTATTATTTTGCAACCCACTATTTTTGTCCAGGTGCTGTATGAGCTCGCCACGACTGTTGATAATAATTAACCCATTTTTTATCGTGCCGAAAGCATACAAATCTTTGCCCACTTGCAGGCCATTATTGATTTGATGCTGTTCAAATAATTGCTGTGCTTCTGTTTTCCACGGACGGATAATCTCACTTCGATCCATCAGGAACAAACCATCGCGCTCCGTAGCAATTAAGGTTTGTCCGCCTGAAAAGGGCAACATGCTCAAGATCCGTTTATCGGCAAGAATGGACTTCCCAAGAACAGGGTTAAGTTTTCCATTGCTCAATCGATGCAATCCAGAAGGTAATTGTTCGAAATAAATGCGATCGCGCACTTGGAAAGAGAATAAGAACGGTTCACCATCTGCCTTTAACGTGGTAATTTTATTCTTTTCGTAGACGTATGCTTTAGAAAAAGATTGAAATATTACCTGCGATTTGTGGAAAATGATTTTCCAAATTTCATCTCGTTTCAAATTTTCGGAGTCGGCAACTAATTCAGCCAAGCTGGTATATTTTAACCGTCCGAAACCTTGATCTTCCCAAAAACCAAAATCGCCCTTTCCGCCCGTGAAAATCTTTCCGTCTTTTGCGATCTGTACGCTACGCAATGGCGCCGCTTTTGCCAATCGATTTAAATGCCATTCCTTTCCGTCGTAACGCATCAACCCGGCATGATTGGCAGCATATATTATACCTGTACTATCGACAGCTAAGCCCCAGTTTTGATTTCCCCCAGCGTAATCTGCCTTGGTATAATGCGCAATGTAAGGCATTGCTACACGCGGCAACTCTTGCGCCCATAACGCAATTGGTTGCAGTGAAATTAGGCAAAGGAGAAATAAAATACGATACAACGATATTGGCATAAGCTTGCACTAGAAATATATGTTGAACTATGATCTACTCGACATAGTTCCATATATAGGTTTCTCTGCTAAATTACTGAAAAGTGTAGATATGCTTGTTCCGAAAGACAATATATTTAGTTCGTTTCGCTGTCATGATCACTATTGAGCATCGCATTCCGGTGGATTTCGTATCTTCGCAGGAGCGATAAGCTCAATGAATTCTTTGTAAAGAAATGGCAAAAGCAAAAAGAAACGCACAACAAGCGAAACCAAAATTCGACCGTCCGGTAGATCGACATTTTTACAATATGGATGAACAACTGACAGGATCGATTCCGATGTACGCATTCGGTGTATTTTTAAGTTTTTTTGCTTTAATGGGATTGATTTGGATGATTCCATTTCCACAACTTGGTTTTCTAGAACGCATGCAAGCGCAGACATTTTTGAATTGGGGTTCGTTCTTTATCGCCATCGTGGTTTATGCTTATTTGAAGCTTGCGCCGACTTTGTCGTATGTTATGTTGTTCACGATTGGTGTGATGAGCTTCTTGATCGTTCAATTAGAGTATGTGGAGCGAGATCATGGTTTGCCAGCTTGGATCGTTTTCGCGGTTTTGGCGTTGATCGCATTAACCATCACGTTATTTGCTTACTGTAAAGATGTAGCGAATAATAATGGTGGAGAAATAAGCTTTTGGCAGGTACTAACCATTGGGCCACTATGGTTGTGGTCATTGGTGTTCAGAAAATTGGGCTGGCGCTACTAAGTAGCAATCTTATCGCTCTCGCTGATCAAAGTAGGCCCGAACTGCATCTTCGTCTCGCCCGATTTGCGCTTGCAATTCTTCCAAGTTTTCGAACCATTGATCATGTCTTACAAAATGAACAAAGCGAATGCGCAATGTCTTTTTGTATAAATCGTCTTTAAAATCTAGTAAATTTACCTCAATTTTTCGGTTCATGCCGTCCACGGTTGGGCGAGTACCGATGTAACACATACCTTGCGCAACGCGTTCGGGTTGTGGCGGAATGTACGGACCAGATTCAATCGATTGCACACGCGGATAAATTTCCACTTCGACCGCATAAATGCCATACGCTGGTATTAGCTTATGCGCCTCATGAACATTCAAATTTGCTGTAGGAAACCCGATTGTACGACCGATTTGATCGCCACGAACCACGGTTCCCGTGAGTTCGAAAGCGTAATTCAGATATTTGTTCGCCGTATCAATATCGCCTTTTATCAAGGATTCACGAATGCGTGTAGATGAAACGCCCACATCGTCTACATCTTGTTTGGGAATCTCGCCAACCTGATAATCAAAAATCGAACTGTTTGCATTCAATACGTCAATATTTCCGGCACGGTCCTTTCCAAAATGATGATCGTATCCAATAATAATAGATTTCGTGCCGATTTTGTTGACTAATACATCCGAAATATACTCTTCAGGCGTTTGGATAGAGAAATCTCTAGTGAATGGCGTGATAATTAGATGATCAATTCCTGCCAAAGCTAAGCGATGGGTTTTTTCTTCGATATCGTTAATCAAACGTAAACTGTCATCGTCCGGATTGATAATCAAACGTGGGTGAGGGAAAAAGGTTAATAACACCGTTTCTCCGCCGGTTTGTCGTGCTGTTTCCACCAACTGGCTTAATATGCGCTGGTGGCCGATGTGTACACCATCGAATGTTCCAATGGTTACTACGGCGTTTGGCAGCCGCTCAAATTCGTCTAGACTTCTATAGATTTTCAAGGTTCAGATCTTTTTATAAGCGTTCTGTCGCTGCCAATATTAAACAGTTTTCGTGTTTTTTTGCAATTTGATTGCTTCAATTAATTCTTCAAGTTTCCACGCGTTATCGACATGAAAGTCGCCACTCATCGTTCTGCGTAATGCCGATAAATGACTTCCATTTCCTAAACGTTCTCCAAAATCGTTCGCAATAGAACGAATGTATGTTCCTTTCGAACATTTGATCCGAAAGTGTATATTCGGTAGTTCGATCTTTTCGACATCAAAGGAATGTACCGTAATTTGGCGCGATTTCAATGCTACGGTTTCACCGCGCCGCGCTTTTTCGTAAACACGTTCACCGTCAATTTTGATGGCGGAGTGCGCTGGCGGATATTGCGATTGCTCACCAATGAAAGAAACAGCAGTTTCTAGAATTTGTTGTTCTGTGATTTGACTGATGTCGAAGGTTTGATCAATAACGCTTTCCAAATCGAATGTCGGCGTGGTAGCACCCAGCGTGATTACGCCCGTGTATTCCTTATCTTCAGCCTGAAACGTGTCGATTTTTTTGGTAAGCTTTCCAGTACAAAGGATTAGTAGTCCGGTCGCTAATGGATCCAACGTTCCTGCGTGTCCGACTTTTACTTTTAATGGCTTCATTGTATTACGCAATTTACCCACCACATCGAAACTCGTCCATTCTAAAGGTTTATCAACCAATAAAAGCTCACCTTCCTGAAATTGAAAGTCAGCTTTTTGTTGTGCATTCATTGTTGACATATTTATTAGATGATGGCTAGATTATAACCGCCAACGATCAAAGCGATAAGTATGGTTCCTACGACAATTCGGTACCAACCGAATGCTTTGAATCCATATTTAGTCAATATTCCGATAAAACTTTTGATCGCAATAATCGCCACCACGAATCCAATTACGTTACCGATAATCAATAAGTTGATTTCATCGGAACTGAATGCATGCCCTTCTTTAAAGAATTTGTACAACTTCACAATAGAGGCACCTAACATCATAGGAATCGCCAAGAAGAAAGAGAATTCGGCCGCTGCTTTACGACTTAAGTTCTGCGTCATACCGCCCACAATTGTACTGGCAGAACGAGATGTACCTGGAATAAGCGCCAAACATTGGTACCAACCGATGATGAATGCTTGCTTGTAAGTGATCTCGTCCGAATCATCCGTCTTAGGTTTGTTGAACCATTTGTCGACGAACAATAAAATTACCCCACCGATTACCAGCATGACGGCAACCATTAACGGACTTTCCAAAAGGTCATCAATAAAATCGCTTAACAATAATCCAAGAACTGAAGCAGGAATACCTGCAACGACCAACTTGAAATAGAAGTCGAATGTGCGGAAGAAGCGTTTCCAGTAAAGTACTAGAACAGAAAGGATAGTTCCAAGCTGGATAACAATAGTAAAGAGCTTGACAAAGGGAGTAGGCTCAACGCCCATCAGTGCCGTAGCGATAATCATGTGGCCAGTGGATGAAACCGGTAAAAACTCGGTAAGGCCTTCAATGATCGCCAAGACAATGACCTCGAAATACGTCATTATATTTAATTCGATTTTGGTTTATACAAAATAGCAAGAAATCCAACGGCAAATCCCACTACTACGATGAATGGAGCCAAGGTTATTTTAGCGAAGCTGTAAATATCTTCTGTTCCAGCCATCAAAAAGAATCCAACAACAACTATAAAGATACTCAACAAGAAAAGTTGATAGTTTTGCTTGCGAAATACAAACGAAGCTTTGTTTGCGTTCGTGGCAGAGTTTGTTCCCTGCGCATTGTTCTTTGCCATGTAAGTGTGTGTTTTTGTACTAACGGTATAAACTTGCCGATTTTGCTTTTAAATATTTCGTTACCGCGAAGTAGGTGCTCGCTCCAGAAATTAGAATTCCTAATGCTACCACTACTAAGAAGATGAAAATAAATTCCAGCCAATCGCGTAAAAAGATTAATTCGGGTATTTGTTGCTGTGCAAAATGTAAGGTCAATAGCAATAATAAAATTGCGATTAATGAGCCGATTAAGCCGTGAACAATGCCGTAAAGAATATAGGGCTTGCGAATAAAACCTTTCGTTGCGCCGATAAGCTGCATGCTTTTAATCAGAAAACGTTGTGAATAGATCGCCAAACGGATCGTATTATTGATCAAAGCAACCGCGATAATTAATAAAATCACTGTGAATGCTAAAACCACAATTCCAATTACACGGATGTTTTGGTTCACCATATCAATCAGGTTCTCCTGGTAAACCACTTCGTTGATGCGGCTGTTGCGTGAAACTTGCGCAATGAACGCTTGAATGCTATCGGTATTTGCGTATTGTTCGTTCAAATAAACATCAATAGAAGGTAGCAATGGATTGTGTCCTAAATATTCCACGAAATCCTCCCCCAAATCTTCTTTCAAGTTTTTGGCTGCCAATTCTTTACTGATGTATTCGGTCCGTAGGACTTCTTTGTTTTTATCCAAATCCTTCTGCAATGCCAACACATCGCCTTCGTTCACATTGTCGTTGACAATGATGTTTAGGACAATGTTTTCCTTCACGTATTTAGAAAGATTTTTGGCGTGCACTAAGATAAGACCAAGCAATCCGGTCATCAAAAGAACCAGCGCAATGCTGATAACGGTAGAAATGTATACGGATTTAGTCTTTTTCCTCGATGAGCCTTCTTCAATGATTGACATATGTTCTTGCGATCTAAATATACCATGCGAAAGTAAGGAATATTGCCGACTATAGGAATAGCTCTTAACATTATCTAACACTTTCCGTCGGAAATCGCTATTTTCGCAATTGTTATACGTTACATCATATTATATGGATTACAATCATAAGGTCATTGAAAAGGGATGGCAAACATTTTGGGCGGAGAACGGAACATTTCGCACGAGCGAATCTACCGATAAGCCGAAATATTACGTGTTGGATATGTTTCCTTATCCTTCCGGTGCAGGTTTGCACGTAGGACATCCGCTCGGATATATTGCTTCCGATATCTTTTCAAGATACAAACGATTGAAAGGTTTTAACGTGTTGCATCCGATGGGATATGACTCCTTCGGACTTCCTGCCGAGCAATATGCCATCCAAACCGGACAACATCCTGCGATCACTACCGAAGTAAATATTGATCGCTATCGGGAGCAGTTGGACAACATCGGCTTTTCATACGATTGGTCGCGTGAAGTGCGCACATCAGATCCTGCTTATTACAAATGGACGCAGTGGATTTTCATGCAATTATTTCAAGCTTGGTACAACAAGGATGCAGATAAAGCAGAATCAATTGATACGTTAATTAAAGCTTTTGAAACATCTGGAACATCAGGTGTTAATGCGCATTGCGATGAGGATGTTTTAACATTTACGGCCAGCGAATGGCTTGCATTTACTCCGGAACAACAACTGGAGGAATTGCTGAAATATAGATTGGCTTATTTGCGGGAAAGTACAGTAAACTGGTGTGCAGCGTTGGGAACCGTATTGGCGAACGACGAGGTTATCAATGGCGTTTCGGAACGCGGTGGTTATCCGGTGGAGCAGAAGAAAATGATGCAATGGTCCATGCGGATTACTGCGTATGCAGAGCGTTTGCTGACCGGATTAGATACGGTGGATTGGCCAGAACCTTTGGTAGAAATGCAACGCAATTGGATTGGTAAATCCGTCGGTGCAACGGTACGTTTTCCTGTTCCCCAATTGGATACGAATATCGAAGTTTTTACCACACGCGTTGATACTGTATATGGGGTTAGTTTTATTGTTCTAGCGCCTGAACACGAGTTAGTAAAAGCTTTAACTACGGATGATCAACGCGCTGCTGTTGAGGATTATATTGCGACGACGTCAAAAAAATCGGAGCTAGATCGCATGTCGGATGTGAAAGCGGTGTCCGGTGCATTTACTGGTGCGTATGCTAAACACCCGTTGACCGGTCAAGATGTGCAAATTTGGATTGCAGATTATGTGTTAGCTGGATACGGAACGGGAGCGGTGATGGCAGTTCCTTCGGGCGATCAGCGTGATTATTTATTCGCTAAGCACTTCGATTTGCCGATTATTCCAATTTCCGATTCGCAGGATATCAGCGAAGCGGCCGATCCAAATAAAGATGGACGTTATATCAATTCGGAAATTATCAACGGTTTGACTTATGAGCAAGCGGTTCCAGCTGTTATCGATCAGTTGCAATCTTTAGGTTTAGGAAAAGGAAAAGTGAACTTCCGCATGCGCGACGCCATCTTCGGTCGTCAGCGTTATTGGGGTGAGCCGGTGCCGATTTATTTCAAACAAGGATTACCTTATTTAATCGATAAAGAGGAGTTGCCTTTGCTATTGCCGGAGGTTGATAAATACTTGCCGACGGAAACGGGTGAACCCCCATTAGGTCGCGCCAAAGATTGGAAATACCAAGATGAAAACGTGTACGAATTGAGCACGATGCCGGGTTGGGCAGGTTCGTCATGGTATTGGTTCCGTTACATGGATCCACATAATCCGAATACATTTGCTTCGCGCGATGCTATCGATTATTGGAAATCCGTGGATTTATATATCGGTGGTTCTGAGCATGCTACAGGGCACTTGCTGTACTCACGCTTTTGGAATAAATTCCTGAAAGACTGGGGTTGCCAAGGTGAGGAAGAGCCATTTAAGAAGTTGATTAATCAGGGGATGATTCAAGGTAGATCAAACTTTGTTTATCGCGTTATGGATGCAGAAGGAAAGGCTACTAACCAGTTTGTATCTTACGGATTGAAGGCTGACTACAAAGTGATGCCGTTGCATGTAGACGTAAATATCGTTTCGAATGATGTGTTGGATCTGGAAAAATTCAAAACTTTCCGTCCTGATTTCGCGAATGCGGAATTCATTTTGGAACACGGTAAATACATCTGCGGTAGCGAAGTGGAGAAGATGTCGAAATCGAAATTCAATGTCGTTAACCCGGATGATATTATCGAGCAATACGGAGCAGATACCTTGCGTCTTTACGAAATGTTCTTGGGACCATTGGAGCAATCCAAACCATGGAACACAAATGGTATTGAGGGCGTTTATAAGTTCTTGAAGAAGCTTTGGCGATTATTCCACGATTCCGAGGGTAATTTCCATGTTTCCTACGATGAGCCGACCAAAGCGGAGTACAAAGCGCTGCATAAGATCATCAAAAAAGTAGAAGAGGATATTGAACGATTCTCGTTCAACACGTCGGTTTCCGCTTTTATGATTTGCGTGAATGAGTTGACGGATTTAAAATGTAATAAAATTGGTATTCTAAAAGATCTAGTGATCGTGTTGCAACCTTATGCACCACATATCGCGGAAGAACTTTGGTGCTTGATGGGCGAGCCAAAAGGAACTATTTCCTACGCCGCTTACCCGGAATTTAAAGCGGAATATTTGGTGGAATCAGAATTCGCTTATCCGGTTTCTGTCAATGGAAAAACCAAATTAAATTTACCATTAGCTTTAGATTTAGATCAGCAAACGGTAGAAGCGACCGTGCTGGCAAATCCTGATGTGCAACGTTATATTGATGGAAAAACCGTTCGTAAGATTATTTTTGTGAAAGGAAAGATTATCAATATCGTGGTTTAGTCAAAGCCTGATTTAACAAAGAATCCCGAATTTGCTAGACCAAATTCGGGATTCTTTGTTAGGAGCCGAAGCAACCTGATAGATATATGCTAACCGATTATTAAGTTGCCGTAGTTTCTGTTGGATCAATGCATCGTCGGCATTTGTAACGACGTCATCTTTGCTAATCCAAATCCAGCGATTCCTCGAGCGTTCCCTTTATGTAGACTTCATTAACGAATATGATGATAACGACAAGTAGCGGTGTAGCGAATAAGATTCCCCAAGCACCAGCAAGTGCACCCATCAACAATTGAAAAAATAAAACTAATGCAGGAGGAAGTGAGAGCATTTTTTGTCTAACAAACGGTCCGAATACGGCCGACTCCAATAGCTGAACCAATAGAAATAGCCCAACTAATAACATAGCCATTTCCGGTCCGTCCATCAGTCCGATTAAAATTGCGGGAATTAATGCAATCGTAGGGCCGATATTGGGGATAAATGTTAATGTACCGCCTATTATTGCTAGTATAATCCAAAGATCAGCACCAAGTATTACTGCACCTATGGCTGTTAGCGTAAAGGTAAACAACATCTCCAACATTTGTGCTTTTAGCCACACCTTCAAGTCGTTGCCCATTTTTACAATAACGTTTTCAGCCTTGGATTTATATTTTGCTGGGAATAGGGCAATGGTTCCTTTCACATATTGCTGCGGAGAAATCATAATGAATATTCCCAAGAATATAATTGCATAAAGGTCACCGAATACACCAAATGTCGATTTGAAAAAGCTTCCAGCTTGTTTGGCTATTTGGTCACCATTCTCATCGCCGGACGGCATCATATCTTTTACCTTGTCACCCCAACTTTGTTTTTCCACGTAAGAGTTTACGTCTTTGGTGATTTGCGGGATTGCCTTGGCAAATTGATCGTATTGCTGGGCAACGGTATTGCCAATCAGAAACGTAATGCCAGAAATAAATGCCAGAACCAATAAAAAAGCACAAGTAAGCGTGACTCCTCGCGGCCATTTCGTCCAAAGATGTAGGCGATTGGATATCCCTTGAAAGAGTTCAGATAGTAAAATACCCCCAAAGAGCAATAGGAAAATGCTAAATGTATTGACAAAAAGGGCGGCAAATAGAATAATTAGTAGTGCAATAAGCGTTATGAGCGCGGTTCGGCTCATTAATGTACTCTTTTCGATGTTCTGCATAATATCGGTACAACAACGTTTTGCAAAAAACGTTTCATGTATCCGTACCAGAAAAATGTATCTACTACGATTCCAGCGCCATAATTTCCTCCGCCAACCGCTCCCAATCGCCTTGCAAAGTTTCCCAAGCTGCTTTGCTGGAATTATAATTGCGCGTGGTCGTTTTTAGTTTTTCCGCATCAGAAAAAACTTCTTCGGTAGCTAATGCTGTTTCCAGTTTTTTGACTTCCGATTCAGCCGTTGCGATTTTATCTTCGAGTTGCTTAAGTTCCTTGTTTTTCTTTTGCAACAAGTTTCGCGTGTCGTTGGAAACTTCCACCTTCGGTTTTTTCTGCTCTTTTGGTTTTTCGGCAGGCTTTTCCGCTTGCGGTTTGACTACGCGTTTGCTGTTCCAAACTTCGTATTCCTGATAATCGCCCGGATATTCTTTGATGTCCTTGTTTTCAATGTACCAAATCTTGTTGGCTACGTGATCTAGAAAATACCTGTCGTGAGAAACTACAATTAGCGTACCTTCATATTGCTGTAAAGCTTGAATCAAAATGTTTACGGACGCCATATCCAAGTGGTTGGTAGGCTCATCGAGTACTAAAAAGTTAGCATCCGCCGTCAGCGCTTTCGCTAACGCAACGCGTGATTTTTCGCCTCCAGAAAGCACCTTAATCTTCTTAAATACATCATCTCCGGTAAACAAGAAGCAGCCGAGAATAGATCGGATTTCCGTTTCCGTGTGTTTCGGGGCGAAAGTTTGCAATTCTTGAAGAATGGAGTTCTCTAAATGTAAAGCTTCCAGCTGATGCTGCGCGAAAAACGTTTGGGAAACATTGTGCCCTTTAACGCTCTTACCTTCATATTCGTTGTCATCTTCAGCAACAATGCGAAGTAAGGTAGATTTACCTTTACCGTTCGCACCAATCAAGGCAATTTTATCGCCTTTTTCGATCAACCCATCTGCATTGCGCAAAATTTCTATATTCGGATAGCTTTTCGAGATGTTTTCCAAGGTTACCACATGGCGGCCGGAAGGTTTGGAGAACTTAAAGCTGAAGTTTACTTCCGGATTGTCATCGTCCACATCAGCCACTTTTTCCATCCGATCCAAAGCCTTGATGCGCGACTGCACCATCTTCGCTTTTGAAGCCTTTGAACGGAAACGCTCGATAAGTTTTTCTTCTTGTTTGATTTTCGCTTGTTGGTTTTTAAACTGATTACCCTGAAGTTCTTCGCGAAGCGATTTTTCCTCTAAATAGAAAGAATAATTTCCGGCATACAGCGTCAACTTTCCACGGCGTGATTCTACCGTCTTATTGATAATTCGATCCAAGAAATAGCGGTCGTGCGACACAATAACAATAGCACCTTCAAAAGCCTGTAAGTAGTTTTCTAACCATTTGATAGACGGTAAGTCCATGTGGTTGGTAGGCTCATCTAGCAACAAAATATCTGGAGTTTGAAGTAGAATACGCGCTAACATCACGCGCATACGCCAACCTCCGGAAAAGGTAGCAAGCGGTCGTTTTTGTTCTTCTTCGGAGAATCCCAAACCCGCTAGGATTTCGTGCGCACGGAATTCGATGTTATATCCATCCAGCGCTTCAAATTCCATTTGCTTATCGCTCAGCTTATTTAAAACCTCATCGGAATAATCGGTTTCCAATTTCTGTAGCAATATCTCAATCTCACTATGCAATTGATTTTGACGTTCGAATGCTTCCATTGCCACCTGAACAATATTTTTGTCGGAATGGTAGGAAAGCAAATCCTGATTCAAATAACCAATTTTCAAATCTTTCGCCATAGAAACCGTGCCGGAAGTCGGCGAGTACTCGCCAACGATAATTTTTAGCAAGGTAGATTTACCCGTGCCGTTCGCACCAATAAGTCCGACTTTATCGCCCGGTTTGATATGCCAATTCGCATCGTCATACAATGCACGCGCGCCTATTTCAAAAGTTAAATTGTTAATCGAGATCATTTCCCGCAAAAGTAGTGAATATTTCTCCGTGTTTGGCTAAATTTGCGGCACTATGTATAAACTTGTCAAACCTTTGTTCTTCAAAATGAATCCGGAATCGGCGCATCATTTTGTTACCGGTGGTGTTTCTTTTGTTACTAAAATTTGGGGCGGAAAAAGTGTGCTGAAAGCCAGCTACGCTTTGGAACATCCTAGTTTAGAACGTGAAGTTTTTGGTTTGAAATTTAAGAACCCGGTCGGATTGGCTGCCGGATTTGACAAAAATGCTTCCTACATCGAAGAAATGGCTAGTTTCGGATTCGGTTTTATCGAAATCGGTACGGTAACGCCTCGTCCACAACCTGGAAATGATAAACCGCGGATGTTTCGCTTAATTCCGGACGCTGCCTTAATCAATAGAATGGGATTCAATAATCAGGGCGCGGACGTTGCGGCCGGACGTTTAAAACATTTGAAAGATAAAGGCGATGTCATCATTGGCGGTAATATCGGAAAGAATAAAATTACGCCGAATGAAAACGCGGTTGATGATTACATCTATTGTTTCCATGCGCTGTATGATTACGTCGATTATTTTGTGGTTAACGTAAGCTCGCCGAATACACCTGGATTGCGTGACTTGCAGGAAAAAGAACCGTTGATGCATATATTGAATACGCTGCAGGGAATTAATCAGGAAAAAGCGGCGGCAAAACCTATTTTACTAAAGATTGCTCCCGATTTGACGGATAGTCAGCTTGATGATATTGTGGATATCGTTCAGCAAACTAAAATTGCTGGCGTAATCGCAACCAATACGACCATTTCGCGTGAAGGATTGCAGAGCGATCCGAAATTGGTGCAAGAAATGGGCGGCGTAAGCGGAAAGCCATTGACAAAGCGTTCGACGGAAGTGATCCGCTATTTACATACTAAATCCAACGCTTCGTTTCCGATTGTTGGAGTCGGCGGTATTCATTCTGCTGAAGATGCGTTAGAAAAACTGGACGCCGGAGCGTCTTTGATTCAATTATATACCGGATTTATTTATGAAGGACCGGGATTGATTCGAAAAATCTGCAAAGCGCTTATCAAAAAATAAATCTATCGCCTTGCTAAAAGTTGCTTTTCATCCAGCTTACGTACATCCTGTTCCGGAAAACCATCGTTTTCCGATGGAAAAGTACGAGCTGATTCCCGCGCAACTTATTCATGAAGGCTTGGCAAAGCCTGAAAACTTCTTCGAACCGACATTGGCTGACCGCGAAACGTTGTGCTTGGCGCACGATTCGGAATATGTGGATCATCTGCTGAATCTTACGTTAGATGCAAAAATGGTACGACGGATTGGTTTTGCGCTTTCCGAAGAGCTCATTATTCGCGAACGGCTGCTAGTAGATGGCACAATAAAAGCTTGTGCGTTTGCACAGCAATATGGCGTTGCATTCAATGGCGCAGGTGGCACACATCATGCTGGAAAGAAGTATGGTGAAGGATTTTGCCTGCTAAATGACCAAGCAATTGCAGCTGCGTATTTGTTTCGGTCACAAACAGCGAAGCGTATCTTGATTGTCGACTTGGACGTGCACCAAGGCAACGGCACGGCACATATCTTTACCGATCATCCCTATATTTACACGTTTTCGATGCACGGCGAGAAAAATTATCCTTTTGTCAAAGAGCGTTCTCATCTTGATGTCGGTTTGCCCGACGGAATGGACGATGATCAATACTTGCAAAAACTGGAGGAAACGCTGAAACCAACTTTTGAGCAGGTGCGGCCAGATTTTGTGTTTTATCAAGCCGGGGTCGATGTTTTATCGACCGATAAATTAGGAAAGCTTGGCTTGACACCGGATGGTTGCCGTGCGCGTGATCTTTTCGTTTTTCAGCTTTGCCGACAATTTAATGCTCCCGTTCAAGTGAGCATGGGCGGTGGATATTCGGAAGCATTACGCCATATCGTTGACGCACATATTGCCACATTTCGCACCGCGATTGATCTCTATAACTTATAACTTTACCGAACTCAATTTTTATTTATGTTTTTCCATCAGGACGCTACATTCGATCAATTATCCATACATCGCGTTGGCAACAAAGCGCGCGACGAGTTTTATATTCTTTCCGAAGCACCAATCGATTTAAGTCAGGACGAAGTGCTGCCGGATTTGTTGATGCAATATTTTATGAAACCTTTTGCGAAAGCGAAGGAGGTTTATCGATTGTTTCATCCGAACGAGGATTTGCAATTGAATGAAGTGTATCATTTCGCGCACGCTTTCTTCGAAGGAAAAATGCCATTTCATGAGTTTTCGGAGCAAGTGACAAAACACCTTTATGAAGCTTCGTCGCATCCGAATATTAAAGCAGGCGAATTGTATGTGGTAGCGTTGTCGAATGTGCAAATGGAAGGCGAAGATGCGTCGGCAGTGGGTATTTTCAAGTCCGAGAATAAGGAAGCATATCTGAAAGTTTATCCTGACCAAGGTGGATTCAACTTGGAATATGAACAAGAAGCCATCAACATCAATAAGTTGGATAAGGGCGTTGTTATTATCAAGCAAGATGCGGAAGAAGGATATAAGGTGCTGGTTACGGATCAAACGAATGGTTCGGACGCAGTATATTGGAAGGATGATTTTTTGCAGTTGCGCGTACGCGATGATAATTTTCAACAAACCGGAAACTTCTTAAAGGTGTACAAGAATTTCGTCAATGAAAAAATTGATGAAGTGTTTGAAATGGATAAAGCGGAAAAGATTGATTTGTTGAATCGGTCGATGAATTACTTTAAAACGCACGAAAATTTTGAGGAGGAAGAATTTTCCGGCGAGGTGTTGGGAAATTCCGAGGCGATTTCTTTGTTTAAAGATTATCGTCAACAAGTGGAGGAGGAGCTGGATATGCCTTTCCAATCGAATTTTGATATTGCCGCCGGAGCAGTGAAGAAAATGGCTTCCGATTATAAATCTGTCGTGAAGCTAGATAAGAATTTTCATATCTATATTCACGGGAAACGGGATTATATCGAACGCGGATATGACGACGATCGCGGTATGAATTATTATAAATTGTTTTTCGATAACGAGCAGTAAAGTAATTGGCAAATGTCAAAAAGAAGCCAAAACTATCGCAAGTATTTCTGGATCATTGGAATCAATGCCGTATTGCTGTTGATAGGTTGGCTTTTTGTGCAAAATCCAACCGTAGTTGATCGATATTATTCCAAAGGATTTTATCCGTATTACAGCTATTTACCAGCTTTTTTGTTGGATTGGTTACCGTTCAGTTTTGGAGACGTTTTTTATGTTTTGGCTGTTTTAGCAATTGGTTTCAGTATCTTTCAGCTACTCAAAAATGCTTTTCGGAAGCAATGGTCAGCCACGAAGCGCGCATCGCTCAGGCTAGTTTGTTTGCTGTTTTTATTGCATAATTTTTTCTACCTAAGCTGGGGACTGAATTATTATCGACTCACGTTGTACGAGCAGTACGATCTGGATGTAGCGGATGTTTCGAAGGAAGATTATTTTCAGGTGCTGGATTCTTTGGTTGACCGCACGAATAAATTACGCGCCCAATTGTCCGAACGGCCGAATTGGAATCAAGAAGATCACCAACGTATTCAAACGGAAATGATGCAATTGATGCGCCGTGATTCTACATTCTCAAAAATACTAAGCAAGAAGCATATTCAAATAAAACAACCTTTTTCCAGCACGGCGGTATCTTATTTTACGGTAACCGGATATTTCAATCCTTTTACGCACGAAGTGCAAGTAAACGCGCTCATTCCATCGGTAGGTTATCCATTTACCTGCGTGCACGAACTAGCACATCAAATGGGAATTGGTTTTGAAGATGAATGTAATTTTATCGCTTATCAAATGCTTCAAAATCATCCAAACCCGGCATTTCAGTATAGCGCGCACTACGAAGCTTTACAATCTTTCCTACAAGATCTCCGATACAGCGACGATGCACTATTCGATCGTTACATGAAACAACTAAATCCCGAAATCATTAAGGATTTGAAGGCGGAATACGCTTTTTGGTCAAATTACCGTGGTCCAGTGGATTATATTTCCGGCATTATCTACAACCGGTATCTACAGCACAACAATCAACCCGAAGGAGTTCTCCGCTATGGCATGATGAATCGCTTAATCATCGCCTGGCAAAAAAATAAGCAACTCTGATGTAAGTTGCTTATCCACTTGAATAACGTTTATCGGTTTTAATTGAATCGATATGTTTAAACTCTTTTTTCAAAATGACGTTGTTAGTTTTTCCAAGGTTAATTGATATCCAGAACTCAATTTAATCGTTTCTCTTACGCCGGATGCGAACAATTTGTGGTGTCTTTCAATATGAACATTCTTTAAAGAATAGTAGCAAAAAAGACAACTTTGACTGGAAAGACAAGAAGATTGGATTTGAAAAGCAAAGAAACGAAAAGGAAGGTAGTCTCTCGTTTTGGACGATATGGAGCATTGGGATTGGTGGTTGGTGTAGGAATAGCTCTAGTTACTTCTCTAACAGGTTTTATTAAGCGAGTTGGGTAAAAATGAGAATGTAAGGTTAGTAAAATGCGTTGGGAGATTTTAATGGTAACATCAGTTATGTTTAATGAATTTTGAGCTTTCTATTTTAATTTCTATATTGGGGGAATATAACTGAACCTACTTATTATGAAATTTTATACTTATGTAACCATTTTTACGCTATTTATTTTATCTAGTAGCATTTTTTTATCGTGCATAAAAGAAAGTTATATAGACGATAGAGAGTTGTCGCTTGATGACAGTGTTTTGATGAAAGCAAAACAGTGGTTTAACAGAGGGGCACGGGGTGCGACCAGTAATTCTGATCTAAATCTCTCGGAACTATATCCTGATTGGGATAGTTACAAGGTGCGAAAAAACTCACATGATCAATCATTTGTATCCGTATCTCTAAATAAAAAAGGTAAAGCAAGAGGATATCTTTCTCAATTGGTAGTTGTCATAGATGGCCATGGTCAAGTTCACGGGGTCATAAAAGAAATTTGAAAAGAATCCTTTTATCGGGAATTCGCCGTTGAAAGTTTACACAGGCGATGGCAAACTATATATGGAAGGTCTTTATATTTTCGAAACAAAAAAGCTTCGTATTGCAAATAGTACCGGAACACAAAACTTAAAACAAATATCCTCTACCAAAAAAAGTTCGATAGGTGATTCACGAAGAGCGAATAATGGAAATGATCCTGATGATCCAGATTGGCAGATAGATATTGATGAAATTCCTATTCCACCTCCAACAGCACCTACACCATTTCCAGATCCTCCTGACCCTCCTAGTAGCGGTGGAGGAGGAGGTAATTGCTGCGGTAGCGGTGGTGGTGGACTTGGTCCTGGACATTATCAGCCCGACCCATATGCACCTGTTGAGCCCGATTACGGAGAGAATCCTACAGAACCTGAGTCACCAGAGGAATACTATGAAATTAAAGATTCTTTGCAGGCTTACCCCTGCGCTAATGCAATATTGACATATATGAAGCAGTCTGAGTCAAAAATTGGATTAGCTTTGAATAAATCATTTGGCGGAGGACAGAAGAAGATTAATATTGCCTTTGTTCCAAGAACTTTTTCGGATATTAACTACGATGCTATGATTCTTCCGTCGACCACTATATATGATCGAACGGTTGCCTTATCTACTTTCATGTTGAATAATTCATCTAAGGAATACTTACTCGTCACGATGTACCACGAGTTTTGGCACGGGATATTTGGAGTTGGAAAAACATAGGCTACAAGAACGATTTAATCAAGAGTATCCTGAAATAAAAGAATATTCATCTAACTCTGGAAGAAAATATCAAATTGATCAAGCGCACATGCACGGAAGATTTAAAGGTTTTATGGATCTTATGAGAGAAGATTTGAAGATTTATAATCCAGAAATGTCGGACGATTTAGTAGAGGCATTAGTAACTTCGGGTATTGTGGAAGGTAGAAATGATGAGATGAAAATTTTGAATCAAAATGAAAAAGATACAAGAAATGGAAAATACCAAGGTAGCAAATGCCCGTAATATTATTATATTTTTAATATTAATATCAGTATTTGATTTGCCAATTTATGCTCAGCAAGATAAATATGTGATTATTGCAGATGCATTAGATACAACCGCAGAAGACATTGAACAATATGTAGTTAAAAATTATACTTTTAAGACCGATCAGCTATATAAAAAGAATTATTCTGTTGAGGCCTATAATATTATTTTTGATAAACCAGATCATCGCTACAAGAGAATTGCTCTTCTTACAGTGCTTCCTGATGTTGTAACGGGCGAATTATGGTTTCCAATAGATTCGGCAGAAGCATTTGCAGAGAGAAAGCCTATAGGAAGTTTATCCTATTTAGCTTTCCCAAATATGGGGTACTATGAAGGTATGACTAATATGCAACGGAAATTTTTTAATCAATATTTTGTGGTTGTTAAAAAGGATGGAAAATATTACCGCAGTAAAAATTGTCTTCTGGAAATATTTGAAGTGAAGTCTGTTGATCCACTTATGCCAACTCTTTACGGCCAACTGAATCTGACAGATCATAAGCTTTCAATTCAATCCTATGCTGATATTTATGCCCGATCTTATCCCTTTGAAATACTTCCGCTATCCATATCGCATACTGGAGAAATAGCAAACGTGGAAGAAGGTTGGCGTATATGTCGAGAATATTTAAGCGACACGTTAGCAATCAACGGTAAGAAAGCGTATAAATTTTGGACAAGCGGCTTTATGAACGTCTCTCACGGCCCGGATTTTACTCGTGGTATTGATCGATTTATATATATGCCGGATTTGGGGATTGTCGGAGGTTCGTATGACTTTCACTTCAAAAGGCACTATCGTCATCCTGACACTAGACCATATCCTGAGCAGCCAAACAACCTCACTGAAGATGAATGGCGAAAAAATGTTATGGAAGAAAAGGTGATGTTGGCAGAAGAACTTAAATCCAAGGAATCCGATTAGACACTTCAATTGATTTATCGCAACATCACCATTGAGCAGCGAAAATCCATGTTGGTATCCGGATACGGTAGACCTCGATGACTTCATGCACTGGGAAAACACTGAATTCCGATTATTGAATATTGCAATGGAAGAAAAGCATCTTCTTGTTATAGAAGATGTTTTGAAAATATTGATGAAGGTACTTTGATTGGGAAAGTGTGGACATAAAATTCTCGATTGAATTCCAAAGTTGCTTAATTCGGACACTCTAACAACCGTNATGGTCGGGGGCCACCTCATGGTGTCATAAAAGAATTTGAAAAGAATCCTTTTATCGGAAATTCACCGTTGAAAGTTTACACAGGCGATGGCAAACTATATATGGAGGGTCTTTATATTTTTGAAACAAAAAAGCTGCGCATCGCAAATATGACCAGAACACGAAGCTTAAAACAAATATCCTCTACCAAAAAAGGTTCAATAGGTGATTTGCGAAGAGCGAATAGTGGAAATGATCCTGATGATCCAGATTGGCAGATAGATATTGATGAAATTCCAATTTATCCACCGACATCTCCTGCTCCGCCAGACCCATCCCCGAATCCCCCTGGTAATGGAGGTGGCGGTGGAGATGGTGGAGGCGGAGGTGGTGGAGGTGGCCATTACCAGCCTAATCCATATGCTCCTGTTGAACCCGATTATGGCCTGGAGCACGAAGAAGAGTATCCCGAAATAACAGACTTATTAGGTGAGTATCCGTGTGCGCAAGAGATTAAGAATGTTTTGGATCGTACTGGACGTTTTGTCGCTTTGATGAACCCATTTAGAAGTACCGCGAGCGGTGATCCTTCGTTATTTTGGACACATAAAAACCTAGGCTGGAATAACAATGGTCGATATTTTTTCGGTACGGCTGCAGCTTCCGATGTAAATGTTTTCTTCGACCGTAATGTCACTATTACATTAAACACTCAACGCCTTATACAATCGTCAGATTTAATGATTGCTGCAACTATATTTCATGAAGCTATCCACGCTTATGCGACCTACTACGTTAAAACGCACGCACTAAACAACTCGCCTGCAGATCCAGATGATGGATATGTTCATCGAGAGGTGATGGAAAAGTCATGGATTTTTATGGCATTAAACGTAAGAGACTTTAGTGTCGGAAGTGGGGTAAATCGTAACTATACCGATCATAAAATTATGATGGAAAGTACGTTTTCAGATATTATAAGCGGTTTAAAATCATGGGGTGAGAATAGGTATACGATGAGAGAATATGAACTAGCGGCATTGATCGGGCTTAATCATCCTGGTGGACAATTTGATGATGGATCTGAATCACCAACATCTGAGCAGCAGGAAGACATTAAGAAATTATTTGAATCTTTGCTAGATAGTTTTAATGTAACTGAAGACGAATTAAATAACTTTATCACAACGCATAATAACGGAAGTAGAAAAACACCATGTACAAGATAATTACAGTAATAGTATTCATGAGTAATTTATATTTTGCTAATGCATCTGCGCAAGCTAATTACTCTTATGTATTATTCGATATGTCTAATCTGGAAGATCAGATTAGTGACACGATTACCTTAAAGAGGTATTATGCTCAAATAGAGCACAGGGATAAAAAGTATCCCAACCAGACTATTTACAATTATTATTATTCTACCAGTAAATCCTTATGGGCTAGTGACAAAAAAAAGGATATCTACGAGCGATTCAAGGCTAGCACAGACAATTTTAATAGTATGCCCTATGATGTTGTTGTAAGTGTGACACCCCTTACCAAGGAAAAGGAGTGTAAAATAGACATAACCGAATCTGTAAATGCAGGAGATGTGACATTCATCGATACAAAATCTCTTTTAAAAAATAGTTTAAATAATATTTACTTTGGCATTTATGCACCTATGGGGATCTTTGATTCTATTCCAAGTGTTGATTTAAAACGGGTCGATATCAAGATAGTTGTAAAGAAGAAAGATAGGTACTACCTTATTGATCAAGTTACGTTAACTGAAATCTATTACTTAAGCCATCAAATAGGTTTGTATCCAAGCGAATATAATTCTTGTGGGCTCTTTTTCAGTTCGCCAACAGTCAACAAAAGTACTACTATTGCCGATAGGTATGGTTATACTCGCAAACGGCGTTATGCTTATCCTGCCGATCGAATACTTCTGGATTCTTTAGAAAAAATCGATGATCATAATTTAATAGGATATTTCTGGACAAATTTTGAATTTCATTCTACCGAAAGGAATTACATAAAAAGAAGTAGACCCTCATATAAACCTTATTCCGATTTTTATATCTACTCGGGTGTTGGGGATTTCTCGGTTCTTTATGGAGTTGGAGTAATCAATGGCAATTTCTTAGATTATTTTTTAGGTTCAAAGCCAACTTATAGTCCCGATCGCGAAGAAAATCCAACGTATAATCTCCTATTCAAAACCAAGTCGATTAATGGTGTTAAGTATGATAAATTTCTTAAGATGAAGAGATAAAAACCTTATCGCCATTAAGCAGCGAGAACCCATCTTGGTATCCTGATTCGGTTGATCTATATGATTTTACACATTCGGAAAACAATGAGTTTCGATTATTGATGTTCCGATGGAAGAAAAGCATCTTCTTGTTATAGAAGATGCTTTGAAAATATTGATGAAGGTAATTTGATTGGGAAAGTGTGGACACAAAATATCTCGATTGAATTCCAAAGTTGCTTAATTCGGACACTTTAAACTATTTCAACCGCTTCCGGACACTCTAACAACCGTCGCAAAGCAGCAGATCTTCGCAATTCTCCGTCATAGCGGCTAACGATATCGAACTGAACAATCAAGAAAGCTCATGCATCAATAACAACTGCTCCTGAATTAATTCTGATATTGGCTGGATATTAATTGTTCAATAACACCTCTAGGAGCTGGTCTGGTGTAATCAACCGCCACCATTATGAAGGTATAAGAATAAGCACCCGAGTTAGTATAATGCGTAGATGTCGCATATAATTAAGGCTAAAATATTAGAGTTTCTACCACGAAATCTTTACACATTAGAATCAGGGGGACAATAAATATGGCTCTGCCGACGACGTAGTAAATCTATAGAGATTCAATTCATTTATAAGATATTTGGGAATTTAAAATACATATTTCTATATTAGGGGAATAATTAACACTTGACCTAATATGAAATTTTATACTTATGTAATCATTTGTACGCTATTTCTTTTATCTAGTAGCATTTTTTTTATCTTGCATAAAAGAAATTTATATCGACGATAGAGAGCTTTCCCTTGAAGACAGTGTTTTGATGAAAGCAAAACAATGGTTTAACAGAGGAGCAAGGGGTGCGACCAGTAATTCTGATCTAAATCTCTCGGAACTATATCCTGATTGGAATAGTTACAAGGAGCGAAAAAACTCACACGATCAATCATTTGTATCCGTATAGCTAAATAAAAAAGTAAAGCAAGAGCATATCTTTCTCAATTAGTAGTTGTCATAGATGGTCAGGGGCANTCGCAAAGCAGCACATCTTCGCAATTCTCCGTCATAGCGGCTAACGATATCGAACTGAACAATCAAGAAAGCTCATGCATCAATAACAACTGCTCCTGAATTAATTTTGATATTGGCTGAATATTCTTCAATAACTCCTCTCGGAGCTGGTCTAGCGTAATCAACCGCCACCGTTTTGGACGTGTCAGGAATAAGCACCTGAGTTAGTTTAAGAAACAGATGTCGCATATAATTTAGGATAAAATATTAGAATTTCTACGCCAAATCTTTAAGCATTAGAATCAGGGTAGTAATAAATATGGCTCTATCGACGAAGGAGCAAATCTATAGAGATTCAACTTATTTATAAGATCTTTGGTAATTTTATAACTTTAATTGAAAATTCAATACTCGTTTATAATAGTAGTTTTACTCATCAAGAAGCTAAAGCTTTAGCGGCAGCTGGTATAGCGAAAAATTTAGATCAATTTGAAATTGATTTTAATAATAATGAGAGGGAGATCGTAGAAATAATAAATTTAAAGGAACGCGCTGTAAACCCCACTAACATGCTTATGAATATTAGATTAATTTTATTTTTTGCTCTGTTTCTTTCAAATTCGGTACTATTTGGGAAAACTCAGCGATATCTAATCTTAGTATGGTGTCGATAAAGATATTGAGATTTTTAACATCTACACAAAGCGCGGTAATTTGATATTACTATCTGTTCTTCCTGATTTTAGTTCAACAAGCAATTGGAGGAAAATAGATATTTCATCTTTATCAGACAGTATCGTATCAAGAAAGGATTTTTTTAAATCTATATTACGTTATGAAGGAGATGGATTCGAGGAAAATAAGTCTTTCGCATATAATTTAGTAGTTAAGCGCGACGATGCATTCTATGCGAGTAAGAATTGTCTGTTCGAATTCTTTTTTGTAGTTGATCATTCATCGATCTTCCGAACTGCGAAAATGACTATTAATATAGGAGCGGATATTCATACGATTAAATCAATGAAACAGGAATTCGAGATGAGTTTCGGGAAAGGAATGTTTCCTGTGAAGTTTACAGATACAAATATCCTTGAACAGCGTGCCATGGAAACCATATATAAATCGGCTGAAATTAAATTAGGATCCGATACTGCTTATAAATTCTGGACCTTCACAGATTGGTTTATTGGTGATGGGTTACGGACTTATAGGGGATAGACAGATTCTTGTATATGCCAGAAAAAGGAATTATCGGTGGGGCATATGACTTTTGGTTCAGGTACAGCGAGCGCATTCCTGATTCGAAATCGCCACGTACTACTAAAAGTTATGAAGAGCTCGAAGATAATAGTACGGAAGAAAAAATAATGGTTGCGAAAGAATTTTAATGAAATTTGAGTTTTCTATTTTAATTTCTATATTAGGGGAATATAACTGAACCTACCTATTATGAAATTCTATAATTATGTAACCATTTTTATACTAATCGTTTTATCTAGTAGCATTTTTCTTTTTGCATAAAAGAAATTTATATCGACGATAGAGAGCTTTCCCTTGAAGACATTGTTTTGATGAAAGCAAAACAATGGTTTAACAGAGGATCAAGGGGTGCGACCAGTAATTCTGATCTAAATCTCTCGGAACTATATCCTGATTGGAATAGTTACAAGGTACGGAAAAACTCACACGATCAATCATTTGTATCCGTATCGCTAAATAAAAAAAGTAAAGCAAGAGTATATCTTTCTCAATTAGTAGTTGTCATAGATGGTCGGGGGCCACCTCATGGTGTCATAAAAGAATTTGAAAAGAATCCTTTTATCGGAAATTCACCGTTGAAAGTTTACACAGGCGATGGCAAACTATATATGGATGGTCTTTATATTTTCGAAACAAAAAAGCTGCGCGTTGCAAATACGACCGGAACACAAAGCTTAAAACAAATATCCTCTACCAAAAAAGGTTCAATAGGTAATTTGCGAAGAGCGAATAGTGGAAATGATCCTGATGATCCGGACTGGCAGATAGATATTGATGAAATTCCAATTTATCTACCGACATCTCCTGCTCCGCCAGACCCATCCCCGAATCCCCCTGGTAACGGAGGTGGTCCTGGACATTATCAGCCCGACCCATATGCACCTGTTGAGCCCGATTACGACGAGAATCATACTGAACCTGAGCCGCCAGAGGAATACTTTGAAATTAAGGATTCTTTGCAAGGTTATCCGTGTGCGCAAAATGTTTTAAATCAATTACCTAATCTAAAGAATCAAATATCGGAATGGCTAGTTAAAGAATTTGGTGGACAAGAAAATGATTTGGTGTTCAGGGCAGTAACAACACTGCCGGATGATGTAGATGGTTATTGGAACACAAATAATCAGATTGGTACGATGCAAACTATTACTTTAAATGGATATATGTTGAATACAGCTTCTAAAGAATATATATTAGTTACTATGTATCATGAAGCATTGCACGCTTATATTTATCTTGAAAAGACCAGGCTCAGTCCAGAATTATTCTTCGCTAAATACAGTGAATGGTCTGAAATTAATTTGCAAGGTGTCCCAAAGTACGTAACTACACATTCGCAATTTAAGAACCTCATGATACATCTTGTATCTGCAATCAAAGCATATAACCCAAATATTAGTGATTACGATGCGGAAGTACTAGCAAAAACCGGTGTGGTTAGTAGCATGAGTGATCTCGATATTAATAAAAACAAATCATATAAAGATGGAAATTCTGGAACGAAATGCCTTAATTAAAAGTGCTATTACCTTCATTTGTTTTCTGGTTACTATTTGTTTTTGCGAAGCTCAAGAAAAATATTTTGTACTGGACGATGAGCATTCATCGTATGATATTAAGAGTTATACGCTTGACACTAAAGATCTATATGCATTAAATTCAAAAGTCGAGATATTTAATATATTTCCGAAATATAAAACTAATACAAGGGATAACAGAGAGATAATATTGTTTAGTGTGTTGCCAGAAGTTACATCAATGAAATTATGGGAGAAAATTGACTTAGCTGAAATAGTTGTAGATACGATTAGTTTCAAAGACTTATTGGCAATAAAACAATTATCATTATATGAGTTATATTCAGGAACCTACGACGAACACAATAAATTCTTCAACAAATACAAACTTGTCGTAAAACGAAATGGACAGCACTACGCGGCTTACAATACGTTGTTGCAATTTTATGCATTACGGGATAAGCCTGATATATTCAATTCTGTTTGGGGAACAATAAATACGGAGCAAACTCCAGTTTCGTTGAAGTCGGTAGCCGATTATTACAAAAGTATTAAATGCGATTTTCCATTATTGAGTTATTTCGAGCGCTATTCCACTTTTGATCGCTTAAGAGATCGGAAAGAATTTCTTTCCAGAAAAATCAAGATTGGAAACTTAAATGCTTATCAATTTTGGTCTTTAACAGATTGGCATATGCCATCTCATGCTTATGAGGTTG
Organism: Sphingobacterium corticis; assembly: GCF_042684745.1. Classification (NCBI taxonomy): domain Bacteria; kingdom Pseudomonadati; phylum Bacteroidota; class Sphingobacteriia; order Sphingobacteriales; family Sphingobacteriaceae; genus Sphingobacterium; species Sphingobacterium corticis. The sequence continues at coordinate 1,183,696 of NZ_JBHUMA010000006.1, read as the reverse complement.
ACAGAGGTATTGATAGGTTTGTCTATATTCCGGGAAAAGGTATTGTGGGCGGATCATTTGACTTCTATTTTTATTATCACCGGAACATTATAAATTTGAGCATGGCAAAATTCAGGGACAATATCTACTCTGAAAGAGTAATGATTGTTAATGGCTTACTGGAAGGCTCAGATTAGTATAGTCGATTTTTGAATAAGCAAAAATTAAAGTTATTACCTTTAGCTGGATACAGAATTTAAGTAATAAATTTAAAGTCGTTCCAACTAAACATTAACAATTTAAAAATCAGTCTTATTTAACATGTACAATTGGCTAAGTAAAGTTATGTCTAAAAGTATTATAATTTATATAGTCATTTTTGGAATGGTTTCATTAAGCGTAAAGGCACAGAAAAAATTTCTGATGCTAGATAGCTTAACAGAAAAATATTCTATTAAACATTACACGTTAAAGACCGACTCTTTTTATTTCGTAAAGGGAGATATAGAATTGTATAATATAATGCCTTCTAAAAAAGGAAGTTTTGCTTTGATTTCAGTCTTACCTGTACAAACATATACAGATCTTTGGGAGAAGGTAAATTTTGAGGATATTCCTGAAAATGAAGTCATCAACCCAAAATCTTATAGAGATTATTTAGAACGACCACTTTTATGGGAAAAAGATAGAGCTCCCAGGTTAGATCTAAAACTAATCAAAAAAGTAGATGGAGCATATTATATATCGAGATTTTGCTTGGTAGAGTATTTTATACTTGCGCACCATGGCTCGGAGCTCAACACCCCTAGACACGTTATAAATACTGGGCAAAGTTTAATGTCTATTAGGGAGATGGAGGTTGTTTTTAAGAAAAATTTTCCTGATCATAGCTTTATTATGACAAGCTTTTTTACTAAAAATTTTCCTAGCGTTATGATTCCATATGGAAGTAATGATTATATGCGCATCTACCTGTCCAAGGTATATCAAATACATGGAGAAAAAGCCTATCAATTTTGGACCTACGCACCTTGGAACAAATCTGATGGTTTTGCAGAAGAACGCGGTATAGATCGATTCCTCTATATTCCTGAGAAGGGCATTGTTGGTGGATCTTACGATTTTTACTTCAAATATTTTTCTACGGTAAGAACTTTAAATTATCATCTTGAAAAACGAAAACTATCTGAACTTGACACGAATCAAATGTTAGAAAACATACTCGAAGAACGTATTATGGTTGCGGAGGAACTTAAGTAGGACTCAATATAAGTTCAGCTAAGATGCGGATTATAATCGGTTAACTAATTTTTGCAATCTAATATGCGCAGACCTTAGGAGATTTAACCATGTTTATCAGATAAGTTGCAGAAGCATAAATAACAGCGGGTATAATTGATGCACTATTAATGAAATGGACATACTTAATTTAAACCGTAGAGATAAAGCATATAGAAAATCAAAAGTTCTAAATGCTCATAGCATTTTAGTAGCATTTTTAATGGTGGTAAACTGTTTGTGTGGTTACAGCCAGCAAGAGAAGTATATTGTGTTGACAGACACCTTAGATACGAAAAACGAGTGTGAAAACCAGCGTTATTACGTGAAAAGTTTCACATTTAATACTAAAGAATTGTACAGGAAAGAATATCCTGTAAAGGTGTATAATATTATTTTTCCTGAGAAAGAAGGGCGCAATGAGCTATTGGTTTTGTTTTCGTTGTTACCCGATTTTAAAACCGGAAAATTATGGGAGTCGGTGGATCGCTCTGACATTTCGGGTGATATTTTACATTTAGAGAGTCTTGAGAGCCTATTTTTGGAACCAATTGGATATGGAAACTATGATATAAAACGCAAGTTTTTTAATGAGTATATTTTGCTTCAAGAAATAGATGGGAAGTATTATAAATCAAAAAATTGCCTCATGGAGGTGTTTTCTATTAAAAAGTCGTTAACGGTATTTCCATTGTTTTATGGTCATTTAAATCTTCGTCAAGATTTTTTGACAATCAAAGAGTTTTCCAAATTATATGGAGAATATTATCCTCAATATTTGGGTGAACTCCCAATCTCATTCAACGCGGCGCCAAACTATCAGGATGGTTGGAGGGTTTGGAAAGAATTCTTATCTAAAACTGGCAAAATAGGCGACAAAAAGGCCTACCATTTTTGGTGTGCTGCAGCAACTAACATTGCAGATGCTTACGATATTTCTAGAGGCGTAGAGCGATTTATGTACGTTGAAGGTCTCGGGATTATAGCCGGATCTTATGACTTTTATTTCCGAAAGCTTCCACACGCCCTCGCAGAAAGTTTGGAAAACGTGCCAAAACCAAATAACCTTACTGATGAGGAATGGATGGAAAATGTAATGGAAGAAAAAGTAATGTTGGCAGAAGAACTTAAGTGCAAGGTATCAAATTAGATATCTTAACCGATTTATCACAACTTCAAAACTGAGTAGTGAAAATCCATCTTTGTATCCGGTTAGACTGGTTTTATGCATTTGGAAACCAACTATTTTAAAATATTTCACGCACCTATGTAAGAAATGCATCTGCTTGCTATCGCAAAATATCCGGAAATATTGATTTATGACAAGGAAATGCGAAAGATACAAGTTAAAAAAAGACGCAGATCATAACCGGGTTAGTGATTTTTTTACTTTTATGCGCGACGATCTTAAGATATATAATCCTTCTTTACCTGCTGATGTGGTTGAAGCATTGATAACTACGGGCGTAATTGATGGACAAAATCAAACTATAATAAACCTTAATAATAATGAAAGGGAGAGCAATGCAAATTCAGTTGGCAGTAAATGTTAAATTAGTTTTCCTCATTTTAATGATGTTCTGTAGAGTGGATGCTTTTTCTCAAACCATCAAGGCTATAAGGATCAACTCAGAATCATTTAATAGTCCAAACTATACTTTGACGAAATATAATTTGGATATGAAACCATTGTACAATCTAGATTTACAAGTAATCACTTACAATATAATATTTGCGGAAAACGAAAATAATTATGAACGCATTGTATTGGTTTCAATTCTTCCTGATTATGATACGGGGGAACAGTGGGGTGAAGTCGACACATTAAAAGAAAAATTTCAAGACGTGTCACTGACAGATCTCCAAGCATTATTCGTGTCTAATGTTGGTTATGTAAATGAAAATATGACCAATGTAGAGAGGAAGTATTACAATGAATATCACGTAATAGTGGAAAATAATGGAAAGCTATACAAAAGCAATAATTGTTTACTCGAGTTATTTGATATTAAATTTGTTGACCCTATAATACCCTCGACTTATGGACAACTCAATCTTAAGGATTCGGCATTGAAAATATCAGAGTACCTTGATTTTTTTAGCAAGTATTATCCAAATTATAATCCAGCATTATCTGGATATATCGATAATTCCAAAAAATTGAATTATCGTGAATGGTGGCGCTTTTGGAAGAACTACTTGAGTGGTACCATTAGAATAAACAATGACATAGGCTACCAGTTTTGGACAACTAGTTTTGATAATTCAAATCATAATCTTGATTTTAGTCGGGGAGTAGAAAGGTTAATTTACATGCCGGGCAAAGGGATTGTGGCAGGGTCATACGATTTTTATTTTAAGCCTTTATTTGAAACCAATGGAGATGGAGATGTTTTTAATTATCTGTTTTTCAGAAATATGGTTGAAGAAAAAGTAGCGTTAGCTTCAGAATTAGCTTTGTAAAGCTCATTCCACTACTTTCTTAAAGCTTTTTGGTTGATGTAAATTGCTGTAATGGAATATAAGATCATTGTGTTTAGCTACCTCAACCAAATTTATCCCACTAAACTATATCCTTGTAAATAGAAAGAAGCCTTTTGGGTATTTAAGCCAACTTGGCTTTAGATATTGTATGCATTTGGCAAAAAAATAAGCAACTTTGATGTAAGTTGCTTATCCATTTGAACTATATGTATTGATTTATTAAACAGAAAAACTCTCTCCACAAGCGCACGTGCGCGACGCATTCGGATTGTGGAATTCAAAACCTTTACCGGTTAATCCGTCGGAATAATCCAATTCTGTACCCGCTAGATACAAGTAGGATTTGATATCAAAACAAATTTTAACACCGTTATCTTCGAAAAACTGATCGCCTTTCTTTTCTTCGTTGTCAAAATCCAGCTTGTACGATAAGCCCGAACAGCCACCGCTTTCCACCGCTACACGAACGAAATACGAACTATCATACTGCTCGTTTTTCAAAATCTCCTCAATACGTGTTTTTGCTTTTTCCGTCACGGTCACCATAGCCAATCCTTTAATTATGTGATAGACAAATTACCGCATTATTTGTAAAAAATGCAACACGGTTGGGTTGGAATTATGTCATATAAAATGCAAGAAATGCAATTTATTCCTTTTGTAATTTAATTGAAATATAAATGAGTTTCACAGATTTTAACGTCGACAACTGTGTTTAAGCGAGCTCTTTTTTGTAGATTAGGTTTAAGTTTAAAAATAATTGCTAACACGTATTAAAATGGAGAAAGATATGACAACGACATTGATTGAAAAGGAGGAAATCCAAAAATACAAGTTTGTTCCAGCAGAAGTTGACGGTACGGAAGCGTTTTTATCTAAGTTATCTTCTGCACAACGACTTGGAAACGAGTTCAAAGCGAAAACAGCGCTAACTTTTATGACCGAAGATGGCCCAAAACGTGTCGAAACAACGGTTTGGTCGTTAACAGAAAAGTATTTGGTGTTAAAAGCAGGTGTGCTTATCCCACTTCGTTCATTAATCGATGTCAGTTACTAAGGATCAATAACGAAATCTACCCGTATTAACGAAAAACATGAATAAAATTTACCTAGCGCTTCTATCACTGGGAGTGTCTTTCAGTGCTTCCGCGCAAAGCGATACAACCATGATGCGCGACATTTATAAACATGCGCTTACCCACGGACAAGCTTACGACGATTTAAGGCATTTAACCAAAGAAATTGGAAACCGAATTGCTGGATCGCCGAAAGCGGAGCAAGCGGTTAGGTGGTCGGAGTCTTTGATGAAAGCATTACCTTTCGATCGCGTTTATTTGCAAGATGTCGATGTGCCTTATTGGGATCGTGGTCCGGCAGAGAAAGCGATACTTACGGAATCGCAAGAACCGCTCAAAGTTTTGGCATTGGGCGGATCAGTAGGAACACCGAAAGGTGGTATCGAAGCGGAGGTTATTGAGGTAGAATATTTATCCGATTTAAAAAAGTTCGGTGGAGATGTTTATGGCAAGATCGTTTTTGTCAATAAGCCTTGGGACGAATCGTTGGTGGAAACGGGAATGGCGTATGGGTTGAATACATCCCAACGTAGTCGCGGTCCGGCAGAGGTCGCCAAGTTAGGTGGTATCGCTTATCTATTTCGTTCGCTTTCCTCGTCCACGCGCGACGATTATCCGCATACAGGAGGAACGAGATATACCCAAGGAATCGACAGCATTCCCGCTATGGCGATTTCGGTAGTTAGCGCCGAGCGATTGCACGATGCATTGCAGAAAAATCCAAAAGCAAAAGTTTTCTTAGAACAACAATCGGGATGGAAAGGCATCGTACCAACCCACAATGTTATCGCAGAGTGGAAAGGAACGGAACATCCTGATCAAATCATCACCATAGGTGGCCATATTGACTCGTGGGATGTGGGCGAGGGGGCGCACGACAATGGAACTGGAATTACAGGAACGTTGGATGCGGTTCGTACGCTGATGAAGATTGGTTATAAACCGAAGCATACGATTCGAGTTGTATTTTATATGAATGAAGAAAACGGCGTACAAGGCTCCATGAAATATGGCGAAGCGGCGGCCGAGAATAAGGAAACCATGATCGCAGCAATAGAAAGTGATGCTGGAGGATTTGCGCCGCGCGGTTTTGATATTAAAGCATCTCGTCAAGCGGTAGATTGGATTCAACAACAATGGAAACCATTATTTGAGGAGCAATATTGGGTTTCCCGATTTCTGCAAGGCAGTCCGGGAGTAGATTCGGGCATTTGGGCGGCGCAATTTCCAAATACTGTGATGTTTAATTTTCGTCCCGATCCACACCGTTATTTCGATTTGCACCATACGGAGAAAGACGTTTTTGAGGCGGTAGATCGTCGGGAACTGCAGTCGGGAGTGGCAGCAATAGCGTCGCTTCTTTACTTGGTAGATTCTCATATTGGCGAAATGCCACAATAATTTTTCTGGATGAAGGAGCTGATGAAAGCCATTTTGGTAGAGGAAGAAGAGGGCGTTTCCAAAATGAAATGGGCAGATGCTCCTTACCCTAGGCCAACTGCGAGCGGACAAGTTCTTGTGCGCGTGAAAGCGGCGGGAGTGAATCGACCTGATATTTTGCAGCGCGACAGAAAGTACGAACCGCCTGCGGATGCATCGCCGATTCTAGGTTTAGAAGTTGCCGGAATCGTGGAGCAGGTTTATGGCGATAGTCGATGGAGGCCGGGCGATGAGGTTTGCGCCTTAACGCACGGCGGTGGTTATGCGGAGTATGTTTGGGTGGATGAACGGCATTGTTTGCCAAAGCCTGCAGGATGGTCGTTTACAGAAGCTGCTTCATTGCCGGAAACGTTTTTCACGGTTTGGTTCAATGTTTTTCAGCAAGGTCGATTGGGAGCGAATGGTAAATCGGAAAATTTACTAGTTCATGCTGGCGCAAGTGGCATCGGCGTAGCTGCAATACAGATAGCAAAAGCTTTAGGGCATCGCGTAGCGATAACAGCAAGAAAAGAACATCAGTTAGCTATTTGTAAATCCGTCGGTGCCGATGAAGCCATTTTATTGGAGGAAGATTGGTCGGATAATTTGCTGAAGCGCTTCGGAAAAGTAGATGTAGTTTTGGATATGTTAGGAGAATCTACGTTTTCGGGAAATCTGGACGTATTTCGGCCCCATGGTCGATTGGTGTACATTGCTTTCCTAACTGGCGCTAAAGTGGAATTGTCGATTCCCAAGTTAATGCGGAAGCAAATCACTTTAACAGGAAGCTTTTTGCGTCCGCAATCTTTTTCTACGAAAGCCAGCATTGCCGAAGATTTAAAAAATCAAGTTTGGCCGATGATTGAATCCGGCAAAATAAAACCGATTATCGAACGTACGTTTCCAATTCAAGAAGTGCAACAAGCACATGAATTAATGGAAAAAGGCGGTCATGTTGGGAAGATTGTGTTGACCTTATAAAGATCATTCAAGTAATTAGGATATAAAGTAAAATAAAAGGGTCAATATCGATTACCGATATTGACCCTTTATAGAAATTTGAAATTTTAACTGCCTAAATTTAGTACACAGCAACAACCAAGGCTTTAGCTTTAGCTTCATCACTCTCGCCAACAGAAGCTTTATCTCCACGAAGTACTATTGTGTGACGACCATTATTGGCAAAATTATAAGCTTTCAATTCAGCAAGTAGGGTTCCATCTAAACTGCGGACAATAATATCATTCGGACCTGCAGCCTTTGGACTTATAATAAATTTCTCACTTACTGTGGAGTTCGCTTGTGTTTCTGGAGCTCTATTACTCAAGCTCGCAATTTTATCTGTACCAATAAACAAATCTACCGCTTCAACTCCTTCGCCAAGATTTAGAAATCTCATACGAGGATTATTGCTAGTGCTTGTACTGTCCGAAAGAACGTCATTCAATAACAGAAATTTAGCTGGCATGCCCTTACCGTATAAATAACCCGAATAACCTTTTTCAAGTTGCAGTGATGAAAGTGAATAGTTATTAAGAAGATTCTGATTACTTGTAGGATTGTCAACTTTCAAAGTTAAATCCTTAATGTTGGTAAATGCTGAGTAAGCAAAAGCTTGACCGTATCTAAGATTTCCCGAGCCAGCACCACTAAATGTAAATTGAAGCGGAGTGGTAGTAATTGGTGAATAAGCATTTACTATCGCCAAAAAAGCAGCTGGTTCTGGTGGAGGTGCTGGTTCGCTTTTCATACAACTTGTAAACAATACCGCACTTAGCGCTACAGCAACAGCGCTCTTCAAATTAAATAATTTTTTCATGTAGAATTTTACGTTAGTCACTACTTTTTACACTAAATCTTTTCTTTACCCATTATACGAAGCGCTTTTACTCTTCGCTACAACAAGAAACGATTTTTTTAGGTCGAATAGCTAAAAATACAAAGAGGTTACCGAAATGGCAACCTCTTCAAAAATTATTCAATGCTGTTATGACCTGAGCTTACTCAAAATATTCTTTGATTCTTTCGAAGAATGATTTTTCGTTTTTACCCGGTTGAGGTTTGAAGTTGTTGGATTCTTTCAATTTCTCCAGCACATCACGTTCCTCTTTGGAAACCGCTTTTGGCGTCCAAACATTCACGTAAACCAATTGATCTCCTTTGTGGTAAGAATTCACTTCAGGAAGTCCTTTACCTCGTAAACGTAAGATTTTTCCACCTTGTGTTCCTGGATCTATTTTGATTTTAGCTTTGCCATCGATCGTAGGAATTTCAATGCTAGTTCCTAAAGCAGCATCCGCGAAGTTGACATACAAATCGTAGATCACATTAATGCCATCGCGCTTCAATGTTTCGTGTGGAAGCTCTTCGATCAGAATAATCAAATCTCCCGGAACACCACCGCGTGGCGCTGCATTACCTTTTCCACTCATTGAAAGCTGCATGCCTTCGCTTACTCCAGCCGGAATATTGATAGAAATTGTTTCTTCGCTACGCGTTAAGCCTTCACCTTTACAGGTCGTACATTTCGCTGTAATTTCAATACCTTCGCCGTTACAAGTAGGGCAGGTGCTGGTTGTTTGCATCTGTCCCAACACCGTGTTCGTTACGCGGCGTACGGATCCAGAACCATTACAAGTTCTACACGTATTATATGAGCTTTTATCTTTTGCGCCCGTGCCATCACAGGTTTGACAAGCAACTTGCTTGTTTACTTTGATTTTCTTCTCGACGCCTTGCGCAATTTCTTCTAGCGTTAATTTAATTTTAACGCGTAGGTTGGAACCGCGTTGCACACGGCGACCGCCGCCACGTGATCCACCGCCACCAAAAAATCCTTCGAACGGATTGCCACCGCCGCCACCACCAAAGATATCGCCAAATTGGCTGAAAATATCTTCCATGTTCATGCCGCCGCCGTAGCCACCACCACCATAACCGCCAGCTGCGCTATTTCCAGCGTGACCAAACTGATCGTAACGTTGACGTTTTTCCGGATTGCTTAATATTTCGTACGCTTCAGCGGCTTCCTTAAATTTATCTTCAGCCGCCGCATCATCCGGGTTTTTATCCGGGTGATATTTAATCGCTAGCTTGCGATAAGCAGATTTTATTTCTGCCGCATCCGCATTTTTGGAAACACCTAATACGTCGTAGTAATCTCTTTTTGACATTGCTTATTTTCTATTGTCCAATCACCACTTTGGCAAATCGGATTACTTTATCATTTAACAAGTAACCTTTTTCGACTACGTCGATTACTTTGTTTTTCATATCATCGTTAGGAGCAGGGATAGCGGTGATTGCTTCTTGAAATTCAGAATCAAACGCTTGTCCAACGACATCCATTTCTTTCAATCCTTGTTGTTCCAAAAGCTTTCTGAATTTGGTATTCACCAAATCAACGCCTTCTTTTACTGATTCAACATCTTGTGCCGAACCCATTGAAGCTACCGCACGATCCATATCGTCCAATACCGGCAATAGTTTGCCAATAACCTCTTTTCCGGCAGATTGAATAATTTCTATTTTCTCGCGTGATGTTCTTTTTTTATAGTTTTCGAACTCCGCTAATAAACGAGCGTACTTGTCCTGCGCATCCGCCAATTTTGTTTCCAAATCGTCAGCAGGATCAGTTACCTCTTCGGTTTGAGGATCAAGCTCTTCTTCGTTGGATGTCAAGTTCTCTTGCTCCAAGTTTTCTTCTTCTGAGTGATGTTCGTGTTCGTTTACCATTATCTTATTCTATAAAAGCGCTATCTTTTAATGTTGTGGGTGTTCAATTTTGTTGCCAATACGACAATAGCCGACAGCCTGTCAGTTTTGAAGAAAACTAACGTGCAAAATGTCTGCTATGTGTAAATATGTCAGCGATTGAGATTAGATAGTGACATTGTCGTGCAATGCACCATCTCCTGTGCGCAGGATGCGCGAAGGCATATTTCTTATAATTTGATAATCATGCGTAGCCATTAGGACAGCTGTTCCGGATGCAGCAATATCGCGTAATAATAGAATGATTTCTTCCGAAGTGGCTGGATCTAAGTTACCCGTTGGCTCATCCGCCAAGATAATTTCCGGATCGTTTAATAATGCACGTGCGATAACGACGCGCTGTTGCTCACCACCAGAAAGTTCGTGTGGCATTTTCTTAAGCTTAGAACGAAGACCAACTTTCTCCAACACATCAATCATGCGATTTTCGATCAATCCACGATCTCTCCAGCCAGTCGCCTTCAGGGCAAATTCTAGGTTTTTTTCTACCGTCCTATCGTTTAGTAAATGGAAATCCTGAAATACAATACCCAATTTACGGCGTAGGAAAGGCACATCGTTATCATGCAATTTCTTTAAATCAAATCCCGCAATCATGCCTTCTCCAGTAGTAATATATAAATCGCCATAGATGATTTTAAGCAAACTACTTTTTCCGGATCCAGATTGTCCGATCAAGTAAATAAATTCTCCAGATTGTACACTTAAGTTGACATTCGCCAAAACCAAATGTTTCTGTTGATATATGTCGATGTTTTTAAGCCTAATTACGGTATGTTCTGTCATAAAATATTATAATTCAAGTTTGACGATCTGACCAAAAGGAATTTCCTGAGCAACCTGCATAATGTAGTCCATTTTATCGCCCAGGCCAATCTTGTCCAATGATTTATCAGGACGATCGACGCGGAAATAGGCCAATAAGGTAAATGCCTCATCGCGCAGTTGCACGTAATCCGGAATTTTTGCTACGCCTTTTACTTTAATTAGATACATGTTATCGGTCAAATGTAAACCTTAATTGCCAAATGTATAGTCCAACAATCAAATGTAAAGTTTTTTGGCCACAAGGCCACTTAATGGGTCGAAAATTAACAAAACTTTTGATCTGCGATCGATCACGGAAAGCAGTTTCTAGCGATTTTCGGATAGAAAGGCCAAAACATCGACGCCATCCGCATAATCATCTAATGCAGGACATTGGCTGTCGCCGAATCGAAAATTTGGTGCAGATATATGCAAATTCTCGCTGCTAACCACACATTGGATGTTTTCCTGATCCGCATTAATCTTGGTTTTAACCACCGCTAAATCCTCGTATCGGCTGAAATGCACAACCGCAAGGGGAGAAGCCCAGCGATCATCTTCTTTCAATAACAGAAAGCCATTATCGAAATGCACATCGCCGTTGATCAACATAATGGATTTGTTGTAATCGTAATTGTTGACGTATTTGTGGTGCTGAATAATGGCTTTAAATCCCTCGATCGATTCATAAAAGCGAGCAATATCGTAGTTTGCTGGGATGAAAAATTTGGAAACAGAGCGACAACCTAAACCGAAATAATCGAAAATATCATGTCCTAACTGCGCTAATTCTTCTACGGTTTCGTTTCCAGTAATCACTGCGACAGAATTTCTGTTCTTACGAATGATATGTGGTTTCTTTCCGAAATAATAATCGAAATAGCGCGCAGAATTGTTGCTTCCGGTCGCAATGATCAGATCATGCGCTTCCAATCGTTCGACGATTTTAATTTTCGCAGCAAAAGCCGGTTCGATGTCGATCAACGTTTGCAATAACCAAGCGGTTAGTCCGGCATCGTCCGATGAAGGCTTAATTTGCACGTTGAATCCGGAGATCAAAACGCACAAAATATCATGAAAGCCAACCAACGGAATATTTCCAGCTAGTACCAACGCTACCGTTTTGTCAGATTCCTCATCCGTTACATTTGTCGTCCATTCATTTAACTTTGTTGCGGTCAAATTTTGCGCAATGGCTTGAAATTGACGTCTTACATTTTCGGGTGTATACCATGGATTTTTAACCGCTACGATGGTAAGTAATGCGGATATTTCCGATTCGTCCGATAGGAGATACGTGCCTAATTTTTCGAAAGATTGAATTCGTTGGTTCTTTGTCAAAATGCTTTTTCTTTAAATAATTTAGAACAAATCTGATGTAATTTTGCTCTATATTTGCAGGCTAGGGTGATTCGAAGAGAATAATCTACAAAAGTTGTAGAGAATAGTTCGCGGATTCCTTAACTTTGCAATGCAAAACTAGTTTAAAATTATTATTGAGAGGTTATAAATGGCAATTAAAATAACAGACGAATGTATCAACTGCGGAGCTTGTGAGCCAGAATGCCCCAACAATGCAATCTATGATGCAGGCGTAACTTGGAAATTTTCTGAAGGTACCGCTTTAGAGGGAGTTATTGATTTTGGTGATGGCGTAACGTTGGATGCAAACGAATCGCAAGACGCTATTTCGGACGAAGTTTATTATATCGTTTCGGATAAGTGTACGGAATGTGTAGGATTTCATGATGAGCCACAATGTGCGGCAGTTTGTCCGGTAGATTGTTGTGTGGAGGATGAAGATATAGTAGAATCGGAAGAAGAATTGTTGGCGAAGAAAGCTTGGCTTCACGCCGAATAATAAAGGATTTTTATACCTTGCATCTGCAAGGACACAGAAAGCATCGAGTTTTATCTTGATGCTTTTTTTTGTTTTCGCTTTTCCCTACCTTCACGCATTATTTAGCACCAAATTATGAATGTTTACGAAGGCATATCCATTGGCTTGTACATGTTGCTCATGCTCGCAATTGGCTTTTATTCTTACAAGAAATCCACCGCGAATACCGAAGAATTTTTATTGGGCGGACGTAGTTTAGGTGCCGCGGTTACGGCGCTATCAGCAGGTGCTGCCGATATGAGTGGTTGGCTGTTGATGGGGTTGCCTGGCGCGATGTACCTTTCCGGATTATCAGCATCTTGGATTGCTATTGGACTGACATTTGGCGCATATATGAATTACTTGCTCGTTGCACCGCGACTGCGTGCATACACCGAGGTTGCGAAAAACGCCATTACGCTTCCCGTATTTTTCGAAAATAGATTTCATGATCGGTCTCAATCTTTAAAGATTGCTTCGAGTTTGTTGATATTGATTTTCTTCACACTCTACACGTCAGCAGGCATGGTTTCCGGCGGACGGTTGTTTGAGTCGGCATTTAATTTGGACTATAACACCGGATTGATCGTTACCAGTTTGGTGGTTGTGCTTTATACCTTCATGGGTGGCTTTTTGGCAGTCAGTTTGACGGATTTTGTACAGGGCGCGATTATGGTTTTGGCTTTAGTTATTTTACCTATTGTGATCATTTCGGAGTTGGGTGGATTTGGTGAAACCTTTGCAATTATCAAAAGCAAGAGCCCGGATTATCTTAATCTCTTTCGCGGAACCACAACAGTCGGTATAATTTCTTTGTTAGCTTGGGGATTCGGCTATTTTGGTCAGCCTCATATTTTGGTGCGTTTTATGGCGATTGACAAAGTGAGTGAACTGGCCAAAGCGCGTAACATTGGAATTAGCTGGATGATTTTTACGGTTGGCGGAGCGATGTTAGTTGGGTTATTTGGCATCGCTTACTTAGCAAAAATAGACATCGGATTGATGGGACAATTTGATGGTTCGAAGGAAACGGCGGAAACCATTTTTATCCATCTTTCTCGGGTGTTGTTCCATCCATTGATTGGTGGCTTTTTGCTTTCTGCGATTTTAGCTGCCGTCATGAGTACCATATCTTCCCAATTGTTAGTAACGGCAAGTTCGATGACGGAGGATGTATATAAAGCTTTGTTGCATCGCGATGCGTCGCCATCACGGATGTTGCTGGTAAGTAGATTGTCGGTATTGATTGTTGCAGTTATCGCTATTTTGTTGTCACTTAATCCGCAGGATAGTATTTTAAATTTGGTAGGAAATGCTTGGGCTGGCTTCGGCGCGGCATTCGGACCTGTAATTTTGCTTTCCCTACTTTGGCGAAAATCTACACGATGGGGCGCATTAAGCGGTATGTTGACGGGCGGTGCAATTGTTTTATTGTGGGTATACGTGCCGCACGATTATAAGGATGTGTACGAAATTATTCCCGGATTTTTTGCCGGTCTATTAGTCAATTTGATGGTGTCCCTTTTAACTTACAAACCAAACAGTCATATCGACAAGGAATTCGATGAGATGGAAGCGATGATAAGATAAAAACCTGCTAACTACGTACTTGTTGCCATTGTTTGAATTTACGTTTGAATTCGGATGGAGAAACCGATTTACCTACCTCCATTTCTATAGCAGAATCATCATATCCGGTTGAATCGTAAGCAAGGCCAACTATTTGTCCCCATTCTTCATCTTTGGGTTCGGGAACAGAAGTTTTTTGAAAAGCGGTTACAGTATCGCAATCCGGATAATTTGCCGATTCATCGTTAGCATATTTGATAAGTGCTTTGGCCAAAAGCTTCGTTTCGGTTGATGTTAGTTTACCGGAAAAGTTATTTTTTTCTTGCATAATAGTGTCACTTAAGTAATTCGTCGCTCATTGGTTGCAGCTACCCACTGCGAATCTTTGCATCTTTCACACGAGCTGTCTAGTTCCAATTGACTAACATAACCGCAGTTTGTGCATGCATAGCGGCCAGATGTCTCCACGCTATTCGACTTCTTATGGTATTCGTTTGGTAAAATGGGAAGTCCGTACTTCACATCTTTTTCTTCAAAATAGAAAATGCTTAATTTACCATTCGTTTCCAATATGGCGGTTTTTACCTGTCCGAGTTGACTTACATTTCGTTCCCGCATTTCCGCGAAAAATTCATCCTTGCCTAACGTATGCGCTTCTTTCGTTTCCAAACTAAACATACCATCTTCTATAACATAAACCGGTTTCCCTTCGATGATGGATTCCACTTTTGTATTTCGCGCAGCGAGATAAGTGATAAATCGATATAAAATCAATGTAGAGGTAAAGGCGATAAGTG
Organism: Sphingobacterium corticis; assembly: GCF_042684745.1. NCBI lineage: Bacteria > Pseudomonadati > Bacteroidota > Sphingobacteriia > Sphingobacteriales > Sphingobacteriaceae > Sphingobacterium > Sphingobacterium corticis. Next base: position 1,168,634 of record NZ_JBHUMA010000006.1, on the reverse strand, counting down.
ACGGGATAATTGCCATATCTTGCACGATAATCGGGTCGCCTGCCGCTGATCCTAAAGCGATAATAATAGCTACCTCGAAAATACTTAACTGCCGAATACCCTTTTTTCCAGTCATCCTTAAAAAGACCAAGATGATAACAAACATGATGGTTGTTCGGAAAATGATTTCCAGCGCATAGCTGAAATCTAAATCATGTAAAAAAACTTTTTCTAAGAAAGCGCTGACATTGTGATCTGATATTGTTTTCTCAGGCATGGATGTTTTCGAATACGTTCTAAGTTAAAACGTATTTTTTTAAGAATAGTTCGAGCATGAGCACATTTAGTTATTGGTATTTTAATCTTGGTTCATAGCCTTTAACATTTACTATGTCGAATCTTAGTTCCTGTTCGAATCGTACTTTCAAACTCAATGAAAACTTTTCTATTGTATTTTTAATATTTATTTAGAATTAGTAAAAATAAGGATATATTTGCGACCAAATTATTTGGTCCCATGAAAAGCAAAATCGCTATCGCTTTACTTGTTATTGCGGCGCAACAAGTATCTGCGCAGCAAAACAACCCACAACAACGCGATACCACTTCTTCGAAAAACGTAGAAACGGTTATCATTGATGGTTACGTCAAGAAAAATTCTCCAACCGTCAACCGCATGCCATTAAAGGCTATCGAAAACTCACAAGTATTTTCTTCTATCGATCGCGTAGCATTAGAAAACCAGCAAATTACCACGGTGGATGATGGTTTCCGGAATGTGGTTGGTCTTCAGAAAATGTGGAATGCATCGAATCGTAGTGGAGATGGTGGTTCCTATGTCAACCTAAGAGGTTTCGTTACCAACAATTCGCTTCGCGATGGTTACGTAGCTCCAGTAACGTCTTCGATGGATGCGATCAATGTCGAAAAAATTGAAGTACTCAAAGGTCCTTCAGCAACTTTGTTCGGAACGAACGCCACATCGTATGGCGGGGTTATCAATCGCGTCACGAAAAAGCCTTATGAGGAAATCGGTGGACGTATCGGTGTTTACGCAGGAAGTTTCAATTATTATCGTGTTGAAGCTGATGTAAACTCACCTTTGACGGATAACAAATCGCTTCTTTTCCGATTAAATACAGCGTATACAAATACAGGAACATTCCAAATAGCAGATGCAAAAAATCAATATTTTGCTGTAGCACCTAGTCTGACTTGGCGCGTAAACGATCGATTGGATATTAATTTGGAGTACGAGCATTTTGAAAATAGAACGATCGGAGAACAAAGTATATTCTTCAAATTCTCGCCCTCCGATTACGGTTACAACGATATGCATGAGCTGGTGGATGGCACCGGTCTTCAATATCGAGAATCATACATCGGGAAAGGCCTGTACAATAACGGACGTACCAGCAATTTATTCGCAACCGCACATTATCATATATCTGACAGGGTTCAGTCGACAACTGCTGTTAATAAGGCTTTCAACAGATCAAATGGTTTTAACCCGTTTTTTTATATAACGACTGAAGGTGTACGAGAAGATGGTACGCGTTTCGGGCAGCTTGGTTTATCGCAGTCCGATCAATCCACATTAAACAGTCATCAGGATATTTTTCAAATCCAGCAAAACTTCAATTTCGACTGGAAATTCGGAGAAATGCGTAACCGATTGGTTGTTGGTGGTGATTACATGAGAACGAACAATCGTCAATTTTTCTATTCTACGGAAATGCGCTTTGTGCCTTTCACTGGTGGGGATTATGGCGCTTTTAATAAGGATTTCGCGAATAGCTATTACGATAACCTTCGGAACAACAATGCGTTTCCAGGATTTCCATTAATTGATGATTTGGATACGTACAGTGTTTACGCCTCAAACGTGCTTACGATTATTCCGGGATTGAACGTGATGGCTTCCCTTCGTTATGAGAAAAATAACTTCCTTGGCGGAAACGTTTACAATGCACCTGCGGAAGCATATAATCAAGCTGGCTGGTCGCCAAAATTCGGCGCTGTTTACGAGATTGTAAAGGATAAATTCTCTGTTTTTGCTAACTACCAAAATAGTTTTACGTCCAACGGTTACTTCGTTGCGGACACGTTAGGTACTATTCAACTTTCGAAACCCGAAACCGCTAATCAATGGGAAGGTGGATTGAAAGCAGATTTGTTGAAAGGCCGTATTAATGCTTCATTGAGTTACTACGATATTACGGTAAGCAATAGTTTGCAAGGAGCAGGCGTTGCTGCGAGTTCCGGCGTATTTGTGCAAAATCAATTGGGTAAACGCGTTAGCCGCGGTGTCGAATTGGAAGTTAACGCCTATTTAGTAAAAGGTTTTACTGTAGTTGGTGGAGTTAGCTACAACGATTCAAAAATCACAGAAACCACAGATGCGTCCGTTCTTGGACGTCGTCCGACCACAGGCGCTGCACCGTGGTTAGCTAATTTCTACGCAACTTATAATTTCTTGGACGGTCCTTTAAATGGTTTAGCATTTGGTGTGGGAGCCAATCATGCTGGAGCCGTTAAGATTTTCAATAGCACCGCCGGTGTGTTTGAATTGCCGAAATACACGGTGTTTAATGCAAACGCATATTACGATTATAAAAAAATGCGTTTTGGTATCCGCGTGGATAACTTGACCAACGAAAGATATTGGATCGGGTACAGCACAGCGAACGCACAACCTACGAGAAGCATCATTGGTAACGTTGCTTACCGATTCTAAGAAATAAATTTATCAGCGAATAGAAGAAGAGATATATGTCGCTAAAAAAGAAGAAAAAAAGCTTTTTTAAATATTGGTCGGCCAAACTACATCTGTGGTTTGGTCTTGCCGTTGGTATTCCTGTCGTAATTATTTCCATTACCGGCGCTTTGTATGTATTCAAAGATGAGGTAGAAAATTTCACTCGGCAGGATGTTATTTACCACCATGAGCCAAACATCGGAAGCAAAAAACTTATTCCGATTTCAGTTTTGGCCGAACGCGTCGCAAAAGCTTGTCCGGAAGATTACCCGTTGCATTGGGTCGACGTTCCTACGGATGTCACTAGATCGTATAAGTATTACTATTACGAGCACAACCCAGATGCTTGGAACTACTTTGACGAAACGGTTATCTACAAAACCATTTATGTCAATCCGTTCTCGGGAGAAGTTTTACGTGTGTACGATGAGAAAATGGGATTTTTTAACATCGTCAAGATGATCCACTTTAGCTTCCTGCTTAAGTCGGAGTGGGGGAAATATGTGGTCGGTATTCCCGTTTGTCTTTTTGTAATTATGTTGATTACGGGCGTTGTTTTATGGTGGCCACGGAACAAGGCTGGTCGAAAACAGCGATTTCAGTTTGCATGGAAAAGCACGACGAAACCTAAACGTAAAAATTACGATTTGCATAATATCCTCGGATTTTACAGTTCGATTTTCGCGTTGATCTTTGCCATAACCGGACTATTCTACTGTTTTTTCATTGTCCAAGCAATGGTTTATGTGGTGTTTTCCGGTGGAGAAACGGTATATCCAGATCGATCGCATATTACTACGACAGCGCCAGAATCAGAAAGAACACTTTACACGTTGGATTCGATCGCTAATCAAGTGAAACGCCTATATCCGGATAGTTATCAGTTTTCGTTGGATTTGGGTGATGAGCATATGGATGATCACGTACATCCAAACTTCGAGGTGTACGTGAAACACCTTTCGTACTCGTATCACAAAGCTAGTCATATTGTTTTTGATGAACATTCTGGAGAATTGCTTCATATCCACGATCACAACGATAAAAATTTAGGTGAAAAAATGGTCAGCGCGAATTACGATATTCACGTCGGTTCTGTATTCAATCTTCCAACAAAAATAATCGCATTTTTGGTCAGTCTGATTTGTGCATCGTTGCCGATAACCGGATTTATGATTTGGTACGGTAGGCGGAAGAAACTTTTAAAAGATTAAGAAATAAGGGGCAAAAAAGCCCCTTATTTTATTTTTTGTACCTTTGTGCCAATGAGGAAATACAAAATATACAATACCACCTATTGCTTATTTTATCAAATCAGAAAAATTTCGCTGACTACTACGCAGAAAGTTCCTCCCTGCAAACACTAAAGCCTTCCGATTACCCGGTAATTTATTTAACTTCTAAGTAAACAAAAGTATAATGCTTTCGTTTTTCGGGTAACGACTAGACACGATGGTGTCCCTTTAACCTTTTCAGGCTGATCAAGCTGACAACATTTATTGAATATGAAAGAAGAAAGACCCGTTAAAATAAAGGTCGAGGATCTAATATTGATTTTCGGGAAACAAAAAGAACAAGCCTTGAAGCTTCTCGGCGAAGGCAAAACAAAAAAAGAAATATTAGCCACGACGAATTGCACGGTAGGAATTAATCGAGCGAACTTCGAAATTTATGAAGGCGAGTTCTTCGTCATTATGGGCTTATCAGGAAGCGGCAAATCAACTTTGCTTCGCTGTCTGAATCGATTAATCGAACCAACCAGCGGTAACGTGTTTGTTAACGGAACCGACATTACGAGGAAAAATCATAAACAATTGTTGGATGTTCGCCGCAGCGAAATGAGCATGGTGTTTCAGAAATTCGGTTTGCTTCCGCACCGCAGTATTCTGGACAATGTAGCTTTTGGGCTAGAACTTCGCGGCGAAGATAAAGAAGATCGTGAGAAGCGGGCGCAGCAGGCGATCGATACGGTTGGTTTGCGTGGTTTTGAACAGCAACTGCCGGCGCAGCTTTCCGGCGGTATGCAGCAACGCGTGGGATTAGCGCGCGCGCTCACGAATAATCCGGAAGTGATGTTGATGGATGAAGCATTTTCTGCACTTGATCCATTGATAAAAACTGAAATGCAAGATGAAATGATCGGTCTGCAAAATAAGTTGAAGAAAACCGTAGTTTTCGTTACCCACGATTTGGACGAAGCGATCAAGCTGGGCGATCGGATTATGATTATGAAAGATGGTATAATTGAGCAAATCGGTACCGCGGAAGAAATTCTCACTAATCCTGCAACCGAATACGTGGAAGCTTTCGTAGAAAAGGTAGATCGGAAAACGATCATTACTGCTGGCTCGCTGATGCATAATAAACCGACCATGGTACGTTTTGGGAAAGACGGTCCGGAGGGAACATTGCGCAAAATGCGAACAACTGGATTAGATGTGCTTCCCGTAGTTAATGATGATCAGGTTTTTTTAGGTTTTGTTTGGGTAAATGATGCGGTAATTTCCGCAAAGCGTAAAGATCCAACCGTCGAAAGCGTGATCAAAAGAGATGTGCCGACGGTAGGAACGGAAGTGACGGTGGAAGAAATGTTGCCACTAATTACAGCAACAAGATCACCGATTGCGGTAACGGATAAAGACAGCGGTGTATTGCTGGGAATCGTTTCACAAAATTCCGTGGTAATCGAAGCAACACGATTCAACGAACAAGAAATTACAGAACTGAAAGAAAATGCCAACCACAACTAATTCATGGAAAAAACGATAGATATAGGACAATATATAGCGATTGCGGTCAAATGGTTGATGAATAACCTGCGACCTGTTTTTGATTTCATCAAAACTTCGGGTAATGCGGGGATTGAAAGCATCGAATGGATTTTGGTAAGTCTGCCATTTTTTATAACGATTGCCTTATTTACGGCTGCTGCTTGGCGCTACGCCAGCAAAGGCGTGGCAGCTTTTACCTTAGGAGGGTTAGCACTAATTTATTTGATGGGTTTTTGGGAAGAAACGATGCAAACGTTAGCATTGATCATTTCATCGACCATCATCGCGTTGATTATCGCGATTCCTTTAGGTATTTGGTCTGCAAAGAATCGTTCGGCGCATCGCATTATTCGTCCGTTGCTCGATTTAATGCAAACGATGCCGGCCTTTGTCTATCTGATTCCGGCGGTTTTGTTTTTTAGCATCGGAAAGTTGCCAGGAGCATTTGCTACCATCATTTTTGCGATGCCTCCAGCGGTTCGTTTAACCGCATTGGGGATACAACAAGTGCCAGCCGATGTATTGGAAGCTGCTCGTTCGCTTGGTGCAACACAAAAGCAATTGCTATTTAAGGTAGAATTACCTTTAGCGCTGAAAACGATTCTAACAGGTGTAAATCAGACTATTTTACTATCACTCTCCATGGTAGTTATCGCGGGGATGATTGCTGCGGGCGGACTAGGAGAGAAGGTACTGGAAGGAATTAATAATTTGGATATCGGGTTGGGGTTTGAAAGCGGTTTGTCGGTGGTTATTTTGGCCATTATCTTGGATCGTATTACCCAAGGTTTCGGTAATAAAATCAGTAAATAATGAAGCGAATAATATACAGTATCACTTTCTTCATCGCTGTGTTTTCTTTATTCGGAAACTGCGGTGGCAGAATTGGAAAGCGCATTAGCATGGGGATGGTCGAAGGCTGGGCGGAAGGAAATGCGATGACGTTGGTAACGAAAGAATATTTAACGGAGAAAGGCTATTTGGTGGTTACTCACAAAGCGGCGCCGAATTTACTGTTAGCTTCGATGGATAATGGTGATACGGATGTATTTATGAACGTTTGGTTGCCGACAACGCACGGAGATAAGGTCGCTCCGTTTGATCATATTAAAAGTGCGGGAATGAATTATGATGGCGCGCGCTTAGGATTGGTTGTCCCAAAATATGTGGATATTAATTCTATCGAAGAATTGAATGATCACAAAGATAAATTTGGCGGACGTATCGTAGGAATTGAGCGCGGATCAGGAATGGCAACATACACCGATACGGTTTTGATGGAATACAATTTGGATTACCGTCAATTAAATTCATCTATGGTCGCCATGGCTTCGGAATTGGATAAAGCGATTGGGGAAAAACGCTGGATTGTCGTGACAGCATGGCAACCACACTGGCTGTTCGGTCGTTACGATGTAAAATTTTTGGAAGATCCGAAAAAGGTGTACGGCGATACCGAACATATCGAAACCTACGTACGCGATGATTTCGAAAAGGATTATCCAGAAGTATATAATTATTTCCAGCATGCGTTTTTCGAAGACGAAATTCTTTCGAAACTACTTACGAGAATGGAAGAAAGTAAAAACGAGAAGGAAACCGCCCGAGAATGGGTGGAGGAGAATAGAACATTGCTCGATTCCTGGTGGAATGGACAAAACAAAAAAGGAAATTAGCACCGCTAATTTCCTTCTTTGTTTTACGAATAGATTGGATTTCTCCAACCTAAGATTTCTACTCATTACCTTAATTATCTCTTGGATCGCGCTGGATGGAAGCATTATGTTTTTATGCCTTTATATATTCTAATTGCCTAATATCGGATGGTTTAATCAAACAAAATCCATTTTACATCTTCATTTCTTTCGACTTATCATTACTGTTACGAAGATTTTATACGAGCGTTATGTTATTCTCATTACATTCGTATCTGTACTATGAAAAACCTTCATTTAATGATCGAAAATATGATTTACCGTCTACTAACTTGTTTGTTTACAGCTATCAGTTTACTAATATCGTTTAGCATTCAATCCCAAACGCTGACCGATTTTACGCTGCCAACTCCATGGACAGAAGAAGTTTTATCTAGCGAATTGCCTTTGCCAGAATACCCTCGACCTCAGATGGAACGCTCGGAATGGGAAAATCTAAACGGATTTTGGGATTATATGGGCGGTAAAAACCAACCCGATCCACGATCCGCCGAAACTGCTCCAACCTTTTCAGATAATGCGGATAAGATACGTGTTCCCTTCGTGCCAGAATCGGAACTTTCTGGTTTGGCAAGAAGTGGCGAAACGTTCATGTGGTATAAGAGACAAATTAGCGTTCCGAAAAGTTGGGGAAACAAAAGGGTGCTTCTACATTTTGGGGCCGTTGATCATTTCGCAACCATATTTATCAACGGCAAAAAAGTAGGTACACATACGGGAGGATATACCGCTTTCAATTTTGATATTACCGATTACTTAACCAAGAATGAGAATACTTTGGTCGTTGGTGCGCATGACGCAAATGATGGAAAGGTGCCTTGCGGGAAAAATGGTGATAAAGGGGATTATACGTTTAGTTCGGGTATTTGGCAGACGGTATGGATGGAACCGGTAGAACGAGAATATATATCAAAACTAAAACTCATTCCTGACTTAGAAAGTAATCGTCTCCAAGTTACCGCTTCGGCTATTCGCAAAGGATTAAAAGTTAAAGTCATGACGAAGGAAGGTGCTGTCAATGCGAGTGGTATTTCTGATGAACCTCTTTACATCAATATAGAAAATCCACATCTCTGGACGCCCGATGATCCTTTTTTATATGATTTAAACGTTCAATTGCTAGATGATCGTGGAAAAGTGATCGATGATGTAAATTCTTATTTTGCGATGCGATCGGTTAAGATTGAAAAGGTTGATGGCATTAATAGAACCTTGCTGAATGGTAAGTTCGAGTTTCAACTTGGACTATTGGATCAAGGTTATTGGCCCGACGGTATTTTTACAGCCCCAACTGATGAAGCATTACTTTATGATCTTGAGTTGGCGAAGCAAACAGGATTTAATGTCGTTCGTAAGCACATAAAAGTGGAGCCGCAGCGCTGGTATCATCACTGTGATAAACTAGGATTGTTGGTATGGCAGGATATGCCAAATTTATGGTATCCGGATGATGTAGATTCAGTTGCGGTACGTCAAAATTTTAGAAATGAACTCAAAGATATGATCGACCAACTGATTAGTGTTCCTTCTATCGTGATGTGGGTTCCATTTAACGAAAACTGGGGTGCTTTCGAGGTTGCAGATATTACGGATTGGACAAAAAAATATGATCCCACACGATTAGTAAACGGACTTTCCGGTTATAATTATGCACCGCATTATCGTCTTGCTCCCGGCGATCCAGGAAACGGAGATTTTGTTGATTTGCATCACTATGGTAAAATGGAGGACAAGTATTTTCCTATGCCAGATGAGCATCGCGCAGCATCTTTTGGAGAGTTTGGTGGCAAGGGATTATTCGTACGCGGGCATATGTGGCCAGTTCCGAATAATGCTTATGAAATTGTGATCAACGAAGATGTTTTGAGCGATACCTATGTCTATTTACTAAACGAAGTAGAACAAAGAATGCTTTACAGGGGATTAAGCGCCGCCATTTATACACAAACCACGGATGTAGAACATGAAATAAACGGCTTGGTAACGTACGATCGAAAAGTCGAGAAAATGGATTTCCAAAAGGTAAAATGGATCAACACCGAAATCATAAAAAACGGTAGAAAACTAGGAGAGAAGAAGAAAGTGAGTTCCATTGTTCGGGAATATCCAGTTGAGTAGCGGTGGCTACTCAATCGTTAAATATTATCTCATGAGTCACCCAGTTTTTCTTTGGCCTCCGCCAAATATTCTTGTGCTTTAACATCATCCGGAGCTAATTCAATTGCCTTGGTGTAATCGTCAATAGCAGATTGATGTTGTTGGGCATAATGATGCGCTCTGCCACGATTACGATAATATTCACCATTTGTTGGATCCAAGATGATGGCTCGGTTCAAATCATTAAGGCCGCTCTCGAAATCTTTCATCAGCACATACACCTTTCCGCGTTCGCTTAAATAATTTGCATTGTTGCTCTCCGTCAATTCAATCGCTTTACTGTAATCGCTAATGGCATTTGTAAATTCTTCATTCATTGCATATATAGCGCCACGACTAATATAGGACTCCGCCTCCCGCGGATCTATTTCAATGATTTTCGTAAAGTCACTAACTGCCGCAGCATAATCCGGTTGCTCTTTGGTGACGTTGGCGCCGGCTCGGAGCGTGTACGATTGCACATCATTCGGATCTAGTACGACAGCTTGGGTGGCATCCGCGATGGTTTCATCGAACTTTGCCATGAAAAAATAAGCAGTCGCTCGATTGCGATACAACCGTTGAATTTTCGGGTCAATGGCAATCGCTTTTGAACAATCGTCGACTACTTTGTGGAACTCACTTTTGTTCATGTAGCATTCCTGACGATTGATATAATAGACTGTTTCTTTCGGCGCTAAAAAAATAGCTTGGCTAAAATCGGCTATAGCGGCATCAAAATTCCCCTGTTTGCGATACATAATGCCGCGATAGCTAAAGCTGGTTGCTGAATTTGGATAAAGCTCAACAGATTTATTTAGCACTTCGAGAGCATGATCAAAATCCTCTTTCAATGTGAGAGCATAGCCTAAGGCATTTAATGTAGTATCACTTTGGTTTTCCGAAACAGCAATTTTGTAGAAATCAATAGCAGCGTCTATATTGCCATTATTTATCTCCTCGGTGCCCTTATCTAGCGCGGTTTCCGGCTCATTCCTCTCCGGTTTTGAATTATTTTGAGCCAATAATACATGTTGGAAACCGATTGTTAAGCATCCACTTATTAATAATGGAAACAAGAAATTCTTTTTCATTGCCGATGTAGTTTGTGTCTTCCTTTACAATTAATCGTATAGGAGATAAGCTAAATCAACCGCAAATTATATGCCTTTTGTTTCTTGTAATGCATTACATGTAGGTTTTTTATAAGGAAAGCTGACTGAATAATGGAAACTATTAAGAAGATTAAAACCTATTTCCGACTCCGAAATACAAGTCGGAAATAGATTGTTTGCGATTAGGATAATCTATTTAATCTTGGTAGCCATTTGATCTAATGGAATCCGTACTTTCTTTGCATTAGCTAGGTAATCCAGATTTTCATCGCGATAGCCTAAAGAAAGAATAACCGACGTATGCAATCCTTTTTCCGGCAAATTGAGTAATCTATCAAACTGTTTCGGATCGAAACCTTCCATCGGTGTTGAATCCACGCGCATGTTCGCGGCAGCGATAAGTGCCGTACCTAAAGCGATATAGGCCTGTTTATCGGCCCACAATGCATTTTCTTCATCCGTTCTACTTTTAAAAAAGCCGTCGATTGCCGTAAAAAGTCCGTCCAACGATTCTTTGGGTACACCTCGCTCGTTAGCAATGTGGTCGACCATGTTGGTAACGTCAGTAGTAGTTACCCGATTGAATGCAGCAAAAACTAACAGATGTGATGCTTGAGCAATCTGTCCATTAAAAGATCCTGCACCTAATTTTGCTTGTAACGCTTTGTTGCTTATCGAAAAAACGCGATAAGGTTGCAATCCACAAGAGGATGCGGTCAAGTTGATCGCGTTTAAAATGAAATCTATTTTCTCTTCCGATACGGTTTCGTCAGTATACGCTTTGGCAGCATATCGCCAATTCAAATCTTGTATTAAATCCATGAGTTTAAATTATTATGTCGGCAAATGTAACTTGTTGTCGTGTCTTTATGTAACTTTGTGACAAAAAGTAATAGTGACAAATAGGTAACCAGTGATGATGATGCAAAGCGAAAATAATGACCTTATAAAGGAGTGCAACCAAACGATTCAGGCTATTCACGACACCATGTACGTATTAAACGGGAAGTGGAAGGTTTCAATCATAGCCTGTTTGTGCTATAAACCAATGCGTTTCTCGGAATTACTTCGGGAAGTGCATGGAATATCAGGTAAGGTACTTAGTCGTGAATTAAAGGATTTAGAGATGAATCATTTGATATCTAGGAAGGTGCTCGAAACACAACCTATTTCTGTAGAATACGAAATAACGGATTATGGGTCGACATTGAAGTCATTGACGCAAGCAATTGCGGATTGGGGGTTTAAACATCGTAAAAAGATTGCTGGTAAATTGTTAGAATACGAGCATGTTGATGCCTTAGCTAAATAGATTAGGTAGGTCTTACAGCTCAAATTTCGCGTCTATATACCTGCCTTTAGTAAGAAAAATTAAGACTATATTTGCGGACTATATCAACCTTCCATGAACATCACCTTGACGAGCTTGCTCGATGCGTTTATTCATCTGCCACATGCGGTAGCGGTATATGATAGCAAGGATCTCAATATAGCATTTGTGAACACCGAAATGCTTCAGATTTGGAATAGAAGCGATAATCTCATTGATCGTAATTTTGGCGATGTTTTTCCGGAGCACGTTGAGCAAGGGTTTGATGGATTACTGCGGAACGTATGGATCACAGGAGAGACATTTAATGCTCAAGAAACGCGCGCCGAAATAGTTATCGACGGTGTACGTACAGCACGTTATTTTGATTTTCAGTATCTGGCTCTGAAGAATGAAAGTGGTAATACGTATGCCATTTTGCATACTGCGAAAGAAGTTTCTGACAGAATGTTGGCTTGGAAAACCGTGCAGGAAAGGGAGGCCAGCGAAGCAGCTATTAACGAAGAGTTGATGGCTAGCAACGAGGAACTGATTTCGACTACGGAAGAACTTGGTGCCACCCTCGAAAAATTGGAGTTTTCTTATGGTCGTTTAGAGGTGTCGGAAAATCAATTGAAGCAGATCATTCAAACGGCACCGATCGGACTCGGAGTTATCCATGCGAAAACGAAAAATATACAGTCTGCCAATGATCATTTTCTTAAACTTTTGGAAATAGATCAACGCGGTGTAGGCCGACCGTTTCCAACAGTACTTTCTGAAGATAAGGTTGCATTATTTAACCGATTAATTGATCAAGTTTCGCAAACGAAAGAACCCATCTTTCGTCCAGAAATTCGAACAACATTAAAGGGATTCAGCAAAGATTATTATCATAATGTAACTTATCATCCCATTTTTGCTTATGATGGCGAGGTAGATTGTGTTTTAATTGTGGCGTCAGATATAACGGAACAACGCAAATCTATAGTAGAAGTCGAAGATGCTTTGAATCAATTGCGACTAGCAAAAATATCTGCAGGTTTAGGAACGTTTGATTTAGACGTAGAAAACGACCGTCTTGTTTGGGACGAAAGGTGTAAGGAATTGTTTGGAGTACCTATTCAAAATGACGTTTCTTACGGATCGGACTTTGTAAACGGCTTGCACAGTGAGGATAAGAAGCGGGTTTTGGAACAGATTGACCGATCTTTTAATCAGAATCTTTCAGGTGGCAATTTCGATGTGAGCTATCGTACTCTAGGCGCTAGCGACGGCGTCGTACGCCATGTGCATGCGATAGGTAAAGTCTATTTCAGCGAATATGGAAAGCCAGTGCGATTTGTAGGAACCGTTCGCGATATGTCCAACGAAGTGAAGATGCTAGAGGACCTAACGCAGCGGGATTTAGAACTCCAACAGCTTAACGAAGAGCTTGCTACTACCAACGAAGAATTAATGTCTATCAATGAGGAGTACCAAGTAACGAATGAAATGCTTTTGACTGCACAAATTACCAGTCAGCAATTAAATGAATCCCTCAAACGCGCTTACGATCAACTATTAGAAAGTGAAGATCGGCTCAACTTGGCTATACAGTCCGCATACATTGGCACTTGGAAACTAGATGTAGAGGAATCAAAAGTGTACTGGGACGATCGTACAAGAGAATTGTACGGCTTTACCGATGATGAGGTCGTTGCATACAAAGATGTGCTTAAATATATGCACGAGGCGGACAGACCATCCGTGGAACTTGCTATTGATAAAGCCATTTCTCCGGAATTCCGAGAAGATTATGATGTTACGTTTCGAACGATAGATCGCGCGGGTAATCTTTTCAGATGGATTCACGCGAAGGGAAAATCGTACTTCGATGAGCAAGGTAATCCGACGTTCTTTTCGGGAATTGTGTTGGATATTACGGATGCGATGTTGCAAAAGGAAAGAACAGATGCTTTTCATAATCTTGTGTCGCAAAAAGAGCGCAAGCTACAATTGATTGTCGATTCCGCGAAAGTAGGTACTTACACATTCAATTACCTAACGAAAGAGATTCAGTTTAACGATCATTCTCAAAACTTGTTTGGTTTTACCTCTGCTAAAAAGAAACACGAACCAGACGTTATCGAGAATACGGTAGCCACATATTTGCCATTGTTGAAAAAAGGAATGGCATCTGCAACAGCAGAAGGCCTACTCTACGATGAGGTTTTCCAAATCTTGGATAAACCATCTGGAGAATCGAAGTGGTTGAGGTTTATGGGAAGTAGTGCAGGGGAGGCAGATCCAAACATGTTTTACGGCGTGATTATCGACGTCACTGCGCAAAAAATCGATGAAAAGCGTAAAACAGATTTTCTCGGTATAGCTTCACACGAATTACGTTCACCTTTAACAGCGTTAACGGGTTACTTGCAAATATTGGAATACAAATGGCCCACTATGCAGCCTGATCGGATTGCTGCAATTGTAAGAAGTGCCGAGCATCAAACAACTAGAATGCGTGCCTTGATCGATGGCTTTTTGGATATTTCCCATGTAGAAGAAGGCGAGTTGCATTTGAATAATGATCTGATTGACCTGCAAGACGTAGTTCATGATGTGTACGAAACGTTTATCGATACAGTTAAAGACCACGTTTTTCAACTCCGTACATTGGAGCATATGCCTTTAGTACGTGGCGATCGCGGGAAGATAGAGCAAGTGATTGTAAATTTCGTTAACAATGCAATAAAATATACGCCATCGAACACGAAAATTACGCTCATTCTAGAGCTTGCGGAGCAAGATGTTATTGTGCGCGTCGAAGACGAAGGTCCCGGTATCTCCGAAGATAATCAAACTAGACTTTTCGACAAATTTTATAGAATACACAGTGCCAACTCGCCTCTGATATCCGGTTTTGGAATCGGCTTGTACATATCTAAAGAAATCGTACGTATGCACGGTGGTGAAATCGGTGTTACGAGTGTGCAGGGACAAGGTGCCACTTTTTGGTTTTCGTTGCCAATTTATAGCGTAGATTAAGCCACATATTTTTGGTGATCATTTTTTAATATCGACTTAATGTATTGACTATTAAGTGGTTAATAAGTTGTAATGGCGATGCGAAAAAAAAATAAATTATTTATATAAAAAAGACTACAATATTAGTAGTCTTTTTTATATCTTTGAAGCAGAACGTAATTATCTCTTCAAAAATAGGTTTATTAATTGGTTAGTTTAGGTTTTCATTCTCCCCGTTTGAAAACCTATTTTTTTTATTTATATAACGTCTTAATGTGTTATAGGATAATTTGTTATATGTTTAAAGTTGTGTTACGAAATGTACAAATGAAGAGAATTTTTTGCGATATACGTCTTGATTTAACATATAATAGTGAGCGCCACGCTTTGAACCTTCTTTGTCTTTGTCGGGTTGCTTGATAAGTAAATCTGTCAACCGTAGCTTTCGCATAAAATTAGGACGGTCCAATTCCACTTGATAAACTTGCTCGAAAAGCGCCGCTATTTGTGGGATAGTAAATCGCTCCGGAAGAAGTTCGAAAAGAATGGGGTGGAGGGCAGCTTTATAACGTAATTGCTGACGTGCTGCTGTGACCATCTCGTTGTGATCAAAAATAAGCATAGGCAATTGATTTAACTCCACCCAAGCTGCTTTGTAATCTGTACTGAGCTGATGTTGGTATTTATTAATATCGATAAGTGCATAGTATGCAATGCTAACCGTGCGCTCCGTTGGGTCGCGGCGCGGTTCGCCGAAAACTTGAAATTGCTCCATATATATGTCTTTTAAACCTGTAAGGTGGTTTAAAACACGAGAAGCGGCTTCGTTCGGGTTTTCATCACCCTGAACGAAGCCGCCCATCAAGCTCCATTTGCCTTTCTCCGGCAGCATGCCGCGTTCAATAATCAACAATTTGAGCGCATTTCCGTCGAAACCAAAAATGATGCAATCTACCGCAAGCATAATGCGGGACTGCTTATCGTAAGCAATCATATATCTCCGTTTGTCTATCGGCAAATTTGCCCAGAAAAACAGAACTCTACAACTGGCTAGTTTAAATTGTTACGCGATAACATTGCATTTGTAGATTTTAAACGTATTTCTACATTAATATTTCATCTTGTACGCCATTTCGTTCCAAAGTAACTCTTTTTCGAAAGATTTGAGATTTGTGTCTTCATCGATGACAACACATTCGATATTAGCCATCTTCGAGAAATCTTGAAAATAAGCTGTGCTTAGATTCTGACTATATACGGTATGATGCGCGCCGCCAGCATAAATCCAGGCGGAACATCCTGTTTTCATATCTGGTTTCGGTTCCCACAAAACGCGCGCAACGGGCAATTCGGGAATGTCATTTTCCAATTCTTTGGCTTCGACTGTATTGACTACCAAACGAAACCGATCGCCCATATCCACCAAACTTGCGTTCAGCGCATCGCCGCCTTTCCCATTAAATACCAAACGCGCAGGATCCTCTTTGCCACCAATACCTAATGGATGTACTTCCAATCGCGGTTTTTCGGACGCCAATACGGGGTCAACTTCCAACATATGTGCACCGAGCACTAGGCTATTTTTCGGGTCCAAGTGATAGGTATAATCTTCCATAAATGCACTTCCACCTTCTAAACCTGCTGACATTACCTTCGCAGCGCGAACCAAAGCTGCTGTTTTCCAATCGCCTTCACCTGCATATCCATAACCTGCAGCCATCAATCGCTGCGTAGCGATGCCCGGCAACTGCTTCATGCCATGAAGATCTTCAAACGTGTTTGAAAAACCTTTAAATCCACCTTCTTCCAAAAATGCTTTCAATCCAAGTTCAATTTGTGCTGCATCACGCACATTTTGATGTTTGGATCCACCTTTTAATACCAAGGCGTCCATGTGGTACGTTTCTTCGTATTCTTGGATCAGCGCATCCACTTCTTCGTCAGTAATCGCGTCAATCTTTGCGACCAAATCACCAACTGCGTATGTATTTACCGAATAACCAAATTGCGATTCAGCAGAAACTTTATCGCCATCTGTAACGGCAACAAAACGCATATTATCTCCAAAACGAGCGAATTTTGCCCCCTGCCAATCGTGCCATGCCGCTGCCGCGCGAGACCAGATAGCAATCTGCTCGACCACGTCCGAATCCTTCCAATAGCCAGTAACTACTTTTCGCGCAATACCTAATTTGGTTACTATATGTCCAAATTCTCGATCACCATGCGCGCTTTGGTTTAGGTTCATGAAATCCATATCGATGGTTGACCAAGGGATGTCACGATTATATTGCGTATGTAAATGTAACAAAGGTTTGTTCAGAATTTTTAATCCGCGTACCCACATTTTCGCAGGCGAGAATGTATGCATCCAAGTGATAATCCCGATACATTTTTTATCATAATTTGCTGCCGCAATGGTTTCGTAGATCTCTTCCGTCGATTTCACGATGGGCTTAAAAACTACTTGTACTGGAATAATTGCATCAGTATCTAGTGATTTAGCAATTTCTTCAGCGTGCGAAGCAGCCTGCTTCAAAGTTTCTTCTCCATAAAGGCTTTGGCTTCCTGTAATAAACCAAACTTCCAAGTCTTTTAAATTGATCATATATCGTATTTATGTTTATAAGGTTAATTCTAAATCTCACTACGCACTACGCACGTCTAACATCTCAATGCTAATTACTGCCCGTAGTACGAATTTGGACCATGTTTTCGCTCGTAATGCTTTTTGATAAGTGCATCTTTCATGCGATCGGCATTGGGTTGGATTTGCTCGGTAAATAGCGCCATTTTAGCTACGTATTCCAATACAGCGCTGTTATAAACAGCCTTTTCGCCTGTTTTTCCCCACGTAAAAGGAGCGTGATTAGCCACAAGAATCATTTCTACTTCTTCATAGTTAAGCCCTTGTTGTTCAAAATGATTAAGAATTTGAAAGCCGGTTTCGTATTCATAGTTTCCCGCGATCATCGCATCTTCCATTGGTGGCGCACAGGGAATATCTGTTGTTAAATGGTCAGCGTGCGTGGTGCCATAAATCGGAATGTTGCGTTGGCTTTGTGCCCAAGCGGTCGCGTATTGTGAATGCGTATGAACAATGCCCCCAATTTTTGGCCAATGTTTGTATAATACGGCGTGTGTTTTCGTATCTGATGATGGTCTCGATTCACCTTCCACGGTTTGTCCATCGAAATCGACAATTACCATTTTATCAGGGGTCAAATCGTTGTAATCAATACCGCTCGGTTTGATGGCAAATACGCCTCGATCATGGTCAGCGACGCTCGCATTGCCGAACGTAAATAACACTAACCCCAATTCTGGTAGACGCATATTAGCTTCGTAAGCTTCCTGCTGAATTTTTTTGTAGGATGTAGACATGGTTGGTGTCGATTTAGGGTTGAATGGTTTGTTGTTCGGTGAATTGACCTAAAGCGATGTATTGCGCATATCGATTTGCGTAGATACCAGTCCGCTCTTGATTGGGGATGTATTCTTTGTCGAATCCTTGTCCCATCTGCTTCATCGCATCTTCCAGGGTAGGAAATACGCGCGCTACCGTCGCCGCAAACATAGCCGCACCGATAGCACAAGTCTGTTCGGATTGATGAACGCGGATCGGCATGCCGATTACGTCGGCCATCATCTGCATAATGAATGCGGATTTACGCGGAATACCACCGAGGGCGATAATGCCTTTTACCGGAATACCTTGTTCAATGAATCGATCGACGATCCGCTTTGCGCCAAACGCAGTTGCTTCCACTAAAGCTCGGAATAGGTGCGGCGCATCAGAAGCCAAATCCAAACGGGTGATTGCGCCTTGCAAGCGCTGGTTGGCGTCGGGTGTACGTCGGCCATTAAACCAATCCAATGCCAACTCATCATTTTCCCTTGGAACAATCTCGGCTGCCCGTTCGCTCAAAGTAGATAAGATTTGATTTTCGATCGCCTCTATTTGTTCCGAACTAAGCAAGTTATTCTGAGCGGCTATCTGTTTTAGCGGCCAAGTTAATTGTCGCTTAAACCAAGCATACACATCACCAAAAGCCGATTGCCCAGCTTCCAAGCCGATCATTCCCGGGATTACTGAACCATCTACTTGTCCGCAAATTCCGTGGACGAGCTTGTCGTGCATTTCCTCTTTTGGAACGACTAAAATATCGCATGTAGATGTACCGATGATTTTGCTTAAATAGTAAGGTTCAATTTGACCACCAACGGCACCCATGTGACAATCGAATGCGCCGATTCCGATAAGAACGTCGGTCGACAAACCTAATTGATTCGCCCAATGAGCGCTCAATTTACCTGCAGCCTGGTTAGCTGTATAGGTTTCTTGCGGAAGCTTTTCTGTAAATCCATCCAACAGCGGATCCAAGGATGCAAAAAATTCATTCGGCGGAAATCCGTTGAATGCTTCCGACCATAGCGATTTGTGTCCGGCCGAACAAACGCCGCGTTTTATATCTTTTACATTATCGCCACCGCACAATAAAAATGGAATCCAATCGCAATGTTCTACCCAAGAATATGTAGCCGATCTAACTTGTTCGTCCTTCCTAAAAACATGTAGCAATTTCGACCAAAACCATTCCGAAGAGTAAATACCGCCAACGTATTGTAAGTAATTGATGTCAAATTGCTTTGCGTGTTCGTTGATTTCGGCCGCTTCCTGAATGGCCATATGATCTTTCCATAATACAAACATCGCATTCGGATTTTCGGAAAATTCTGGTAGCAAGGCCAAAGGCGTACCGTTCTTATCTACGGCTATTGGCGTAGAGCCCGTGGTATCTACGGATATGCCCACAACGCGATCAGCAATTTCCTTTCCCGCTTTTTGTACGCAATTTGAAATAACCGACTGTAGTCCTTCGATATAATCTAACGGATGTTGTCTAAATTGATGATTTTTGGCATCGCAATATAAACCTTGTTTCCACCGCGGATATTCGAATACTGACGTAGCGATTTCATTGCCGTCAGCAGTATCGGCTAAAACGGCTCGTACCGAGTCCGTTCCGAAGTCGATTCCGATCACATATTTTGGTTGCGTCATAATTTGATTTTTTTCAAATATTGAAAAAGATTGTCAAATTGACAATTATTAGTCAAAATACGACTGATTCGTGTTAAAATTTGACTGATCGATGCTAATTATACCTATTAACTTGCCCAGTAACAATAATAACTAATTACATAAATTATGAGAAGATTCCATTACGTGCTTCTTTTATTATTGTTTAATGTATGTTTTTCATATGCTCAAGAGCAGCGTTCACTCACTGGGCAAATCGTTGATGAATCGGGAAATCCGATTCAAGGCGCAACCATTTCATTAAGCAATTCTCAAGAGAAGTATTCTAGCAATCAAGATGGTCAATTCGCTTTGCGCTACACGCCAAGCGCGATCATCACAGTGAATTCGGTAGGACACCTGGTTTTCACTCAAACATTAACCAATCAAACAACCTTGACCGTTCGGTTACAAACATCCTCCGAAGAATTGGAACAAGTTGTTGTGGTTGGTTACGGAACGCAGCGGAAAGGGGAAACCACGGGTTCCGTAGCCAGCGTGAAATCAGAAAGTTTCAATCAGGGTGCGGTAGTTGATGCTGGTCAATTAATCCAAGGAAAGGTTGCCGGTTTGCGCATTACCACGCCGAGCGGCAATCCAAATGCGACTACGCAAATCAATCTACGGGGCTTAAATTCAATTCAAGGTGCGGTAAATCCGTTGGTAATTATCGACGGTGTGCCGGGAGAGTTTAATTCCGTGGCACCGGAAGACATTGAATCTGTCGATGTAATGAAGGACGGTTCTGCAGCCGCTATCTATGGAACGCGCGCAACCGGGGGCGTTATTTTTATTACCACGAAGCAAAACCGATCGACCGACGGACGGACAAGTATTGACTACAACAACTACGCAAGTTTACAAACACTTTTCCGCGTGCCCGATTTGTTGACAGCCGAAGATTACCGAAGATTAATTGCGGAGGGCAAAAACTACGAAGATTTAGGGCATAACACGAATTGGATTGATGAAGTAACACAAAATCCATTCAGCCACAATCATAACTTGACCTTGTTCGGAGGAAATTCGAGGACAAATTTTACAGGATCTGTTAACTACAGAGATTGGGGCGGTGTTTTGCTGAGAAGCGGGCAGGAGCGTTTGAATGTTCGTGCAGATTTGAATCACGATATGTTCGATGGGAAATTACGTAGCCGAATGCAAATCATTAGCAATACGATATCTGCCAAGCAGGGCGGAAGCTCCGACTACATGTGGCGCCAAGCTATGATTCGAAATCCAACGGATCGCATTTATAATGATAATGGAAAATGGCAAGAAAGTAATGCCTATATGTATGACAATCCGTTGGGAATGATTCATGAAACCACCAATGATCGGATGTTTCGTGAAACGCGGATGAATGGATCCTTAGATTACAGACCGACAACGGATTTAAGTTTTAAAGCATTGTTTTCTCGTGTTCAAGACAACGACTTAACCGGAACGGCTACATCTTTTGATCACGTAAACACCACTAAAAATAACTTAAATGGTACCGCTACGCGCTGGACACAAGCTGGTGTAGAAAATCTGATGGAGATTACTGCAAATTATAATAAAAGCATTGGTGATCACCGAATTATAGGATTAGCTGGCTACAGTTGGCAGCGAAATATGTTTGAAAATTTTAATGTCTACAATTTTAACTTCCCGACGGATCAGTACAGCTATAATAAGCTTGAATCTGGGCTGGCATTGCAAAATGGATTAGCAACGATGCAGAGCTACAAGCAAGAGTCAACCCTGATCGGTTATTTTGCTCGGGCCAATTATAGTTACAAGGAAAAGTATTTAGCGATGGCAAGTATTCGTCGCGAAGGTTCCAGCACTTTTGGCGAGAATAATAAATGGGGTAATTTCCCGGCAGTTCAAGTTGGTTGGGATATGGCCAAAGAAGATTTTATGGCTGGTCAAAAAGTAATTAATCAATGGAAATGGCGTGCCGGATACGGTGTTACCGGAACCATTGCCGCATCCCCTTACAACTCACAAATTAGCTACAATTATACGCTTGAGCAAGGTGCCTATATCAATGGGTCGTGGGTTCCGGGATTCGTGCCGGCAAGGAATTTCAATCCGGATTTACGCTGGGAACGTAAGAATGAGTTCAACATCGGTGCCGACTTTAGCTTATTCAATAACCGCGTTTATGGAGCTTTTGATTACTATTCACGAAACGTGAAAGATTTACTGTACATGTTTGAAGTTCCGGTTCCTCCTTATCTTACCTCAACGATGTTTTTGAATGCAGGGGAAATGAAGAACAGCGGTTTTGAAGCTTTGGTAAACGTTGATGTTTTAAAGAAGGAACGCTTGAACTGGCGAACAAGCTTCGTGTTTTCCACCAATAAAAATAAGTTGCTTAATCTTTCCAATGATCGTTTCGGCGTTACGCAATCCTTCTTTGATACGGGATATACGGGAGAACCAATTCAAACCTTTACGCATCGCGTACAAGTTGGTCGGAGTATTGGCGACTTCTACGTGCTAAAAACCGTCGGTGTGGATGAAGCAGGGAAGTGGTTGGTGGAAGGCCGTGATGGTGCTGTTATCCCTATTCAGGATGCTACGATAGAAGATAGACAGTATTACGGAAACGGTATTCCAGATTTTAATATCGGTTGGAATAACTCTTTTCAGTACGGCAATCTAGACTTAACGTTAAACTGGCGCGGTGCTTTCGG
Source organism: Sphingobacterium corticis (assembly GCF_042684745.1). Classification (NCBI taxonomy): domain Bacteria; kingdom Pseudomonadati; phylum Bacteroidota; class Sphingobacteriia; order Sphingobacteriales; family Sphingobacteriaceae; genus Sphingobacterium; species Sphingobacterium corticis. The sequence goes on along the minus strand of NZ_JBHUMA010000006.1, from coordinate 1,146,075 downwards.
TCACCAGATTCTGAACATGACCAGAATGAACTATGAAAATCCCATCAATACGACATATAATGCGCTAAGATCATCGTATGATCCTGTTTATGGACGCATATTAAATAATGATTTGGTTTACGTATCGCATTATATTGAAAACGGTGATTTTGTAAAGTTAGATAACGCAACGATCGGCTATACCTTCGATAAACAATTAATCAAAGGCATCAAAAGTCTTCGGATCTATATCTCAGGTTTGAATCTTATTACGATCACAGGTTACAAAGGTTTAGATCCAGAAGCTACTAGCTACGAAGGTGATTTTCAGTTTGCACCAGGAATAGAACACCGCGATCGCTACCCTACTGTGCGTACGTACACTGCCGGACTAAATGTACGGTTTTAGTCAGCTGATCTTTACTTATTAAGTATGAACGGAGCAACTAAGCTCCAAAAACATAAAAATTATGCAAAAGTTTAAACGTTCATCTATCGCAACTTGGGCACTCATGTTAACATCGTTCACATTGGCGCCCGCGTGCACGGATCTGCATGAACAAGTATATTCAGAAGTGTTGGGCAATACCGTTAATCCGACGGAAAGGGATTTACCCTTTATTTTAGCCCCAACTTATGCGTCTTTTCGTGCCTTGATGTTTGGTTGGCAGGGTTACTTTGATTTACAAGAGGAAAGTGCTGACCATATCATCACGCCCGTTCGGCCGAATGGATGGGACGACGCAGGAACATATCGTCGCATGCACCAACACACGTGGAATACCGAACAGTGGCAACCTTATAACACGTGGAATCAGGCATATGCCACCATTACCAAAGTTAATATGGTAATTATGCAAATCGAAGACGGTTCTTTGGCCTTACCGGAAGAAGTTGGCGCTGTGGCGCTAGCTGAACTTCGCGCCACACGCGCTATGGCGTATTATCTATTGTTAGATAATCACGGAAATGTGCCGATTGTAACCGATTATCGTGATGCAGATTTGCCCGAACAGCGCACCCGTCAGGAAGTATATGATTTTGTCGTTAAAGAACTGACGGAAGCTCTGCCAAACTTGTCGGAAGATGTTCGTTCGATGTATGGAAGAGTAAATTTATGGACCGCAAAGGCCTTGTTAGCTAAGGTGTATTTGAATGCACAGGTATATATCGGCACCGCTGAATGGGATAAGGTAATTAAGGAAACCGACGATATTATTTCGAGCAACCAATATCGTTTGGACGAAAATTACAAAGCAGTTTTTTCTCATACGAATGAGTCATCACCTGAAATTATCTTTGCAATTCCTTACGATGAAGTGTACGGCCACGGAAATCAAATTCACATGAAAACGCTCGATCCACTAAGCCGGTTGGTTTATGGGATGGCGGCAGGGCCGTGGGGTGGAAATTGTGCTGTTCCGCAGTTTATAGATAGTTACGATACCGACGACAGCCGTTTGTACGATACATGGATACAAGGCCCACAAGTGAGTGCAGCGACGGGAGCGGTTGTAATTACCTATTCGAAAGTAGTTCCCGGAATAGGCGGTGATGGTACGATTGCACCGTCGAACAGCGGTTACCGAATTGGAAAATATGCCGTAAAACAAGGAGCTACCAACAATCTTGACAACGACTATCCAATGTTTCGTTACGCGGATGTGTTGATGATGAAAGCCGAAGCGCTATTGCGTTTAGGTAGAGCCGATGAAGCTGCGGTGTTGGTCAGTCAAGTTCGAGAACGTGCGTTTCGCGAACATCCAGAAAAAGCGAATGTTTCCGGGGCGGAACTTTTACAAGGAAGCAGATACAATTATGGGTTGCAGGCGAAAGATGGGACAGTCGGTGGAGCAAATGGCGGCGCAGATATTACTTTTGGTCGTTTTTTAGACGAACTGGGATGGGAATTTTCCGCGGAAGCGCGTAGGAGACAGGACATCATTCGTTTTGGTGTATTTCAAACTAAATCGTGGTTTAATCATCGCCCGCACGCAAATGCACAAAGCCGTACGCTATTTCCTATTCCGAACGCAGAAATTACTAAAAACCCTAAGCTTAAGCAGAACCAGGGTTATTAGCACACGAAATACATATTTATATTTTCTAAGGAAGCTTCGGCTTCCTTTTTTTGTTAATTAACGTTGGGTTGGTATATAAGGTTAGCCAGTGCCGAGTTTTGTCTCCAATAAAATTGTCGATTTGCAATAAATTGCTATCTTTATCAGATATTATAAACTGAAATTCAATCCATTACCGCATTACTGTTCGTTTTTTCTACGCGACGAATATTTAACATTAGATAGATAAAAGGTTTTAGCTAATGGGGGCAAGCAGCTGGATTGAAAACACACATTGAAAGGTGTAAATACACCACTAACTATTATCGCCATGAAACGTAATCATTTTTTAAAAGCCTTAGGTCTCGGCGCCTTGTCCAGCACATTATTACATAGAAACGCTTACGGTAGGGAGTTCTTTGAAAAGATTGGTAATTCCTATACCGAATTATCGGAGCACGTTATTGAGAAAATCCAATTTTCGAATGTGAAACTTCAGTATCCGAGGCTTGTAGGTAAAAACGCGAGATTGGATCTACATGGTTACGGTCCACAGGTTGATATTTGTATAATACACACCAACAGAGGAGCAATGGGATGGGGATCGCTGCGAGGGAGCCGCTCCGACGCAGAAAAGATGGTTGATCGGCTTATTGGCAATAGCGTTTCCGATCTTTTTACTACCGAAGGGGGTATTGGCGACCCGACCTTAATTGCTTTCGATATAGCGTTACACGATCTAGCAGGTGTAATATTGCAAAAGCCCGTTTACGCGTTATTGGGTAAAGCCGAGCCTATTATTACCGATTGCTATAGCGGAATGATTTATTTTGATGATTTGGAGCCAACTGATAAGCCGGGAGGGGTTGATACAATCTTAAGGGAATGTCAGTACGATTATGATCTCGGCTACCGACAGTTTAAGCTGAAAATCGGGAGAGGACATAAATGGATGCCTTTCCAAGAAGGGTTGGCACGCGATATAGAGGTGACAAAGCAGGTAGCGCAAGCATTTCCTGATTGCGGGATATTGGTGGATGGTAACAATGGTTTCTCCGTTGATCAGTTTATTCAATATTTAGAGGGAATTGCAGGTGTTTCCTTGTTTTGGATCGAGGAACCTTTTCACGAAACGATCGCGCAATACGAGAAGCTTAGAGGATATGTGAAAGAGCAAAGATTGGATGTTTTATTGGCCGACGGAGAAGCAAATGCGGATCAACAGTTTTTAAACGAACTCATCAATAGGAAATTACTTGATGTACATTTAACAGATATTGAGGAATTAGGCTTCACGAATTGGCGAAATTTGATTCCAAAATTACAGAAGACAAACACGCATGCTTCTCCACACGCTTGGGGTTCACTCTTGAAAACGCATTACATTGCGCATTTAGCTGGAGGGTTAGGTAATGTGGTCACTATTGAAGGAGTTGCCAGTACCTCAGACGATGTAGATTTGTCCGGCTATAAGCTGAAAAATGGAAAGTTGATTCCTCCATCGTCACCAGGATTTGGTATGAAATTATTAAAGCAAGTTTAAATACCGCAATGTTTATGCGTTAAAGAATGGGTGTTATAATTGCGCTTATGGATAAAACATCGGTACGATCATATTAAGTTGATCTATATCAATCATCCGGCAGCACGATTACTACATTGCGATAAATCCAGCTATCGTATCTTTAGCTATAATGTGCAACCAATTGTTTGATCTTGCCATAATTTTGATGGATTCACCCTTTTCCAGCTGTAATCGAACAGGACTACTATTACTTGGACCATCGTGTAGTCGTGTCCGTTTCGGAAGTTTCGTGTAAACCGGAATTTGGTATTGTTTTGTACTCGGCGTATTTAATTGCTTGACGAAATGCAGCGGATCTACCGCTCCTTGATTTCCATAAACGCCAAAGTGCAAATGTGGCGGCCCACCTGCAGCATTTCCGGTATTACCTACAAATCCTAGTGTATCTCCTAACTCAACCATAGCGTTGCTATTTATGGCAATGCTATCAAGATGAGCATAGTACACGTTAAAGCCCAATTGCTTCTCACGTAGCCAAACTTGCTTACCTCCGAGTTTTCCTCGCTCTCCAGCGAAGCCAACACGACCGTCGGCTACCGCCAAGACTGGCGTTCCGCTAGCTGCAAAAATATCAATGCCTTCATGACGCCGCACGCCGCCATCTCGATCTGCACCCCAAAAACTTTGGATAGCAGAATTGTTCTTTCCTAACACAGGAAAATGATATGCTGGCTGTAGATAAATTTTTAAATGATATACTGCCGAATCGGCGATCATTGGTTGCAAACTTATGCGTACACTATCATCTCGATCAGTGACCCAGGATAAAGTGCTTGAATCCTTGTTGAGTTCTGCAATCAGCTTATGAGCAGCGGTGTCTTCCATGCTCGAAAACTCCATAAAAAGGTGCGTACTATCAGATGGTTTCGTCAATTCAGCAATAAGTCTTTGCCCTTGTCTTAGGTATGCCTTATAAACTAAAGCCGAACTGGCGGCATCGGAAATTTGCATGGTAGCTACGTAAGGTAGCACTATAGGAAGCGGATCTTTCATTGCTTTATCGTATGATGCTTTCCATAGTGAGAATAAGCTATCATCTCCGCGGAAACTACTTTCATATTTACCTCGCTCTGAGTGATGAAGCAATGGCCGCAATTGATTGCAGGCAACCATCAATAAAAGGAATAAAAGATAGATTAACCGACGCATCATGCTTTTTCTTTAGATATTTCTTGAATCTCATGGTAAATTTTTGGCTCGAAATCTAGATTCGTTTTTGCATTTGGCAGGATTTGTTCAGGATCTATTAGTGCTACCCGATGGCCGTCCGCCCGAAGTCTATCAATTCCATCTAAAAGCATCCTGCGACCAACATTATTAACAAGGGATATGTGACTTAAATCGAATACAATCGAATTGCTTCCGCGTTTTTCCTCTTGTAGTTTTCGAAGAAGCCTTTCGGCTTCGGAAAATTGTAATACGCCATGCAATTTATAGACTTTCACATCGGCCTCCACTTCTTTAATATCTTGATCATTGATAATTGCGCGCGATGATGGAATGCCTTCTAGTAAATGAAGCCCCATGTCATTCGACATTTGCTGCATGATATCTATCCCTCGAACAGAGTTGCCATACTGATCCAATTTTGGGGCGAAGACCGCTAAACCTACCTGTCCGGGTAACACGCCGATTATCCCACCGGAAACGCCACTTTTAGCAGGAATTCCCACGTTCGCTAGCCAATTGCCTGCTGCATTATACATGCCGCAAGTGGTCATGACAGTAAGGACCTGGCGGACCGTTTGACGGCTCAAGATTCGCTCTCCAGTTGTAGGTAATACACCGTCGTTAACTAGCACACTGGTCATGTTTGCCAAATCTTTTACGGTAACATTGATAGAACATTGTTTAATGTAACTTTCCACAATCTCAACGGGATCGCTTTCTAGAACGTCGAGGTTTCGAAGGGAATAGCCAATTGACAAATTTCTAAATGCGGTGTCCTTTTCCGATTCATAAATAGAAAGATCAAAAGAAAGGTCCCGTCCGGCTAGCTTGCTGAAAAATTGGCGAATTGTTTCTGCTCTATCTGCACGGGTCGTTTTTGGGATTAAAGAATGTACCGTAATTGCACCCGAATTGATCATTGGATTTTTGGGCTTTGCCCGTTCTTCCGTTTGATCCAATGATATCTCGTTAAATGCTTCTCCGGACGGTTCTACACCGACTTTTTCTTTTACGACCGTTGATCCTAATTCTTCGATTACGAATGCGTAAGCGAATGCTTTGGAAATGGATTGGATACTAAACTCGTACTCATCGTCGCCCGCCGTATAGATTATTCCATCTAAAGTAGTCAATGCAACGGCCAATTTATTTGGATCTGCGGATGCTAATTCTGGTATGTAAGTGGCGAGTTGGCCGCCTTCGAAGGCTTTGCAATTACGAAGAAGATCGGCTAAATATTCGGGAACGGGTGTATTCATCTAAATATATGTATTGTATGTTTTCAGATTTATGTATGGTAAACGCTAGAAGTTATGAAAATTCAGTATGGTCAACATTATCTTCAACATTCAGTCTTAGTTTACCTAAACATGAAACATCTTGCTCGTGTTCCTGTTTTGAATTAAATGAATTCGGAATTATCGAGCACGACGAAATTTTGTTTGAATAAAACCGGTATTCGAAAAAACTGTTGGTACGCTATGCAAGATCAATCCACCATTTCTGAAGCGATTCTGTCCATTACACAAGAGCGTGGGAAGAACAAAAGCATATGCCCATCAGAGATTGCACGCAAGTTGTATCCTGCAGATTGGAAAGCGCATATGGATGACGTAGTAGATGTGGCTATTCAGCTGCATCAAAGAGGTTGTGTCGAAATCATGCAGAAGGGCGAAGTTATTCAGGTAGATCGAATCAAAGGACCTATTCGCATAAGGACTAAATAAAACGGGATGGACAGCGACTTGAATAAACGTTAAATGTGTAAGTCGTTGGACAAAATGTATTGACGGTTATAAATTATAAAATGTGGCAACTTCTATGAGTTTAACGAAGGACAAGGTGATTTATATATTGACCTTGCGTTTGGATAAAGAAAGTCAAATTTTCTTCAATCGATTACGAGAGGAACATTTTCCGCGCGAAAGAAATTTTCTGCAGGCGCACTTGACACTGTTTCATCAGTTGCCAGATCATCCACGAACGTTTCAAAATTTGCAGCAGCTTAAAATGGATCGGTTTGATATGAAAGTAAACGGATTGATGCATTTAGGTTCGGGCGTGGCGTATACTATTGAGTCGGAAGAGTTATTACATCTTCATCAGGAACTTTCTTCCCATTTTTCTGATTGTCTGATTCCGCAAGATCAGCAACGTTTCAAGCCTCATATCACCATACAAAATAAAGCGACACCAGAAGTATCTAAGCGTTTATTTGAAATCCTGAATCATGAATTTGTACCCTTTACAATCCAGGCCACGGGGATTGATCTTTGGATTTATAAAGGTGGGCCATGGGAATTTAATGCGGGTTTTGATCTATCGTAATAATCCTTGCTTGTTTTTAAACCATTGGAAAAAGCGCCGAAGAAACGTAATGATTTACAACCGAATATTCATCCATCTTTCTCTACTAATAGCGTAAACGAAATTTAATCTGGATGCTTCGCCAGCATAATACACTTCTTCCTCAGCTATCTTTTCTGCATAAATTTTGGAAATAGCGATTTGCGATCTTGTATTATTTACACCTATATGGAAAAAAACGATGTCAACGTATTGAAATATGTAATCCAACATCATTTGTTTTACAAGTTTGTTTGTTCCTGTTCCCCAATACTCCACTGCATAAAAGGTATAGCCGATAAATATGCTATTATCGCTTTCCCTGTAGTTGTAAAATCGTGTGCTTCCGATAATTTTTCCGCTTAAATTGTCCATTATTTTGAAAGCACCGCCGCTTTGAATCGCGTTCGAAAAAAAAATATCGAATTTTTCCATTTTCCATCGGTCATTGTTCGGGTGTTGAGTCCAAATGTTTGGATCAGACGCTATTCGATAGAGCGACGAAAAGTCGTTGCTTTCCAGCGGAATTAAGGCAAGATTTTCATTTTCTAATATGGGTTGTAGATTAAGTTGCATGAGGTGATATCAATGGGTAAGTGCATCAGTTTACACAACACACATTTTTTAGTAAAAGTTTTTGGTGGATATCCATTATCAATCACTTGTTTATCTTCTATTAAAGAGTCTTGTAATTTCGTCCGAGACACTTTACAAGGTATAACAATGCGCAATATTGCCATTCTCAAAACAATCGCGGCTGTTTAGATCTAAGGTTTTGGAACATTGTTGTCATAAAAGTCAACATGAAGTTATACGTCAGTGACTATTGGAACTGGGCTTTTCTTGGAGCGTACTCCTTACTTCGTACATTCAAACATGCCACAATATAGCATAGTATATGCATATAAAAGGATCACATGTATGGATAGATTTTTAGTTCAAACAGTTGTTAGGGGAAGATCACGGATTGGATATGGTAATAAATTATCATTTTTTTATTTTATTTTAATTTAAAGTTTATATTTTTACATTCAGCCAATTTAATACCGATATGCTAGATAAAAAAAATTTAGACACAGAAATGTCATCACGAGGTAATCGCACGTACTTCTTTGATGTGAAAGAGTCAGCAAATCAGAAATTGTATTTAAGGATTACGGAGCGAAAAAAGGCGGATGACAAATACGAGTCACATAAAATCATCATATTTGAAGAAGATATTGTCGGATTTCGACACGCACTAAATGAAATAGCGAGCCGAATGCTGGCAATTCGCGAGGATGCTTACTCGGATAAATCTAAAATGGAAGACTCAGCTATAAGTTTTCCTAAAGCCTACGCACCTTGGACGGCGGAAGATGACAGGATGCTAGAAGAATTATATTGCTCCGGCAAATCTGTCGCAGAATTGATGAGCATATTTAATCGGAATGAGGGAGGAATACTTTCCCGTATTAAAAAGCTGGAGTTGTCAGAAAAGTACGATTTGAAATAACTTCGTAGCAATTGTTACTAGCTAAAGCAAAAGGCTGCTCGGAAGTAGATCTTCGTGGCAGCCTTTTGCAAATTAAGACTATGATCTAGTCGCCGAAAACGTTTTTGTAAACTCCGACCATGGCTAAGCCAGGTTGTTGCTGACTATCGTGTCCATTGATTGGAACAATTTTGAAATATCGGAAAGATCGTGTTTCTGCGATATCAAAATATTGCTTTGTGCGATCTACATTACGCAGGTTCGCCAACGCAGCTAGCTCCCAAGTTTTATTATCATTACTCACGTAAACTTCCATTTCCTTGATTTTACGATCACCATTTTTCTGTGCAAACATAAAACCACTGACTTCCAAAGTCGCGCCCATATCAATCACTACCCAGTGGTTTGGATAATTTGTTGCTGGCGAAGAAAAACGAGCAATCCAAAACGTATCATCCCGACCGTCCAAAAGATTCACCGCCGCACGATTGTTATTCGGTTCTTGTGAACTGAAGCTATTTATTGACCAATTGCTTTGTGCGTATTCTTCGCGATCTGGCGGTAAAAGCTCCCGACTTCGTACTGTCACCGATTGCGTGTAGAACGTATCAATAGCCAAAGATGAAGGTTTGTACAATGTCTGGTAAGTCAGTGTTCCCGAAAGATCAATATCCGGTAGCAATATCTGGTTGATTTCAGACGGAACGAAGATTTTTGTGCTGTCTCCAGATAATGTCGGATAGGTGATATTGGCGCCAAGTTGCGTAGTATCCCTAGATTCAACAAACCAATTCAGTCGAACTTGGTTGTTTGCCAAAACTTCCAAATTATTGATAATGCGATTGTTCAAATTGGCAATATACGTTTGCCCGTAAACACGTCCAAAAATTTCCGATCGCATGGATTGGTTACCCTCTTGATCGTATGTACGAATTTCAAACGTGTAACTTCCTTCCGGAACGTTTGGAATAATAACCTGTTTGTATTCGGCAATCTCCTCCCGTAAAATCGGAATTTCTATTTCATTGTCCCGACCCCAGGATACGCGCATCTTTACAACGCGAGAATCCGGACTTATTTTTGCGCGTATTGCGGCCCGATTGTTTCCTGTTCTGAACTCAATAGAATCCGGTCTGCCGGGATAAATACGTTCTCCATTTTCTAGGTATTCACTGTAAAAGTGATCAGCCGGTGTACATCGCATGAACAAGCTGTTGCTTGCGATCATACAGAGCAGCATGATGAGGTAAATATGATTTCTTTTCATCTCTTAAATTTCTAAGTGCGTAGATTGGCGAACTAATTGGCCACCGTTCCATAAAATGTGAGCTCAGCAAGGGAAACATCTGAATTTCCTCCCCATGTATCTAAGGTGCGCCAACGCCAATAACGATATGGCTCTTCTTGAAATTCCACATCAAATTCTTCTCCGGCACGTGCGTAATTAATGTCGTCATTCGTTTGTTCTCCCAATGGCAATCCAGATGGTTTTATGGATGTATACGTCCCTACTTTAGTCCAGGATTCCCAAGATCCATCCGGATTTGGTTCGTTCGAACCCCATAATTCTAGCACCTTCGGGTGATTAAATCGATACTCGTGATCCAATCTAGAATACATCAAGAATCGACTCAGATTTGCGGCAACGCCCATATCAAAACTAAAATGCTGTGGCATGCCGGATCCAGGTGCAGAATGGAAAATGGTGGCAGATACACGCGTATTCCCGTCCCATATCACACTCGGAGTTCTGTAGCCTGTGTGCGCTTGCCACGTATCCGTTGGAAGATGGTATTCTGCAAATTTCTTCTTATCCATCATCTCCTCGTGAATCGGAGTAAATAATCCTGTTAACGTATCGGAGATATTGTTCCATCGATCGGTAACAAAAACGCCAAACTCTCGCTCTTGCGCTGCGAATCCACGGACATTTACAACGCCTTCTTTCAAACGTGTATAAAAATCACGCGCTGTTGTCCATTGTCCATTATTGTTTTTCGCGATAATATGGATAGCAATTGGTGCTTCGGTATTATTTTCAAACAATAAACGTATGCCACCAAATGTCGCTGTAAGATTGCTTTCCTCTCGAAGTTTTTCCAAGGTTTGTAGATAAGGCGGAGTTAGCGCGCTGATTGAAATAGTTGTTGGATCCGATTCAACATCACCGACGCTTACCGCGATCAGATTTACTTGATATTCTCCAGCACGAGCGAAACCGTCAACTAGAATTTCATCTTTATAAACAGATGCTTTATTCTCGCGTACACGGCCGTCAGCCATAGTGTAAACGGCTTTTACGTATCGTAAATCGCGATCATTCGGCAATTCATATTTTATAATTGCGCCACCGGAAATGCTTCTCACCGTATAAGATGTGATTGATTGTGGCTTTCCACCTTCGCGCGTTGGTCCTGGAAGCATATCTTCCGCACATCCCCCGAGCAACACTAGGTGCGCTGCCAGCAAGAAATATATTTTTATGAATCTATTTGTTGTTCTCATAATTTGTTAATTAAACTTGATTTCCTGATCAATTACCAAAGTGGCGATTGTAGTAAGCTAGTATTTCTACGAAGCTCGTTAATACTAATTGGCCAAAAATAATCACGCAATGTAAACGTGCGCGTAAACATTACGACGCGTCGGTAGTATGTTTGCTCCGTGTTTTGGCGAATATCCCAACCATAAATCGGCGTGTTCAATTCTTCTTGTGCGGTTTTCCATCGTCTTAAATCCCAAAAACGTTGCGATTCAAAAGCTAGCTCGATTGTACGTTCGCGATGAATAATCTCGCGCAAACCTTCTTTGCTGTTTGGTTTTGTTGGATTGCTAGAAAAATCTGACCAAGACTCAATTACTCCACGTAATCCGCTTCGCGCGCGAATAGCATCAAGGTATTGGAAAACTTCCTGCGTCGGTCCGTTCACTTCGTTAAGCGCTTCAGCACATAGCAAATACAGATTTCCTAAACGCATCATCACGAAAGGGTAAGTATACGTTGTGAATGCTTGTTCGCTACCGACTACGTTAAAATAACTGACTAGTTTCTTCGGCGTGTAGCCTGTTCCCGAATATCGCGTAGGAGAGTTCGTTGCTGCTGCATTTCCACCCGGTCGAGCGTTAATCGGGTAAGCTAAACTATCACTTGAGTGATTATTCATGAAATATCGACCACCATCAAACGATAGCGAACCATAAAATCTATTTTCTCGATCAAAATGCATTCCTACCGTAACATGTCCAGGAATAAGATCATATTGGTAAGGCGATTGTCCGATGGGAACAGTTCGCAAATTGAATCGCCCAGCATAGTTGTATGTGAAATCTTCTTCAATGGGCACACCGTTTTTGCTATAAAAAAGCAAAGCCATGTTTAATGTGGGTGCCATATAACCGCCAGTTTGTGAATTCGTAATTCGAGCAGGATCGATACTGCGTGGCATGAAGCCATGACCTTGATGAGATTGGTTTGCTGTGCTTCTGTTATTTACCCAAAGGGATTCAGGATTGTTCATTCTTTCGGTAACCGCTTGACGAATACTCATTTGGTAAATGGTGCTTGGTTGTGGCGCACGAATCATCGTCGTTGGTGGCGTCCATTTATACAATGATTTTCCGGCCGCTTCTGCTGCAGCAATGGCTTCTCGACAAGCTGTTGCTGCTGCTACCCATTTTTCTGGGTTTTCTGCGGCGTTGAATAATGGCTGATTGTCTGCATTCACATAATCAGGATAGTCCGCATTGCCGTTGAATAACGGACTCGCTGCGGTTACTAAGATTTCTGCTTTCATCGCTTTAGCAACAATTTGCGTTACGCGACCATTTTCCTGCGCAGGTTGCATGACGTCGACCATCAGATCCGGCATAGCCTCATCAATGGTTCTCGTTATATAGGCAAATACCGCATCAGTTGATTCCCGTTCGAAATGTACATTTTCTGGATCTTCGAAAGTAGCGGTATTAACGTCCACAATCGGAATTGGTCCATACATGCGTAGCAAATAATAGTGAAAATACGCTTTCAGAAATTTTACTTCAGCCGACCAGCGCTTTATTTCTACTTCGTCCATATCCCTCACATCATAGATGTTTTCTAAGAAAATATTGCAATCTCGTATCGCGCGCCACAAACGGACGTGATCGTCGCCACTACCGCCCTGATTATTTCCATCCCAAAAATTGAGTAACGGACTATTGGTGTTTTGTGCGCCCATGGCGATATACCAGTTTGGAAATTCGCCCTGCGAATAGTTTGTCATGGAATTTAGCCAAAACTCATCTCCAGAAAGGAGCGCTGGGTTTCTTTGCAAATCATTTCCACGCGGAATATAACTGTAGCATGTAAATAGATATCGCTCGGCCATAACGCGCATCGAAAATGCTTGTTCGAGCTCGGCAATATTATCGGGCACGATGTCCATATATTTATTGCAACCGCTCAACAAGAAAAGTCCGATTGCATATAGTATCTTAATTTTGTGTTTCATCATCTGTATTTTTAAGTACATATTGAATTGGTTTACAGTGTGAGCAATACGCCCAGGTTAAACACGCGCTGAAGCGGATATCTCAATCCTGAATCGCCCATTTCCGGATCCCATAAATCGAATGCAGAGAAACTGAATAGGTTGCTTCCGCTACCGTAAATACGAAATTGATCGATCTTAAATCTCCTAGTAAATTCTTTGTTGAGTGTGTATGCTAATTCCACTTGCTTCAAACGAAGAAAGGCGCCATTTCGCATCCAATGCGTACTGTTCACTACGTTGTTTTCCAATGGGTTTTGACTTAATCTCGGCCAAAGCGCGTAGACGTTGCGGTTATCTTCGGTCCAATGGCTGTCCGCCCAAGCTTGCAAAACAGCGTTCGGCGAAGTTTGACTTCCGAAAGGAGCGGCTCCGTTGATGCTGTCGTCGTCTGGATTACGTAATCGCGGATTAATAAATAGCGATGTTCTACCCATTCCGCTAAAGAAGAACGAGAATTCGAAGTTTTTATAGCCTGATGTCAGTCCGAATCCGTAATTGATTTGTGGCACGGTTGGAAATCCGATAGGTACGTTGTCATTCGCATTGACGATACCGTCTCCGTTTATATCCAGATATTTAATATCACCGCCCATCACGACACCACCGAATGATTGTTCCGGACTATTATATACCTCCTCATCGTCGATAAATAATCGCTCGGCAACATAACCGCGACGCTGATTAACATCTAATCCAATTCTGCTCAAGTAAGCATGATCAAATGTGGGTTCTTCGTAATACAAATATTCACCTTTGGAAAATGTGAATGTTCCGCGACCTTGAAACCATAAGTTTTGGTTTACGCTATGATTGTAAACCAATTCGGCATCAAATCCTTGACTTTTATATTTACCCAAATTCGCAAGTACAGGTGCGGCTAGTCCCATGGACGAAGGTAACGCGGCACGTTCTTGAACGATGTTCGAACGAATCTGACGGAACATATCTCCGGTAAATGTTAGTTTTCCATTGAAAAAACCTAAATCGACACCGAGATTGGTTTGTTGGGAAATTTCCCAGCTAACGAATGGATTCGCATATCGGCTAATGGAAACGCCATTTCTGTGGTAGTTTTCTTCACTCGCATTTATTCCGAAGTTGTATCTGCGTGAATTGTCGTTTAAATTCACTTGCGATAGGTAGAAAAATCGCGTGTTATGAATATTGTCATTTCCGACTAAACCATGCGTCAAACGAAGTCGCGCTGTATTCACCACATCCCGGAGCGGTTCCATAAATTTTTCGTTATGGATGGTCCAAGCTATCCCGGCTGATGGGAAAAATCCCCAACGATGGTTGCGCGCAAAAACTTCGGAACCATTATAGCCGAAAGAGAATTGTGCGTGATAACGATTGTCGTATGCATACGTGAATGATCCCGCAAAACTGACGTTTCTATACGGCAACGTGTTGATGACATTTCCTGTTTCATCTCTTGGTAATGTAATGCGGTTTCTAATGGTGTTGATAACCATACCAGTTACAGCGTGCTTGTCGTCAAACGTACGATTGTAGTTGAATGCATTTTCCATATAGAAAAGCGATTCTTGTCCGCGTCCGTTATCGCTGAAATTCAGGTATTCCGTTCCATCTAAAGGATTCAGGTTGAAATAGGTGTACGCACCCGTAGTAGGATCGATGCCTTGCGGCGAGTAGTAAAACGGATTATACTGACGGCGGTATTCCATGTAAGCTTTCCGCGATGCATTCGCTAAACCGCGGTAACTCAATCCTTCAATCCATTTGGAGAAATCTTGACGAAGTTCTATCTGCACCTGCATATTGCTTTCCGACCATTCCGAATAACCTCGGACGATTTGCGCATATGGATTTAAATAGGAGGCAGCACTTCCATCGTCATAATTTCCGAATAGGGGATGGCTGATGTACGCTTGTTGCGGTCCCGGTTCGTAAACAGGAAGAAACAAGGCTGGATTCGCTCGTAATGCATTTCGAAACGAAGAACTTCCACCTTCTGGAGGTCCGCTGTAATTTCGATAATTGGCAATCGTGCGCACCATCAACTGTGTTGAATTCGTGACGTTTACTTCGATGTTACTTCGTATATTGTACACCTTAAAAACAACATTGTTATTGAAATTGTTGATCGGATTTACACGGATTAGGCCATCATCCTGTGTAAAGTTTCCGCTGACCATGTAACGGGCCAGTTGTCCGCCACCGCGGATGTTGAGGTTGTAATTTTGCGTGTGTGTATTTGGTTTTGTTACTTCATCAAGCCAATTAACCGCTGGATAATTAATTGGATCGTCGCCAGCGGCAGTCCGTGCAATCTTTTCATCGGTGTATGGCGTCAAAGCAAGCGGATCACGCGTCAGAATAGCTTCGTTGTTCATGCGCATGAACGTGACCGGATCGGCAATTTTCGGCATTTGGGTCGGAGCTGACATCCGCTGTTCCGCACGGAAAGTGATTCGTGGACGGCCTTCTGCACCCAATTTCGTGGTGACCAAAATAACACCGTTGGCACCGCGGGAACCGTAAACGGCGGATGCGGTTGCATCGCGCAAAATGGAGAAGCTAGCTATATCATCCACTGGAATTCTGGCCAAATCATCGGTGCTCACCTCCATGTTATCAATCAATATTAAAGGCCGGCTGTTTACGCCGAACGTACCGACGCCACGAATGAAGAAATCCGCATTGTCTAAGCCCGGTTCGCCACTGCGCTGAAACGAGATCATCCCAGCCACACGCCCTTGCATAGCGCCTGTCAAGTTGCTGCTCGGCATTCGTAATTCTTCCGGGTTTATCGAACTTACCGAACCAATCAAATCTGTTTTTCGTTGCCGTTGGCCGAATGCTGTTACCACGGTTTCTTCTACTAAGAAGCCACTTTCCACAAGCTGAACGTCAATAATTTCTTTACCGGCGACATTAATCTCTTTAGTTTCAAAACCGATATTCGAGAAGATCAACGTAGCATTTTCGGGGACTTTAAGTATGTAACGACCATTTAAATCAGTTGTCGTTCCAATAGATTGCTTGTTTTTGACGCTAACGGAAGCACCGGGCAAGATGTTGCCCGAGGTGTCGCGGACACTTCCACGTACTTCCTTATCTTGCTGAAAGTAGGTGCTGCTTTTCTCAAGAATAGCTGTGTGGTTTTCGCTTTTTTCTCTGGCAAATCCGAAGGAAGTGAGCAAGAAAAAGCAACTGATCGCGAAGCTCAATTTACGCCAACGCGATGGCCACATAGTTGGTGGCAATTTGTTTTTCATCATAGGTTCTCATTAATTATAAAGTTTATAGATTAGGTGCCGCGCTTACCGTGTTCAACTGGTTAGAATCGAACAAGTACTAAATGAGCTACGAAAACCGATGAAATTTGTGGCGAAATTGCTTGTGAAATAAGACAAAAGATTTCAAGTCCCAAAATTCTTACGATTTTGGACATAAAAGTTCTCGCATTCTCGTGTGAAGAATGTCTGACTAGATTTTCTTTAATCCTTTCTGGTTTACAATAAGGCGGCTCTTTTTCTACACAAAAAATAGGTTTTCAGTTAATCATTTTGTTTACGCATCACTGCATTTAATTAATTAGTCTATGGGGGCGAATAACTGAACTACGCTTTTGATATAGCATCATAAGCTTTTGATTTACGTTTTTGGTTAGCAGTAATTCAGTAAATCAAATTTCACTATTGTATGTAATATTATATCATCAAATCGTATCAAAATATTGTTGAATTGTCTCAAATGAAAGATTTAAGCGCGTAAACCTCCACGCCGTAGTTATCGTTTCATTCTATAATTCTTTTAACTGAGAGATTTTGAGTTTAATGCTTTTTAAATTTTCAATTTAAGTTTTTCCTAAACATTCCTATGACTAGATAAATATTAATGAGAAGCTGTGTTTTCTACTGACGGTGCTCCCAATCCTTTCTTCTTTTTTTAGAATGATAAGTATGATATTTAAAAACTTTCAATAATTAATCAAATTCGGATTTATTCGAGCTAATATCTTACTTCAGCTACGAGGTTGTTATATGTATTCTTGTAATGCGGCTAATTATGTCTCTATTGAATACTTATAAATGGCTGGTTTGCTGAAAAAGCTGAATCATAATTTAAGTTCGTGTTTATTTCTTATGGTTTATTATCGTAAATATAGTTTTTAGTAAGTTGAATCCTTCCTATCTGATCATTTACATGCTCGAAATGCTTTTTTTGAAGCTTGTTTTTTTATTTACAGCATGTTGTGTTTTGATTTTGCAACTTATATTAAGCTGCCTTCTTTCATTAACTGTCAGTTTTGAAAAACATTGAAAAAAGTGAAATTGGGTAGGAGCAACTTCATTTAATCTTTGTATTATTGCTGTTACAGTAATAATGCTGTTACATTAATCACCTCTATACAAATTGAACTTATTTTTATGCTTAAAACATTAACTAATCTAGCTGTCTGGCTATTGTTGATGAATTTGTCTTATGCCCAACAACGAGTTTTGAAGGGAACCGTTGTGGATGAGCAAACGAAATCACCGATCTCTGGTGCAACCATCACCCTTGAGCCAAGCAAAAGCGGCACGTCGACTGACGAAGCCGGAAATTTTTCTATTGAAGTTCCAACAGGGACAACTTCGGTAAAAGTATCTATCATAGGATACAATAGTACTACGCAAACCATCCCCTCGTCGAATGAAAACTTTACTATTGCTTTAACACCGCAAGGTAACGACATCGAAGATGTGGTAGTAACCGCGTTAGGAGTACAACGAAAAGCAAAAAGTCTATCTTACTCCACCCAGTCGGTAAAAGGCGAGGAGCTAACGCGCGTTAAAGATGCTAACCCGATGAATAATCTAACAGGTAAGGTTTCCGGTATGCAAATAAACCGTAGTTCCTCAGGAATTGGCGGATCGGTAAATATTATTCTCCGCGGCTTCAAATCTAACCGCGACAATCAACCATTGTATGTTATCGATGGATTACCAATTACCAATACAACAGGAAGCGGGTCAGAAGGCGCATTCGGTGGCGGACCAGATCGCGGTGACATCTTGAGTACATTGAATGCGGATGACATTCAAAGCATTAATGTTTTGAAAGGAGCTTCTGCTTCCGCTTTATACGGTAGTCAAGGTGCAAATGGCGCCATTATGATTACTACCAAAAAGGGCGCAGCAGGGAATCTTCGCATTGATCTTTCTTCTGGTATTACAGCCGATCAACCTTATTACTTGCCAAAGTTACAGTATCGCTATGGACAAACTACTGAAGGAAGTGAAGAAAGTTGGGGCGAAAAAGGCAGTTTCGCTGATCCGGTAAAAGACTTTTACAACACGGGAACGACGTTGATAAACACGGTTTCGCTGAGCGGCGGTACCGATAAAATGCAAAATTACTTCTCGTATGGTAACACAACAAATAACGGCATTTTACCTACTAATACTTTCAAACAACACTCAGCAACATTCCGTAATTCAACGAATTTCTTCGACAACAAATTAACTTTTGATGGGAGTATGATGTATTCCCGCCAAGATATCAAGAATCGTCCAACTTCCGGTTTGTACTTTAATGCTTTGCCGGGCTTGTATATGTTTCCGAGAGGCTTAGACTTCAATCAGTATCAGAATTACGAATATCTTTCTCCAACTAGAAATTTGTATTTGCAAGATTGGTGGAACATCAATGCAGACGCAGGTTTAACAGGTACACATCATAGTCAAAATCCATTTTGGGTATTAAATAGAAATCCAAACTTTCAATTACGAGACAATATTATTGCGCAAGGACAGTTGAAATACACGCTAACAGACTGGTTATCGGTAAGTGCAAGAGGAACGCTTAACAAACGTTGGGATAAATGGGAAAGGCATGTTTATGCTGGAACACAGGGTGTTTTATCTGGAGAAAGAATTGACGGTGTGATTGATGATAATGGTCGATATACACGTGATGAAATGGAAAGTACTGCAATTTATGGGGACTTTTTATTGATCGGTAATAAAACATTTGCAGATGAATGGGATTTGAATTTTACTGCCGGAACCTCTATCAATGACACACGCTCTAGAGGTTGGAATTTAGATCAATCAAAATTAGCGGTAGCAAATAAATTTTTGTTGAGCAATATCTTTAGAGAAGCTCCGATCAATACCTTGAATGAAACAATTAGCAGACGGCAATTGCAATCGATCTTTGCATCTACGAATTTGGGTTATAAGGATCGAATCTTTTTGGATTTAACGGCAAGAAATGACTGGGCATCCACGTTGGCAAATACACCAAGAGAGAAAAAAGGTTACTTCTATTGGTCAGCTGGTTTATCTGCGGTAGTGTCGGATATGTTTACATTGCCATCATTTATCAGCTATAGTAAATTCCGTGTAACTATGGCCGAGGTTGGAAATGATGTTGGAATCTACAGTACGATTCCGACGAATACATTAGTTACTGGGGTGTTAAACTCCAATGTTGCAGGGCCATATCAAGGTTTACCGCTTCGACCAGAAATTAGCCGAAGCTACGAAGTAGGTTACGAAGGACGTTTTTGGAATAATAGAATTAATTTCGACTTAGCGCTATACAAAACCAACACAAGAGACCAATACTTTACGTATGAAGCGGCAGTAGGCCAAATTTTTACGACCGCTTTCTTAAATGCAGGTAATGTAGAAAACAAAGGTATTGAAGCAGCTTTAGGAATTGACGCTATCCGTAAAGAAAACTTCAGTTGGAATACATCTTTGAATTTTACAGCAAATAGAAACAAAATATTGGAATTGGCGCCGAACCTTGGTGAACGTTATCCGATTGGTGGAAACTTTAATGTACTTCGAGTGGGAGGGCAATTCGGTGATTTTTGGGCGCGTACATTTTTAAGGGATGAAAATGGTACCATCGTCGTCGATGATACTGGAAGGCCTCAAATTGGTCCAGAAGGATATATTGGTAACAATAATCCGAAATCTATTGTAGGCTGGAATAATACCATTAATTACGGAAAGGTGGCTTTGAGCTTCACGATTGATGCACGTTTCGGCGGACAGGTAATCAGCGTAACTGATGGGTACTTAAATTCATTCGGTGTAAGTGAGGAAAGTGCCGCGGCACGTGATGCTGGAGGTGTGGATGTCCCTGCTGTTAAATTGGATGGAACGCCATGGGAAGGTAAATTGCCTGCACAAGCATACTACAGTGCAGTCGGAAACCGCGACGGTATTATTGAAGGACAAGTGTACAGTGCAACAAATATTCGCATGCGTGAAATTGCTATCAGCTATGCCTTGCCGATTAAGTGGAAGGGAGTGAACGGCGCTTCGATCTCACTAACAGGCCGTAATCTATTTTTCTTCAGAAACGATGCACCTTACGACCCAGAGTTGAATACGACTACTGGTGTCGGCGGACAAGGATATGATAGCTTCGCATTGCCTGCAACAAGAAGCTACGGATTAAATCTGAAGGCATCCTTTTAACTCAATAAGATCACTGTAAAATGAAAAAGACATTTTTTTACTATAAACCAATAGCAATAGCGCTTGGAGCCCTATTGTTTACAGCCAGTTGTACGAAAGATTTTACCGATTTAAACACAAATCCAGCGGGCGTTAAGGATGAAGAAGCAATGGGAGATTTTGCTTTGGTAGCTGCTTATCTTGCACAAGGACAACGGGCGATCATTTCTGAAAACGTAGGAGAGTATCAATTATCCAATAATTTGACAAGCGATGCTTACTCTGGATACTTCGCGTCACCAACCCCGTTTGTAGGAAATGCCAACAATCTAACCTATAGCTTAGTGCCAAGCTGGTTTTCTTCGCTTTGGGTAGATCGTTACATACGTGCCATGAATCCCATCTCACGCGTGGAAATCATGACTCGGGCGGATGAGAATCTACAAGATATATTTGCGTTCTCTAAAGTTTTAAAAGTTTCTGCTATGCATCGAACGTCCGACAAAGTAGGACCGATTATTTATAGCAAATATAACGCTCCCGACGAAAGCAATCAGATCCACTACGATTCTCAAGAAGAAGCATACAACAACTTTTTTAAAGATTTAGATACGGCGACTTCCATATTGAAGACGTATGTTGGACAGAACGTATCATCAGCTATGCAGAAATCCGATTTGGCGTACACGTCGGATAACTACACACATTGGTTGAAGTTTGCAAATACACTGCGTTTACGTTTGGCGCTGCGTATCGCCTATGTCAATCCGACTTTGGCTAAATCCGAAGGAGAGAAGTCGCTTGATCCAAGTAGTGGCGGTCTGTTAGCTGAAACCGCAGACAACTGTTTAATTAGTTTAAGCACTGATCACCCGTTGAACATCATTACATCATCGTGGAGTGATACGAGAATGCACGCAAATGTTGAGTCTATTCTTGGCGGTTTGAATGACCCCAGATTATCAAAATATTTTTTACCTGCGTTAGATGCTACCGTTAGAGATCAACGTAAAGGATTAAGAACGGGAATCAATATTGATGCAAAAGGACGATACGAAAACTTTTCAAGATTAAGTCCTCAGCTCAACAAAATGCAATTGATGGTAGCATCAGAAAGCTGGTTTTTGAAAGCTGAAGCTGCGTTGAGAGGATGGAACAATGCCGGAGACGCCAAGATAAATTACGAAACAGGTGTCACTCGCTCGTTCGAAATGCACCAATTAGGTGGCGCGGCAGCGTATATCAGTAACGCTACTAACATACCTGCACCATACACCGATCCAAAATCCGTAACGGCAGGGCAAAACAATATTGCGGCGGGATCTCCGTATTTGAGTACCATAACCGTGCAATGGAATGAGGCCGATACACGGGATAGAAAGTTAGAGCGCATCATTACACAAAAATGGATTGCCATGTTCCCAGATGGTGACGAAGCTTGGGCAGAGTACCGCCGTTCTGGCTATCCGATCTTGTTTCCGGTTGTAGTAAACCTGAGTAATAACGTTATTCCGACTAATCCAGGGATTCGTAGAATGCCATATCCCGAGCGAGAATACAATAGCAACAATGCTGCGGTGACTAAAGCAGTGGAAATGCTTGGTGGTAAAGATAATGGAGGAACGCGTTTGTGGTGGGATATCGCAAATAAAACGCTATAAGCAATTTCTGAAAGTTTTTTAAAGTAAAGGGTTACCCTAAACTTTTTGCAACGCTACTCACCTTAAGAAATAGTTGGTATTTCTAAGGTGAGTTTTTTTTAAAGCAATAGTATTATCGTATTGATTGTTCAATAATAGCCATTACCAAAAAAGATCTTATATTCGAATTTTACAAATTGTTATGAGCGCAATCGCTATTCAAGATTTTTACAAAGATCTCTTAAAAGATGCTTGTCCGGAGATTACCAACTTTCTAAATGAAAATATTGGAAAGGAGATTGGCAACTTCAATATTTTCGATATCGGAGAAATGTACAAGTCGGCGAAACAGCGTCCGAAGATGCCTTACAATCGTCGTGCTTACTACAAAGTTAGCTTGATTCGCGGTCGCAATAAAGTGGAATATGCAGGAAAAACGTTGGAGGTAAAAAAGTTCGGGGTTTTGTTTGCATCCCCAAAAGTGCCCTATTATTACACGCCTTTGGACGAAGATCAAGCGGGTTATTTTTGCGTTTTTACGCCGGATTTTATGAGCAAATCCAACATCGGGACGGATATCGATTACCTTCCAATCTTTTCCGCGGAGAGCGATTTTGTGTTTGAAATTTCAGAAAAGGAATATGAAGCTGCTCGTGCTATCTTCCAAAGGATGCAGGTTGAATTGTCCTCTGATTATACATTTAAGTACGATTTGTTACGAAATCAATTGATGGAGCTGATTCATTTCGGACAGAAGTTAAAACCAATTCCTGTTTCGGATACCACAAAGACAGCAGCCAGCAGAACGAGCGCAATTTTTATCGAGCTGCTAGAATCTCAATTTCCATTAGAAAATTTGCAACAATCTTTGCAATTGAAGGTTCCGGTCGACTACGCCAATGCATTGGGCGTACACGTCAACCATCTCAATCGTGTGTTAAAAGAAAGCACAGGACGGACAACTGGTGAAATCATTCGCGGACGCATTTTTCAAGAAGCAAAAACCTTGTTAAACCAAACACATTGGAACATTTCGGAAATTGCTTTCACTTTAGGTTTCGACGAACTTTCGTCTTTCTCCCATTTCTTCAAAAAACTTTCCGGCGTTTCTCCCAATGTCTATCGTTCCAATTTGCTGGTTTGATTTTTACAAACATCCGTTTGATGTAGACAAATTACCAAGGTACATATTGTGCAATTTTGTGTTGTACTTTTAAACAAAAAGATCATCATGAAAGGAAAAATAGCGTTAGTGACCGGCGGTAGCCGCGGATTAGGTAAAGATGCCGCTTTAAAGTTGGCGGAAAAAGGATTTGACATCATCATCACGTATCAAACGAAAGAAGAATTTGCGCAACAAGTCGTCAAAGAGATTCAGGATTTAGGTAGAAAGGCATTTGCTATTGCATTAGATTTGTCTAAAACGTCAGGATTCGAGGCATTCGTCGACAAAGTGAAACAAATACTTAACGATCAGTTTAATGGAGATTTGTTAGATGCTTTGGTAAACAATGCAGGAATTGGCATCAATGCGCCGTTTGCAGAAGCTACGGAAGAGCAGTTGGATGCCATGACAAATATTCATTTTAAAGGTCCATATTTTTTGACACAGAAACTGTTACCATTGTTGAACGACGGAAGCAGCGTGGTAAATACCTCGTCTGGATTGGCAAGGTTTTCTTTTGCAGGTTATTCAGCCTATGGAGCGATGAAGGCCGCGATTGACTCATTGAGCCGCTATCAAGCGCTAGAATTAGGAAGTCGCAAAATTCGTGTGAATTCCGTGGCTCCGGGAGCGATAGCGACTGATTTCGGAGGAGGTGCAACCAGAGATAACGAGGAGTTCGCGCAATTCTTATCATCACAAACCGCTCTGGGTCGCGTCGGTATGCCAGACGATATTGGTCGTGTGGTCGCATTCCTTTGTTCGGAAGATTCGAAATGGATCAATGCGCAACGCATCGAGGTTTCCGGTGGATTTAAAATCTAAGGTTTTTTGCATGCTAAAAAAGCGAAAATCTCTCATGATACATGAGGGATTTTCACTTTTTAAAAACTAACGCATCGTTTTGCGAATTCGACTTAAACACGATTGCGTTATATCCAAATATGATGCTAAATAGGAGAGCGGAATACGATTTGCCAATCGCGGAAACTCCTCTAAAAATACCAAATAGCGCGTTGTAGCGTCTTCAGAAACTAGTGTACTTCGTCGATCAAGCTTCAGTATTAGTGATTTTTTTACGATTTTATTGACGATCTGTTCCCAGCCCACGATTGTATGACCGATTTCCTGCCAACCGCACCATAAACCTTATAACCTTTTTCTGCCAAATAATTGTAAGTCGCCTTGCCAATTCCAGACGATGCACCTGTTACTAATACTGTTTTCATCTTTTATGCTATTGTTTATTGCACAAAGTTCCGTAGCACTGCCCGGAATAAATTTGTCATTTGGCAAAAAGCGATTTTGATCACTATCACCTGAACTAATATTTTGATACTCGTTTACTGGTAAAATTTAGATTTATCCAAAAATGTCTCAATTGCGTTTTCATCGTTGTAATCCACTTCGATAATTTCTTTTATCGCTTGCTTTTTGTCTATCGCTTGTTCGTAATAGCTTTTGCAAATAACATATCCTAAAAAATATCCAAGATCACCAGCTTCTCCGAATTTGTGGCCGTTATAAAGCCAATTGGAATGTTTTTCGGTAGATAACATCTCTTTCCTGAAATCCTCTTTTATTTTCCTAAAGTGTTTTTCTCCATATCTTCTGTAAGGTGTATTAAGCGGTTTTTCGGTAGCCAATTCCGCTACAAAATCAGCGGCACCCTCACCTATGCAGGCACTTAACACCGTAGGTTTCAAAGTGTCATTTTTCTTTTGTAGTATGTGTACATATTCGTGAATCGTAAAGAAATCGATATTATCTATTTTTTGAGTTTCGGCATAATCCTTTAACCATTTTAGATTTTTCTCTTCAAAATTTATAGTGCTATCAGCGGATAGGATTTCGGCACCCAATAAAATCATATTATCTGATATTGTGCCACCAGAATTAAAACAACCTACAGTAAAATAGATATTGACGTCCTGAAGATCGTGGTATAGAGTTTCGAATTTTGAGAAAGCAGATTCAACTAACTCTTTTTGAGTCGCTAACTTATGCATGTTTGATCGGATCGCTTGAAAATAGGAAGGATAGTTTTCAAGCATCTTGATGTAAGATGTGTCTTTGTAATTATTTAATTGTCTGAACTTTTTTAAACCCGCCGTCTGTTTATCAAGGTATATCTTATTTATTGTACTCAATTTATCAGAAAAATTATCTACTTCAAGCATATTGTCATATGCTTCCCAAAAATTATGGATATCCTCAGTAACAACATTAATTTTATTTTGAGTAAAAGCACAAGTAAAAGCACAAGCAAGAAAAACGGTAAGTATAGTCTTCATAATGACAATCATAATAGTGAAAAGCTTAGTAAGTATTGTTTTCACAATATAATATTATGTGTTGGTTAATGTCAAATATAGTTTTCAAATTGGTTAGTGCTTGCGTCATTTAGTTTTTAACTTCGACGTTTTTTTTAATTGAGATATATCAGCCGCATAATGTCTACATAATACATCTCGAAATTTATTAGTTTTGTTATAATGGGAAATGACGAATCACAAGGTATTGGTATTAAAGAGATTGCCATCAAAGCAAACGTATCTATAGGTACGGTCGATCGCGTATTAAATAATCGCGTCGGCGTTTCCCAAAAAACGAAGGATAAAGTGCTCGCCATCGTTAAAGAATTCGATTACAAGCCAAATATCATGGCTCGGCGTTTGGCTTCCAAAAAGATCGTTAAGTTGGCGGTGCTGATTCCTGCCGTTTCCACAGAAACCGGATATTGGAACGCACCGCTGAATGGAATTAATCAAGCTGCAGAAGAATTATCGAACTTCGGCGTTCGAATTGATAAGTACTTTTTCGATCAGAACGATAGACAAACTTTCGACCAGCAAATGGCTGCGGTGTTCGATAAAGAATATCATGGAGCCTTATTGGCACCTATGTTTGAATCGGAATCAAAGCGCTTTTTAGTCAAATGTCAAGATAAAAAGATACCCACCGTATTGATCAACTCTGATTTAAATACGACCGCGCGTATTTCTTACGTAGGTCCCGATTTATTTCAAAGTGGTTATGTGGCCGCTCATCTTAGTAAATATTTGATTAGTGAAAAACAATCTGCACTGATCGTGAATATTTCGAAGGAAATTGATTTGCATCATCACTTATTAAAAAAGGAGGAAGGATTCAAAGCATATTTCGAGAAGGCCGGAAGCGATTTGTCAATTTCTAAGATTGATATTCGAAATACCGATTACGATTCCATCAAATTAGCGTTGGATAAAGTGATGGCTGCGCAAAAAATAGATTTAGTTTTCGTAACCAATTCGCGTGTGGCTTCCGTAGCGAAATATTTTGCCGATCGGAAAATCAAAAATGTAAAGTTGATTGGCTACGATTTTCTCGAAGAGAATGTCAATTATATGAAAGAGAACGTAATTGATTTCTTGATTTGCCAAAAACCGCAAGAGCAGGGTTATCGTGGCATTATGACCTTGTACCAGCATCTCAATGGGAACGCGGAAAATCCGGAAACGCAATATATGCCGATTGATATCCTGACAAAAGAGAATTATCAGTATTATAAAAATTAGTTAGGCCGTTTTCGCTTTATGATGCAAGAAAGGCGAGATAGAAATATCTTAATGCAGAAAGAGCTGGATTTTTTTTCCGGCTCTTTCTACTTTTTTGTGTAAAAATTATTTCAACAGCGCTTCAGCACTCATTTTTCCAAAATTGTTGGCTGCCATTGGGCTGTCGCCCGTGACCAATTTTCTGTCGGTATGGCAAGCGCCTGAAATATCACCGTTTAGAATTTCGACGCCTAAAGCCTGCAATTTCTCGCCATAAAACCACGGCATTTCTCCGGGAACATAACCAATTGCCGGAGTTTGCGTGTCAATAGCATCCGGGAAAGAGTTTATTTGATAACCTTTGAAAGGGAAATCTTCCGCAGATTCCTCGTGCGCCGCCGCCAGGAAAGCTGCCGGGCCGTGGCAAATAGCTAAAACGTGAATGTCTTTTTCGATTGACCATTGAAGCACTTTTTTCAGGTCGTTGTTTTCTGGCAATCCCAACATCGCGCCGTGGCCACCCGGTAAAAATACAGCTACATATTCTACCTCAGATTCTAAATTTCCGGACACGAAATCTTGCAAGCTTTTCGGACTTTCCAACTGCGCTTTGTATTCCTCATAAATACCTTTCACAGCATCGTCTTCAGAAGGCATTGCCCACATTTCGAAAATTGCCGGAGCTCCAGTTGGCGTATAAATATCCGCATCGAAACCTGCCGCTTTGAGATGTAGCATCGGAACTAAGGTTTCTACAGGATGATTTCCGGTCGAAAACTTTTTCCCGTTTTGCATGGTCATATAGCGCTCTTCTGTACAAACCACCAAGATTTTCTTGTTTTTATCTTGGTTACCTCGCTCATATTTCGTGAAATCGTAGTCTGTTTTTGGTGCTACGAACTGGGATAACGAGAAAGGTGAAGGCTCATATCCAACTCCGTCAAATTGTGGTTCTTTGCTTAATTCTTGTGACATAACTTATCGTTTTTAGTGCATTAATCGTTTTTTCTGATTCTATCCATCCGCGTATTTTTTTGGAGGATGTCACCTAACATGAAACAGCTGACACCGCTACATGTTTCTATTTTTTGTTGCTGTAAAGTTAGTTCGAACAAGCTTTTGCATACAAGGACATAGCGCACAAATTGCATGTGATGTAGATCACAGCTGTAACCGACTTAAGGTTTCCCTGCTCAATCCCAGATAATTAGCGATAAGTTGCTTCGGAAGCCGTTGAATCAGATGGGGATATTGTGCGCAAAAGCTTTCATATCGGCCTTTTGCTGAATCTGCCATTAACGACAGAATACGTTTCTGCAGGGCAACATAGCCGAAGTTCGATTTCAAACGAAAGAAATGTTCCATTTTTGGAAATGCTATGCAAAGTTGATCCAAATCCGCGAAGCGAATCGCCATCAGCTCGGATTCTTCGACACATTCCAACGCGATGGTCGATTTTTCTTTTTTATAAAAAGCAGCAAAATCCGAAGTCCACCAATTTTCGCTAGCGAATTGTAAAATATGCTCTTTACCTGCTTCGTCGATAAAACTGCTTTTAATCAAGCCTTTCATCACGAAATATATGCTGTCGACAAATTGATGCTCCTGAATAACGAACTGCCGCTTGCGAAATTTCATAGCTTGAAAATAGGTGTTAATAGATGCATATTCCTCATCGTTTATTTCAATGAGTTCCTTTAAATGCTCCTTGAATATGTTTTGCATTTTTTCTCGCTCCAATGTATAAACGTTAAATCTATGAAAATTGGAAATGGATTTGATCGAAAAAGGGAGAAGAGGCTATATTTTTTAAAATTTGTCATGGATTTTTATTCTAAAAACTTGCTTTTTAGAATTTTATGATTATATTCGTTTTAATTAACCAAAGGAAATCAGGAGAGTGTTTCCGAAATACAGATTTGCTGCCTTTTGGCTAGCGAATTTTTTTAAGACCAAAAACGTGTACGTTAACGAAAACTCAATGAATTGATAAACAGCTACTAATACAAAAGAAAAACTAACCTCAACCACTAACCACATGAATTCAAAAAATCACTTAGCTGGATATTTTCTAGCTACCTTGCTCTGTTGTGCCTTTTGGTGGCCCTGGCACGCACTCGCGCAGCAGCAAACGTTTAATCAAACCGGTATCATCCAAAGTGCGGGCGGAAGTAAATTGGCCGGAGTAACCATCACAAACAAAAAAACACAACAATCCGTCAGTTCGAATGTGCAAGGCGGGTATTCTATCCGCGTAAGCACGGGCGACAGTGTTTCATTCAGCATGTTGAGCTACGAAACCGTCACGATGAGAGCGGATGCATCCAAGAAAACGTACGATCTGAATATGCAGGATGGCATGGCAACTTTAGAAAATGTTGTCGTAACGGCCTTGAACATTAAACGCGGGGAAAAAGAACTTGGCTATTCCGTTACGCAGGTCAGTGGCGACGATATCAATAAGGCAAAAGAAACTAACGTGATGAATTCCTTATCTGGTAAAGTGGCTGGATTGGTCATCAATAGCGGAGCAGGTGGACCAGCCGGATCTTCTCGAGTGGTAATACGTGGAGCAACGAGTATTACTGGCGATAACCAACCGCTTTATGTGGTCGACGGTATTCCAATTGATAATTCGAACTACGGTCAAGTTGGGACGGGACAGTTTGGCGCTGGTGTGGATATGGGCGATGCGATTTCGGCCATTAATCCGGACGATATCGAAAGCATCAGCGTATTAAAAGGTCCTTCCGCGTCGGCACTTTACGGAAGTTTGGCCGCAAATGGTGTTATCTTGATTACTACCAAAAAAGGAACGGGGAAACGGGAATTGGGGATTGATTTCAATAGCACAAATACGATTGAAACACAGCTGACTCGCTATGATGATGTGCAATATTTGTACGGTCAGGGAAGAAATCAACTTATTCCAAGCGATCAAGCGCAAGCATTTAATAGTTTGTTCATCAATTTTGGAGCAAGATTGGATCCTGGAGTAAACTATGTCGGATTTGATGGTGAATCTCGTCCTTACGCGCTTGTGCAGGACAATATTCAAAACTTTTTCCGTACCGGATCGTCATTTAATAACACGGTAGCATTATCTAATTCCACGGAAAAATCGAGCTTTCGATTTTCTGCTTCCGATTTGCGTTACAAAGACATTATTCCATCAAGCGATATCCGTAGAAACACATATACATTCACAGGAAGATCAAAATTCGGCGAAAAGCTATCTTTTGATGTACGCGCAACTTACTTGAATGAACGCGTGAACAACCGTGCCGGTTTGGGCGATTCTCCATCGAACATCGGTAACAGTTTTAATGGATTGGCAAATAATATCGATCAGGAATTGTTCAAAACGAACTACAAAACAGCGCAAGGCGATTATTTGGATTGGGGAGGCGGACAATATCGCATCAATCCGTATTGGGTAATCAATGAAATGTACAACGTAACCGACAAAGATCGATTGACGGGTGCGTTGAATGCTACGTATGAGTTTTCCAAAGCGTTTAATGTAAATGCGAAAGCAGCAACGGATATTACCTATTTGGATTACGAAAACTATCGTCCGAGAACCACGCCCGGCGCGCTCGGCGGACAGCTTGATCAGGTCAATCAACGATATGTGACGAATCAAATGGAAGTTTTAGCCAGCTATACCAAAAAGTTGGGAACAGATTTCAACTTGTCGGCGCGCGTCGGAGGGAGCATCAATCAACGTCTTCGTCAAGGATCTACCGCTGCATTTACCAATATGATTGTCCCGGATGCTATCACGCCTGGAAGTTATTTGGATAAATCAGTGATTGAGAATGATATTCCGCGTACGATTCGTTCCGTATATGGTTTAGCTACTTTGGGTTACAAGGATTTCTTGTTTTTCGACGCTACATTACGTCGCGATCAATCATCTACTTTGCCGGCAAATAATAATTCTTATACCTATCCTTCGCTGTCGACCAGTTTTGTATTCACAGACGCGTTCAAAATCAGCAACCGTATTTTGTCATCCGGAAAGTTACGTGCTTCTATTGCGGAAGTCGGAAATGATACCGATCCCTTCTTATTGGATTTGTATTACGCGCTGAACCAACTGCCATTCAATGGCTCGCTAAATGGTAAAATATCGAGTCGCGTTATTCCGCCGATCGATTTAAAACCTACCAGAACGCGCTCTTACGAAGTCGGAACCAATATGAAATTCTTCAACAACCGATTCAACTTCGACGCCACTTACTATTCTTCTGATTCCAGAGATCAAATCAATATTGTGCCATCGGCCATATCATCCGGTTTTCCGCAGCAATTGATTAATGCTGGGGTAGTTTCTAATAAAGGGGTAGAATTATTGGTTTCCGGAAGTTTGTTGAGCAACGAAAGCAAAGTGAAATGGGATTTGAGCGTGAATTTTGCACGTAATATCAGTCGTATCGAATCCTTGTCGGATCGCGTCGGCGAATATTTGACGTTGTCGGAAGCCCGTTGGGCTGGGTTGCGCGTTGTCGCTAAACCGGGAGAGCAGTACGCCACAATTATGGGATACGATTTCCTACGTGATCCCGAAGGAAACAAAATTCTAAATGCCAATCTGCAACCAACCATCGATCCGGAAATGAAAGTATTGGGTAAAGGGATTTTCGATTGGACGGGCGGTTTAACCAGTCGCGTTTCCTACAAAGGTTTCAGTGTGAACACGGCGTTGGATGTGAAATATGGCGCTGATATATTCTCAATGACAAATTTATTCATGCATGCGCGCGGATCGGCCTTAGCAACCTTAGAAGGTCGTGCGGAATGGATCGCTTCGGAGGAACAGCGTTTAGCTGAAAAGAAATCTCCCGCAGAATGGCGATCGGAGGGAAGAATGGGTGGATTCGTACCGGATGGGGTTGTGAATACAGGAACGGCGGCTGATCCGGTTTATGTGCAAAACACGAACGCGATGGATCCGAGTTTGTATTGGACGGTATTTTCTAATGAAGGCGCAAACATTGCCACACCGTTTATTTACAAAGCAACCTATGTGAAGGTGCGCGAAATTACGCTGACGTATTCACTGCCGCAGGCGTTAAATAATCGCTTGGGGTTAAAGGGTTCTGCTATCAGCCTGGTGGCTCGAAATCCTTTCATCATCTACAAAGATATTCCAAATGTTGATCCGGATTCCAACTATAATAATAGCAATGGTCAAGGATTGGAATACGGCTCTTTGCCAACGCGAAGAGGTTTTGGTTTTAACCTGAATATTAAATTTTAGCACCTAAGATTATGAAAACAACTAAAATTTATTCGATAGTGCTGCTGTTTGTGTTTTGTTTGTCTGGATGTAAAGATTTTGGCGATCTGAATACCGACACAACGCGATCAACAGATATGGATCCAGCCAGCCAGCTGGCGTATGCTCAAGTATATTTCTCGGGCGATTTGGGAATCCAAGAACGTACTAATTATTTTATGCTCATTCCCATGATGCAGCAATTTGCAGGCGCATTTAACATGAGTTTTGGTGCGGTTTACAAGAAAACGCCTTTGTATTTATGGCGGATGTTCGATGAAAGTTATGCAAATGACGCACTAAATATTGTTGACGCAGTCGAAAGAACCAACGGTGTGCCGGAGAAGTCGAATCTAAACGCCATGAGCCGGATTATGAAAGTATACACCTTTGCGCGATTGACCGATTTGTATGGCGATATTCCGTATTTCGAGGCTGGAAAAGGTTATTCCGGGATCATACGTCCGAAATACGATGCGCAGAAAGATATCTATGATGATTTTTTCAAGGAATTGAAAGAAGCAAGCGATCAATTGGATGCTTCCAAAGATCCGGTATCGAACGATTATTTCTATAAGGGCAATATTCCGGCTTGGAAAAAATTTGCTAATTCATTACGCTTGCGTTTAGCATTGCGTATTGCGAAAAGGGATCCGGCGAAAGCGCGCGCAGAAATTCAGGCTGCTTACGATGCCGGGTTGTTTACCAGCAATGCCGATATCTGCATGACCAGGCACGAAAATATTCCGAACAGCTATCAAGATCAACGACCTAACGGCATTTCTGCTGCTTGGAATGTGAAAAATGAAATGGGACGTGTCGTCAGAACGTTCTTAGATGCATTAACCAGCACAAATGATCCGCGGGTCGATCATCTCATCAAATGTTACCGGGAGTTTAATCCTGTTGCGCCGACGCGTTTTTTGGAACGAGAAGATATTACCGCGCAGGTTCGTGCTAGGATTGGTTTAGTTGGAGGAATACCGGGCAGATACAACTCCGAAGATGTTTTGACTTCGGGTGCCATCACCCTGGCGAACGGATCTTCCTACACACCGCGAAGCATCGATCTTAAACCACAATTGAACCATAATTTGTTGCGAAACAATGCGCCGTTTTTTCATATCACGTATGCGGAAGTGGAACTTCTATTAGCGGATGCTACGCTGAGATTGGGAATGAACTTAGGCGGTACAGCACAAGAGCATTTTGAAAAAGGCGTTCGTGCTGCGATGCAACAATTGAGCCTTTATCCGGAAGGCCCAGTCGTTTCAGAAACCGAGATTGCTGATTTCATTTCGGGCAATCCGTTGATGGTTGGCGATGAACTCAGACAAATCAATACGCAGCTTTGGATCGCCTTGTTATTGAATGGAAACGAAACATTTTCCAACTGGCGCCGTAGCGGATTTCCGGAGTTGCAACCATCGCCGAACGGCGAATCCATGTCGCAAACGATTCCTCGAAGATTTGAATATCCATTGTCCGAAAAGCAACAGAATACAGCGAATGTTGACGTGGCTATCCAACTTTTAGGTGGCGACGATTGGACAAAACGTGTATGGTGGGATCAGGAATAATGCATTGATAAATAGAACGATTATGAAAAATTATAAAATATTATCCTTCCTGTTCCTGCTGACGTTATTCGTTGGTTGTAAGGAAGATGTGTTGAAAAATCAGGAGGAAAATGAAATGCTGACGCCGCGTATTTTGGGTGGCGATATTGCAGCAATCTTTCCGAATCCGAATGCGGTTCAAGTTCTTGAACCTGGGGAAGAAGTAGATTTTTCCAGTTTGCAGTTTTCTCCTGCCGGAAAGGTAGATGTGTTGTGGAAAGTAGATGGTGAGCAGGTTGCTGTTGGCGAGCAGTTTGTTTACAAAGCTTCCGGCGTAGGCGATCATCGCGTCAGCGTGGAAGCCAGCTACAATGGTACGACCGTCAGTCGCTACAAAGATGTTTTTGTGCTGGCAGAATCTGGCGAAGCTTTTACACCGAAGCAATATAATCGCTTGGTGCTTTCCTACTTGGGTGAAACGGGAGATATCGCGCGATTGAACTGGGATCAGGTTTCGCATGTTTGCTTCAAAGCTGGATTAGTCAATACCAGTGGCGTATTGGATCTTTCTCGTGGAGATAACGGACGAAAATCTCAAGAAATTGTAACCAAAGCGCATTTGAAAGGTGTTTCCGTGCTGCTGGGAATTAGTGGAGCGCTTTCCGCAAATGGTTGGAATGTGTATGATGCCAATCCTTTTGGCAATGCATTAAAGGATGTGGCCAAGCGAAGCGAAATGGTGAAAGCCATCAAAGCTTATGTTGAACTGCGGAACTTTGACGGTGTGGATATTATGATGGCCGATGTTGGCAATAGTGTAGAATCGACAACAACAGCTAACATTGCTGCAACGATCAGTTTTGTGAACGAACTTCGTGTTGCATTGGGAACATCGAAAACCATTAGCTTGACCGTCCCAGTAAATTACACACATAGCTATTACACAGCAAGCAGCTTAGCGAATGTGAACTGGGTGCATGTCCGCGCATTCGAGAGCGGAGCGAATACTGGAACAGGTCGACCTTTAGGAAATCCTTCCGGCTATGATTATATGGTTTCAAGCGCCAACATTTGGAAAGGAAAATTGCCGCTTTCTAAGTTAGTAATTGGTATTCCGTCGATGGGTTTGCGTTATACGGCTGTGGATGCGAATGGCAATAACTTGAGTTTTACATCTTTCAATTACATCCCGTTCCGCGATATTCTGGCGCTTTATCCAACGGCTTTCGACAAAGAAAAGGTGGATTTGTCGCTAGCGCCTTTGGCTATTTATTTCAACGGCGTACCTATGGTTACGCGGAAAGCGAACTTCATCAAAGACAGCGGCTTTTTGGGCGCCTATTTATGGCAAGGCGATTTTGATGTGAGCGGACCGAATTCATTAACAAAAGCTATTTACGACGTATTGAAATAACATTCCGAATGAAATCAACGTAAAATATTTAATCACTAAATCACACTCTATTATGAACAAACAGATGTCCTTCCTCTTTGCCATCGCGCTCACCGTATTCGGTGCTTGTAAAGCGGAAAATATGAAAAAGACGGAATCGGTGGATTCCGTTGAAAAAGTGCTGTCGACAAAACCCGATAAAGCGAGCACGCCTTTTGGCATAAACGGCCGCCTAACGCTTTCGGGAACACAAATAGTCAATCAATTTGGCAAGGCGGTTCAACTTCGTGGCATGAGTACGCACGGTTTGCAATATCGTGGTAACTGCTACACCGATGAATCACTGGAATTGTTGGCTTATGGTTGGGGAGCGGATATTTTGCGGATTTCTATGTATGTGCAAGAAGGCGGTTACGAAACCAATCCGGAGAAGTTTACGCAGATGGTCGATAATTTGGTCGAGAAATGTTATGAAATGGGGATTTACGCGCTCATCGATTGGCACATGCTGCATCCCGGCGACCCGAATGCAAATACGGAGTTGGCAAAGGTTTTCTTTGAGCATGTTTCTAAAAAGCATGCCGACAAAGGCAATGTGCTATATGAAATTTGTAACGAACCTAACGACAAGGAAGGTGTTGTCACTTGGGCAATGATTAAGAATTACGCCAATCAAATCATTCCGATTGTACGCAATAATGATCCGAAATCCATCATTATTGTAGGAACGCCAGAAAATGCATCACGTCCGGATATGGCGATTGGAAATCCATTGACGCAAGCAAATGTGATGTACACCATGCATTTTTACGCGGCAGATACTTGGCAAAGCAATCACCAACAGCGAAGACGTGATTACGTTTCCAAAGCGATCGCGGCTGGACTTCCCGTTTTCGTGACCGAGTTCGGTACGCAAGATGGTTGGGGCGATGGCGAGAACGATTTTGTTGCTTCCCAATTGTGGTTGGATTTTATGCGCACCAACAAGATTTCCTGGTGTAATTGGAATTATTCAGACAGCCCATTAAGTGGAGCGGTATGGAAAAATGGAACTTGCCCGAACGGTCCATGGACGGATGATAACCTGAAAGAATCCGGTAAATGGATTCGCGGAAAGCTAAGTAATCCGGCGGACGAATTTGCAACGCAATAAAAACAAATCTACTTTAGTCGAAAACATCATATTCATGAATCTCAAACGACCGTTATTTCAATTCTTCCGTTTTCATTGGCTGATCATGCTGATCATGTTCACTCCAATGGCGCATGCACAAAAGGCGGAATTTCCTGTAAAAGGTTTCCATTTGGATCTTCGTATTCAGGTGATGAAAATGCCAAAGCTGAAAGCATTTGTTAAAGATTTGAGCGCAAATGGCATCAATACGTTGATCATGGAATGGGAGGGTACGTATCCTTTCGAAAAGCATCCGGTTATCCAAAATCAATACGCTTACAGCCGCCAGGAAATTGTCGATTTTGTGTCGTATTGTGAAACTTTGGGCGTGGACGTGATTCCGTTGCAACAAAGCTTCGGACATGTGGAATACATTCTCAAAAACTATCGATATAGAGATTTGAGGGAAGATCAGCAAGATTTTTCACAGGTTAATCCCATAAAAGAGGATCTGTGTAGATCGCTGTTTGCTGATCTTTTTGCAGATATGATCAGCACGCATCGCTCTCCATATTTCCATATTGGCGGTGATGAAACTTACTTGCTGGGCAAGGGAAAGGAATCGAAAGCGAAAGCCGAAAAAGTGGGCTTGGGTCGGGTTTATGGCGACTACATAAAAATGCTATGCGAGCTGGTCATTAGTTTAGGAAAAACGCCTGTCGTTTGGGCAGATATCGCTTTGAAATATCCGGATGCATTGGAAGGATTGCCCAAGCAAACGGTTTTCGTGGATTGGAATTACGGCTGGGAGCTTGATCGTTTTGGCGACCACAAAAAGTTGGTGGAAAGCGGTTTCGAAATTTGGGGTGCTCCGGCGATTCGCAGTTATCCGGATACTTATTTCCTGACGGATTGGTGGAAACACTTGAATAATGTCAAAACGTTCATTCCGCAGGCGAAGGAATTGGGATATAAAGGGATCGTTATTACATCTTGGTCGACTTCCGGTTTGTACTCGACGATTATGGAAAGTTCATCCGATTTAGTTGATTTGCATGCTATTCGTCGCGTTTATCCGATTTCGGGATTTTCCTTGCTGACGAATGCATTTTTCACGGCCGTCAATCAATCTGAATCTTTGGATATCGAAGAATTTTCCACAGATTACGCGCAAAAGCGATATGGATTGGATGAGAATAATGCTTCTGCATTTTATCGAGCGTTGATTTCTGCTCCTTACGAGGTAAACCAAGGAAAGGTGAGTAAAGCGGGAATGTCCTTGCCGACGTTAATAGATAGTGCGCATCATACCTTGCAAACATTTGAAAATCTTCCCGTAAAAAGTAACAAACAAGAATTCGCGCATTACAAACTTATGGCCAATATCAGGTATAATTATTTGGTGTGCATTGCCGTCGAAAATGAGCTGAATCAAGTAGCATTCAAGCAAGCGGATGCTGCAAATGCTTTGGCCAAATTAAAAAGGCTTAATGTGAAGGAAGTGGATAAGGAATTTAAGGCATTGCAAAGTGATCTATTATTTGATTCCGAAATTAAGCAGGAAGAATATTTAAGGAATTACCGCTATCATTTACTGGTCAGCAAGCTGGAAAAGTGGATTCAAAATCAATCGTAAAGCGATATGTCGAAAACAAAAACATCCGTTCGGGTTTCCGATCTCAGTAAGCGTGATACGCAAATATCCATCGGATTGATTGGCTTGCTATTCTTTATTTTCGGGTTTGTCACTTGGGTAAATGCTATCTTAATTCCGTTTTTTAAAATTGCTTGCGAACTTAATCACTTCGAATCGTACTTAGTAACGTTTGCTTTCTACATTGCCTATTTGGTAATGGCCTTGCCTTCGGGCTATTTGCTCAAGCGCATTGGTTTTAAGAAAGGCATGATGGTCGGATTTATCATTATGTCGGTTGGTGCATTTTTATTTGTTCCAGCCGGTTTGAATCGTGCATATCCTGTCTTCCTAACCGGATTGTTCACCTTGGGAATTGGATTAGCTATTTTGCAAACAGCAGCAAATCCATACATCACCATCCTTGGTCCTAGCGATCGTGCAGCACAACGTTTTAGCATCATGGGAATTTGTAACAAACTTGCCGGGATTATTGCGCCAGCGCTGTTTGCTGCGGTAATCTTAAAGCCGACTGATAATTTGATGTTTCAACAGATTGAGCTGATGCAGGGATTGGAAAAAGAAGCTGCGCTGGATGCGCTTATTGCGCGTGTTGTCCATCCGTACGCCGTTGTTGGCGCGTTGCTTGCGGTTTTGGCGCTGTTGGTTCGTGTTTCTC
This sequence comes from Sphingobacterium corticis, assembly GCF_042684745.1. Taxonomy (NCBI): domain Bacteria; kingdom Pseudomonadati; phylum Bacteroidota; class Sphingobacteriia; order Sphingobacteriales; family Sphingobacteriaceae; genus Sphingobacterium; species Sphingobacterium corticis. Next base: position 1,107,499 of record NZ_JBHUMA010000006.1, on the reverse strand, counting down.
CACTTCCTGAAATTGATACGGATCATGAAGCTGACGAGGTGGCCACGACGAATGCAACGAAAAAGAGCGTGTTGGATTTTCCATATTTGGTGCTCGGCGCAATAGCTATTTTTTTTCACGTTGGTTCGCAAGTGATTGCGGTGGATAGCATCGTTAATTATGCCACTCATTTAGGCGTAGATTTTTTAACGGCAAAAAACTTTCCATCCTACACGCTAACCGCTACCATCGTTGGTTACCTTCTAGGCATTTCTTTTATTCCAAAAGTGCTTTCGCAAATTACTGCGTTGAAAATCTGTACCGTACTTGGTTTGCTGTTGAGTGCACTGATTTTGATCGTCAAACATCCGATTCATGCTTTCGGACAAACCGTTGATATTTCGATCTGGTTTATCGTCTTGCTCGGTTTCGCCAACTCCATGATTTGGGCCGGCGTTTGGCCATTGGCATTAAATAATCTAGGACGATTTATCAAAACAGGCGCTTCCCTGCTCATTATGGGGCTATGCGGAAACGCCATTATGCCTTTGCTTTATGGTTATTGGGCAGATCACCATAGCTTACGTGAAGCGTATTGGGTTTTATTGCCGTGTTACGCTTACCTCATTTTTTATGCTTTTTATGGCCATCGCATTACATCGTGGTCTTCCAAATAAATCTTTTAATGAATTCTTATATAAAAATAGTTAATGCGCGCATTATCACTCCCGAAAGAGTGATCGATAATGGAAATCTGCTGATTAAAAACGATAAAATCGCCGCGATTAGCAAGGACGATATTGCGGTAGATGCTGCGCAGGAAATAGATGCACAAGGAAATTATGTGGCGCCGGGATTTATCGATATCCATGTGCATGGAGGAGGTGGATTCGATTTTATGGACAACACTGCGGAAGCGTTCATCGGAATTGCACAAACGCATGCTAAATATGGCACAACTTCGATGATGCCGACGACATTAAGCTGTGAGAAAGAAGATCTTCATCGCACCATTAAAACCTATGAGGAGGTTGTAGATGCGGATTGTTTGGGCGCGCAGTTCGTCGGATTGCACATCGAAGGGCCGTATTTTTCGATGAAGCAAAAAGGTGCGCAAGATCCAAAATATATACGGAATCCCGATCCCCAAGAATACCGCGAATTGGTGGCTTCGTCCAAACACATTAAGCGCTGGAGCGCAGCGCCGGAATTGCCGGGTGCAATTGAGTTTGGGGAATTTTTGCGTGAGCACCACATTATGGCGTCCATTGCACATACGGATGCCGTTTACGATGATGTGATGCGTGCTTATGAAGCTGGGTATTCTCATGCAACTCATTTCTATTCTTGCATGTCGGGCGTTTCGCGTAGGAATGCGTACCGCTATGCCGGTGTTGTAGAAAGCGTTTACTTGCTGGATGATGTTACGGTGGAATTAATTGCTGATGGTATTCATCTTCCAGCGCCCTTGCTACAATTAGTTCATAAAATTAAAGGCGTGGATCGGATCGCGTTGGTGACCGACGCGATGCGTGCAGCGGGAATGCCCGAAGGACCGAGTGTTTTGGGAAGTTTGAAAAGTGGTTTGGATGTCATTGTGGAAGATGGCGTAGCCAAATTACCCGATCGTACGGCTTTTGCTGGAAGTGTTGCTACGATGGATCGGTTGGTGAGAAATATGATAGACCTAGCGAACGTTTCCATAGCCGATGCAGTGAAAATGGCAAGCACTGTTCCAGCTTCAATTTTGAGTATCAGTAATCAGAAAGGCGATTTGTCGACAGGGAAGGATGCGGATATCGTCATATTCAATGAAAATATATCAGTACAACAAACCTTTGTACGAGGTAAGTTGGTGTTTGATGTCAATAAGAAATAGAAAAAGTAGTTGTTCGGTGAAAGAGGAGTAGGAAATGAATAGTAACGGATAATTCAATAAATATTTATCACATACATTTAAAACTATGAAAATCATCAAATCATTTTGCGTCATCGCAACGATCGGATTAATCAGTTCATGCTCCAAAAGTACAGCGAGCGATCAACTTAGCAAAGCAGAAGGTACTAATGCGAGAAATGCCGCGCAAGCATCCGGAAAAGTTGTTTTCGGCTACGTACCATCTTGGGGCAACGTGCAACAGATTATGGATAATACCGATTTAAATATCTTGACGCATATCAATATTGCGTTTTTCAGTCCAAATAATTCCGGACAAATGATGGCAAATGGGCAACCAGTTTGTAGCGATGCGAACTCCACGGAGATCAATTACATCGTAACCAAAGCACATCAGAACGGCCTAAAAGTTTTGGCATCGCTCGCTGGAGGAAAGGTGCCTAATTGTTCTGGAAATATGGTCACGCTACTGCAACCCGGGAACCGAGCAAATTTGATCGCAAAAATTGTAGCATTTGCTAATCATTACAATTTGGATGGGATCGATGTGGATATCGAAGGTGCAAATTTAACGGCAATTAAAAACGCAGGAAATTATGTGCCATTTATCCAAGAATTGCGCGCAGCGCTTAATCCACTCGGAAAGTTAGTAACTGCCGCTTCTGCGCCGTATACCAGTGGAATGATTCCACCAGCCGCTTTTGCGCACTTGGACTTCGTTCATATCATGTCCTACGATAACAATTGGGAAGGTAGCGGAAACCATTCTACGTATGCGGATGCTTTAGTACATATTAAACGCTTTTTGGACAATGGATGTCCTGCATCCAAATTGACTTTGGGATTACCGTTTTATGGTTATCAAGGAAATGTTGGAACTGGAACTTATACTGCATTTAAGGATATCGTTGCGGCTCATCCGGCGGCATCTCATGTTGACACATACGCTGGATATAAATATAATGGCGTTACTGCTATTGAAGCAAAAACCAGATACGCAAAACAACATATTGCAGGGGTAATGATCTGGGAAATTTCACAAGATGCGACCGGACAAGCGAGTTTGCTACAGGCTATCGGTCGAGAGATTGACTAATAGATATTTGCTTGTATTTAAAATAAAAGCCGGGCTCGCCCGGCCTTTTTAATATATAGGTTTATTTCGTTACGGAAATAGATCTGCCGCCTCGGCCGGATTGATCGAAAACGCGTAGCTTCATGCTCAATTGAAATGGCGTTCCAGAAACAAACACCGGACTTTTTGCTTTAGGTTCCTCACCGTTAATTGTAAAACGGATTTTCATTCCTGAATATAAGCTATTAGCGAATACCAGGTCATTTTTTACTACATATCCAGCAGTTGGAATGCGATATGAGAAACCTCCAACGTAATGCTGTAATCTAGGCAGTTCCTGTAAGCCTAAAACACGGATAAATTTTGACCATTGCTCACTTTTTTTGTCAGCTGTTCCGGTATTGATTTCCCAAAGTGGATCGGCCGTCCATGCGCGTTCCGCAAAGGATAGCAATTTTGGAACAAGCATATATTCAAATTCAGATTTAGTCGTCAAAATTTCGCTCCATAATGGCGATTGAATTCCCACAATATTCTTTCGGCCTTCTTCCGTGAGCTGAACCATTCCTTTGTAATGATTAGCGGCAATCGGTTTTCCATATTGATCTTCTTGTTGTGTTTGGTAGTAATTCATTGGCACGAAATCGAACGGTTTATCAACATCGACGAATCCGCCCCAATACTGACCGATCTCATAGTAGCTGGGGTTGTATGCTAAATCAAGATAAAGATTAGTGACGTTCGTTAGCACCACTTTGTACCCGGCATTTGCCAGTGTATAAGCAAGATCTTCATTTCCCGACAGGTTGTTCCAAACATCAACATGAAAGTCTTCTCCCAAAAATCTTTCATCCAAAACCATTTGCTTCTTGCCGTTAACGAGTTCCTTTTTAAGTGCAATTTCCTCCCAGCCCGACAAATATAATCCTCGGTCTTTCAGTAAAGCATTTAATTTTTTAAAATAATAATGCCATAATTCATCCACATTCTTGACGGTCTTATCCGATTGCAGCAAACGATTTACAGCAATCGATTTTTCCCAAACGCCGGCAGGAACCTCATCGCCACCAAAATGAATGGTGTGCAAAGGTGCGTTTGCCTCTTTATACATCGCAACCGTTTCATCGATCAGTTTCTCTAAAAATCGGTAAACCGAAGGCAAAGCTGGATTGATAATATTATCGTTGAATCCTTGAATAGATCGATAGACGGATTGATCGTGTGGGTCACGCAATAGAAATTCTTCTGCTTCCGCCTGCTTTCCGTCCCTGCTGAATTTTACATAGCGTGCATCCATGGCTTTAATTGCCGCGCGCGCATGTCCAGGAGTTTCGAATTCCGGAATGACTTGAATATGCCGATCGTTTGCATAACGCAGAATTTCAATAAAATCTTTACGGGAAAGAAAACCAGATCCAGCAGGATTATCTGTTCTCCAACCCGAACCATAAGCTGGCGACAGGTGATTTTCTTCGGTCAATGTATGTCCACGTTTGCTTCCAACTTCCGTCAACTCCGGCAATCCATCGATCGCAATTCGCCAGCCTTCATCATCGTTAAAATGCAGGTGCAGTCGATTAATCTTGTATAAAGCAAGTAGATCGAGCACTTTCAAAATTTGGGATTTGGGTTGAAAATTGCGCGCAATATCCATCATAAAAGCACGATGAGGAAAACGCGGAGCGTCCTTTGCCTGCAAAGCTGGCAATGTAATTTCCTGAGTTTTTGCTTTCCAATTTTCCGCTGGAATCAATGTTCTAAGGGATTGAATCGCGTAGAACATACCTGCTTCGGATGATGCTTCCAGAACGATTTTTTCGGCGGAAATAGATAGTTGATAACCTTCATGCGGCAGGTCAGGTTGACGCTTGAGTTCAACGATAGTGCTTTTTGCCTTGTTTTTGGAGTTCGGTTTACTTAATAAATTCGCTAATTCCGTCCTAAGCAATTCCGCTTCTCTCGGAAAATCGGTTGATTGAATACTCGTTTTAAGATTTAGTGTACATGTCCCTTCAAGATAATTAACGGATGTTGGGCTAGGGAAAATCGTTGGTCGTAAATTTTCATTCCCAGCATTTGCTTTGTTGGCTTTCTCTGTTTTCTCATACGATAAATTTGCGATTCGGCGCTCGTGTTCTGCGATATCAACGCCATACACAAATTCTACCTCGATATCAGATGTCTTCTCTTTTTGATGATTGGAAATGATATAAAACCCAGTCGGATAATCCGAAATGTTTTGAATCGATTTGGATAGCACTTGAAATTTTACGGAATCGCCCTTATTAATTTCCTTAAATCCATCACCAGGGAGTAATTGATAGAAATCTCCATTAATCAAATTGATCCTCGCCAATGTAGAATCACGGTCTAGAACTTTTGGTTCTCCATTATTGAAATAAATCTGCCAACCAATTTTCGATAGCTTCGTCTTCGAGTGATTAAATAATGTAAGTTCTGAAAGCGTTTTTCCCGAATTATGGTGGTCTTTTTCCAAAACTTTCCAGCGCAGCTTAATGTTAGATGACGATTTATTCTGCGAGAAACCGATACAGGCACAGAAACTAATCGCTATCGATAATAAGATATATCTCTTCATAATCTTTAAACTTTTACGTAAATCTTGTTTTTATCCAATGCAAAACCAATCAACCAAAGTAGTAGCATATAGCAAACTGCGAATAGTAGGGAAGCGGTTTTGTCGGCAAAATGATTTAAGAGGAAATCACGGTAAAACAAACTTGGTACGGTAGAACCGTTTACCGGAATGATATGAAGTGCGCTAATAATAACCCACGCTAAAATATAAATGAACAAAGGATTTTTACCGAAAACTTCAAAAAAATACGTCCAACGTTTAAGATGAAGCAAATCAATAATTCCCATTAGCACAGCTAGAATGAAGATATCCCAACCCAAAGCATAAAGCACATAGGAACTTGTCCAAAGCGACTTATTGATCGGAAACACGGTATCCCAAAGCAATCCGATCGCTAGTGCTGTAGTCGCAATCACTAATAATTGTAAGAAAGTGCTTCGTTTGTTTCCATTCACCTGAATAAATTTACCAATCAGATAGCCAACGATAACGTGCACAATAGATGGGAGAGTGCTTAAAACTCCCTCTGGCTCAAATGTAATACCTAATCCTTGATACAGATTTTTTGCATTAAAAATTAGATCATCGAAAAGTTTTGGAGCATTTGTTTCTAAAGCATAAGGATCGTTACCGGTTCCAAATAAATACAATATTAGCCAATACATCAGTAAAATGCCCGTACTAATCAACAGTAATGTGCTTGCTTTTCTAAAGAAATAAATGATTAAGCCGCCAAGAAAATAGCACAATGCGATCCGCTGCAAAACACCTAGTATACGTACGGAAGATATGTCTTTAAGTGTCCAACTATCGGCGCCGAAATCGATAAAAGGAAAATGATTCAGGAGGACGCCAATCAAAAAGATGATGACGGAACGCTTTAATAATCGGCCGAAAAATGCAGAGAATGGTTGATTATCAATCTTTTTGAAACTAAAGCTTATTGCATTGCCCACCACGAAAAGGAAGGTAGGAAAAACCAAATCGGTAAGCGTGAATCCATGCCATGTTGCATGCGCGAATGGCGAATAAATGGAACTCCAACTGCCCGGAGTGTTTACCACAATCATAAAAGCAACGGTGATTCCGCGTAGCACATCAAGTGAAAGATACCGCTTAGGCGGTTGATTTTGTAAGGTCATAGACGATTACCCTTTGAAGATTTGTTAATAGGTTAATTTGAAGCAAGGTAAACAATTACAAATAATTTCGTGTACGTACACGAAATTATTTGTAATTTAGTTTTGCCGATTGTTCGGGGAAAAATTAAACTTTTTATGAAAGTAACTATTATTGTTTGGACAATCATCCTAAAATAACGAAAACCAATGGATACACGTATTTATAAATCAAGAGATCTTTTAGGTGCTGCTGCCGCAGAACGATTTTCAGAGATTATAAAAAAACTTTTAGAGGATAGAGAAGAAGTAAACATCATTTTTGCCGCAGCTCCTTCGCAAAATGAGTTTCTACAACAACTGGAATCGTATGCTATTTCGTGGAGTAAAATCAATGCCTTTCACATGGATGAGTACATTGGTTTGGAAGGGGATGCGTCGCAGGCCTTTGGAAATTTCTTGAAATCGAAGCTTTTCGATCGCTTTCCATTCAAATCCGTGCATTATATGAATGGAAATGCGTCAGATACCAAAGCGGAATGTGATCGTTATGCAAAACTTCTACGCGATTTTCCAGTCGATTTTGTTTGTATGGGGATCGGCGAAAATGGGCATTTGGCTTTTAATGATCCTCCGGTTGCTGATTTTCAAGATAAACTCGCGGTTAAGGTAGTGGGGTTGGATGAAGTCTGTCGGATGCAGCAAGTGAATGATGGATGTTTTACTGCAATAGAATTTGTTCCAACACACGCCCTTACGTTAACTATCCCCGCGCTTTTGTCTGCGCAATATATCAACTGCGTAGTTCCGGGTTCCACTAAAGCGTCTGCAGTTCGTGCCACCATTCAAGATGAAATAAGCACGAGTTGCCCATCTACAATTTTGCGTACGCATGAAAATTCAGTATTGTTTTTAGATAAAGAGAGTAGTGGGTTGTTGTAGATTTTTGTCATGCCATATTTATTTGGAACGATTAATTAATTCTAATTTGTTAGCCTTCAGCATTTGAGTGCTTAGCGGCAGGTGGTCCGGCGTGTAATATTATGAAAAGGAATATACTCGTATGCATAAAATAATAAAGGAGCTATACTTAGCTCCTTTATTATTTTATTTTGACAAAATTAGTTTATTGGTAAGTTGCAGGTGGTAGTGCTGGCATATTAGCGCTGGTCCATGTCGTATTTCTAACGCAACGTATATTAAGTCCTGCATTGACATTTCTTTCCGTATTGGTCAAAATTGTAGCTCCATCTGTGTTGAAACTTAACTGGTAAGCTTGTCCGGGGGTCGCTCCAGCAGTAGAAGTCCAAAAATACCCCTCACCGTCGACATTTCCATTATTGCTGAAGCCAGTTATCGTATTGCTTCCCACGTTTCTGTATCCGTATAATATAAAAACAATCCAGTTGTTTCCGTAGTCATCAGTACCACCATAATTAAAATTGAAGTACCTAACCAACTGGTCATCGGTGGCAGTCGCTAAAGACCTTGCAGGCGAAGAGGTGTTAGCAAGCGCCGTTGCTTCATCTCTCGTCGGCATCCTCCAATGACCAACCCAATTGTTACCAACCTTTGTTGCGGGGTAGACCATAGCACATGGATCCCCTTGATTTGTTGCTGCCCCGAAAGTTGGCAAAATCGCGCGCCAATTAAAAAATTCCCCAGCGCTTTCAACATTTGTAGAAGTACCATATCTGTTCGAACCATGATGTCTGAATCCATAGGCGCGTCTGGTTGCGTTGTAGAATAAGTTCGTTCGCGCCCACTCGACCCCATTTAATGTTTTAGTTGACATGATCGGCGTTATAGTAATTCGGTAGCGATATCCTATTTGGGGTGTAAATGTCGTGCCTGTAAAGTTGAAATTTTTATTACTAAAATTTCTGTTTCCGAAATTACTTGCATCTGGCGAAACACTAAATGAGGCCCTAATGCCGAAATCGGAAATAGGGTTCACTCCATCTACGGTATAAAATGTTCCGACGCGTATGGAATCGGCTGAGGATGTATTATAATTCACAAAACCTGCATTATTAACCGTAGTGATTAGTGTATTTGGGTTATACGTGCTATTGTAGGTTTGTTGTTGCCAGTTAAATGTTCCGGATTTCAAATGATTCGGGGTAATATTATTTGCAGATATATTCAACATACGACCAAACATACCCCGTCCGTCAAGTACAACATCAATTCTTGCTGATTTGTTTTGCAATACAATGTTTAGCTTGTTGTTACGATTGTCGGGATTTGTGCTGATGGTGCCCGAAGCAAATAGGAATGCGCTCGAATTACTAACATCTATCGTAGTTGCTGTAGAACTAAAATTGCCCGTAAAAGCGCTGCTCGTGTTTACAGAGTACGCGAACCAAGTGTACGTCCGAAGACGACTAGCAGATGTCCACTTAAACTCGCTACCAGACGTTGCGTTTACTGTAGCTCTATACACACCATTTTCATAAAACACTACTCGATACGCAATACCTGACGGTAATGGTGCTCGTGGACTGGTTAATGTAGCGCTTGATTTTGTATTAAGTGGGTCGACATTATTGGTCGTATTTATGCTATCTTTAATCGAATTATCCTTTATTTCAGATAGCGTGACAATAGCGTCGAGACCATCTTCTTCAAAATGTTTAATTTCTTGTGCTAAGATTTTTTGAGATAGAATACTTTCTGCATTCGCCGTCCCTGTGACAGATCTAGCGATGCTTGAATTAACATTTGTCGGATCATCGATTCCGGCTAGGTCGATGGTTATTTCTGTACCATCGCCTTCTGATTCAGTTTTATCATCCTTTGTACATGAAGTTAAGGCTATAACAAGTAACGATATAGCAAGGAATGAATAGCGAAATGAGGAACTAAAAAGTTTATTCATAACTTTCATTATTACATATTAAAGCCTTGGTTAAAGCCATCTGTGGATTGCCAGTCTTCTACATCAGGTTGGTTCGCATTTCCGCTACCTGTGTTTCCACCAACTGTAATATCGGACGAACTTGCTGCAATGCTATGCTCAACTGCTATTTGATAGCAATCGATGAGCGGCGGTGTGTATTGTTGTTTCATAGCCAACGGTTTATTTTTTATGTTAAATCATTAGTTTAATTAATTGATATAATGCTTATCCTTTTTAACACAAATTAATAGCCGAATTCCGCATATAGACCTTCGTTCCAATTCATATCAAATTATCTTGTAGTTAATTAGCTACAAATCTTGTTTGGAATGTAATTAGTGCGCAAGACCAAATACAAGACCTATTAATGTTTTATAAAGCAATTTAAAAGAGTTCGAAATTATTAATTTTTTTTAAAACTTGTTAATTATTAATTAACATATTCTTCAACATAAGTGTACGTTTGACGCGTTTTCCGAAAACAAAAAGATCTAATTGAAAAAGCGGCTATAGCTCAAAGAGTTTAGATCGCCTAGGCATTATCTCTATCTTGATCCACCTTATTTACTGGATGCGACGAAAAATAACATGCGCATTACTAATACGTTAGTCGTTCATGCGCGTCATACATTCAAAAACTATTTTAACATTTAAAGTTTCTCGCTATATTTTCATCACCAAAAGCGAAAGTAGCTCAGTTGGTAGAGCACGACCTTGCCAAGGTCGGGGTCGCGAGTTCGAATCTCGTCTTTCGCTCTTAAGTTGCCTAGGTGGTGAAACTGGTAGACACGCAGGACTTAAAATCCTGTTCCTGTTAAAGGAGTGCGGGTTCGATTCCCGCCCTAGGTACAAAACCCTTCATTTTATGGAGGGTTTTGTTGTTTTAAATGTTCTGAAGGCAATTTATTGCCGCATTTGAATAATTTAAATGCTTCGATGTTTCCGATTGTACAAACCGAAAAGACATTTAAACATCAGCAATAAGCTTTACCGCCCGTTTCTGGGATAATGGTTTGATTTTTGCAAAGCATGTCACAATTGATTTATCTAATGAATTAACTATGATGTTGACACGTCTACTAATCCTTTTGAGTTTTATAGTTGCTGTACAAGCGAAAGCAGACACCTATCCCGAAGTGGTTTTCGACAACAGCCTCATATCTGGTGTGTATGCCAAGAGCGAAACGCATTCTGAAGGAGGTAGTTGGGTGGAGAATATTGATCGCCATCTTCCCGTTTCAGATAGCATTTTCTTTACACCGGGTAACGCGCTTTCCCTGCGTTATCAAAACGCAAATGGCGGAAATTGGGAAGCTGCCGTAAAGTATAGCCGCCAAAAATTTAGCTATAGAATTACGAGCAAAGATGTTTTGGTACTTAAGCTTTACGTAAATTCTGCCAAAACTACGACCAAGCAATTGCCTTTGCTGTCCATTCGTCAGAAAAATCGCGACAGTGAAAAGGTAAACTTGACGAATTTTATCGAGGATTTCAACGTGGACACGTGGATGGATGTGCGCATACCGATATCAGAGCTCAATGGTATAGATTATGACAGTGCAATTAAAGCCGTCGTATTCCACCAACAAGGAGAAGGTTCGCATCATCTTTACATCGATCAAATCGAATTTTTACCCACCAACTATTCGAAAGCAAAATTAACGTCGCCAGCAGTATTATCTAAAGTTTATCCGTTTGATAAGCATATCCAACTACAATGGCAATTGCCTTTGACGCCAAGCATTCGTTATGTGAAAATATATCGTTCAGAAGACAATAAGAACTTCGAAGCTGTCGGTATCCGTCCGATTAGTATGCAAGGTAGTTTGGATTACATTCCCGTTTTAGACAAAACCTACTACTATAAGATAGCTTGGGTGGATTACGATTATAAAGAGTCACCATTCTCGGCAGTTCAACAGGTAAAACCAACGAAACTGGCTGATGATCAGATCTTCGATTTTATCCAACGCGCGCACGTGAATTACTTCATCGACAACTTCGATATCAACAGCGGTATGCATACGCCTTTCAAGCAAGAAGGCAAGACGGTCGTTTCTACCAATGAAACGGGATTGGCACTGCTATCCTTGTTAATTGGTGTTGATCGAGAATACTTTTCTAGAAGGAACTTTACGTTACGCACGAAACGCATTGTCGACTTTTTAGGCTCTGTTCCAGATCGACATGGTATCTTCGCATCGTACTACGACGGTCGTAAGAAAGATGCTATTCATTTGGATTCGCGACCGAATTATAGTTTAACCGCCACAACAACTATTTTCCAAGCTTTATTGATTGCTCGTCAATATCTAGATGGAGATGATGCGGATGAAAAATATGTTCGCGAAAAAATTACAAAACTTTGGGAAAATATTAATTGGCCAGCATTGGTCATGGCAGATACGGAAGATGTTTTGGTTTCCGATGTGGGCGTTTTGCAGGAGCTTACCAACATCAAGCCATTGGGCGGATTAAATCAAAGTATGAATAGCTACATTTTAGCGGCTGCTTCTGCTAAAAATGGTATTTCTGCTAGCGGATTTCTCAATAACCTAACTTTGGAATACGAAGAATTTGACAGCTTCTCAATAGACAGTATCGAAGGTTTGGATACAGGGAAAGTGGTTACAGACCAACGAAAGCTGAACAAAACGCTTGCGAATGACATGCAGGATTTGGATAATACTTTGCGGCGCCAAAACATGGTAAAAGATACAGTGCTATACGGCGTGAATGTACCTTTTGGCGAACTGACAAATCGCAATTTATTGTCTATGTATATGCCTTTTCTTACGATTGACCCTCGTCTCGCAAATACGGAAAGTTATAGATTTGCAGAAATTCTGAAGAATTATACAGATTATGTAAAACGACGCGATAATGAATCTGGTCGTGGTACAAGGAATGTCGATATTTGGGGATATGATTCGGAAACGGATGAACGCGCTGCCTTTCATATCAATCCCGCTATCAGTATTTCCTCTGTTTCAGTTGATTATGAAAAAGGATTGCAAGCTCTCCTTGCGCTTTACCACAACTATGGCGATATTTTGTTGACGGAATACGGTTTCCGTTCGTGGTTAGATTTGAAAAATAGTGATGTTTCCGACGAATATTTATCCGTTAATCAAGCTTCCGTCGCCATTATGATTGAAAACGCACGTACGGGCTTGATTTGGAAGCTTTACCGCGAAATTCCAGAAATTAAAGCTGTGCAAGAAAAGATATTTGTGGAAAACACTTTGAACTAGATTTACTATATTTACCAAACGAAAAATCGTACTTAAGATGATAAAAAGGATCAACCTTCTCACTGTTTGTGTTTTAGCTTCATTATCTTTCTATTCTTGTAAACAAAAGAATATGATTGTAAACCCTGGCGCGGTGGTATCAAAAGATGGCACTGATGACGGTCTAAACAATGTGAAGAGCGAATTTAAAGATGCTTCGCGCACAGATGAAGGAATTAAGTTTACGCTATCTTCTGATTTGTTGTTCCCTACTAACTCTTCTTACTTAACAAACGCTGCGAAAGCAGAGTTGGATAAATTATCGGATTTGTTAAATGCAGATAGGAAGAAAAAAATACGCGTAGACGGACATACGGATTCGACTGGCGAAGCAAATTACAATGTTTGGTTGTCAGAAAAACGCGCTGCTTCCGTAAAAGCATATTTAGAATCGGCTGGTGTTTCCGGATCTCGGATTTCTACTAAGGGTCGTGGCCAAACTGTTCCGGTAGCAGACAACAAAACTGCTGATGGCCGTCAGAAAAATAGACGCGTGGAGGTGATTATCCTCGACTAAAAAGCCGTTAAATAGCTATGATATTTTGGAGAGCAGCATATTTAATGTGCTGCTTTCGCTGTTATTAAAAACTTAGAAACACCGCTCATGTATATCATCTTCGATACCGAAACCACGGGATTGCCTAAACGCTGGGACGCTCCAATTACCGATACCGATAATTGGCCGCGTTGTATTCAAATTGCATGGCAATTACACGATGAAATGGGTAATTTGGTCGAGCATCAAGATTTTCTAATTCGTCCGGATGGATTTAATATCCCATATGACGCAGAGAAGATTCACGGTATTTCCACAGAGTTGGCAACGGAACAAGGTATTCCCTTGGAGGAAGTTTTGCCAATTTTCAATGAAGCTTTGGCGAAAGCTAAATTCGTGGTCGGTCAGAATATTGGTTTCGATATCAACATCATGGGTTGTGAGTTTTATCGCTTCGGTGTGGATTCGCCGATGGCGAAGATGCCTATTTTGGATACTTGTACAGAAGTAACAGCGGATTTACTTAAAATTCCCGGTGGACGCGGCGGACGTTTCAAGTTACCGAACCTGACCGAATTACATCAATATCTTTTCGATGTACCTTTCGCGGAAGCACATAATGCAACCGCCGATGTGGAAGCAACAACACGTTGTTTCTTCGAGTTGGTGCGTAAAGAAGTGTTCACGCCAGAAGATTTACAGGTTGACACCGGATATTTTACGGATTTTAAAAGAGAAAATCCGACTAGAATTCCGACGGTCGGACTGAAACATGTCAATCTAAAAGCGGCTTCGCAATCACTTCGCGAAAATCAATCCGATGGATCGGATCGCGTCGTTGTCGACAAAAATTTGCTGGCGGAGCTGGAAGATGCGCCTTTTGCGCACTTGCACAACCATTCCCAATTCTCCGTCCTGCAATCCACTATTTCCGTGGACAGCTTAGTCGACGCTGCAATAAAACAAGGTCATCCCGCGGTAGCGCTGACAGATCACGGCAACATGATGGGCGCTTTCAAGTTTGTAAGCAAGATTTTCGATCACAACAAATCCATAGAGGCAAAGCGTAAAGAAGCCGAAGAAAACAACGAACATTTCGACGGTAAAACATTAAAACCTATCGTTGGATGTGAATTTTTCATATGTGAAGATCGAAAAGATAAAACGCGCAAAGACAATGGTTACCAAGTGGTATTTCTTGCTAAGAACAAACAAGGTTATCACAATCTCGCAAAAATGTCGTCGGTTGCGTACACCGAAGGTTTTTATTACGTACCGCGTATTGATAAGGCGACGGTTGAAAAATACAAGGAACATTTGATTGTCCTTTCCGGAAATCTTTATGGCGAAATCCCTTCCAAGGTATTGAATATCGGTGAAGCACAAGCGGAGGAAGCTTTATTGTGGTGGAAAGAGCAATTCGGCGACGATTTGTATTTGGAAATCATGCGTCACGGTCAGGAAGATGAATCGCGTGTCAACGAAACGTTGGTTCAATTTGCGCAGAAGCACGACGTCAAACTCTTGGCTACCAACAATACCTATTACGTTAGCAAGGCGGATGCGCATGCGCACGATATTTTGCTATGCGTGAAAGATGGCGAAAAGCTCTCTACGCCGAAAGGAAGAGGTCGAGGGTTTCGTTTTGGACTTCCTAATCAAGAATATTATTTCAAATCGGAAGCCGAAATGAAGAAGGCTTTCGCCGATCTTCCGCAGGCGATTATCAACGTGCAGGATGTGATCGATAAAATCGAACCTTATTCCTTATATCGCGATGTATTACTCCCAAAATTTGAGATTCCGGAAGAGTTTCAGTCGGTAGAAGATTTAGCCGATGGCGGGAAACGCGGTGAGAATGCGTTTTTAAGACATTTAACCTATGTCGGAGCAGAAAAGCGCTATCCGGAAATTACCGAGGAAATTCGCGAGCGTTTAGATTTCGAGTTGGCAACGATTGAAAATACGGGATATCCCGGATATTTTTTGATTGTGCAGGATTTTATTGCAGAAGCTAGAAATATGGGCGTTTCGGTTGGTCCTGGTCGTGGATCGGCTGCCGGATCGGCCGTAGCTTACTGTTTGGGAATTACCAATATTGATCCGATCGCATACGATTTGCTATTCGAGCGTTTTCTAAATCCGGATCGTGTTTCTATGCCCGATATTGATATCGACTTCGATGACGAAGGACGTGGTCGGGTTATGCAATATGTAATCGATAAATATGGCGCGTCGCAGGTGGCGCAGATCATTACGTATGGAACAATGGCTGCAAAATCTTCCATCAAAGATACTGCGCGCGTTTTGGATTTACCGCTGTCGGATGCCAATGAAATCGCGAAACTTATTCCAAACTTAAAGCTGAGCAAAATCTTCAATTTGGAAGAAAAGGCATTAAAGGATGCTTTGCGTGGTGATGAAATCGAAGCGGTGAAGCGTTTGAAAGATTTAGCAGATGGTGCAGGATTGGAGGCTGAAACAATCAAGCAAGCGCGCGTACTGGAAGGGTCAATGCGGAACACAGGAATTCACGCTTGTGGTGTAATCATTACGCCGGACGATATTACCAATTTCGTTCCCGTTTCGGTCGCCAAAGATTCAGATTTGTATGTTACGCAATTCGATAACTCAGTAGTAGAAAGCGCCGGATTATTGAAGATGGACTTTTTGGGGTTGAAGACACTAACCTTAATTAAGGATACCGTAGCGAACGTCAAACTTCGTCATAATATTCAACTCGATCCCGACTTTTTTCCAATCGATGATACGCTCACTTACGAGCTTTTCCAGCGCGGTGAAACGGTCGGTGTATTCCAGTACGAATCGCCCGGCATGCAGAAATACATGAAGGAATTGAAACCGACAGTTTTTGCCGATCTGATCGCAATGAATGCGCTATATCGTCCGGGGCCGATGGATTATATCCCGTCCTTTGTTAAGCGTAAACATGGTATTGAGCCAATTACATACGATTTGGATGCCTGTGAAGAATATTTACAAGAAACCTACGGAATTACCGTTTACCAAGAGCAAGTAATGCTTTTATCGCAGAAATTGGCTGGATTCTCGAAAGGTGATGCCGACGTTTTGCGTAAAGCAATGGGTAAAAAGCAAAAGGCAGTTTTGGACAAGATGAAACCAAAATTCGTTAACCAAGCTGCAGAGAAAGGGCATAGCCCGAAAGTTTTAGAGAAAATTTGGACGGATTGGGAAGCATTCGCTAGTTACGCTTTTAACAAATCTCACTCCACCTGTTACGCTTGGGTAGCTTATCAAACTGCTTATTTGAAAGCGCATTATCCGGCTGAATATATGGCGGCCGTGTTATCCAATAACATGAACGATATCAAGCAGGTAACCTTCTTTATGGAAGAATGTCGCCGAATGGGATTAGCCGTTTTAGGTCCGGATGTCAACGAATCGCACTACAAATTTACAGTAAACGACGAAGGAGCAATTCGTTTCGGAATGGGGGCAGTGAAAGGGGTCGGAGCTGGCGCGGTAGATACCATTGTGCAAAATCGTGATAAAGGCTTATACAAATCGGTTTTCGATATGGCAAAGCGTATTGATTTGCGCGCAGCGAATAAAAAGGCATTCGAAAGTTTGTGCTACGCTGGCGGGTTTGATAGCTTCACAACCATGCACCGTGCGCAATATTTCTACCATGATGGTGATCAATCGACCGGATTGGAAAAAGCGATTCGTTTCGGACAGCGTTTTAAAGACAATGAAAGTTCGGCACAAGCAAGTCTGTTTGGCGGTGCAGGTGCAGCGGAATTGCCCGAGCCTGTTTTAGCACCTTGTCCGCAATGGGGTTTAGTAGAAAAACTGAAATACGAAAAGGATGTTATCGGCATCTACTTGACAAATCATCCATTGGACAGCTACAAATTTGAAATGACGCATTTCTGTCCGAATAAGGTTTCCGATCTTCAACTGATTAATCAAGCCAAAGCATTGGAAGTGGACGAAGAAGTAACACAACAATTTGCGAAGATTAAAAACCGAGAAGTGATTATCGGTGGGATTGTTGCGGCGGCGTCGCATCGTGTTTCGCAAAAGAATGGAAAGCCATTCGGTTCTTTCGTGATTGAGGATTACTCGGATTCCTACGAAATTATGGCTTTCGGGGAAGATTACGTGAAGTTCAAAGGTTATTTACAGGAAGGGTATTTTATTCAAGTGCGCGGGATCGTTCAAGAACGTTTCAAGCAAATTGGAAACTGGGGATTTGAGCTTCGCAGCATTCAATTGTTGTCTGATCTTCGCGATAAAATGGCTAAATCCTTTACCATTCAACTTCCGTTGCAATCATTGAACGATGAATTTGTTAACAACTTGGAAGAACTTATTGCGCTTACGGTGGTCGAAGATGAACAAGCAAACTGTCAACTTAAATTCAAAATTTTGGACATGCAGGATGAGCTTGCTATCGAAATGCCGGCCAAAAAGATTAAAATCAACCTTACCAACGAGTTTTTGGAAGGTTTGGAGAAGTTGGAAACGGTAAAATACAAATTGAATTAACAGACAAGTATTAATTACATTTTTTGGACACTGCGCTAACAAATGAATAGTTATATTTGTTATCAGAGATAACTTAATACGAATAATATTATGGCATTAGAAATTACAGATAGCAACTTCGACGAAGTTGTATTGAAATCGGATAAACCAGTTCTTATTGATTTTTGGGCAGAATGGTGTGGTCCTTGCCGTATGGTAGGTCCTGTTGTTGACGAAATTGCAAAAGATTACGACGGAAAAGCTGTTGTAGGAAAAGTTAATGTAGATAACAACCCAGATATTTCTGTACGTTACGGAATCCGCAATATCCCTGCGTTATTGTTCTTCAAAAATGGAGAAATTGTTGATAAGCAAGTTGGTGCTGTTCCCAAATCTGTGTTAACGGAGAAATTGGAAAAGCAATTGTAATCTTTTACCGCACTAGCGTGCGAATAGATTTATAAAAGCACAGCCTGTTTTGGCTGTGCTTTTATTTTTTTAATTCTTCTGCAGATCTTTAAAATTCTTGATTTTGGGACTTGTTGTCTACCGGATGATCCTTTTGATTTTATTAGATCGCTTGATCAACTTATGCAAAGAATCATAATCTTCATCTTTCAAATTGCGGTAAACATCCTGCAGTTGTTTAATATGCTCTTCCAAAACTTCCAAGACGTTCTCGCGATTTTGTTTTAGAATTGGTGTCCACATATCTGGCGAAGATTTCGCTAAACGCACGGTCGATTCAAATCCAGAACCAGCCAACTCAAAAATACGTCCTTGCGATTTCTCCTTTTCCAAAACGGTCAGCGCTAAAGCGAAGGAAGTAATGTGAGATATGTGCGAAACATACGCCGTATGCATATCGTGTTCTTCGGCGGTCATAAAAACACTGCGCATCTCCAATTGTTCAGTTACGCTATCAGCTAAATCAAATGCGTCTTCATCTGTTTTAAAAGCTTCAACATACACCATCACTTTGCCTTTGAAGAGATTTGGAATGGCAGCTTCCGGACCAGAATATTCTGTACCTGCCATTGGATGGGCTGCAATATAGCGACCGCGATTTGGATGGTTTTCGATGCTATGTAAAATGTTGATCTTAGTTGAGCCCATGTCAATAACTACCTGCTCGTTAACTTTGTCCAATATCGTGGGCGCAAGTTGCATAATGGCATCAACCGGAACCGTAAGCAATATAATTTTGCATTTTTCTATCGCGGTTTCTAAATCGACAATCTCGTCCACCAAACCAAGTTGCAATGCTTTCTTTTGGTTGTTTTCATTCTTATCTACACCAAATATTCGCGTAGCAAATTCGGTTTCTCGAAGGCGCATGGCGATTGATCCACCGATTAGTCCGATACCGATAACGGCAACATTTAGTTCTTTTTGCATGTTATGGAATGGCGTTTAGAGTTGATCTTCTATTTGTTGTATGCGCGCAATAGCTTCTTCGAATCGCTGTTCTGTAGCACATAAGCTGATACGGATATATGCCGATCCAGCGTCGCCAAATATACCGCCTGGCGTGATAAATACGTTTGCATCGTATAAAACCTTGTCTGTCAATTCGTAACCATCTTTGTACTTATCAGGAACTTTAGCCCAAACAAATAAGCCAATTTGATCTTTTTGATAGTCGCATTGCAACATATTCATAATCTGAAATACCTTTTCTCGACGTTTTCGGTAGATGTTATTCAGATTTTCATACCAGCTTTCATCTAAAGAAAGTGCTTTTGCAGCAGCCAATTGAACAGGTAAAAACATACCCGAATCCATATTAGATTTGAATCGCAAAACTTCATCCACACGTTCCTTATTCGCGACGAGCATACCCACGCGCCATCCCGCCATGTTGGACGATTTACTCAGTGAATTCAATTCGATAGCGACATCCAATGCTCCCGGCACGCTCATAATGCTCAATGGCTTATCATTTAAGATGAAGCTGTATGGATTATCGTGGCAAATTAAGATATTATGCTTTTTACCAAAAGCAACAATTTTTTCGAAGAATTCATCCGTAGCCGCGGCGCCGGTCGGCATGTGCGGATAATTAATCCACATCATTTTCACACCTTCCAATCCCTGATCTTCCAATTCATCCAAATCGGGCAACCAATCGTTTTCTGCAGATAAATTATACGTTATCGCGGTTGCTTCGCTTAGGCGAGCGGCGGACGCGTAAGTAGGATATCCAGGATTCGGAATCAAAACCTTGTCACCCGCTTGCAAATAGGTCATGCAAATATGCATAATACCTTCTTTCGAACCCATAAGCGGAAGAACTTCGGAATTCGCATCCAATTGAACTTGATAATATCGGTAATACCAGTCGGCAATAGCTTGGCGAAGTACAGGGCTCCCTTTATAGCTTTGATAAGCATGTGTGGTAGATTCTTCCGCATTTTTGCATAATTCTGAGATTACTTCCGGATGAGGAGGTAGATCTGGACTGCCAATGCCTAAGTTGATAATCTGTTTGCCTGCTCTATTTAGTTCTTCGATTTCACGAAGTTTTTTAGAAAAATAATATTCCTCCGTTTGTTGAAGGCGCTGCGCAACCGTGATCTGCATTTTTATACGTGGTATATTTTATTTGTCAATTACACGAAAGTATTAAATTTTCGCCGCAAATAGTTTATGCAAACTCTCAAATGTGATTTTAAAAAGATCACAACATAGTAACGCCAAATTTTGACTATTCTTCTAAATTGGTTAATTGTCAAATTTTGGGCACAATTTGGTAACTAATGTGATGTGCAACGGCAGATAGGGCAAATTTTGTTACATTTGTGCAATTTAATAGATGAATGAAGACATATTTTAGACTCTTATCATTTGCCAATCCTATAGCGAAGTATGCTATTCCATATATAATTTGTACGCTTTTTACTGTTGTTTTCGGTACTTTAAATTTGGCGTTGTTAGCTCCACTGCTGCAGGTTCTCTTTAAAGGAACGGGCGATGAAGGAATGACGGCAGCAAAAGTTATAGAGCGCCCGGAAGAAATTACAGATATTGGTGCTTGGTTTACTTATTATGCGGATAAACTTTATTATGACATCGGTCCCTACGAAGCATTAAAATATGTATGTATAGTAATCGTTATTTCTGTTTTAATCAGCAATATCTTTCGCTATTTCTCCCAACGCATTATGGAGAATCTTCGTATTCACACATTATTAAACTTACGTCGTGCGGTTTTCGATAATGTGATGGGACTACACATGGGATATTTTACCAACCAACGAAAAGGAGATGTCATTTCAAAAATAGCGTCAGATGTTCAAGTTGTACAATTCTCGGTTACAGGAACTTTGCAGGTCGCGTTTAAAGAGCCTCTTCAGCTTATTGCATATTTAATCATGTTGTTTGTTTTCTCTGTAAAACTTACCTTGTTTTCGCTGTTGGTAATACCGGTTTCTGCGTTTTTCATTTCTAGAATAGTAAAAACACTCAAGGCGCAAGCAATCGCTGGGCAGCAATCTTACGCAAATATGATCACCTATTTGGATGAAGCATTGTCGGGGATGAAGATTATTAAATCCTTTAACGCTGGATTTTTTGTCAAAGATCGTTTTAATGGAGAAAACCATCGTTATGCTAACATTATGCGCCGTATGGTTCGCCGTCAGCAGATGGGTTCACCGATTTCCGAACTGTTAGGTGTGGTAATGGTCGCGGTAATTTTAGTTTACGGTGGACATCTGGTATTGAGTGGTTCTGGCGAATTAGGTGCTTCAGAATTTATTGCTTACATCGCTATTTTTTCTCAGGTAATGCGTCCGGCGAAAGCGTTAACGGATGCGTTCAGTAATGTACACAATGGTATCGCTGCTGGAGAGCGCGTGTTGGCGCTGATCGATGAGAAGAACGAAGTGGAAGACAAGCCTGACGCTAAATCCGTTTCTACATTCCACAAGGAAATAAAATTCGACAATGTTCATTTTGCTTACGGCGATCATGAAGTGCTAACCGATATCAATATCGATATTCCGAAAGGAAGTACCGTAGCTTTGGTAGGGCCATCTGGTGGTGGTAAATCTACCTTGGTGGATTTGATTCCACGTTTTATGGATGTTAATCAAGGTGCTGTTTTTTTCGATGGTGTTGATTTGAGGGATCTCAAGCAAGACGATTTACGTGCGCTGATTGGTGTTGTTAACCAAGAGTCCGTTTTGTTTAACGATACCATCTTCAACAATATAGCCTTCGCCAACACCGCTGCGACAGCTGAAGAAGTGGAGGCGGCTGCTCGCATTGCGAATGCACACGAATTTATCCTGAAAACCGAAAACGGTTATCAAACGAATATTGGCGATCGAGGATCAAAACTTTCGGGAGGCCAGCGTCAGCGTATTTGTATTGCACGGGCAGTATTAAAAAATCCACCGATCATGTTATTGGATGAAGCGACATCTGCCTTAGACACTGAATCGGAAAAATTGGTGCAAGATGCGCTTTATAAACTAATGAAGAACCGGACAACAGTCGTTATTGCGCATCGTTTGAGTACTATTCATAATGCGGATAAAATCATTGTCTTAGAAGCTGGTAAAGTTCGTGAAGTCGGCACACATCAGGAGCTGATTGCGCAAAACGGATTGTATCAACGTCTGATCGAGATGCAGCAGTTTGCGAATTAATCGAATTATTCATAGGTTTAAATATTTTCCAAAATTAACCTTATGAAAATTAGATGGCGTGTCGTCGGCATTTCCTTTTTAAGCTTATTGTGCGTAACCTTTATCTTCCTATGTTGGATGTCGCCACGTTTAGGTGGTTTACTCGAATTTGGGAAAGACCATATTGACTTAACGATTCAAAAACTCCAATTTACAACTCAAAAACAAGCTAATATTAAATTATACTATGGGGATCTATCCAAATCGCCAACATCTGTAAAACTACGGTCAGCATTTCCTTTAGATTCTATTGCAGCCCAATGCCAAACGGACTTCGAAAAAGTTAAAGCTGTGCAAAGTTGGGTTCAAAGCAGATGGAAACATGATGGACAAAACGTTCCAGAATATCAGGATGCTTACTACATCTTAAAAGAGGCCGAGAAAGGTCGTCGATTTCGATGTGTGGAATACGCTACGGTTGCACAGCAATGTCTACAGGCACTAGGTTTTTCAACGCGACAACTTGGACTAATGACACGAGATATTTCTGAAGTAAAGTGGAATGGGGGACATGTGACCAACGAAGTGTATATAGAGGATTTAAAAAAGTGGATTTTTATCGATCCGCAATATGACGTAATTACTTTGCGTAATGGCGTTCCGATGAACGCTGTAGAATTGCAACATTGCATTGCTAACCGTATAGACTTTGAAATTCTAAACCCAAATAAACTTATCACAAAAACCGATTACGAAAAATGGATAGGACCTTACTTGTACTATTTCACCATATCGTTGCAAAGAGGTCAAGTTAGTATTTGGGATCGAATTGTGGGAAATAAACGTCAGTTGACGCTCTATCCGGTCGGTGCGGAACAACCAGCTTACTTTCAGAAAATGATGCGATTAAACACTGCATTGTACACACATTCTTTAGATACATTTTACCCGCAGTTTTAGTAATTGCTATTTGGATTTTCATTCGTTAGATCGGTAAGGTGTGATTTTTTTATAAGTATGCTTTGTAAGTTCTCCTGCAATGATTAATTATGGTTGTACAAATACCTATTTTAAAATTCGAAATAACCGCACTAAATTGTTTCGGATAGATAAATCGTTCGCTTTTCGTTTGCACGATTCAGGCGAAGGTATTGATGTGCCGTTCCGAAATCCTGACTCAAAAATAGCTGTTATCACAACGAGGTTAAGGGGATTTTTTGATACATTTGTATTTGGTAGAATTTTAGGAGAGACGCATGGACGCAAAGCAAAAGCTAGATTTTCTGATCGATAACCCCCACTTAGACGCAAAATTGAAGCAAATCGCGGAAAAAGTGCGTGATAAGCAACGGATTGCTTTCGATGAAGGAGTTTATCTCTACGAGCATGCGGAACTTTCGTATTTGGGTGTATTGGCTAATCATATTCGCGAAGATCGACATGGCGATTTGACATATTTTAATCGAAATTTTCATATCGAACCGACCAATGTTTGTGTGTACGATTGCAAATTCTGCTCCTATTCGCGAATGATCAAGCAACGTGAAGAAGGTTGGGAAATGGACGTAGATGGCATGCTAGATATCGTGAAAAAATACGATGGCGAGCCGGTTACCGAAGTGCATATTACAGGAGGAGTCGTTCCAAAACAAAACTTAGCATTTTATGCCGACTTCTTCCAACGTTGCAAAGAGCATCGCCCGGAGTTGCATATAAAGGCGTTAACGCCTGTAGAGTATTATTACATCTTCAAGAAAGCTAAGCTATCGCACTACGAGGGCATGAAGTTTTTGAAAGAAGCTGGTTTAGATTCTATGCCGGGCGGCGGAGCAGAAATTTTTCATCCAGAAATTCGTCAACAAATTGCGCATGATAAATGTACCGCCGATCAGTGGCTGGATATTCATGAGCAAGCGCATAAGTTAGGTATGCATACTAATGCTACCATGCTTTATGGACATATCGAAGATTTTTGGCATCGTGTGGATCACATGGAACGGCTTCGTAGTTTGCAAGATCGTTCTGGAGGATTTCAAACCTTTATTCCATTAAAATTCCGCAATAAGGATAATCAAATGGAGAATGTGCCGGAAGTTTCCGTAATTGAAGATTTAAGGAACTACGCAATTGCTCGGATATATCTAGATAATTTTTCGCATATCAAAGCTTATTGGGCAATGATTTCGCGAGACACGGCACAGATGTCACTGAGTTTCGGAGTGGACGATATCGACGGTACGTTAGACGATACAACGAAGATTTACAGCATGGCAGGAGCGGAAGAACAAACTCCAGCGATGTCTACGCAGGAATTAGTAGAACTCATTCGAAACGTGGATCGCCATCCTGTAGAACGTGACACACTTTATAATGTCGTTACGGATTACAAAGGCGTGGTTTTCGAACAGGAACAAAAGAAAAATTATTACGCCTTGCCGGTAGTAAACTAATACAATTTGAAGAAGACTTTTTATTTCATACGACACGGACAAACGGATTTAAATTTGCGCGGCATCGTACAGGGACGTGGTGTGAATTCGCCACTAAACGAAATGGGAATCAAACAAGCGGATGCTTTTTATGAAACGTACAAGGATATTCCGTTCGATAAAGTATATACATCAACGCTATTACGGACACATCAAACCGTACAGCGATTTGTGGAAGCAGGAATTCCTACAGAGCAATTAGAAGGTTTAGACGAGATCAGTTGGGGGATTTACGAGGGTAAGGAGCAAGATGAAACCATTATGGCCGGATTTAAGGATTTGGTCAATCAATGGCGAAATAATGAATTGGATGTAGCGGTAGAAAATGGAGAATCGCCGAATACCTTAGTAAAGCGTCAGCAAGAGGCCATTCAACACATGTTGGCTCAGCCGGGAGAAGATTTGCTATTAGTGTGTTTACACGGTCGCGCCTTGCGCATTCTATTATGTCACTTGACGGAAATGGCAGTTTGCCAAATGGATGATTTTCCACATACCAATACTGCACTATATATTGTTGAATATAACGATGGTAAATTTCAGATTGTAGATCATTACAATACCGTGCATTTAGAATCTTTAGCATCGAATTAATGTTCTCTCCTCAAAAGATTAAGGTAGCAGTAGCTACTTATACGAATACCATTCCGTTCTTGACTGGTTTGCGTGATTCCATTGCATTGCATGCCGCAGCTGAATTTATCATGGATTACCCAAGCGCTTGCGCTGAGCGTGTAATTCGTGGAGAAGCTGACTTAGGTATTATACCTATTCAAGCCTTATTAGATATCCCGAACTATAGCATTGTGAGTGATTATTGCATCGGGAGTGATGGCGCGGTAGATTCAGTTTTTATCTTTTCAGACGTGCCGATTGAACAGGTGAAAGTCTTACGGTTGGATATGCAATCGAAAACATCGAATGGATTAGCTAGGATCCTTTTAAAATACTTCTGGCGTCAATCGGTCGACGTGGTTATGGCCGGCGAGGCGGATGCGCATGTTTTGATTGGCGATCGTACCTTCGGGCAGAAAAACTCCCACGCTTATGTGTATGATTTGGGAGCATGCTGGAAAGAGTTTACCGGTTTGCCTTTTGCATTTGCTGTTTGGGCAGCTAATAAGGAATTACCCGAAAGTTTCTTGAAGGATTTTAATATTGCTTTAGGTATGGGGGTTTCGCAAATTAATCGCGTTATTGCCTCATTGCCTGAGGTTGATAATTTTGATTATGACGATTACTTACGTAACAAACTGAATTTCGATCTTACAGATCAAAAGCGTCAAGCTATTGACCGTTATTTGGAGTTGTATAGGACATTGTAACGGAGCATTTTTTGATGTTTATCTAACCTAAGACACTCAAAAATATGCATGCCCAACCTACCAATAGTAATAATCCGCCTAAAGGTGTTATTGGGCCAAAAATCTTCAAACCGTCAGCTTTCAAATATTCTTTGAAGGATAAAATATATATACTTCCGGAGAAGACAATGGTGCCATAAAAGATGCCGAAAAATGCCCAGCGAGCTGTCCGCATATCAAAATCCAATCCTATCCCGATCAACAGTAAGGTAAGCGCGCCATACATTTGGTAACGTACACCGACTTCAAACGATGCCACTTTCTCTTCCGACAGAATCTTTTTAAGCGCGTGCGCACCGAATGCCCCAAATATAATGGCCAAAAAGCCAAATATAGCACCAGAAATTAATACGACTTTTTGCATACCTTTGATCGAATTTAAAATTCGAATTTAGATAATAATCGACATTACTATGAAAACAATTGCAAAAATTTTGTTTGCGCCCGTGCTAATTTGTTTGCTATCCTTCAGTTTTTATTTTTCTACGTGGAAAATAGATAAAAATTATATCATCGCATTTGATACCAAAGGGGCTTCCGGAACGATCGCTGGGTTGAGTGGAGTAGTAAATTTTTCGCCTAACACGTTGAATAGCTCGAAAATTGATGTTTCTGTGGATGTAAATACGCTGGATGCCGGGCTAAGTTTGAAATCTAAGCACGCAAAAAACGATGGTTTTTTGAATGCGGAGAAATACCCGAAAATCACTTTTAAATCATCTAGCTTCGTAAAATCTGGCGACAGCTATCTTGTTCGTGGAGATTTAACTATTAAAGCTACAACCAAGCGCGTAGAAATTCCTTTCACATTCGTAGACAAAGGTCAAAGTGGAGAATTTAATGGGCAGTTTCAGATTAATCGCACGGATTACAATTTAGAGAAATGGGGAATAGGTGAGGTGCTTGATATAGATATAAAATTACCTGTCAGCAAATAGTTAATGTGATGAATACTACCACGAACTTTAAAGCCTAATTTACCAATATGAGTATTTCAACCTTCTCTCAAAAAGTTACATGTATTATATGTGCATTTGCGATCGTTTCTTGCAATAAGCCGATCGTTGATCTAGGTAAGCTTACTGTCGGCCAGCCGCTTAATGTGGGTATAGCGGACGGCGCTACGAAAGTAGAAAATCAAGATGGACACATTGAATCGACAGAAGAAGGTTTCAACATTGTCGATAATGGAGAAAAAGTGGTGCATTATACTTTTAGTGATTCGGATACTAAAAACCTAACATTTTATGGATTCCAGTTGAAGGAATCGCAGGCGACCAGAGTTTCAACGTATAACGATAACCTTGCCTTTATCTCTTTTGAGTTACAGGAGAATCAGAGCAAGGATTTTCTGACGATTTTTAAAAAGGAGTTGGGAGAGCCAGATTCGGTAACAATCGAGTATGTGATGGTAGAAACTTTGAAAGATGAGGTTATTGAAAACCTGAAAAGCGGTTTCCCGAATTACTGTAAAGTGCATGAAGACGATTTAGGTAATAAAGTAATCGATTATCCGCAGCGCGCATATTGGATTAAAAATGACGTTGCATATTGCCTTTCTTTAGATCCGATTAATCAATCTGTCAACGCAAAAATGGATATTATTAGTAAGAAAGCGCTTGCAGATAAGATCATCATAGGCTACCAAACGGATTATTTTAATCCGTTTAATTAACCTACGGTCACCCAAATTATAAACTGTTTGTGACACTAGCTGCTAAAATGCGCTTTTGTTATGTCGGAAAGAATTATGTAGAATAGGTTAGTTTTAGCCATTGAAATTTCCATTAGAAAATCTCTATTTTAGTGCAGCCTTTCTCAGGTAGATTATAATTCCTATGATTAATACGAACACATTTTATCTGACGAAGAACTACCATTTCAAGGCGTTGGATGGATTACGCGGCATTGCGGCTATTGGTGTGCTATTATTTCATTTTATGGAAATTGTTGCACCTAAATATGAGGATAGCTTTATTCCACATAGCTATTTGGCGGTCGATTTTTTCTTTTGCCTTTCCGGATTTGTTATTGCGCATGCATACGACGATAAATTTGCCGAGATCGGCACATGGACATTCATCAAACGACGATTAGTCCGCTTGCAACCATTGGTCTTTATCGGCGCAG
Source organism: Sphingobacterium corticis (assembly GCF_042684745.1). Taxonomy (NCBI): domain Bacteria; kingdom Pseudomonadati; phylum Bacteroidota; class Sphingobacteriia; order Sphingobacteriales; family Sphingobacteriaceae; genus Sphingobacterium; species Sphingobacterium corticis. The sequence goes on along the minus strand of NZ_JBHUMA010000006.1, from coordinate 1,079,011 downwards.
TAATTGGTTTGCTGGCTTTCGTGTTTGATCCATTTAGCGATTTGATCAAACGCTTTGAAACCTATCAAATCGTTTTACTGTTTTTGAGCGGTAGCTTCTTGATTCCATATCCAATTGTTCCGGAGCGATACAATAACTTGTTTCACCTCAATCCGCCAACCTGGTCTTTGTTTTGGGAATACATCGCGAACGTTGTTTATGCTTTGGTTTTAGTTCGTGCAACAAAGCGAGTTCTTTGGCCATTGTTTATCATCGCTGCCGGATTGCTATGCTGGCAGTCCTACAAGTCCGGTTTTTTGGCAGAAGGTTTTGGAGGAGATAATTTCTGGGCAGGCGGTATTCGCTTGTTTTTTTCTTTTACGGCCGGATTGTTAGCGTATCGATCGAAGTGGATTATTCCCAATAAATTGCCATTTTGGTTTCTATCGATCGCCCTAGCTTGGGTTTTCTTCATGCCTTTTTCAGAAACCATCAGCCCCGTATTTGATCCGGCGATCGTTATTGTTTACTTTCCTATTTTGTTGGCTTTTAGTGCGGGGGCGGATCAATCCAGTTACGGAAAAGCGGAAACTACGACCATAAAATGGTTGGGTAAGATTTCGTATCCGCTGTACATGGTGCATTATCCATTTATTTGGTTGTTTTATAGTTATGTACAACGCAATGCGCCAAATATGGAGGAAATGGCTTGGATCGTAAGCGTAGGAATGGTGTTAACGACGGTGTTGGCCCATTTGGTTTTACGCTATTTAAATGAACCTATCCGCAAGTATTTAGGACGATATCGATAAGAACTGAGGATCTACTGCTTTAAAAAGTACATGATCGATTCCGATATCGGTTGATCGAATTCTGGATGATAAATAAAAAACTCCGCGGTATGGATTCGTTATCCTACCGCGGAGTTTTACATTTTACTTTATGCCTTCACGCTTCTACTTTTTGTCGATTTTATATAAACGACCAGCATCCGTTACTGCGTAAAGTGCGCCGTCTTTCGCTTGTCGAACATCGCGGAAACGTTGACCTTCACTGCTCAATAGACGTTCTTCGCCAACCACTTTGTTGTTTTCAATTACCAAGCGAGCAATATGTGTCGAACTCAATCCGCCGATAAACAAGTTGTTTTTCCATTCAGGAATGCGCTCACCGGTGTAGAATGTCATTCCACTTGGCGACAATACGGGATCCCAATAGTAAACAGGTTGTTCCATGCCGTCTTTCTGTTGGATCACTGGTGTTCCGATTTTATCGCCGCTGTATTCCAAACCGTAAGTAATGACAGGCCAGCCATAGTTCGATCCTGCTTTCACAATGTTGATTTCGTCACCACCGCGCGGGCCAAATTCGCTGTTCCATAAATCGCCTGTTTCTGGATGAAACGCCAAGCCTTGTGGATTACGGTGACCGTAGGAATAAATCTCCGGACGAGCATCCGCTTGTCCTTCGAATGGATTTCCTGCTACGGGTTTACCATCCGTTGTGATATGTAAGATTTTGCCTAAGCCTGATTTCAAATCCTGCGCTTGAGGGCGTGTTTCCAAATCAGAACGTTCACCTGTGCTTACAAATAAGTTTCCGTCTTTATCAAACAATACACGTCCACCGTAGTGCAACTTACCATTGTATGTCGGAAGTGCTTGATAGATAACTTTCGCATTCTCAATTTTGCTTTCGTCGTCCGATAATCTACCTTTCGCTACGGCTGTATGGTTTCCACCATTTGCCGGCTCAGCAAAAACCCAATAAACCATTCTATTGGATTCGAACGCTGGATCCAATGCCAATCCCAATAATCCGCCTTGTCCGCTTTCGTCCACTTTTGGAAGTCCTGTAATTGGCTCGCTAACATTGCCGTTCGATGGATCGACGATGCGCATGTTGCCCGCTTTTTCCGTAACAAGCAATTTTCCGCTTGGCAAATCTACCACTCCCCAAGGTGAAGATAATTTGTCGGTAACCACTTTTCCTTCGAACGGCGTCGTCGTTTTTACGCCAGCAATACGTGTTTGTCCTTCAAAAGCAGGCTTGTAATCTGTATTTGCTTTTCCTGTCTCCACTGGAGGATAGGAAGTCGTGTCGCTGCCGCCGGCAGGTGTTTCAGACGAAGATTGGGTGCTGCAAGATGCAGATGCCATCAAAGCTACAGCCAAAACCGTAGGCAACATAATTTTTGTGTTTTTCATAATATGATAAATCGTGTTGAAAACAAGTTAATTGTATTCGGGTCGTTTCGGGAAGTTTGCAACGTGTGCATATTTTGGTCCTAAACTGATCAGCGTATGTTTCCAAAGGTCTTCGCCATCCGTCATAAAAGCCAAGTCCGTTCCGTAGGAATTATGCACCGCCCATGAATTCTGTTGAATCTCTTTTTCCAATTGACCAACTTCCCAACCTGAGTAACCAAGGAAAAGCTTTACTTGTTCCGGTTTGATTTCCTCTTTATTGATCAAGTCAACCAATAATTCAAAGTTTCCTCCCCAATACAGGTTGTCGACGATATGTGTTCCACTCTGCAACTTCTCGTACGCTTCATGAACAAAATATAAGGTGTTTTGTTCCACTGGACCGCCAACGTAAACAGGGAAAGTCGCGTTTTGCACCTCATCAACAATGTCGGAAAGCACCATAAATGATCGATGATTCAGAATCAAGCCAACAGTTCCGTCTTCTGCATCGTGTTCGCAGAGCAAAATAACGGATCGCTCAAAGTTTTGATCGAGCATGAAAGGTTCGGAAACCAGCAAGCTGCCTTTTTTTGGTTCAAATTCGCTAAACATATCTTTTTTCTTCCGTTCTCTAATCAAATTTATCGATTGTGTTTAGTATTCCCTAGTTTTTGACAATAATTTTAATAAGTACATGCCTATTAAACTAGCAGTTTTGATTAAGTTTGTGCATACTAACATTGGTTTTTGATGGCAATTGAAAGACAAGAAGTCGCCGGCATTCGCGAAGATTATTTAAAAGATAGTTTTGATGAAAAACAGGCCTTAGCGAATCCCATAGAGCAATTTAACGTTTGGTTTGACGAGGCAATACGCGCGGAAGTGAACGAGCCGACAGCCATGACTTTAGCTACGGTTGATGATCAACAGCGACCGCACGCGCGGATTGTTTTGTTAAAGGACATCAAACCCGAAGGTTTCAGCTTTTTTACAAACTATGGCAGTGCAAAAGGTCATCAAATGGAAAAAAATAGCTTTGTTTCTTTGCTTTTCTTCTGGTCGGAGTTGCAACGCCAAGTTAGAATCACCGGAAAAATAGAAAAGTTGCCTAAGCAAGAATCGGATCAATATTTTCAATCCCGTCCTCGCGGAAGCCAAATTGGTGCGGTCGCTTCGCCTCAAAGTCAAGTTATTCCCGATCGAGCGTTTTTAGAAAATCGGGTGAAGGCGGTGGATGAACAATTTATCGACGCCGAAAAGATAACGCGCCCTGAATATTGGGGGGGGTATTTAGTTCGTCCGGTTGCTTTTGAATTTTGGCAAGGACGCGCAAGCCGTTTGCACGATCGTGTGAAATACGTATCGGATGAAGGAAATTGGATTAAAGAACGATTAGCTCCATAATTTTTAATGAGCGAATACATAGAACATTTACGAACCGTTTTAATTGAGCGCGTGCATACCGATGCGGTGGTCGATATACAATTGGGAGGTTTGCAACCCGCTCTGTATATCCGATCGGAACATTTGGTTTCCGTTTGTGCATTTTTGCGCGACGATCCGGATTGGTACATGGATTTTCTGTCGGATATTGCTGCGGTGGATTATTTGCCAGAACCTTATTTCGAGCTGGTTTATCAATTGGCGTCCATTCCCAATGAAAAGCAAATCACGTTGAAAGTTCGTATGGAGCACGATCGATCGAGCGCAAATATGCCGGAACTGCCTTCCGTATCTTCGGTTTGGCATACCGCCGAATGGCACGAGCGTGAAGCGTTTGATTTGATGGGCATTTTCTTCAGCGGTCATCCCGATCTACGCCGTATTTTAATGCCGGATGATTGGGAAGGTTTTCCTTTACGCAAAGATTATCAGGATCCTGAGTTATATCACGGAATTCCCGTAAAAGATGAGCAATGAGCCAATACGAACAAGGTTTAAAACAATATAAAGAGAAAATATCCTCCATCAGTTCGCAAGAAATGGTGATTAACATGGGGCCACAACATCCGTCAACGCACGGGGTTTTGCGTCTGGAATTAATTACCGATGGCGAAATCGTGAAAGAAGTGATTCCGCATTTGGGTTATCTGCATCGATGCTTCGATAAGCACGCTGAATCCATGAGTTTCGGCAAAAGCATTCCATTTACGGATCGATTAGATTACCTCGCTTCCATGAACAACAGTCACGCATTTGTGATGGGCGTCGAGCGGATGTTGGGTTTAGATCAATCTATTCCAAAGCGCGTGGAGTACATCCGCGTGTTGGTTTGTGAACTCAATCGAATTGCTTCGCACCTTATTGCAATTGGTACTTACGGAATTGATATTGGGGCTTTTACGCCATTTATGTGGTGTTTTCGCGATCGCGAACATATTATGGCGATGCTCGAATGGGCTTCCGGTTCGCGAATGCTGTACAACTACATTTGGATTGGTGGATTGTTCTACGATTTACCGGTTGGTTTCGAAGAGCGTTGCCAAGAATTTGTCGATTACTTCAAACCAAAACTCGATGAGCTAGATGAATTGTTGACGAATAATCAGATTTTTATTTCGCGAACAGCGAATATTGGTGTGTTGCCGGCAGACGTAGCGATCAACTATGGTTGCAGTGGGCCGATGTTGCGCGCATCGGGCATAAAATGGGATTTGCGACGCATTGACGGATATTCCGTATATCCAGAGCTTGAATTTGATATTCCGGTAGGTGAAGGCGCGATGGGACAAAAAGGCGATTGTTGGGATCGCTACAAAGTGCGTGTAGATGAGGTTCGGGAATCCGTTCGTATTATCGAACAATGTGTTGATCGCTTGAAAAAGGATTTTAAACGTACGCCGGAATTCGATCCGCGTGCATTGGTGCCGAAGAAAGTAAACTTGAAAGCGCAGGATTATTACGTGCGTGCGGAAAATCCAAAAGGAGAACTGGGTTTTTATTTCGTGACGAAAGAACGTTCGGATATTCCACGTCGCGTCAAAGCGCGTGGCCCGAGTTTCAACAACCTTTCGGTGTTACCTGTTTTGGGAAAAGATGTTTTGATAGCCGATTTGATCGCGATTCTAGGATCCATCGATATTGTTTTAGGTGAAGTAGACCGATAATAGAATTAAGAAAACTAACTGAATGCTGGAATTTGCAAATGCTAAAATAAATATTGGCCTGCACATCGTTGGAAAACGTGCGGACGGATATCACGATTTGGAATCGATATTTTATCCTGTAAAGGTGTACGATGCGATTGAAATATTTCCTTCCGAGGAGTATTCGATGCAGGTTTACAATTTCGATTTTCCGGTCGGGGAGGATAACTTATGTAGCAAAGCTTATCATTTATTGGCGCATGATTTCGATTTGCCTCTGGTAAAAATAAATTTGCTGAAAGGAATACCTGTTGGTGCGGGATTAGGCGGTGGATCATCGGATGCTAGTCATGTTTTATTGATGTTGAACAAGCAATTCAACTTACATTTGAATACGCAACAACTGGAAACTTATGCGGCTCAGCTCGGCGCAGATTGTCCGTTTTTTATTCGAAATAAGCCCGTATATGCAACCGGAATTGGAACGACGTTTTCAGACTTGGATTTAGATTTGTCCGATAAGCGATTGCTGATTGTTAAACCGCCGATCCATATTTCTACTGCGGAAGCTTATAAAAGCGTAGCCATTCGAACAGGTCAGGTTGATTTGCGTCAAGCCATTCAATTGCCCATTCAAGAATGGAAGTTCCATGTTCGCAATGATTTTGAAGAAGGTTTGTTTCGTGCGTATCCTGAAATTGAGCGCTTGAAGGCTGCGTTTTATGATTCAGGTGCAGTGTACGCGGCAATGTCGGGATCAGGATCTGCTGTTTTCGGAATTTTTGATGAGTTGCCTGATCTGAAAGAATTACAAAAATTAGGGCATGTCTTTTCCGCTTAAAGTATTCAAACTTTTTGAAATCTGTTTTGTTTGTTAATTGATATAAAATCAAAAGCTATGAGTATTTTAAATAAAACGTTGGAAACCTTGAAAGATAAGTTAGATACTGAATGCACGACGGCAAATGTCGGTAGCACGGAGCGTGTACTTTCTGTCGTTGCAGGTGGATTTATTTTAGGTGTTGGTGTAAAGAATTTATTTCGTAGTCCATTAACGTCATTTTCTGGTATTGCTTTGGGCGGTTCGCTAATTTATCGTGGTGTAACTGGTAAATGTAAGTTGACGAGCGCATTAAATAATCAAGAAGAAAAACCGGATACCACAGTTATTGAACACCGTTATTTTGTTAAGTAGGAAGTGAGAAGTAGGAAGTGAGAAGTATGAAGTAAGAAGTATGAAGTAAGAAGCGAGAAGTAAGAAATGTGAAGTAGGAAGTGAAAAAATCTAAATACTAACATCTAAATACTATAATCTAATTTCTCAATACTACGCTCTCAATACACAACACTTTATTAACTATATTTAGTCCTATCCACCGAAAAGGTGGATAGGATTTTTATTTGGTACAGAATCAAGAAACATGAAGAAAAGGAAGATAGTTGTATTTACGGGAGCCGGAATATCTGCGGAAAGTGGATTGCAAACGTTTCGAGGATCCGACGGATTATGGGAAGGGTTTCGTATTGAAGATGTGGCAACGCCGGAAGCTTGGCAGCGTGATCCAGCATCGGTTCAGCGCTTCTATAACCTGCGAAGGAAAGCTTGTTTGGCGGCTCAACCTAATGCGGCGCATTTGTTCCTAGCGGATTTAGAGCAGACGGAAGATGTCCAAATTATCACCCAAAATATTGATGATTTGCACGAACGAGCCGGCAGCAAAAAGGTGATTCATTTGCATGGCGAAATTACCAAATCTCGGTCGAGTATTGATCCAAAATTGGTGTATCCGATAACAGGGGAGGAGTTGCAAATGGAGTCAGTTTGCGAGCTGGGTTCGCCGCTTCGTCCGCACGTTGTCTGGTTCGGGGAGGCCGTTCCTATGTTGGAGGTTGCGATCAATTTAGTGCGGCAGGCTGATGTGTTTTTAGTGATTGGAACATCGCTTCAAGTATACCCCGCAGCCAGCTTGCTTGACTATATAAATAACGATTGCGCATTGATTTTTGTCGATCCAAATGCTGCCGAATATCGCACTCCCGCCAAAACGCGGATCATAGCACAAACTGCGGTAGAAAGCGTGCCTTTTCTTAAAGAAATCTTAGCCAAATAATATTTTGTCAGATTTATAATTTTTTGAAATACAAATTGTTGTAATTGTTATATAAACAGTTGATTTCATATCAAATACTATTGATTGCAATAGCTGTCTGAAATTACCCAAATAAAATTCTGAAAACAAAAAACCCTGCATATTTTAAATTAATATACAGGGTTTTATACTTATCGAAGTAAAGTTATAATTCGTATCTTTTATAAGCCTCGATAAATTGATTTCGCATGTTTTGAAAATTATCTTCAACGGCTTTTAAAAATGCTTCGTCCAGCAATTCGAACACGCCATTCACGCCACCAATAATGTCAGCTTCTGCAATTTTGTAAGATTGTTCCAAGGTGCCTTGTTCGAATTTAATGATGAACTTTTGGTTCATTCCGAACAGACTAATTTTAAAGGATGGATGCGGAAGTTCTGCTAATACACGCATAAATTATTTTGCTATTTTGAAAGGTTAATATCATTGAATATTTCGGAAATAATTCGGAACGCGTCCAATCGTTTTGTGTTATCGAAGATGTAATTCGTAGCCATAACTTCGTCAGGTTGGTAACGATCGACAAACGTTTTAAGTTCGGTTGTCAACGTCGATTTGTCGCCCACGAAAGTACAGCTTACCATCGACTGAACGGCCTGCTCAATTTCTGCGATGCCCGCATAAATCGGTTCGTCCGTTGGAGGGGAAAGTGGCGCTCGACGATTGGTTATAATTTCACAAAACATATTAAACAAACTGGTCGAAAGTCGCTGTGCTTCTTCATTCGTTTCGCCCGGGATAATATTCGCACAAATTAGCACGTAAGGCTCCTGCAATTGTTCGCTGGCCTTGAAGTTCGCGCGATAAATATCGATGGCATTAGAAAGCATCGCTGGCGCAAAATGCGCGGCGAATGCGTAAGGCAATCCCAGTTCCGCTGCCAAATAAGCACTGTCCGTACTTGATCCTAAAATCCACAATGGAATCTCCAATCCTTCGCCCGGAAAGGCTCTAACCTTTGCCGTATGATTGTTATTGCTTAAGAATTGCTGCAATGCCAATACATCATCCTTGAAATAGAATGAGGTATTTAGGTTATTTCTGCGCAATGCCATGGCCGTTTGTTGGTCGGTTCCGGGCGCGCGGCCAAGTCCGATCTCCACGCGGCCGGGAAACAGCGTTTCCAACGTGCCAAATTGTTCAGCAATAACCAAAGGCGCATGATTGGGAAGCATAATGCCGCCCGACCCAACGCGAATGTTATCGGTTTGAGCGGCAATGTGCTGAATCAGTAGGGAGGTTGCCGAACTGGCAATGTATTCCATATTATGATGTTCGGCTAACCAGATGCGTTCGAAGCCGTATTTTTCGGAAGCTTGCGCGCTTTCAACCGCACGTGCCATCGCTCCCGCCAAATTACTTCCCTTCACCACGGTCGCCAATTCGAGTGTCGAAAATTTAACGTTTTTCATACCTCAAAGATACACCGTAACGAACTTTACTATGGTCTTGAAATAGTCAAATTAGCGCGTGCAATCCACCAGTTATTGGCCAGCATTTTTCTGCAACCACTCGGTTCTGCGTTGATCAGCTAGTGGCTTAATGCTAAAATGTTCGAATTTAACATCGAATCCATCTCCATCGGGACAAGCACCCATCACGCCGACCTTCACCGGATGATTATCCTGCAGCCACGCATTACGCATCATGATGTAGTTTTTATCGTCGAAAGAATAAAAGAATTCGACGGCGTCCAATCGGCGTACAGCTTTAATCCAAACGAATGGAATCTTTTCTTCTACCGGAATGATGCTCCAATCGCTTGTTTTGTGCGTTACTACGGTGCTTAGATTGTATTTTCCATCCACAAACTCAATACCGGCCTTGATATAGTTCTCGTGATCAATACGCAACATTAAGCCAGCCTGATCAAATCTGGTTTTGTAATCCGCAGAAATCTTTACCTTCACTTCAAATTCTCCACCACGCTCGGTATAATAGAAAGGTGCATCATCTACCGTAAAACCATAATGGGAAATACGCCAGTAATCACTTTTTGGCGTTACAAACATGTTTAGCGCCTTCGTATCGACTTCCCATTTTTCCGGCTCATTGAACCAAGTCATTTTATCTAAGCGCTGCGCGGAAACTTGAGTGGTATTTAAAGCAAGCAACCCCGCGCTAAATATTTGCATAATACTTTTGAATTTCTTCATTGTTTATGTAGCTTGTTTAATATATTTACGATGTTATCAAAAACTGAACATTTACACAAATTGGGGATCCTAAATTATAATCTATGAAATTATCCGTAATTGCTTCGGCCTTGCTGATGTGCTGCTTGAGCACGTCAAACGTTATGGCGCAAGATGCCGTCAATTCAGAAAAGAAGGAAATTGGTTTACAGCTATATTCTGTGCGGAGCATGATGGGAAGTCATGTTGATCCGAAATCCTATAACGAAAATTATCAGGAAGTACTGCAAAAGTTGGCGGACATGGGGTATACCTCGGTAGAAACCGCTGGTTATCGAGATGGGAAATTTTACAACACAGCGCCTGAAGTATTTAAACAACGCGTCGAATCGGCTGGAATGCAAGCGCTTTCATCGCACGTTTCTAAACCATTAAGCGCGAAGGAATTGGCGAGTAAAGATTTTTCGGAATCTATGGCTTGGTGGAAGGAAACTGTCAAAGCACATAAGGCAGCCGGCATGAAATACATCGTCGATCCGTGGATGGATTTGCCAAAATCGATGGACGATTTGAAAACGCAATGCGACTATTTGAATGCGATTGGAAAGTTGTGTAACGAAAACGGAATTAAGTATGGCTACCACAATCACGCGCATGAATTTCAAAAAGTTGCCGATCAGGCGGTGATGTATGATTTTATGATCGAAAATACAAATCCGGAATATGTGTTTTTCGAAATGGATGTGTATTGGGCCGTAATCGGACATGCGAGTCCGGTTGATTATTTCACGCGTTATCCCTCTCGTTTTGCCACGTTGCACATTAAAGATCATAAAGAAATCGGCCAAAGCGGAATGGTTGGTTTTGACGCCATTTTTCGTAATGCAGAAACTGCCGGCGTCAAACATATCTTCGTAGAATTGGAAGAAGTGAGCGGCGATTTGGAAGTTGGATTGAAAGAAAGTATCGATTATTTATTGGCAGCGCCGTTTGTGAAAGCGAGCTACGCAAAGTAATAGTAAAGAATAAAGGATAGGTTGGAAACGTCAAATGCGTTCGCAAGCAACCACAATTAGTTTTTCTTGTGGATCGGTTGTAAAGAATAGATATACGTTTCCGCCATCTTGAATTTTATATTTCTTGCGGATGTCCTCCACCTTTAAGGGGAAGTTTCGTGTCGTAATATTTGCTTTCGCAAATGTGCGTTTACGTTTCAAATCACCGAAAGGGAGGACTTCCGTAATACCAAAAGCTTTGCCCGGAAATTCCTCATGCAATTGTTCCGATGTGTACAAATGCGAATGCGGATGAAGTTTTGCCAGATTAAATGCTTTTGCAACGGATTTGAAAGCGCCAGCTTTTACTACGCTTACATCCGGTTCGTATAAATATCCAGCAGGTTCTTTGTAATGAGGCAAGGTTGCTCGTTCTTGCTCAGCAGTGAAAGATAATTCCTGCAACTGATCCTTAAATAAACGAATTGCACTGATTATTGGTTCGCCAACGAAACCACGTTTCTGAAAGAATAGCAACTCTTTGCAGTCGTTATCTAGGCTAATCACATAAACATGCGAAACCTGATCAAGCGATCGCAGTGCTTGCGTGATATCCAACAACGGAGAAACCTTCGTAATAACGTACTCGGATTTGGAGAAAAATAAATCCTGCAGCGCTATAATATTCGGTTCACAATCTTCTAACAGAAAAACTTTGCTATGTTGTACGCGACGCGACGGATCAATGTAAATATAATCTAAGCTGTCGTCGGCCAAACTTTGTAAGATTTGAATTCCGTCGCCAGCGATGCATTCTAGATTATGTACGCCAAGTATGTTCGCGTTGTGCGCGACAATAGCGGAAAGATCTTGGTTCAATTCGCAATGGATGACGGTTTCAGCATGCTGAGCCAAATAGCAACTATCCACGCCAAATCCACCTGTCAGGTCAATCGCTTTACTACCTTTCCGAATTAAAGTTTGTTTAATTAGCGCAGTATGTTCCGAAGAACACTGTTCTAAATTCAATTTGGGCGGATAGTAGATGTTCTCACTGTATCCCCAAGTTGGTAGCTTGTTTACGCTGCGTTGCCATCCATCAATTTGCATCGCCAGTTCTCCGGATGAAACATCAGAAAACGGACTTTTCCCCAGCGCGATTTTCGCTGGCGATTCCTGCCGATGCTGCAGGATAAATTGTTGAACGTCTTTGTCGAGCAGGCGTTTATTCATCTTTTTTCTTTACCAACATTTGGCAGGTATAACTATCTTTTAGTTCGCGAACGATTTCCTTATCGATTAGCACGCGATCGATCGTTTGTTGATTGTAATATCGAATGGTAATCAATTCCAATCCGGAAGCCACATCTACTTTGTAGCGTTTCTGCAAATCCTCCATGAGTTTCCATACATTTTCGCCCGTATCATCAATACTCACGCTAAAGCTAATCGCCGAATTGTGCATCATGTTCACTTTAATACGATTTTGATGGAATGTATTGAAAATGTGCCCCAGATTATCTTCCACGATAAACGAAAAATCCAACGGTTGGATATTGACCAACACCTGATTGACCTTGAAAATGAAGGACGGAATAGGCAAGGTTTCGTGCGTAGCACAGATCTTCGTTCCGGGTTGTTGCGGATCGATAAACGAGCGTACATACAATGGAATTTGTGTATTTTGTAATGGCTTGATGGTTTTCGGATGAATAACCGTTGCACCATAATAGGTCAATTCGATCGCATCTTTATAAGAAAGTTCGGGTATCAACTCCGTTTCATTAAACCATTTTGGATCGGCATTCAAAACGCCCGGTACATCTTTCCAGATTGTCAAATCTTGCGCCCGCAAGCAGGAAGCGAATATAGCGGCACTGTAATCCGACCCCTCACGTCCTAGAGTTGTTGTGAAGTTTTCGGAAGTAGAGCCAATAAATCCTTGTGTGATAATAATTCCTTTTTCAAGAATAGCCGGTAATTCACGACGGATTTTATCTTCCGTTTTCGACCAGTCGACCGTGCCTTCCATATACCGATTGTCGGTAAAAATATAGTTTCTGGCGTCGATCCAGCGCGTTGCAAATCCAATTTCTTTACAATACGCAGCAATGATCTTCGTAGATAACAATTCGCCTAATGAAACGATTTGGTCGTAAATATAATCGTACGCATCTTGCGGTTCTTCTTCTAAAATCCATTCCGCTTCCACTAACGTATTCATTATATCATCGTAGATCGGGTGCGTTGGTTCTGGAAATAAATCGTGAAGAATATTCAAATGCTCTTCGCGAACTTCTGCTAAGGCTGCAAACGCATCGCCATTACGGTAGAAATAACGATCAACAACATCCGATAATTTGTTGGTCGTTTTACCAATTGCCGAAACAACGACCAACAAGCCACTTTTACCGTAAGTTTCGATTATGGTCGCTACGTTTTTGATATTATCTGCACTTTTAACGGAAGCCCCGCCAAACTTAAATACCTGCATGTATATGTTAAACTGTTTTGTTATAGATTTTGAATTTGAGCAACGAATGCTTTTGCTTTCTCTGTTAGCAAGCTTTCCAGCTTTTCGTAAGGAATTTCAAAGCGCGTTACGCCGTCCGCATACGGTTTAATTTCATAAGGATTGTACTGGAAGATAATTCCCTTTCTGTCGAAAGCGAAATTATCAGGCAGCACAAAAACACCTTCATCGAAGAAATATTTATCCGTCAACGCTGCATCCGGAGCTAACTTTTCAATCTCACGAAAACGCGTTTCGGCCAATGCAATAAGTTCTTGTTGCTTTTCCGTAGCGACTACATCGTTAATGGATAGCTTTTTGTTTTCTTGCAAATCGTAGTTGTAAAACAGCTCTGCATAATTGCCGTGCGCACCACCGGAATATTCGGTCAGTTTGTTTCCAACAACGAGTAGGCGTGGAGTGGTCAAAATAATTCTACTGGCAATATCTTGATACCAAGCATGTACAAATTCCGGTTTGTTTGCTTCTTCTACATAACTATCATAATCCGCCAAAAATGCTTCTGCCGATTGCTCCAATTCTGCTCGATCTTTTACCGATAAGGATTCCATCACCAAGGCGTTGAATTGAGAGTCGTCGGAAACCGGATAACTTACTTTATAATAACTGGTGTCGTATCCGTCTTCTCGCTGCTGATAATACGGGCTGCTTTGGTAAAATTCAGTGATTTTATAAATTGTGGTATCCTTGTCGTTGTCAGAATTTATGTTGGATTCCTTATTGCCGGATTGGCAACTGGAAAGACCGATAGCGAGTGCAACAACTCCAAAAATAGGCGATGGCTTTATGATCATACTTTATGCTTTATAATGTTTGGTAACTCGCTTTCCAAAAATCGTGCTACCTAATCGAACCATATTGCTGCCTGCGGCAATCGCTAACTTATAATCGGAGGACATACCCATCGATAAAGTATTGAACGAATCGTCTTTGCGGAAGAAACTAGCCTTTACACCGTCGAATAGCATTTTCAGTTCGTAGAATTCGTCTTTAATGTGTTTTTCGTTATCGGTGTTGGTAGCAATACCCATTAATCCGCGAATGCGAATGTTCTTCAATTCCGCTAAACTTTCATCGCGTAGCGCTTCCACTAATTCTGCATGATCAAAACCAAATTTTGCCTCCTCATCAGCAATATGTACTTGCAACAAACAATCAATCACACGGTTGTTTTTTTCGGCGTGCTTGTTAATTTCTTTGAGCAACTTAAGCGAGTCAACCGATTGAATCATCGCAATAAACGGCGCAATGTATTTGACTTTGTTGGATTGCAAATGTCCGATTAAATGCCATTCAATATCTTTCGGCAATTCTTCCTGTTTCGCAGTAAGCTCCTGAACCATATTTTCCCCAAAAACACGCTGTCCAGCCTCATAAGCTTCCATAATGTCTTCATTGGATTTGGTTTTAGATACGGCAATTAAGGTGACTTGACCCGAAGGGATTTCCTGACGTAATGACTCAATATTTTTAGTTATACTCATTTTCTTTTAGCATTTAATAACGAGCAATGACGTAGGCTAATTCGCCTCGAATTGCTAAATTTGTACAAATTTACAAAATGCGTGCTTTATTCTTTGCGTTAGTTCCGGTGATTTTGCTGTTAGCTTCTTGTTTCGACAAAAGGCCTGCGGATGTATTGCCGGAAGATAAGATGAAAACTTTGCTCACGGAAGTGCATATGTTGGATGGTTATCTTCAAACGCTGCCATTGGATAGTTCACAAAAAGTTATTGATACCTTATATAGGCAACTTTTAAGTAAATACAACTTGGATTCCATGCAATTTGCTCGGAATGTGGAATACTATTATGCTGATCCAACTAGAACAGAAAAAATCTACGATCAGATACAAAAAGAGTTAAGCGACGCTGATCGCGAATTTTCAAGAGCAGATTCTATTCGATATGCGCGAGAACGAGATAGTTTAGCGCACGTAAACAGATTGCAGCAGCAGTTGCAATCTCAGCAAAATCTGTTGCAATTTTTTAAGGACAGTACGTATCAGTTCGATTACGATCAGTACAGGCAACAGTTGTACGCGCCAAGCGGTCTGCAATATTTGTGGAAATCGGATGGCCAGATACGTTTTAAAGCTCCAATTCCTGTTTCCCTGCCAGAGGTTCCGGTAGAATTAGAGGGGCCAACACCTGTAGGTAGCATTTTGACTGAACCGCAGTAAAAATTGATTCAATAGTATGATTTATCCAAATAACGCGGCCGAAAAGCTCGGTTTTCTTGAAATAAAAGCTTTGGTTCGGCAGAAATGCTTAAGCGAACCGGCGCGCGAATTGGTCGATAAAATTCAGCCGCAAACCAATGCGGAACAGGTCGAAAAATTTTTGCACCAAGCGCACGAATTCAAAACTTTGCTTACCGCTGATGATCCGCTTCCGGTTGATCATATGTATCCGATTCGCCCTTTAGTGGAAAAGGCGCGGGTAGAGGGAACCTTTCTACTGGAAGAAGAATTTCATCGCGTACTGCTTTCGTTGCGAACAGTGTTTGCGCTGATTCGCTATTTTAACGAACGTACCGGCAAGTATCCATATTTGGATATGTTGTTGGAACATTTGCCGATTGAAAACTCGATTATAAGGAATATCGAACGTATTATCGATGATCGCGGCAAGATGAAAGAAAATGCTTCCCGATTGTTATTGGATCTCAATCAGCAAATTCAAAAAAGCGAGATGGAAGCGCGGAAGCGTTTGGAATCTGTTTTTAAAGCGGCGCAAAACAACGGATGGACGGCTGATGGTAATTTGACGATCAGAGACGGACGTTTGTGTATTCCTATTTTAGCGGAGAACAAGCGGAAGCTAAAAGGATTGATTCACGATGAATCTGCAACAGGACAAACAGCTTATATAGAGCCAGAAGATGTATTCCACCTCAATAATAAGGTAAGGGATTTGGAATTCGAACGCCGACGTGAAGTGGTTCGTATTTTGACAGAGTTGACGACTTTATTGCGACCGCATATTCCGCTTTTATTGTCATATCATGGTTTGTTGACGAAGTTGGATTTCGTTCGTGCGAAAGCACTTTTCGCGATCGATTTGGATGCTACATTGCCGGAAATTGGTAAAACGTGCGAAACCAATTTGGTAAACGCGCGACATCCATTATTGTACCTGTCGGCGAAAGCAGAAGGAACCGGAGGTGTGATTCCGTTAAACATCAAATTGGATGAGACCGATCGTGTTATTCTGGTGTCCGGTCCGAATGCTGGAGGGAAATCGGTTTGTATGAAGACCGTCGGTTTATTGCAACTGATGTTTCAAGCCGGACTGTTGATACCTGCAGAACCCAATTCAAAAATGGGGATTTTCCGTCAGGTATTTGCGGATATTGGTGATGATCAATCGATAGAAAGTGATTTGAGTACGTACAGCGCGCATTTGTCGAAGATGAAACATTTCACCACGTTTGCCAATGCGAAAACCTTGGTGCTAATCGATGAATTCGGTACAGGAACGGATCCGCAATTTGGTGGTCCGATCGCGGAAGCCGTTTTGGAAGTGTTAAACAGCAAGCAGGTTCGCGGCATTATCACTACGCATTATTCGAATTTGAAAGCATTTGCCGGAAAAACAGATGGCTTGGAAAATGCTTCTATGCTATTTGATAATGCGGCAATGAAACCACTTTACGTGTTGCAAATTGGTAAGCCAGGAAGTTCTTACGCCTTAGAAATCGCTCAAAACATTGGTTTACCTAAGGAAGTCGTTCGATTGGCTAAGGAGAAAATTGGTGAGCATCAGCAAAATGTGGATGCGCTATTGATTAATTTAGAGCGCGATAAAAAGGAAATTCATGATACAAAAGCAGCTATCAATAAACGCGAAAAGGAACTTCTGATCAAGCAACGCGAGTACGAAGAACTGCGATCGTATATCGATGATAATCGCAAAGAATTGCTTTATCAAGCAAAAGCGGAAGCAAAACAAATCCTGAAAGATGCTAACAAGCTGGTAGAAAACACGATTGCAGAGATTAAATCTGTGCAGGCGGATAAAGAAAAGACAAAAGCAATTCGATCCAACTTACATCAAGCAATTGATAAGCACACACAAGCTAAGCCTTTAGTTAAAAAGATTGTTGCAGATAATAAAGATGTCGATGTCGACCAAACATTACAAGTTGGCGATTGGGTTCGACTAAAAGATTCTGGGACGGAAGCGCAAATCATGGAGATCGCCAAAAACAAAAATCTGATCTTAGCTTTGGGTGATTTGCGAACAGTCGTGAAACCAAATAAAGTAGAAAAGTTGCAAGGCAAAGAAAAGAAAAAGGCGGCCAAACGTTTTAATTCCGTTTCGACGGGCGATGCTGCTGATTTCAGTCCCGAACTTGATGTACGCGGTATGCGTACGGAGGACGCACTTCATCAATTGGAACTAGTTTTGGATCGTGCTGTGATGATCGGTTACCCATCCTTAAAAATATTGCACGGCAAGGGGGATGGGATATTGCGTCGATTTGTCCGTGAATATTTAAGGAAATATAGTCATATTTCGCATTTTGAAGACGAGCACGCCGACCGAGGAGGTGATGGTGTTACTTATGCGTATATCAAATAGTTATATGCATTAGTTTGATCTTTAGTTGTTTAGATTTTGTATAAATTGTCTAAATGTTAACAGTGTGGAAAATTATTTTTCCACAATTCACATACAACTGAGATTGTTATTTTGTTAAATAACTAGTTGTAATTTTAACATATCGTTAACGTTTTTTGTCTTAGGCTGATTGATTTTTCGATAATGGTTAAATCCTTTTTTCTTCTAACAACTCCTTGCTTGTAAGAATAGTATAAATCCAATATTAAGTTTATGTTAAGGCGTTGATATACTGTTTCCTCTTCTTAATTTTGCGGTGCATAATTATTTTATCAAACAAAACTTATGAAGAGATCTTTACTTTTCTTTGCGTTAGTTCTAGCTAGTTATGGAACTATCCAAGCGCAGGTCACGACGAGTAGTGTTACAGGTATCGTAACGCAATCGTCAGGGCAGGCAACACCAGGTGCTACCATTCGTGCGATCCACACGCCGTCTGGAACGACCTATTCTAGCGCCGCTAACGACGCTGGACGTTTTAACCTTGCCAACATGCGTGTTGGAGGTCCTTACCGCATTGAGGTAACTTACGTTGGACAAGATCCAGTAGTTTACGAAAATGTTTACTTGCAATTAGGACAACCGTTTGTTTTGAATGCTGTATTTACGGATGGCGCAACTAATATCGAAGAGATAGCTATCATGGGGGGGCAACGTATTAATACCTCTCGCACGGGAGCGTCTACTAGCGTTGGCTTGAAGCAGCTTAATGAACTTCCTCAAATTAACAGAAGTGTTACTGACTTTACTAGATTGACGCCGCAAGCCAATGGTAACTCTTTTGCAGGTCGTGATGCACGTTACAATAACCTTCAAATTGATGGTGCTAATTTTAATAACGGATTTGGATTGAGTTCTAATCCACTTCCGGGAGGGAATTCTCAGCCAATATCTCTGGATGCGATTCAGGAAATTTCCGTTAATATCGCGCCATTTGACGTTACCCAGTCTGGTTTTACCGGTGCTGGTATCAATGCGGTAACTCGTAGTGGTACGAATAGAGTTGAAGGTTCAGCATTCTACTTTCTACAAAATCAAAATTTACAAGGTCGTCGAATTGGTGATGTGACACTGGATAAGATCGACGCTGCTAAACGTAATTACGGGTTTAGATTGGGAGGGCCAATTGTTAAGGATAAATTATTTCTTTTCGTAAATGCTGAACGAGAAGAAACGACGGGCGGTAATGCGTCTGGATCAAATCCTTGGCGTCCATCCGAGAATGGTGTTGCAGTTCCGGAAGAAAATATTGCTAGAACAACTCGCTCAGATCTAGAACTAGTCAGAAATCATCTAGTTAATCAATGGGGTTGGGATCCAGGGCGTTACGAAGGTTACGCTAACGAGGCGAAAGAAAGTAGTACCAAGTTTCTAGCTAGATTGGATTGGAATATAAATGATATTCACAAGCTTGCTTTACGTTATAATCAGGTAGTGGGTAACTCTATGCAAACAGCAAACGGAAATTCTGGCCCTTATCCTAGAAGCCAGACAAATCGCGTAAGCCAACAGTCGATTACTTTTGAAAACGGTAACTATTCCTTCAAAAATGTCGTACGCTCGCTTACTGCTGAATTAAATAGTAATTTCAGCTCTAGACTGAGCAATCAATTTTTAGCAACGTATACACGTATACAAGATACGAGAAGTACTCCTAGCAATCAATTATTTCCGTTTGTTGATATCGGCGACGGAACACATAGTAATAATAACTCTCCACACTCTAATTATATGAGTTTCGGTACGGAGCTGTTTTCTTACAATAATGATGTTGTTAACAATAACTACTCTTTTATCAATAACCTATCGTTATCTGCTGATAAACATAACTTCACATTTGGAGCTGCATTTGAAATTCAAAATTTTGGTAATAGTTACACGCGTAGTGGAACTTCGTATTACAGATATGCTTCAGTTCAAGATTTTTTAACTACTGGAGGTCCAAATGAAGTTGCGCCAATCATGTTCGCTTTGACCTACCCTTATGAAGGACAGGATACGTATTCACGTATTAACTTTGGTTTAGCGTCATTGTATGCGCAAGATCGTTGGACGGCGTCTGACAAATTAACAGTGACTTACGGTGTTCGTGCAGAGCTACCGATATATATGAATAAGCTGACTGCTAACCCGTCAATTGATGCATTGAGATTATTAGGAGTTAATGGTATGCCGACCAATTATAACTCAGGACTGTGGCCTAAATCGCAGTTGATGGTATCTCCACGTTTGGGTTTAAATTATGATGTTTTTGGAGATCGCAGTTTAGTCTTGCGTGGTGGTACGGGCTTTTTCTCAGGACGTGTACCATTTGTATGGTTAACGAATATGCCTACAAATGCTGGGGTCTTACAGAATGTCGTAGAACCAGGTTCTTATAATGACGTTGCTGGCTGGATCGGTAACGTGAGATTTAATCCAGACCGTTACTATCATTTAAATAATGTTCCAGCAGGAGCAGAGGGTGTTTTCATAAATTCACCTAAAGATGGTGCTCCAAATTCATTTGCTTTGGTGGATAGAAACTTCAAAATGCCGATGGTATGGAGAACGAGTATCGGGGGAGATTACAAAATTCCAAATACGCCAATTACACTAACGGGTGATTTTCTTTACACTAGAGACGTTAATGCAATATTCCAATTCGGGGCAAATAGACCATCTCCTAATACATTCCTTAACTATGGACAGTCTGGTGAAGAAGGTGACTATGGAGATAATAGAACGTTTTTCCCTTCAGGAATACAACGTTTCAATTCTGCAATCGGTGGTAACAATGCAACTGTTCTAACAAATACAAATGTGAAAGGACATGCGCTTAGTGCAACTTTGGGGATAACTGTTCCAAACTACAGAGGATTTAGCGGAGGATTGTTTTATACGTACTCAGATGCTAGGGAAATTAGTGCTAATGCAGGCTCTAGCGCGAGTTCAGCATGGGGTGGCTCCGCTAACATAAATGGACCTAATGATCAAATTTTACACCCATCTGCTTTCGCTCTTCCGCATAGATTGATGGCTAACTTGAGTTATAGGTTTGAGTATGCTGATGCACTCGCAACAACTGTAGGTGTCTATTACAACGGTGCTAATCAAGGTCGTTTCTCATACACTTATACCTCGGATATTAATCGAGATGGAATCAACAGCGACTTGATTTACTTGCCTCGCGATATTAATTCGTTGAATTTTGTTGATCGTGTAAACTCTAGCGGACAAGTTTTGTTTACTGCGGCAGAACAGCGTGAAGCTCTGAATAACTTTATTTCAGAGAACGGTTTGGAGAAATATAAAGGACAATATTTGCCTAGAAATGGTTTTTTGATGCCTTGGTTGAACCGATTTGATGTGCGTGTTCTTCAAGACGTTTTTACAAATATCGGAGGTCGTAGAAATTCGCTTCAACTTAGTTTAGACGTCATTAATCTTGGGAATATGTTGAAGAAAAGCTGGGGAGTCCAAAGCCGTCTAAACAATGCTCAGTTTCTTTATGGTAATCAGTTAGTACCGGGAACCAATAGTCAAGGACAGCCAGTATTGAATACTGTTGCAACTCCTGCTAATGGAGTGCCATCGTTCAATATGAATGTTGTAGATAATGCACTGCAAAGCACGCCCTTTCAAAACGTAAGTACGTTAGCCACAACTTGGCAGATGATGCTTGGTGTGCGGTACACATTTTAGTCGGATAAATTCCAGTAACATATATTCAATCCCCGAGCGATTCGCTCGGGGATTTTTTTGTTATTTACTAATCCATCCTACTTTCTTACGATATCGATTCGCCGCGGCTTTTGCGATCCATTGACTTGGTAGTAATCCTAATAGTCGAGCGGCAAAAGAATTTTTACTTCCCGAAATAGCAACAATTTTCTTTTTATCCAATGCGCGCATCAATTCCGTAGCGACTTCTTCGGGCGTTTGTAGAATTTTTTGTGCCTTTTCATAGCTTAGTCCAAGTCCATCTCCCGCTTCGCTTTCTAGGCCAGCCGCTGCATTAAAGTTTGTTTTCGTTAATCCTGGACAGAAGACCATGACGTGTACTCGATATGGTTTATATTCTTGCGCTATAGCCTGCGTAAAGGTCTTGACAAATGCTTTGCTTGCTCCATAATTCGCCATATAGGCAACAGGGGCGAAAGCAACGACCGAAGCGATATTAATGATCGTTCCTGCACGTTTAACTTTCATTTCGTTTCCGAACAATTGGGTCATGGCTACTAAGGAAGATATGTTCAATTGGATTTGATCCATTTCTTCCTTCAATGTTCTTGTTCCGAACTCACCACCGGAACCAATCCCGGCATTGTTAACGAGCGTTTCGACTTCCCATTTTCGAGCTAGAATGGTTTCAAAAACCTCTTCGGCCGCATTTGAATGTGATAGGTCTGCCGATATAAAATTGGCTTCAACAGCATATTCCGATCTTAACTTTTTACAAAGCAGATTAAGCTTTTCGCTGTTACGAGCAACCAAAAGGAGGTTATTTTTTCTTTTAGCAAATGCATGTGCGATCGCTTCACCGATGCCGCCCGATGCTCCGGTTATTAAAGTAACTTTCATCGTCCGTTTTGTTTGATAACAGTTAGACGACAATTGAGCGGACGAAAAGTTTAGAATCGCTTGCTAAAGGTAAATTTACGTTGCGCCAAATAGCTGTAAACTGTAATAATGCACGTACACAAAATCTGTGATGGAGTAGGATACCATACGAATACATCTACGAAGAGCTTCAGTAGAAAATAATTAATGGTTAACGAGCCCATGTTAGTCGCAAAGTAACGGAGAAGGCGATTTCCGAATTTTGGAGCATGTTCATCTTTGCCAAATACAAGGTAGAAGTTTGCCAGAAATCCTGTAAAAAAGGTAATCGCAAACGACAAAAGAAGCGCAAAAATGTAAGGGCTGATGGTAATCGCGCCGTAGAATAATACGACGTTATTTTTAAAGGTTACGTAATGGAAAATGAGATAAAAGAGTACCCAATTCAGTAAAACATTTGCTCCGCCAAAAAGCACATATTTGAATTTTTGAAAGTTAAAGAGATTTACCTTCTTATCTTTTACCGAAATATTTACATCGGCTTCGGTAATGTAGCGTTTAAGGTTTTTCAGTTTACTGTTGTTGGACTCCATCAAGGCGCTAATATAGGCAGTATAAAACAAAAAAGCTTGTCGAGAATCAAAAATTCTCGACAAGCTTTTTATGGCGTCAATCTAAAAAATTATTTATACATTTCTGCGCGTTGCGCTTGAACGGCTTCCGACTGAATGTATTCGTCGTAAGTCATTAATTTATCGATAATGCCTTTTGGTGTCAATTCAATTACACGATTAGCCACCGTTTCTGTCAATTCGTGATCTCGAGAAGTGAACAACATAGAACCTCTGAAATCGCTCATTCCATTGTTTAATGCGGTAATCGACTCCAAATCTAAGTGGTTTGTTGGTTCATCAAAGATTAAGAAATTCGCTCCTTGCAACATCATTCTAGAAAACATGCAGCGCATTTTTTCGCCACCGGAAAGTACAGAACATTTTTTCAATACTTCCTCGCCGGAGAACAACATTTTACCCAGGAATCCACGAATAAATTGCTCGTCAGAATCCGGACGAGTAGAGTAGGTGCGCAACCAATCAACCAAATTGTCACTTACTCCTTCGAAGAATTCAGCATTCTCAATCGGCATATCCGCAGGAGTGATAGTAACTCCCCATTTAAATTCGCCACCGAAGTCTTGATCGCGTCCGGCTAAGATTTCGTAAAATGCGGAAGTAATTAGGTTGTTTTCTGCCAATACGGCGATTTTGTCGCCTTTGTTGACCATGAAAGAAATGTCCTTGAAGTAAACCTGCCCATCTACTGTTTTACTCAAATTTTCTACTTGCAAAATTTGATCTCCAGGTTCACGATCCATTTGATTAAACATGATCGCCGGATATTTCCGGTTTGA
Organism: Sphingobacterium corticis; assembly: GCF_042684745.1. Lineage (NCBI taxonomy): Bacteria > Pseudomonadati > Bacteroidota > Sphingobacteriia > Sphingobacteriales > Sphingobacteriaceae > Sphingobacterium > Sphingobacterium corticis. The sequence goes on along the minus strand of NZ_JBHUMA010000006.1, from coordinate 1,055,365 downwards.
TGGTTTGATCTCATCGATATTGATTTTATCCAATGCTTTCTTACGTGACGTAGCTTGTTTGGATTTGGAAGCGTTTGCGGAGAATCGACGGATAAATTCTTGTAATTCTTTCACCTTATCTTCCATTTTCTTGTTCTGATCCGAACGTTGCTTCAACGCTAATTGAGAAGACTCATACCAGAACGTGTAGTTACCCGTATAAATCGTCATTTTCGAGAAGTCAATATCGACAATGTGCGTACATACAGCATCCAAGAAGTGACGGTCGTGGGAAACAACCAAGACAATCGCTTCGTAAGAAGCTAGGAAATCTTCTAGCCATGCAATGGTGTTGATGTCCAAATCATTGGTAGGCTCATCGAGGATCAAAATATCCGGTTTTCCGAAAAGCGCTTGTGCCAATAGCACACGAACTTTTTCGTTACCATCCAACTCTTTCACCAATTTATAATGCTGCTCTTCTTTAATACCTAAGTTGCTCAGAAGCGTTGCAGCATTGCTCTCCGCATTCCAGCCATCCATTTCTGCAAAAAGACTTTCTAATTCTCCGGCGCGCTCACCATCTGCGTCCGAAAAATCTTCCTTCATATATATAGCGTCCTTTTCTTTCATGATCTTATAAAGATCTTGATTACCCATCATTACGGTTTCCAATACTGAAAACTCATCGAACTCGTAGTGATTCTGCTTCAATACAGACATGCGCTCGCCAGGGGTAAAGGCTACAGAACCTGTTGATGGATCTACTTCGCCAGAAATGATTTTAAGAAAGGTCGATTTTCCTGCGCCATTTGCTCCGATGATACCATAACAATTACCCGGTGTAAACTTTAAGTTTACATCTTCGAAAAGTATACGTTTACCGAAACGTAAGGAGAGGTTGGATATATTAATCATGAATTATTGTTTTCTTTTTTTAACCGAAACATCATTGTCTTGATGCTATAAATAAGCTCGCCACAAAGGTACGATTAAAAAGAGTAATATGCATGTCCAAGGTTCCGTATTACTGCATGCGACTACAATAGAAACGTATGTTCCGACAACGCACTGGTTTACCACTAATTGGTAATATCCGCTACGCAACGAATATTTTTCGATCGCGCTTTATTTGGAGTTCTGTCTCCAGTCATCCTCGACGCATAACCGTTGGAAGAGAAATGTATTTCACACAAGTCATCTCCAACAGCATAACTAGTATGATAGTAGCCCTCACTTCCGCGATATTGTGTATTGCTGTTTCCAACCGGCCTCGTTTGTGCCGAAAATGAAAACCAACCTTGCGCCGGAAGCGTCATGTAAATACCTGTTTTCCTTTTGCTAGTTAATTTGACGCCTGTTGTAAATTGGCCGCTTGATTCTCTGAGAACGCCGATATCTGTTCTGATCATATTATTAACTAAGTCTTCAGCTTCCTTCTTGGTAGGAATACGGTATCCGGTAGGGCATGGGTCGGCGGCAGCTTTGATAGGCTTTTCCTCTGTTCCTGCATTCCATGCATTATCAGAAGGATTGTTGCTTGTATCCATGTTAGCATTGACTGCATTATCTGTTTTACCGGCTGATGGTTCTTTGCGTCCCCACTGATAAAAGTTCCCGTGGGCGTCTTGGGATATCGTCTCTTCTCTTCCGTTAGTCGCCGTATTTGCTCCCAAATTATGTAGTGCCCAAATCGTTCCTCCTATCCGAACAGCTGGTAGATTTGCATGCGTCAGATATTCATCTTTAGGAACAAGGTTCAAATATAAGTTGTATCGTATGCCTGCACGCACAGGTAGTGTTTTAAATGGTGTCAAGTTGTTCAGCGTTAGCTCCCCAACCTTTAAGGAAGAGATGACAAAAGAGGTTGTCGTATTATCATCGTGATTGATGTCGGTAGAAAAACTGACGGTATTCGAACTATGGGCGGCAGTACTCGTCGCTAGGTTGAAAGTTCTTCTAGCTACCGCACCTTCTAAATTTCCAGTCCTTCTGAGAACGCCTGTTTCTAAATCCATACTTACGGTCGAGTAATGTGGAACAAAAGAAGAGTTAATTTCTCTTGGTAAATATCCAGTTGCCGAAGTATTGAGAATAGTTGTGATTCTAGTGAATTTATGTCTTAATATAATATCTAATCTATTGATTTGGTTTCTGTAGACCGTAAGTTGTTGCCTAAAGTATAGGAGCTGTCCGCTTCCTGGGGCAACCATAGTAGCGGCTTTAAGTGTTCGACTGCCGCCGACAAACACAATACCTGGCATGCCAGCATCTTCAATTCGCGGGCTATTAACGGAATAAACGATAAAAGTATAGGTTTTTCCATGATCCAACCACAATTCTCGGGTAGTGGACTCTTTTCCGCGAGTATAATCTCTTTCTGTAATAAATTCACCACTTTGATCAAAAACCGCCACTTTATACCGAATTCCGCTATCTAAATCCTTTTGAACGAAGTTTGCTTTACTGCTCCCTATTTTCGCTGATTTCAATGTCGAAATTCCTGATTCTACGGTATCTTTTTGTTCCTCCAATTTGGCAATCAGCATCATGTCATTGCCTACATCGGTGATCGAATTGTAGGTTTCAAAATTCTCTACATGAGAAGTTGTATTTGTCGCTGCGCGATTTCCAAAAGATTCTGCCCCTTCAAAAGTTTCGCTTGCAATGGACACGCTTATGCTTGCTGTCCCTTCCTCGTCGCCCAGGTCGTTCTGAGTATTCTTGCTACAAGAAATGATTTCTAAGGATGCAAAGATAGTAACAAATAGTATCGTGAGTTTTTTGCTTTTCATACGTAGATTTTGAGCACGCAAAAGTATAAATCTGAACTATCGTTGATAAGAAAATTTTACTTTCATTTTCTTTTTGTAGTAGATGGCTGACAAAGTTTGGGTTCCCGTTTAATTCTTGTAGAATAATATCTACACATACTTGCGGAATTCCTTTTATTTACTAGTTATGAGAATTTTAAAAGTGTTTAGTAAATTTTGTATTTTTGTGCCTTACCAATAAATATTTTGTTTTGAGTACACTTCCCCCATGTCCAGTTTGCGAATCTATTTATGCGTATGAGATGGATTCGTTGTTAATTTGTCCTGAGTGCGCACATGAATGGAATGCGGCTGAATCAGAAATTTTAGAAACCGGTTTAATCGTAAAAGATAGCAATGGAAACATCCTTCAAAATGGAGATAGCGTTGTTGTTATCAAAAACTTGCCAGTAAAAGGCTCTCCGAAAGGTATAAAATCTGGAACAAAAGTGCGGAATATTCGGTTGGTCGACAGCGATCATAACATCGATTGTAAAATAGACGGTTTCGGGGCGATGGCACTAAAATCCGAGTTTGTTAAGAAAGCATAGTGTAGTACGCGGAAATAAAATCCGCGGATTTTCAAGTATTAACCCGTGGCAACTACCTGATCCAAAATGTTTTTCCTGTTAAAATACTTTCTAAATTACCGTACTTTGACAGGAAACATATTTCTTCAATAGTTCGTTTTACAATGTAGTTATCTACATATAATGGAAGGAAGAGGAAGGTATGGATATTAAATTAGTTAGGTTGGTCGATGAATATATGGTCTCGAATGCATCAATTCAATCGTTGAATACAGGAGATTTAGAGTTATTGAGAAAATTATTGTACAAGGCTATTTCTTTTAGACCCGACATTCCAACGGTAAAGCAAATATTAAGTTATTGCACACGCGTTTTTAAGAGTAAAAATAACTTCGGTAATAAGTTAACCAAACTTAGTAACAGAACATTCGATGTACTACTAGCTAGACAGTTAAGTCGCGTGTTATTAGTCGACTAACTTTTTATCGTTCGGCCCTTTTAGGTAATGAGACACTGCGCTGTGATTTCCAGAATAGCTAGCAGATTGAACGAGGCTGTCCCTGATTTCGAAGTTAACGACACAATGTGATGAACGTTCGCTATTAGCATGTTGAAAATCGTATGCCACTAATTTTCTACCGTCTTTCAACATTTGACTTCGCATTGGCGGGCCGTATATTTTATACACTAACTCCTCATTTTGTCCTTTCCAATCTTCCATATACGCATCATATTTTCGAAGTAATCCGGCACAAGAGGAGATAGTAATTAAGCCAAAAATGGTTGCAATAATTAATATGCGTTGTTTCATTCATAAATATACTATTTATTCACTTCAGTATTAAAAAATACGTGAATTTGTTAAGCAGCATTTTTATATTCTATCTCTAGCTCATCTTGCATGGTGATGGATATGTTTGACAAGAAATCTAAGCCAGTAGCGCGTTCAATTGATCGAACGTCCACCTGATATTTTTCCCACTTTGAACCCGCTTTATTGCTATTTGGTGTATCTATCGCTATAATATTCGCTTCTCCAGACTCGATTCGCTTTAGATCATTGTCTCCTTCCGGCAATATGACCGCAATTTTCCAAATGCGCGCTGGTACAGCAATTTTTCCTTCGTCAATTCGCTCGGCATATCCATTAGATCCAATGCCACCATCACCGTATGAACCCATGATAATATATATCTCGCTGCCCTCTTGCACGCGCTTGCGTAAGTAATCCTCAAAATTGTTCCAAACGCGTTGATTGTTTTTAGGCGCTTGAGGAAGAATGTTGATCATGTAAAACGTAGCAGAATTTGCCTCAAAAGAATGCAATCGATCTGCTGACGGACAATGGTGACCTCGATCAAAACCGGAATGCGTATAACTTTTAGAAGTAACGATATGCCAACCTTCAGGCAATGCCGAAAAAGGTTTGAAATTGTCATTACGATCAACGTTCTTTTCTATCTCCGAAGCGCTTAAATGCCAACATACCCAATTAGCAATCCCACGATCCTCATTATACGAAAGCACATAATCTGTTAGTTGAATTAAATGATTATTTTTATCTATGTATGAGTTTTTTGCATCGGACGGATTACCTAATAGTAAATGCGAATTTTCCGAAGTAAATGCCGGCGAGGATTGTTGTGATTCTTTGGAAATATCCTGCCGACTAACAGTTTTATTGGATTGAACGACACGTGCCATATCTTTACACGATCCCGCCAACCAAAATAGCGCTATGAGAATGTAAGGGAAGATAGATTTCATGATTTGGCAGCAAAGATACACGTATTTTTATTGCATCAACAAAGATCAAGGCAGACCTTTTTCAATATTTTCTGTAGTTTTGTCGTTAGAAGCAGACTGGTTCTATCGCTGCCTTGAAAAAGGGAGAGGAAAGTCCGGGCAACATAGAGCAACACGCTTCCTAACGGGAAGGCGCATCTGCAATGATGCGATAGAAAGTGCCACAGAAAATAGACCGCCTTAGCAATAAGGTAAGGGTGAAAACGTGAGGTAAGAGCTCACGGCTTTGCGTAGCAATATGCATCGCGGTAAACCTCGTGTGTTGAAAGACCAAATAGGTTGCAGACTTCGGAAAGAGTTGCTCGCTCTTTGTCTTTGGACATCTGCAATGGGTAGGTTGATACAGCTTTTGTGTGAATGAAAGCGTAGATAAATGATAGAAATTCGATTTTTCGATTACAGAACCCGGCTTACAAGGTTTGCTTCCTTTTTTTAGAATAGTGCGTACATATATTCAGATATTTCTAATATATTGACCGAACATACAAACCGCATAAATATTTGTCTTAAATGGCTACAGTTTTAATTATTGATGATGAAAGACCTATCCGAAGTTCGCTTCGCGATATCCTAGAATACGAAGATTATAAAGTGCTCGACGTGGACAATGGCGCAGATGCGCTTGCCATCCTAAAGAAGGAGCAAATCGACTTGGTGTTGTGCGATATCAAGATGAATAAGATGGATGGCATGGAAGTGCTGAGCACATCTAAGACATTTTGCGATACGCCTTTTATTATGATTTCTGGTCACGGTACTATCGAAACTGCCGTGGAAGCTGCTCGTAAAGGCGCGTTTGATTTCTTGGAAAAGCCATTAGATCTTAATCGATTGCTGATTACCGTACGTAATGCGCTGGAAAAAGTAACATTGGTACAGGAAACGAAAGTCCTGAAGAAAAAAGTTTCTAAAACAAAAGAGATACTGGGCGAATCCGATGGTATTTCGGTAATAAAAGATACCATTGATAAAGTGGCACCAACAGATGCGCGCGTTTTAATTACTGGCGCTAATGGAGCGGGTAAAGAACTGGTTGCTCGTTGGTTGCACGAGAAATCGGAGCGGTCGTCGGCGCCTCTGATCGAGGTAAACTGTGCGGCAATCCCATCTGAGTTGATCGAATCGGAATTATTCGGACACGAAAAGGGTTCATTTACTTCCGCAGTCAAACAACGCATCGGTAAGTTTGAACAAGCTAGCGGAGGAACCTTGTTTTTGGATGAGATTGGCGATATGAGTCTATCTGCGCAAGCAAAAGTGCTTCGCGCGTTGCAAGAACATAAAATCACGCGCGTTGGTGGCGACAAGGAAATTAGCGTAAATGTGCGCGTTGTTGCGGCAACGAATAAAGATTTATTGAAAGAGATTGAAGATGGTAACTTCCGGATGGACTTATATCACCGTTTAAGTGTGATTTTGATTCACGTGCCACCTTTGAATGAGCGTAAAGGAGATATTCCAATTATTGCGCGGGCTTTTTGTGAAGAGATTTGCGGCGAATACAGCATGCCGGTGAAAGAATTTTCAGCGGATGCGATGAAAGCGCTTCAAGCGTTGCCTTGGACAGGAAACATTCGTGAACTACGGAACATGGTGGAACGCTTAATCATCCTTAGCGGTAAAAAGATCACAGCGAAAGAAGTAGAATCCTTTGCAAATCCGTCACAGCCAACGTCAAAAAGCCGAAAGATCGTCGACTTGGATGGCTTCGATTCCATTTCGTCTTATCAGCAGCATGCTGAATCCTTGTATTTAGATTTTCAATTGGGAAAATATAATGGTCGCAAAGACTTGGTAGCACAGGCTGTCGGGCTATCGGAAGCGGATTTGGAAACGAGATTAAGAGATTGTAAACTAGTACAATAAATAGATTTATTGTATCTTTATGAAAACCACCTTTTCGTTCAGCTAAATACAACTTTAACCATTTAGCGACAGCGGGAAAAGGTGGTTTTCTTGTTTTGTAACCGATTTGTTATGTAGCCGATTTGGTAGAAATTCCTATCTTTCCATCAACTTACTAACATAAAAATAACTTATGATTAATTTCCATCTACCTATCGGACGCGCTACTATCGCGAACGCGTTAATGTCAAATTTTTATTATGAATAGAGTAGATTTTATTAAAAAAAGCGGTCTTTTGCTAGGAGCGTCTGCATTCGCCAGCGACCTGACTGCTAAGGAAAGGAATATGTCTAATAAAACATTTAACCTAGATTACGCACCTCATCAGGGCATGTTTGCGGCGTCAGCCGGTAAGAATTTTATTGATGAAATTAAGTACATGCATAATCTTGGATTCCGAAGCATTGAAGATAATGGCATGCCTGCTCGTTCAAAATCAGAACAAACGCAAATTGGGGAATTATTAGCGTCGCTAAATATGCGAATGGGCGTTTTCGTGGTTCCAAAAGGAGGTAACGGACAGAACTCTTTAGCTGCGGGAAAGAAAGAATATGAAGATATTTTTTTAAAAGGCTGTCGAGAATCGGTCGAAATTGCGAAGCGTGTGAATGCAACGTGGGTAACTGTTGTGCCAGGTGATTATGCTCGACGCTTGCCATTAGGCGTGCAAACAGGCAATGTCATTGAAAGTTTGAAACGAGGTGCTGAAATATTTGAACCGCATGGAATTACGATGGTGCTCGAGCCATTGAGTGATACGCCGGATTTGTTCTTACGCTATTCCGATCAAGGTTATGAAATCTGTAAAGCCGTAGGAAGTCCTTCTTGCAAAATACTTTTTGATATCTATCATCAACAGAAAAATGAAGGAAATTTGATTCCTAATATGGAAATGTGCTGGAGTGAAATTGCTTACATTCAGGTGGGAGATAACCCTGGTCGAAATGAGCCAACCACAGGAGAAATAAACTATCTGAACATTTTTAAATGGTTGCATGGTAAAGATTATAAGGGAGTTGTGGGGATGGAGCACGGCGTGTCTAACGCAGGCAAAGACGGTGAAAAGGCGCTATTAAACGCATACAGGGCTGTCGACGCGTTTATTTAATCCGCCTTTACGGAAATGTTAATGCATTGTTATTCGTCATGGCAATCTCTTTTTTTTCATTACTTTTAGAAAACAAAAATTTATAAACCTTTTATATGTCATTCGGTACCAGATTTAAGCTGTCTTTTATGATGTTCCTTGAATTTTTTATTTGGGGAGCGTGGTTCGTTACGTTAGGCACCTTTGTCAAAAATCACTTATTAGCAACAGATGGTGAAGTAGGCGTGGCCTATCTTTCTCAATCCATCGGAGCAATCGTTGCACCTTTTATCATCGGCATGATAGCCGATAAATATTTTGCCGCTCAGCGTATTTTGGGCTTCTTACATTTGGTCGGAGCTGGCTTATTGTATTATGCTTCCACATTAAATACATTTTCCGAGTTTTCTCCAATCGTTATGGCATACATGGTTTGCTTTATGCCGACATTGGCTCTAGCGAATTCGGTTTCATTCCGACAATTGAAAGATACGGAACGCGAATTTCCGGGTATACGGGTTTTTGGGACGATCGGATGGATTTTGGCCGGTTTGTTAATCGGTTGGTTCGCGTGGGAAAAGAACAACACATTGCAGTACACATTCCTTTTAGCGGCTGTTGCTTCTGCCATTTTAGCTGTATTTAGCCTTTTCTTACCAGATACGCCTCCGACCAAGAAAAACGAAAAAACTACTATTGGCGAAGTATTGGGATTGGAAGCCTTTGGTCTTTTAAAGAACAAATCATTTCTTTTATTCTTTTTATCATCTATCGCGATTTGTGTACCGTTGACATTTTATTACAACTTCACGAATGTGTATTTGAATGAAATTGGTATGGAATCCGCGGCCGCAGTACAATCCTTAGGGCAGGTTTCAGAAACCTTATTTCTATTGGTAATGCCTTTTTTGTTTGTTCGCTTGGGAATCAAAAAAATGCTAGCGGTTGGGATGTTCGCTTGGGTGCTTAGGTATGCGTTTTTTGCTTTTGGCGATGCGGGACAAGGATATTGGATGTTAGTGATGGGAATAGTCCTCCACGGAATCTGTTATGACTTCTTCTTTGTGACAGGACAAGTGTACACCGATAAGTTAGCTGGACCGAAGATTAAAAGTGCTGCTCAAGGATTTATATCTCTAGCCACCTACGGGGTAGGTATGTTGATTGGATCTTTGCTGTCAGGCAAGATTGTAGAAAGCTATGTTATGGCTGATGGTCACGATTGGCAAACGATCTGGTTGATTCCAGCGGGAATTGCGTTTGCTGTCTTGTTGATTTTCTTGCTATTGTTCAAGGACACTACGTCACGCAAAAACGTTGTTGCGGAATAAGAATACTTTTTTGGGAAAATAAAAATAAACACGAGAGATAATGGTACAAAGTAATACGTACGATGCAATTGTTATAGGCTCCGGAATAAGTGGTGGTTGGGCTGCCAAAGAATTAACGGAGAAGGGTTTGAAAACGATCATGTTAGAGCGTGGAAGAAACGTGGAGCATGTGAAAGATTATCACGCGAATCCAAATACTTGGGAATACGAACACCGCGGTGGACGTACTCAACAAATGGAACAAGATTATCCGGTATTACGCCGTGATTATGCGTTGAATGAGCGTAACCTCGACTTTTGGGTAAATGAAAAGGAAAGTCCATACACGGAAGAGAAGCGTTTTGACTGGTACCGTGGTTATCATGTCGGTGGACGGTCGTTAATGTGGGGACGTCAAAGCTATCGATTTTCTGATTTGGATTTCGAAGCAAACCTTAAGGATGGTCACGGAACGGATTGGCCTATTCGCTATAAAGATATTGCCTCTTGGTATAGCTATGCCGAGAAATGGGCAGGTATTTCTGGTAACAGAGATGGCCTAGATGTTTTGCCAGATGGTGATTTTATGCCTGCAATGCCATTTAACGCTGTGGAGAAAGATATCGTCGAGCGTATCAAAAAGAACTACGGCGGAAAACGTCACTTCATCATGGGACGTACGGCAAATATTACCGTTCCACACCATGGACGCGTAAACTGTCAATATCAAAATCAATGCTGGTTAGGATGTAACTTTGGCGCTTATTTCAGCACACAATCATCCACGCTTCCAGCAGCTGTAAAAACAGGAAACTTAACATTACGTCCGTTTTCCATCGTGAGTCGTATCTTATATGATAAGGACACTCAAAAAGCGAAAGGTGTAGAAATTGTAGATGCAGAAACAGGTAAAACGTACGAGTACTACGCTAAAATCGTTTTCGTATGCGCATCGGCGTTCAATTCTACTTGGGTGTTGATGAACTCTGCCACGGATGTTTGGGAAGGCGGATTAGGAAGTAGCAGCGGTGAGCTAGGTCACAATGCTATGGATCACCATTTCCGTTTGGGTGCCAGCGGTCGTATTGAAGGATTTCAAGACAAATATTTCTACGGACGCCGTCCAACTGGATTGTATGTTCCTCGTTTCCAAAATGTTCCGGGGGATGATAAGAAACGTGATTATGTACGTGGTTTCGGATATCAAGGTGCGGCTAGTCGTGGCCGTTGGTCTGGCGAGATAGCTGAAATGTCTGTAGGTGGCGCATGGAAAGATGCATTAAGCGAGCCGGGCGATTGGAGTGTTGGTTTTACCGCATTCGGTGAAATTCTTCCGTATCACGAAAATAAAATTTCTCTTGACAAATCTGTGAAAGATAAATGGGGATTGCCTGTTTTGAAAATGGACATGGAGATCAAAGAAAACGAACTGAAAATGAGACCGGATATGATGTCCGAGATGAAGGAAATGTTGGAGTCGGTAGGAGCTAAGGATGTGAATACTTACGACAATGGTTACGGATTCGGACAAGGTATTCACGAGATGGGAACAGCTCGTATGGGTACGGATCCTAAAAATTCGGTATTGAACAAGCACAACCAAGTTTGGGACGCGAAAAACGTATTCGTTACGGACGGCGCGGCGATGGCTTCCGGAGCTTGTGTCAACCCTTCGTTGACCTACATGGCATTAACTGCTCGCGCGGTAGATTACGCCGTTAGCGAATTGAAAAAAGGAAATCTATAAAAAACATACCAATAAACACGAAAAACCATGAGTGATAATAATTCAAGAAGAAGCTTCATCAAGCAAGCAGCGGTGGCAGCAGCAGCTTTCACCATTGTCCCTCGCCACGTATTGGGAGGATCGGGATTTGTTGCGCCTAGTGACAAATTGATGATAGCTGGTATCGGTGTCGGAGGAAAAGGAGAAAGCGATATCAAAGCATTCCACGATAGTGGAAAAGCAGAGATCGCATTTCTATGTGATGTAGACGATCGTCGTTCGGCAAGAACGAGAGAACGTTTCCCTAAAGCAAAATATTACAAGGATTACCGCGAAATGCTCGATAAAGAGCATAAGCACATTGATGCTGTTTCGGTATCCGGACCTGATCATAACCATGCTATCCACGCTTTGCCAGCAATGCAGTTGGGCAAACACGTTTACGTACAAAAGCCATTAACACACGATATTTGGGAAGCGCGCGTATTAACTGATGCAGCGAAAAAATACAAAGTAGTTACTCAAATGGGTAACCAAGGTGCATCCAACGACGGCACACGCCAAGCGAAAGAATGGTACGAAGCTGGACTTATTGGAGATGTGCACACGGTGTACTGTTGGACCGACAGACCAGTTTGGCCTCAAGGTATCAAATGGCCGGAAGGCAAAGCCGAGATTCCAAAGGAATTGGATTGGGATTTATGGTTAGGTACAGCGCCTCAGCGTGATTACATTGACCATTTGGTGCCATTTAACTGGCGCGGATGGTGGGATTATGGAACTGGTGCATTAGGCGATATGGGATGTCACTTGGTAGAATTGCCATTCAGCGTTTTAGGATTGCAATATGTACAAGATGTACACGCGAGTGTGGGTACAGTTTACGTAGATGAGTTCAAACGCGGTGTATTTCCAGAAAGTTGTCCTCCATCGAGCCACGCTACCATGACCTTCCCTAAAACAGAGCGCACAGCTGGACCAGTTACATTACACTGGATGGATGGTGGTATTCAACCTGCAAGACCAGAAGAACTAGAGCCAAATGAAATCTTTGGTGATGGTGGTAACGGTATTCTTTTGGTAGGTACAAAAGGCAAAATCTTGGCAGATACCTATGCAGAGAATGCACGTCTATTGCCTACTTCTCGCAAAGAACAGGTTGCTCTTAAATACGAGCGTGTTAAAGGACAAGCGTCTGGTCACTATGCGCAATGGGTAGAAGCTTGTATTGCCGGATATGGCAAGAAAGAAGTAAGTGCTCCATTTGAAATTTCAGGACCATTGACGGAGTGTTTGCTAATGGCTAACTTAGCTATCCGCGGAGCGGATATGAATGTGGATGGTAAATACCCAGGCCGAAATCTGAAGCTTCTTTGGGATAACCAAAATATGAAAGTAACTAACTTTGATATGGTTAACCAATTTGTGAAGCGCGAATACCGTCCGGGATGGGAATTGAATTATAAGTTTTAATCACAATAAACATGAATAGAAGAGAAGCCCTTCAGCGTGTAGCTCTTTTAATGGGAGGTGCCGTCATTGGCGGTAGCCTTTTCTTGGAAGGCTGTACAAGGAAAGCGTCTAAGGAAGTCGCTTCGCTCTTTGAGAAAGAAAGTATGGATTTGCTAGGTGATTTGGCAGAAGCAATTTTGCCGAAAACGTCAACGCCTGGTGCCAAAGAAGCTGGAGTCGGATCGTTCATTCCAGTAATGATTCGCGATTGTTACAACGATGCCGATCAAAAGGCATTTATGGACGGATTTGGAAAAGTGGATGATCGCGCTAATGAAAAGCATGGCAAGAAATTTCAAGAATTATCTCCGGAAGAACAATTGACGTTCGTAAACGAATACGACAAAGAAGCAAAAGCTTACCAAAAAGATAAGAAAGATGATGATGCAAATCATTTCTTTACCATGTTGAAACAACTGACATTAACGGGCTTCTTTACTTCTGAGGTCGGCATGACTCAGGCATTGAACTTCGTGAAGATTCCTGGTCGGTACGATGGTGAGTTTCCTTATAAAAAAGGGGATAAAGCCTGGGCGATCTAGGGATGCGATTGCGTACTGTCTAAACCTCAATAAAGGTAAAAAAACAGTAACAAATATTATTTTTGATTTAATGAGCTCGATATTTTATCGAGCTCATTTTGTTTATATTTAAATCTCCGTTGGCTCTTACGGTAGTTGTGACCTGTAGCTCGCTTTTTATGGTAGTTTTCTGGGATAAGTATTTTCGCGAAATACTGCCCTAGTTGGATTCGAACTATCGAATAAATAGCAAGATCTATTATAGGCTTTCTTAAAATGATTGAATATAATTACTTAGCATAATTAAGAACGAATTTCAAAGAAATACCTTTTCTTTTAGAAAAAAAATGCCCGTAAAAAGTGTTCACTTCTCACGGGCATCATGGTAAAATAAGTAGTATCTCTAGCGAGCTGCTTCTAATCTTCCTTGAACTTCATTTGCTTTTTCTTCATCTTGGATGAAGTTATAGTAGCTTTTCAAGTTACTTAAAGCATTCGTGTTTTTAGGATCGATGCTCAATGCTTTTTCCAAATAAGGAACTGCTTCGCCCATATCTGCTTTGATTTTCTCTACGCGCGTATTGTAATCCGCATCTGAAACTGATTTATCTCCGTTCAAATCCATTAGCGCTTTGTTCGCCATGTTCATGATCACAGCAGCAGTGTTCAAATTCGCTTCTAAGTAATCAGGATCGATTTCGATCGCTTTTTTGTATGCCTGAAGTGCTTTCTCATCGTTTTCGCTTGAACCGTAAGCTGTACCTAAATAGTAGTAAAGCGTTTTGTTGTCCGTCTCACGTTGCAATTGAGCCTCGATTTGTTGGATGATCTCTTGCTCGTGACCAGTGATCAAGTTCAACTCGATGTTTTGCAATACGATGTCGTTATCCTCAGGGAATTTTTCCGCTGCAGATGCCGCATATTTTAATGCATTTGTTGTATCACCTGTAGAAAGATACAATTTTGGCAAATCTGCATTGATCATACGATATTCTGAGTGATCTTCGTGAGGAAGTAGTTCTTCATATTTCTTGATTGCAGTTGGATAATCTTGTGTTTGGATAGCAGCCAATGCACCGAAATAGGTTAGGGTAGTATCTCCGGGAACTAAAGCCAAACCTTTTTCAAATTCTTCACCCGCACCTTTGAAGTTTTCGTTTTTCCATTCTTCGTAACCAGTTGTTTGGTAGAAATTACGTAACGTTACTTTTGCTGCGCTGATGTTGCTTTCATTTTTTTTGTCTGCATCCAATTCAGTGGCTTTGCCTAAGCCAGCAATGGCTTTTTCTGCATACTCGCCATTTTTCTCAGCAAAAGCTAAGTTCGAATAGATTAAAGAGTACACCGTCCAAGTTTCTGGATTATCTTTCGTTTTTTCGTGTTGGGTAGCTTCCTCAATCGGTTCTACAGCATCTTTAAGCAATTTTGCAGAAATTTCGCCCGCTTCCGGACCACCCATTTCTTCGTATTTGGTATACGCTGATTTAGCTTTTTTCAAATTACCAGACTGTGCAAATGCCGTACTCATAGAGATAGCAAGTGCTCCAGTTATAAAAAGACATTTCTTAGTATTCATACTACGTTTTTGTTTAAAAAAGTGTTCTAATTTATAAAATACACGATCTATATGACCGCAAAAAATCTTAGTAGTTTAACAAACGATTCAATAATAAGTTTACGCGATCAAGTTGCATATCATCCTCTGCATTTTCATAATACATAGCTAACGAACGTAAAGCATTTACTTCGTGAGGACGTATCTCGTTGGCTTTTAGTAAATAATCCTGCGCCTGATACTGCGCTTCCTGATCATCGTTATTTTGAATAAATTTCTGAAGATAAAGTAAACCTAACGCTAAATTTGCTTCATAATTATTGTCGTTCAATTGAATGGTACGTTCATAGAATTGCTTTGCCTTATCCACATTACCAACGTTTTCAAACGAAAATCCTGCTAAATAATTCAAATCGACATTTTCCGGCTCTAGCTTCACAGCTTGTTCCGCCAGAGGAACGATCGCAGCATAATTTCTTTGCTGAGAATACACTTCAATCAACTTAAAAAGAATTTCCTTACTATCTGGGTATGCAGATCTGCCTTCTTCCAATGTGGTACGTGCCTCGGTCGGCTTATTATTACGTTCGAAGATCCTGGAAAGTTCTAGATACTGAATAGGCTGACGAGATTTTGATTTGATGGCTTGACGATAATATTCGATTGCGCGATCCGTTTGATTGGTCTGATCGGCCAACAACGCCAAGTTGTAAATAATATCCTCATTCTTAGGTTGCAAATCTTTCACTTTCAGGAAATAGCTGTAAGCTTCATCGTAGCGCTGCTCTTCTAAGGCGACGTTTGCTTTGTATGTATACGCGGCAGCCAGATTTTGCGTAATGTAAGCCATTTCACTCTCGCGCGTACCTTTTTCTCTCGGTTTCAGACGAGCGAGTGTGGCCAACGTCAGGTTAATTGGATCTTTATCTTTATCCATCTTAATGGTACGCAAAGAATCGGCATAAGCTATGGAACTATACACCATAGCGCGCGTTACATTTATGCG
Source organism: Sphingobacterium corticis (assembly GCF_042684745.1). Taxonomy (NCBI): domain Bacteria; kingdom Pseudomonadati; phylum Bacteroidota; class Sphingobacteriia; order Sphingobacteriales; family Sphingobacteriaceae; genus Sphingobacterium; species Sphingobacterium corticis. Next base: position 1,039,614 of record NZ_JBHUMA010000006.1, on the reverse strand, counting down.
AACATTAGAAGAATCGCGGCGTGTTTTATACACGCCGTCGATAAATTTCTTCGCATTCTCCAGATGCTTAAGGTCACCTGTTTGGGTGTACAAAGCAAAATTATTGGTTGCTTCTTTAACTCCCGATTGCGCAAAGGCAGAAAGACTTCCTACCGTTAAGCCAACAGTTAAAATAAGCTTATTCATGTTATTCGCTATCTTCATTTTCATTTTCTGAATCCGAAACTTCATTATCTGAAGCAGTTTCTTCATCTGGGACTACGTAACCTTCTGCCAGCTCTTCGCCCTCTTCCAGTTCTTCCTCGCGAGCCACTTTCGTTACTGACGCTATTTCATCGTTATCATTTAGACGAATCAATTTAACGCCTTGTGTTGCTCTACCCATCACGCGAAGCGTTTCTACACCGATACGAATTACGATGCCTGATTTGTTGATGATCATCAAATCATCTTGATCAGTAACATCTTTTATAGATACTAATTCACCCGTTTTATCCGTAACGTTGAGGGTTTTGACGCCTTTACCTCCACGATTTGTAACGCGATAATCTTCCAAATCCGTACGCTTGCCGTATCCCTTTTCCGAAACCACTAATATGGTTGCTTCTTCGCTATTATCAACACTAATCATGCCAACCACCTCGTCGTTGTCATGTGCTAAACGAACACCTCGAACACCTGTTGCAGTACGTCCCATTGGTCTTACTGTTGATTCGTTGAAGCGAATTGCGCGACCGGAACGAAGTGCCATAACGATTTCACTTTCTCCGTTTGTCAAGTTCGCTTCGATCAATTGATCACCTTCGTTTATATTAATCGCATTGATACCATTTGCGCGTGGTCGAGAATACGCTTCTAGAGAAGTTTTCTTAATGGTACCTTTCTTAGTACACATGATGATGAAATTATTCTCTAGATAATCCTGATCTTTTAGGTTTTTCACCTTAATGAAGGCCTTGATTTTTTCATCTTTAGGTACGTTGATGATATTTTGCAACGCTCTGCCTTTTGATGTTCTCGAACCTTCTGGAATTTCGAACGCACGTAACCAAAAACAACGTCCAGCTTCGGTAAATAATAATAGGTAATTATGTGCGGATGCTGTAATAATGTGCTCAGTAAAATCTTCCTCTCGCGTGCTAGATCCTTTCGAACCGCGGCCACCGCGACTTTGTCGACGGTACTCTGATAACGGTGTACGCTTCACGTAACTATTATGCGAAATAGTGATTACGATTTCTTCATCATCGATGAAATCTTCCATACGCATATCTTCTGCGGAATGAACGATAATCGAACGACGTTCGTCACCGAATTTATCGCGGATTTCGATAATTTCATCCTTGATGATTTGGAAACGCAAGCCTTCGTCTGCCAAAACTTGCTTTAAGTAATCGATGGTTTTCATCAATTCAGCATATTCTTCTTTGATCTTGTCGCGTTCTAGTCCTGTCAAACGACGAAGCGTCATATCCAAGATTGCGCGAGCTTGCAAATCGGATAACCCGAATTTCTCCATCAATCCAACGCGCGCATCCTCCGGCGTATCCGAAGCACGAATCAATTTAATCACCTCATCTAAATGATCTAAAGCAATCAAATATCCTTCTAATATGTGTGCGCGTTTTTCAGCTTCTGCTAACTCAAATTTAGTACGGCGAACCACTACATCATGGCGGTGCTCCACAAACTCGTGGATCATATCCTTCAAGTTCATTAATACCGGACGACCTTTGACTAAGGCGATGTTATTAACTGAAAAAGAGGTTTGTAGCGAAGTGTATTTGAATAAATTATTTAATACTACATTCGCGTTGGCATCGCGCTTAATTTCGTAGATAACACGAATATCTTTTGCAGATTCATCACGGATTTCGGAGATACCTTCGATCTTTTTCTCATTGATCAAATCCACGGTTCTCTTAATCATATCAGCTTTGTTGACCTGATATGGTATTTCCGTAACGACGATAATCTCTTTACCTGCTTTGTTGGTTTCGATTTCGGCCTTCGCACGCATAACAATACGTCCACGACCGGTTTCAAAAGCATCTTTTACACCATTGTAACCGTAGATTAAACCGCCGGTAGGGAAGTCAGGCGCTTTGATGTGCTGCATCAATTCGCTTACTTCAATATCGCGATTGTCGATATAAGCTACCGTACCATTGATCACTTCCGTCAAGTTGTGTGGCGCCATATTGGTCGCCATACCAACCGCAATACCTGATGCACCGTTTACCAATAAATTGGGAATGCGTGTCGGCAATACCGTAGGCTCTTGTAAGGAATCATCAAAGTTAAGTTGGAAGTCAACGGTATCTTTGTTGATGTCAGAAAGCATTTCTTCCGCGATTTTGCGAAGGCGTGCCTCTGTATAACGCATTGCCGCTGGTGGATCACCATCAATGGAACCATAGTTACCTTGACCATCAACCATTGGATAGCGTAAAGACCAGTGCTGCGCCATACGCACCATCGTATCGTAAACGGATGAGTCACCATGCGGGTGATACTTACCTAATACGTCTCCGACGATACGAGCTGATTTTTTATAAGGTTTGCTACTAGTTACGCCAAGATCGAGCATGCCGTACAATACGCGTCGATGCACGGGTTTTAATCCGTCGCGAGCATCTGGGAGCGCACGGGATACGATAACGGACATCGAATAATCGATGTAAGCTGCCTTCATCTGCTCCTCAATGTTAATTGGGATGATCCTGTCGCTGCTAGGCAGTAGGTTGTTTTCGTTTTCTGTTTCTTCAGCCATATTATTGGGTTACATACTAACTGTTGTTAGCGCTTTGAAATGGACAAAACGCATTCGTGCGAAGATACGTATTTTTTTGCTATCATTTGAACAATTGAGAAGCCTTAGTGACAGCTTTGCGAAACGTTTTTAATATTTGATCTTTAAAATGTAATCTTTTTAAAAAACGTAGTTTTAATTTGATTTATTGTTATCCGATCAGGATTTTGATTGTGAAATATTTATTATAAACAAAAAATCGTTGTGAAATCATTCAGATTTACACTACATTTGCAACATAAATCATAAATTTTTAGTTATTCCACACTTTAGCATTTTATAATTATGAAACATAATTTCGGTGCCGGACCTTGTATTTTACCTAAAGACGTCTTTGCTGAGGCTTCGCAGGCTGTTGTAGATTTTAACGGAACAGGTTTGTCCATTTTGGAGATTTCGCACCGTTCGCAAGAATTTGAAGCTGTTATTCAAGAAGCAGAAAGCTTGGTACGCGAACTGTTAGAAGTTCCTGACGGCTATTCTATTTTGTTTCTTCAAGGTGGCGCAAGTCAGCAATTTGCGATGGTACCATTTAATTTGTTGCCGTTAGGTGGTCGCGCTACTTATTTGGATACCGGAACATGGGCTTCGAAAGCACTCAAGGAGGCTAAGAAGTTCGGCGAAGTGGATGTCGTTGCGACGTCTTCCGATCGCAATTATAGCTATATCCCAAAATCATTTACGGTTCCCGCAGATGCGGCATATCTGCATTATACATCCAACAACACCATCTTCGGAACAGAAATATTTGATTTGCCCGAAACGGATGTTCCTTTGGTTTCTGACATGTCTTCTGATATTTTTAGTCGCGTAGTTCGCGTGGCGGATCACGGATTGATCTACGCAGGAGCACAAAAAAATATGGGGCCGGCAGGAGCTACATTGGTTGTGGTGAAGGATGAATTGTTGGGTAAAACCGGAAGAACGATTCCATCGATTTTTGATTATCAACAGCACGCAAAAGCAGATTCATTATATAACACGCCACCCGTGTTTTCCATCTATGTTTCTATGCTAAACTTACGTTGGTTGAAGGCAAAAGGTGGAGTTGCAGTTATTGAACAAGAAAATATTATTAAAGCACGCAAGCTATACGAAGAGATCGATCGCAATAGTTTGTTCCGCGGAACGGCGGAGGTTGAAGATCGCTCACGTATGAATGTGACGTTTGTTATGACGCGTCCAGAATTAGAAGCAGCTTTTTTAGCGCTATCAGAAGAGCGCGGAATGGTCGGCCTGAAAGGGCATCGCTCGGTGGGTGGTTTCCGTGCATCTATTTATAATGCGCTAGGTATTTCATCCATCAACGCGTTGGTGGATTTGATGCGTGAATTTGAAGAAGCAAATCGTTAACAGCGGTTTCATTATGAATAACATTTTTAAATATGAGAATTTTAGCGAACGACGGAATTGATCCTCTAGGACAACAATTGCTTGAAGAAGCAGGTTTTATAGTCGATACCGTTCATATACCTCAGGCGGAATTAGCCGTCAAATTACAAGCTTACGATGCCATTACGGTACGTAGCGCAACGCAAGTACGAAAAGAATTGATTGACGCTTGTCCGAATTTAAAGGTTATCGGCCGCGGTGGTGTCGGTATGGATAATATTGATGTAGACTATGCCCAATCAAAAGGGATTGCTGTGGTAAACACACCCGCTGCGTCCTCACATTCCGTAGCAGAATTGGTATTCGCACACTTTTTAAATGGTGTACGTTTCCTATATGATGCAAACCGTAAAATGCCTGTAGACGGGAATACACAATTTGGTGCTTTGAAAAAAGCGTATGCGAAGGGTGTGGAGTTGAAGGGCAAGACATTGGGTGTAGTAGGATTCGGAAGAATTGGTCGTGAAACGGCGAAAGTGGCGTTAGGTTTAGGAATGGATGTCGTATATTCAGATTTATTTGAAGGCCCCTTATCGTTGCCATTGTCACTTTCTGGAGGACTTCAAGTGGAAGTTCCTGTTAAGCAACTATCTTTTGAAGAACTTTTAGGTGTTTCGGATTTCATTTCCCTACATGTTCCATTTACGGAGAAAGCCGTGCTGGGTGTTGAAGAGTTTGAAAAAGTAAAACCAGGAGTTGGAATCGTTAACGCATCGCGTGGTGGTGTAATTGATGAATTAGCTTTGGTGGATGCATTAAATAGCGGCAAAGTTTCCTTTGCGGGCTTGGATGTGTACGATAGCGAACCAACTCCACGTGCAGAACTATTGACGCATCCCAAAATTTCGCTTACACCTCATATCGGCGCCGCGACAAACGAGGCACAAGAGCGCATTGGAGAAGAATTAGCGACTTTACTCATCGCTAATCTAAAGAAATAGACAATTTTAGCGTGAAATGACGCGTAAAATGCTATCTTCACGCGATTTTCCGAATACTTTGATCCTCATTATTGAAGTATTCGGAAATTTTATATTATCCATAACAGTATATTCTAATGAAAATTCTAAAATTCGGTGGCACTTCGGTAGGTAGTGCAGCGCGTATTCAGGGATTGCTCGAGATTGTAGCGCCTGAAGAACGTCAGATTGTAGTTTTGTCGGCCGTTTCCGGTACGACGAACGCATTGGTGGAAATTGCTCAAGCATTTGCGGGAGCGAAGACGGAAGAAGCCAAGACGCTGATAAAGAAACATAAGGATAAATACGAGGATTTGATTAAGGAGCTTTTCGCCACCGAGGAAGGCTACAAGAAGGGCAAGGAATTGATCGATCATCATTTCGAAAGCATTGCTTCGTTTGCTAGTGATCTATTCACTCCTTCGGAGGAAAAAATCATATTAGCACAAGGTGAATTGTTGTCCACCACGTTGTGGCATTATTACCTAACGGAATTGGGTATCTCGTCGGTGTTATTGCCAGCTTTGGACTTCATGAAAATTGATGAAGACAATGAGCCGATGGTGGATTTTACCTCGGAGAAATTGCAAGCGTTGTTGGCGCAACATCCGGATAATACCTTGTTTATTACACAAGGATTTATCTGTCGCAATGTATTTGGTGAGATTGATAACTTACGCCGCGGTGGGTCGGATTATACTGCTTCGTTGATTGGTTCTGCGATTCGCGCAGATGAAGTGCAGATTTGGACGGATATAGATGGTATGCACAACAACGATCCACGCGTCGTGCATGGTACGACGCCGATCCGTCATTTAAGTTTTGACGAGGCAGCGGAATTAGCTTATTTCGGAGCGAAAATTTTGCATCCGCAATCTGTTTTTCCGGCACAAAAATACAATGTTCCCGTTCGATTGTTGAACACCATGGATCCCAAAGCACCGGGAACATTAATTAGTAAAGAAGGAGCAGAGAAGGGTGTTATTCGTGCGGTAGCTGCTAAAGATGGCATCACGGCAATACATATTCATTCTTCGCGTATGTTGTTAGCATACGGTTTCCTGCGCAGAATTTTTGAAATTTTTGAACGCTACAAAACGCCAATCGATATGATTACAACCTCGGAAGTAGCCGTTTCATTGACCATTGATGATACGACCAATTTGGAGGATATCATTAAAGAAGTAGAAGATTTCGGAACCGTAGCGGTAGACCGCGAACAAACCATCGTTTGTGTGGTTGGCGACTTTAGTTCGAATGCGCATGGTTATGTAGGCCGCGTTTTAGAAGCGGTAAAACATCTTCCGGTCCGGATGGTATCTTACGGTGGTTCGGATTTTAACGTCTCCGTTTTGTTAGATTCGGCGCATAAGACTGAAGCATTACGTTCATTACATCATCGATTATTTTAAATTCCACGTTTGATGTCTTATTTTGATTCAACATTATTAACACAATTTGAAGGGCTAGAAACGCCTTTCTACTATTATAATTTAGATCTGTTGCAAGAAACACTTTCGGCAGCGAAAGCGGCAGCGGATAAACGAAATTTTCACGTTCATTACGCGCTGAAAGCGAACTTCAATCCACGTGTTTTGGAGATGGTGCAAGCGCAAGGTTTTGGTGCGGATTGCGTCAGCGGAAATGAGGTAAGCAAAGCAATTGAGGTAGGTTTTCCTGCATCGCAAATCACGTTTGCCGGAGTGGGCAAATCGGATAAGGAAATTCGTACGGCATTGAAGCATGAAATTTTTGCCTTCAATGTGGAATCCATCCAAGAAATGGAAATCATCGATGAGCTGGCTGGCGAAATCGGTATTCGTGCGAATGTTTCTCTTCGAATTAATCCAAATGTGGATGCTAAAACGCATCAATATATCACGACGGGATTGGATGAGAATAAATTTGGCTTGCCAAATTCGGAGTTGGAGCGCGCAGCGAGCGTTTTGCGGAATTGCAAAAACGTCGATTTAGTTGGGTTGCATTTTCATATTGGCTCGCAGATCACGGATATGAACGTGTTCAAAAGCCTTTGTGTAAAGGTAAACGAGTGGAAAAATTGGTTCGAAGAACGCGGTACGCAGATTCGTGTATTGAATGTTGGCGGCGGATTGGGCGTTGATTACTACGGTCCGGACGCAAATCCAATCGCTGATTTCGAAACGTATTTCGATATCTTCGATCGTTTCTTGGAGCGTACGCCAAATCAGGAAGTACATTTTGAGTTGGGAAGAGCCTTAGTAGCGCAATGCGGATCTTTGATCAGCAAAGTGCTTTATATCAAGAGCGGTGTAAAGAAAAACTTCTTGATTTTGGATGCCGGAATGACTGAGTTGATGCGTCCAATGCTATACCAAGCTTATCATAAAATTGAGAAAGTAGGGGCGAGCGCGGAAGCTGAAAAAGCAAATTACGACGTGGTGGGGCCGATTTGCGAATCGACCGATGCGTTTGGTAAGGAAGTTGCTCTTCCGGTCAGCAAGCGCGGCGATCTAATCGCTATACGTACTGCAGGAGCTTACGCGGAAGTGATGGCGTCTAGCTACAACCTTCGTGATGAGATCCGCTATTTCTACGCGCATCAAGGTCAACACGATTTGGTAGCACCTTAAGCATTTTAGCGGATCACATTTAACAAAAAGGTCGTTGAAATTTTATTATTTCATCGACCTTTTTGTTATCTAATATTCTGAAGCGATTTTAGCTATTTGCTTGTTGCAATAATCGCTTTGCAATATCCAGAATAAGTGGATATGTATTCTCTGCGATCTTTTCGAATCCTTCTCGGATATCAATCCATTCTGCCTGATCGATATCTTCCTCCAATTGAGGCGTCAGTTCTGGTGATTTATTAACGCCCATTTCGTACCAATTGGTTTGCTTCAATACCACTTTTCCGCGCATAGTATATGTATGGTAAGTGGTACAAAATTTTGCACCCAAGTAATCAACGTCCACACCGCATTCTTCTTCGACCTCGCGTTTTGCTGCAGAACGTACTTTCTCGTCTTCCTCCAGCTTGCCTTTTGGCAAATCCCATTTTCCCAAGCGATGAATAAATAAATATTCGCCGTGTCCATTTTTTACAACGCCACCTGCTGCTTTGATAATTTTGATATCGGCCACCACAGTTTTAAAAAGTTGATGAGGATCGGGTGTGATAGCCAGATAAGTTACGGAATCAATTGTATTAGCACTGGAGCGGAAAAGTTTTTCCAGATCAATATCTTGTAAACCAATCGTTTGAGGGTTGGGTAAGTTGGTCGGGACGAAATCTGCTAAAATTAGCAGGTTTTGGTTCACATAAATTTTATAAATTTGTGGCATGAATAACTACAATGAGGTTGAACAAAAAATTGCTGAATCGCTTCTGCAAATTAAAGCAATTAAATTACAACCTAAAAACCCTTTTACTTGGGCATCGGGTTGGAAATCGCCTATCTATTGTGACAATCGAATAGCACTATCTCATCCTTCGATTCGCACATACATCAGACAGAATCTATCGCAGCTAATTCAGGAAGAATACGGTACAGTAGATATGATTTCTGGCGTGGCAACTGCCGGTATCCCTCAAGGAGCATTGGTAGCACAGGATTTGGGATTGCCCTTTACGTATGTTCGTGGGAGTGCAAAAGGTCATGGTCGCCAAAATCTTATCGAAGGTGAAGTTGTTGGCGGACAGCGTGTTGTTGTTATTGAGGATTTAGTTTCTACTGGAAAAAGTAGTTTGGCCGCTGTACAAGCTTTGCGCGATGCAGAATGTAGCGTTGTGGGTTTGGTGTCTATTTTTACTTACGGATTCGACATCGCAGAGGAAAACTTTAAAGAAGCAAAATGTAAATTGCACAGTTTGTGTAACTATGATGCGTTGATACATGTTGCTTTGCAAAATGGATATATTTTAGAGTCTGACATCGAGATGCTAGAAGAATGGCGAAAAAATCCTGCAACTTGGGGTCAATAAATCTTTTAGCGAAATAGTTGTTCTACTATTAAAAATTCAATCGGACATGACGATTATTCAAAATTCCACTATCATCAATAAGCCAGTAGGCGACGTCTACACATTTCTTTCCGATTTAAACAATCACGAGCAGTTGATGCCGGATAATATTTATAATTGGTCGTCTACGGTAGATGAAGCACAATTCACGATAAAAAATATGGCTAAACTGGCTCTTAAAATTAGTCAGCGCGTGGAAAATAAGGAGTTGGTTTGCGTGCCATCAAGCGATGCTCCATTTGAAGTTTCCTTGCATTGGAAGATGGAAGAAGCTGCAGAAGGACAAACGAAAGCTACCTTTGTTATCGAAGCGCAACTAAACATGATGATGAAAATGATGGCTTCCGGTCCGTTACAAAAATTGGTTGATCATCAAGTAGCACGTCTGAAAGAAGTGCTTGGTTAAGATCGATCACTTGAACTATCATAAAATATAGAAGCTTGCCGATGTAATCGGCAAGCTTTCTTTTTAAGAGCGGATTCCATCGGCATTGTATTCACTTTATTTCCTTAATTTTGCCGCATGATATCAACCTCAGACCTCATATCCTCGGACACAATCGTGGCGTTAGCTACTTCCTCTGGAACGACGGGCGCAATTGCTGTAATTCGCCTGTCTGGTGATCGGGCCATTGATATTGCCAATGCCGTTTTCAAAGGGAAAGATTTGCTAAAGCAGGAAACACATACCTTACATTTCGGTACGATTCGAGATGAAGAAGTTATCGTCGATGAGGTATTGATATCATTGTTTAAAGGTCCAAATTCCTATACAAAAGAGCATGTAGTAGAGATATCGACGCATAACTCCAAATACATCATTGATCAAGTTATTAGCTTATTAATTCGTCATGGAGCGCGGGCTGCGAAAGCTGGCGAGTTTACCTTACGTGCTTTTTTAAATGGCGGATTGGATCTTTCTCAAGCGGAAGCAGTTGCTGATTTGATCGCGTCGGAGAATAAGGCTTCGCACGAGATCGCCATGAACCAAATGCGTGGCGGTATTAGCAGCGAGTTGCAAGGGATGCGGGAGCAGTTAATCAACTTTACCGCCTTATTGGAGCTAGAGCTTGATTTCGGTGAGGAAGATGTGGAATTTGCCGATCGTTCCGAATTTATGCAATTGAGCACTACTTTAAAAGCTCATTTGACAAAGCTAATTGCTTCTTTTGAGTATGGAAATGCTATTAAACATGGTGTTCCTGTTGCGATCATAGGTAAACCTAATGCTGGAAAATCGACGTTGTTGAACGCATTGTTGAACGAGGAGCGTGCTATAGTTAGCGATATTGCCGGTACCACTCGTGATACGATTGAGGAAGCGATCACCATCGAAGGTGTTACCTTTCGATTTATTGATACAGCCGGATTGCGTGATACAGATGACGCTATTGAAGCAATCGGCGTGGCGCGCGCAAAAGAAAAGGTTGCTGCAGCCAAGATTTTGCTTTATTTGTACGACGCGCAAAATAACACCGCTGACGAAGTAATCGAACAAGTTAAATCGTTCCGACGTGAAGGATTAACCGCTATTTTAGTTCGCAATAAGATTGATTTGGAAGGTGGGCATTTTCCGAATGAAATGGATGATCGTATACGAGAAGAACTTTTTGAACCGGGATATGTTGCTGAAATTATCGCCATTAGCGCAAAAGATGCTAACTCGGTAGCGGCGCTAACAAATTCCTTAGTTTTGCAAATCCGTGGCATGGTATCCGACGATCAACAAGTGATTACCAACATCCGCCATGTTGAAGCTTTGAAGCAAGCGCTGCAATCGATGGAGGATGTAGACCGTGGTTTTGACTTAGGGATCTCCGGCGATCTTTTGGCTTCTCATCTCCGCGATGCGCTTCGACACATCGGAACGATTACCGGACAGGTAGATGTCGATCGTGATATTCTAGGTACTATTTTCGGGAAGTTTTGTATCGGCAAGTAGTTGGGCATTACTGGATAAAACTATTTATTAGTAAATAAATATAAATCATTGAAAATGAAATGTTTTCAATGATTTATTGTTTGTAATGCATTACTTTTGAAACGATGCATTTCGAACGGTTTTGTAACTGGTTTGTATTTTTTGATTTCGCCACGTACAAGAACTCAGATAGGATCTCAAGTGAATTAACGCCGAAATGTTTTTTATTGTTCCATTACGGTTTTTCGTGATTTCCTCACTTCGCTTTTGATTATTTTGCAAGTGATTAAAAATAAATGTTGCCGTATGAATAAAAATAGGATTACAAGACATTTCAATCGAGATGTTCATCGATGCAACCTGTTCACTAACAGATCTTTGCAAATATTCTGGTGCGTCACTCTTTCTACTCCAATAACGCACCAGATAACACACCATTTTGATGCGAAATAATGCGTAATTCATGGCTTTGGTACCAATAAAAAATCCTGCAAATGTTTCATTTGCAGGATTTTATAGTATTTCAATATAATTATCTGCGGAGAGTGAGGGATTCGAACCCCCGGACCTGTGACAGTCAACAGTTTTCAAGACTGCCGCATTCGACCACTCTGCCAACTCTCCGCTGCAAAGGTAGAAAATTATGAATTAGCTCCAAAGCATATTTCTTATAGCCTTGAAAATGAATAGAATTATTTTTATATGGTTATTGCTAGCTAATAGCATGTCTGTAGTTGACATTATTAAATTGAATTCATTTCATCATTAACATCTATGGTAAATATCAGGATATACTTGTTGACCGTTTTGAATTTCATTAATTTCGAAACCTCATGGCAGTATCTCGGAAAGGAAAAAAGCGGTCGGTCGTTGCTACGCAACAGGAGCGAACGCCATATTTGATATGGAGTATTCTTATCCCGATTTTATTGTTGTTTGCATTTTCATTGTGGCATTACCGTACGGGAATTCAGTACTATGTGAAAGTATTGTTTCAAGACGAAGACGTTTCTATCGAGGTCAACAAGAAATACGATGCGAGAAATATTTTCCTGATGTCTAAACATGAAGAAAAAGCTTTTGGTATTGATGTCAGTCATTACCAAAGTCGGATACAATGGGATAGTATTAGTACGATCAACGATCGGTTTCCCTTGGATTTTGTGTTTGTCCGAGCAACCATGGGAGAGAGAAACGTAGATCGTGAGTTCGAAAACAATTGGAACGGGGCGCGCGGACGTTCAAAAATCAGGGGTGCTTATCATTACTATAGGCCGAATGAGAACTCCATTCGGCAAGCCGATAATTTTATTCGACGTGTCCGACTTAAAGCTGGTGATCTTCCTCCGGTGTTGGATATTGAGGAACTACCAAAAAGACAATCCTTGAGTGAATTGAAGAAAGGATTGAAACGTTGGTTAGACAGGGTAGAAAAACATTACAAGGTCAAGCCAATTCTTTACTCTGGTGACAGCTATTACACCGATTTTTTGCAGAAAGAATTTTCTGATTACGTACTATGGATCGCGAATTACAACTTTTGGATAGAATCTCCTAAAGAGCATTGGGATTTCTGGCAATTCTCCGAAAAAGGAACGGTAAATGGGATTTCAACGCCTGTGGATTTAAACATGTTTCAAGGCGATATTGAAGTGCTAGAATCATTGTGCATCCCATTCTAGAAATTTTGGCTAATTTTGCCAAAAATTAGAAGATAATGTCGAGAGAAAAGCGGTTGATCGTATTGTCGTTATTGACCGGTATCGGATTGATGCTGCTGAAATTTTTGGCGTATTTTCTGACTGATTCTAACGCCATTTTTTCTGATGCTGCCGAAAGTATCGTTAACGTCGTGGCATCGTCCTTTGCCCTATACAGTATCTATTTATCAGCCAGACCGAAAGATCAGAATCATCCGTATGGACATGGTAAGGTAGAATTTTTTTCCATATTCGTGGAGGGTGGATTGATTTTTATTGCAGGGTCAATTATTTTGATCAAAGCAATTTATGCCATTTTATATCCTTCAGAAATCAGCAATATCGAAGAAGGTTTGTGGTTAATCCTTTCCACTGCAATTATAAATTTTGGAGTAGGAGAGTACCTGAAGAGGAGAGGATCTCAACTTCGATCGCTAACTATTGAAGCGGATGGAAAACATCTGCAAATTGATGCGATAAGCTCAATTGGCCTGATTGCTGGATTATATTTAATGAAGGTAACGAAGATGTCTTGGATTGATACCGCATTATCTGCAGGGCTTGGCATTTACATTTTATGGAGTGGTTACAAGATGCTTAGAAAATCCATCAGTGGATTGATGGATGAATCGGATGAAGCCGTACTTCAGGAAGTGGTTGATGTACTTGGAAAAACGCGTAAACATGATTGGATTGATGTGCATAATATGCGGATACAACGCTATGGACGTGAACTGCATGTGGATTGCCACCTTACACTTCCTAAATATTATACGCTAACGAAAGTACACGATGTCATATCAGATTTCGAGGATAATTTGAATAATCAACTTGATATGTCGACGGAGCTTTTTATACACGCTGATCCATGTATGCCTGAATGTTGTCACTATTGTACGATGAAAGATTGTCCTATTCGAGCGGAAGAATTTAGCAAGCATATTGAGTGGACTTCGGAGAATTTGCCAAAGAACATGAAGCATTTTCGCGAAAACTAAGCATGAATTATTTCCGATAATTTTATTATCTTCGTAATCTCGTGATTATCGCGAACCAAATTATTTTGGGGTCGACCGGAATTGACAGGGTAGCGATGGTTATGTAAGCATGCAGTGCATTGTTAGTCTAGCACTATAATCTGAACTTTCAACTTTACAACTGGCGAAGAAAACTACGCCTTAGCTGCCTAAGTTAGACTTAGCATAGCTATTTGTCCCGTTAGATCCTGTTCTTTGGTTTAACATCAGGGGCATCGAACGATAGAACTGGTCAATGTGATGTTACTAAGCATTGATGAGAAACAGTAACTAAGGAGCATGATATAGGTAAGCGACTCACCTTTTATGTTCCCGACAATTAAAGAGAAGCTAAGCATGTAGAAAGCGTAAATCATACTATGTTTGGACGAGGGTTCGAATCCCTCCGGCTCCACAAAAAAACCTTTAAATCAATAATTTACAAGTTTTACACCCAAAATTACACCCGATAATTTTGGGTGTTTTTGTTTTTTTATTATTCTGGTTTTGCCTTGAAACGTGTTAGTAGAGGATAACGTTTAAAAGCTGTGGAGCGTGCTAAAAAAATAATTAGATATTATTGCCTCGAACTTATAGACATATGTACGATTCATTTCAAGCTTTAATGACTCTTATCATTGCTAAAGAAGTTTTCGATTATTGTGAGATAAAAACAACCATTGTCAAAATCTATCCGCTTAATAGCCCTGCCAAATATGCGGACAAAGTAGAATAAACAGGCTTAAAGCAATAATTCCATCAAGACAGTCTACTAAATTTTCTTAAACAAACATCGGAGTGGGAGTACCGAAGTCAGAAAATGTAAAAATATCAATTGTAATCTTCCCTTAGCTAGCTACTGACCTCTCCCCGAATTTAGGAGTGTTCTAAAGTAGAAAATTCTGCTAATTTAAGATCATATCGAACTAATATACTGAAAATTACTATTTTTATAAACTTGATTAGCGAAATGCACCGATAGAGAATAATTGACGAAATCGCGTTTCGTTGAAAAGGTAGTTAGGCAAAATTAAACTAAGACCATGAATTTATTTACACAAATAGTCGTTGTTGTTGGAAAGATAACACCAAATGGAGTCAGCATGTTAGGAACTGGCTTTATCATTTCAAATGATGGAAAAATTGTAACTACTAAGCATGTTGTAGGTTCTGACCCTTCAAATTTAGTTATTCTTGCTCCACACATTACTGACATTAATTCTTATCAAGATACATCTGACACTAGGTGCCAACCAATTCAAACTAATGTATTGGAAATGGATCCAATTAAGGATTTATGTGTTTTAAAAGCTGATATTACATTTTCAGGAACGTTACCTCAATTAGGCTCTTTTGATGAAGTTAATGTTGGAGAAAAAGTAGGCATTTTCGGATATCCGCATTGTGTTGCAGGAAGGAGAGTACTGACTTTTCAAGAAACAGAAATCGGAGCAAAAGTTTTGTTAGAATCTAATTCAATTAAATCAAAACATGCTGTGATAAATACACAGGCAAGACCAGGACAGTCGGGGGGAATTGTTTTCTCTCCTAAACTTGGAAAGGTAATTGGGATACTAGTTGGCGCGTATGCTCCTAACCAAGGAGGGGGAATCTCTCTTGGAGGTATCAACCCACAAGAATTACATCAAACAACTCACTGTATTTCTGCAGAATACATAAACGACATGTTGTAATGGAAGGTATACAAGATATAAGCTTAGAAGATTGGTTATCGGAATTAAAGGCATACCAAAAAAAATCAATTGAGCAGTTGGTAGATGAATTTGGAGAAGAAGAAGCTATGGGAAAATGGCTTTCTGCAAATGGACCTAAAGATAATGTACCATTTGGCGGCATTCAAACAAATGATAGTAAACCATTTCTAGACAAATTTAAAACTGAGTTTAAAAAGTTCGTTTGTAATCACCCTGACTATGAGGAAGAACGCGAAAAGCTTAATATAGAATCACCTATTTCTAAGGCAATTTGGATTTCAATAATATCTGCTGCTTTAGGAGCAACTTTGGGCTTTGCTGCCACCTTGTTGGCTCCTGTCGTTGCTATTATGCTATCAATAATTGGAAAGATGGGAATAAATGCTTTCTGTGAAAATTAAAAAAAACTGTGCCTAACAAGATGTTGCCAAAAGCGGGTCTGAACGGCTTCGATTGTACATTCGTGCAAGGTTCAACATTAGTAATTCTATTGAACTTTTGTGCTAAAAATTCCCGCCTTCGGCAATACCCAAAACGTTAGCAGAAATTATTAACCAAACTACTACTAAATATGAAATTAAAAAAGGTCATTGTACATAAGTACAAAAGTTTCGAAAGTGACCAAGAGTTTGAAGTACGAGATGACATTACTATTTTAGTTGGAATGAATGAATCAGGTAAAACTTCTGTACTTGAATCAATCGCAAAAACTAGATATTTCCAAGAAGATAAAAAATTCAAATTCAACGTTACTCACGATTATCCCAGACGTGAAAAGAAATCTATTGACAAATCAGG
This sequence comes from Sphingobacterium corticis, assembly GCF_042684745.1. Taxonomy (NCBI): domain Bacteria; kingdom Pseudomonadati; phylum Bacteroidota; class Sphingobacteriia; order Sphingobacteriales; family Sphingobacteriaceae; genus Sphingobacterium; species Sphingobacterium corticis. The sequence continues at coordinate 1,023,295 of NZ_JBHUMA010000006.1, read as the reverse complement.
TGAGAATCCAAAAGCAATAACTTGTTATTATACAGTTGATTCAGAAACAGTAATTAAAATTGAAAAAGAATTTGGTATAGACGTTTTAAAGAATATTGATTTTTCAATAACTACCAAATATGATAATAAGAGAAATTTTTCTGGGGTTGATGCGGACTTATCTAAATTTCTTGAATTTATAACAAAAAAATTAAATTTTTATAGCAAAACAATAGTTGATAAACTATTAAAAGTAAAAAACAATGTAGACTTTGATAAACTAATTGCAGAGTATAAAGACGATACAATACTTACAAATTTAGAAACGTTAAGAAAATATTTTAAAAATAGCAATAATTGGAGTAACCCTATTGAAGAATATATTGCTAACAAAATTCTCTCACCAAATCTCCCTAAATTTTTGTATTACGATGAATATTATTCATTGCCATCAAGAATAATAATCGAAAACATGATTAAGGAAGATATTGATGTAGAAGAAATGAAAACTGCCAAAGCTTTACTAGAGTTGGCTGACTTAGATCCAGAAGAAATTCTTGAAGCTAAGGATTTTGAAGATTATATAGCGGAACTAGAAGCAACTGAAGCAATTATCAGTGACGAGCTATTTAAATATTGGTCTACAAATGATAACCTTTCAATTGAGTTTAAAATAGAAGCTAAAGAAGAAAAAGTTACTAGAAAGGCGAAAGACCATTACAATCACGAAGAAATTATTGAAGTAAATATTGTTGAACACATATTAGATATTCGTGTAAAAAATCAAAGAACTAGGGTGTCATTGCCACTAAAAAATCGAAGCAAAGGATTTAATTGGTTTTTTTCATTTTTAGTATGGTTCAAGAAAATACAAGAGGATAATAATTCAAAATATATTTTACTTTTAGATGAACCAGGATTAAATTTACATGCATCTGCTCAAAGTGATATGCTTAGATTTTTAGAAGATTTATCCGAAAATTACCAAATTATCTATACAACACATTCACCATTTTCAATTCCAACTGATAAACTCGAAAGAGTTAGAACTGTTTTAGAAACAGAGAAAGGATCAAGAATATCAGACAGTATACAAGAGAAAGATCCAAATACATTATTTCCTTTACAAGCAGCTTTGGGATATGATATAGCACAAAATCTCTTTATTGGCAAGAAAAATTTACTAATTGAAGGAGTTTCTGATTTAGTATTTTTAACTTCAATTTCATCTTTATTTGAACAAAATGGTAAAGAATATATAGACCAAGAAATAACATTAGTACCAACTGGTGGACTAGAAAAAGTCTCGACTTTTATCTCATTATTAAGGGGTAGTAAATTAGAAATTGCTTGTCTATTGGATTCTTTTACTGATCCAAAAGGTCGAGCAAAGTTTGAAAATATTATTAATCAAAAACTAATTCATAAAAATAAAGTTAGATTTTTTAACGAATATCTCATTGATTATTCACAAGCAGATATTGAAGATTTATTCAATAAAGAAGATTATCTAAAACTATTTAATAAAGCTTTTACTGAACATTCAGACATTAGTTTGACTGATTTGGATAGCAATTTAAAACCAACACTCTTACAAATCAATAAACATTTGGGAATTAAACGCTTCAATCATTACCAACCTGCATTGGAGTTATCGAAAGGTTGCTTGAAGTTTGAAGATCTGAGTTTAGACACAATTTCTAATTTTGAAAAACTATTTAATGATATAAATAAATTGCTAAAATAACTTCTGCTAATGGTCGTGCAATTTTGCGACGTAGCGCAGCTTGTATAGAAGATACGAAAGCGCAGCTATTTTGTGATACCAACTGACCGTTAGCTGCAAGGCTAACACAAAAAATCAACACATATGGTTGCAAGATTAATGCAAATCTTTATTGAGAGTAGTGAACAATTTGTCGCAAACGAAACGGATTTAATTTTGAGTGGCGTAAGCGAACGATGCCTTTGTGGTTCATTTATGCTAATCTTGCGAAGAATTATAGACACGACAGACTTTGCTCGATACTTTTCCGATATAGAGTACAACCGAAATTTTGACGGACAAATCAAGACAATTATTGATGACAATATGCAAGTTACTGATGTTACGTGTGACTTGATAATACATAGCCGTGGACAAGTAGCTGACTTGGATAATCTAATCGCAATTGAAATGAAAAGGGATACTCATCCTTTGACTGAAAAAAATAAAGACAGAATAAGGCTTAGAGCTTTGACCAAGCCAACAAATAACTCAGAAACGTATTCCGTGGACGGTAAAGTTCTACCTCAATACGTATGTGGATATAAATTAGGGGTGTTTTATGAAATAAGCATAACTCGTAGACAAATCAAAATCGAATATTATGTAAACGGATTCCCATATTCAAATTATACGAAAGACTTTTAAAGCCCAGCACATAACATCCTGTTTGTAAAACGCGGGGGCTTCTACGACATTGAAGTTCTAAATTCAAGCTTTCTACTACCAATGAAGTTAATTGCTGAAAAACCCCGCCTTTTGCAAAGCGGCAAACCGTTATGTGCATCGAAATACAGAAGAAGCGGTAAAAGCAGTTGGATTCTCTAACAAATTGCTAAGGTAGCAAGTCCTCGTATTCACATTCGAGGATTTGTTTTAGTTTGACAAGCATATTTAAGTTGTACTTAGCTCTGCCTTTAGAGCTTTCCACATGACCAATAAAGCCCGCTGATACATCTAAAAAATAAGCCAGCTCGGCTTGAGAGATTCCCTTTTTAGCTCTCAATTGCTTGACTCTTTCTATCAAATGAATTTCAACACCAGTTGCATGTGGCTTCCTTTCCATATATGCAATTAATGAAAGTTAAAATTCAAAAACACCGCTACATGTATCAGTAATATTTTCTATATTTATACGATGAGATGGATATTTTGGTTTTTTGTGGTGAATATAGTCAGCTTCTTCTCGTTGATGAAAGGGTTGATTGGTGATGGAAATATGTTCGTTGGTGCCTTCATCGCTTTTGCAGCTTGGGCTCTTTTTCTTCGAGCGATTTTCTTAAGCCTAGAGAAGAAGAGAAAGATGAAAAATAGAGACCAGATGATAGACGAATATTTGAGACAGCAGTTGAGGAAATAATTTCTTCAAAAATATATTTAATCAGAAATATTAATCAAAATAAAATGTCATTAATAAGAACGGTATACATGGGAATTGGAGGATCGGGAGGATACATCATCAAGCATCACAATTACTTTTTTAGTGACAAGCGATATTTTTATTTGGATAGAATTGTAGATCTACAACATTTTAGTGATGAGCTGAATGAGTTAGAGAGAAATATCTACGACAAACAAAATTTGTCGACTTACTTCCGTAAAGAAAATCGCTATGAACTTTTTCTTGGACTCGGTGGGAAAACTGGTTCTAGTTGCATTATAGAAATACTTGATTTTCTCAATTCAAACGGGATATATTACAAATGTTATTGTTTTTACCCATACAGTTTTGAACCCAACACGCGAATATCCGTTGCGGATAAAACTTTGGTAAAACTAAAGCAATATCAAGGAGTCACTGTTCTTTATATGGATGAAATAAAAAAGAGATATATGAATTTAAATTTGGCATCTGTCTTTTCTATTCCGAATGAAGTTTTAGTAAAGAATTACCTAAAGAATGATTCGGTCTAAAGCTTGACCGAATCATTCATACTATTTGTTGTCCAAATTTTTGATATCTAATCTTTTCCTTTCAATTGAATGAAGTAATCGTTGTTCTTCTTCGCGCTTCATAACGACTTCTTCAAAACGTTCACTATTCTCACTGAATAGTGAATCGACGCCAGACACAAATTCGGGCATTTCTAAAGCCATTAGGCGGTAGCGAATTTCGTATGATCGCTTCTCGACAAGCTGTTTCTTTTGCTCCCAAAATTGACCTAGCCCGAAAGAGATAGCTGTTGCCATGAGGCTGAATATTAATATTAGCGGAAGGGATTTGTAATCTAATGTGTGTTTTTTTACGAGGAGTGTTTCCTTGGGAATACTGCCTACTGATTGTAAAAGAGAAGATTGGGTTGAGTTTAATTTTGAAACAGCGGTGTCGACAATTTGTTCAATATTTGTTCCCACTTTTTGGTATTGTTCGATTGTCAAGAAATATGGTTCTAAAGCATTCAAAAGCTTTTCTTGTTGAATTTCTCTTTCAAGAATCAGTTCTTGAAGTTTATTCAAGCCTTTGACGAGGTTTTGGTTTAACTCTGTTGTATCTTGATTCGATTCATGTATCATTGGGGCGATCTTGACAAGGTCACGTACTAATGCATCTACCGATGTTTCTATTTGCAGTAATTTTTCTTTTATCTGTTCCATTTCTTTACTTTTTATATTTTACGTTTACGTTTTCTTTTCGCGGCATCGTCAACTGTCACTGGATTTATCGAGCCACCGAGGCTAAGTAATCCGTGAAATGATTGTTGCAGAAATCCCGATTGCTTAGGTTCGTATCCTGTATCAATTTCTTTTTCATCCGTATTTACAGCAGATGATACCGCAGTGTCAAAGGATTGTTCAATCTTTGAAAAAGAAAATTCTCTTCCGATTTCACTCCCTTTAAATTTAAAACCGTCCTTCGCAAAAGACACCCCCTGAATTTCTTTGGAATCACCCTTAAATTTAAATTCTACACTTATTCCTTTTGAATTGAGATAGTGGGTCAAATCTTTCCAGCCATTTCCAGCATTACTGCTCCTAGTACCTTGTTGCAAATAATAACGGATCTCTTTTTTCACTTGATAGTATTTGTTTTTACTATCCGTGTAAGGTGATTGTTCCCTGCCTTTGGTAAATCCATATTTGATATTAATCTCCCTGACAGCTTTTAATGAACGTATTTTCGAGTAGTCTTCATTTATTTTGAGATTATCATAACCATTCTTTGAAAAAACGAGATGACAGTGAGGATGCTTTTTATCTTCATGTCGGACAACAATTAGTGCTGTATTCTTTATTTTCATTTTGTTCAAATAATCTTGTGCGATGAGACTCATCATGTTGTCGGACAGTCTGCCATCCAGATCCTCCTCCACAAGAATACTTGTAAATCAATAATGTACAAGTGATCGCCCAAAATTACATTTATTAATTTTGGGCGATTTTGTTTTAATTAGTCGTTTTCCACCACTTTTATATCAAAAACTTTAATACAAGAAGCCATCAAAGAATCTCGTCGTCAGGCGCTTTGCCTGTCTATCGGGTTTCTTCTAAAACGGATAGCATGAAGCTACATCTCTTTACAACTTAGAAACTTCACGCTTTTATATCTCCGGAACTGAAAGTCACTCGTGTCTGGCTAAGCGCCATTGGGAAGTTTTCGTTGATGTATGCAATCATGTTTTCACGGACGTAACAACGTAAATCGAACGCTTGGCCCGAGTTTCGGCAACTCATCAAACAGCGAATCTCCATCGTTTTCTCTTTAAAATCAGTTACCTGCAGCACATTCACTTTCCCATCCCATAGCACATTGCTTTCCAATAGTTCCGTAAGTTTTTGGCGAAGTTTATCTACTGGGATAGTGAAATCGACTTGTAAAAATACAGTACCTAAGATTTCGGCAGTATTTCTAGTCCAATTTTGAAATGGCTTTTCAATGAAGTAGTTGATGGGGAGCACAAGCCTTCGTTTATCCCAAATGTTGACAACGACGTAGGTAAGGTTAATTTCTTCCACTTTTCCCCATTCGCCTTCTACGATCAGCACATCATCCATACGAATAGGTTGTGTGAAGGCGATTTGCAATCCTGCTAATAAATTTCCTAAAGACTTTTGGGCGGCAAAACCGATAATAATACCACCAACGCCTACACCGGTTAGTAATCCAGCCCCAATCTTACGCATATTCTCAAAACTAAGGAGTACGATTGCTACGGTTATGATAACGATGAGCGTAATCAATAATTTGCGAATGAAAACAATCTGCGTACGTATTTTACGTTCTCGTAAATTATTCTCTTTATTAATATCAAAACGATGGTACAAATAATCCTCGAATATTCGGATTAATCGCATAACGACAACGGCAAATGCTAAAGTGATCAAGATCTCCGTCGCTTTTTCAACATACAAAAACGTTTTTGCGTTGAAACGTGTGACTGGTAAAAGTGCATTAAATATTAGGAGAGGAATAAATATCGCGGCAATTTTACTAAGGTGTCGAATGATTGATCTTATCATGGAATAGGATGTTCCGTATTTTCCTTGCTGTCGCACGATCGGCACCAAGATAGATCGAATAATTATTCCGACAATAAATGAAAATAGAATAATGAGTGTGTTCCAAGTCCAAGATGGCATTTTGTATGCCCACGCTGTTAAATCGATTGCCATATCGTTTTCTAAAAGATTGGTCTGACGATATAACAGATTATTGAATGGCTGGTTTTTTTTTGAGATGTTGGAAAGTGTTTTTTTGCTAATTATTGAAATAACGATAGTAAATTGGACTTAGTCAAAGGCAATTTACCTGAAACTCCAGACTGTGTTACCAAAGCTGAAGCAAGATCACGTTTTTTCTGTTGCAAGTCCATCATTTTCTGTTCTACAGTATTCATTGCGATGAAACGAACTGCAAAAACATGCTTTTCTTGACCTATTCTATAGCTTCGATCAATCGCTTGGTTTTCGACTGCGGGATTCCACCACGGATCCATTAAAAAGACATAATCAGCAGCCGTTAAATTAAGTCCGACACCGCCAGCTTTTAAACTAACTAAGAAAACACGCACATCGTCGCGCTCTTGGAAATTCGAGACAGCAGACTCTCTATTTTTAGTTCGTCCGGTCAGCAATGAATAAACAATTTGGCGAGCTTTCAATCGCTCTTCAATCAGTTGCAACATCTCGACAAACTGCGAAAAAATCAACACTTTATGTTCTCCAACGATATCATTCAACTTTTCCATCATCGCATCTAACTTCGCGGAAATATCGCTTGAATAGCCAGCTTTTAATAGTACAGGTGCGTTGGCAATTTGACGTAAACGCGTTAAACCTGCAAGAACATTCATGCTATCCTTTTCAAATTCATCTTCATCCAGTTCCTCTACATAGTTGCGGATTTCAGCTTCATAAGTATCATAAATAGCACGTTGCTTTTCGCCTAGTTCACAATAGATCAGCATTTCTGTTTTCTCTGGAAGTTCTTCAATCACTTGCTTTTTGGTTCTTCGTAGTATAAAAGGCGAAGTGTATCTACGCAAGGTTTCCATGCGTTTATCATTGGAAAATCGGTCGATAGGTGTGGCATAGGTATCTCGAAAGTACGTTGTGTTTCCTAAAAGTCCGGGACTGGCAAATGCTAATTGACTGTATAAATCGTAGGTATTGTTTTCAATCGGCGTTCCAGTTAATGTAAATCGGTTTCTGCTTGTTAATTGTAATGCCGATTTATGCCGAATAGAAGATGGATTTTTGATTGCTTGCGCTTCGTCTAGTACAATCGTGTCGAATCGAAATTTCTTCAGCTTAGGGAGGTCTGATACCATCACACCGTAGGTGGTTAATAAAATATCCTGATCATCCCAATCTTTCTGATGTAGATTGCGGCCGCTTTCATAATACGTATGTACGCGCAAAGAAGGAGCGAAGCGCGCCAATTCTTGCTGCCAATTAAATAATAGAGAAGTGGGGACTACAATGAGCGCGGTCGCATTCCTGCCTTCGGATCGCTGCAACACAAAGAGCGCAATGATCTGTAAGGTTTTTCCCAAACCCATATCATCAGCCAAACATCCACCAAAATTCAGTTTATCCAAGTGATATAGCCAACGTAATCCTTGGAGTTGGTACGGGCGTAAGTCGGCTTTAAGCGCGGTTAACTGATTACTATATATTGACGCGTCGCTATTTTGGAATGTTTCTGCAAATGATTTGATTTCCTCATCAACATCTGGCTCAAGGTGGATATTTTCTAATTCCGACAACTCTGTAAATCGTACTTTTGGAATATGTACGCTATCGGCAACCAAATCACCTAGCGAAAATAGTTTCGTTAAACGTTCAAGCCAAACTTCTGGTAAGACACCCTGACTACCGTCGTCAAGTTGCACAAAACGACTTTTATTTTTGATCGATCGATAAAGTTGCTTTGCAGATACCTGTTGATCACCGTAAGAAACATCTAATTCTGCATTAAACCAATCGGTTCCGCTTAATACCTTAATGTCGATTTTCGGAGCGAAAAGATTTCGTTTTTCCGGCTGTAGGTTTTGTACACCTAAAAGTTTTATGTGTTCCAACTTGAGGTTTTCGAAAGCAACAAGAAACCAATTGTTTTCCAAAAATCGATCTTTATGCAAATAGAAAAAATCGCGATCATGTACTTGTTCCGTGAAATTTGGATGTTGCCGAGTAATTAAGGATTTAAATTGATCTTCAGCCAGCCAATTGCGTTGCACATGGAAAATATTTCCATTGGCATCTACATTTTTCAGTTGCTTGCGGCTAGCCAATTGCACTTCGGCGTTGCCATAGCGCATAGCGGGAGTAAGGTATATAAATTCACCACGTTGCGATAAGTAAAGTAGTTTCTCCGTATTATTATCGACGGCTAGCTGTTCTTCGGGTTCGGCTTTACGAACGGACGAATAATGAATTTCCACCAAGTTTTCTAGCGGTTCCAACACGCTATGTTCGAAAGATTGGTATTTGCTTTCATGGATCAATAGGCGGTCGGGACTTTTACGAAAATAGGCGATCAACGAAAGCAATTCTGAGTCGGCAATGAGTTCTAGTTCATTTTCTTTCTGCAAAAAATAGCGATGGCGAATGGGGATGTTTTTGATTGGAATCATTTGTCCTCGCCAACGAATCACCGCAACTATTTCGTAAAATGGTTGTCGCCTGAACACTTCAATTACCAAAACCAGATCAGCAATCTGCATCTGTAAAGGCTTGATTGATTTTGCTGTTATATTGTCCGATATTTCCCTGTCATGAAAATAGAACGGAATTTTTGATGGATTTCGATGAATTGCCAGAAGTGCCTGTAAATCGCTATCCATTTCACGTTCCTCGTAGGCATCAGCGAACTGCGCCAACGCAGCATAAAATTTTACAATGGCAGCATCATGGCCTTTCCAAAGTTGCATGGCAATATTTCGAGATTGGAACGGCGCTTTTGGTTTACCCAATTGTGTCATTCCCGCCTCGATAATCTCGAATTTTATGTTCCCGTAAAATCGATGTGTTGACATCAGCAAAATGGTAGTTAGGTTTGCCGTAGGTAGATTTGCCTGATTGATAGCCGCCGGCATTGGAATTCCGCTTGCGTTTGGGTTCGCTTCGTTTACCGCCAAAATCTGTTTGTTTCGTGCCAAAACAATAATTTCTTCCTGATGATATTGGATGTCGAAATAAGTGTCCAAGTCATGCTCATTTTGCAGGCCAAATGGCTTGGCATATGGTTGAATTATTTGGCGGCGTAATATGGGGTCGAAAAATGCGCGTAAGCTCCTTCGTTGTAAAACGGCTTGCAAACAGGCAAATTCCCATTTTGATAATTTTGAATCGGCTATAGTAAACGATGGCGATATTAAAATATCCGTATGAGATTGTTGTATGCGAATGTGGGCTTCAAACTCGGTTGGCAGCTCAAATACAACTTGATTAAGTTGTACGCTGGAAACACGTAGCTGCCGAATCTCAATGGCAGTTGGCTGTTCCTTGAGTTGATAGTGCGACAAAATATCCAATTCGCTGATGCTGCAAATTTGATGATCTGATATCGTGTACGAATGATCAGTTGACCTCACTTATTTGTTTATTTACTAGCTATTTACGCGGAGAAAAATGCTTCCAGTTCGATCAGTGTTTTGGGTGAGGTTTCCATATCTTTTACCAACTGGCCTTTTTGTAGCGCAATAATCCGGCTAGATACGTCCACCGTATGTAAAATGTCGTGACTAGAAATGAGTAAGGTCTTTGTTCCGTCAGCACTCAAATCACGAATTACCTGTTTTAATCGAATTTGCGTACTCGGATCTAGATTCGCAAACGGTTCGTCCCAAATAATCAATTCTGGGTTTCCAATCAATGTAGCGATTATACCTACCTTCTTCTGATTTCCTTTGGACATATCACGGATGTACGTATTTTTTTTCAAAATTTCTCCATTGAAAAAAGAAGTGTACTTTTCCAGCAGCTGATCAACCTCCTCTTTTTTGACACCGCGAAGATTGCCGACGAAATAGAAATATTCCTCCGGGAAAAGATATCCAATAATAAAATTTTCGTCCAAATAGGATCCAGTCCATGATTTCCACTCGTGCGATTCTGTAGCTAACATATCTTTGTGATAAACAGCTCCGGAAGATGCTGGAATTAAATCTAAAATCAAGCTAAACAAAGTCGTTTTTCCAGCGCCGTTATTACCAACAAGACCAATGCAATCGCCCTTGCGAATCTCGAGATGGTCGATATAAAGCACATCTTTACCGGCGTAGGTTTTTCGTAATTCCCGAATTTTAATCATTATGCTAATTTAATTATTAACTGGATACCTGTTTAAATCCTTCGATCATGATATGCCTACGCAAAAGATATCTATTGGATAATGATTGGATCATCCAAGGATTAAATGCAATACCGATAATACCAACAAAACCTAAAGCGATGGATGCAATAGTCGGCGTGAACATTGTCTTGAAAATAAACCAAAAAATGGTTGGCACAATCAGCGCAGGTAAAGCGACAAAAAACTGAGATGCACCCATGCCTTGATAATTAAATAGCTGTGATTGGTCTAACTCCAAGCGCTTCTTATTAAAGCTTCCGAAATATAACATCATCGGTATATTTACACCCACGTTGAAAAGCATGGTAGCCAAATTCGTCCAAAGCACATCTATTTGACTGACATAAACATACGGAAGGCAAAGAATACTTGCTAAAATTATACTGATTGATAGCAGTATATATTTTGCTTTTAGATAGTTGCTAAATGAAAACGGCTGCGTATGAAAGATCGGGTAATACGCGCTATCCCAAGCCGGGATAAGCTGCCCAAAACTAATCGCAAACGCGCCGGACATAAACGTGCTGGCAAATATCGTCATCGTTAAAGAAGGTTGATTAACATCCTTATAGAAAATCACGCCGTAGAACAAAGCGATTACCGATGTAATCAACATGGATTTACTCCGTTTGTTGCGCCAAATCAATCGTAAATCCAGTTGTAGAAATGGAGCAGTTTTTCCAAATACGGAAAGTAAATTATTATCAAGCGATACTTCTTGCTGTCTTTTAGCGCTTGATTTTTTATCGATATACAGTTGTTTATGCAGATTTTGATATAAGGCCACATAACTTGCTATAATAAACGAAATAGGGACGAGAAGCCAAATCGGCGATTGCAACAACTGATCAAATAATAATCCGAAACACGAAGAGACAGGAAGTATGTTTACATAATCTAAGCCAGCTATTGCCAGAACCCCGATCAAAACTCCAACAGTCCATTTCCAAGTTTGCGTTAGTTTTTGTTGAATGAGGAAATTCAAATAATGTACAGCGGTGGACGTCAAAATGATTCCCGCCAGCCAGGCGGAAATTCCAAACCAGCTGAAGTCTTGTTCTTTAACACAGGCTGCCGCAAAAGGCACGAACAAAATTGGTGTCAACAAATTATAGTACGAAAAAAAACTCTTCGTCAGGATGTAATGCGAAATTGCTGTTCTACGTACAGGCAGTATCAGTAAGGGCTTGCTGTTCAATATGGGCAATTGTTGCATCATAAAGCGAATCGTCATTTCCGTCAAATACCAATATAATAGATATTGATTCAACGTTTTTATAGGAAGGTTGCTATCTGATTGTTCTTCCAATAGATCGTACAAAGCAGCTCCGGCAGTCCATAAGCTGGACAAGATCATCAGACCAACAAATCCCATCAAAATTTTCAATGTTAAGCTTTGCCCGAAGTGCTTCGCACGAAAAAAACTTTTCCATTCTAAAATGATGATCTGCAAGAACATAAATTAAATTTAATTTTTTAAGCGTCCGTTGGTTGTCGAAGATAAGTAAAATTGGGAATTCTCGTCCTTAAATTACCAACAAAATAGCCGTTCGCGGGTTATATAACCAAAATAAATAATCACGTTACCTATGGCAATAATTGGAGAGATTATCAAGCGCGCTATCAAGGTTAATGGTCTGATTACGCCAGATCCCACTCCTGAGAACGCGCAGCATGAAGTGTTATTAAGCTTGTTATCGAAAGCAAAAAATACTGCCTTCGGAAAGCATTATCGATTCCAAGAAATCATCGAATCCCAGAATCCCGTAGAAACATTTCAACAACAAGTGCCGATTTTTGACTATGATAAGTTGCACGCCGAATGGTGGCACTATCTGGAAGAAGGCCATGAAAACGTTACTTGGCCTAGCGGACAACGGTTTTTCGCATTGAGTAGTGGTACCACTAGCAATAGTAAAGCCATACCTGTAACAGATGATATGGTAGATGCTATCCGTAAAGCTGGAATCCAGCAGGTGCTAAGTATGAAGAATTTTGATATGCCGGCCGACTTTTTTGGGAAAGATATCATGATGTTGGGAAGCAGTACGCACCTTAAAGATTATCATGGTTTTCTAGCGGGAGAGATCAGCGGTATCTCCGCGGCTAATTTGCCACTTTGGTTTCGGAAATTCTACAAACCCGGTAAGAAAATAGCGGCAAGCGATACTTGGGAAGAACGCGTTCGTCGCATCGCTAAAGCTGCTCCTAAATGGGATGTGGGAACGATTAGCGGAATACCATCTTGGGCGGAATTGATGCTGAAAGAAATTATTCGGTACAATAAACTTGATAACATCCACGATATCTGGCCGAATCTTCAAGTTTATACCACTGGCGGTGTGGCATTCGGTCCGTATCGAAAAAGTTTTGAGAAACTGCTTGGGAAATCGATGACCTATATCGATACGTACTTAGCTTCGGAAGGCTACTTAGCTACACAAAAGCGACCTGATACCGATGCCATGTCCTTAATAATAGACAATGGTATCTTTTTTGAGTTCGTGCCGTTCAAGCCTGAAAATATGGATGACAATGGACGTGTAAGATCGAATGCAACGGTGCTACCGCTAAAGGATGTGACGGAAGGAGAGGAATACGTATTGCTTATATCTACAGTTTCCGGTGCTTGGCGTTATATGATTGGCGATACAGTCATTATCTCCGACAAAGAGAAAAGCGAAATTAAAATTAGTGGCCGAACGAAACATTTTTTGAATGTTGTAGGCGAGCAACTATCTGTACACCAAATGAATCAGGCTATCCAAAAGGTGCAAGATAAATTCGATATTCATGTGCAGGAATTTTTGGTTTCAACGGTGTCGGAAAATGGGAAATATGTATCTAAATGGTATTTAGGTAGCGATCAAGTGTTCGAATCGGAAGAGCTGAGCAGGTATTTGGATTCCGAACTTTGTAATAGCAATAAGAACTATCTGGTGGCTAGAAAACAATCACTATCCGACGTTTTGGTACGTGTAATTCCGGTAAGTCATTTCCACGATTGGAGTGCTAATTTTAAGAAATTGGGTGGGCAATCAAAAATTCCACGCGTTATGAATGAAGAAGATCTTCTAAAATTCGAAGCCCATATTGCTACATTGTAATTGGTTAAATCAATAAATTCATTAAATACAAATAGGCGCAAATGCGCCTATTTGTATTTAATTTTCGACTTATTTAATTTCGTCGCCAATTACTTCTTCCTCAGCTATTACCTTGCGCTTTTCTTCTTTATCGCTATGTTTGAGTTCCTCGACTAAAGCAACGATGTCATCGGGAGAAAGATATAAGCTCGCTATCTTATTTTTATATTTTTCGGATAATCCACTATGTGTTAATATGAAGTTTTTGGTCGCTAATAGGTATGGTGCCATCCCTCGCTGCACCGCAAAAGTGTCCGCTACGCGTTCGGCTTTGCGGATATACCGTTTCGAAAGCCCATACAGCAATCCGAAGCGCGCGATTCCCATCGTGCTTCGTTGCTCGTAGTCCATGATATGTCCCAGTTCGTGACCGATCCATCCGATAAGTACGTCATCTTCTACCTGATGGATTGGTTCTATGCTATCTGATAGCTTGAATACCGCACTAATTAAGATTTCGTATTGACGATTTTTTCTGTCGCCAAATAGCGACGCAACCACGGGTCTTGCAGCCATAATAGATCCCCCTAGAGATCTTGTAAATTTAAAACGAATATGTGTATCTGTCAATTCAGGATAGTGACTTAGCGCGCTAACAATTTGCTCTTGAATGATATGTGGAATTTCTTTATTAGTTACCGTTGCGTCAATAATTGCCATTCTATGTGATTTTCTGCCTTTATTTTTTATCCGATGAAAACTGAACTGTAAAAACAAATGCTTATCAGTTTCGCCTTTAGGACAAATAGATGCGGAAAGTGTTTGTTGTCGTGAAAAACAATCCGCTGTACGATCTGTTGGATAGGTAGTTTTAACTTAATTATTTCGAAGATATGGACGATAAAAATAAAAAGCCGAAAACGGCCGATGAAAGTGGGAAAGCGGAAAACGAAAAGGCAAATTACACCAATTTTCCACCTCAAGAAGATGATAAGAAGGGAACTCAAAAAGAGTATGATCCTGATATTGAAGAAACAACTGATGAAGAAGAAGTTGATAACGCTAGCGGCCCTTTAGCTGGTAATGCAGCGGGAAATGTAGATCCTGAAAAAACTGATGATTAATGAATAGGGAAGCGTTTCAAACTTAATCAACGAAACGTTTCCCTTTTTTCATTGACGATAACATTTTTGCGTCACGCAATATAATCACTCCACGACATTCCTACTTCATTTCTTTCAGTTTTTAACAAAGAGTTTACTTGTCGCCAATTAAAGATTTTAAAGGTATAACGTACAGTTTTAGGAAGCTCGTAAGTTGCGTATCGCGTAATTACCGGTTTCAACTATTTATTATTGGTTGCATATTAATCCCAATTGCTATTCCTTTTTCTGCCAAAGCTCAACATGGTTCATCAGAATATTGGATGTTTTTGACCAGCAATTTTCGACTTAATGAGCGAATAGATCTTCTGACTGACGCGCAGCGCAGATTGGAAAATCATTTAGCTCCCACTTCTACGATATTGTTACGAGCGGGCGTCGCTTACAACATTAATGATAATCACGCCGTTGCTATTGGCTACGCTTTCAAAGGAGATTGGGAATCAGCGGAAGATGGACGTATGTACATTCCCGAAAACCGTATCTATCAGCAATATCAGTATGAAAAAACAATTGGTCGGGCTGAATTGGAAGTGAGAACTCGTCTCGAAGAGCGTTTTATCCAAGAAAATGAAACGCTATTTTCGTTGCGCGCACGATTATTTGCCAGTATAATAATTCCAGTTTTTGCCAATAGCGATTTTAGCAAAGGTCCGTTTGTTGGTTTACAAGATGAAATCTTTTTGAACGTTTGGAATAAGAAGCACGTAAACAACCATGTTTTAGATCAATTGCGACCATACGTTTCAATTGGCTATCGGTATAATCCTAAAATGGAATCGTCTTTCGAGTATGGAAGAATTACTGAACAAAATGAATCTAGCAGACAAACGTCAAACATATTTAGGCTGTCGCTTACTACATCGTTCTAAAAATCTTATTGCTAAAGATCAACTCAACCTTCCAAAATCCCGCCAATAGCTTCCCAAACAAGATTGCTTTCGTAACCTCTGCCCAGCGCGTATTGCGCAAGTTTATTCTTGCGTTTGTACACGTTTTCTTCGCGGATCAAAGCATTTTTCTTCACTAAGATAGATTCCAATCGTGCGAAGTAATCGCTAGCGTTAATTTCCGTCATAGCGATTCTAACGAGAGGTGCGGAGATTTTTTTAAGTTTCAATCCCTGCTTGATCTTAATTCTTCCCCAACCTTTTATGTTAAACTTACCACGCACATAAGCGCGAGCAAAACGTTCTTCATTTAAGAAGTTGTCCTCAATCAACTGACCAATAATTTGCTCTACATCACGGCTATACAGTCCCCAACTATACAACTTTTCCCGCACTTCCTGTTGCGCACGTTCTTGATACGCACAAAAACCTTCAGCTTTCAACTTAGCTTGTACTGGTGTGAATTTTTTCTGTGGTTTGTCGCTGCCGTCGATCATGGTTCGCTAAATTACTGGTTTTCGTGGATTGATCTCGGGCCATTTGCGTATTAATTTTATTAAAAACAATCATCACACTATGAAAGCGATCATGTTTCTATCGAGCATTTATTCAAAATTCCTACCTGCTATGTGTTTATTCAGCATTCTTTTTTATGCAAGCTGCAGTAAAGACGGTGATATTAACGGCGGAGGTACGGAAGGAAATATAACCAGTTTGCCTGGTACGATTTATTACGATTGGGCAACGGAAGGTATCATGCGCGTACATTTAGCCGCTGCCAGTGGCGGTGCATTTATTCCCGATGATACCAAGCTAAACAGTTTTGATGTGTCGCGCGATGGACAGGAACGTTTGACCGTAATGAACGAAAGTACTGTAGGCGATTATCCGATTCGATTCACGCTGAGTAGCATGGCAAACAACTCGGTAATTGATGAATTTGTATATCGTAGTCCCGGATTAAACGCTTTCTGTAAAGGCTTTCTATCGCCCGATAAAAGTCTCATCATGATTCTGTCCAATGATGATGAGGATGGCATTACGATCGTTCGAAGAAATGGCGAAGTGGTGGCACGACTGTTAGATATCAATGGAGAAGCTTTCGATTTCAACGAGACGCGCTTATGGCTACCAGAGAACCGTTTACTAATTACCCATAAGAATTACATCATCAGGATCGATCCACCTTACAACAATGGTACATTGGTTCGCGAAATGAAATACGATGATTGGGGTGATTTGAACGTAAATAACGCCGGTAATCAGATGGTGGTGCGGATTGGAAATCACTTGCATACGATGGATTTTCAAAGTGGTGATCCTGTTAAGATTACAGAGAGCAATTTCAAAGAGGCAGAGCCACACTATTCGCCGGATGATAAGCATATTTTGGTTGGTTCTAACTATCGGCAAACAGGACCATTCGGATACATTTGGGAGCTGAAGGTCATTCCGAACGATGGCAAAACTTATAACGTAGATCCTAACGCAACAAATACCGCTGGCGTTATTCCCATCATTTGGCGAAACAATAAGGTAGAAACAGCTGGTGGGCAAGTGCTATGGCGATAGCATGTAGCGTATAAATAAATGGTTGTAGAAAATGCGCTTAAATACGTATCTTACTAGCTAGATCGTGGCCCAGATTACATGTTTTATCCATCAACCTTGACCTTTCTACTATCCATGCTCTTCCTCGGCACTTTGCAAGCGCAAAATTCGGGAGCGGTTAGAGCGTACGGGGATAGTGTGTATCGCAAGATTTCCGATATGCCGGAAGACGAAAAGAAGGCAAAAGCGCTACTTGAGCTGAGTTTCTTTTGGAGCGATTACGATACTGCACAAGCCTTTATTTACATCCGCGAAGCTACGAAGTTGATGGAAACCGAAAAGGATTCTCCATATCAACTTGGCCTGTTATCGTTTTACAAAGCAGCGGTGCACTTCGATACTGACCCGCAGCAGGCGAAAAAGCTATATATGTTAGCTGAACGGCATTTATCTAAGGTAAAAACTGAAGAAGCTATGCGTTATCGTATTCGACTGTGGTCGAGTTACGGCGCTTTACGGCAACGAGATGGTGAACCGAACGATTATGTGGATGCACTGATTAATCAGGTTATTCCTTTAGCAACAGCAATAAAGGATACAGCTTTGCTTGGTAATAATTATCAGAATGTAGCGATGGCATTGATGAATATGCAGAAATACAAGGAAGCAGATCAGTATTACAAACGCGCCATTGCAATGCTCGGTGTTTCATCGGCCAGCGATGAACATCGGCTAACTGCTTATGTAAATGCTGCCCGAAATGCCGTTTTCCAGCGGCATCTTGAGCAAGCTGAAAAATTATTATCGCAAGCTTATGATGTTTTCAAACGGATTCCGCTTTCTACGTACGGGCCAATTTATCACGCTGTTTACGGTAGCTATTGGAAAAAAAGAGGCAACTGGAAGCGCGCTTTCGAACAATTTGATTTAGGATTGGCACGCGCTCGCGCATTGAATAGCGATGAAATGATTGCTTCCGTTCTTTTTGATCAATACGAAACATATAAGGAAGCAGGTAGACTACCAGAAGCGAAGGAAGCGCTTTTAGAAGTTTTACCTTATGTAGAAAAAAGTGCGATTTGGCGCAACAAACAACGCATTTACTATAATTTGGCTAATGTTGAACGAGATTTGGGCAACTTTGAGTCATCCTCTGCGTGGTTCAAAAAATATGCAGTTGCGGTAGACACGCTTATGGAAGATACGGGCGAAGCACGAATCATGGAGTTGGAGCGAAAATATCAAACTGCAGAAAAAGAAAAGGAGCTTTCGCAAACACGTGAAATCAATCAACGGCAGCAACTTTCTTTGGTTCGTACGCAAACATGGACGATTATTCTATCGCTGTGTTGCTTGTTACTGATCGCTGTAGGTGCTATCACTTTCATCACATTTAGAAATCGTAAACGAAATGAAAATCAACAAGCGCGTATGCGAATTTTTGAAGCTGTTGCACAGGGCGAGGAGCAGGAGCGCAGCCGGGTGGCACGTGATCTGCACGACGGTCTTGGCGGCGTGCTCGCCGCCATTAAGCTGAAGCTTTCAGCTATTGTCAATCAAAGGGATTCTACAGCCCACGACGTAACTAATTCTTTAAATAATCTCATACAAGATGTTGATTATTCGGTAGATGAAGTACGTCGTGTTGCGAGAAATATGATGCCGGAATCGCTGCGCTCAATGGGACTGGAAGCTGCACTAGGAGATTTATGTAAAAGCTTGCAACACGATAATTTGCAAATTGATTTCGCCGCCGACAACATATCAGCTCACAAAAGTACCGCTTTCCTGATTAGTGTTTACCGAATCGTGCAGGAACTGCTAACGAATATGTTGAAGCATAGCCAAGCGACGCATGCATGGGTACAATGTAGCGAACGCGATGGCGAATTCTATTTATCGGTGGAAGATAATGGGATAGGATTTTTGTACACTTCAAGTCGAGAAAATAATTTTGGAATGGGAATACAAAATATTAAAAATCGAATGGATATGTTGCAAGGAAAATGGTCAATAGATACTGCTCCCGGCGAAGGCGTTTCTATTCACATAAGCATACCTTTACATGATCATAGAAAAAATTAAAGTCATCGTCATCGACGATCATCCATTGGTACTAAACGGTTTCGAACATATTTTGCGTGACGCAGAATCTATCGAGCTACTGGCTACATTTTCGAATGCCAAATTGGCGATTTCTTTTTTAGAACAACAGCATGTAGATGTGATATTATTGGATATCAATATGCCGGAAATGGATGGCTTTGAGGCGATTCAATATGTCCAGAAGAAGTTTCCAATGGTGCACGTTGTTGCGATCAGCAATTTAAAGGAAGCAAGCGTTGCAACGCGGATGTTGCATTACGGTGCTAAGGGATATTTATTGAAAAATGTTTCCGCGGAGGAATTGGTTGATGCGGTGGAACAGGTTTGCGAGGGCAAACAAATTGTGTCTTTAGAAATGCGCGACATGTTGAAAACAACAGATTACGAGGTGCCATTCGTTACACGTCGTGAAAGTGAAGTGCTTGCTTTACTTGCCAGTGGGTTAACTACGGCTGATATTGCCGAAAAGATTTTTATAAGTCCATTGACCGTTGAAAGTCATCGCCGCAATCTGTTACAAAAATTCAAGGTGAATAATGTTGCTTCCTTAATTCACCGCGCTACTGAAATGAAGTTTATCTAAAAAACAAATCGCCCTGCATCCGTGTTGCATCTAATACGATGCTGACATTTACCGACAAAGGAATCTACTGCGAACCGGGCAAGTTTTATATCGACCCATGGCGGCCGGTAGACTTCGCCATTATCACCCATGGTCATGCCGATCATGCCAAATGGGGCATGAAGCATTACCTTTGCCATCATTTCACTGTTCCCATTTTACGAAGCCGAATTAGTCCAGATATTTCCGTTGAAGGTATTGGTTATCATGAATCAATCACTAGAAATGGCGTGAAAATTTCGCTATTTCCGGCAGGACATATAATTGGTTCCGCACAGGTGCGTTTGGAATATAAAGGAAAGGTTGCGGTAGTTTCCGGTGATTATAAAATTCAGGATGATGGATTATCGACACCATTTGAGTCGGTTCGTTGCCACGAATTTGTCACCGAAAGTACGTTCGGATTACCGATCTATAGCTGGCTATCTGTGGAAGATCAAAATAAGCAGCTCCAAGATTGGGTAAAAAGCAATCAAGAAAATAAAAAAACGTCGGTTTTTGTTGGCTATTCTTTAGGTAAGGCACAACGGATTATGCAAGCATTGCAAGATTGTGGACCGTTGCATGTCCACTATTCAATCGGCAAGCTGAACCAAGCATTTGAGCAAATTGGCATTAAGTTACCAAAATATGAGGTAGCGGATTTACGAGAAGATGTCAAGCATTTGGATCAGGGAATCGTCATTGTACCACCGTCCTTATTAGAGTCGAAAGTAATCAAAAAGATTCCGCACATGGTACATGGAATCTGTTCGGGCTGGATGCAGGTGCGTGGTGCGCGACGTTGGCGAAGCGCTGATGCGGGTTTTCCAATCAGCGATCATGCGGATTGGGAAGGTTTGATCGAGGCGGTGAAAGCAACAGGAGCGGAGCAAGTACACGTCACGCATGGGCAAACGGCTGTATTCGCGAAGTACTTGAACGAAATTGGCATCAAGGCGGACGAAGTGAAGACAGCCTATGGCAATGAGGAAGAAGACGAAAGTCCGGAAAGGAGCGGAGCGACAGAATGAAAGCATTTGCTGACTTAATCTATGCCTTAGATAGCACAAACAAAACAACCGCTAAGTTGGATGCCATTCAGCATTTCCTCGCCGAAGGGAGCGAATCTGATAAATTATGGTTTCTGACACTGTTTACGGGAAAAAGGCCAAAACGTCCATTAACAACCACCTTACTTAAATTGTGGGCGATGGAAGTAACCGAAATTCCGGAATGGTTGTTTTTGGAATCCTATTCCTCCGTAGGAGATTTGGGCGAAACTATTGCGTTAATTCTCCCACCTCCAGAAAAGATCGTCGATCGAAGTCTTTCGGAGTGGATGGATGATATTATTGGATTGAAAGATAAAACGGAAGAAGAAAAGAAAACCTTCGTGTTACTTGCATGGAACTCCTTGCCAGCACATGAACGTTTCATATTTAATAAATTGCTAGGCGGAAGCTTTCGGATTGGCGTTTCTTCTAAAAGTTTAATCAATGCGCTTGCTAGGTTCTACGAGATGGAAGATAGTGCAGTAGCTCATAGTATTATGGGACATTGGGATCGCGAAACGGTTGAATTCGATAAGCTAATTCGAGGTCATTACAGCGACACCGAATTATCAAAACCATATCCATTTTGCTTAGCTTATGCTTTGGAAAAAGATTTGGAAGAACTTGGGGAGCGCACCAATTGGCAGGCGGAGTATAAATGGGACGGCATTCGCGGCCAATTTATTAAGCGAGATGGGGAAGTGTTCATTTGGTCGCGTGGTGAAGAATTAGTGAGTGATCAATTTCCAGAAATTATCGAGGCGCTGTCGGAATGGGATGGCGACTTTGTGATTGATGGTGAATTGCTGGCATATAAAGATGGTCAGGTAATGGCCTTCAGTGAATTGCAAAAGCGGCTAAATCGAAAACAAGTTGCAAAGAAATTATTGGATGATGTGCCGATTGCAGTATTTCTATACGATTTATTAGAATTTTCGGGAGAAGATTGGCGCGCCAAGCCCTTGAAGTCTCGCCGCGAAAAATTGGAGCAACTTGTCACCGTAAATCCGCACCCAAATATGCAACTTTCCCAAGTAATTGCTGGAAGTAATTGGACTGATTTGCCACAAATTCGCGAAGATGCACGAGAATTGAATAGCGAAGGCTTGATGCTTAAGCACTTAGATTCTCCTTATCATAGTGGACGAAAAAAAGGCGATTGGTGGAAATGGAAAGTGGATCCGTTAACGATTGATGCGGTGCTGATTTATGCGCAGAAGGGAAGCGGCCGAAGAAGCGCTTACTATACGGATTACACGTTTGCTGTCCGACGCGGCGAAGAACTCGTTACGGTAGCGAAAGCTTATTCGGGGTTGACTGATAAGGAAATTCAGGAAGTGAGTCGTTTCGTAAATAAACATGGATTGGAAAAATTCGGTCCTGTTCGAACAGTAAAACCGGAACTTGTTTTCGAAATTGCATTCGAAGGAATTGCACTCAGTAATCGACACAAGTCAGGCGTTGCATTGCGCTTTCCGCGTATTTTACGGTGGCGAAAAGACAAAACTGTCGCAGATATTGACACCATCGAAGAAATAAAAAAGCTAATTCCAATCAGCACCTAAAACCATGTCCGAAAGCAAAACCAATACCTCCGACGGACATAAAATAATCGTCGACTGGATGCATGCAAAAGGCAATCGGCCTTTTCAGTTCCAAGAAAAAACATGGTCTGCCTACGCGGCCGGCAAAAGTGGTATGGTCGTAGCACCTACCGGGTTCGGGAAAACGTTCTCCGTGTTCTTAGCCGTTCTTCAGGATTTTATGAATAAACCGGAGCATTATAAAACCGGATTAAAGTTGTTATGGATTACACCGATTCGAAGTTTGGCGAAAGATCTAGGCCGTGCGATGCAGGAGGCGATTGACGAAATCGGCTTGGATTGGGTGGTAGATGTGCGCAATGGTGATACAGATGTCAAGCGCAAACAGCAACAGAGTAAACAAATGCCGGATGTACTTTTGGTAACTCCCGAAAGCTTACATCTGCTTATTGCGCAGAAAGCGCGTGATCGGTTCTTCAAATCGCTGCGCTGCATTGCGGTTGATGAATGGCACGAATTGCTCGGAACAAAACGTGGCGTTATGGTGGAGTTGGCGTTGGCATTTTTGCGACACAGTTATGGAAAAATCCGCATTTGGGGAATTACAGCGACCATCGGTAATCTTGATCAGGCAATGGACGTCCTTATTCCGCCTCCGCTTAAAAGTGTTAAAATCGTTGCTAAAGAGAAGAAGGAAATCGCTATTCTTCCCGTTTTTCCGGGAGAAGTTGAGGTGTTGCCTTGGGCAGGACATCTTGGTGGAAAGCTGGTGGAGCAAGTTGTCCCGATCATTCTGGCCAGCAAATCTACAATTGTATTTACTAACACACGAAGCCAAAGCGAAATGTGGTACCAGCTTCTGCTGGAAGCATACCCCGATTTTGCAGGACAAATTGCACTGCACCATAGTTCCATCGGTGGAAGTATTCGTGAATGGATTGAGGAAGCGCTGAGCGAAGGAAAGCTGAAAGCGGTTGTTTCTACTTCCTCTTTAGATTTGGGTGTGGATTTCAAACCTGTAGATACCGTTATTCAAATTGGTTCAAGTAAGGGCGTTGCACGCTTTATGCAGCGCGCGGGCCGTAGCGGGCATTCACCTTTCGAGGTTTCAAAGATTTACGTCGTACCCACCCATTCCTTGGAATTGATTGAGGTGGCGGCGTTGAAGGAGGCGGTTCACTTAGGAACTATCGAATCCCGCGAACCTATGGTGCAGACCTTCGATGTTTTGGTTCAGTTTCTAGTTACCGTAGCATTGGGGGGCGGTTTTCGAAAAGAAAATTTGTACCAAGTGATGAAAGATACGCACGCTTTTACTTATCTAACGGAAGATGAATGGGCATGGTGTATGTTCTTTATCACGCAGGGCGGACAGATTGGCGCAAATTATCAAGACTTTCACAAAGTTTCCGAAAACGAAGATGGATTGATGGTTGTACCAAAACGGCGTATTGCGATGTTGCATCGCATGAACATCGGTGTGATAGTGAGCGAAGCAATGATGCGTGTTCGGTTTACTTCCGGAGGATATATTGGCATGATTGAGGAATATTTTATATCCAAACTTAAATCTGGCGACAAATTTATTTTAGCTGGACGGGTGTTGGAGCTTGCTCGCATCAAAGAAATGACCACTTATGTACGTTTGTCGTCCGGTAAGGCCATCACGCCGAGTTGGTTAGGCGGAAGATTGCCACTAAGTTCGAATCTTAGTCATTTTCTAAGGCAAAAGTTGGCGGCTTCCATCAAGCCCACAGCAAAAGAAGCAGAGCTACGTTTTTTAAAACCTTTGTTTTCCAGACAAAATATCGACTCGCATATTCCGAGTGAGAATGAGTTTTTGGTAGAATTGATTCATACGCGAGAAGGTTATCATTTGTTCATGTATCCATTTGAAGGACGTTTGGTACACGAAGTGATGGCCGCTTTAATGGCGTACCGTATCAGTCAGCTCTATCCAATCACTTTTTCCATGGCTATGAACGACTATGGTTTTGAACTGTTTTCGGATACCGAAATCCATTTGGACAATGATCAACTTCACAAAATATTGAGCGCAGATCATTTGATGGATGATGTGCTTTCGAGTATCAATGCAACCGAAATGGCTATGCGAAAGTTTCGTGATATTGCGGTGGTTTCTGGTATGGTGGTACAAACGTTCCCCGGCGCACAAAAAAATAATAAATCGCTGCAATCCTCCTCTGGAATTATTTTTAAAGTTCTGGAAGATCACGATCCACAAAATTTGCTTCTTCGGCAAGCGTACACCGAAGTGTTCAATCAGCAATTGGAAGAGCCACGATTACAAAGCGCGTTCAAACGTATAAATGCTAGCAATATAATCTTTAAATTTGCGACAAGCTTTACGCCGCTGAGCTTCCCTATAAAGGTTGATAGCATGCGGCAATCCTTATCCAGCGAAGATTTGGCTACGCGAGTGCGTAGGATGCAGGAGCAGGGCGATAAGCTTCGAAAGCGAAGACGATGAACATTTTAGAAAAATCTGTACTTTTCGGTAAAGAAACGCTTCTTTTGACTAATCAACGTGCTATATTTTGGGCGGAACAACGAATGTTGATTTTATCTGATTTGCATGTTGGCAAAGCAGCGCATTTTCGGAAATCCGGCATCGCATTACCGCATCAGGTAACTGAAAAGGATTTAGATCGATTGCGTGCATTGATTACTTATTACGAGCCTTCCAGCGTATTAATTGCTGGAGATTTATTGCATGCTGGTGTGAACAACGAAGTGCCGATGTTAACCAAATTGATTGCATCATTTCCGCAGGTTGACTTTGTGCTGGTGCGTGGAAATCACGATCGTCTTTCATCGGAGTTGTTTTCCCAAATAGGTGTGCGTGTTATCGATGAAGGTTTTCAAGTAAATGGCATTACGTTTTCCCATGGGCATCAGCCGGCATTAGAAGACGCATTTACGATATGCGGACATTACCATCCGGGAGTGCATGTGGCAGTGGGACGAAAAAGTTCCATGCGCTTTCCGTGTTACGTCATCACAAATCATCGACTGATTCTTCCCGCTTTCAGTCTATTCAGTGGATTGGACACACGATGTGTACCACAAGGTGCAAATTGTTATGCCATTTACGAAGACGGATTTTTTCAAGTTAGTTGTTAATGTTCCAGTAATCTCCAATGTACACTATCCTCATTGTCTTATCGATCGTATTGATCGTTTTAAGTGCGTTACCTTTTATTCAAAATCAACATTGGGTGTTTCGAGTGCCCGATTTTATGCGCTTGCAATTGCTTTTTCTGCAACTCATTATTTTTCCATTAACGTTCTTCTTTGTTGGTGATAAACTATGGCTTTGGATATTACAAGGCGCGCAACTCGCGTTGGTTGTTTTTCATATTTATATTTTCATTCGTTATACCAAATTTTGGCGAAGCCAAAAGCGCAATGATGACAAAAAAAATGCGTCTAAATCGGTAAGATTGATTGCGTGCAACATCTATCAGTATAATAAAGCGTTTCATCGTTTTACGGAATTGATCGAAAAGGAAGATCCAGATATCTTTTTGACGATGGAAAGTGATTCGAACTGGGAAGAGGCTATGAGTTCGTTGGAAAGTAAGTATCCGAATTTCCAGAAAGTGACTTTAGACAATACTTACGGCATGCATCTTTATACGAGATTGAAAATGCACCGTGTAGAAACACATTATTTCGTTGCAGACGATTTGCCAAGTATCGAAGCAGAATTGGAAACGCCCGACGGGCAGCGTTTTGTATTTTTCGGCGTACATCCGCCGCCACCAAGTCCGACCGAAGAAAAGAATTCTAAAGAACGTGACGGCGATTTGCTCAGCGTAGCCAAGAAAGTACGCGATTACGACTTACCGGTAATCGTTGCCGGCGATTTTAACAATGTAGCTTGGGCAAGAACGTCTATACTTTTTAAAAAAACAAGTAAGCTTATTGATGCGCGTATTGGTCGTGGAATTTTGGCTACGTTTCATGCAAAATATTGGTTATTTCGCGTTCCGCTGGATTTGCTATTTCACTCTACATCCGTGTTTATTGATAAGCTATTCACCTATCCGAGCATAGGTTCCGATCATTTTCCTGTTGGATGTACCTTTCATATCAACTTAGGAAACCAATCGCAATCTAAGGATGTGAAAAATTTGGATGCGGAGGAAGCAGAGGAAGTGGATGAGCGCATCCGAGAAGGAAAAGAAGAAGAGGGAGATAACCGATAGTTAAGCTCCCGCTTCAAAACATTTCAACCAGTAGTTTCTTAATACTAGATACAAGATGTTAGATATTAGATACTAGATGTTAGACGTTAGATGTTAGACGCTAGATACTAGATGTTAGATATTAGATGCTCGGTACTCAATACTAACTACTAATTACTAACTACTAAACACTACACTAAGCGCCTTGCCCCAGATTGATGCTTAATCCGCCATCAATTGTCAAGGTGGATCCGGTAACATAG
Organism: Sphingobacterium corticis; assembly: GCF_042684745.1. Taxonomy (NCBI): domain Bacteria; kingdom Pseudomonadati; phylum Bacteroidota; class Sphingobacteriia; order Sphingobacteriales; family Sphingobacteriaceae; genus Sphingobacterium; species Sphingobacterium corticis. The sequence continues at coordinate 996,284 of NZ_JBHUMA010000006.1, read as the reverse complement.
TCGCTATCATCAGAAGCCAAGTAAACAGCTGCTGCTTGTATATCTCTGGTTTCACCAGCGCGTTTCATTGGGACATTTTGTTCTTTTTCTTTCTTCACTTTTTCATCATCCACAGATTCCTGATTCATTTTTGTTAGAATCATACCCGGGGCGATGTTATTCACTTGAATTTTTTGTTCTGCTAATTCTAAAGCGAGACTTTTACTAAAGTTCTTTAAACCGCCTTTAGATGCGTTATAATCCGCATTTCCTGCAGTAACAACTTCCTCGTGAATGGAGCTTACGTTAATAATCTTACCACCCTTTTGTCCGCTTTTGCGGAAACGTAAAAATGCGCGGCTACAGAAAAATGGACCATAGAGATTCGTCTTGATACAGGTGTCAAAAACTTCCGTATCCATGTCAATCACCGGAATATCACTGCCATTGACTCCCGCGTTATTGACTAGAATATCGATTTGTCCGTATTTTTCTACGACATTTTTAAAGACCTTCTCCACTTCATCTTCTTTACTTACGTCGAGTTGATAAATACTATGTGTGATCTCTTTTGTCGTTAATTCTTCCGAAGCTTTTTGAGCGCGTTCTTCGTCAGAGCGATAAGTGACAATCACATTGGCACCTTCTTCGCCCAATGCCTCTGCAATAGCTAAGCCGATTCCAGTATCTGATCCGGTAATTAAGGCAACCTTGTTTGTTAGTTTTCCCATTTATCTTTCTTAATTGTCTATGATGAAAAACAAGAAGTCTTCGGATTTGTTTTTTTAACGATAGGCCAAAATCGGTCTATTGTTAAACACATTATATGCGAAGAAGCACATCTTATCCAGCGATCGAAGATCACGGTGTTATTGGAAATATGCATACGGCAGCACTAGTTGCCATGGACGGAACCATCGACTTCATGTGCTTTCCGAAATTCGATTCTCCCACCATTTTTGCATCCATACTCGATAAAGATAAGGGTGGATATTTCAGCATCGTTCCTGAGATGAAAGATGTCAATATCAAGCAGATTTATATCCCGGGTACAGCGGTATTGATTACTAGGTTTTTCTCTGAAGATGGCATTGTGGAAATCACAGATTATATGCCCATTGTAGAGGATAGTTGTTATACATTTAACGCTATTGTACGCAAAGTAAAGGCTATACGCGGAAACATTGATTTTAAGATGCAATGCAAGCCGCGCTTCGGATACGCGAAAGATAAGCACACTGCGGAAAAGAAAGATGATCATGTTTATTTCCATTCTGAAAATAATGGACAGTCAACCATTCGTTTATCCGCCACATCCGATTTATCCATCAGAAATGATGATGTGTATTCTTCGTTCAGCTTGAAGGAAGGAGATAAATCTATGTTTGTTCTCGAAACAGCGAAAGATGGCGACGATACGCATTTCCAAGACATTGAAAAATACGGAACGGACAATTATTTTGATACCATAAAGTACTGGCGAGATTGGTTGAAGCAATCCGTCTATCAAGGCAGATGGCAGGAAATTATTCATCGTTCGGCAATTACATTGAAGTTGATGACATCTATGCAATATGGATCTACGGTTGCAGCGATAACCTTTGGATTGCCCGAAGAAATCGGAGGAGATAGAAACTGGGATTATCGTTTTACTTGGATTCGCGACGCAGCATTCTCCATGTATGCATTTTTAAAGCTAGGATTCAAAGACGAAGCGAAATCTTTCCTAAAATGGATTATCGAGCAGGATAAAGATCGGGATTTGCATCTTCTGTATCGCGTGGATGGTACTTCTGAAATGGAAGAAAAGGAGTTAGATTACTTAGCAGGCTATCGCGACAGTAAACCTGTGAGAATTGGAAACGAAGCGAATAACCAACTGCAGCTAGATATCTATGGCGAACTGCTCGACACGGTCTATATCTACAATAAGATGTACAAACCCATCACGTATGAACTCTGGGAAATCATTGTGAAAGAAGTAGCACAGGTTGAGAAAAATTGGAAGAAGCCGGATCACGGTATTTGGGAAATCCGAAACGAAAAGCATGAGTTTCTTCATAGCCGTCTGATGTGTTGGGTAGCAATTGATCGTGCAATTAAGATTGGTGAGGATCGCTCATTTCCGTATGATGCCGATCGCTGGCACCGATTACGTAACGAGATTTACTTGGATATTTTTGAGAATTTTTGGAACGAGGATGTGCAGGCCTGGGTGCAATACAAAGATGGCAAAAAGCTATCGGAGCGTGTCGACGCAAGTGTGTTATTGATGCCACTTGTGCATTTTATTAGTCCGGAAGAACCGCGTTGGGAAGCCACGATGAAAGCTATTGAAAAAGAACTTCGTATTGATGTGCTTGTTTACAGGTACTTGAACGATGAAAAAATCGATGGTTTAGAAGGGGAAGAAGGTACATTTACGATGTGTTCGTTTTGGTACATCGAGTGTTTAGCGAAAATGGGTAAGGTGGACGAAGCGGTCGAAAATTTTGAGAAGATGATCAGCTATGGTAATCATCTCGGACTTTTTGCCGAGCAAATAAGCAAAAAAGGCGAGCACCTAGGAAACTTCCCACAAGCATTTACGCATTTAGGATTAATTAGCGCAGCGCTGGAACTTAACAAGCAGATCGGACGTAGAACTGGCGATAGGCAAGGAGTGCAATAAAATAGAAGTACAAAGAGAAGATGAAAATAGAAAGAACAATACAAGTAGCCGTAGCAGAAAATTGTGCATTGGGAGAATCTCCCGTTTGGGACGATCAACAACGTTGTTTGCATTTTGTAGATATTTTATCGAATAAAATTTATACGTATTGGCCTGATGATGAAACATCACAAGTAACGCAATTAGATGAAATGGTAGGAGCGATCGTGCCAACGAAAAACTTAGGGTTTTTAGCTGCGTTGCCATCTGGTATTTATCGATTAAATTTGCCTGGAGGTACGCCACAAATTTTGGTGCAACCCGAACCCGGAAATCTTGAAAATCGTTTTAATGATGGCAAGGCGGATAGTAGCGGGCGCTTATGGATTGCAACGATGGCTCAATCGGAGCAACAAGGCCTTGGAAATATGTACGTGGTGTATCCCGACCTTACTTTTAAGATGGTTTTGGAGAAAACTACCATTTCCAATGGATTGGACTGGAGTGAAGATGATAAGTATTTTTACCATGTAGAGAGTGACGACGCACAGATTCGTCGTTTTGATTACGAAAAGTTACAAGGCGGGATTCTTGGGAAAACTACTGTCGTGGAGTTCCCGGACGAAGAAGGTGTGCCCGATGGTATGACAATAGATAGCGAAGGTATGCTTTGGGTAGCGCATTTCGGCGGGGGATGCGTAACGAGACGTGATCCTAGCAATGGAGAGATACTGGAAAAAATAGAACTACCGGTGAAACAGGTCACTAGTTGCGTATTCGGAGGCGAAGATTTAAATGATCTATATATTACGACAGCCTCAAAAGGTTTGTCAGATAGTGAACTGGCTTACCAACCGCAGGCAGGATATACTTTTGTGATAAAAAATCTACCATTTACTGGAAGACCAGCGAATAAATTTGGATAATTGATGACAAATAATATCAACCTAGTAACACAAACGAAGCAGCAAATGAAAAGGATATATGCTAATTAATAAAAAAATACCCATCAAATACATCTTTGACAAGATCAAGTTGGACATACTTTATGTGATTATTATTGGATCGCTAGTCAAATATTTAACGATCACCTTTATCGACTACATCCCACCCATGAATATATCCATTCCAGCTTTTATCGGAACGGCTATTTCAGTTTTGTTATCGTTCAACCTGAATCAATCCTACGACAGGTGGTGGGAAGCACGAAAAGTTTGGGGAGGCATTGTAAATGATAGTAGGAGCGTAGTGGTCCAATTACAATCGTTTGTTTCGCCGGAAAACAAGTCGGTTATCGAGCAAATTGCGCTAAGACATGTTGCTTGGTGCTACAGTTTAGGGCAAAATTTGCGCGGACAAGATCCTACTAAGAACATTGAAAATCTGATTAGTGCGGAGGATATGTCGAAGTTGAAAGGACATACTAATGTTCCATTAGCCCTATTGCAGCAAAGCGCCCGGCAGGTTGCTGATTTACGTAAAACGGGAGCATTAACGGAATTTAGTCATGTACAGATTAATACATCCTTCGTCAAGTTTTCGGACGAAATGGGAATGGCCGAACGTATTAATAGCACTGTTTTTCCGGTAACGTATCGTTTGTTTCTGCATTTTATGATCTACGTATTTGTAGTGACTTTGTCTATTTCTTTGGGAGAAATTGCAAGCGCATTCGAATTGCCGTTATTGGTGGTTATTTCCTCTTGTTTCTTTCTATTAGAAAGTACAGCCACACACATGCAAGATCCGTTTAGAAACCGGGAGCACGATACCGCGATGACGACTATCGCTCGTAACATTCATATCAACACCATCGATCTATTAGGTAGAACGGATAAACCGGAACCCATCCAACCGGAATCCTTTTACGCTTTGTAACGATTTTTAAAATTCAAGTAAAAAAAATTCCCAAAAAAGAACTCCCAAAATCACTTTTGGGAGTTTTCTCATATAATTAATCCAACTTCAATCTAACTCGTCCTTACAGCTTCGATTTCCGAATCCGTTGGCAGTCGAAGTACCTGTAAATTTCCTGCATCACGTCGCAGATAACCTAGTTGCTCAAAAGATGATAACCAACCTTCCATTGGCCAAACTGCCCATTTTGAAAAGAACAACGCAGCGTTAGTACTTATCGTTTGCAAATGATTTAATGGGGGCTTATAGGTAGCGTGATGTTGATGATAAGATAACGCAGGAATAGTTTTCAGTGTAACACCATGCTTGCGCGCTTCGAATGCAAAATCAGTATCTTCTGCTCCATAGCCTTCGTATTGCGAATCAAACCCACCGATTTGCTTAAAAGTCTTTTTAGAACATCCGAAGTTTAAAGACCAAAATAACTCGTACGTATATTCTTGGAGGTCGCCGCGAATTGGATCGGGCAAGCTCAATTGATGTAGCTTATCTTCCCAATCTTTACTTCGATCATAGCCCGCCGGTAAATAACGAACTTGTCCGGAAAAGAGCACATCTTCCTCATCCATATGCTTTGCATAATTTGCTATTAAATGTTCCTCGGGAATACAATCTACATCCAAAAATATATTGTTTTCCGTCGAGGATTCTTGCATAGCCAAATTTCGAGCTGCACCAAGATTAATGCCTTTATCCGTGTGAAGAATAATCGATCTAATAGGAAATGAGTATACATGTTCCAAGTTATACGCATCCTCATTCATGTACACAATGATGACTTCCGAAGGCCATTGCGAACCCCGTTCGATGCCATTCAAAAGATTTTTTAACGCGTTCATTCGATTATGAACTAGTGTAAGTAAGGTAATGTTTTTAGCTATATTGTTCATAAGACGTCACTTTGTCCGTCGAGTGGACGAAATGTTTTTCACTCAATGATTCCAGCCCTTTTTTTATGTTGCTTATGGCGTTGGAACTTGTCAATTTTTGTAATCGGTCAAGATCGATACAATCCGCATAATTCAAACATGCATTCCAGTCTACGGTATACATATGTTGTTCTAATACCGTCACAGCGCATCCCAGTCGTTCTAATTGAAACGCCTTGTCGGTCTGCTCGTTGAAAGGTCGTTCAGCAGGAATACATATAATCTTCTTTCGCAAATCGGCCAGTTCCATAATGGTATTATGTCCTGCGTTGCAAATAACACGACTGCAAGTTCGTAAGGCTTCTTGCGGATTATCAACTCTTCCATGATAAAAAACATGTGTTTGATTGTCCAAGGAGCTGGTCGAAGGTTCTACTTTTCCCACTACATGTAGTTTTACTTCTTTGGGCAACTCTTTACGCAAATGATGCACAAATGAGGAGTTAATAGGAGATCCTCCTTCACCAATCAGGATGCCAATATCCTTTGCTTCCCAATCCAAAGTCGCTTTGCAATCGGTATATCTGGAAAATCCACCTGCATACAACGTTTTATTCCAAAACGGATGATTGACTGGCGTATCCATTTCCTGCGAAAATGGAGCTATGATTAAATCTGCACTTTCGTAAGCCAATGCGTGTGCCGGATCTGTGCGATTTCCATGTTGACGAATTACGACGCTCGGAATTCCGCACAATCTTGCCAATAGCGTAACTTCTGAAGATACGTCCACAATAATTATCGTTTGTGGATTTCGACGAAAAAAATCGATCATCAAACCATTTCGCTCTAACAGTCCATGTACGTTTAGCGGAGTATAGTGTAGGAATGATTTCGATTCAGATTTTGCATAGCTATCTTGTTTCGTCGGTGTATCCATAGGAAGATGTATGCAATCTACGTAATCAGGAATAGCATTTGCATGCCGCATCAAATCGCTACCTATAAATGTGATTTGATGTTCAGGCATTTTATTCGCAATGGCGACCGCGCGCATGAGGTGCCCTGCACCGTGATGATGAATATAGAAGCAATAATTATATGGCATGCGGAAGATAACTTTTATCAATGACACGATGAAATAAGTCTTCGTAAGACGCTACCATTTTTTCCATGCCAAGACTATGCTCGGCGGATTCGCGACAATCTTTCCTCGATAACTTCGAAGCACTTAAGATGCATTGGGCCAACTCTTCGCTATTCATCGAAGAGGTAAGGCATCCCGTTTTTTCTGTGATAATATAGGGAAGTGCTCCACGCGAAAATCCGGCAATAGGCGTACCGCACGCCAAGCTTTCCGCTACAACCAACCCAAAAGGCTCATCCCAGCATGGCGTAATGATACTAACTTCGGCATTTCCAATCAGTTCGTTAAGCTGTGCATGTGTGCATAGATCCAAAAATTCGACCCGATCACAAGATAACGGTTGAACGTATGTTTCGAAATAATGCCTGTCTGCTACCGAGCCAGCTATTTTTATACGCTTGCCAGCTTTAAGTGCACCTTCAATAGCATGATGGGTACCTTTATCTGGATGTATTCTGCCGAACCACAGAACGTAATCGCGATCATTCTCCTTTTGGAAGTTCCAACGCTTCAAATCGATTCCATTGTTTATCACTTCACAGCTTGGTAAATAAGGCTGCCACGACTTAGCATTAGAAGCGGATACAGAAACGTACTTCATGTTTGTGTACGATTTTATCTTACTGATTGCGCGTTTCATCTCAAAAATTGGTGGTGTATGTAGCACGGTTACCATCGGTGTTTGCACAATGGATGACATAGTGATTGGTACATAGTTCAAACTATTGTTGAAAATGATGTCGAAACCTTCATTGTCGATATCTTGCATCAATTCCAAATATGCGTGATGAGTAGATATGAAATCTTCAGAAAGTTCGTGCGAACGAAAACGACTGAATGTTTCCCGATCGTAATCTGAATCGCTCATGATCGATCGGAGAGGAAGATTAGGGTCAGAATGTTCACTGGCAAACAACGTAACATCGTGTCCTCTTTTAGCTAACAAGTTTGTGATATCGTAAGTAAATGCTTCCAAGCCGCCCATAAATGGTTTGCGGATAGGGTGTTTTAGATGGGCTATTATTCCGATCTTCATAGTCGTACGTTTAGAGATGTAATGCGTTTCCAGTGGTACGCGTCCAAAGCGTATCGTAAGTAGTGCGTTATACGTTAGTCAAAGCAGGTGCCAATTGGCGTCGTGAAAATTATTCGCGTAGTTTTAGTGAGTAAAACACGTAAAATGTGCACTGCTAGGAATAAATCCCATATACGGAATAGGGATATTTTTTTGAAAATCACCCAAAGATGATCTTCCAATTTTTCAAAAATAGGGCCTAAAGTCTTAAGGAAATTGACTCTTTCCGTAAGTTTTAGAAAGGGGAAGGTTCATTGATAAGCGCTCAAATCAAATTAAGCTTCATAGATCTCGATTGGCAAATCATCGGGATCATTAAAGAATGTGAACCTTTTACCCGTTGTTTCATCGATCCGAATATCTTCGCAAATAATATTTTTGCTGGACAAATAATCCACGGATTCCTGAATGTTCGCGACAGCAAAAGCGATATGCCTTAATCCCGTCGATTCCGGTCTGCTGGGTCGAGTCGGCGGATTTGGGAAAGAAAATAATTCAATTAAGTAATTGCCGTTAAGGCTTAAATCAAGCTTGTACGAATCGCGTTCCGAACGATAGATTTCTTGCTCGATTTTAAAACCTAATATTTCTGTATAGAATTGTTTCGAAGTGTCATAATTGGAGCAAATGATAGCTATATGATGAAGCCCGAGTATTTCCATGTGGCGAAAATGTTTTTTCTTGAATAGCTAAAATAGTGATAAATGGTTTGTTTCAAACCGATATCGTTTCACGACTAAGAAATACTTTTAAAGTATTTGATATTCAATACACTATAAATCATGTGCAGCCCAATGACGTGTAATGATAAAAAATGGTTTTTTATCTCGTTGCTCTCCTCCCAATAGCAGTATTCGGCTATTTATTTGTTTTTTCTGCTGTAGGATTGAATTCTAAACTGGAAGCATTGGTAAGCTTCCTCTCCGGCTTTATAAGGTTGTACTTCCTGCTGTTAGTGTTTTCGAGAAAAAAGAAGAAAGTTATATGCTGAAAGGTCTGAGAAATAACGTCGAACGCCTGCCAAATACGAATTATGATAGTAACGCTATCTACGTTTGTATTGTCTATGAAGCTGAAGCCACTATATCCCCAACTAAAATTTCTAAGTAGGTAGTATTAATTCTGTCACACTTGTAGCTATGAAACTACATGTAAAAATATTCGCGATATAAATTATAATTACAGGCAGAAAATTTGATGCGATGAGCTTGAAATATTTGGTCATTTTAGGCCATCAAACTAATTAACTTTTAAAATTTATTAAAATGTCGATTATGAAAGATTGTTCTGTAAAATTCGGTGAATTGGAATACGAAACGCCTACCTGTCAGTTGCATTTTATTCAAGTAGAGCACAGTATTGCAGCCGCAAGTCCGGCTGCGGTAACGCCAGTGGATGGAAATAACCAAGTTCAGGATGAGTGGAATGACGAAGGTACGGTTTCGCAGGAATTACTTTGGTAATTTACTTTTACCTCGGTGAGAGAAAAATTGTTATATAATGTTTTAACGTCGCTGGAGTGAATTCCATACGTGGATTTACAAGGTTAGCACTAATCAATATAAAATGAAAAGGAAATTATTGTTATTAACCATATTACTTGGCTCATTGTGTACATTCCAATCATGTAATAAACTCGAAGCCGGAATGGACGGACAAGATGGGGAAGGAATTGTTGAAATATCATTCGAAGGTGTAACTTTCGAGAAGGAGTTAGATTTGAGTGCGCGAGCTGCTGGGCCCTATCGCAACGGGACAACATTTGAAACTAACGAACAAGAGCAGACAGTAGATATTGGAAATGGAATGCTATTGGTTGCAAACCTATCACCAGCGGATGAATTATTGAATAATTCTGACGATGCACAAATAAGGCTAAAAGACAAATCGAAAGCAGCATTAATCACCTCAACGCTGCCAAACTTAGTTCGTTACCGAGTGGCAGTTTTCAATCAATCCGGAACACTTGTTGAAAATCGAGTGTATACGAGAGGTCAAGAATCTCAAGCTAATAATATAGCTTTGCCGTCAGGGAACTATACTTTTATTGCCTATTCGATTAATACACAAACAGATCCTCCTAATTTGACATATAATGGTACAACCGGAACTTTAGCAGCTGCGAAGGTCGATGTTGATGGAAATACCGACTTCATGTTTTTCAATCGGCAACTTTTTGTTCCAGCAGGTACTGGTGCAAACGCCACTCGTTTAAATGTCGTACTTACACATAGATTTAGCCAAGTCACTGCCATCTTCGATTCGCAAGGAACGGGATATAAGGTAACGAGTGTAGACGGATCGTTTAGGCCGCATAGTCCGACTGCCTCTATTGCATTACAATCTGGCACAATCACAAGATCCGGACAAGAGACTGCATCCTCATTAACCTTCACCGAGACTGGCAATACCCAAGATACGCTTGGATATTCTACTATCATAAATACCGCTTCAACGACCGCCGCTACCTATAACATTAATTCCATTACAATTGGACCGTTGACTCTGCCGGAATCAGGAGGGCCTGCATTACCAACGATTACCGGATTACGAATGACTCCAGGCGTACGTTACAATTTAAGGTTTACCGTAATACCTACGGATTCCGTGATCACTTACAACGGAGTTCAGGTATCGCGTATCAATGGCGTTATTTGGGCAAATTCGAACGTGGATGCAGTACTTCAAAGAACAGAACCACCGACAGCTATCGGGGTTAACGATTTAGGATATTATTATCAATGGGGTAGAGGAAACACTCCAGTCGCTGCAGGAACCGCAAATAATGTGACACGTAGTATTTGGGTAAGAAATAATCCATCCCGTACGTCGTGGAACGGTGGAACCGAAATTGATCCAATAAAGACGTACTTAGATCCTTGTCCATTAAACTATAGAATCCCAACAATGCGCGAAGCGCAATTATTAATCGATGGGACAGTAAGTACGAATGTGAATAGAAGTTCCTCATCTTCCAACTACACTTCTTCAAAAGTAATGACCAGTAAGCGTAATGCGAGTGTTCAAGTTATATTACCAGCTCAAGGGTATTTCAATGTATCGGGGAGTGCTTTTAGTAACTACGAACCTACTTCCATTGTATCTAGGGGAGCAATGGGATTTTATCATACCAGTTGGGGTCAAGGAAACAACCTAAGGGCACTCTTTTTTGAGGCTGATCACCCACGTATATCGCAAAGCAACAATAACCTAGCATTTTACTCTCGTAGTAAGGTAATTCGCTGTGTCGCAGACATTCGAACTCCTTAGTGACGTAAAACCAATAGCAAACTAATGAGATGCCAAGCAAAAATCCAAATTTGCTTGGCATTTTTTGGGCGTCATGTTACAATTTTCTAAATGTTTATATCCTGATTCGGCATATACCTTGATTTCAAATCAAATTAAATGTCGTAAGAATTTTAAATACAACCCCGCGGATTTTCTACCGAACAACTATCGCCTTCGCTTACATGAAACTTCGGCTTTGCTTCTGATTTCCATGCCGAAAACGCTTTGTCCAAGGTTTGGGAGAATTGCTCCACAGGTTGCGCGCCAGAAATAGCATATTTATTGTCGAAAACAAAAAATGGTACGCCGCGAACACCTAAATGTTGCGCTTGCTGAATATCTTGTTTTACTTGATAAGCATAATGATCATCTTGTAAGGCGGTTTGCACATCCGCTTCGCTCAATCCGATTTCTGTCGCAATTTCCTTTAGAATTTGCTCATCTGCGATGTTTTTACCTTCTGTGAAATACGCTCGGAATAATAATTCTTCGGCTTCGTCGCCCAAACCACGTTCCTTAGCGATTTGAATAAATCGATGCGCGCGGAAAGAATTCACCATCACAGCATCTTTCAAATTAAAATCCAAACCAATTTGTTTAGCATATTCGGTAACGTTGGCCATCATGCCTTCGACCTGTTGGATCGGCAAACCTTTGTTTTTCGACAGATATTCTGCTTGGCTACCTTGTGGCGTTTCCGGCATATTTGGATCTAACTGAAAGCTTTTCCAAATAATTTCTAAATCGTCTTTCTGATCAAAATTCTCCAATGCGGATTCCAGATTCCGTTTCCCTATGTAGCAAAACGGACACATCACATCGCTCCAAATTTCTATTTTCATAATTTGCTATTGATCGTTATTATCTGGATCGCATCCCATTCCACAAACACTAAATGCATTATATTCATCGTACGCAGCACCGAGCTTACCAAAAACCGTTATAATCCGATCAATTCGAACAGATATATCACCATCGGTTCGTACGAACAAACCGGCACCTTCATCACCTTCGAGCTTCACCAATCTTACCTTCCCAGTTTCTTGCAATCGGTCATCAGCATCAAAGTAGAAAATTTTTCCGCTAGCCTGCTTGGCGATCAATTCTTCGATGATTTCGCGGTATTCCCAAGCCACCGGTAGATACGATTTCAGCTTCACTGTTTGCGTACTTTTCGTCTTGTTTTCCATGTTATTATTCATTCTGCCAATAAGCTATCTGAAGCGTTTTATCGGATAAACAAATGTAGAAAGAATGTAGGATGTGTCGCCGGCGAGGTTCTCACGGTAACGTCATATTGTAGGAGTGGTATGCGAGAAACTAGATTATTATGTCGTAAATTTAGGTATGACAAATCGGAAGAGAAATAATGGATTTGTGTTCAAACAGTACGAAGCGCCTTTTCAGACACCGTTTGATAAGCTTTTCGAAATCTTCAAGGAACTCATTACGCATACTTCGGGCGATTTCGACGAAGCGATTGATTGGTTGCGACAGCTCGATAAAGAGTTTAAGCTAACCACGCCGGAATATACCGTTGACGACTTTATCGAGGACTTAAAGAACAAAGGCTACATTCAGGAACGTCCAGATTTCGGTGGGAGTGGAGTTGGGATAACTTCCAAAATGGAGAAAGCACTTCGGCAGAATGCGTTGGAACAAATCTTCGGGAAGATGCGCAAGGGCGTTTCTGGCAATCATAAAACCAAATACAGCGGACAAAGCGACGAAAGCACAGGCGATCTTCGCGCTTATCAATATGGGGACAACTTGGACAAGATTTCCATGACGGAAAGTCTGAAAAATGCGCAGGTGAATCACGGTATTGGCGAGTTTAATTTGTCGGAGAATGATTTGGTGGTGGAGGATACGCAGTTTAAATCGCAGATGAGTACAGTCCTGATGATTGATATCAGCCACAGCATGATTTTGTACGGCGAAGATCGTATTACACCAGCGAAGAAAGTGGCGATGGCGCTTTCGGAATTGATATTGACACGCTATCCGAAAGATTCTTTGGATGTGATCGTTTTTGGTAATGATGCGTGGCCGATCGCTATTAAGGATTTACCTTACCTGCAAGTTGGGCCGTTTCATACCAATACGGTAGCTGGCGTTCAGTTGGCGTTGGATATTTTACGGAGGAAACGACACGCGAATAAGCAGATTTTTATGATTACCGACGGAAAGCCAAGTTGCTTGAATATGCCCGACGGAACATATTATAAAAATCCGATGGGATTGGATCCGATGATCACCAGCAAATGTTACAGCATGGCTGCGCAAGCGCGCAAGTTGGGAATCCCGATTACGACTTTTATGATCACATCTGATCCTTATTTACAAGAATTTGTAGACGAATTTACGGCATCCAATAAAGGGAAAGCTTATTATACCGGATTAGGCGATTTGGGCGAAATGATATTCAGTGATTACGAGGATAATCGCAAGAAACGTATTCGCTAATCCGCAATCTACATCAAGAACAATTTAGAAAAACAAGAAGCATGTCATTAAATTATACAGAGATACAAACATTCGGAGCACTGAAAGCGGCAGGTTACCAAACGAAATCCATCAAAGAGGAATTACGAGGAAATCTGATGCAGAAAATCCGACAAGGTGAAACCGTTTTTGAAGGCGTACACGGTTATGAAGATACAGTCATTCCCGAGTTGGAACGCGCAATTTTATCGAAGCACAACATTAACTTATTGGGTTTGCGTGGACAAGCCAAAACACGTTTGGCGCGCTTGATGGTGAACCTTTTGGATGAATATATTCCGGTTGTTGCCGGATCAGAAATCAACGATGATCCCTTTGCGCCGATTTCGCGCTACGCGCAAGAGCAAATCGAAACGCAGGGCGATCAAACGCCAATAACTTGGTTGCATCGCAGCGAACGTTTTGCGGAAAAGTTAGCTACGCCGGATGTTACGGTGGCTGACCTAATTGGTGATGTCGATCCGATTAAAGCAGCTAATTTGAAACTGAATTATGCGGACGATCGTGTCATTCACTTCGGTATGATTCCGCGCGCGAATCGTTGCATTTTCGTCATCAATGAATTGCCGGATTTGCAGGCGAGAATTCAAGTTGCGCTGTTCAATATTTTGCAAGAAGGTGATATTCAGATTCGTGGTTTCAAACTACGTTTACCGTTAGATATTCAGTTTATATTCACCGCAAACCCCGAAGATTATACCAATCGTGGTAGCATCGTAACGCCGTTGAAAGATCGTATTGGCTCGCAAATTCTCACGCATTATCCAACTTCTGTAGCCACTGCTAAAAAGATTACCGCGCAAGAAGCGGGTTTAGAAACAGCACAAAAAGAACAAATTTACGTGCCGGAATTGGCGCTCGACCTTTTGGAACAAATTAGTTTCGAAGCGCGCGAAAGTGAGTTCATCGATGCGAAGAGCGGTGTAAGCGCTCGTATGGGAATCACGGCCTTTCAGAATCTGTTAAGTGCTGCAGAATTGAGGATTTTGCGAAACGGCGACAGCGAAACAGCGATTCGTTTGAGTGATTTCATGGGAATTATTCCTGCCATCACGGGAAAGGTGGAATTGGTTTATGAAGGCGAGCAGGAGGGAGCGGCCAGCGTGGCGATCCAATTGCTGGAAAGCGCTGTTAAAACAGTTTTCAATTCGCTGTTTCCAAAAGTAGAAAAATTGCAGAAGGATAATCAGCGCTATCCGTACGATGATATTGTTCGTTGGTTTTCGGAGGAAGATGGCATTCATTTATCGGATGATGCCAAAGATGCCGATTACAAATCGCAGTTGGATCAGGTGAAGCCGTTGCGCGATTTGCTGGATCAATATCAACCGGATACCAAGCCCGAAGATGTTTACTTTTTGTTGGAGTTTGTGCTTTGGGGATTAACGTTGCACAGCAAGTTGAGTAAATATCGCTCAGGCAATGGCTCTCAGTTTGAGGATAATTTTCAAGGTTATCTTCGGGATAAGATTTAGGTTGCAAGCTGCAACTTCTTCTTCGCTTTTTTAACAGGTTTCTTCTTCCGTTTGTACCACCAAACGTAAAAACCGGTGATTGGAAGCGTTGCACAAATTAGGCTGGCCACGAAATATAAAGTTTTGGTGGTCAGCCCACCTATATATCCGGTATGTAAACCGAAATTGGATCGCGAAATCCATTCTGCTGTTTTCGCTTCGCCAATCGGTTTCTGCGAGGAAGGAAGCAACTGCATCGTATAGCGATCGAACTTCAAATCTCGCCAGCTCCCGGCGTGCATATCCGTACAAGCATATACTACATCCTCATCTTCTTCGGGAATGTGAACAATGACGGCATCTTTGTTATGAAGCGCGATTTGTGTACGCACCTGAAGCCAAATCGAATCAGCCACCATCAAAGCATCCACTTTCGGACGATCCAATTCTTCGTTTTTCATTTCCGTTTTCTTTGGGGAACGCGGATAGCCGCCCGCCATTTCAATGATGGATTTGCGCAACCAAGGAAACGACATCATCATGGCAGTGAATGCCATGACAACCGCGAGAATTAGCGAGTAAAATCCCAATACGTTATGGAGATCATAATTAATGCGTTTCCATTTTGTTTTCCAATTGATGGTGAAGCTCTGTTTCACCATGCGTTTATTCCATCGCTTTGGCCACCACAAGATCAATCCAGATAATGAAATAATGAAAAACATCAGGGTTCCCCAACCCGTAATTGGACGTCCGATCTCCGTCGGAAGCCATAAATGGCGATGTCCTTCATCCATAAAGTGGAAAAAATCTTCATGATCCACTTCAGCAATAATCTTTGCATTGTAAGGATTGACATACATTAATCTTTCGCCATGATCAATGCCAATTTTTATAGGTTTCCCATGCCCATAATACCAAAAACTTTCGATTTCCTTTTCAGGATGATCTGCCTTAATCTTGTTGTAAACAACGCTTGGCGCAAGCAGTTCAGTTTGGTCGGTGCTGTCCGGCGATGCACTGTACAACCAAGAATATTTAATTTCTTCTTCGAAAATCAATGCGCATCCGGTTAAGGAAAGAATAACAACAACGATTCCGGAAATCAAGCCCAGCCAAAGGTGCAACCACGCGTTAATTTTGAGTAATACTTTGTTCATATGTATATAATTATCTTCTCAGTGGCCATATGGAATATTCATGTGTGTTTGTGTTCTGTTGAACATGAATATTTCATATCGACAATATCTCTTCGTGATAATTGGTCAAAAAAATATCTTCCTGCCACGTCGCGTGGAGGAAGATATTTGGTAGATGTAGGGAATTATTTTAAGCGATAAAGCATCGGTGTGTCACCGTCCGCGCCGTCAATACGCGCACCGCGAGTCAACTTATCCGTACTTGAGTCGTATTCCCAAACGTATACGCCGTCCGCTTTCGGATCATTCACCGCAATGTATGCTTTGCCATTATGTACAACGCCTGATCTAGAGTTACCCACCAATGGAAAATCTAGTTTCTTAACTACTTGTTGTGTGTTTATATCCACAATTAAGTATTCCCACATGGCCGCGTACCACCAATCGTTGAATTCTTTGATGTTGGTTTTTGTGTCATGCGCGCTGATCAGCATCGCTTTCCCATTTCCGATGTAGGAAACGCCTAATTGGTTATCTCCGCCGCGTTGTGCGCTGATGTTAAAGAAATAATTCGGATCTAACTTGGATTCGCCATCTTTTACACGATAAATTGCGGTTGGCAGCTTTTCTTTGCCACCGCCCAATACCGGCATTGGTATGGTCAAAATGTAAGTATATCCACTTTCTTTAAACGTGCTGAAATAAGAATTACGAAGGGTTCCAAGTGGAGCAGAGCGCTCATCCTCTCCGGTAACTTGGAAGTTCGTCAAGGTTGGATAATCAATCGTTCCGGTGTAGGTTTTGTCGTAATGCACTTTGGTCGCTTCATTGTACAAGCCGTATCCTATGAACAACTTATTGCCTTGCGGAATAACAGAAAATACACGACGAGTATGGTTTGCAGGAACACCCGTTTTATCGAACTCACCGCTTTTAGTCACTTCCATTTTTTCTACATCTACGATAGCATAAAAATTATTGGAACGTGCGCCAAACATTACTTCCGTTTCGCTCAGCCAAGTGTGCCAACCTAGATATAAGCTCGGTAACTGCGAGAAAGGAATTTCCTTAATGGTTTTCAATACGCCATCTTCGAAACGGTATTTCCCAAATTTGTTGGAATTCGGATCGACATGGTACATATCGCGCCCTTTTTGTATCAAGTTTTCTTCCCATGTTAGGATTTCAGATACATTCGTTCCTTTTCCTACGGGAGAAATAACGCCGCTCATCAGGTCAGCGATTGGCAACATATAACGACCGTTATCGGTACCGACGATAACAGCAAATTCTGGATCTTCCACGTCATCCGGCGACGAAGGACCGTCGTCTTTACAGGAAGTTACGGAGAAACTCAGCGCTACGAAGGCAAGCGCTATCGCCCAAACACTTTTTTTGGTGTGTCCTAAATTGATCATATCAAATTATTAATTAGTAAATATTTAAGTTGTAACGAAATTTCATGGAGATAAAGCGACCAGGTTTTTGCAGCTTAGAATTATCGTAAGCAATGCGGTCGGTAAGGTTACGGCCTTCCAAAGTGAAGTTGTATAAGCCATTTTTGATGGAGTAGGTGATGCCGGCATTTTGGATCCATTGCGTAGGAATGTAATAGTTCGTGCTACGGTCGCCCAATTTCGACCAAGTGGTCGAATATTCATCAACGTATTGCATAAACCAATTCAATTCTAGACGCGTGCCTTTTCCCAGTATGTCATTCTTGCCGATGATGAAATCGGTATTTCCATATAGCCAGGGTTTGTCCGGTAAACGGTTGCCATAAGTAATTTTAATGCGATCTGTTCCGCGCACAAAACGTTCGCGATCCACGGCGCTCTCGTAACTACCATTTACGGTTAGCTTAAGTAAATCACCATACGAATAAGTGAACTCCATTTCTGCACCTTCCACTTTTATTCCGCCATAGTTATAATATTGGCTAAAGTTTTCGGACGATCCGGAAACGACTCCCGGTGGCGTGCGGTGAATATAGTTTTCTGCATTGCGATAGAAAACACCCGCGGTTGCATATAAGCGATGTTTTTCCTCGAATGTACCATTGTAAAAAACACCCAAATTGTAGTTGTCGCTACGTTCTGGTGTTAATCCCGGATTTGCGTAAACATCCACGCCGTTACCAAACAATTCGATCATGGTCGGAAGTCGGTAAGCCCGCTCGAATGATCCTTTGACGCCCAATCCATTTTTGAACAAATAGCTGGATGATAATCCGTATCCCATGTAGCTTTTGGATTGGCGCGTGTTGCCGCCATCCGGATTTCCTACGCGTCCGCCGAAATTGTAGTATTTCGAGAACACTTGATTACGCCATTTGCGATCGAAAAAATCATGCGTGTAATTTAATCCAAGTACGTGCCGACTAACGGTGTTGTTTTCTTGAAAACTATGATTATATGGATCGATTTCGTTATACCGCTTGCGGTAATTGTTCGTGAAGGAGTGTGTTAGATTGATGAATTGACTTGGATTGATTTGATAATTGAAATTACTTTGCACCAAGCTATTGTAGTTATTGAAATGCTGAATAGATTTGGTCAGGTTGATTTCTCCTGCCTCCGCGTAGTACGCTTCCGGACGACCGTCCCAACGATATCCTCGGTACGAACTGGTATCGGTTATGATCGATTTATCGTTTGCGAAATTGGCAAAGATCGTTGCTGAAAGCCCTTCGGTAAATAAGTTTTCTTTGCGATAGCGTAAACTAGGAACTAAACTTCTGCTGGTTTCTGTCACGTGTCCATACACTTTCTGTTGTGTTGCTCCGGTTTGCACTTCGTTGTAGGTTGAATTATATGTTAATCCCAATACAAATACATCTGCCCAGCTTTTTCCAGATAACCCGGCTTCCACCTGCGTCATGTTTGAGCGGTATGCATCGTGAAAGCGTTTGGCTGAAGGAATAATGTCGAACTGATTCGGATTATCCTTATTCACTACCTCAAGATATACACGCGCTTCCGGATTGGTATACATGCGATAATCATTGTCCGAATAGTTGAAGAATGAGTTTACATTAAAGTGAAAACCTTTTTTAGGATCAGTCATGCTGGCGCTCAACGCTGCACGATGCGTATTAAATGATCCGAAGCTGTAGCTGGCATCGATGGATTTCCGACGATCCCACTTTGTGATGATATTGACGGCGCCGCCCAAAGCATCGGATGTCAAATGCGCCGGAATAACACCTTTATATACTTCTATGCGTTCGACAATGTTAACCGGAATATTATTGAAAGACATACCACTTCCGTACGCCTCAATAGGCACGCCATCAATGAAAAATTTAATGTGATTGCCCGACATGCCATTAATAGAGAATGTATAATTCGATCCCAATCCACCTTGCTCGCGGACTTTTACGCCCGTACTGCGGTTCAGGATTTGGTTGATATCGGTATTGCTATTCGCATATTGTTTGGTTTCAATGATATTGACATTCAAACCCGATTGCATGATTTCTTTGGTTTTTGTTTGCCCGCTCACTTCCACCTGCTCAATATTGGCATC
Organism: Sphingobacterium corticis; assembly: GCF_042684745.1. Taxonomy (NCBI): domain Bacteria; kingdom Pseudomonadati; phylum Bacteroidota; class Sphingobacteriia; order Sphingobacteriales; family Sphingobacteriaceae; genus Sphingobacterium; species Sphingobacterium corticis. The sequence continues at coordinate 976,730 of NZ_JBHUMA010000006.1, read as the reverse complement.
GGTCTCTTCAAGCGTAAAATTCAAGGTTGATGTAGCGTTCTGCGTAATACGAACTTTCTTTTGTTGCTTTTTAAAACCCATTAAAGAAGTTTCGACCGTGTATTCGCCGGGAGCAAATCCTTTTAGCAAAAATGCTCCGTTCGCATCGGTTTGCGTATTTTCTAATTCGTGGCCTACTACACGGAGTGTTACGCCCTCTAATCCCAGATTATTTTTGGATTTTACCAATCCTTTCACTCCATTTTCCTGCGCGTAGATCGTGGTAATTGCTACGAGCAGCAGAAGACTAAGTCTCCATTTCAGACCACACATATTTATTTAGATTAATGACACATAAGAATGTAGCTTATGCAGCATTTAACCGAAGGTCGGAATACAGAAAAAGTGAAGAATTATTTTAATCGATCCAAACGAAGGATGTAATCGATTGGGAATTTTGGAGTTAGGTGTTTTGATACACTCTTGGTAGGCAAGTTGTATTTCCAAACTGTGTGTCGATCTTCATCGTCGTCAATGGCGATGTAAAGATCCTGATTAACTTGAATGACGTTTTCTTTGCGCGTTCCTTTGTCCAAAGGCAAATCCAAACGTTCCATTTTTCCGGATGTCAGATCGGTTAAGAAATAGTCAAACTGATAAACGGCGTGGTGGTTGGCGAAATCCGTAAACTTGTCGGATTGTTCGCTGCGGACGATTGCTTTATCCTTTCCTAAATACCAAAACCCGTATGCGTGGTTTTTGATTTGCTCGGAAATGTTAATCATATACGAACTGTCCACGGTCGTTTCGTTTTGCTTTTTTCGAAAGATGGAAGACGGAAGTTCAATAGCGTTCCCTGCTGCAATTCCGGGACTGCTTGTGAAATAGAAATCGCCGTTTTCTGCCGTTCCACTGTACGTTTGAATCGTATTGATACCGCCGGGATATGTCGATCGGCCGTCTGTTTCGGTTCCTAAATTTTTTAAGTTTTGATAATCAAGCGTTGCGTAAAACATGGTATCAATGGTCGTATAATCCGTACCACGAATCATTTTGCTGTACGTATACGCTAGCCAGATTTTATCTGCTTGGTATCGCATCAAACCGATGCTTAAAATATTGAATTCGCGAACCGCGGATGGAATCGGAACGATTGCTTCTCGGATCAGCTTAAAATTTTTGGTGTCAATCTCGTAGAAATGACAAATTTCTCTGTAGCCATGTTTTACGTTGCAAAGTAGGAGCGTGTCTGAACCATTTTTCCAATGAAATTGCTCAATATTATCGTTAACGAGTTTAATGGAATCGACTGCTTCCAATTTGCTTTTTCCGATCCGATATTTGATGAAATAATCATTATCGGCATTCACTTCGTAATAATGCTTTTTATGGATAATGAACTCTCGATTGAACGATGCATTCGGAGGTGGAATAGCGGCAACTTTGTTCCATGTGCTGTCCACGAAAAGAAAGTGGTTAACGCTATTCTTACTCACAAAAAGCGAATAAGCAGGATCGAAATCGAGTTCGTTGGGTATAGATTGTTCGTCAGTTTTCTTTTTAGTTTGGCAAGCATTCCAGCATGATAGGATGGAGATTGCGCAGAACAATAAGAAGAAAAACCGCGAGAAGGATTGCATAAATTAGATAGACTGAAATTGCTTTCGGATATGTTTTTGGATAATTGGCGGAAGATATTCCATGTCGCTTTTCGCGAAAACCATTAATTCGCTCGTATCCGGATCGGTGGAAATGTAATAAATTTCGCCCTCTTTGAAATCTATTGGAGCGCGATTGCTCGCGTCATATAAAATTAAATTCTTTTTCGGCGTAAACAGAATATCTCCCGAAATAGCCATATTGCCGGAGCGGAAATCGATGCTGGCCGAACTGTTTTGGCTCAATGAAACATCAAACTTTTCTTCCTGCCATTGCATCACTTTTTGATGAATGTTGTTTGCGCTAAATGAACGGTAATCGACGTCGGATGGGGATTGATACACAAACCAAGCGATTCCCATAAATAAAAGCGAAGAGGCGGCACTCTGCATCCAAGGATTACCCCATAGAAGAAGCGTTTTCGATTTTTTTGCGGGAACAACTTTTTCCGAAGGATTTTTTTGATCGATATGCGAAGCGATATCTGACCAAATAGCTTGCTTAACATTGGTTTCTTCGACGACATCTACATCGTCCGTGTTGAACTCGTCTTCATCCAAAAGATCATTAGCTAACCAATCAGACACGAACGCTTCCTCTTGATCTGTAGATTGACCAAGCTCGTAGCGCTCAAGTAATTCTTTGGTTATTTTCATTTTCTCTTCTGACAAAGATAACTATATTTTCTAACCGTTATCCGACGGGATTAATCAACGCGACCTAAACCGATTCTTAATGTCGATAATGCCTTGCTAATGTGATATTCTACGGCTCGTTCCGAAATAAGGAGCAAGCGCGCAATTTCTTTATTGGTCAATCCTTCTTCTCGGCTCATCCTAAACACATTTTTACATTGTTTCGGTAAGCTTTCTACTAAGTTATGCACTTTTGTGTTCAATTCTTTCACCTGAACATGTTGATCCTCGTAATCGATCTTTGTGGTATTCAAGATAATTTCGTGATGACGCTGTTTGGTGGATTTGTTGCGAATGTATTCCATCGTTTTCAGTTTTACCGAACGAAGTAAATACCGCTCCACATCTTGAATAGAAAGCTCTTCCCGACGTTCCCAAAGCGACTTAAAAATCTCTTGCACAATCTCCTTGGCATCGTCATCATCGGCAGTCATTTTTAGCGCGAAAGCAAACATACGTTTCCAATATCGTTCGAACAGTTCTTCGAATGATGAACGGGTAATACGTAATGTTTCGGTATGGCGATGTTCTTCCAAGGCATCGCAAATATAAAATTATTTAGATTTATTATAAATAATATTTTCATGTATTCCATTTTACTTGCTTCGGTTTATTTTAATGGTTCTACGACGGTCTTTCGTTATCTCCTCTACTATTAAGATCCCATCTTGACACAATTGACTGATGTTATTGTAGATTGCGGAATAGCTATAGCACTTCTTTCCAGGGTTCAACTTGATGAAGATATCGTCTGCACACATTGCCTTTTTCTTATTTTTCAGTAAATCGATGATAGCTTGTTTAGTTTTAGATTGCGCCATGTTGGTTTTTTTTAGTTTCCGAATTGATAGTTCAAAGACAACATGATTTTTCTGTTATCGGGAAACGCAGAATTCCATAAAATTAAATCTCCGTAAGTGCTCGTATATTTTGGATTACCATTTCTAATTAATCCTGTTACTGCTAATTTTAACATAGCGCGATCATTTAGTAGTTTTTTCTCAGCTGCTAAATCCAATCCATAACGTTCATCGGTTCGCATTGCACCCGTGGTAACACCAGAATTGTAATACGCTGCAACTTCAGCGCGTAATCCGTATTTTAATTCCAGCGTATGTCTACTGTTCGCTGTCCAACTTGAACCTTTGGAGTCTAAAATGACATCGTCGATCTCGCCACGATAATTATTGTGAAAAGCATTCACGTAATGATTTCCCGTCCACCAAGAAGTAAATCGGTTGTTGTACATCATGTTGGCGCTATAATTTTTGAAGTTCCCGATGTTCGCTGGACGCGTCAGATTTTCTCCGACGTTACTGCCCACGCGGGAAACCCAATTGATCACATCGTAGCCATAGCTCATACTCAAGGTCGTGAAGAGTGCGTTCTTAAATCCATGCCCGACTTCGCCAATATAACTGCGTTCAGGTTTCAATTCCGGATTACCTTCCGAGTAGGTGAACGCATCTTGGTAAATCCGAAACGCATTGATATCGTGGTCGCCCGGACGTTCGATCCTACTGCTGAAGGACGTACGAATCGTATTATTGTCGTTGATATTAAACAATAAAAATCCGTTTGGAAATAGATCGAAATATCGCTGTTCGCTGATGTCGTTTAAGGTAACCTGATTCGCTTTGATGAACGTATATTCTCCGCGTAAACCTGCTTGGTATTCGAAGCGCTTTACCTTGCCGGAGTACATTGCATACGCTGCTTGAATATGTTGGGTATATTGAAAACGATTGGACGTATTTGGATCAAGAACCCAATTATTTCCGCTTAGCGTATCGTTTTGCACATCGTTATTGATGAAAAAATACGTGGCTTTCCAACCCATTTCCAATTTGCTTTGCTCATTGTTGAATGGTTTGCTGTAATCCAACCTTCCGGCATACGTAGTATTGCTCAAATCCTGTTTATTAGCGCGCGCAGACGTGCGTTGGTTTCCCGAATTAATATCGTTGATGTCGGTTCGAAACTGGTTGTCGTAATCGTTGCCGTGTGGTGCGTAATCGAAATTGATTTTCAGAAAGTGATCTTCGCCTTCGTACTTGTTGACGTAGTTGACGTTGAATGTTAGGTTATTAAATGTTTCATCGAAGCTATTATTTGTGGTGGCCGTTTGTAAGAGGATATTTTCTGATGTTGTTGTATTCATGTCAATCAACGATGAGCTGATAAACCTTCCACGCATCCAGTGGAAACTAGCGTCCAAAATTCCACCGTCGTTGAACTCGTAGCTTGCTCCTGTGCGGATACTGTGAAATTTCCCCGGACTTAGTTCCTGTGTTTCTTTTTGTCTTTGAATGGATTGCAATGCTCCTTCGGACAAAAAGCGACGTTCGATGATGGTGCTATCTTCCGAATATTCCCGTCCAATCGAACCGTTTGCGTACATGTTCAAACCATTCACTTTGTAGTGAATGCTGCCGCCAACTGTTCCTTGCGAACGTCGACTTTGCGAACCGCGAACAAAAATATCACCACCAAATCCATTGCGTTTATTGCGCTTCGTGATAATATTGATGATTCCGGCCGTTCCCGCTGCATCTTCGCGCGCAGAAGGATTGCTCATCAGTTCTAGTTTTGCCACATCTGAGGCTTGCATGCCGCGCAATAAATTCGCCAATTGGGCGCCCGTCAGATACGTTTCTCGTCCGTCGATGCGCACATTCGCGCCGGCACGTCCTTGAATCGAAAAGTTACCTTTACCATCAGAAACTATTCCTGGCGTTTTCTCCAACAGTTCCAAAGCATTATTGCCCTCGCTCAGTACAGAGCCTTCCACATCAACCACCAACTTATCCGCGTATTGACGAATTGCTGGTTGCCGTCCCATGACGCTAACAGCAGCAATTTCGGTTTGATCGGTTCTTAGGTAAATATCATCGATCTGTTTGGCTGCTTTACCGTCCACTTCGAAATGATCGGAATAGAAATCGGCATATTCCAAGGTTTGTACATGTAAGAATACAGAAGTTTTTTGCTTAGTTTTCAATACGTATTGACCGTCGCGATTTGTTTTTTCTTGGGCGATCACAGTGCTGTCCGATGCGTGTAGTAACGCTACGGAAACGTTAGTTAAAGGTTTCTGATCGGGCGAAATTATTCGACCGGATATGATGCTCTGACTGTATAATTGATTCGTTAAAAGCGATATCAAAAATAAAAGAAGGGATTTAGGTAAATTCATGTTTTAGTGTGGAATTACCCCCGGTTCTGCAAAGAATCCGAGGATAATTTCTGAATATGCAAGTAGGGAGGATTATGTTCTTTGTAAAGAGTTCTTATGATCTCTTGTATTGGATTTTCATCACGGTGTTGCCGTTTTCTACCGGCTCACCGTTGCGTCCAGCTTCTTTATTTGTGACGAAGATGATGCCTGTTTTTTGATCTAAGCTAATGGTATTTGGCAATCCGTCGGTGGGAATACGATCCAAAACTTTATAAGTTTTAGCATCTACAACGGCAACTTCTTGCTTCACGCGGTTTGCTGTATAAACTAAATCGTTGGTTTCGTCATATACCAAACCAATAGGAGACGTGTTGAATCCCAAATATACTTTGTCGATAATATCCCCAGATTCCCCGTCCAAAACCGTGATGTTGTTATCGTTGGATTGGCTAACAAAAATTCGATGCTGCTTCAAGTCCAACGCAATATTAAGCGGACAATATGACCAAGTTTTAAAGCTATTGCTTAACGCGCCGGTTTTGCTATTGAATACCAGAATATTTCCTTTCATATCCTGCCCATCCGTTCCGTAAACGCGCCCACGCTGGCTATCCACGCCCAAACCGATTAGGTATGCGCCAGCCTTATCGAAAGATTTTTCGTAGGTGTTTGTTTTGCCGTCAACCTGCCAAATTGAAGGATTTCCGTGGTCGGAAACGTAAATTTTATTGGTTTTTTCATCGACTGCCAGTTCGCGGATTTTTGATTTTTCCTTTCCTCCAGAGATCAAAGTTTGTTTTTTTGTTTTTAAGTCGATCGCACTAATCGCATTTTGTAACGAATGACCGACATACAAGGTTTGCGTGCTATTGTTCAATGTAATTCCGAAGGGTAGATGTTTACCTACCGAAATGGAATCCGTAATGCGCAAATCTGATCCATCCAATTCATAAATGAAGTTCTCGGCTTCTTTGTCAAATCCTTTTTTCGGTCCGGCAACATAAACTTTGTTGTTCGCCGAATTAAAGACCAGTTGGTAAACTTCGTTGGGTAATTTTTGAGTATGCAAGATTTCGTAATCGAAATCTTTTTCTTGGGCGCTAGCGGCCGATGCTGCAAAAGCGAATGCGAGGATTAGGGTTGATTTTTTCATCATTTAGTGTTCTGAAACTTGAGCAGCAACTTTTACTGCTTCCTTTAAAGGACAGTTGCTCAATGTCGAGTTTTCCGAAGTAAGCGATAAAAAATGTTCTTGTTCGGCATCAGATTATTTGCGAAAACCAACTTAGATTTTCTTCCGATTTTTCTTTCGGTTGTTATCGTGTTTTACGGTTGTAAATGTTTGCTTTTCAGTATTTAATCGGATATAAATTTCACAAAAGAAAATTGCTCCTTTGTTTGTGAAATTTTAAGAATAATTTGTACTATTTCTTCGATTACTAATTAGGATTAATCTGTATAACACGCCATGCAATGCGGGATTTTACACCATTATAAAATTTTGTAGACGCCAATTTCATGAACTTGATTCGGTATTTGGATTTCTCTTTTTTTTGAAGTATTGATCAAAATGCATCCAAAGAGCTTCCATTCTGATTCGTCGAGAATAAACCGCTATTTTCCTTCCATTACATACACCAACTATTTCCTTGCAGTTGTCGACCGTCCGAAAGTCGGATAACCGTTTCCCAAAAACGCTTACTGTCGATACTGATCAAACAACATGTATTCAAAAAAGGATCATTTAACTACACATCTAATCACTAAAACAATTTTGTTGTGAGAAAAATTATCTCTGTATTACATAGATGCTTGTAGTATGTATGTCTTGTAACAAGCAACTGGACGTTACGGATCAAACGGATTCGCTTAATAATGCAAAAGCTTCGTTAGCGAACGCGCAACAAACTACACCTATATTTTTGGAAAGAGCCGATACGATGATGACCGCATTGGTCGATAAATACCTGACGGGAAACCGATGGATATTTGGTCGTCCAGTTTTCCGCAATCGAACGGTTATTGGGATGGAGCGGCCGTGATGTGGGACATTGATCCGCTTTTCGGGAAGTTGCGCAAGGATTTCCGCAGTAAGCCGATGATATCGCGCAGGATTATGACAATCGCCTGTTGACCAGCATTGATAAATTTCGGAACACCACAAATGGTAACGCCGAATCTTATGCTGTGTATCTAGGAAATAGTAATGAGCGCTATTTCGACGATAACATTGGGGTAAAAATCGACATGACAGATATGTATGAGATGACCAGCGATACCAAATATTTGGATCGCGCGGAGTTAGTTTGGGATTTTATCCTGACGGGAATGAACGACAAAATGGGCGGCGGCGTGCATTGGAAAGAATTTGGTAACTCGAAAAATATGTGTTCCACCGCTCCGGCAGCTCTCAGCCGGAAAGCTTTATTTAGCAACGAATGATTCGTAAAATTTGGATCATGCAAAAGATTTATAAGAATGGTGCACGGACATCTTACACGATCCGAGCGACTTTTTATATTGGGATAATGCAAACTTGACCGATCAATCGGATGGCAATTCACCATTGGTTATTGGAAAAGCGAAGTTTATATACAATTCTGGACAGCCTATTCGAGCTGCTTCATTACTGTATAATATTACCAATGGACAACGCTATTTAAATGAGGCGACAGCTACTACGCACGCAGCGTATGCAAAATGGTTTACTTTGTACAATTCTCCGTCTTGTGGCAAACTTTCAATTATTATAAAGCCTAATCACGTTTGGTTTCAGGCGATTGCTCTGCGTGGATTTATCGAATTGTTTAAAATTGATAACGATCCCAAATATGTTAACGCATACAAGTTGTCAATTACGAATGCGTGGCTTTCTTCCGCGAGAAATTCTACAACGAATTTAGTGAATTCCGATTTCCGCGGTGGCACTACGCAAACGAAATGGGATGTGCTCCATCAAGGTGCTTACCTTGAAATGCTTTCGCGCTTAGCATCATCGGAACCTGATGAATTGATCGACGGCAATCGTTAAAATGTAATTGTTGAAACAAAGGAAAATGGCAACGCGAAATTAATTGCGGTTGCCATTTGATTTTCAAGTCAGCATGATTTTAAATGGTTTTTAAAGACTAGAAGCCGTCGATAGCACAATCCACGTAATGAAAAGCGCTTAGATTATTCGTGCTGTTTGTATAGATCACAGCTAGTAAGTAATCACCATTTTTCCAAGATTTAGACAAGTTATTTCCCTGTGGAGCATCTCATGTGAAATTAGTATATCCGAACAGGTTTAATTGTATCGTTGCGACAGATGTCATTTATCTATCAGTAGAGTGCAATTCGAAATCTGACCTTTGAGGTCATTCAGGTAGTGAACATCATGAACATTGGCCGGCATAAGGTCAATCGACTAAAAGCTACCTTTTAAAGAAAAGATAGCATAAAGTTTGTATACATAATAATACATGCTTTAAGAAACACTACCCCTTGGCCGTACTGCCGAAGAGCAGTTCTTTACATATTTTTGAGCGCCAACTGCGAGCAATTTTACAGACTTCCAAAGGCACGCGACCTAAGATAAATACATCTTTGGATAATTTAAGCGTCCGGAAAAATCCAAACGAAAGGTGTCGATCTCACTGTCGATATATCTGTATCCATCTGTCAAACTCCGGCTGATCAGCTCAACGTCGCTCAAAGGTGGACGACTGAGTTGTATGCATATTTACCTGTTTGTTGATGTTTTTCTAAAAACTTCCGATATTCTTTTGCAAAATGACGTTAAGTTGTTTATTGTAAATTTTTTATGATTAGAAATGATTTGCTGATTATGATTTTAGTTAGCAACTTACTTCTTCTTACAATGATAAATCATAATGCACAAGGGGTTGGATTTGTTTTCCAATACTAAAACTATCATGTTAAAACTTTCTTTATAATAAAATTAAAAAGATTTTATTTTATTAACCATTTGTTATTATCTTGCCGCCACATATTATTAACGAACCAAATCTTGTTAGCCTGTACCATTTACCGTACGAGCTCTTATTCTCTATCCATGGCGAAATCTATTAGCCAAGTGATGAGGTGTCTCTCGATTAATCAGGAACATTCCATTGCAGAGCTGTCACAACTGATAAATAAGAGTGTTCCTAACATAACAGGAATAGTCAATTGCCTGCTGGAAGCGGATCTTGTCATCGAAAAAGGTTTAGCGCCTTCTACAGGAGGACGAAGAGCGCAGCGTTTTGCTCTGAACGTAGCGCAACTACCTTACGTGCTATCAGTTGCACTAGATCAATTTTACACGTCCTTCGCTCTCTACGATATTTCGGGTAATGTGATATGTGATGTTAAGTACCTGTATAACCCATTGAAAAATACAAAAAGGGCCTATGAGCAGCTCGCACAATCCTGTAAGGAATTTATAGTTCAATACGGAAGTGGAAAGATTTGTATTATAGGCTTATCCATGCCAGGTTTCATCGATGCTGACTCGGGTATCAACAATTCCTATCCAGAGTCTGACCCGTTCTTCCATTTAAAAGAAAAGTTACAATCTCTGTTTAAGATCCCAGTCGTTGTAGAAAATGATTCTGTCGCTATCGCAATGGCTGAAAAATCATTTGGCGATCAAAAATATGCTAAGGATCTTTTGGTAGTCAACCTAAATTGGGGTGTCGGTTTGGGGATTATTATAGATGGCAAACTTTTTAAGGGGCACAGTGGTCATGCGGGAGAGTTTAGCCATATTCCGCTGGCGGATACCGAATTATTATGTTCGTGCGGCAAGCGTGGTTGCTTGGAAGTAAGCGCCTCTTTAACAATTGCCTTAGCAGCGGTTACACAGCGGATCGACAGAGGAGAAGCTTCTTTGTTGGCTGCTACATATCAGCAGCACCGTACAATCTCGGGAGATGAGTTTATCGACGCGGTGAACCGCGGTGATCAGCTCGCTGTGGAAGAAGCGCAAAAAATTGCAGGAATGCTGGGCAAAGGTATTGCAACCTTGATCCATATTATCAATCCCGAATACATCACAATTAGTGGTCGGGGTGCCAAAATGGATGCCATCCTACTGCCGGAGATACAGATTGCGATACAAAAATACGCTATACCACACATTGCACGGTTTACAAAAATTATCATCTCAAACATTGAACATCCGCAGCTGATTGGAACCTATGCCTTAGCTGTTCAGAAGCTCGATTTTTCAGCCTTAACAACACAATCTTTAGCAAGCACATTACCAAATCAATAATAATTATGAATCAAATCAATTTTAAAACATGCGTCTTGCTGCTGCTGATGGTATTTGCCATCGGAGCGGTGTTTGCGCAACAACCACTCGTCACTGGTACGGTGAAAGATGTGAATGGACCATTACCAGGCGTTACAGTAACGTTGATCGGGACAAATCGAGTAGCTCAAACCGATGGACGAGGTCGCTTTACAATCACGGCAACTTCTGGAGATCGTTTACGCTTCTCAAGTATCGGCTACATTACCTCAGAAATTCAAGTTGGTGCACAGGCAAACATCAATATTGATTTAGCGGCCGATGCCGGAAACATTGATGAAGTGGTGGTTACCGGCTTGGGAGAACAAAGACAACGTCGGCAATTGGGATATGCCATGACGCAAATCTCTGGTGACCAAATTAGACAAACCAACGCGATCAACCCAATTGCCGCTTTGCAAGGTATGGTACCCGGACTACAGGTTAACGTGGGTACAGGTGGCCCTCAGTCATCTACTCGTTTTTTAATTCGTGGTGCAGGATCTTTAGATCCATTCGGTAATGCGCCGCTTATTGTAGTCGATGGTATTATCATGGATGAAGAAGTAGTGTTACCACACCGTGGTGGGGATCAGGACTTGGTAACATTTTGAAAAACATCAACCCAGATGATATCGAATCTATTTCGGTACTAAATGGAGGTTCGGTAACGGCATTATATGGTAGTCGCGCCAGTAATGGTGTGATCATGATTACCACCAAAAAAGGTTACTCACAACGTGGTTTCGGAATCGGATTTTCACATACACAAGGTTTTGAACAAGCCTATGCCACGCCTGACTTTCAGGATATCTATGGGCCCGGTACCAATCCTAATGCGGTGTATGCGGTAGGTACAGACGGAATTGAGATAATTCCGACGACCAACTATGCCTATAGTTTCGGACCTAAATTCGATGGTCGTACTGTACGTGATGTGAATGGTCTACTTGTACCGTTTCAAGCAAATAATAGCCCATTGGACATTTACGAAACTGGTCGTTATTCGAACAGCAACTTGTCATTACAAGGTGGTAATGAACGCACGACATTTCGTTTCTCGTATACCAATACTTACGCAAAAGGTGTTTCGCCAAATAACAAGATGAATAGAAACAACTTTAACCTAAGAGCGACACAGCGACTTGGCAATGCGATTCAATTAGATGGAAGTGTAAGCTATGTTAACAATGCAGCATTTAATCCACAGTATGGTGGTGACCGCTGGAATATGGGTAACAACATTTTGTATGGCTTATCTTTTGGTGTGCCTCGTCAATATGATTTAGCTTATTGGAGAGATAACTATATTGATCCGCTGAATGGTGGTGTTAATCGTGCAGATGCATCCAATAAGACACCATTGTTGTTTATGTTGTATCAAAATCGCCAGTTGCAGTCCGAGGATAACTTTAGAGGTAACTTAAATAGCCGTATTAATTTCACCGACTGGCTTACCTTAGAAAGTAACTTTAGTGCCAATTTATTTGCCACAAACCGCCAAATGATGAACCGCGGTCAAGATGCTGCATTTGCTAATGGTAACTATAGCAACTATTCATCCAGAGTATTGCAAACACGATATATCAACAGTTTACGCGCGATCCGTACGTACGGAGATTTTGAAGTTATGGGACAGGCCGGTCTAGAATTAAATCATTCATCTAGAAATGGTATTTCTGCTCGTACAGATGGTATGGTAACTCCAGATGTATTTCGGTTAAGTAACTCCCGAGCACGTCCGATTGTGTCCGAAGAAAAACCAAATCAAAAGAGAACTGTTTCGGCAATCTTTCAAACGGCGGTCGATTACAAAAATGCGTTAACTCTCAACTTATACGGACGTAATGATTGGGACTCTAGTTTAGTTTACCCAGATGGAACAGGTAATTATTCGTACTTCTACTACGGATCAGATGCAGCTTGGGTATTTTCTGATATGTTAGATCTCAATAGAGATATATTTTCATTTGGTAAACTTCGTGCGTCTTACAATCAAGTAGGTAAAGGGACAAGCACCTATAATGCTATGACTGGTTTTTATGTTCCACGCGATCCATACCTTACGGAATCAATGTATGATTTTGATTCTAAACGTTTGGGAAATAGAGATTTAAAGCCGGAGAAAAGTAGTACTTGGGAAGTGGGGACAGAGATGAAGTTGTTTCAATCTCGCGTAGGTATCAATGCCACGTTTTATAGTAAAGACACTCGCGGTCAAATTATCGATTTGCCAGTGTCCAGAGAAAGTGGTGTTACTAGAGCCTTGATCAACAGCGGGCACATACGCAACCGTGGTATAGAACTAGGACTGAATGGTACTCCTGTACGCTCTGGCAATTTTGCATGGGATGTCTTCTTTAACTATACACGCAATAGAGATAAGATCTTAGAATTGGCTCCTGGTGTAGATATTCACGAGTTGGAGTCGGATGATGGTATTCGTACCATTGCTCAAGTAGGTGGCACATATGGTACGATGGTTTCTAATTATGGTCACGCTTTGTTTCAAGCACGTGATGCCAGCGGTAATCCTATAGACCATGTGAACAATGGTAAAAACGTGATGACCCTATTGGGTACTAATCTAGGAAGGTTTGTACGTTCTCAAGATTATGCACAAGGAAATGAGCGCGAAAAAGAGATTGGATCAATATTGCCGCGTTTTATGGGTAGTATTATCAATCAATTCAGTTATAAATCCTTCATGTTTAGCTTTATGCTAGATGCTAAGTTTGGTGGCTATGTGTATTCGCCTACTTACAATTATGCGATGCAGACTGGTCAGATGGCAAGCTCGCTATGGGGAAGACCGGGCACGGAAGGTAGTGTAGAGTTTACGAATGCGGCTGGCAATCAAGCGTGGGGTGTGATACCTGATGGCGTTTTTGCACAAGGTACACGTATTGCTGGACAAGATGTAGGTGGATTGACTTATCAGGAAACGACGGAACGTGGGATTACAGTGCCAATCAGTGATGTGAACTACTATAACTCGGCTTATGGCTGGGGAACAGGTATACGCGAGCGTGGTGCATTTGAGTCTTCATGGGTTATGGTGCGTGATGTGTCCGTAAGCTATGATTTACCACAAAGTACGGCTAGTCGACTTAAGTTAAACAATTTAAGATTGACGCTAAATGCTCGTAACTTGGGGTATTTATATAACTCTTTGCCAGATAATTTGAATCCAGAAGATTTGAGATCTACATCTTCGGCAGCTTCTATGTTAGGAGGTGGTACGCCGTTGACTAGAAGTTTCAATTTCACCATCAACACTAATTTTTAATACACCTGTGTTATGACAATTTTAAAGACATTAAAATATATCGCATTTGCACTCGTCGCTCAAACAACCTTTATGGGATGTAGCCGAGACCAATATGCTGAATTCAACACCGATCCAGATGCGGTACTAAATCCAAATCCTGATTATCTCTTTACCCAAGCACTCGTAAGAACGCAGGATAATGATTTTGAAGCGTTCTATGACAATTATAGTTACATCAGCCGTTGGTCAAGGGTTTTCTTACAGATTACGGGTAACGGTATAGGAGTAACCGATAATGCAGCAAATGCCAATAATCGTTACGGAAGATTTTTTGAAGATATAGGTCCCTTGCTGGTAGATATACAAGTGCTTATTGATCGTATGCCTGAAGATCAGAGAGCTCGAAGTGTATATAAACGCGTCATTCCAAGTATTGTAAAAGCATGGCAGGCTTGGTACGTGTCGGACGTAAATGGTAGTATTCCCTACACGGAAGCTTTCCAAGCTCGGTATGGTGGTACATTGCGCCCTAAATACGAAACTCAGCAAGAGCTTTTTACCATATTTGAGCAAGAACTAAAAGACGCAGCAACAACTTTAAATACGCCGCAAGCTGTGACTCAAGATAGTTATGGAAGTGCAGATTTGTATTTCGCAGGTGATCCAGCTAAATGGGCTAAAGCGGCGAATTCGCTACGTCTTGTGATTGCTTTACGATTAATGAAGCGCGATCCCTCTGGAGCGCAAGCTATCATACGTGAGGTGCTAAGCCATCCAGCAGGATTAATCTCCAGTGAGGCTGAAGAATGGGCATTGCCTGCGCGGTTAAGCTTCACTGCGGGGGGTAACTGGAATATAACAGGAAACGGTCGTCTTTTCGTTGGTGAGTCGGGTGTAGTGGATTATATGTGGAATAATGAAGATCCAAGGTTGCGCCAATTCTTTCGTCCAAACCAATGGAGTCCAGAGAATTTTGCGACAGCAAAACAGCAAGGTGTGATTCCGCAGAGTGCAGTTTATGATACGCGTCGTTATTACGGACAGTTTTCTAATCCAGAAGCAGCGGATGATCCGACTAAGTTGCGATTCTTCTCTCCACTTTCAATCCGTAATGGCGAGGCTACTGTCGTATTAGATACCGTGTCACGCATACAAGATCGTCTATTCCAACCAGAAAATGATGGCGGCACAGGAACAGGAATTTTTCCAGTAATTACCTATGCTGATGTATGCTTTATGCGTGCAGAAATTGCACAACGAGGCTGGTCTAATGAAAATGCTGGAGAGTGGTACAACAAAGGTATTGAAGCTTCGTTGCGTTTCTACAGTAAGCTAGCAGGTGCGGCACAAGTTGTTAATTACACTGCTATTACCGATGCAGAAATTGCTGCTTTCATAGCTAAACCAGATATTGCTTACAATGCTGCAACAGGCTTAGAGCAAATTATATTACAAGCGTATTTGAATTACTTCCGTAACTTCAATGAGGCTTGGGCATTGGTAAAACGTACGGGTATGCCGAATAAAAATACCGCACTCGTGTTCGAAGATTGGACAAATACTGGTAGCGTTTCGCAAATGCCACGTCGTTTCAGTATTGGTTTTCCAGTAACAGGTGAGTACAATTTTGATAACAAGAAAGCTGCTATTGACCAGATGATGAGCGATCCAGAATTTGGACAGCCATCAAACATTCAAGGCAGAATATGGTGGGATAAACAGTAAATTAAATAATTGTGATAGCACCAGCCGTTAGGCTGGTGTTATTTGCTTCATGCGTTTCAATGTTTATTTTTAACTAAATTTCAGTTATGCATACCTTGTCGATTCTGCGCTTTTTATTGATTTGCTTCTTCGCTTTAACAAGCTATTCTATTTCGGCACAAAAAAATAATCTGGGGAAACAATTGCTCATTGATGTTTCGACCGAGCTACCTCATCGTATCGAAGTAAATAAACCTGTTGCGGTGATTTTTCTTTCTCCAGAATGCCCTCTTTGTCAAAATTATACCCAAACTATCAATCAACTCCATCAACAATACAACCAGCAAATAGAATTTATAGGAATATTTCCTGGTAAAGCATATGGTTCAGCAGATATCAAGCAATTTGCTGCCAAATACAAAATAGCTATGGCGCTCTATCAAGATCCCAATTTTCAGTTTACCCGTGCGTTAGAGGCGACAGTAACACCATCGGTGGCTTTGTATGATAAGGGAGGCTTACAATATTTCGGAGCGATTGACAATGCACTGCGAGAGCTGGGCAAAAAACGAGTGGTCGTGACGGAGCTTTATCTGCAAGACGCTATCGCCAGTTTGCTTCAAAACAAGCCTATTTCAGTAAAAAAAACAGTGGCCAAAGGTTGTTTCATTAATACGCGCTAATGATGAAAATTTTAACTATTCTGCTGATCGGAGTCACCAACTTTTTGGGTTTGTCTCGTGTGCATGCGCAAACGTTTGTAAAAGATGTGCAGCCGATCATTCAAAGCAAATGTGTATCCTGTCATCGCGATGGCGAGGCGGCGCCTTTTCCTTTGGTCACTTATGACGATGTAGCCAAACGCGCCACCTTTATCAAAGAAGTGGTGAAGTCCCGTTATATGCCACCTTGGAAAGCGGACAACGAATACGTTCATTTTGACAATGATCGCTCGCTCTCCGAAAAGGAAATTCAAACGATTGTGTCTTGGGTAGATGCCGGCGCAAAAGAAGGAAAAAGAAAAAGTCGCGAGACATCGGTCGATCGTAATAAGATGACGAGTTATGGTCGTCCCGCAGATATGACCTTGGCGACAGCTGATACATTTTTAGTGAAAGGCAATAACCTGGAGCGTTTCGTAGAATTCAAGATCCCCTTCGAGTTCGACAGATCGTTTGATGTCGAAGCGATCGAATTTTTTTCTAATAATAAAAAACTCATTCATCATGTCAACTATGCAGTTCAAATCATCGAAGATCCTGCAATAGATATTCATGCGGCTCCAGCGATGGCCAATCATACCGATGGCGCAGTTAGACACAATGATCCTTACAAAAAATATAAGCGAACCATGGCCTACTATGGCGGCTGGATTCCGGGTGCTTCCGCAGAAGCTTATCCACCTAAAATAGGCTGGAAAATGCCAAAGCGAGGTGTGATCTTGTTGACCGTACATTTTTCGGCTACGCCGATCGATGAGTTGTCGGTCAATGGTGTCCATTTATTTTTCACTGATGTGCCAGTAGAGCGAGAAGTAAAAGTGGTTAGTTTCGGTTCTGGAGGCATTGGCGAGCTGGATATCCAGCCTTCCTTCTTTATGATTCCTGCTGATAAAGTCAGTCATTACTCCCTGAAATTCAAAAATCCAGGTGAAGATCTTTCCATGCTCTACACCTGGCCACATATGCACTATATTGGCAAATCGATTAAAGTATATGCTACTTTAGAAAATAACGACACAATTCCATTAGTAAATATCCCTGACTGGGATTATCGATGGCAAGAAATGTATCGTTATAAGTTTTTTAAAAAAATCCCGAAAGGGGCGGTTATTCATATGGAATGTGCGTATGATAATACGGCGGCGAATCCATTTAATCCATTTTCGCCACCGCAAAACATTTTCTCGTATTCGAATATGAAATCTGATCAAGAGATGATGACACTCTTGATGATTTACTTGCCGTATCAAGACGGTGATGAAAATCGAATTACTGCCATACCAAAAGGTCCTTAATTTTTAACAAAATCTATCTATGAATATCTCAAGCAAAACATTACTTATGAGGTTGAAACCCACGCTAACTTGGCTCTGTATGCTTGGTATGGCCTTCACGTTGCAGGCACAAAAGAAGCATATCTTTACCGAAGGTTTATTTCTTCAGATTCCATTTAATTATGGTCGTGAAGCGGTATATGCGGATCCATTTTTAGGTAAGTTTTACCAAAAAGGTTTTGAAAGTCCAATAGAAGGTAAAGCATGGAATGGTGATGCGGAGTCCTCTTGGTTAAAAATCACCACGGATACAGCAGGTTTCTTTAGGCCACAAAGAAATGCAGGTGGAAACCTGTCAAATCCCAACAATCCGCCTGGGCCAGGCCGCATCGCTGTACAAACTGAAAATGTGCCAAGAACGCCCATGCCGCAACGTCGCGGATTTGGTTCCAGTTATTTATATTTAACTTACCAATCTTCTAAAAACGAAGATGCGGTACTTAACGTGAAAGGAAACAGTGCGGTATTGGTCAATGGAGAACTGCATGCCGGTGATCCCTACAGAATGGGTTGGCTCAATATACCAGTGCGTCTTAAAAAGGGAAAAAATGAATTTTACGTGCGCGGTACATTCGTAGCGGCAGAATTGGTGTTTTCTGAAAAACCGCTATTTTTAGCTACAGAAGATTTAACACTTCCAGACATCGTGGCGGGTCGTGACAACTCAGCTTTGATGCTGGGTGTCACTGTTGTAAATACATCGAACAAAGTTATTCCAAAGACCATTATAAGAAGCACGGTAGCGGGCAAAATAGTAGACCGTGAAATACCTACCATCGCCGCACACAGCACTAGAAAAGTGATAGCTGCAATAGATGGTTCAGGTGTTAGACAAGTTGGCGATCTTTCTGCAACCATTGCGTTAGTGCAAGAAGGAGAGGTAAAAGACGAGCAAACGATTTCATTGCGTTCTTTAGACAAGACGACAACTTACCGTATGACATTTGTGAGTGATATCGATGGTAGTGTACAATATTATGCAGTCAATCCAGCGATTGGTGGTGACTCGGCAGATAAAGGTTTATTCTTTTCAGTACATGGTGCTGGTGTAGAAGCTTTAGGACAAGCACAAGCCTACGAATCCAAAGATTGGGGTACTTTAGTAGCGCCCACCAATCGTAGACCACGTGGTTTCAATTGGGAAGATTGGGGAAGATTGGACGCTTTGGAAGTATTGGGTTTAGCCCAAAAATCGATTAAACACGATACAAAGCGCGTGTATTTGACTGGGCATTCGATGGGCGGCCATGGCACTTGGTTTCTCGGAGCGACATATCCCGACAAATGGGCAGCCATTGCGCCATGTGCTGGTTACCCGACGTTGAAAGGTTACGGTTCGGCAGATGGAATTATTCCTGATCAAGGAGGTAATGCATTAGAAAATACCTTGCTAAGATCAAGTAATCAAAGTGATGTAATCGCTTATGCGACCAATTACAAACCGCTGGGCGTATATGTGTTGCATGGCGATGCGGATCGCACCGTACCAGTTACCTATGCGCGTCAAATGCGTGAAGTATTAGCCGGTTTTCACCCAGATTTCAATTACTACGAATATCCAGGCGGATCGCACTGGTATAGCAATGAAAGTGTGGATTGGAAACCATTATTCGACTACTTCAAATGGCACCAGCGCAAGTCGAGCAACGAAGTGAATGAAGTAGATTTTAAAACATCAAACCCAGGAATCTCTGCTAGTTACTACTGGGCTACGATCTATCATCAAGAAGAAGCCTTGGCTTACTCGCATATCCAACTATCGCGAGATGTGACGAAGCGCCAGATTAGCGGCCGAACTAACAATGTGAAAACATTGAAATTGGATATCTCTGAATTTGGTGCTACTGGCACGTTGACAGTATTTTTGGACAGTCTGAATGTTTTACAGCCATCGCTTGCTCAAAGTATAGACGGGCATATTTACTTGGAAAAACAAGCTAACAAATGGGAACTGGTTGCAAAACCTTCTTTAGCAAACAAAGGCCCACAACGGAATGGTACGTTTAAAGAAGCATTCCGGCACAACATGGTGTACGTTTATGGTACGCAAGGTACAGCCGAAGAGAATGCTTGGGCATGGGAAAAAGTGCGGTATGATGCTGAATCTTGGTACTACCGTGGTAATGGCGCGTTTGATGCGGTAGCAGACAAAGATTTCGATCCTGCAAAATATGTAGATCGCAATGTCATTTTGGTTGGAAATGCTAAAACAAACAGCGCGTGGAATACATTACTTGAAGATTGCCCAATTCAAGTTGTATCAGGACAGTTGAAGATGGGAGAGAAGGTACAAGCTGCTAACGATCTGGGTGGCTACTTTGTATATCCAAAATCTGGTAGCGATACACTATCTGTTGGCGTGATTACGGGTACAGGCATCCAAGGTATGAAAGCTGCTACAGCCAATCAATATATGGCTGGTGCAAGTGGATTTCCGGATTACATGTTTTTCTCAATCGATATGTTGACCAACGGAGCTTCGGGTTTAGTGGATGTCGGATTTTTTAACAACGATTGGTCATTGTAGCTGTTAAAGATTGACTAACACAAAAGAGGCATCTACAATACTTCTTTTGCGTTTAATGAGAAAATTGTTCCTAAAATTATCTTAATTATAAAGCGATCAGATAGGAAAAACAAGATTTTTGCTTTTCGTGGACATATTTTATAGATGTAAAATAGCAAGGCACTTTAAGATTATAAACAAAACAAGCTCCGACGATCGTCGGAGCTTGTGCTTTATCAGGTTAGGGAAAAGCTTACTTTACCTCTTTTAGCAATTCTTCTACAGCGGCTGTCAGCGGCAGATCATCGCCCTTCAAAAATGCTTCATAAGGAGGTGCAACGCGGATATGCGTGTAGAAACTACGCAACCCAAATGAGATGTGCTTCATCAAGGTGCTTGTATGAAAATGCTTTTGCCCTTAGCATCATTGGAACCTGATGAATTGATCGACGGCAATCATTAAAATGTAATTGTTGAAACAAAGGAAAATGGCAACGCGAAATTAATTGCGGTTGCCATTTTTGATTTTCAGGTCAGTATGATGCTAAATGATTTATCAAACGCTAAAAACCGTCGATAGCACAATCCACGTAATGAAAAACGCTTAGATTATTCGTGCTGTTTGTATAGATCACAGCTAGTAAGTAATCACCATTTTTCCAAGATTTAGACAAGTTATTTCCCTGTGGAGAATTATTGTCTTGTGCGGAACCAATAACCAATTCCTTCTGCGCGACTTGCTTACCGTAATTACTGAATGTTTTTGTTTCTGTCAACCCTTTGTGTTCCAACTTATCCGCGACAATTACTTTAGAAAAATCTAAATTGTTCGCACTTTCCGGACGATAATTCAGCGATTTGGCGATAAGTAATAAATACAATACGCCATCATCTTTCACGTGCTGAATGTCGATGTATGATGTTAACGTATCGCCTCTTGAATATCCTTTTACAGTTGGATCAACCAAACCTCGGTTCAGAATGTAAAAATAATCCTTCTTGTTTTTCTGCGCCATGAACATATACAATTTTGGGTCGACAGGAAGATTCGCGGGATGAATCAGTTCAATCTGTTCCACCATTTCTAAAATTCCCCCATTTTCGTCATGAACGATGATGATGAAGTCATAATTGCCTTCCGCGGCATTTTCTGGAATGTCAAAATGCTTATGGACATTAACTTCTTGATGTCCTCTAAATTCGCCCTCCCACGTTTTTTCAAAACGCCAATCGCTGGCGTACGTTTCGCCCGCTTTAGGTTCTATTTTAATCTGTACAGAAAGAACCGGGGCGGCAGCTTTTATGTCCATATCCAAGTGGAAATCGCGGCCTATAACAGCACGTTTGTTGTTTCCTGAACCAATTTCTAAATGTTCAATAATGGGTTTAGGAGCTTCTATAGAGGCTTCTTCCTTGTCGCAAGCAGTAAATGTGCATAACCCAATCATGACCGCTACCCAAAGCAAGTTGGCCATCTTAACGCTGTTTTTCATGTAGATATAATTTTTGTAGTATGTATGTAGATAATGCCATTCTCCTAACTTAATCATACGATCATTCGATGAAATGATTAGGAAAACTTATTAATGCAACAAAGGTGCAAAAATATTATCAGAAAACAATTTGGCTTATCATGAAATAAGGGTAGTCGCTTAAATTGGTTTTAGATGAAGAAAGATTTGATTTCAAAGGTCGTTTCTAAACGTGCCATAGCTTTTTCAATAAGTACTTTTTTAGCATCATTTATGCGGTATCCTTCTCCACGATAAATGTGTTCGTCGTCTACTTTTAATATCCGTTTGAACAACGTGTTTTTATCGTTTGGTACTAGATTGATACGTACATTATGCAATGAATCTAAAAATCCATATAATTTATCAATAGTGTTCCGCCCATTATTTTGCGAGAAAACTGATTTAATATAAACCCTGTAGGTATTTGGAAATGTTGCCGAGATCTCTTTTACAGTCATTTTTTTAGAAATTTTTATTTGTTCTTAAAATACTCGCTTTGCGCGCTTTCTAAAAGATTGTACAATCCAGCCAAGCCATCAATAATCGTCTTTTGTTGATCAATTTGCTTCTGTTGGTTTTCTAAAATCTTATCTACTTTCCAGTACCACAGAAATATACTGCGAAATAATAAGAAAATCGCCAGGGCGAACGCGAGTGAAATTAGTAAGCCGATAACGCTTCCAAATGTGGAAGCTTGTAGTAATATAAATGCCATGATTAATAGTAGTTTGGTTAATACTTACCACCAAGATACACAATCGAGCTCGAATAAAATTTACGGCTTCCCGTAACAGATATTTTATCTAATAAAACGGCTATAAACGCCACAAGCTCCGACGATCGTCGGAGCTTGTGCTTTATCTTATCAGGTTAGGGAAAAGCTTACTTTACCTCTTTCAACAATTCTTCTACAGCAGTTTTAAGCTGCGGATCATCGCCCTTCAAGAATGCTCCATAAGGAAGTGGAACGCGGATATCCGGTTCTACCTGCATATTTTCCGTGGTACGTCCTTCTTTGCCAATGGTGCCAACCATCGGAATACCGAAAACTAAAGTCGGATCAATTTGCGATTCCCACCAAACTGCAGTTCCGGTTCCCGGTACGGGCATTCCCACCAATTTACCTAATCCATTTTGCTTATAGATGTATGGGAAGATATGCGCATCACTGTAGTTTCCTTCGCTCATGACAACGATCGATGGACGTGTCCAGCGCGATGCCGGTTCGCCGCCTTTCACAATATCGCCTTGCGGAGCAAATTGCAAATATTCTTTTCCACTCAAGAAGGTATTCAAATCATCATGTAACCAGCCACCACCGTTAAAACGCGTATCAACAACCAATGCCTTTTTCTCGGCATTTTCGCCCATTGCGCGCTCGTACAGCTCGCGGAAGCTACCATCATTCATACCTTCAATATGCACGTAACCGATTTGGCCATTACTTATTTTGTTCACATATTCCTTGCGGCTATTTACCCAACGGCGGTACATCAAACTGTTTTCTTCACCTTGCGAAATTGGCTTGATATTCTCTGAGAACGCAGTTCCATTCGAGGTTTTACCGCTGATGTTTACATACTGGCCTGATTTCCGATTGAACCATTTTGCCCAATCTTCATTCGCTTTCAGCGGTTTTCCATCTACTTCCGTGATGACCGATCCTTTATCAATCGCAATATTTGCTTTATCTAAAGGTCCGCCAGAAAGCACTTCGCTTACGCGTAATCCGTCGCCGGTATATTGTTCGTCGTATAGCAAACCTAAGCTCGGCGTAACATCTGGATTCGATGGGCGAGGAGAGAAACGACCTCCCGTGTGCGAAGCATTCAATTCGCCCAATAACTCGCTTAACAACTCTTGAAAATCATAATTGTTGTTGATATGTGGCAAGAACTTAGCATAGGTGTATTTATAACCTTTCCAATCCACCCCGTGGATTTTTGGATCGTAAAATTTCTTTTCCACTTGCAACCACGCGTGGTGGAAGATGTATTCGCGCTCCGCAGCTGCGTCCAGGCTAATTTCGCTTCGACTGCTAATAGGCGTTACTTTACCGCTTGCCGCATCTACTTTTACTAAGCCACCGCGATTGGTCATGAACAAACTCTTTCCGTCTTTGCTAATTTCCAATCCGCTCGGAGAACCGCCCAATTTCGCCAAAATCTTCGTTTCGCGCGTGCGAGGTTCCGTTACCCAAAGATCATAACCTTTCTCAAAAGCTGCCAAATAGAACAGCTTGCTGGCATCTTTGTTCAATACGTAATCGCTGATCGACGAACTATTGATCGTTAGGCGTACCGTACGATTGCGCAAATTCTCGATGTTCGGTACAAATTCTGCTTTTGCTTCCTTTTTCTTGGTAGAATCTTGCTTTTCGCGTTCTTCCAATAGTTGGAATTCATCCTTGTTTAGTTGAAAACGATCATAAGCTTCCTGATCGAAGAACGCGGCGAAAACATCCACTTCGCGACTACCTTGATAAGCCAACGATTTGCGACCATAACGGCTGCTCACCCAAGTCATCACTTTTCCATCTGCCGACCATTTTGCTCGGCCATCGCCAAATCCGCTTTGTATAGGATGGCGCAGTTCGCCGCTACCATCCGCTTTTACCAAAGCCGTATTTCCACTCATGAAAAATCCGCGTTGATCATCTACGAACAACCAACGGCTATCCGGACTCCAATTAAATCCCCAATCACCATCCGAATAGGAGTGATTGCGTCCTTTCGGAAGAATGGTTACCGCTTTTCCGCCGCCGATCGGCATCACTTTCAGGATGTTGCGATCTTCAATGAATGCAATGGATTTTCCGTCAGGAGAAATTTTCGGAGCGAAATTGTTGTTGCTGTTTACTAAAACGGGCGTTTCTTTCAATAAGCTGGCATTGAAAAAATAGGATTCGCCTGATTTGGCAATCTCCGTTTTGTAAATGCCCCAACCTGTGCTGTCGCGTTCCGCGGCATAGATAATCGATTTGCTGTCTGGAGCCCAATTCAGCATGCGTTCTTGCCCGGATGTTTCCGTAATTCTTTTCGTAAAATCTCCTTCTACGCTTGTGACGAATAATTCGCCGCGCGTGATGTAGGCAATTTGTTTACCATCCGGACTCAATTCAAATTCGCGAATATCTCCGCTTAGCGGCAGATTCTTGACATCCGGAAGGCCCGAATCGGTGTTTATAAGTACGCTTAATTTCTTGGGTGATCCACCTTCGGTCAAGGTGTAAATCGATCCGTCTTGCGTGAAAGCCAACGTATTATTATTCGAAACGCTTAAATGGCGCACCGGATTTTTTGTAAATGTTGTCAGCTGATTATTCGCACCGTTCGCTTGCGTACCTTTTTTGTAAACGTTTAAGGTGCCATCTTTTTCAGATAGGTAGAAAACTGATTTGCCATCTATAGCAAATACCGGTTCGCGGTGCTCAATTTCTTCGTTGGTCAACGCTAAATAATTATTCTTATCCAAATCATAGATCCAAACATCACGCGTTACCGACGAGGTATGATGCTTTCGCCAAGGATCTTCATAACCCTTGCGATCTTGAAAAACTAGTTGTTTTCCGTTTGGACTTACTTTCGCATGATCCATTCCGGCAGCGGAAATCAGCTTCGCACGTCCACCGTTTACGGGAACTTGATACACATTTTGGAACAAGCGAATACTTGGAAAGCGAACGCTAGCTGCAGGCGCTTGTCGCGCACTTCCGAAGAAAACGGAGCCATTATCTGTTGTGAAATCATACGGGTAATCGTCGGCGCTATTATACGTTAAGCGAGTAGCTTGGCCGCCATTCGCAGGCATTACAAATACATCAAAATTGCCATGGCGATTGTTCGCGAAAGCGATCGATTTGCCATCGCGACTCCAAATTGGCATCATGCTGTGCGATTCGCCAACCGTTAATGGTGTGGCATTCCCTCCGGTTGATGCAACTTTATATAAATTGCCTTGATAACCAAAAACGATGGATGTTCCGTCGGGAGAAATGGATGGATAGCGAAGCCATAAAGCTTCTTGTGCAGAAAGCGCCGCAGGCAAAGACAGGCAAGCCACGAGCGCGAGCTTTCTAAATGAAAAATATTTACGCATAAATGGTGTTAATAAGGTATTAGAAGTTAAAAGTAAGCATTTAGTAGTTAGATGCGCGTATTTAGATGTAAGATATTCGAATTTAGATTGTAGAATTGTCGAGCATTTTTCCAAAAGATGTTTTCCAGTGTATCTTCTGAGAAATGTTCTCGGATTAAGTGAATGTCAGCTTCCGAAAACGGCGTTTTGGCGCGCGTTGACGGTAAATCCGTACCGAACATTAATGCTTGGGGATTGACATCGTAGATTGTTTTCATGATAGGAATCGGGTCAAAATTGATTCGACCAAAGCCAGTCGCTTTCACTTTTACACCACGTTCCACCCAATAAAGTAATTCTTTTAACCCGACATCCGTCAATCCCAAATGATCAATGGAAAACTTAGGAAGCGTTTCGAGCAGCGGTTTCAGCGAAGCAAGGTCTTTGCTGTCTACGTACAATTCCGTATGCCAGCCGAATCGGTCGTACAATTTGTTGGATAAAGTTTGCATGAACTCCACTTTTTCAGATCCGCCACGTTTAATATTAAATCGAACAGCAACGACGCCAGCTTGGTTTAGGCGATCCAATTCTTCGTCGCTCATGCTGTTCGGGATATTGGCAACGCCGACAAAACCATTTCCCAATACATTCAAAGCATGAATAAGATATTCCTGATCGAACGCTTGGAATGATCCCGAAACAATAGCACCTTCATTGATATTTAACTTTTTCGCTAGGCTTTGGTAATCTTCGGCGGTAAATTCTGGTGGAAGATAACCGTCGTTTGGAACTAATGGGAATTTAGGATCTATAATATGAAAATGAGCATCGAATATGGACATGTTTTCGAAGGTTTAATATACGAAGGTATCAATATAGTAAAATTCGAACAATGATTATTTATTGCGTTTTATCCAATAATTGATGGTAAAATCTAAATTTTCTTTCGATCTCAAAACCGAAATATTGATAAAGTTGTTGTAACTTCATCTAAATTAATCACCTATGAAAACTATTGTAACACTCTTTAGTGCGATTATGTGTTTCGCATTATGTACCAGTTCTTCGTTTGCTCAGCAAAATGAGAATCGCACAAAAATTCAAATGACCATTTCATTCGAAGGCAAGGAAATTGTCGCGGATTTGACCTCGTTAAGTACATCGTTTTCGAGAAATTTAGAACCTACAAAACCAACTGGTGCAGATTCAGTGGCTCTAGCTACTCCTGCGTATGATGGTGCTTCGCTGTACATTTCCATCAATGCTTTGAAAGTAACCGACGATCTGTTGCGTGTGTTAGCGAAGAAATCGAATCGCTTCGACGGAACAATTACTGTGATTGACTCCTTCGGCAGAAATGCTACACAAACCATCACGTTTAAGAAAGCGGCCGTGTACAGTTTTAGTCAGCAAGCCTCGAATTACGGCGAAGGTTATGGCGATTCTGGCATTGCTTTATCTTGCGATGAGGTAGCTATCAACGGAATTTCCATTGAGAAATAGATCATGGCATTTAATAATTGGACGAATACAAAATGGGTGATTTCGGAAGATGAAGTGACCATTTTCCCGTTCCGAATAAGCAAATTGCTTGCTTTTATCTTTGGCGGATTGGCAATATTGTTATGCGCTGCGTTTTGGTTTATTGAGCATACTTCGTTCGAAGTCATTCTTCCAATTGTTGCGCCTATACTGTTTATTGCCGGATTAATTTGGATGAGTGGTAACAGCAGTGCCATTTTCGATAACAAAAAAGGGGTTTTCAAACGAAAGCTGTTTAACATTCTACCAGTTAGCACGATTCCATTCAGTAAGTTGCATGCGGTAAATGTCGTTAACCAAACCTTGGGAGGTTATAGTTATAAGTTATTTCGGAAAAATGCACGATATGGAAAAGGAATCACCATTTCGAGCGGCTACAGCAACAACAATGATGCAAATGCAACAGCTTTTGTCAACGATGTCATCCCACGCATTCATGCTTTTTTAGATCAGCATGATCCGCAAGGACCGGATAAGCCAGCTGATATTGAGCATTTCAAGTATTTCAAAGAGGAAGATGGGGTTTATGTAGTGAGAAATGGTAAAGTCAGCAACCTAATTTATGCGCTGGTGTTTATCGGCTTATCAATTTTTCTAGCAACTTTGATTGAAGAAAAAACCACCGGCGTGTGGATTGGGCAAGGATTTTTTCTGATTATGACGATCGTGTTTGCCAACAATGCATTTACACATTTCATATTCGATCCTGATGCTGGAACCGTTAAAAAGAAAGCGTTATTTGCCTTTCTAAATAAAGAATTCGACTACAAGAGTTATATCGGTGTACAAACCGTTCGACATTCGACGAATGGCATTTATTCGCGCACATCAGTCAATCTCAACTTCTTGAGTTCCGACAAAAGCAAAAGTGCACAAGAGGTGGAAGTGGCATCATTCTATCGAGTCAGCAAAGTGGAACGTTTTATGCAAGAGTATCAGCAAATAATGCGTTTGAATTTAGGAAATTCGTAGCAACAAAATGTAAAATTACGGCCGATACGGCCGTAATTTTTTTTGCCCTTGGAATTCGAAGGTCTACGATATAATTTGAGGATATATGTTAAAAATATACCCTTCGGAAATTCTCTCTATCGTGTATTTAACATCAATTTTGTAGCTGTGTAGTTATAATGTAGACAATAAAAGGTTGTTCATAATAGTATATTTATGCACTTTTGTTTTCGAGAACAAATTAAACAAGTGAGAGAAAATACCTATTATTCATGGCAGAACTAAATTCTTTATATGTACGTCTCCCGATTTCAAAAGAACAATTACAGATATTTTTCGACGAAAAACCCAGCATAGTCGAGGTAAATGAGGAATGGTCTTGCTGGTGGAAGAGTCGCCGAATGCATAGTGGGATTTTGCTAAAACAAGTTTCATTCTATCCTGTTTCTAGCAATCGTGCTATTATTGATTTTTTCCTTGCAGAAAGCGGTGCTGGTGCTCGCGAATTTTACGACGAAGCAAATCAAGAATGGGTGTTTGTAATCATTTTCTTTTCTGAGAATTATAGCGAAATATTACCAATGCTCGCTTTACTAGCCGGGGCAGCGCCATTTATTTCGGAAGGTAGAAGCGGGAACGCGATCATTTATGATTTTTACTGGGGCGGAACAGGAGTGATGGCATTTATAGATTTTGTGGATCAAGATTATGCTATCAGATCGTATCAAAATATCACAGAATTACCAGAGGAGATATCGCTAAGAATAACGCAAACGCTGGAAGAAACGGTAGGGTTATTTAGTGAAAATAATTAGTGCAATTTTTTTTTCTTCGGTGCTATTCGAATGCTTGATGTAAAACTACACATTGCTCGAAGACAGAAGAGATCCAGAAACAAATAGGGCTGAATTGTTGGTTTTCACATGGATAATTCTTATATTAAAATCTGTACGAATCGGAAACCTTAGCTTATAATTTTTGAATAGCAATTACAACTTAGATCAAATTACGGAACAGGAATCTTCGCGGGATTTAGCTCTAACTACGACACATCGAGTTACTCAACCATTTGCTCACATTGGTATATGGATGATATTGATCTTTTCGCTTGCATGGATCGTTGTGTACGGAAGAGAAAATTCTGCAATCATTGAATGGTATTATTATTCGATGAGTAAGCCAATATTCTTATTATTGATTGCTGCGAAATTAATTATAAGCTTCTGGGTTGCCTTCAAACTTTCTTACGGCGTTTTGGAAATTCAAGTGGACAACGGTGGTGTAAGTTGGCATTGGAAAAAGCCTTGCATGTTTAAAAATTCAGAGGATGGATCATTCGATTGGGGTGATATACGTTTTTATCAATCCGTACATGGACGCGGGGGATATGGTTTCACATTAACAACATTTGATCGTCGTATTTTTACATTTAGTGTTTCGGCGTTCATTCCAAAATCCCAACACCATCAGTTTGAGGAAAATTTCTTGCTAAAACTAGAAGAACTGAACAATATAGAGAAGCGTCAAGGTCAACCATTAATAGAAGTTGGGAATGATTTTTTGAACGGAATATAGCTCTTATTGTAGCTTATGTGGTTACTATTTTAGCGGCAGTTTACGCAGTTCTATCTATTTTAGTTTTTCAGGATATCCCAGCTATCCTTCATATTGGCGTTTTTGTCGCTACATATTGGTTCCTCGGATCTGTTATTGGCGCGCGCAAAAAAATGAAAGAAGCATTAGCGGCAAAAGAAAAACATTCCGATAGCGATCAACAAAATAATTCCGAACAACTCGAAAGCACTTAAAAACAAAGGCCAATTCCCATGTATTTCATGTTGAATTAAATAAAAAAATAACGCGAAAATTTCATCTTGGCAAGGATGAGGATTCAGTGGATTTCATGAATAAATAATTGGCTCAATACGTTAGATGGAATTAATTTTCCGAATCACTTTCCTGTAGATGTATAATTTTATTGATAATTAAATTCCTTGTGATTAAAAATTATAATTCATTAATAATCGATTAACAATTTAGTTATACTGGCATCTGAAATTTGGAAGCGAACCGATCAATTGATTCGAGCCCACATGGAGGATATTATTTCTAGTGCCAATTTTGAGGAGTTATACGCACAGCACGCAAATACATTATTGAATGTTGCAATTAGCAAAGTAGGAGATAAGGATGTAGCGATGGATTTAGTGCAAGACTTATTTGTTGACCTTTGGCAACGTAAAGGCCATATCAACATCCAATCAAACGTACAGAATTATCTGATTTCAGCACTTTATCGAAAAGTTTTTCTTCATTTTCGGAAATCTGGATTGAGTCAAAAACATTTAGATCATTATACGGTGCTTCAGTCGCTTCAAAGTGAGATGCAAGGATTTGATCAAGCTAATGCATTTGAGCATGCTTATTCCGATATGATGGAACAAATCGATCATTCCGTAGACCAAATGCCTTCCCGTATGCGCGCGGTCTTCGAATTGAAATATTATAAATCCTACTCCAACCAACAGATTGCGGATATGTTGGAGATATCCAATCAGACGGTTAAAAATCAACTGACAAATTCTTTGGATTACTTGCGCAAAGAGATGACGGGGAAGCACGTCCAAGAAACACTGTTTATGCTCCCCATTGTGGCCTTTTTCCTTCAAAACTAACTCATATTGCGTTAAGCTAAACTTCATGTTTTCTTAACAACGAAAAGATAGTACGATCTACCACTTCCGGCAACTACCTAGTATATGTCGGAAGAAAAAAAGGGATTACAAGAACTTATCCAAGCGTATTCGGAAGGGCGATGCACGCCGGAAGAAATTGTTCAACTCAAAGAATGGTTAAAGTCGGTACGCGTCTCAGAAGAACGTGCTTCGAAGGACGATATCAAGTTATTAAAACAACGCATTGATGAGCGAATTGGCAGCAAGCAAACCAAGCTTCGGTCACTACAGATATATCGAATCGCTGCCATCGCAGCTTCCATGGTTTTGTGCTTGGGAATTTCGATGTATTTCTATTCGAATTCGTTTAAGCAGCGTGATCTGCTTGTCGAGGGAATAGCGAACGTTGTCATACCAGAAGCGGTTAGTAGACTACAGGTTTACGCCAATCATGGTAACCAGAAACGATCTATTTTACTTTCCGACGGAACGAAAATCACATTAATGCCGAATGCTACCGTTCATTTGGTGGACGGATTCGACCGAAAGCGCCGAAATGTTTATCTAAAAGGTAAAGCGCGTTTCGATGTATTCAAAGATAAAAATCGTCCATTCTCCGTCATCACGGGAGAATACCATACCACAGCACTCGGAACCGTATTTTGGGTGGATCATTCTTCCGATAAACATCAACCGAGCGTCAAACTCCTTTCCGGTAAGGTCGCTATAAGCAAGAAAACA
Source organism: Sphingobacterium corticis (assembly GCF_042684745.1). Classification (NCBI taxonomy): domain Bacteria; kingdom Pseudomonadati; phylum Bacteroidota; class Sphingobacteriia; order Sphingobacteriales; family Sphingobacteriaceae; genus Sphingobacterium; species Sphingobacterium corticis. The sequence continues at coordinate 944,901 of NZ_JBHUMA010000006.1, read as the reverse complement.
AGGAAATCGCCAGCGGTCATCTTAGCAACATTAAATCCGGGCGATATCTGGAAAAATGGATCTCAAATCTCGGCGATTTCTAACATGCCTAAGGAAGTTTCTAAAGAAAGTAAACCCGAAATTTTCACTTTAGAAGCTGGTATTTTGGCTTTTCATCACACACCGTTGGAAGAAGTTTTTGAGCGATTGTCGCAAAACTTCGATGTTCAATTTGATTGTACCAATGCTGATCTGAAAGGCATGAATTTCTACGGAAACTACGATTCCAAAACACCGCTATCCACCATCATTCATCATATTATGCTGACGCATCAATTATCCATTGAAAAATCGGACGATGACTCATCGTACATCGTTTCTAAAAAATCTATCAACCCCAAAAATGACTAATTCTTACAAACCAATGTTTACAACACCCAAACAGCTATGGGTTCAAAGGATCGGACTCGTAGCACTACTTTTATCCTTTGTTTTCGTCCTTGGTGCGAAAGCTCAACAACGAACAGGGGAATTAATCGTCCTCGTTCAAAATCATGAGAACAATGCGATTCCAGATGCAACCGTGCGTTTGCACAATCCAACATTAAATTTGGAAAAATTAGGATCGTCGGACGCAGACGGACGTGTTATTTTCGAGAATTTACCTGCTGATAGCAATTATTGTGTGAAAGTAAGTTACGTCGGAATGCTGTCGAAAGAAGAATGTTCTTTCATTATTTCCGGCGGGCAACGCAGCAGTGCTATCATCGTTCTGAAAGATCCTGCTCTGAATGAAATGGATCAGGTTGTCGTAACCGCGATTGGGATTAAACAACAAAAACGTAAGCTTGGCTACGCAACCCAAGAAGTAAACACAGAAGTGTTAAACGAATCGAAAACGATGAATATCGGTAATGCCTTGACAGGGCAGGTTGCTGGTTTGAACGTGAATAATAAAACCGGAATTTTTCAAGCACCAACATTTAATTTACGTGGTCGTAGTCCACTTATCGTGGTCGACGGAGTTCCGGTTGAATCAGATTTATTTGATATTCCAGCACAGCATATTGAGAACGTGAACGTGCTAAAGGGAACCGCCGCATCCGTGCTTTATGGTTTTAGAGGTAGAAACGGCGCGATCATGATCACTACAAAGAATGCGAAAAAAGAAGGATTAGAAATCAGCATCGGAACAACTAATATGATGTCGGCCGGATTTACTGTATTTCCGGAATCGCAAAGTGAATTTGGTAGCGGGTCAAATGGTAAATACGAATTCTGGGATGGCGCTGATGGTGGTATTTCGGATGGCGACATGACGTGGGGACCAAAATTGAATACCGGAATTCTTGTTCCACAGTGGAACAGCCCTATTCGCGATCGCCAAACAGGAGAAGTTATTCCTTGGTGGGGTGATGTGAGTGGTACTATTTATAACGATAAATCAAGGTACGAACGGGTGCCAACGGAATGGCGCTCGTACGATAACTTGCGTGATTTCTTAGGTAGAGGAATTGTTACGGAGAACAACTTTACCTTGTCGCATAAATCGGAAAAGTTGAGTTTGTTTACTTCTGGTAAATATGCTTTCCAAAAAGGGCAGGTACCAAATACTTCCTTACATTCTGGTGGTGTAAACATCAATAGTAATTACCGTTTTACATCGAATTTGAATCTCGATATTAATTTCTCCTACAATAAAGTGAAATCGCCGAACTATCCACGCTATGGATACGGCCCGAGAAATCACATGTACACGATTTTGTTGTGGATGGGGAATGATGTGAATGGAAATGATTTAGCAAATCATTATTACATTCCTGGTCAAGAAGGTTACCGTCAGGCCAATTACAATTATGCTTGGTACAACAATCCGTACTTTGCTGCTAATGAATTAAACCAAGTTTTCGACCAAAATGTCGTACATGCGCAATCGAGATTGAATTGGCAAGTTTCCTCTAAATTCAATTTACAAGGACGTATCGCAGCGCGCCAACGCTCCATCTTCGAAGATATGCAAAGTCCGAAGTCGTATATGAATTACGGTGATTCTAGAAATGGCGATTACAAAATGTGGAACAAGGATCAGTTGAACTTCGATGCGGATTTATTGGCTACATATACGGATCAATTTGGCGATAACTTGGGGTTAAATATTAATGCTGGAGCATCGACATTCAAACGTACGTATTCTGAAATTTATCAATCAACCGATGGATTGGTCGTGCCTTTTGTGTACAACCTAGGAAATACACAAGGTCCAGTTAAAGCAACCAATTCCAACTTAACTTCGGTTACGCGAAGTGCATATGCGTCCGTTAATTTCGACATCTTCAAATCCACTTACTTGAATTTTGCTGGTAGAAATGATTGGTCTTCGACTTTATCTGCGGAGAATAATTCGTATTTCTATCCTTCAGCATCCTTCAGTACGATTTTGTCGGATTATATCGCGATGCCACGTTCGGTCGACTATCTAAAGGTTTATTCGTCTTGGGCTTCTGTATCCTCAGCGCTTGATCCATACAACATTCGCTCGGTATACAACAAAGGGTTAACCTACGGATCCATCCCTTCTGTAACTTATCCTAGCGGAATCGTCAACCCAAATATTCTTCCTGAAAAATCAGAAACTTGGGAAATGGGAGTTGCTTTTGCATTCTTGAAAAATCGGTTGAATATGGATGTGACATACTATAATATGCGTGATCAGAACCAAATCATTCAATTGGAAAACTCAGATGCATCGGGCTTTTCTACGCGTCGCGTAAATGGAAATGTATATCGCACAAGAGGTTTGGAAGTGATGTTAGGTGCGCGTATTATAGAAAATGATAATTTCTCATGGCGCACGGCAGTTAATTGGACGCGCTCAATTCGCCGTCTGGAATCTATTTACAATAACCAAACGCGTTTTGGAAATTTATATCAAGGCGATCGCGCGGATGCTTACTACGATCAGGTTTGGCAGAAGAATGCGGACGGTGATTTGATCTTAAATCCAACGACAGGAATGCCAATCCGTGATCCATTCCCACGTTACTTAGGTTATTTCAATCCAGATTGGCAATTCGGTTTTAGTAATACGTTCAATGTAAAAGGTTTCCGCGTTCAAATGGATATCGACGGATCGATTGGTGGTGTAATGCGTTCGCAAACGATCGAGAAAATGTGGTGGGGAGGAAAACATCCATCATCAACCATGTATCGTCAAGAAGAATATGACGCTGGGCAAAATATCTATGTGCCGAAAGGCGTTGTCGTGACCGGCGGCGAAGTAGCTTATGATGTGCAAGGAAATATCACCAGCGATACGCGGACTTACGCGCCATTCACAGATGCTGTTAGCTGGCAAACTTGGTCGCAGATTTATCCGTATCAAGCGCGAGTTACCGAGAATGAAAACAGCACATTCGCAAACGTGTACGATCGTTCATTCGTAAAATTAAGACGTTTATCTGTTGGATATGACGTGAATAAGGTGCTGAAATCTACAAAGGTAAAATCGCTTGAAGCTTCTGTATTCGGAATGAATCTAGCGATGTGGAAGAATATTCCTTACATCGATCCAGATTTTGGAATCGGTAATGACGATAATTTACAGGATCCATCCACACGCTATGTAGGATTCTCCTTAAATGTAACTTTCTAATTCAGCTTGATATGAAATGTCTTGATTGCAAACAACGGAGCTTGCGAACTCACTGAAGATCATTGGGACATTCCATAAGACCATTAACAGATAAATTTTTAAATATGACCACTTTCAAATATAAATTGATTTTCGGAGCGATGATTCTTTTGGGAATGATGAGCGCTTGCGAGAAACTAACTGATATAAACATTGATCCTAATAATGCGGGTACTACACATCCGCAAGCATTGTTGACCAACGTAGAATGGAGTGCTTTCAACGCTTGGCGCGGAACATCGCCTTTATATACGCAAAAAATGATCGTCCAAACAGACGGCGAAAACGCAAACCAAATTTACAATTGGCAGCGTGGTAGCTTTGATCAATACGGCAACCTTCGTAATGTGACCAAAATGATCGACGAAGCGACCAAAATCAATGAACCAACATACTTAGCTTTAGGGAAGTTTTTCCGTGCGTATTATTTCTATAATTTAACCTTGACTTTTGGTGATATTCCTTACAGCGAGGCGTTGAAAGGAGAATCGGATGGTATTTATCTTCCGAAATATGACGAGCAGAAATCCGTTTTCCAAGGCGTGATGCGTGAGCTGCAAGAAGCAGATTCGTTGCTCGCGAATAACGCGGATATCATTCAAGGAGATATTATTTTCGCTGGAAATGCCGAAAAATGGCGTAAAGCGGTGAATGCTTTTCGACTGAAAGTATTAATGACGTTATCCAAACGTACTTCCGAAAGTGATTTAGCAATTACGCAAGAATTTGCACAGATTGTCGCCGATAAGCCGATTCTACAATCGGACGCGGATGATGCTCAATTGGTGTATTTAGATCAGCAAGATAACCGTTATCCGGAATTCAATTCCAGTGGTTACGGATCCGGGATGTATATGGATTCCACGTTCATCCGTCGATTACAAGATCATAACGATCCGCGATTGTTTGCCATTGCTTCACAAACGAGATTAGGACGCGAAGCAGGGAAGCCGTTGGATGATTTTTCGGCGTATGAAGGTGGTGATCCGATTGTGCCTTACGCGCAAGTAAATAATAAAGCTATTGCTGGTCGGCTTTCCAAAGTACACGACCGATATACAACCGATCCAACCTGTGAACCGATGGTGTTAATTGGTTATGCCGAACAACAATTTATCTTGGCAGAAGCTATGGTACGCGGGTGGATTTCGGGAGATGATGTTGCAACGTACGAATCTGGTGTACGTGCAGGATTGAATTTCTACGCGAAATATGCAAAGAATATGGGATCCTATTTCAATGCAGAAAAGATTGATGCGTATTTGCAACAGCAAAATGTTAATTTAGCAAGCAGTAGCAATGCTGATGAACGTATCGCGAAAATTATGATGCAAAAATATTTACGTTCATTCCACCAAGGCGGTTACTCCAGCTATTTTGATCACTTACGTACCGGATATCCAACATTGCGCAAAGCGTCCAATGTGCGTACAGCATATCGCTGGATGTATCCGCAAAAAGAGTATAACCAAAATACGGCGCATGTAGAGGAAGCGATCAAACGTCAGTTTGGTGGCAACGATGTGATACAACAAGCAACTTGGTGGGTAAAATAAACCGAAATTAATTGGAATAGGATGGATAGCAGAAGATCATTTTTAAAGAAAGCCGCTTTATTAGGTGGTGCAGCGGCCACTTATCAATTGATGCCGGAGTCCATAGCGCGTGCGTTAGCTATTGAGGCGGAAAAGGGAAGCACATATTTGGATGCGGAACATATTGTTTTTCTGATGCAAGAAAATCGCTCCTTCGATCACTGTTTTGGAACATTGCGCGGCGTGCGAGGATTTAATGATCCTCGCGCGATCAAGCACGCGGATGATTTGCCTATTTGGATCCAAAAAAATACGAATAACGAAGCGTTCGGCCCATTTCGATTGGATATAGAACGTACGAAAGCCACGTGGATGGGCTCTTTGCCACACAGTTGGAAAGATATGGTGGCGGCGCGGAACGACGGAAAATTGGATACGTGGCTGGAAGCAAAAAAAGCGGGAAATAAAGCGTATCAACATCTTCCGCTGACGATGGGTTATCACACGCGTGAAGATATCCCGTTTTATTACGCCTTTGCAGATGCATTTACGGTTTGCGATCAGCACTTTTGTTCATCATTGACCGGAACAAGCGCAAACCGTTCTTATTTTTGGTCGGGAACGATTCGTGAAAATCCACATGATCCGGAATCTACAGCGCATGTGGATAATGGCCAAATTAATTACAAGGATGTAAGCTGGAAAACGTATCCGGAACGTTTGGAAGAAGCGGGTATTTCGTGGAAGGTGTATCAGAATGAACTTAGTATTCCAGTTGGTTTTGAAGGGGAGGAAGAAGATTGGTTGGCTAATTTCACCAATAACAACTTGGAATTCCATGAGCAATACGGCGTACGTTATCACACAGCACATGGCAAGTGGATGCAAGAAAAGTTAAAGGCATTACAGCTGGAAATTTCTTCTATAAAAGATGCTGATAGCGACGCGTATCACACGCTAAGTGAGCAAATTAAAAAAATCGAAAAGGACATCGAAAAGTTCAGTGCGGAAAACTTCGAAAAATTCACTGATTTCAAGAAAAGCATCCACAAGAAAGCATTTAGAACGAATAGCGATGATCCTGACTACCATACATTGACCACCTTAACGTATACTGAAAATGGTGAATCGAAAACGGTTCAAGTTCCAAAAGGCGATATCTTTCACGAATTCCGAAAAGATGTTGAAGCGGATAATCTGCCTACGGTTTCTTGGTTAACTGCACCTTGTCGTTTTTCGGATCATCCAAGTTCGCCGTGGTTTGGTGCGTGGTATATTTCTGAAACGCTCGACATCTTGACCAAAAATCCAGCGATATGGAAGAAAACAATCTTCATTCTTACTTACGATGAGAATGACGGTTATTTCGATCATATTCCACCATTTGTTCCGGCACATCCAGATCGTCCGTTTACTGGACTAAATCCTGAAGGAATGGATACACGAACGGAATATGTGACCGCCGAACAAGAGCGATTACGCACAAAAAATTTCGAAAGCAATTTGGATAGTCCGATCGGTTTAGGATTTCGCGTGCCGATGGTGGTGGCTTCGCCTTGGAGTAAGGGCGGTTGGGTAAATAGTGAGGTGTTGGATTTGACTTCGAATATTCAGTTTTTAGAGCATTTTATCCAAAAGAAAACAGGAAAGAAGGTGCTCGAAACCAATCTGTCTAGCTGGCGCCGTGCCGTCTGCGGCGATATGACTTCGGTTTTTCGAAAAGCAGGAGATAGCGAACCTGCTCCAGCAGTTGAATTTGTCGACCGCGATGCGGAGGTAGCCAGAATTTACACTGCGCGAACACAAAATCTTCCGAAGGAAGTTGATCCGCTGTCGGACGATTTGTTGCAGAAACTCAGAAGTGATGAAGAAACGACGATTATCCCAAAACAAGAAGCAGGAGTAAAGCCAGCATGCGCGTTGCCTTACGATCTAGATGTTAATCTTCGCGTTGATTCTTCTAGTAAGGAATTGGTAATGGAAATGAATTTTTACGGACGGCTATCAAGGATAAAAACGGAGATTGCTGTGCCGCTGATTGTACGTGCGAAAGGTGATTTCAAATTTAAAAATAATGCGGTCGGTATTTGGAACTTTACGGTTCCTGAGGGAAAAGTGATGAATTACCGATGGCCGCTAAAGGATTTTATTAATGGTCTTTATGATTTGGAAGTTCATGGTCCGAATGGTTTTTACAGAAGATTTTCTGGAAATGCTAATTCGTTAAAAATTAACGAGCCGATCAGCGTAAATTTAAAAGAAGGTAAAACGATTCTAGACATTCAGTTTCCAGAAAACGCTCCAGATTGGAAAGTTAGCAATTTGTCGTACCGGAATGAAGTGATCATTCGAAAGCAAAAGAAAGGAAATTATCTTGAGGTCGATTGCGCAGCGACAAAAGGTTGGTACGATATTCTTATCGAAAGCACGAATGATTCGAACATTCGCTATCAATATGCTGGGCATTTAGAAACGGGAAAAGCTAGCCAAACGGATCCGTTGATGGCGTAACGGCATGCTTATTGGAGAAAAACCGATAAAATCGATCTCGAAATGTTTATGATTTTCGAGATCGATTTTTATTATCGGCGAGTTTTATCTTTCTGCAAGAAACTCGAAATAAAGTAAATCGTCGCGCCCACAAACGGGAAGAAAAGTACCGCTAAAATCCACAAAATCTTTTCGATGCCGGTTTCCCTTTTCAGAATGAGAAAAATTGCGACCGCCACAAAAATAAACGGGATAGCCAAAATAATCGCCAATTCCCAAGAGCTTAAATTGATAAAAGCCGGAAGTAATGTCATGTCCTGAATATACGTAATTACTTGCAATCCGTAGCGGAATATTTTATTGTATAATCTGCCGACTCATCCGTTTCTTCACGTTGCGTATCGGCATTTACCTTCATCGGTTTTTGCGTAAGAACTCCGGTCGGAGGTAGCTTAAAATGAACTTTTAATGAATCTGTCATGCCTTCTTGCATGTACGTCCAGACCGCTGAAATGTGCTCACCATTAATACTTCCTTTCAATGTGCCTTTTCGCTGATCTTTTTCCGCCGGAATCCAGTCCATTTCACCAGAAATAGCATCTTTGTCTATAACCAAATGAACTTTAGTGGTGTCTTGTTTTTTTGTTCCCTCGGTACGATAAAAACAATAATGTCCGTTGTCTAGGTCGTGGCTGGCGACTGAACTCGATGTTGTGTCTGTAGATGTTATTCCGGACTCATCCGTTGTTTTATCAGCACTGTTTTGGCAAGCACCTATACCCAGAGCGAGCGTAATTATTCCTAAGTAAAATTTCATAGTCGTTTATTTGATCATCCAATGAATAGTATGCGCTATAAACACAAGTCGGACAAATTATGTTTGCATTAACTAAAATGGTATACGATAGATATGCTAAAAACTAATCTTCGGTTGGTTCAAAAATAATGATGTTTTTAATTGGGAAGTTTGTTTTCAATCATTGTTGGCGAATTATGTATTCAAACTATTTGCGAAATTTTTTAAAACGTCAGTTTAACCACAAACAACCACCTCAAAACTTTTCAAATCTTCATCGAATACCGTAAATCTTGCTGGATAGCCAATTTCGATTTTTCCAACCTGATCGTCGATACCAAGCGCTATCGCTGGACGAATGGAAGCCATTTCAATAGCATCTTTCAATGGAATCCCAACCTGATTTACCGCATTGCGAACTGCTTCGGCGAGTGAAATAGCGGCGCCGCTCAAATTTCCTTCCGAATTGTAGTAAGCGTTGCTTTTCAATTCCGAATCGAAACCTTCCCATTGAAAGGATTTCACTTTCCTGTCCACGAACAGTGCGTCCGAAATCAGAAAAAGCTTTTCGCCTTTAGCGTTCCACGCTATTCGAGCTGCAGCGTAATCACAATGCAAGCCATCTAAGATAATTGGCGCATACACATGTGGACTATCCAAAACAGCGCCAACGAGTCCGGGTTCGCGGTGCATAAACGAGGACATGGCATTGTACATGTGCGTAACTAATGTAACGCCATTATCAAAGGCCTGCATCGCTTCCTTGTAGCTTGCATTGGAATGGCCAGCGGAAATTTTTATTCCACTATCCAGCAGTTTTTTTAATTGGGATGTACTGAACAGTTCTGGCGCGATGGTTAAAAGTCGAATAGCATCGCTATATGAAGTTATCTGCTCAATGTCTTTATCGGTAGGTTTCCTGATGAAATTCAAAAGATGTGCCCCGCGTTTCTTCGGATGAATAAACGGTCCTTCCAAATGCATTCCAAGCACGCCCGAAGCAGCAAAGGCTAATTTGTAATTTCGTATTGCTTCCGTACCGGCGTTGATATTTTCGAACGGAGAAGTAATCAATGTGGGCAGCGTATACGCCGTTCCTTGCAAGCTCGACGATGATGAAATATCCTCAATCGTTTCGGTATTTGGTTGTTTGGTGAAGTGATATTTGCTGCCGCCATTGATATGAATGTCTACGAATCCTGGCGCAATACAAGCAATTGTTTTAACGCCATCTGTAGGTAATCCGCTGACGATTCTTGTGATTTTTCCGTGTTGTGTTTCGATAATTTGATCATGAAGAACCGTCGAACCTGTGTAAACTTTGCGTGCAAATATTTTCATATTTCTAACTTAAGGATTTGATAGTTAATCTGATGGATAATCGGAAATAAATTGTTGATCAACTAAGCATTTAGCTTGATTATTTACAAAAAACAGAGCATGATAGAACAGTACGGTTTATTGCGATCAGAATGTTAGATTTGCTTGTTAACCCGTCTACCTCAAGCAAACAACAATTATGCATATCCATTTTGGGTATTACATGCTTATTAGTCGGTATGAATAAAATTATGATGAAAAAAACAACGTTATTTCTTTGCCTACTGCTGCTCAGTTTGGCCACGCATGCACAACTTCGACTTCCGCATGTGTTATCGGATCACATGGTCTTGCAACGTGAATCTGAGGTGATGATTTGGGGATGGGGAAATGCTGGATCGCACGTCGGTGTGAAGGCATCTTGGCTGCCAGATACGGCTGTCGCAGTCATTGATGGTGGCGGCCATTGGCGATTAAGTTTGAAAACATCGGCCGCTGGTGGTCCGTACACCATAAAGGTAACGTCAAATGAAGAAATCATCACGTTAAACGATATTCTGCTGGGGGATGTTTGGCTGTGTTCTGGTCAATCGAATATGGAATGGGGCGGTGCGCAAAACCTTCCCGAAATTATCCAAGAATTGCCGAAGGCAAATGATAAGCAAATTCGTTTGTTGCAGGTTAGCCGGGTAACGGCAGCCAATCCGCAAGAAGATATTGTAAACGTTTGGCAGCAATTAGACAGCGCTTCGTTACGTCCATTTTCTGCCATTGGCTATTTTATTGCGAAGGAGCTACGAAGCGAATTAAATGTGCCAATTGGTATTATAAATGCAAGTTGGGGCGGTACTGGCGCAGAAGTTTGGACGCCAACACAGGTTATTCAAGGGGATAAAATCTTGGCTGATGCTGCGGATCGGCAGACGCCTGCTTCCTTTCGTCCGCATCGCGCTGGTTCATTATGGAATAGCATGATTTATCCGTTGCGGGATTTCGCCATTTCCGGTGCATTTTGGTATCAGGGAGAAAGTAATGTGGGCAGTTGGTCATCCTATGATTTGCTGATGCAACACATGGTTGGTGCTTGGCGAGCAGCTTGGAGTAAGCAATTCCCGTTTTATTTCGTGCAAATTGCTCCGCATACTTACAATAATAAACAACCTTTAGCCGCTTTATTGCGTGAGCAACAAGATAGAACGGCTCGCACATTAGCGAATTCGGGAATGGTTGTTATTTCGGATTTAGTGGACAATGTGAAAGATATCCATCCGATTCAGAAACAAGCTGTTGCTAAACGTTTGGCCACAATCGCTTTGCAGGATCATTATCAGCTTGGATCGCAATCCGATTATAAATCTCCAATTTTTAAGGAACAACGCATTAAAGGCGATAAAATAGAAATTACTTTTAGTCAATTGGATGGAAAATTACAATTGAAAGGTGATCAAGTAGAAGATTTGTTTATCGCGGGTGCGGATCAAAAATTCTATCCGGCGAAGGGAACTATTCAAGGTAATAAATTAATTGTTTCTGCATCGGACGTTAAACAGCCTGTGGCCGTTCGTTTTAATTTTTCGGAAGCCGGTGTTTCAAACCTTTTCAATAGCAACGGTTTACCCGTTGCACCGTTCCGAACGGATGATTGGTCATTTTAATACAAAATTCTAATTTTTCAATAGCTGATATGAATTATTTCTCGCGTATTACTTCCATTATAGCGCTCACGGTAGCCACTTGCTCACTCCATTCTTGTAATAACAATGCTTCCAAAACAGATACGGCAACGGTAAGCACGGAATCACCTCGTATTATCAATATTATCAACTTCATTCGCCAAACGGATTATCGTGTAGAAGGGGCCGACAGTTTGCTATTCGATGCTACAACCAAACAGGTCGCGCAATTGAAAAAGCATCAATTACCGGGAACTTTCCTTTTGCAATATGATGCGCTGATTAATCCAAAATATCAGGATTTGCTGAAGAATGAATTGGATGCTACGTCGGAAATCGGGGCTTGGTGGGAAATTACGCAACCGCATTGTGAGGCGGCCGGAATAACTTGGCGCGGTCAACATCGTTGGGTTTCTACGGCAAATATTGCTTTCACAACAGGTTACACGCCGGAGGAGCGCGAGAAGTTGGTGGACGTTTACATGGAGAAATTCAACAGCATTTTTGGTTATTATCCGCAATCGGCCGGATCATGGTTTATCGATTCGCATTCGCTAAATTATATGTATGAAAAATATAACATCGTAGCTTCGAGCAATTGTAAAGATCAAGTCGGAACGGATGGGTATACCTTGTGGGGCGGTTACTGGAATCAAGCCTATTATCCAAGTAAATCGAATGCATACATGCCGGCACAAACGAAAGAAAATCAAATTCCTGTACCGATTTTCCGCATGTTAGGTAGCGATCCGATTTATCAATATGATATGGGCGTTGGAACTTCGCGTCAAGGCGTGATTTCTTTGGAACCTGTGTATCCAGACGGCGGAAAAGATCGTCGTTGGACAGAATATTTTCTAAACTCGATTGTTGAGCAACCAAGTTTGGCATTCAATTATGCGCAGGCAGGACAAGAAAACTCGTTTACTTGGGAGGGAATGAAAGATGGATTGGAAATGCAGATTCCTATTTTCGATTCTTTGCGCAATGAAGGGAAAATCCGCATAGAAACGTTGGCACAATCGGGGAAATGGTTCAAAGAGAATTTTGAGCTGACCCCAGCAACGGCGGTTACGGCATTGGAAGATTACCGCGATGAAGGCAATAAATCCATTTGGTACAACAGTCGTTTTTATCGTGCAAACCTGTATTGGCATGGGAAATCATTCCGCTTCCGCGATATTCATTTATTCGATGAACGCGTGGCTTCTCCTTATTTGAAAGCTCCGGGAACGGGCGGGCAGTTTTTCTATTTTACTTTGCCGTTGGTGGATGGTTATTTTTGGAGCACAGAAAATGATTTGGCGGGGTTGAAACTGATGAGCAAAGCAAAAGATGGTTCGGCAGAAGAACTGTTGTTGAGTGATCCTGTGGTGAAAAATGCATCGTCTGATGTGCTAGAAATTGTATCGAACGATCAACACAATAATTCATTTACCATCACCTTAAATCCGGATCACATTCAGGTTTCCTGTAAACCATCAAAAGGGGAATCAGATTGGTATTTAGCTTTGCACGTTCCTGCTGAGAAAAAATCGGAGCTACCATTCAAAGAATTAGGTAAATCGATGATCAAAGCAAATTTTAGAGATTACGATTATCGGGTTAATTTGAAAGAAGGTGCAATCTTAAAAGGAGGGCCACTATCTTCACATATATTTCAAATCTTGCCTAATAAGAACAGCATCAACATCAGCACGGCATACTAACATTACTTTTTGACTATTAACAATCGATTATACATGATTAAATCTTCTTCATTTCTTGCCGTTTTACTGAGCATAGGATCGCTCTCCATGGCTGAAGCCAAAGATGGGCTACCTATTGATCTGCGCTGCGAGCATTTAGTAAATCCACTTGGAATTGACAATGCGAAACCGCGTTTCAGCTGGAAGTTACAGGATGAACGCGCGGGCGCAGTGCAAACTGCTTATCAATTAATTGTTGATACGGATTCCATGTCGGTGGTAAACAATCGCGGACAGATTTGGGATACCGGAAAGAAAACGAACGATGCGATTTTATTGCCATTTGCAGGAGCAAAGCTAAAACCTCAAACACGTTATTTTTGGAAGGTGACAAGCTGGGATAAAGATGGAAAGGCACAAGCATCCTCGGTAGCGGCTTTTGAAACCGGCATGATGGGGAAGGCGCAATGGAAAGGTTCTTGGATCAGTGATAACCACGATGTCAACTACAAACCTGCGCCGTATTTCCGCAAGGAATTCAAGCTGAAAAAGCCGCTTGCCAGCGCGCGCGCATACATTGCCGTAGCCGGATTATATGAGCTTTCGTTGAATGGGGCAAAGGTTGGTAATCACCGTTTAGATCCGATGTATACACGTTTCGATCGCCGTACCTTGTATGTCACGCACGATGTCACAAAGCAATTGCAATCCGGCGATAATGCGATCGGCGTTGTGCTTGGAAATGGCTGGTACAACCACCAATCCTTGGGCGTTTGGGATTTTCATAACGCGCCATGGCGCGGAAGGCCGACGTTTTGTTTGGACTTGCGCGTGGTTTACACGGATGGTACGGAGGAAACGATCTCTTCGGAGAGAGACTGGAAAACTTCGGGCGGCCCCATTACTTTCAATAGTATTTACACGGCCGAACATTACGATGCAAGATTAGAGCAAAAAGGTTGGGACAGTCCGAATTTCGATGATAAACAATGGAAAGGCGTTCGTTATCGTAGCTTTCCGTCCGACAACATTGTCGCGCAGCAAACGGTGCCGATTCGTTTCGTGAAAAAATATACGCCCCAAGCGGTGCAGAAGTTCAACGATAGCACCTATGTGTTCGATATGGGACAAAACATGGCTGGCGTAACACATATTAAGGTGAAAGGTGAAGCGGGAACCATTTTAAAAATCAAACACGGTGAACGTTTACATGATAATGGCCGAATTGATATGTCGAATATCGATGTGTATTATCGGGGCGATCGCGAAGCAGATCCATTCCAAACGGATGTATTGACGCTTAGCGGAACTAAAGAAGATGAATTTACCCCGAAGTTTAACTACAAAGGTTTCCGTTACGTGGAAGTAACGAGCAGCAAACCGATCCTATTGGATAAAGACAACATTACTGCCTATTTCACACACAGTGATGTAGCTCCGCTGGGTGAAGTGAAAACATCGTCGCAAATTGTGAACGATCTTTGGCGTGTTACCAACAATGCATACCTTTCTAATTTGATGGGATATCCAACAGATTGTCCGCAACGCGAAAAGAATGGTTGGACGGGAGATGGTCATTTGGCCATTGAAACCGCTTTGTATAATTTTGATGGGATCACGGTGTACGAAAAATGGATTGCTGATCACCAGGATGAGCAACAACCGAATGGCGTTTTGCCGGATATTATTCCAACAGGCGGTTGGGGTTACGGCACCGCAAATGGATTAGATTGGACAAGTACGATTGCGATTATTCCTTGGCAAATGTATATGTTTTACGGCGATAGCAAATTGTTGGACGATGCGTATGAAAATATCAAACGTTACGTAGATTATGTCACGCGCATCAGCCCGTCGGGCTTAACCACATTTGGTCGCGGCGATTGGGTTCCGGTAAAATCAACTTCCAATTTGGAGCTGACATCATCCGTATATTATTATACAGATACTAAGATATTAGCATCTGCTGCGAAGCTTTTCGGCAGAACCGAAGATCAGCAGAAATACGAAGCGCTAAGCAAGAAAATTAGAGATGCGATTAACGACAAGTTTTTGGATCGCGAAAAGGGCGTTTATGCTTCCGGCACGCAAACGGAGTTAAGCGTTCCGTTGTTTTGGAAAGTGGTTCCGGAAGATATGGTTGCGAAGGTAGCCGCGAATCTAAATAAGAAAGTGGAAGAAACAAATTTCCATTTGGATGTGGGCGTTTTGGGCGCTAAAGCATTGTTAGATGCGTTGAAAGATAACGGCTATTCTTCAACCGCTTACAAAGTTGCGGTGCAAGATACGTATCCATCTTGGGGATGGTGGGTCGTCAATGGAGCGACAACCTTATTGGAAAACTGGGATTTAGAAGCGGAACGCGATATTTCTGATAATCACATGATGTTTGGTGAAATTGGCGGATGGTTCTTCAAATCGATTGGCGGTATTCATCCCGATCCAGAAAAGCCAGGTT
This sequence comes from Sphingobacterium corticis, assembly GCF_042684745.1. NCBI lineage: Bacteria > Pseudomonadati > Bacteroidota > Sphingobacteriia > Sphingobacteriales > Sphingobacteriaceae > Sphingobacterium > Sphingobacterium corticis. The sequence continues at coordinate 929,271 of NZ_JBHUMA010000006.1, read as the reverse complement.
TCAAAAACACCTTATTGCGTCCGATTTTTCCGGAGGGATTGGAGCATTCGGAAGTAAGCCATGAATCGCCTTATGGCAAAATCGTGTCGAAATGGAAACGCAATAAGAATAAAACAATCACTTACACGGTTACCGTTCCCGCGAACGCGAGCGCAACGCTGCAATTGCCGGAAAACACAACGCAAAATGCACCGCAAACTTTATTGGCAGGCACGCATACTCTGCAGGTGAAGCTGAGGAAGTAAATATCAAAAAACCCATTCGATTTACCATTATCGGTAAATCGAATGTTCGTAACTCTTCTAATTTTGTGCTGTATATACCTAATAAACCACAATTATGTTGAGACCATTGCTGTTGCTTGTAGTGACAACTTTAAGTTGTATTGGATCAAGTGTAGCACAGAACTAGGATATTTTGGCAATGATTTTAAATCATTGCCAATGAAACACCGTCCTATTCCGCTTTGGTTTTGGAATAATACAGAAGTGACGAAAAACGGAATTGTCGCACAACTTAAGCAAATCAAAGAAGCAGGTTATGGGGGCGTAAGCATTTTGCCATTTGGAAAAGATTTTAAACCCAAATACCTAACGGAAGCGTATTTCGACGTGTATAAAACGAGTATCGAAGAAGCCGCCCAGCAGATATTGCTACAGAAAAAAAAAGAGTCAATATCGTGGCGAGTTGCTGTTTCTTCGTGCGTATCACTATTTTCTATTAACCCAGTATTTTGGGGATGTCATTTTGATGACAGCACCATTGGAAGATGCAAGTGAGGCTTTTGGACTTACTCGTACGCCTTCTGAAGAAGTATACCAGCAAATTATTACTGATTTGGAAGGCGCGGTCACCGTTCTACCCCTTAAGTCAGATTACGATGCTGCGAATATCGGTAGGGCGAGCAAAGGTGCTGCTCTAGCATTATTGGGAAAGGTTTATCTAACCCAAAAGAATTATCCTAGTGCTCGACAAACTTTAGAACAAATTCTGAATATGGACTATAGCTTATTGGCTGATTATGCGCAGGTGTTTGAACCGACCAATAAAAATCACGCAGAATCCATTTTCGAAGTTCAGTATCAGGGTGGAAATAATCTAGGAGAGTGGAGTAGTTTTATTTACACTTTTGCTCCGCGTGATTCGGAAGGGGCTGTCGTGGGATTTCCTACGGCGCGTCCACAGGGTTGGAATATTCCAACAAATGACATGATTGCGGCTTACGAAACTGGTGACATCCGTAAAGACGTTTCATTGAAAGAAGGTTATACCAACTCTGCAGGTACCTATATTCCAATACCCTATATCAATAAATACAATCATCCGCATACTATTGTCGGTCGTACAGATGACAATTGGCCCATTTTGCGTTATGCAGATGTATTGCTGATGCTTGCCGAGGCAATCAACGAAGAGGTCGGTCCGGATCAAGCTTATACTCATATCAATCAAGTGCGAGATCGAGCAGGACTTTCTCCGCTTTCTGGTCTTACTAAAGAATCTTTTCGTGTCGCCATAGCGCATGAACGGCGCGTAGAATTGGCTTTCGAAAACCACCGCTGGTTTGATCTTAAAAGGACATTAAGTTCTGAACAATTAGTGCAGCAGCTAACTGCACATGGAGCGCGCGAACGAGCGAATCCTACCGTCACGCGTGGCGGCGTGCCATTCGCAGCGTCCGATTATCGATTCGAAGGGTATGAAGCCTTATTTCCAATTCCGGATCGGCAAATTTTCCTTAGTAATAAGCTAACGCAGAACGACGGTTACTAGATTTCATATGGGGCAGTAAAGCATTGCCCCATTTTTATACAATTATTTAGAACGATTATAAATAGTTGAAGAATTTTTTGTATGTTTGTTCGAAATAATGGACGCTAGAGATGCTAGTAAAATCGAGAATCGAAGGCCTAGAAGGTTGGCTTTTCAAAGAAGATATTCCTGATACCTATATTCCCAACTACAAGTTAGAAGAGAAAGAATTAGCTATTGCTGAAAAGCCCATCCATTTATTAAACCGACAGCTAGCTACCGGCGGATTGTTTATGATGCAATCCGAAATACGCTTTGATATTCCTACCCAGATATACACAGAAGTTGTAGGCGAAACCGTTACCAGTCAGTTCATTTTTTACAAGCAGGCATCCGATAAATTAAAAGGGAAGCCGAATGCGCTTTACGGTAGAAGCAGACACAATATCCGCTATATTCCCACGACAGCCAATGAGCATGAGATCAAGCAAGATATTGATTATATGTATTTCTTGATTGTGCTGAGCAAGGATTATTATTTCAACTTAATCGATCGGCATTCTTTGTTGCATGAAGATTTTGTTCGCGATATTGAGTTGGGCGAATACACGTCGTTCTCTTCCGAAGATTTCTTTGTTACGCTGGAAATGCGTCGCGTGATTGATGATATGGTGAATTGTCGGCAACAAGGCGAACTAAAACGTATTCATACCGAAGCCCGCATCTTAGAATTGCTGATGTACCAACTGGAGCAGCTTTCCGGAAAAGGACAGGAGCAGGAACTGATTCGCGGCGACGATATTTTAAAATTGGAAAATGCCCGAGAAGTGCTACGCGCTCGTTACGTCACACCGCCTACGCAAAAGGATTTATCGCGCGAAGTGGGTCTGAATGAATTTAAGCTTCGTCGAGGATTCAAGGAATATTTTGGAATTACAGTTTACGATTACATCACGCGTTTGCGTATGGAAGAAGCGAAGCGATTGCTGTTGGATGAACGTCAAAGCATCAGCGAGGTTTCTGCCAATGTCGGTTTCTCCCATCAAAATAACTTCAGTATTGCTTTCAAAAAGTACTTTGGTTTACCGCCAAGCGAGTTGAAATCGTACTAATTACTGAACTTTTCTTACCAAGAGGTGCTGATCAATGTATTCTGTTGATCCGAAGATTGCTCATTAGCTTTGTTTACCGCTGAACCCAACGTTGCTACGTTCTCAATTTCCACTTTAATGGCTTTAGGCACAATATAGGTGTGCAGCGTTTTGGGGTTTACCGCAACTTCAGCATCAATTCCAAATACCGTATAAATGTTTCTGGAAGTCAGTACCTCGGACGATGTGCCATCCATCAATTTACGTCCGTTTTTCATCATCAATAATCGGTCGGCATATTGCGATGCCAAATTGATATCATGCAGAATCGACATGACCATCCAACCTTTATCGGCCAATGCGCGCGCGATGGATAAGGTTTGATGTTGAAAGCGAATATCCATCGCCGAAACCGGTTCATCCAATAACAAAAGCGCATTCGGTTGATGCCAAATTTGTGCTAGAATGCGCGCTAATTGCACGCGCTGGCGTTCTCCACCGGATAAGCTGAGCACAGAGCGTTCCGCAAGAAGTTCAATGCCCGTGATTTGCATAGTTTGTTGAACGATCGCCAAATCTTGCTCGGAAGGACGATTTTGGTAATGGGGATAACGTCCCATCAACACAATTTCCTCTACCGTAAAATCTGCGCTAATATGTTGCTGTTGCATCATGGTTGCGCGAAAGCCTGCTAATTGCAAATCGCTGTACGCAGTAAGCGGTTTCCCATGTAGTTGAATGCTTCCTTCGGACGGCGTATGTTCGCCACTCAATAATTTAATCAAGGTGGATTTCCCTGCGCCGTTGGCACCCAAAACCGCCAAAAATTCACCCGGACGAATGCTTAGGTTGAAGTTTCGAAGCAAGGTGTTTTTCTTGATGGAATAACTTAGATTTTCAGCAAATAGCATAAATATGATGTGCAATTCTTAAAACTACGTATAAATCAGCTGACAATTTTCTTTTTGTCTCGGATTAAAATGTACAAAAATACTGGCGTTCCTAACAGCGATGTGACCACACCGATCGGGATTTCCGACGGTATGGCAATCGTTCGAGCAATCACATCGGAAATGGTTAACGTCACTGCGCCCAAAATGGCAGAAGCGGGCAATACGAAACGATTATCCGCGCCGCCAATCATTCGCACGCCGTGCGGAACAAGCAAACCAACAAATCCAATAACGCCGGAAACGGAAACCGATGCGCCGACAGCCATCGTTGCAAAAACAATAACCAACAATTTGACACGATCGGGTCTTTGACCCAACTGTCGCGCTTCTTGTTCGCCGAGGGCGAATGTATTTAACGCTCTTCCAAGCAATGTCAATCCAAACAAGGCAATGACTACAAAAGGCAGTATCGTCCAAACGGCTTCCCAATTTGCACCGCCCAAACTTCCCAACATCCAAAACGTGATGGTTCTTAGCTGTTGCTCGTCCGAAATGTAACTTATCAAACCCGTTAACGATCCGGCCAATGCATTGATGGCAATTCCGGCTAACAACATCGTTCCGATATGTGGTTTCCCATTGGTGAGCGATATCTGATACACCAACCAAGTGGCACATGCCGCGCCCACAAATGCGCCGATCGCAAGCAAATAACTGCCAAAAAGATGACCTAAACTCACAAAGAGCAGTGTTTCGAAAGCAATAATGGAAGCAGCAATTAAGGATGCTCCGGCGGAAATGCCAATCAATCCGGGTTCGGCCAATGGATTGCGAAAGACAGCTTGGATTGCCGCGCCGGAAATGCCGAGTGCTGCACCAACTAAGATACCCAATAAGGTTCGTGGCCAACGTACCAAATCCATCACGCCGATATACAACTCATCAATTTCACGATAAGCGCCAATTCCAATTTTTTGTCCGATAATCTGCGCTATGTCAGAAAAGGGAATATGCACCGCGCCCAAGCTCAATGATAAAACGATCGCTATCAGTAAAGCGAAAGCTAGAAGTGCGTAAATTGCTGGTCTTTTCATTGGGGATTATGGAGCCGAAGGATATAATTTCTTATTCAATTCCCGAATAGCAATCGGCAATCGCGTGCTAAAGTTAACCAATAATGGCCCATCCATTGATATAATTCTTTTTTGTTTGCCGGCTTTTGTCATGCTCATGCCGGGCATGCGCAATACCGCATTCGCTCCGCCTAAACTGCTGGTTCCGAAATCAAATAGTAGCAATGCGTCGGGATTGGCTTTAATTAAAGCTTCCGTGCTGTAAGGTTTAAAATCGGAGAACTCTTGTATCGCGTTTTTGCCTCCGGCCAAGGAAATAATAGCATCCAATTGGCTTGCTTTTCCAGCTACGCTCATCAATCCAACACCTTGCGCATAAATAAAAAGCACCTTGGGTTTTTGGTTCGATTTTTTAAGCGATGCCAGCGCTTCTTGTGTCTCTTTTGCGGTTTTTGCCGCTAATTTCGCACCGGCATCCTGCATGCCGATTGATGTGCCGACTTCCTGAATAAATCGCTGTGCACCTTTAACGGAATATTCCTGATTAATTGTCACCACGCGAACACCCAATTGCTTTAATTTTCTGATGGTTTCGGCGGTAAGCTCATTGGGAGGAGTGAGGATTAAATCTGGTTTGAAAGAAAGCAAGCCTTCCAACGAAACGGTTCGATCTTTACTTACACGAGGTTTTTGTTTGATAACCGTCGGATATTCGCTGGTCACGTCGACGGCCACAATTCGCGCTCCCGCACCCAAAGCATGTACGGTTTCACTCAACGCAGCGCCGAGCGTCACAATTCGTTTTGCTTGCGCAAAACTCAGCGAAATGCTGGATGAAATAGTAACGCATAAAATGATTATTTGCCTCATGGGCTACAAAAGAAACATATCGCACAAGCAAAAGCAAATCCCAAAGCGCGAACTACTTAAAAAATACGGATTGCATATAAAAAAATACGGATCGCATATAAAGCACCGTATTTGGACTTAAAACTAATACGGATTGCATATAAACTAATACGGATTGCATATAAACGATATGTCGTTCGATCGACAACTTTGTGTTATGGTAAGTACAGCAATCAAGGAAGCCACTAAATCGGCTCATCAACAATTAGAGAAAACCGTCGTTATGCGGTTGAAAGGAATACGTAGTCAAGCGGATTATGCAGATGTTTTAAAACATTTCTATGCTTATTTCAGCGCAGTCGAGCAAGCAATCGCTCCATTTATCACGTCAGGTGTATTGCCGGATTATGCAAGTCGAAGAAACGCTTCACACATACGTCAGGATATTGTTGATTTGGGCGAAAACGTGGATACGTTGCCAGCAGCAAAAGCACCGAATATTCAATCGGTAGCGGAAGCTTTTGGAGCGCTATACGTTTTAGAAGGATCGATCATGGGCGGACCGTACATTGTGCAGATGTTGAAGAAATATGGCATGGAAACCGGATTTAGCTTTTTCTCCGGATACGGCGAATCTACGGGTCAACGTTGGGCAGCATTCACGGAGCGCATGAATGAATTGGTAGTCGAACCTGCGGATGTGGCGGCACTTATGAAAACGGGAGAAGAAACCTTCGCACGTTTCGAAGATGTCTTCGCAGGATCAACGAAGGAACAAGCGTCGCTTTCCGTTTAAAATCAGGAGATGAATAACAAGATCGAAAACATACTGACGTTGTTGAGCCGGGAGGGATACCTCCTGAGCCCACAACGTTTGTGTATTATAAAGGCATTGTGCGAACGAGAACACGTTTCTGATTTAGAAAGATTGTGGATTGATCTTCGGGAATCGCACGCCGTGAGCTGGGCTACCGTGCATAATACGGTTCGACTGCTCGAAAGTTTGGGCTGCCTAATCAAAAAGCAAACCTATAAGCAACCTGCTTATTGTATCGTATTTCCGTCATAATTGCTTCAAGCAACAGCATTTAGCATCGGAAAATACGGATCGCATATAAAATAATACGGATCGCATATAAAACTTATTTAGATAATATAGACTTTTGCTGCATGAAATTATTTAGAATCAGTTTAAATAAAATCTTCTTATTCGGCGTGTTAGCGATCGGATGTGCAAAGGAGGACACACCAGATACGTTGGAAGACGGCGTTAGCAAAGTGATTTACGATTTAGCAGGGGATACCGGCGCGTCCGTATCTACCGGAATTCCCGGAAAAGATCGCCGAACGTTTTATCCTTTCTTATTTGATCTGGAAGAAGCCCGACAAATTTGGGTACGCACTGCTGCGGATTCTGCACGTTGGTTGAAAACCAACGATTGGCATTTGGCTTTCACCGATAATTACAACAGCCGCATATTCATCAATAATAATGCAGATTCCAGTAACCCTGGTTTTGAAGGCGTTGCCGAAGGCACGGCGATTGTCTTGCTTCATGCCGATTACGATGCGGTACGCGAAGCGCCATCGGATGCAGAATTTGATCAAAGCACATTTACCGACGTAAGTTGGGCAAATGAGGAGAATTCGCCGGGATGGTACAGCTACAACAGCAGCACGCACATCATGAAGAGTTTGCCGAATCGCACGTATGCATTGCGCTTGGCGAATGGAAAATATGCAAAACTACAATTGATTAGTGCATACAAGGGAAATCCACCAGCAGTTACCGACCAATTTTGGCCGGCGCCGTATTTGACGTTCCGTTATTTCATTCAGGAAGACGGTTCTAGAAATCTTAGTACAAGATAATTGCACCAAGCATGAAATATTACCAAACCAACCAAAAAACTCGTCACAGAGCCAGCTGGATGCTAGGTCTACTCGGCATAGCAGGAATGCTGAACAGCTGCGGTGAGATATACGATTTAAATGCTTTCGTTTGGGAGCCGGAGATCCCATTGAACGATTCGGTATTCAATCGAGAAATTTATGTGCATAATCTCGCGCTGGATGGCGTGGAAGGATTGACCGGACAACCACCTGATTATTTGGATCCGATTCTTTTCAGCTTGGAGCGGTTTAGCGTCGTACATCCGGGATACAAAATCAGCGATCGCTGGGATTTGGGAATGGGTGGATCATTTGGCGTTAGTATTTCCGGAAACAACGGGTCGCGACGTGGATTGGGTTACGGAAGTTCGTCCGTTGGAGGATATGCATTGATGGACACCGCATATAGTCAGGTACAGGATTTGCCTACAAGCATGACGATCATGGAGCCAGGATTAACTTCCTTGGACGCGCAAGGCGCGGCGGGAAGTGGAATGGGGCCTTTTGCGTATACATTCGGCGGAAACTTCATTCGTCCAGATAAAGTGGTCAATTTGGGAAGCCAAGATCCGGTATTGGCACACGAAGCGTTTATGTATTCGCATTTAATCTACGCGCTTTCAGAGGATTTGATCAAATCTTTTCCAACCGCACAAAATGCACAGCGCGCCGGGTTGCTTCGTCCGAGAACGTTAATTGTACGTACAGCGCGAGGTAACTTCGCCAAGTTGGAATTTCTATCCTATTATAAGGATACCATCGATCCAAAGAACATGAAACGCGATCAACGAAATACGCCATTTGGGTATTTCAGCTTCCGCTATATTTTGATTAAAGCGGATGAAGTACGATTCGGTTTCGTGAAACGTCGACCTTCCATGACGGTGGATGTCAGCAGAAAGAAAACTACCGTTCATTACGATGAACAAATCTGATTTCATCAATAGAATAATCAGATTACTATACGAGTAACATCAACCTATGAAATGTCCATTATTGCCAAAAGCAGACAGCAATAGAACCGAGCTTGCGAGCTCACCGAAGGTAAAAATCTGGACATTCCATATGGCTACTAAAAAGCAGATTATTAACATATGAAAAACATAACAAACCAAACCAAATTGCTGTACGCTGCAGTGATTGGGCTTCTCATGCTGCAATCTTGTACGAAAAATGAATTGGTTCCATACGAAAGAGAGCCGTTAAATAAGATTGTAGAATACAAGGTAGTGAATAATCCGCAGCACATGATGGGCGCGATTGATCAGGAAACAAACACCATCAAAGTGTTTCTACCATACTATACCAACCTGGATTATTTGATTGGCAATATTAAACTGGATGAGGGCGCCACCTTACTAACCATTGATAGCACGGAAATCAATCTTTTGGAAGATGAATTGCAACCCGTTGCTATTGGCGATACGGTGCAATACATTGTTCGTAGCGCGGAAGGGAAATATCGTACTTATACCTTATTGCAAGAAGTTCTACCACATACCCAACCTTTGAATATTCTAGGGTACGGTAATGAAGAACGGATGGGAGCATATAATTTCAAATTGCATACTACAGGGGATGGCGATTATGCTATCAATGCCAACCGTGTGTTTTATGTGTTTGGTAACTTCTTTTCCAGTAGTGCCTTAGGGAAGTTCACCTTAACAAACAGGGAAACTGGAGAAGTACATCAAAATTATGCGCAAATCCAAGCAGTAAGTCCGCAAGCGAACAACCAATACGTGATGACCGCGCGTATATCGCCCCAAGCATTATTCGGAACATACGATGTTAGTTTAGAACATCAAGGCAGAACGACAACATTGCCAGCAGTAAAAATAAATTACCAATTACCTTATGCAGAGAACTATTCAAGTAGCACGTCTTATGCTCAAGGCGATACCATAACGTTCACGGCGCCAGCTTCGACTTTCGCTAAACCAGAACGCATTTACGTTCGCGTTAATAAATCCACAAGGGAAGGTGATGTGCCGCCAAATTTTCCGGAAAATTTATATGGAAAAGATTTAGAAATGAAGATTGTGAGCGCGACGCGCACGGAAATCAAAGCCATATTCCCAGATGTTCCTGCAGGATTATATAAAAACTGGCAAAGCAACATCATCAACATCTTCGGTGTGTTCGCTCGCGAAGATGGTTTTGAAGAAAATACGCCGTTCGGTCAGGAAGTGAAAATAGCGATCACATCGGGTTTAGGTTTTACTGTACTTCCAAAACAGCAATAAGTTTTTGACCAGTAATTATCATTCATTTATAGCAAGTTAAATTCATGAAAATAAATAATATAATCATCTTGGTTTTGATGTGTTGCGGATTATACATGTCCTGTAGCAAAACCAACTACGATCAGGAAACGCGTCCTTACACAGATATTGTTAGCTTCTATGTCGAAGATCAGGTGGCAGGAAAACAAAAGTTGCAAGGTGTCATTTCTGGCGATAGCATCATCATTTATTGGAACCCGGAAACCACACAGCCTAGTAATATCGTACCGACGATCAAATTGGCCGAAGGCGCAAAGATCAGTCCAGAATCTGGGACATCCGTCGCATTTTCTGATCAAACTAAATACACGGTTACGGCGGAAAACGGACAGACCAAAGAATATACCTTGCGTATCAAAACCAATCGCGAGCAACCTGTTCTTACTGCGATCGTAACCTCGTTGGATTTGATCTATCCAATGGAAGAAACGTTTTGGAGCGTAACTCCCGCAACGCAGCCAACTTCACAAGTACATCTCAATCTTTTGGGAGAGTATTTTCTAACAACGGGAAACCTAGAAGATGTAAAGGTTTATATGCAACGTTTACACGATGGTTACGAATTCGATTTAGCATTCGATGCAGAATCGGTGACCAACACAAGCATGAAGGTAGAATTACCGAAGTTTTCCAATCAATTGGATACAGGTAGACACAGAATCTGGGTTCAGGTAGGTGATCTAAAATCAGAATCTAAAGATATTTTCATGCGCGGTCCAAATGTGCAACAATATGGAGAAGTTTCCGGTCAATTTAAAGAAAGAGGCCAATCGGTACACGCCGGTCAAACCGTTTCGATCGATTACAACTACACCGACGATTTGGATGGCGCCGTTACGCGTTATTTCAAACCTGTTGATTTGCATACCGTAATGATTTCCGCACGTCGACTTGAGCGCATTGATACGACGATTAATCCACGGACAGGAAAGGAACAATATAAGAACGTCTATAAAGATGAAGCTTTTATGATTACTGATTTCCAAGCAACTGCTAATCAAGTTTCATTTAAACTTCCCGATGGATTAGAAGGATTTGTCGGCGGAAATTTGCGTATTGGTCAATTCGTATACAAATTCATCAATAGCGATGGCGTTTGGACACATTTAAGCGACGGTGGTGCCAATCGATACGGTCAAATTGTATTGTTTAATAACAGCTTATTTTACGCACCGGATCCGCAAACTGGAAGATTAACTGTTGAAACCAAAATCGTTTCGTCCAATGGCAAGTAACCTAAAATGTAAATCGTTCGCAAGCAAGTTTATGCGGACGGTTTTTCCGCTGTCTATTCTCATCGGATTGTCGTTGCAATCGTGTACGAAAACAGAAGTTATCGATTTTGAGCAAGAGCCGAAAAATCGCATTACTGCTTTTCAAATTAAAAACAGCCCACAGCCTTTGGTTGGTGCTATTGACCAGGATTTAAACAGCATCAAATTATATATACCATATTACAGCAATCTAGATTTTCTTATTGGCGAAATCATCATCGACGAGGGCGCAACGCTCTTGCGCTCGGACAGTACGGAAATCAATCTTTTGGAAGATGAACTTGATCCGATTGCGGCAGGGGATTCAGCACGTTACATCGTACGCAGTGCTGACGGAAAGTACAGAAATTATGTGCTTACCCAAGAAATATTGCCGCATCCAGATTCGTTGAAAGTGATCGGTTATGGAAACAATCCACGACGTAACGCATTCGATTTTAAGCTACATACCGTGGAGGATGGCAACTACGAAATCAACGCCAATGCGGCTTTCTATGCGTTCGGAAACTTCCTTTCCAGCTCGCATCGCGCAACATTCACACTGAAAAATCAGGAAACCGACGAAACACATACCGATTATGTACGCAGTATTTCGGTTTCGCCGCAAGCGAATGAGATGTATGTGATGACAGCGCGCGTTTCTCCAAATGCAAAATTCGGAACGTATGACGTAACGCTGGATCATCAAGGAAGAACGACGCAGTTAGCACCGATGAAAATTGATTACCGATTACCTTACACGGAAAGCTATAGCAGTAGTACCAAATATATGGTAGGTGATACGATCGTTTTCGAATCGGGCGAAGCAACATTTCCAGTACCAGAAAAAATATATCTACGTGTGAACAAATCGACACGTGAAGGGGATGTGCCGACCGGATTTGCCTCGAATCTTTACGGAAAAGAAATTGCGATGCGCATCGTGAGTAATGACAGATCAACCATCAAGGCTATTTTTCCGGAAATGCCTGTGGGCGTTTACAGAAATTACCAAAGTAACGTCATCAATCTTTACGCGGTATTCAAGGAGGAGCCCGGATTCAGAGCAGGAACCGTTTTTGGCACAGAACACCGAATCGCTATTCCGAGTAGTGCTGGATTTTTAGTAGAAGCATCAACCAATAACTAAGCAACATGAAAGTAACGAACATCAGCATTATCATTTGTTTTGTGTTGCAGGCATTATTCTTAGTGAGCTGTAGCAAAACTGAATACGAAACCGCCAAGCAGCCATATACCGATGTCTTGAGCGTATATCTTTCCGGACAAAATGTTGGCAACGATCCGCTTCGCGGCGTCGTTTCTAAGGATAGCATTATTGTGTATTGGAATCCGCAATTGACAAAACCGGAAAATGTTACGCCGACGATTCAAATCGCGAAAGGCGCGACAATTAGTCCGGCATCAGGTACCGCAGTTCCATTTAATGGAGAAACAACCTACACCGTAACGGCAGAAAATGGCGATTCAAAAACCTACGTTTTTAAAATTAAAACCACGCGCGAAACGCCAGTTTTTACGGCTGTAGTGGGTAATTTGGATTACTTAAATGTGGTTGAAGGATCGGGATGGCGCGTAGTTCCTGAAAATCAAGCGACTTCCGGACTTTACCTGTTTTTGCTTGGTGAATATTTTCTAACAACAGGAAATCTGTCGGATGTAAAGGTTTACATGCAACGTGTACATGATGGCTTTGAGTTTGACTTACCGATAGATACCGCTACGGCAACGAACACCAATCTGCGTGTGGAGTTACCTAAGTTCTCCAATCAGCAGGATACAGGAAAGCACCGTATTTATGTAAAAGTGGGGGATTTAGTGTCTGATTCGAAAATCCTATTTATGCGAGCGCCAAATCTTGCATTGATATCGGGCAGCGTTACGCCGAATTTCGTAGAAGAAAATACAAACGTAACTCCCGGTCAACAACTTCATGTCAAATACCAATACGACGATAAAGTAAACGGAGCAGTCACGCGATACTACAAGAAAGATCATCTGCATAGCATCTTATTACATACACGCGCGGTCGAACGTATCGATACGACAATAAACCCGAGAACGGGACTTCCGCAATATCGATACACGTACAGAAACAAAACCTTCCCAATTCAAAATTTTGATGCTACGGAGAATGAAGTGAAGTTCAACATACCGGCGGAAGCCGAAGAATTCGTAGGTGGACATATTTCCTACATCCAATTTTTGTACGAATACATCAATCAAAACGGTATTTGGACACATCTCAGTGGTGATATGGCGGTTCAATACGGACAAACGATATCCATGTACAGCCAGCGGGGAACGGTTAATTATACCACAATTGTTTCCGCAAAAAAATAGCATAGCATGATCGCGAAAAAAATCATTTATCAAATCGGTATTGCCGGATTGTTTACGAGCTTTCTTTTCCAAGCTTGTTACAAGCTGGAAGATCCGTCGCCAAATTACGAAGATGGTGTGAGCACGGTGATTTACGATTTGCCGGGCGATACGTTGGCGACCGACGGTTGGCAACCGGAGTTGGAAACTAGAGATTTATATCTGCGACAACGTTTTTATAACAGTTCCTGGACGGATTCTATTCGCTTTACGCCGATAGCGAATGAAATCATCAACGGTGCACGCGGAGTTGATGTGGAGCGCGGCAGTAAAACGGCAGACGTTTGGATGCGAGAAGTGCTGGAAAGCGAAAAAAATATTCAATGGTTAAGTCCGGCGACTGCGCATCCGTCCGGAGCGATGGCGAATCAAGCTTATCAAAATACTTCTGATGGGTTACACTATATCCGCCGAACGAACAGTTGGTATCAAATGGAAATTGCGGTGGATAGCACGAACCAATCCGCGCAACCGCTAACCATTGATTGGCGTGGTTTTATGCAACAAGCGCCGAGCAATCCGCAAACGAATTGGGCATATCGCAATAACCGTAACAATCGGGTATATCTGTACAATGGAAAAGCTTGGGAGCTGCTAACGAAACCAGCCAATTATCGGCAGAATGAAAACTTCGTGGAAGTTCAGTTCAGTAAAAGTGGCAAGGAAGCCGGAGTGTTCAGTCCGTTTCTGTTTCGTTTCAAAGATAAATGGCAACATTTCCTGCGCGACAATGCGGATTCCGTTCGCTATTTGCGGACTGATGAATGGGATTTGGCATTCACTGGCGATTTGAATAGCATGATTTACCTCAACAACGGCCTTTCGCCATTGAGTCCGGGCAACGGTAGTCCGATTCGGAAAACGTCGGTTATTATGTACGAATATGGATACGAATTCATGGACGAAGCGCCGGAGGATGAGTTTTTTGATAACCGTCCGGTAAATACGATGCAGATCGGATTCGAATCGCAGTATGGACCCGGTATCAATTCCTGGTATCAAATCGGAAATACTTTCATCGCTAAACCATTTCCATATCGAGCGTATTTTCTTCGATTGGAACGAATCGATCCGAATACTGGAGAACGTTCGTATCAATATGGAAAACTACAATTAATAAGCATGTACAAAGGTGCGCCGGAGGTATTGACCGATGCGAATTGGCCATCGCCTTATATCAGCATGCGCTATTACATTCAACCTGACGGAAGCAGAAACTTGCGCACCAAAGATTAATAAACAAGCATGAGATTACTTTCTATTTTGCTAATCGGATGGTTAGCGTATATACCCACAACATTTGCGCAACAAAAGTTGCAGGGGCGTGTGCTGGCGCAGCGCTCCGATCAATCGACGGATGCGATTTCCGGCGCAGAAATACAAGTGGTTGGAACTACAGAAATCACGACAAGTGATGAAAATGGACGATATGTTTTTTCGAAATTAAATGCAAATCGGATTATTATCCAAACGAAAGCTTTAGGTTATCAAACACAAATCGATACGGTGCTGATTGCTGCCGAAAAAACGTTTACGCACGATATTTGGTTACAACGCAACGATCAACGCATTGATGAAGCCGTTGTAACTGGTCGGCGTATCAATGCGAATTTGGAAACCTTGGTAAAATTAGAAAATACCATTATGCCCGTGACGGTGATTGACCGACGTACGATTGAGCTGATGGGAAGCCGACGTTTGGATGAGGTGATGAAGGAGCAAACTGGTATTGCCATTGTTAATGATATTGCCGGTGGTGCGCGTTCAGTAGGTGTGCAGATGCAGGGATTCGGCAGTGAGTACATTATGGTGCTGATCGATGGACAGCCGATGGTTGGGCGGAACGGTGGTAATTTCGATTTATCGCGAATCAGCGTCAGCAATATCGAGCGCATCGAAATCACCAAAGGTGCTGCCGCAAATATTTATGGTGGTGATGCGCTTGGTGGAACGATCAACGTGATCACCAAACAGCTCGTTACTGAACCCCAAGCCATGACTTTCGTGAATGTCGGAAAGAACGAAACGGTGGATGTTTCGCTTGATGGCGAAGCGCCCGTTTTAAAACAGAAAGGTACGGTTTCCGGAAATCTTAATTATTACCGCACCGGCGGTTTCAATACCAATCAGGGAACCATTAAAGGAACAACGGCACCGCCTTATGATAATTATGCGGCGCAAAGCCGATTTAGATATCGCTTCAACGAAAATAACACGATGTCCGTGAGCGGACGCTATGGTTTGCGCCGAAGTTTTATGAGTCGGGAATTTTTAGGTGCTGATTTCCAAACGAACGATGTGCTTAGCGAGCAGGATATTAATTTATTCGCAAACTACGACGGCAAAATAAGTGATCGATGGCGTAGCATGACGCGCTATTATTTGACAAAGTACAATGCGGATATGAACGTCAGCTTATCGCAAGGCGACAGCATCAGCCAAACGAAGTTTGCGCAATTGTTTCATCGCTTGGAGCAACAAGTGGCGTACAGCGTCGACGATAAGTTGGATGTGATTACCGGGGTAGGAGGAACGATTGAAGGCATTGACCAAAATATTCTAACTGACGTAGATCAGATTCGTACGATCTTCGCTTATTCGCAGGCAAATTGGCAGGTTGATCCGCGCTTACATCTTACATTAGGGCTGCGCTATGATCACATTGACCAATACGGTTGGCGTTTAGATCCGAGTTTCGCAGCGCAATACCAAGTGCTACCTTCGTTAAGCGCCAAATTTGCTTACGGTACGGCTTTTAAAGCGCCTGATATGCGGAAGTTGTTTCAGGTAGCTTACAATCCGGTTCAAAATAATGTATTGGTGGGATCGTATGCCTTGCAAGATGTAATTAATCAACTCCGTCAATCCGGACGTATGAGCCAATACGAATTGCAGCCTGTTTACGACGAAATTCGTGGCCAAGCGCTGAATGCGGAAATGAGTCGCTCCTACAATTTCAGTCTGATCTGGCAAGGATTCGACAACCGTTTACGTGCGGAAGGTTCCGTATTCCACCACGAAATCGAGAACCAGATAAATCCGGTGTTAATAGGAACGGACATTGATGGTCAATTGATTTATTCCTATCGCAATCATGCGCGTGCTTTTTTCCGCGGAGCGGAATTATCGATGAATTTCAAACCAATTCCAGCTTTACAATTGGCTGCCGGATATCAGTATTTGATTGCGAAAGACCGAACCGTTGGCGATGAAATTCGCGAAGGCGGATTGTATAATAGTCCGTTATTCGATCCGGAAACGGGTTATGTCAATTATCAGCCTTCGGCAAAAGATTATTGGGGAATCGAAAATCGTTCGGTGCATATGTACAATGCGCAGGTTTTTTATACCTACGAACCGATGAACTTAAGTGCAAACCTCCGCGTGAATTATCGTGGGAAATATCCTTTTGCCGATTTGAATAACAATGGCTATATGGATCGTTTTGATACGTTTGTGCGCGGACATTATCTGTTGCATGCTGCGGTTGAAAAGAAGTTTCCTAAGCAACGTTTGGCAGTTCGTGCAACTACAGAGAATTTATTGAATTTTGTCGATCCTAAAGTACCATCCCAACCCGGAAGAATGTACTTTTTAGGACTTACATACCATCTATATCGGAATGATTAAATCCGTTCGCTTTTTGCGATTTTGTTTGATAATTATATTGTTTGTTCATCTTGACGCTGTTTTAGCACAAGATAAAGGATCGTTCGTTGGCTTGGTCACCGACGAATCCGGATCGCCAATCAATGGCGTCACCTTAGCTTTAGAGCCCGACCGTCATCAAGAGAAAACAAGTGAAAATGGTCGTTTCTCGTTTCCATCGTTGTATGCCGGATTGTATTATCTGACGATTCAACACGCCGGCTATGAGGTTTGGAAAGATTCGATTTCAATCGAGCCAAATAAAGAATTAAAGCGAACATTTACGCTTAAGGCTGGATCGCACGTTATTGGCGAAGTTGATGTTTGGCACGATGCCACGAAACTGGAAACGCCCGATAACCTCGTCCGCTTAGAGCGCGCTGCTATGCCGATGCGTATCATCACAAGGAAAGAAATCCAAATGATGGGTAGCCGTCGATTGGACGAAATTCTGAAAGAGCAAACCGGAATCGCTGTCGTGAATAATATGGGCGGAGGTAGTCGATCGGTTGGTGTGCAATTACAGGGATTTAGTAGCGATTATGTGATGATTCTGATTGATGGTCAGCCGATGGTTGGTCGTAACAATGGCAATTTCGATTTATCGCGCATTAGCGTCAGCAATATTGAACGCATTGAAATCGTCAAAGGCGCGTCGTCCTGTCTTTTCGGTAGCGAAGCGTTAGGCGGAGCGATCAACATTATCACGCGCCACGGTGCTTTAGAACCGCAGGCGCTGGCTTCAATCCGTTATGGAAGTTTGAATATGATCGATGCGACATTGGATGGCGAAACTTCCTTTGCGCAACAACGCGGAAATATCCATGTCGGTGCTAATTATTACCGCACAGATGGTTTTAATACCAATCCATATTTGGTTGACGGACAAACCAGTCCGCCGTATCAAAATTACAGTTTTCAAGCGCGCGGTCGCTATCAAGTAAGTGCGAATAGCACGGCAGGAGCGAGCATTCGATATGGAATTCGTCAATCCTTTATGCCGAAAAACTGGGGCGATAATTGGGTTTCTGAAGATCGGCAAGATGAGAAAGATTTAAACGTTTCGTTAACTTGGGATCAACGCCTTCGAAACGATTGGCAATTATTGAGCAGATATTATTACACGCAATACAATGCGGATGAGTTTGTGCAATGGCAGGATGCTGCTGACACGAGAAATAGCTTGGAGTTTGTGCAGCAGATTCATCGGCTGGAACAACAATTTGCCAAGAAATTCGCGAATGGTTTGCAGTTGACTGGTGGAATAGGAGGAAGTAGCGAAACCATGCGCGATCAGGCTTTGATCGGGAGCAAAAGCTTGTTTACAGGTTTTGGATTTCTCCAAGGAGAAAAAGCGCTTTCTAATAGAATAAATATTTTGGGCGGATTACGCTACGATCACACGGTCGATTTTGGCGGGCGTGTAAATCCAAGTTTGGGGATTAATGTAGCCATTAATGATCACCTAACGTGGAAGGCCGGCGTAGGAAGTGGTTTCAAAGTGCCAGATTATCGTACGCGCTATTTGGTTTTCTTTAATCCATCGGCCAGCTATTTGGTCGTGGGAAATGAAATGTTGCAACAAACGCTATCGCAACTTCAGGAAACAGGACAGATTAGCGAGGTACGTCGATATTTAATCAGTCAGCTGGATCAAAATTTGAAAGCGGAAAAAAGTATGTCTTACAATACGGGGTTAAATGCGCGATTAAATGAAAGTCTTTCTGGTGAATTCAATGTATTTTACCATATAATACGAAATCAAATTAATCCAATATTAGTAGCTACCGGAACGGAAATTAGTCAAATATTCTCTTACCAAAACTTAGCGAAGGTCGTTAATAAAGGTTTTGAAGCCAACGTGAAATGGACACCGATAAGCGATCTTGATATCCAATTTGGCTATCAATATCTGCTATCCAGGGATGTCAGCGTATTAGATAGCATTCGTGCAGGAAACTGGCCTTATAACCAAAACCTGCACAATCCGAAAACTGGAGAATCTCCGCCAGTTAGCACATCCGATTATTGGGGAATTGAAAACCGCTCTCGTCACATGCTGAACGTGCGCGCATTTTACACCTATAAACCTTGGGATACTAGCATTTCCATGCGTGTAAATTACCGCGGAAAGTATCCATTTGCGGACTTCAATGGCAATCAATTCATTGATCGATTTGATACATTTGTTCCCGGCCATTATCTAGTTAACGCGCACGTTGAAAAGAATTTTTACCACCAGGGTTTGGCTTTAAGATTTACCGTCGATAACGTGTTTAACTTTACTAACATGATGATGCCGGGTCAACCCGGTCGCTTATTCTTAGTTGGGTTAAGCTATCGATTGAGGAAGTGAGAAGTGAAAATTAAAAAGGTAAAAAGTAAAAATTAAAAAGGCAAAAGTTTGAATACTGCTATCTCAATACTAACATCTTAATACTTAATACCGAACATCTTAGTACTAATATCTCAAAACTCAATACTAACATCTTTAATACTCAATATTCGCTATTATTCCTTATGTTTGCAGCATTATTTAGACTTATATTAAATAAAGCCAAGATTATCTATGAAAGCATACAAACTCGCATCTTTATTATTTTGCCTAAGCGCAAGCACCACGTTTGCACAAAGTAATTCCGTATTTTTAAGTAGAGATTTTTGGGGAGGAAAACCTGATCTTCAAAAAGTGAAAACATTGGTAGCAGAAGGTAACGATCCTGCTGAGTCGAATGCTGCATCTTTCGATGTAACCACGATGGCCATCAATAGCGGAGCTTCGAACGAGGTGATTTTCTATTTATTGGATCAAGAAGGAAATCCTGTCGATAAAAAAACGCATCATAGCCGTCATTACTTGCACTGGGCAGCAGCCAATGGGAATAAGGAGGTAGTTGATTACCTAATAAAAAAAGGAGCTGACGTCAACTACGCAGACAGCTACGGAACGCCGATTGTAGCTTATGCAGCGAGTGGTGGAAATGAAAATACAGCAATCTATGATGCGTTATTTGCTAAAGGCGTTGATCCAAAGAAAACATACGCTGACGGCGCAACATTATTGATGCTTGCCGCGGCAGCGGATGAAGATTTGAAATTGACCAACTATTTCGAATCAAAAGGTCTTTCTGTAAAGGATAAAGACGCGCACGGTCGCACCGTTGCTGATTACGCTGCTAAATCAGGAAATAAGAAAATCGTGGAAGCATTTATCAAAAAAGGCGCGGAGTTGACCGATGACGCACTATTCTTCGCAAGTCAAGGTTTCCGTCGCCAAGCAAATGGACTGGATGTATATCAATATTTAGTCGAGGAAAAAGGATTGAACCCACAGGCAATTAACCATGAAGGAGCAACAATCCTACACGGTTTAGTTCGCGGTGGTAACATGGAGATTATTCAATACTTCCTAGATAAAAAGGTTGACGCTAAAAAAGCAAATAACGATGGAAATACGGCGTTAATGTTGGCATCGGTTGGACAAAAATCGGAAGTTGTTCAAGCGCTTTTGAACGCAGGAAGCGACGTGAATGCGCAAAACGAAAAGGGACAATCCGCTTTAACATTTGCGGTAGCAAACGGCTCTGCGGATAACGTAAAATTGCTTTTGGAAAAAGGTGCGAACGTGGATGTACTGGATAAAGATGGTCGTAATTTAGCATTTCATTGGTTCGATTCTTACCGCGAAGGCAGACCTGGACCTGGCGGTGCTCCAACCGGAAATCCTTTCAATGAAAAATTAGCTTTATTGAAGGCAAAAAATGTAGACGTTGCGAAACCACAATCTGACGGAAGCTCATTATTTCATATCGCAGTAGCAAAAGAAAACGTCCAATTGATTGAGCAAGCTGCCAAACTCGGTGCTGATGTAAACGCGCAGGATAACGAAGGAATGACGGCGTTGCATAAAGCAGCTTTGATTGCGAAAGATGATACGATTTTGAAGGCATTGGTGGCATTGGGAGCAGACAAAAATTTGAAAACTGAATTCGACGAAACAGCCTTTGATTTGGCGCAAGAGAACGAATTTTTAACTAACAATCAAGTTTCTACCGATTTCTTAAAATAGAACTATGAACAATCTCACGAAAATATTTTTACTTCTTGCTATCGTTTTTGGTTTATCATCTAGCGCATTCGCGCAATCAAGCAAATACAAGTGCATGATTCAAATGAATGCGTACGAAGGCGAGGCGGCGTATGTAATTATTTCGCTAGTTAATCCGCAGGGTGGTTACGAGAAGACGCTTTCCGTTTTAGGGCCAGACAAGCAATGGTATAATACCTTGAAAGAATGGTATAAATTTCAGAACAAAACCAAAGAAAAGTTGAATGCTATCACTGGCGCTTCAGTTGGCGGTGGGGATCGCGCGGTTCGAGTGATAGAGATTGATGCTGATAAAATGAACAAAGGTTACAAACTTCGTTTTGAATCGGCTGTAGAAGAACAAAAATACCATACCACGGATGCGGAGGTAGCACTAACCACTGATGGCGTTACTGCGCGCACCAACGGGAAAGGTTATATACGTTTTGTAAAATTGACGAAAGCGCAATAATTTATAGTACATGACTTTGTCCATTTGGAGGTATGCCCATCTAGTTTTAGCATGGGCATCTTCTTTGTTTTTACTACTGCTTTCCGTCACCGGAATTATTTTAGCATACGACGCTGTCGATAGCAACAGCTCGAACTTCGCGATTGCTGATTTGGATACCATATCGTTAGCGAATACGGTTTCTCAATTGAAGCAGCAATATCCTGAAATTTTAGAACTTGTTGTTGATCGTCAGTCACGCGTTTATTTGGATGCATTGAACGAAGACAGCGAAGCCGTACAAGGCTACATTGATCCAATTTCTGGCAAACTTTTAGGTGCTAAAGAAGAGAAAAGTGATTTTATTCAGTGGACGACAACGTTACATCGCTCGCTGTTTCTCCACGAGACAGGTCGGATCGTCGTCGGCGTGATATCATTTTTACTCCTGCTAATCACCATTTCCGGCATCTTGTTAATCGTAAAACGCCAACAGAACTGGAAGCGGTTTTTCTCCAAAGTGCGTAAGGATTTTTTCGCGCAGTATTTTCATGTTGTTAGCGGTCGATTGATGTTGATCCCAATTTTATTGATCGCGTTGACCGGAACATATCTGTTCTTAGTGCGAACGAACATTATCGCTAAACCGGAATCCGTGCAAGAATATGTGGTCAATCAAAGTGAGGAGGTTTCGACTTCTGTTTTGGATTTTCGTTTGTTTCAACAAACGAAGCTGTCTGATGTAGAACGCATTGAGTTTCCATTTATTGAAGATGATCCAGAAGAATTTTATATCATCACGCTGAAAGATCGTCAGTTGACAGTCAGTCAAATGGATGGTGCCATTTTGAAGGAAACCAAATATGCTTATACCGCGGTTTGGGAAAAGATCAGCTTGGATCTACACACCGGACAAACTAATCGAGGATTAGCGATCGTACTAGGTTTGGCTGCGCTGAATATTCTATTCTTTATTTATACAGGTTTTGTAATCACGTTTCGACGTACGCGCAGTCGTATCAAGAACAAGTTTTCCGCAAAAACAGCCGAAGTAATTTTGTTGGTTGGTTCAGAGAATGGAACCACCTTGGCGATGGCAAATCGAGTACATAAACAATTGCTTGATCAAGGTGTCAAAAGTTTTGTAGACTCTTTGAATGGATATGATAAATATCCGAATGCTAAGCATTTGCTTGTTTTTACCTGTACTTACGGTTTGGGTGAAGCACCTCAGGGAGCAAAACAATTTCAATCTCGATTAGCGCAGTTTCCGCAAGTGCAGGATGTTCAGTTCTCCGTTCTAGGTTTCGGTTCAAAATCATATCCTGATTTTTGCGCTTACGCTATGAAAGTCGATGCTTTGCTCCAAGAACAAACTTGGGCGAAACAGATTTTACCATTATATACGGTTAATGATCGTTCGGCCGATGATGTAGTGAATTGGGTACACGCGTGGACGAAAGAAAGTGGAATAACTTTGGCAACAGCCAAATCGGTTTACGAAGAAAAAATGCCATCGCTGCAACAGTTTAAAGTGGTGAGCAAAACGAAAGTAATTGAAGGCGATCCGATATTCAAAGTGGTCTTAAAACCAATCAAACGTCTACGCATAAAATCAGGTGATTTATTAGCTATTTATCCGAAGAATGATGCCACGGAACGATTCTATTCGATTGCCCGTGTTAACGGTTGCGTACAGCTTCTTGTGAAGCTTCATCCGCATGGGTTAGGATCTGGATATTTAAATGAGTTAAAAGATAATAAATTATTATCAGCGAGATGGTTACCGAATACGCATTTTCATTTTCCAAAGAAAGCAAAACAAGTAGTTATGATTGCCAATGGAACGGGAATCGCACCATTTTTAGGGATGTTGGACAACAATAAATCAAAGATTCCTACGCGTTTGTATGTAGGATTTAGAAACAAGCAACCATCCAACGAATCCTATGCAGAATTTGCCGATAAGCAAATTAACTCAGGAAAGTTGAGTTCCTATCATGTTGCGTATTCTCGAGAAGTGACCAGTCAATATGTGTTGGATTTGATCAAGGAAGACGCGGAATATTTTGCTAATTTATTGGCTGATCGTGGTGTGATTTTGATTTGTGGAGCGTTGCAAATGCAGCGCGATGTAGAATCTATTTTGGATGAATTATTAGCAAAGCGGAATCTTAAAGATTTAGCATTCTATCGCGATCGCGGACAACTTCTAACCGATTGTTATTGATGTTTATTTTACCAAGCCTTCGTCGTTTACAACGTTTGTTGATCGCAACCCTTGCAATTAGTTTGTTAGGATACCCAAGTGTTTCCGCACAAGATGTTTTGGTGCGCAAGCAAACCACATTAATGGGATCCGTTTTCGAAATAACCATCGTCGATGTTGATTCTGCGAGTGCGAAGAAGAATATTGAAGTGGTAATCGCCGAGATCGACCGAATTGAAAATCTGATTTCCGAATGGCGGCCACATACACAAATTTCTCAAGTAAATCAGCAAGCAGGAATTCGACCTGTAAAGGTCGATCGCGAAGTTTTTGAATTAACAAAGCGTGCAATCGCCTATTCGGAAATGTCGGACGGCGCTTTTGATATCAGCGTCGCCGGTTTGGATAAAGTTTGGCGTTTTGACGGTTCGGTGGATACGCTTCCTTCCGGCGAAGAACTACAAAAAAGTATCGCACGCGTAGGCTACGAGAATATTTTCTTGGATAGCTTGAAATCAACCATTTATCTTAAAAACTGCGGAATGAAGATTGGGTTTGGATCGATAGGAAAGGGCTACGCAGCAGATAAAGGACGAGAATTGATGGAAAGAAGCGGAGTAAAAGGCGGTATCGTAAACGCATCCGGCGACATGGCGATGTGGGGAAATCCGCCGAAACAAAAGTTTTGGAAGATTGGAGTCGATGATCCATTTCACAGCAATAAAATCGTAAAGACATTAAAGATTAAAAGCGGAGCGATTGCGACTTCAGGAAGTACACAGAAATTTGTCGAGTTTGACGGCGTGCGTTATAGTCATATTATTAATCCGAAAACCGGATATCCTTCCACTGGATTGACAAGCGCAACAGTTTATGGCCCATCTGCCGAGTTTGCCAATGCGCTAAGCACCTCCATTATGGTGTTAGGAGCGGAGCAAGGTAGAAAACTGATAAAGCGCTATCCCAATTACCGTTATATTTTTGTTTCGGATAACGGCGACATTGAAAAGAGCAAATAAGATGGTTAAACATTTTTATTTACTCGCTTTTGAATACGCATATTTACGCGTTATAATTAATTGGTAATCGCCATCAACCATCTCGTAAAAGTTGCTCTCCGTAACGGCATAAGGATTGTCCAACAAAAATTTTACTCCTGCGTCAATCTATGATTTTTTACATCACCATTAGCAGTAACCATCGTTGATGAGCGCACATTTTTCGCCTCCGAGTATCCTTGAAGCTTCAGAAAAGCTTCAAGGAACCTTTTGGCTTGAAGACACCCTTGTTGGATGATTTCAAAGATAATTGCAAGGTGTGATGATGACTACAGAAGTCATCAACGACAAGTATAAAAAGGTTTGTATAATTTGCTTTTAGCAAATGGATTGCTAGCCGATATATTATGCAATCAATTAGGTTATAGCTTCGCCTATTTGTTCAAGAACTCAAATTTATCTTCAAATAATTTTCCAACTACTGGCAACGGTTTTTCTACTTCGTTAGAAGCATTGATAATTCCAAAGATCATTAATACTAGGAAAGCAAGACCGATATAACTTAGAAATGCCAGAGCAGGGACGATCATTACCAGGATGGAAATAGCAACATTAAAAACAAGCGACAGAATAAATAAACCTAAAGCTTGTTTTAAATGATATTTTAATAAGCTATTTGCGGTATCTTTTCCAGAAAAATAAGCAATTAACCAACCGATTAATGTGATGTACGAAACGAATGAAAGTGTTTTGTTGTCCATGATTAGATGATTTTTTAATAGTTAAAATTTGAAAATATATAGATGATGGTTTCTTCGATAGATGGTTGCTACATTTTGGTAAAAATGCTCGTCAACGATATTGCAATTACTAGCACTAGAAGCGCCAGAAGCCAAAACCACATCCACCAAGGTGTTTTGGCATTTTTACGTGCAAGCTTATCGGCTTTTACTAATTCCGGATTGTACTGGTATTCTTCTAAAACCTGTTTGCAATGCGAGCATTGAGAAGCAGAAGATCTCCAAAGCGGAAATGCCGGAACCCAAAAAATGTGGAAGTAGCTCCGGTAAATATAAACCCAAATGCTATTGTTAGATTCGCAATGTCCGCAGGTTACTTCTGCCTGTTCTGAGCCAATATTTTTTGAACGCGTACCGAAAATAATCATAGCTTGAAATTTAATTTTTCTTAGTGTAGATAGATAAAAGGTCGATCTCCATAGGATCTAGATCGCCTTTCACAATTTTCCAATTAATATTTCTGTATTCCTATTAATTTACAGCTACATACTGCCTACTAATGGTTTCCGTGTGTCTACAAAATGACCACATATTGCACGTAGTTGTTTGACTATCAGTATCTTTTTGTGATAAATGTTTTGTTTTTTTAGTGTCTTTTATAGCTATCTGATTTGCATTTTTAGTATTTTTAGAAGGTGAAACAACTACTTATAATTTTTGCTACCTTTCTATATATTCCTGTATTTGCACAAAGTGATTATCTAGATAGCTTGAAGAAAGTCTATAGCGATGATGGTAATTCTGTCGATCATCGCTTCCGCGCCCTTAACCAATTAGTAGACTGGTACCGCGTAAACGAGCGGTACGATGAGGCAAATGGATGGGTCGATAAGCAAATTCATTTAGCATCCAAAGAAAATAATGAGTTGGAGAAAATAAAAGCATTGGTACAACGCGGTACGATTTACAAACAGGATTTTGAAAAGCTCGAACTAATAATTGATACTATTTCAAAGATCACAAAGCGCGTTAAGGATCCGTTAGCAATTGCTTATTTCGAATATCTTCAAGCTTTTAGGTTATTTCATCTCGGCGACGTCCAGCAAGCTGTTCAGATCGCCCTAAATGCGTTGGGCAGTGTAGATCGCTCAGAAGATTATTACATCCGCGCGAAACTTCGTTATTTGTTGTACACGGTGTATGTTGATTGGCACGATGGCGGTAAATGCTATGACTATGCTAAACAATCCGTTTGGGATGCAGAGAAGACTGGAAATCAAAACTTATTAAGTAATGCTTACGCAGGATTAGCAGTTGCTTACACCTACAAATACGATGAAACAAACAAGAAAATGTATTTGGATTCGGTGCTCCACTTTACGCAAAGAGCTATTGACCTTTACCAAGAATTCCCCATGCAAGTGGCCACATATACCTATGCTATCGCTCGGGTAAATAAAGCCAGTTATTTGTTCCGGTTTTTCCCGGAGCTCACTCCAGCGATTCGTGAAGACATTGAAGATAACGCAGCAGAGGTGCTTCGAGTTAGCCGTACAGTGAAAAATGGTCAGTCTGTCGTTGCAAGTGCTTACGGAATATTAAGCGAGCTGGCGCGGCGCGATGGCGATCTGAAGTCGGCAGAAGACTATCTACTACGCGCCTATACAGTCATCTTAAGCTATGAACCCATTTATTATCATACCATGATCAATGTGGTACGCGGACTGTCGGAGTTGTACGCGGAAATGGGAAACTATAAAAAAGCTTATGAATACGAACAAAAAGTGGCAGAATATAGCCGAAAACTTTTTGACGAGAATCAAGCCGAGACAACGAAAAGGACCGAGGCACTTTACCAGTTTGAAAAGAAGGAACAGGAGTTAGCTTCAATGTCCGAGATAGCAAATCAGCAGAATAAGATGAAAACCTTATATGCTGTTTTGATTGTTATTTTAATAATAGGCGCATTTTTTATGTTTCGCTCTTATCAAGATCGCCTACGCTACTCTTTGGTTAGGGAGAAGCAATTGAATGCGGAAAAGCACGAGGCAGAGCTGAAAATACAGCTGGCGGAGGAAGAAAAAAATCGTTTGAAAGCAGAACAGGAATTGTTGAGCTTGCGGGAGCAACAATTGCAAGACGAAGTGCTAGCTAATCAATTGCATCTTCAGCATAAGAATGAAGTGCTGAAAAGCTTAAAAGAAAAGCTGAGCGATAATAGCGCGGTGAACATTCAGCAGGTACTTCGAGAAGAAAACCTGTTCGATAACGATTTTGAAAATGTCAAATTTCGTATTCAGGAATTACATCCGCATTTCTTCAAAAATTTAACCCATAAATCGAAGCAGCGATTGACTACCTTGGATTTGAAGTACTGTGCGTATCTATATCTCGGAATTGACACCAAACAAATCGCAAATTTGCTAAACGTGGAGCCGAAAAGCGTTCGGATGACGAAATACCGGTTAAAGAAGAAATTTGGTTTAGAAGAACAAGAAAGGTTGGAAGATTTCATTAAAATTTAATTATTCGCTAATCGTGAACACAGCGATTATCTTATCTTTGTCTTCTTCACAAAACTGACCTTTCATCGCAAACATGAATTACTACTTCCGATTACGAATCACTTTATTGAAACGATATGCGGAAGATGCTGGAATTCCATTTCCAATGGCGATTTTGGTAGCGACTATTTTGCTGGCGTTGCTTTTTTCCGTTGGACAAAGATCGCCGAAATACTATCCGTTTGTATTGATCGGTTTGCAATTTATTTTGTTGAAGAGCTTATCATCCCGCACGCAGCTGCTGGCGCTTCGACAAATTTTTTCTGCTTCGCAATATTATCGCATTCGATTTCTAGAAAATTATTTGGTTTCTCTACCGATCATTGCTTTAGCTCTTGTTCATCCGCAATGGTTGCTTTGCTTAGCGGTGGTAATTATGCCTGGAATAATAGTTTTCAGCGGAGCAATGGCGATTAGTGGCCTAGTAGTCCCCACGCCGTTTTCAAAAAAGCCATTTGAGTTTGCTCTTTTGTTTCGCAAAGCTTGGTGGATTTGGATGTTGTTACATGCCCTTTGCCTGATTAGCTTGCTTTACGGAAACGAAAATTTAGCATTCGTTTTGCTCGGCGCTACTGCCTTAATAGCGCTGCAAGCATACGATGTTGTGGAGGATGAGCATTTGGTATGGAATTATGTTTTATCGCCAAAACGGTATCTATGGATGAAATTTATTCGGGGAGTCAAAGATCTTTTGATTTGGACTTTGCCGATGCTTATTTTAGTGCTGATTCGTTTTCCGGAAGGAATATGGATGATATTATTGCTATGCTTTGTCGTAATCTTATTGCTTGGGCTTACCATCTTGATGAAATATAGCCGTTATCCAAGCCGTCCTGGAGTTGTAGAAATTTTGGCTTTTGCGTTTTCAGTTGCAACCATCATTCCGTTGCCATTATTATGCATTCATCTTTACAAGAAATCCGTGCGTCGGTTGAAACAATGTTTATGATCGTTTTAAAACAACTCAACAAATCTTTCGGTAAAAATCCGGTGCTTCAAAATATTTCTTTCGAGTTTTCCGCTGGAAAAGTTTATGGTATGGTTGGACAAAACGGTGCAGGTAAAACTACGCTGTTTCGCTGCTTGGCGGGGTTGGAATCATACAAAGGGATAATCGAAAGATCGGGACAATCGGAGAAAGCGTATTTGGGATATGTTCCTGCGGAGTTACATTTCTTAGCTAAATTAACGGGGGCGGAGTACTTACGATTGATGTTGCAGGCAAGAAATAGAAAGCTCGATTCTTTGGAATCCATCAACGTTTTTGATTTACCATTAAACGAGTACATCGTTAGCTATTCTACAGGAATGAAAAAGAAGTTGTCGATTTTGGGCGCGCTTCTTCAAGATAATCACGTGTTTATTTTCGACGAAGTCTATAATGGCTTAGATTTTCAAAGTTGCTTATTGCTTACAGATATCATTAAGCGCTTGAAAAAGGAAAATAAGTTGGTTTTAATCTCGTCGCACGTATTTGCACTTTTGGAAGAAACGTGCGACGAGATTTTGTATTTGAAAGATGGTACGATTGCTCGTTCTAGCGATCGTTCGGAATTTCCCAATCTAAAAACTTTCCTGTCCGAAGACATGAATGCCAACAATCTGGATACGCTATTTGATCAACTTAAATCGCCTTAATATTCGTATTTCTCTACCGATTTAACTTGGTTTTCGCCTTCGGTAAAAACTAAAGTCGGCTGATAAATATCTGCTTCTTCGGGAGATAAGTTGATAAACGAAAGAATATGTACGGTGTCGCCAACTTTAGCGTGTAGCGCTGCGCCGCCATTCATGCAAACCTCGCCGCTTCCGCGTTTTCCGGGAAGCACATAAGTCATAATTCGACTTCCATTTACTGCATTATTAATGTAAACCTGCTCATATTTTTTGATTCCTGCTGCATCCAATAGGTCAGCATCAATCGTTATAGATCCGTTATATGCAACGTTTGCTTCAGTGACCTTTACGGTATGAATTTTTGATTTTAAAAGAGTTACTTCCATGTTTTCCTATAAAATTGTTTGTTTAATCTGTGATGTATAAGATAAATTGTGTTTTTGGTCGATTGATTTAAAAATAAGCAGCTTTCCGTTTTGAATAATCTGATGTTGTTCAAAGGAGAAGTCGTAGGTAAATTCAAATTGTTGATCAGAATAAAAATTGCCATCGCACGTCATCGTTTGTGTGAAGAGCAAAACACCATGAGCATCGTATCGCGTTATTTCGTAAAGATTATTTGCCAGTTGGATCAAATTAAACCATGCACCTTCGCCAATTCCACCGATCCATTTTGCATGCACCGGAATATTTGACGGGCGTTCCGAAAATTCCACCATTCCCGGAACTTTATCGCAACCTAATCTTTCCGCACCCGAACGACTAAAATTATCCTTCAACAAACCAAACTGGAAACGCAACGATGCTATTCTTTGCATGGGCATGGCCTGAATTGTTTTTGATTCGTAGCAAAAGATATCTTGCACTTGGGCAGCATTTACGACGTTGCTGGTTGGACTGGCTTTTAAAGATTCCGGATATAGAATTCTTCGACGGCGCGGATCGCTCGTCGGCATGGCTGTAGTTAAAATTTGTGCTACATAGCGCGAACAGCTATTATTGTTGTTTGCTAATGCACCATAGAGAATCGGCCCTTTGCTCACCAGTTCTTCTGCGTAAGTTACAGCGCATTCAAAAGATATCTCTTTGCAAATAGAAAATAGAGTTCGGCCGCCCCCATGTGTTGCTGCTTCTTTATCATGCAGTTCATCGAATATGCTTTGCATATTCATCAAGGATCCGTTGTTGCTGAATAAAGCTTTGGTTTCAATGTTGAGCCTAGGATCGAAGCGAGCGGAGCGGGCCCGACCATATCCGCGTGGCACCAAATAGCGTCCGAAATCAAAATACTTAATCGTTCCACTTGCTCTTTCTACCACTAAAACGGCAGCGTGACCAACACGGAAATTCAAATTTTTGACGATTCCAATTTTAGCAAAAAATGCCATCCACTTCTCGTCGCCGCGCGCGGTCTTATCTGGCCATGAAATGGGAATGGCTATATCATTAAAATGACGGTTACCCATGTTTAGCGATCGCATTTGTGATGTTTATTTCAACTTTGTCGGAATACAACTTGGTCAAATATCGACGTCCGTGGTCTGGAAAAAATAATACAACCTGATCTGTTGATTTAAATCGCATTTCATGATAAAAGCCATGCAAACCGGCTAAAACTGCAGCGCTTGAAAATCCACACCGAAAAGATGTTTCTCGAAAATACCATTGCGCCATCATTTTGGACACGCGTTTTTCCACCTGATAGATTTCATCTACATGTTCTGGGTCGAACGATCCGGGCACGAAGTTTCGACCAATCCCCTCGATAGCATCGCACGGTCGAATGTCTTGCGGTGTAGTTCGGTATGCTAAATAATGTTGAAGGATGGAACCTTTAGGTTCAATGCCCCAAATCTGAGTCGTCGGATTTTGTTCCTTTAGAAAACGTCCCACTCCGGAAATCGTTCCGCCCGTACCAACACCACATAAAAAATGGGTAACCTTTCCACTCGTTTGCTGAAAAATTTCAGGTCCAGTCGTTTTGTAATGCGCGCGAATATTCTGCGTATTATAATATTGATTGGTGAAATATGCATTTGGATCTTTTGCGGCGAAAGATTGCGCTCGAAATTGTGTGGATTGAAAGTCATGTAGACCATTGGAATTATCACAAATCTCAATGGCCGCGCCAGCTTCTTCTAACTTATCGATCTTTTCCTGCGAACAGCTTTTGGAAACAAATATCTTCGCTTTGTAACCTAATTGCTTCGCAATCATGGCTATACCGAGCCCCGTGTTCCCACTGCTGGCTTCTACAAACGTACCGCCCAGCCGAATCCGCTCTCTACGGATAGCATCCTGTATCATAAAATAGGCAGGACGATCTTTAGAAGACATTCCTGGATTATGAAACTCTTCCTTAATAAAAATGTTTGTGCCGTAGAAACCCGACAAAAAATCGCATCGTTTTATAGGCGTATTACCTATCGATGGCGTGATAGAAACCGTATTATTCTCTTCTTGCAAATGCACGTGGCAGGTTCAGTTGTCAAACTATGTGCAATTAGAACGTACTTTTTTTTTATTTGTTTTATGAGTTGGTATGAAGGAGAAGGGTTTTAACGTTTTTTGGCGGACGTGGTTTAAAAAAATGAGAATAATAGCTATTTATGAATGTTGTACGGATTAATTATTGGTAATTAATCCGTACAACATTCGTTTCGAAACTCACTCTTCTCCGTCCGCTTTATCAATGACGTAATCTAGCGCTTCTACGTTAGTTTCTGAGCCTAAATATCCGATATTTTGGTTGATGTTTCCTTTCGGATTTCCATTTATGGCACTAATCGGAATCGGCCATAACACGTGATATGGACTCATACGATATTCGATGCCGAAGTTTGTTTTCACGCCTTTGTTGTAAAAATCGCTTTTGGCCATCACGCGATCGTAGAAGTAATTGCTTTCCGAGAAGTTGGCCAAGCTGTACGTTTTGCCTTCATCGGATGCGATTCCAGTTTTTGCAAATATGTATGAAATGCGTGTGAGCTCGGTTTTTCGAGGTTCTTCATAATACAATTCTCTCGCACGTTCATCCAAGACGGTTCCGATGTTTACCTCCGAAACGGACATAGGAGCAGCGTTTGCTCTCGCTCTTACCGTATTGATATCGCTAACAGCACTTGCAAAATCGCCCTTCCAAACATACGCTTCAGCACGTAGCAGAAGCGTTTCCGCTAAACGGAATACGTACCAATCCGAATTACCGCCTGCCGGTTGAACACGTTGTGGATCTTCTACGAAAAGCTTATAATGCGGCCAGTCGAACCAAAAACGGATTGTATCGGTTGTTAATAATCCACCTTGTGCGTTACGCATCTGAAGGGGTTTACCATAGTTCGGATCGCTGCCTTTTAATGTTGGTGCATTGTACACCAAATCTTCCATTCGCATCCAATTTCCGGGTGCATGTCTTAGGTCAGTGCTATCAGTCCAGAGTCCGTGTTGACTATGCCAAGTTGGTCGAATTCGGCCTATCCCGCGTCCGTATTGCATTACCATAGGGAATTCTACATTCGGTTGGTCAGACATAGCGCGGTTTCCGGCAGGTGTTACAATTCCGGCGTTACTCCAAAATGGCATTCCGTTTCGCATGGATTGTACACCGCCGTCCTGATTTCCATCCAGATTTATACGATCGATAACAAGAAACAAAGCTTCCCGATTATTAGCAAGCGATTTGTTTTGTGGGCGGTGTAAATCCCAAATTACGTTCCGATTAGCATCACTTTGTGTAGATCCAAATCGCGAAGTCATTAAAGAATATGTTCCGCCATTTATTACTTTATTCGCAGATTCGATGGCGTCATCGAAATAGCCAAGTGCCAAATTTACTTTGGTCAATAAATGTCCGACTGCACCTTTCGTAACCTGTCCTTTATTGACATTATCTGGAACCCATTCTTGCGCAAATTCTAAATCTGTTTTCAATTGCTCCAAAATTACTTCGCGTTTCGTACTGTAAAAGTCCAACTTCGGTTCCGTCGCCATAAAAAATACTGCGGGAACGTCTCCAAACTGGTGTACCAATCGATAATACCTCAACGCACGATGGAAATAAGCTGCGCCCAACAAATGATTTTTCTCTGCCTCATCGGTATAATCTTGTGGAACATCAATGTAGTGGATGGTCGTATTTGCGTAGCGAATGCCGCGGAATTGTTCGAGCCAATACCATTCAATTCGATTCTCGTATTCCAAATTATTGAGTTGGCCATCTGGAGTAATTGCTTGGTTAAGATCGATAGCTGGACCTGGCTTATCTGTACTTCCTGATACGGCGATGTCCGAATAAATCAACTCAGTAACGATCGGCGCACCGTCGCCCATAAATTCCATGCGTGCGTTTCGTTCGCAGGAAACCACAGTTGCCCAAAGCGCGGCTGCGCTTTGGAAAGTTTCGTCGGGCGTATAAATAGATAATGGCTTTGGCTCCAAAAAAGAGCGCTTGCAACTTTGCATTGCACCTAGCAAAGCAAGTCCGCTAAATATGCAATACTTTGATAATATTTTCATAAGATGTGTAGCTTCTGATTAAAAATTACAACGATATATCTAGTCCTAATGTGTAAAATCGGGGCGTCGGGCCGGCGCCGTTATCTGGATCCCATTCCGGATCCCAAAATTGCCATTCCGGCGCCCACATTCCTGCATTTCGTACATTTCCAAATACACGTAAGCCACGTAATTTGTAGCGTTGCAATAATTCTTGTGGCACATTGTACGCTAAGGAAATGTTATCTATACGAATGAACGAACGTTTTCTGTATACATTAAATCCAGAAGCACTTCCTTCGTTGGAGTTGATCCGTGCAAACTCATTCGATGGATTCTCCGGTGTCCAATATGGAAATGCATAGCTGTTTCTACGATCGGGAAATCCATCCCGACTTTTTGTGAAATTGAAAGGCGAGGAGTGACCCCATAAAGCATACATGGAAATGGATGCGGAGAAATGTTTCAGAAACTGAAAGTCGTGGCGTAACGACCAGCGGAAGCGTGGCTCAGAGAAACCAATAAACTGGCGATCGGCGTTGCTAAAAACGCCATCATCATTCACATCTTCTAACTGATAATCTCCGGGCTGCAATCCGTAGCGCGCAGCTTGCTCTTCCTGTCCGAGCTGATATACACCGAGCGCTTTCCAATCCCAAATGGCATCAATCGGCTGTCCGATAAACCAACGATTTTGAACGTCATCCAATTCCCGACCGGATGCATCAAAATCCCGATAGATGTGTTTGATCTGATTTCGGTTCACTTGAAATAATCCAGTTGATCGCCAGCTAAAATTTTCTCTTGAAATATTTAAGGAATTTAGCGTAACCTCAAATCCGCGGTTGCGAACTTCGCCTAGGTTATCCATCACATTATCAAATCCAATTACATTTGGTAAACTTCGCAAAACCAATAGATCGGTGGAATTCATTTGGTAATATTCCATGTTTCCCGACAGGCGATCATTTAATATCGAGAAGTCCAAACCAAAGTTATAGGAAGTATTACGTTCCCAACGGAAATTAGGATTTTGCATGCGATCTACGCGTAGTTGGTTCGCTTGAATCACTGTTCCATCTGGTAGCACATACAGGTATTTTCCGGTTGCCAAATCCGCAAGAGCGACGTACATATCGCGGCCGCCTCCAACATCGCGATTACCATTCGTTCCGAAGGAAGCGCGGAGCTTACCGTAATTGAACCAATCCGAATCAAAGAAAGATTCCTCGGTAAATGTCCATGCGCCGGCTATTGAACCAAAATTAGCTCTTGGATGGCGTTGCCCAAAAGCCGAGTATCCGTCTCTTCGATAAGTTCCGGTTACGGTGTAGCGATCCTTCAACGTATATACTACGCGAGCCATCAATGCATCGCCGGTGCTGTATTGATCGTAGCTACCGATGATGGGATTGATTCCGTTTCCAATGCCGTGAAATCCTAAGTCATCATTTGGATCAAAATTGTCGTTTGACATATTGTTATCCCAGTTCTGTAGTTTCTCCGCGTTAGCCAACAAGGTTACATCAAAGCGATGGATGCCAGCGAATTCTTTATTCCAGTTTAGGATATTATCGACTTGCCAAAAGTAGGTGGTTCGTTGCTGTCTGCTTGCGCGACCTCCGAATGTTGCCCAACTTTCGTGCGATGATTTTTCATGATTGTAACGCTCATAAAGCTCTAATCGCGGTGTGAAATTTGTCGTAAATGTGAAACCCAACGGCAATTTCAATTTTGCGAATATGGTGCTATTTAAAGAATTAGTTCGATCGATTCGCTCGGTGTGATATGCGTCGTAGCCGGGATTTATTCCGCCGGAAACTTCGTAGTTTGGGCGCCAAATTAGCTGACCATTTTCATCGTATTGCGTTCCGTAAGGAGACAGCGCGGAAATTTGTCCCCAATCGTGTGGAATCGCACTATCATCGCGAGATACAGCTTGAAGATTCATGCCGACGGACAGGAAGTCGGTAATATTCGCATCCAAATTTACGCGCGTGCGTAATGTTTTAAAACGGTCGCCGACAATAATTCCTTCGTTATCTAAATATCCAGCTCCCACATAATAGGAGATATCGTCATTTTTTCCAGAAACACTTATGTTGTGATCTTGACGAAACCCGCGTTGAAAAACCTGACTGTACCAATCGGTTACGTTGCCGTTCATGTAGTTATCGACTTCGTTAGGTTGTAAATTCAGTCGACGCAACCAAACTCGCGTAGGATCGCCGGATGAATTATCATAACCTAACCAGGTATCCAAACTAATATCGGCAGGCAGATTTCTCGGATCATCAAATTGGAATGGTTGCGCATTTGCATTAATACTTTTAAACACATCCGATCGCCAATTCACAAAATCCTGACCTTGATAAATAGGTTGATCGAGCGCCATGGTAGCCAATCCCATGGTTGTATTATAATTGATCAAAGGCTTTCCTTGCGTACCTTTTTTTGTTGTGACCAATATAACGCCAGAAGCGGATTTTGCGCCGAATACTGCTGCTGCACTAGCATCTTTCAATACATCCACGCTTTCTATATCGGCCGGATTAATATCTTCCCAAGCACCATAATAAATAGCTCCGTCCAAAACGATTAACGGACTTGTCCCAGCATTCAACGACGTTCTTCCTCGAATTTGCAGAGAACCACCGCCTTTTGCACGCGAACTAAATCCTACGTTCAAACCGGCGATGTTTCCACGCAACGCATCGGTCAATTGCGTTGGTGCTTCGTTTTCAATCTTGCTAGCGTTCAACGAAGAAACAGCGCCCGTTACATCACGTTTCCGCATCGTACCATATCCAACAACGACCACTTCGTCGAGATCAGCAGCGGCGGCACCCATCGTCACATCAAGGTTCGTTTGTCCTTGTACACTGCGTTCAATGTTTGGATAGCCGATCAGTGAAAATACGATTGTGGCATTTGGATCAACACCTTCTAAGGTGTACTTCCCATTTTCGTCGGTACTGGTGGCGATGTTTGTGCCTTTTACTTGCACCGTGACGTTGCTTAGCGCGTTGTTTGTTTCTGCTTCCCGAACAAATCCCGTTATTTGAATAGGTTCTTGAGCTTGCGCTAAAAGCGGGATTCCGTTCCACAGAATGCAGAAAAACAACAGTTGGTAGAGGACGTGTACCCGATCGGGGCGCCGCCTAGAGAAAATCATCATAGGGTTGTTTTTAAAGTTTATAAATCAGTTAGTGTGACTGATGTGTATGTCTCCAAGTATTGGACAGTGGAGAACACAAAATCAAATGTAGGTATTCGACACAGCCGGGGATTGCCATATCGTCTCAAAATATCGTGATATAGTCTCAATTAAAAATTGAACATATCACGAATACTTCCCGAAAAATCAATCGGGACTATTTGCGTTTATAGTATTGTAAATAAGTGATTAGGATGACAGCTTCTTTTTAATAATAGCTAGGTTTTCATCTTTTTTCGCTTGGCGATTGGAAATAGCAGTTGCCGTAAAATAGTGATGATTTTCTAGGAATTTCTCTTGCAATCTATTCCAATCGTGTTCCGTTTGTACGATGCCGAACATGGCAAGCTCTTCGTAAAGCTTATCGCCAATGATGAAAAAATCATCGCGGCCAAGATAATCTAAATCAGCGTCTGCCAATATTTCTTCCAAATGATTATTGGGCGATTGGGGAATTTTCGTAGCCATAATCATTCCGCCGATTCGCTCGATGTCTTTAGCCGAATAGCCGTAATTTGGGAGATACGATTCGGCAATTTCACAAGAACGTTTTTCATGCTCTTTGGAGCCGAAAATAAATCCGGTGTCGTGAAACAAAGCTGCCGTTTTCACTAACGTCAATTCATCGCCTTCAATCCCTTCGCTTTTAGCAATGGCTTCGGCCGATTCAATAACATCTTTTACATGTGTTACGCTATGATAGGAAAGGTGTCCGGGAAGTTCATCGCGTAATTTTTGGATAATGATGTCGAACAGTTGATGGTATTTCATGGCGATCAGATTATGATTTTACGTTGTTAATGGCTGACGTTACAAAATACATTGGTATAGCACCTTTGCCCTTAGCTTCAATCAATCCGCGATTTTCAAAGATATAATTATCTTTTACTAATTCGTATGTCGATTCTGAGATGTTGATTTTGCCTGCTGCGCTATTCTGTTCCAATCGGGCAGCCGTATTTACCGTATCTCCCCAAATATCGTAAGCGAACTTTTTCACGCCGACGATTCCAGCAACCAAAGGTCCGGAATGGATTCCAATTCGAATTTGCAAAGCATTTTCTTCGCTCAGTTGAGCTTTTTCGTTTACGTAATCCAAAATATCTAACGCCGCCTTTATGGCTCGCTCGGCATGGTTGGCTGTCTTCATCGGCAAGCCACAAACGGCTAAATATGCATCACCAATGGTTTTGATCTTTTCCAATCCATGTTTTTCCATGATATGGTCAAATGCTGTAAAATCTTCATGCAATTCCTTGATCATTCGCTCTGCACCCCATTTTTCAGAATTCTGCGTGAAATTCACAAAATCCGTAAAGATTACAGAAACCTCTTCGTGATAACGCGTTTTTGTAGATCCATGTTCTTTCAGCTCTTCGGCCACTTCCTGCGGAAGAATGTTTAGTAGCAATTCGTCGGATTTTTGTTTTTCATCCTGCAAATCCTGCGTTCGCGAACGAACCTGATCCTCCAAAACAGACTTCTGATTTTCCAAAATCTGTTGCTTCTCATGTTCCTGCTCCAACGATCGAATGGATAAACGTTTCACTTCCGCCAGCTGTCGTTGTAGGCTGTTACTTGTTTTTCCAAACTGATAGGCCAAATAAGCAGAAATAGAAACAGGAAAGCTAATCAGGATGAATATTAAAGCTTTTCCCGTATGCGTGTCGACGAAGTTATTGATGGGATTGGACTTGCCTAACATGGAAACGAAGAAAAGTAATATCACATATCCGAAACAAGCCAGAATTCCCCCACCGACAATAAATGCCGTTCGTTCTCGGCGAAGCATTGCACGGATAATGATAAATAGCGATTCTATTAAGACAGCAAATAAATACAATGGCACCATAAGCACGCTGATCATAGGAGCGATGAATGATGCTACGAACGCAAAACCGCCGATGCCAAGCATGATGATGCGTCGTATGCGACTTCGTCCAAACAAGGTGTTGGTGAAGCCCGTTAATGTGGTACAAAATACAATTAGCGTAACGAAAATTCCTCTCGCATAAAATACATTCTGCATGATATCCAAGGTGGTATGCATCTTATATATAAAGAAGCATATCAACCCAATAGATAGGTTGTATAAGCCGAAGTATAAGTTGTACCAACCTTTGTAATAGAAGCAAAATAGTAAAATATGCACAAATGCCAATGCGCAGAAAATGCCGCTCAAAGCGGTCAGCACATTCGTGTTTCTGAAGTTCTTTTCAATCGTTTTTTGGTAATACAAGTTAGCATCGCGAAAGGATGTATTGAAGCTTTTAAATGCGCTTAAGAATCCACTGAGCATATTACTCTCTATATCGTTAAATGTATTTACGACGGGCAGGTTTTGGTAACGCACCGCTATTACGTGAATTCCCGTATCGGACACGCTGAAAGATTTGGGGAACCGTTTACTGATTTCTGTCACTTCTGGTTTTCCGGCGCCAATCACACCAACGGAATCCAGCAATTCACCATCTAAATAGATTTCAGATGCACCATTTTGGGATACATCCAAACAAATTGGTGTTTTCAGCAAGTGAGGCGCAACTTTAAATTTCATGCGCAACCAAGAGATACCTTTATCATCGTATGCCTTAACCGCGGATTCACGAAGTTCCCATTGACTATCATCGAAGTTTAATGCTTTAAAAATTGGGTTATCCTCTCCTTTGATCAACCAAATGGAGTCGCTATTTAGTTCGTCTTTTAACCACAATGTATCAATCTGCACAATGTGTGAGCCGTTGCGATCCGTTTTCGTTTGCGCGAAGCTGTTTTGAAATAAGAAAATACCTGCCGCGATAGTTAATAAAAATCGAAAGTAAACGGATGATTTACTTGCAAAGAGCACGTTGTTGTTTAGAAGCATGGTTAACGAGGTTAATCGTGGTTAAATATAGTAAAAAAAGAAACACCTGAAGCGGGGAACTTCAGGTGTTTCACTAACTAACCAATTATTAACCTAAATTATGAATACTAACAATTAATCAATATGCGTGCCAGTAATTAGGCTATTTAGCTATTTTACATTTTTTAACAAACGGGTTATTTCGCTGTTTCTGGATAATGCACAAACTGGAATAAGTTTTTGTCTTTCAAATAC
Source organism: Sphingobacterium corticis (assembly GCF_042684745.1). Taxonomy (NCBI): domain Bacteria; kingdom Pseudomonadati; phylum Bacteroidota; class Sphingobacteriia; order Sphingobacteriales; family Sphingobacteriaceae; genus Sphingobacterium; species Sphingobacterium corticis. The sequence continues at coordinate 888,654 of NZ_JBHUMA010000006.1, read as the reverse complement.
TTATTGGCAATTCGTTGAATATCTTTTGCGGTTATGGTTTTCAAACGTTCATCCGACGTCAGCACACGATCGGCATCCAAACCATCAATGCTACTGCTCAACAAATAAGACAACCAAAATCCATTATTACGCAAGTTCTGTTTGCTGGAAAGCAATCGCTCGGCGATGAATTTCTCTACATCTGCTTCGCTTGGACCGTTCTTTTTGATCAATTTGATTTCTTCCTTGGCAGCATTTGTCAATTTGTCAACCAATTGCGGATCCGTAGTGAATGAAATATTCAACGCAAATCTATTTTTCGGATTTTGAATAAGCGAAGGAGAAACATTGATACTATAAACGCCACCTTCTTTTTCGCGTAAGCGCTCAATCAATTTAATATCAATACATGCCGACAAAGCTTGCATTAACAAATTGTCATGTTCTTCATATTTGTAATCACCTAAATATGCCATTGCGACCGTAGATTTCTCTTCTGAACCTTTTCGGATATCTACCGAAATGCCTTTTTTCAATGGATGAGGTCCAGCATCACGGAAGTTTTCTTTTCTACCCAAATTTGGTAACGTGGCGATGTATTGTTCGAGATACGATTCCAATACTTTTTCATCCAAGTTTCCAACAAAAACAAAAGTAAAATCCGAAGCATCTGCGAAACGATCTTTGTAGATTTCCCAAGCGCGATCTAAGTTTACTTGCTCCAATTTTTCGATCGTTGCGCCAGTTCTGCGCTCGTCACCGCGGTAAAGAATATGCGAAATACTATCGGAGAAAATTGCACTTGGATTATTCAAGCGGTTCGCAAGTGAAATTTTTGAACGTTCTATGCTCGCTTTATTAATGTCTTTGTCCAATCTGCTTTGATAGAAGTAAGCGTGAATCAATTGGAACGCCGTTTCCAAACTTTCTTTGTTGGCAGATCCTCGGATGCCTTCGCCAATTTCGTTAATGAACGGTGCCACAGAAACACTTTTTCCATTCAAATATCGACCTAATTGCAGAGAATTGAAGTTTCCTAAACCGCTTGATGTTACGATGGAAACCGCATTGGTAGCGGATTGATAATCGGATTTTTCATACAAGGAGAATCCTCCGGGACTGTAGGATGTGAATTGGATTTCGTCATTCTTGAAATCCGTCGGTTTAACGATTACTTTAACTCCATTACTCAACGTCCAAGTTTTCGTGCCAATTTTCGTATCTTCTTCTCGCTTCGTAATCGATCCAGGAGCAGGCAATTCCTTAATCAATTTATCATCAACAGCTTCTTCCGTGTAAGCCGTTACTTCCTGTTTGGATGCTGTTTCGATCCATGCCAAAATATCAGATTCGGAAGCAGCATCCTCGGAATCTTGTCCCGTAACTAGTACGATATCTCTATTTCCTTCTTGAAAGAAATCCGATGAGTGCGCGATCAAATCTGCAGACTGTATTTCCTCAATGTTTTTGGTTAAAATAGGGTAGACGTAGTCAAACGATGGTGAAGGTGTGCCTTTCAGAAAATGATTGAGTAATTCCTCCACGTAAGATTTCGATGGAGTTTTATCGATTTCGGCCGCATTTCTAGCCAGCATGGTTTTGTAGTTTTCTTTCGCGCGATTGATTTCTGCCTCCGTGAATCCGAATTCTTCTACTTGCTTCAAAACACCATAAACCAAAGCAATCGATTCCTGCAATTTGCCCGGCTTCGGACCAATTTGAATGCTGTTTGATTCCAATCCGCCCAACATAGCGCCGCTACCTATGTTCGCGCTCAAAAATGGCGTTGCCGATTCGCGCAACAATTCACGCAAGCGTGTATTCACCAATTGCGCGTATAAACTTTTGGTCAACGATGTTCTATAATCTCCCGCTTTTACGATATTGAATTCCGGCTTTTTGTACATAATTTGTAAGGAAGTAGAGGTAACTTCCTTATCGCTGAATCCAAGAAAGTGGTTTTCTCCGTTTAGCTCGATTTTCGGAACGAAATGTTTAGGTGCATTTTTTGGATTCTCCAACGGAGAAAAATGTGCAACAATTCGTTTTTCGATTTCTTGTGGATCAATATCACCAACAACGATTAAAGCTTGCAATTCCGGACGATACCAATTACGGTGAAAGCTGCGAATTTCTTCATAGTCGAAGTTTTTCAAAATTTCTTCGGTACCGATCGGCATTCTTTTCGCATACAATGAATTATTGGTCACCAATGGAAACGTTTGTTCTTGGATGCGCGCCGACAAACCGCCGCGTTGACGTTTTTCCTCTAAAATGACACCGCGCTCCTGATCAATTTCCTCCGCTTCCAATAAAGCACCATTCGCCCAATCGCGCATGATTAATAAGCCGTTTTCCAATAGTTCCGGTTGATTTGAAGGGATTGGGAGCTGATAAACGGTTTCGGTGAAGCTCGTATAAGCATTCAAATCTGCTCCAAAACGAACACCAGCTTTTTGCAAGTAATCCACCAATTCATTTTTTGGGAAATGCGTTGTGCCATTGAAGTTCATGTGTTCCAAAAAGTGCGCTAAGCCTTGTTGACTATCCGTCTCCAAAATAGAACCTACTTTGTTGGCCAAATACATGATCACGCGGTCTTTTGGCTCCGAGTTTTGTACAATGTAATAAGTGAATCCGTTCGGTAATGTAGCCACTTTCACCTTTGGATCTAGCGGTAAAGAATCCGTTACGGTTTGCTGCTTCCAGAAGTTTTTTACAGAAAAGGAAGTTTCCGTTTTTAACGTATTGTTGTTCGCTTCCGCGTAATTTGGCAAGCTTGAAACGCTGCTTGCTATCGCTAATAGTAAAATTAATTTACGGTTTAAAGTCATTCTTAATGTATTGTTATTATGCGTTTTTATTTTCTAGTAAGGTCAAAATTCCTTCTTTTTCTATCAGGATCATACCGTGCTTATCGGCACTAATGCCCGATTCTAATTGATACGTGTACGTCGGGATATGCCCTTGCATGATCGTCGGTAGATAGCTGAAGCGAATGTTGCTTTCATGCTGATCGCGTAATTTCTCACCAACTTCAACGATGTGCGTGGAGATAAGGAATTGACAATCTTTATGCGCTTGAAAAGCTTGCGTGATAGCTAATGTGGCATCGAATGCATCCTTCACGTTTGTCCCTTTGAAAAGCTCATCGAAAATGATGACCAGCTTTTTGCCTTTGTTCACTTCCTGAGCAACTTGCTTGACGCGCATAACTTCGGCGTAATAGTGGCTTTGCCCCATCGATAGATCATCGGAAACGTTAATCGACGTATACAATCCATCGCGTACCGCAAATTCCATTCGCTTCGCGGGAACCGGAAATCCTAAATGGGCTAAATAGATCAATATGCCGAAGGATTTCATGTAGGTTGATTTTCCTGCCATATTCGCTCCGGTAAGGAAAGTTAGATTCTGTTCGGAATCATAGTCCATAGGATTGCCAATTGCCTTTGGCATAGTTGCGTGATAACCATCCTCAATGCGGATGCTTCTTGAAGAAGCTTCCAACGCTAAGGCCGGCTGAAATCCCTTTTCGTTTGCAACGCTCGATATAGAGATATAGGCATCGAAGTTATAAATTATCCGGAAAGCTTGTTGCAATACATGATTATATTTTCCTCTAATCAGGTAATCCATTTTCGCAATGGAGAATAAACTAGGATCTTCACGTTCGGTATGCATCGATAAGAATTCGAGCAAATTACGCTGTTCAATCAGCACGTCATTGTCAACCTCAACGTAGCGCAACGCGTCGTTTTTGTCTCTTTTTTTCACATCCAGTAACCAAAGATGCAGTTGCGATAGCATGCGTGTGGCGGCGAACATACCATTTTGAAAGAGCGTATCTTCCTGCGCTGTTCCAAGCATTCTGAATGTGCGACGGCGAAGCGACTTCGCGAAGCTGTAAAAGGCTGATATTTTAACGTCGCTTTGATGATACAGTTGAGCGGCCGCAAGATCGTCTAAATCAATGGGGAATCCTGTGCCAATTTGACGAACAAAAGCAATAAACTCCGTTCGCTGACGAATAGGTTCTACGCTAGCGTAAGGCGTTGAAAAAATCGTTTCCAACACACGCTCGCCACCAAAGGTTTGTGTACGATTGAATAAAGAAAAAACGGAGTTTTTCTTGTATTTACCCGGCAGATTTAAATCCTCCAAGGTTTGTTTGTCGGTAATAAACTGCATCCTTATGGTGTTGGAAGTTTTAATAAATCGATAATGCCTTCGTTCTCGATAATAACCATACCGTGGCGATCCGAAGTAATTCCTTCGGTGAGTGCATAAGTATAAATCGGTTTGCCATCTTTCAATTCTGTCGGTAAATAGCGGTATTGAATTTTAGGATAAGATGCACGTAGAAATTCACCAGCTTCGATGATATGCGTAGAAAGCACAAATTGGCAAAACGGATGTTGATACAATCTCGTCGTAATGGCAATTGTTCCATCATACGCATCTTTCACGTTCGTTCCGCGAAACAATTCGTCGAAAATCACGAACAATTTCTTTCTATTTACCAGTTGTTGCGCAATACGTTTCACGCGAAGTACTTCCGCATAGTAATGACTATAACCCATTTGAATGTTGTCCGGAAGGTTAATGGATGTATATATCGCATCGCGCGGCGCAAAATGCATACTTTTTGCCGGAACCGGCAAACCTACATGTGCTAAATACAACGAGATTCCCAAGGATTTCATAAAAGTTGACTTTCCAGCCATATTCGCGCCCGTTAGAAATACAATGTTTTTTTGCTTATCCATCATCAAAGAATTTCCTTTCGCACCATCGATTAATGGATGGTAGACATTTTCGTAACTCAATGTTTCGGATGCCGATTCTTCGGCAGTCGGTAAACAAAATCCACGTTCTTTCGCCACATTTGCAACCGTGAGATAAACATCCAATCGGTAAATTTCCTGTAGTATTTTCAGGAACAATTCACGCTCTTCGAATCGAATTAGATTATCTAAGCGAATCAATTCCTCCTGCGTTATTTTCTTGCTGTCACTGACGTTTGGCAGATCCACCAATAGCGATTCATTCAATTGCTTTTCAATCGGAGATAGGGAATTGCTGAACGCAATCGCGTTGTTCGAGCGCGCTTCTTCTAACATGCCGATAAATGTTCGCACGATCTCCGCACTGGCAAGAATCCCGCTCTTTACTTTTTCCTGTTCCACATCTGCTTTTAGCAGGCGTTGCAAACGAGCGAGCAATCCCTTTTCTTGCAATTGTAGGCGGCTCCGTTCATCGACCATGTCCAAATAGAACAAAGCCTGATCAAACCAAGTTGCCTGAAACGGAAACTTCATCGGATGATCCATGAAATATCCGATCATCTGGCAACGCTCCGTAATTTGCTTTGCATCCGAAAGTGGGTATTGGAACCATTCTTCCAACAATTCCGCTGCTCCGGAAGTTCGAGTCTGATTAAACAGATTATAAATGGAGGTTTTCCCGCGTTGCGCAAAAATCCCCAAATCGTCTAAGGTTTGCTTATCAATATATAATCCCATGCTATCTTCCTCTTCTGCGAATGTTGATGATCAATCCGGCAAGTAACATGCTGACTGGAATAATCCATTTCAACAGGATACTGAAATAAAACCAGCCGCTTTCTTTGATGCGCAAAGTGGTATCAATGGGGTTTGGTAAACGCATATCAACCGGAACTTCGCCATCACTCAACCAGTAAAATGCAGCACTAACTAGGGAGAAGTTCGACGCTTGTACCTGATTACGTTGCATAAACAATTCGCTATTGCTGATCCAGTCGGCATCGCCAGTAACCAAGATTTTTTGCTCCTTGCCATTTACTTTTCTTGATAAAGCCAAAACGGTGGGGTAAGCGTCCATTTTTTCTCCAGCAATCGAATCCAAGCTCGGTTTGCTATCGATAAAGTTGGTCGTTTGCTTTTCGTTCCAAATGCCTGTGCTATCTGTTTGAAATAAAACGGTTTGTTCAAATCCTTTCGATCCATCGTAATGCAACCCTCCGGCAGAAGGCATTGTCAGCACTTCGTTACGCGTCAACATGGGTTCCAAATGAAAAGAGAATTTCGTCGCTTCGATAGTAGGCTTCAAGATCATCAAATCCGGTTGAAGAGCTTCCTGTTGACTTATCAAAACGCCTTCTTCTAAACTGACACCCAGCAATGGTTTCGCTAGTGCGTTGAAATACGCGCGTTGATCGGGCTCGCCGGCAATTAATAGATGTTTTCCGCTTTCAATGTACTTTTTCAAGTTCTCAAATTCCACGGCGCTATATTCTCCACGCGGTTCCGCTAAAACAAGAAGCTGAATACTTTCGTCAATAGGTTTCGATAAATCCACTTTCGTGAAATCAAATCCTTGATTCACCATGGAGTAGCGGAAGGTTTTTTCTTGCGTAATGATTTTGTAACCGCGATCTTGTGCCGATTCGCTGTCGCGCTCACCGTGTCCGGAAACCAATCCCACGGTTGGCAACTTGTCTATAACCAGTCGTTTGATTGCTGCACTGATTTCCGATTCGCTCGGTACACGAACCATATCTTCAAAAACACGAAGGAAAGTTTTCTTACCATTTTCCCGTTCCAAAACACGTACAAAACGATAGTTTTCGGTAGACAAATCTACTTGATCCTTAATTTCTGAATACGGTTTGATATCAAAATTCCATTGGTTGAATTTGCGCAAAGTATCTAAGCGTTCTTCCGTCGTCAAATTCGGGAATTGACGTTCTAAAATCGGGTTGTCCGCGTCGTGATAATAGTACACATATTTCATATTGGTTTCCGGCTTGAAGCGCGTGTATTTTTCAAAGGATTTTACATCGCTTTTGTAGGCCGATGGTAGGCCGATGAAGTTATTACCATCCAACATATTAACGTAGGTAGTAATCGTAAAATCGCCATCCAATTGGCTCATTATATCCTGACTTGCTTGCGTCAGCGTATTGCGTTTTTGATAAGTCGTATCATAATACAATTTACTAGCCGGCAATGTGGTTAGATAACCCAAAATACACGTTACAGCGATCGTTCCAAAGATTTTCGCGAAGCGCAAACTACCAGATTCTTTGTGGCGCATGCCTTGCAAACGGTAAATGCTGAATGACAAAAACAAGGCGCTCACTAGAAGGAAGTAAATGAAATCTTCGGAGGTGATTAAGCCGGAAATGAACAAATCTGCTCGACCATTAATACCTAACCAGTACGTGATTTCACGCACGAATGGCACATCTTGCCACAATCCACGAGCGTAATTCATGATGGCGAAAATGCACAATGTTCCAATTGCTGCTACGATATTGTAATTCGTTAGCGACGACATAAATAATCCGATCGCGGCATAAGCGGCCAAAAGAAGATACAAACCAATCAACCCAGAAAGCAACGGCAGTAAATCCGCATTTACCAAAGTTCCTGCAGTAAAAAGAATAAGAATGACCATGGAGGCAATCAAGATCAATCCAAATCCCAACAGCGCTAAGTATTTTCCTAATATAATTTGTGCATTGGTGATCGGTGAGGAGTAGAGCAATTTGATCGATCCGCTGCTATATTCGCGACTCATCATGCCCATGGTCAGCAAAGGAATATAGAGATATAAATACGATTGTACCTTTGGGAAAATACCACCCCAAGGCGAAGCAAATAAACTTTGTGTCGCGTTATTCAAATCAATCTTCATGGATTGTACGCGAATCATTCCTTCGTAATTACTTGTGAAAAGGAAACCGATTTGAAAGGTAAATATCATTAAGATAAGCCATGCAACCGGCGAATAGAACAGCAGCTGCAGCTCAGTTTTTGCTATTTTTAAAGTTGTTTTCATGTTTTTTTTTGTGCTACTGCTGATTAGGCTTTCTTTTTCTTTTTGGTGAGTTCCGCGAAAACGTTTTCCAACGAACTCTTCTCGGTTGTAATCTCAATTAAGTTCCATTGCTCGCTCACGCTTTTACTTACCAAAATTGGTGTCAATTCTCGCGTATTATCCGATTTGATGCGGAATCGAACGGTACTCAAAGCTTCAATATCGATGACATGTGGCAAGGCCAATAATTCTTCGATCGCTGGCGGCGATGTGATGCTCATTAAAATGGATTGCGGCGCCACTTGGCTATCAAATTCGTGTAGCGTTCCTGAGAAAATTAATCGTCCATCGTGGATCATCCAAATGTGATCACACAGTGCCTGTACTTCCTGTAAAATATGGGTACAAAGCACAACGGTACGTTCTTTCGCAATCTCGCGAATCAGGTGACGAACCTCTAAAATTTGATTGGGATCGAGTCCGTTTGTTGGTTCATCGAATACCACGAAGTCGGGTTGATGAATAATGGCCTGCGCAATCCCAACGCGCTGTTGATATCCTCCGGAAAGGTTTTTTAATAGACGTTTGCGGAAATGGCTGATTCCGCATTTTTCTAACACATCATTGACTGCTTCCCCAATTTCATTTGCAGGCATCAAGCGAAGATTTGCCGTGTGAATTAAGTATTCTTCCACGGTCAATTCATGCAATAAGGGTGGCTGCTGTGGTAGAAAACCAATGTGTTTTTTTGCTACAATTGGATCTTCGGCCAAGTTAATTCCTCGGATGAAAATATCGCCGGATGTTTGGTTCAACACACCGCACATAATATTCATGGTGGTTGATTTCCCTGCACCATTTGCGCCTAGCAATCCGTAAATACCATTTTTCCCTACCTCAAAACTAATATCCTTGATGGCCCATTGCAAGCTGTAGCGATGGGAGAGGTTAACCACCTTTACGATGGGCGTTTCTTGATTCTTATCGATCATTTATATTGTTTTAAAGCACACCGTCCGTAATGAGCGAACGGCGTGCATTAATCCACGTTCTAAATACTATTAACGTGGATTTTGGATGATTTCTGGATTTAATACGATGTATTTGGTCGCAATCGGCATCACGTATCTTGGACTGTTCGGTTCCAATGTATATGTAACACCCTTATATGTGCGGGTTTGCGTAGTAACAAAACCCGGTTCGGAAGCCAAACGCTTCTGATCAAACCAGCGTAAGCCTTTCGCCATAAGTTCCTTACGACGCTCATTGATAACCAACTTTAACGCTTCTGCTTGATTGGCAGCAACAAATGGTTGATAGTCAGCAGTTTCAAATCGGAATTTTCTTAATTCATTAATCACTGCAATTCCCTCCGCAAAAGTTGCTGCGTTGCGCACTAAAGCTTCTGCTTTAATCAGCATCATTTCTGGCACGGTTGGGCCGTTAGTTAATGCTTGGTTTTGAGAAATAATACGCAATTTATTATACCCGAATCCATTAAATGACTGCCAAGTGCCAAATGCAGCTCCTTCGACAACAAATAATGTACGACGTAAATCATTTGCTTCAAATAGATTTAACAATTCTGGATTTAACGCTAATGTAGGATAGGTATTTCTCGTTGTTTTTATGAAAATTTCCTCCGTATCGCGTGTTAAGCTCGGGTAGGTATTTGGACTGTTGACAAATAACTGTAAATCTGTCAATTTGTTCTGTACCGCCAATACTTCATTCGCATGTTGAAGCGCTAATGGATAGTTCTCCATTTGTAAATACGTACGCGCCAACATCGCTTTAGCTGCAGTAGCCGAAGGTAACGTGTTCACTTGCGTCATTTCCGGTAAATCAACCATTGCAGTTGTCAGATCACTGATAATTTGATCGTAAACGCCTTGTACGGGCATACGATCTAATTTTGCAAATAAATCTGGCTTGGTTAATACGGGCACTCCAAGATCGGTTCCTGCTGATGCTGGATTGTATTGCTTGGCATATGTATTCACCAGAAAGTAGTATGCTGTAGCGCGGTGTACTTTCGCTTGTGCAACGATTTGCTTTTTTTCCAATTCGCTTCCCCCTCGACTATCAGGTGCTTCAGCAATGATTTGATTGGTAATGTAAATTTGCTTGTATAGCTTTTGCCAATCTGGATCTTCTTGATTGTCGCCGACAATATCGCCAGCCCAAGTGTATGCGTTCGCATCAATTGCCATGAAACGATTTAAGTAAGAATCGTCAGCCGAATATACATCGTCACTCGCCAAAACAGGGAAATACAAATTCGGCTCCATGTCTACACGATAATTTAATAATGCTTTGTAATCTTCCGTGTATTTCAATTCGCGTTGCCCGATCAGATCAAGCTCCACATATTTTCTACAAGCACTTGTCGTGAACAATGCGGCAGAAAGTATAGTTATAAATATGAAATTTCTTTTCATCTTCTTCCTAAAAATTAAAGACCTAAACGTACTGTGAATAAATAGTGCGGTGTTGGAGGCATACTTTGGTAGGAGCCATCAAACAGGTATTCTGGGTCGATATCTAAACTCGATTTTTTCCAAAGCACACCTAAGTTAGAGGCGGTTACCCCCACATTCAACGATTTAATTGCTTTTGTTGCGCCAACAAAAGAACCATTTACACGGTAATCTAGAGATAGCAGTTGGAAACGAATATGACTAGCGTCCAAAACGTTGATATCTGCGCTTATGAAACGAGATACGCTATTTTGGTTTGAACTAATTACGCCCGGAATGTTGGTGAAAGCTTCATCTCCAGGTTGTTGCCAACGATCAACCAAAGCGGTACTTGTCGATAAAAAGCCTTGGAAAGTGGTGCCAGTAGGATATTGTCCAGCAGTAATTTCTTTTGATCTTACCCTATGTCCAGCTTGGAAGGTAAAGCGAGCTGTCAATGTTAGGTTTTTGTACGATACGCTGTTCGTCCATCCTCCAAAGTAAGGCGGGGTGGTACGTCCCATATAGCGTAAATCGTCTGGCGTGAATGAGCCAGTTGTTGCGTCTGCATTGATAATTTCGCCTGCTGCGTTTTTGATTTGAGAACGACCTTTTTCGTCTAATCCTCCCCAATAGTATGCTCTAATAGCGTCAAGCGGATAACCAGATATGACACTAGCATAGTCTGGCGAATTATTGACGTTAGGGAAGCGAGAGTCGGTTACTTCATTGTCGTTATAAGCGAAATTGAATGAACTATTCCAGTTCCAATCTTGCTTCCGCAAGATGTCACCACTGACCTGGAACTCTAGACCGTTACTTTTCAGATTTGCGGTATTAAAGTTCATAGTAGGCCATCCATAGGTGGTGTTGAATGGTAAAGAAACTACGATGCCTGTCGAACGTTTGCTGTATGCGTCAAACGATACGTTTAAACGATTATTGAACATTCCTGCTTCCAAACCGGTATTGAATGTGCGCGTACGTTCCCAACCTAATTGTTGGTTGGCTGGAGTAGAAATGTAGCCCGTAGGCAATTGAGTAAACGAATCTGGTGCGCCGCGTTGCACGATGGTGTAACTCGTTCCGCTACTTGGAACAGAGCCACCCGTTCCTAAACTTGAACGAACAGATAGCATGTTAATCCAATCTACGTTTTGTAGAAAGCTTTCTTTATGCGCATCCCAACGTAAACCTGCCGACCAAAATGGGCGAGCACGGTTGGATCGGTCTATGCCAATGATGGTTGCATCATCAAAACGCAAACTACCTGTAGCATAATACTTGTTTAAGAATGTATAACCGGCGTTTGCGTAATAACTTAAAAAGCGTTGCTTAGTAATGTTAATTCCGGCATCTTGAATATTGAAATTAGCATTCGCTCCGTAAATATTTGTGTACGGACTCAAGGAGTTTACTAATATGGATTGGTACGTATCAGGGTCAAAACCGTATCTAGTCTGTATGTAGCCTTGCCCTCTTGTCTGACGAATTTCTGTTCCGGCAAACACATTTATCTCGTGTTGATTATTCCATTTATGGTGGCCATCCAATTGAAAGCGAATTGAATAATCATCCGATTTTTGATTAGAAGTGATTAATCTACCGCCCATAGGTACGCCGTAAACTAGACGGTTTTGTGCATTTATCGTAGTACCTGTATTGATCATGTTTCGCATTTCGTAGCTCTCACGTTCGCGTAAGCTTTCCATAGAACGCAATCCTTTTTGATAAGATCCTAACAAGGATGCATTCAACCAAGTGAATGGCGAGTAAGTTAAGTTACCCATCATTCTGGTGATGTTGTTATCGTAGCGATCGTTGCTATATTGTAGCTCATCAATATGATTGTACGTCCAAGGCAAGTACCCTTTGCTTTCAAAACGTTCTTGAGTTACCGCTGGGGTGAATAAGTAGTAGCGATCTAAAGACTGTCCATTCCCATCCGTTAGCATATCATAAGGCGTTAATCCGTAGGTGCCCGGACTGATTGCTGTAAGCGCCGCGTTGTTGACTTTACTATTTTGCATCATGTGATTGATGCTTAAGGCAACTTTTACTTTGTTATTGAAGTAGCTGTTATCTATATTGAAGGTGATGCCAGTATTCTTAGCAAAGTTTTCTTTATAAATCGGTTGATCGTTGCTGTGCGTGATTGATGCGAAGTAACGACCATTTTGCGCCTTGCCGTTGAAGGATAGATTGTATTGCTGACTTTGAGCCTGTTGTAACAAATATTCTCGGATTTGATCGCGGTTATTACGCTGTCCCATTTCGGCTAATCTACTTTCCAATTCTGCTTCTGTGATTTGTCCGTTTTTGTGCTGAAACATAGACGTTAGCGATTCAGAAACATTCATCGATCTCCAGCCATCTTTTGGATCGTAGAAGAAGTTGTTATTAAACAATTCGCGTTCGAAATCAATATATTGAAACGCATTCATCGTACGGAGGTTGTTCAAATTGGCAGGAGCACTTGTCCCGAAAGTACTTGAAAAATTGATGCTGTTCCCGCCAGATCTACCTGACTTCGTTTCAATAACAATAACGCCGTTTGCCGCGCGTGAACCCCAAATTGAAGCTGCTGCAGCATCTTTCAAAACGGTAATACTAGCAATGTCATCAGGATTGAAGTTGTTTAATATACCGGAACTTTGGGTAGTAGCGGACATACGACCACCGTCTCCAGTAGGGTTGCTTGTCAACTGTTGTTCCATCGCTGGAAAACCGTCGATGATAATCAAAGGACCTTTTGTGTCACCAAAATAGCTATTCGGTGTACGCACTTGAATTCGATTGTTTTTAGGGCTGAATTGCACACCGGCAACCTGACCTTCTAAACGCTGCATTAAACTTAAAGATGGATTTTGACGGATTTTCGCCTCGTCGATCACTACCAAAGATCCTGTAGCTTTACTGGGGTCCAGTTTTTGGTAACCTGTATTGGCTAACACGACGACTTCTTCTAATTCAGAAAGCTTTTGTTGCAAAATGAAAATTGGTCCGATATTTCCACGGTTCGAGGTAGATAAATCAATATTGCGGACCACATATCCTAAATAGCTGATTTCTAGCTCGGCATCTGCCGGAATATTATTTAAGCTAAAGCTTCCGTTTTGATCGGTACGTGCTGAAATGTTTGTCCCTTTAATGCGCAAGCTTGCGCCCGACAACGGTGTGCGTTTATCATCGGTTACAACACCAGATACATTATTTTGGTTGGCGGCGCGCGCGCTAATGATGATTGTATTATTTCTAATTTGATAGGAGAGCGGCTGTCCAGCAAAGGAGAGGCTCAATACCTGCGATAGTGAAGCACTCTTTACGGAAAGCGAAATCGGTTTGAATTGGCTTTCGTGTGTTTGTTGCATACTAAAATCGACACCTGTTTTCTTGCGGATGGTGGTTAATACCTCGCGTAGCCCGGCTTGGCTGAATTCATAATCCACTTTATCTTGTGCGTGTGCAGGCAAAATAAAGGAGGAAACAGTCACCAACATGGTGACCCATAGTAATAAACGCATCTGATTAATAATTGTTAATTTGATAGATGTGGCGAGACAGATTTTGCAGATGTGAAATCCTTTAACAGCAGTCTACGCCAAAAAATGATACATTTGTTTTTAACGATATTGTGATCAGCTGATCATGATTAGAAACTTTGGCTGGGGGTGTTCCCGCACCTCCAGTTTATTTCCAATATGACAGCGCTTGAGTTATGGTATTACCATGAGCCTCCTTTCTTTTCCTTGCATCTGTATATCGAATCGTACATTCGTCGTCGCTTCCAACACCTCTAAAACTTGTTTCAAGCTTTTAGATCTCGAAATCGTACTGATGTACTTGTCATTATTTATTTCACCCAGATATTTCACATCTACATCGTACCAGCGCGCTAACTCGTCCATCATTTCAGCAATAGATGCGCCTTCAAATACGAAATCGCCATCTTTCCAAGCTAGTTCCTTTGTCAACGAAGCTTCACGAACTTGCAAATTACTAGCTGTTAAATAAGCCTGTTGACCAGGAATCAGGATATGTTTTTCCATCGATGCGTGCCGAGTAACTTCTACAGAACCTTCTTCCAATGTTGTGCTACTGGCAGTCTGATCATTGTAGGCATTTACATTAAATCGTGTCCCTAAAACCCGAATTTGACTTTGTGCGGTGTGCACAATAAATGGTTGCGAACTATGATCTATTTTCTGCTTGGTGACATCGAAATAGGCTTCACCTTCCAAATATACTTCGCGGGAATTTCCGGCAAATTGCAACGGAAAAGTTAGCTTACTGTCCGCGTTAAGCATCACTTTCGTACCATCGGCTAGAACAACAGTATAGACAGCGCCTTTGGGCGTGATGATCGTATTGCTGAGATTAGCCAGTTCTTTGGGCATATTTCCTTGCATCTCTACATAGGAAATTATATTTTCCTTAGTAAAATCAATACCGATTTGATGATCGACACGCGAACCTTTGTTGTGACCGCCGATCTGAATACGCTGTCCGTCTGAAAGAATTAATTGAGCTGTTTGTCTTGCAGGAGCAAAATCTACTTTAGCATCTTTTACAGAATATGCGCGCTTGCTTTCCTTATGTTCAGTGGTGGATGGATTTTGGTTTTCAACGATTACTTGTTCAGTTGGGTTGTTCGATTGGAAACGAATCATCGCCCAGGTTCCTGAAAGTAAGGTGATCACAACGGCGGCAACGCTGAACCATCTTTTGTAAGCTTTGGATTCTAAACGAATCGGATCTGATACATCATTCGTTTGAATGCTAGCAGAAATTTTTTGCCAACTGTCCTCTAAATCTGCTCCGACTTCCTCATCCGTTAAATCGAAACGTACATTTTGCTTTTTCTGCGCAACATACCAAGCATCCACCAAAGCTTTTTCTTCTGGTGTGCAGGTTTGTGCACTATATTTTTTTAGGAGTTGTTGAAATGAATATTTTTCCTCCACTTGATCTGATTTTATAATTCCTTAATAATTATATAACAGGGAAGCGGTATGAAAGTCCCGGGTCAAATCAGAATTTTTTTAAAAAAGATTTAAAGAAGTATAGCTTTTATTACAAAAATAATACTGATAAGAATATCAGTATGGAAAAATGAAGGCCGCCAAAATGATCGGCAATCGAGATTTTAACAACGAAAGCGCATTACTAATTTGATTCCGAACGGTCTTCTCACTAATGCCGAGAAGCGAAGCAATTTCGCCATGCGAAAGATTATCTTTTCTGCTTAATTCGAAGATTTGGCGCATTTTCGGGGGAAGCTGCGCAATTTCCTGCTCCAAAATCTCGTTCAATTCCTTCTCTCGAACCATAAAATCGGTATCGTTTGTGGATCGGTTGGCAACGAAAGATAGGTTGTCTAGATATTTATCGACGACTTTATGATGTGCTAAGACATTAATTACCGCGTTTTTTATTGACTGATGAAGATAACTGGAAACATTTTCTTGGTGTTTAAGTTCATGCCGACGTTCCCAAATTTTTATAAAAACCTGCTGAATGATGTCTTTTACTTCATCACGATCGCGCAACATGCTATAAGCATGCACATATAGAATGCTGCTAAATCGTTGGTATAACATGGAAAAAGCGTGTTCGTCGTCTTCGTGAATTAAATCAAATAAGACGTCGTCGGCTAAGTGGCTGTATTCGTTCTCCCGCATGATATTATCGTCATAGTGAGGGCCATAACGGTTAATGACGGCAAATTAAATGATTTTTTCTCTAATTCTCCGAATGGATGAGTAACATTACTATAATATCCAATGCATGTGTGTGTTTTTAACCTTAAAAGTAGGATCTGTGACCGATGTTTTCGGGAGGCTAGGAGATTATACCTTTAAGTTTTGATCCGAAGAAATAAAATGATACTATGAATATCGATCGCTATTTTGTTGAAGCTATTTATATCAAAATTCCCTATTTTCGTATCCTATGTCACCGGAAAATCCACAAAAAGCACTTGTACCTAGAGGCGTTATCACCTTTATTTTGAAAGTTTTTCTTTCCTGTATTATCATTTGGACTTACGTGCAATTCGATCAGGTCTATGAAGACAGTAAGATGCTTACTCACATCTCTCGAGGCGCGTCTACTTTTCTTATTTTAAGTATTTTTTTCTCGATTATTCGATACGTTTTTATAGCAATTTATAATGCCAGAAACGCTAATCGCGCAGTTCGGGGCAATTTTGTTCTAGGTGTCAACCGATTGACTGTAGTTGCGAACGCCATCTCAGGAATTATTGCGCTTATGCTATTTTTTGGCATTAATCCCGTCGAATTTGTGACTAGTCTTACTATCGTAGCGATGGCAATTGCCGTCACGCTCCGAGATTACATTACGAATATGATCAGTGGTTTGATTATTATGTTTTCCGACCAGTTATCCATCGGCGATCGAATTCGGGTGGACGATCAGCAGGGTAGAATAATTGATATAACCTTAGCCAATATTGTATTTCAGGACGAGGAAGACGATATCGTGATGGTGCCAAATAATATGGTGTTTAACTCGACGTTTACAAATCATTCTGCGCATCCATCCAGCTTCTTTGCTGTGCGTTTCGAACTTCCGTTAAACGTAGCGTTGGATGTGGAAAAACTAGAGAAATCGCTTCGAGCGAATCTACAATCACATCCTAACCTGGAAAATGCAGAAGAAATGGAATTAAAAGTGTTGGAGATCGGTAAAGATGCTGTCAAATACAAAATCGATCTGCACGCCATCAGTTACAGTAATAAACTGCACCGTCGTTTGGAAAACGAAATCTTGAAAGAGGTATTAAAATTTGAAAAAGAATCTAGTGAAGCTAGATCCGCCTAACTTTCACTTCCTTCACAAAATGCTCGGCATCTTTCAATAAAATCAGATCAGCGCGATAGCGCGTCGGCAGGATATTCTCGTGTAGGTTCGGTCGGTTTATTTCATCCCAGATAGCGCTCGCCATTGCGTGACTTTCCTCCTTTGACATATCTGCATATTTGTGAAAATAGGAGTTGCTGTCCTGAAATGCGGTAGCGCGCAACGATTCGAAGCGCTCGATATACCAATTGACAATATCTTCTTCGTTAGCATCCACGTAAATCGACAAATCAAAGAAATCGGAGACGAAAACGCCATTTCCGACTTGACGTTGGGAATTTACTTGCAACACATTGATGCCTTCCACAATCAAAATATCGGGCTGTTCAATCGTTTGATATTTATCGCGAACAATGTCGTACACCAAATGCGAATAAATCGGTAATTCGTAGGTTCGGTTTCCCGACTTCATTTCAGATAAGAAGTTCAACAACAAACGGGTGTCATAACTTTCCGGAAAACCTTTTCGGTTTAAAATACCTTTGCTAATCAGCTCCGCATTCGGAAATAGAAAACCATCCGTAGTTACCAAATCTACCTTCGGTTTTCCCGGTAGCAATGAAAGCACCTTGCGAAGAACGCGCGCAGTTGTACTTTTGCCGACCGCAACGGATCCTGCAATGCCAATAATGAAGGGAAGATGTTTTTCTTTGCGGTGAAAGTATTCATTGCTGCTAGCATGCAAAGAGCGGTAATGTTTGATATGCAATTCGATCAACGAAGAAAGCGGAAAATATATATCTTCGATTTCAGCCATATTTAATGGCTCCCCAAGCGCCCGAAGCTTGTTTAAATCCTCTGGAGTTAGTTGGTGCTTGCGCGTCCCATTCAACTTTTTCCAAGCTTCTTTGCTGAAACTGTGGAAAGGATTTGTAAATGTTTGCTCTTGTATCGAAGACATAACCTGCTTTTTGATCGCACAAATATAATCGCTATGCGATAAAATTTAACCCTTCATGGTGCTAAAAAGTTTGTAAAAGCCCTTCTAGGATCAGACTTCCCGTCGCTGGGTTCGTCGCCAAAGGTACATTATATAGATCGCAAATACGCATCAGCATCTGAATATCAGGCTCATGTGGATGTTTCCCGAGCGGATCGCGGAAAAATATAATACCGTCGACTTTACCTTCTGCAGCTAAAGCCGCAATCTGCGCATCGCCACCTTTCGGACCACTTAATTTCAATTCAACTTCTAGTCCAGTTTGCTTAACATAAGTTCCTGTAGTTCCGGTTGCTATGATATTTGCGTTTGATAAAGCTTCTTTGTGATCTTTCACAAAAGCGACCATTTCAGCCTTCTTACCATCGTGTGCAACAAGTGCTATTGTTTTCATTATTTTACTTTCTAAAAATTAAGTTCTTGATCACTGATAGAGAAAAATAATCTACCGAATGATCGATTGGTGCGTCACAATATAGGGTTTAGCATTTGGCTATCCAAAGAAAATGTAGGCCACTACGATTGCTGCAATTATACCAACCAATTCCGCAAGCAATGCACAAGGCAAAGCGTGTCTTGTGTTTTTGATCGCTACCGAGCCAAAATAAACAGCTAAAACATAAAAGGTGGTTTCTGTCGATCCTTGAATCACGCAAGCTACGCGTGAAGCAAAATCGTCTGCTCCCTTTGTCGCCATTAATTCCACCATCAAACCACGCGCTCCGGATCCGCTGAGTGGCTTCATAAAAGCGACGGGTAGTGCGTCAACAAATCCGGTATCGATACCCATAGAACTGATGAGAAAACTAATTCCTTCTACTAAATAATCCATCGTTCCAGACGCACGGAAAACCGCAATTCCTACTAAAATAGCGACTAGATAAGGAATGATTTTTACCGCAACGTCAAATCCTTCTTTCGCACCATCAATAAACGCATCGTAAACATTAATTTTTTTGAAAAAGGCTAATGCTATAAATGAAACGAAGATTCCAAACAGGGTTACATTGCCAACCACGCGAGATAATACACCAATTTGTTCCTGACTCAACGTGTTGAAATAATAGAGCGTTCCGAATACCAAAATGGACAATCCGCCCAAGTACGCCAAAATCGTTCTGTTGAATAAGTTAATCTTTTGATATATCGCGACTAATATCAATGCAGCTAATGTAGAGAAGAAGGTGGCTATTAGAATGGGTAAAAATATGTCGGAAGGTTGCGCTGCGCCAGCTTCTTGTCGATATGCCATAATCGAAATCGGTAGGAGGGTTAGGCTGGACGCGTTTAAAACAATAAACATGATTTGCGCATTGCTCGCAGTCTCTTTACTCGGATTTAGCTCCTGCAATTCTTTCATGGCTTTTAAACCCAACGGTGTGGCGGCGTTGTCCAATCCTAACGCATTTGCTGAAAAATTCATCAAAATTGAACCTAAAGCAGGATGATTCTTAGGGATTTCCGGAAATAGCTTACTGAAAAATGGACCGACTAAGCGAGCGAAAATATTGATCATTCCACCGCGTTCACCGATTTTCATAATTCCCAGCGCAAATGTCATCATCCCCACCAAACCCAAACTAATGGTTGCGCCGTTTGCAGCACTTTCAAAAAGCGAGTTGACAATTTGTTGGAAAACTTCGGTATCACCGCCGATCAATTTTATTAATGCAACCACAAACGTGATTAGAAAAAACGATACCCAAACATAATTTAACGCCATTGAAAAGCCATTTTTTCGTAAATGTACATATTAAAAATTATCCATTAAAGACTGCGTTTTACTTTATAATCCGTTCGATAAATAATAGGCGTTAACATTATTTAAGATGATAATTTGACATGGTTAAAAACTTTTTAAATCAAAGCGATGTTCTATTTCCAGCAGCGTGATTGTACGCGGTGGTTAAATATTATTTATTATGAGTAACGTAACAGTATTGAACGATTTAATCGAAATTAATAATGATCGTGTAGCAGGTTTCGAAAAAGCAGTTAGCGACATCAAAGATGAAAATATCGACTTGAAAGAAATTTTCTTAGGTTATGCATCCCAAAGCCGTCAATTCGCACAGGAGTTAAGTGCGGAAGTTGGAAAATTAGGTGGCGACGTAGAAACTGACAATAGTGTAAGCGGTACGTTGCATCGTGCTTGGATTGATATCAAAGCTTTATTTACAGGCGGCGATCGCACAAGCATTTTAAATGAGGCAGAACGTGGTGAAGATGCCATCAAAGCGGCTTATCAAAACGCATTATCTGCAGAGAACTTGTCTTTGGAGCACCGTGAATTAATCAAAGCGCAAGCACAGAAAATTAACGATGGTCATGACGCGATTAAAGCGTTGCGTGACTTAGCGAGAAAAGCGGACTAACCCGCATTTAAAAAGCAAACAGGCAAATACAGCCGCAATAGAATTGATCTTTTGCGGCTGTATTTGTAATAATTTTAAGCGGTTGATCTAAATCTATGGTTATGAAATAATCGCATTACAAGTAAGCATAGTTATTTTGAAACCAAACAAACGAATCGGCCGAATTTTGGAATTGGTCAAAGAAGAATATTATGTCGAATATCGACAATCTACGGGTGCAGATCATGTTGCCGATTACCTTCATGTTTTATGCACACAATACGGG
The DNA here is from genome assembly GCF_042684745.1 of Sphingobacterium corticis. Lineage (NCBI taxonomy): Bacteria > Pseudomonadati > Bacteroidota > Sphingobacteriia > Sphingobacteriales > Sphingobacteriaceae > Sphingobacterium > Sphingobacterium corticis. The sequence goes on along the minus strand of NZ_JBHUMA010000006.1, from coordinate 867,948 downwards.
CAACTTGTAGGGAAGAACGTAAGCGTTCAGAAACCCATCGAGTTCGCATGTCAGCAATTTAGAATATATCTACAGGAAGCTAGAAATTCGGAATTAAACGCTGAAGAAGTCGGTTTAAAATCTGTTTTTTCCAAATTTAATGGCTTAATTTTACAGGAGTTACTAAATTCTAAAATCCGTTTCAAGGAAGCCAAGATATCTGTATGGCAGAATTGCAGCGAAGAATTGCTCCAACAGCATTTACCAGCGCTTGCTGTGTAAGTTTTCTTATTATTCCATTAAAGAATCGACGTCTTAAACGAACTTTTTTCGCTTCGCTGCGTTATTATTTGAAAGATAATGTCGATTTAAATATCCACGAATTGCATCTAACATTAATTAAATAGATTTCTGTATGACGGAGGAAAATAAGAAAAAAGGAAACTGGCTTAAGGACCACTTTGCATTGCTAAAAAATTCAGCGATGGGATTTACGGGTGAAGATTGTATGAAGTATAGCGCTTCGCTGGCATATTATACTGTTTTTTCGCTAGGACCAATCTTGGTGTTAATTATCTCTTTGGCCGGCGTCTTTTATGGCCAAGAAGCCACGCAAGGTAAATTATTTTCTGAACTGGGAGGTTTGATAGGGGCAAGCGCGGCTCTGCAAATTCAGGATGTTATCAAGAACTTATCACTCTCTGGAAAATCGAATATTGCATTAGTAATTAGTATAGTTACTTTGTTGTTAGGTGCTACGACAGTTTTCGGAGACATCCAAAACTCCATCAATAAGATTTGGCATGTTCGTCCGAAGGTAAAAAAGGGCTGGCTAAAGATGGTAAAAGATAGGCTGCTTTCCTCATCGCTCGTTATTGGATTAGGGTTCCTTTTTGTAGTTACGCTTATCGTGAATGGGGCTGTGTTGGCTATGACGGATCGCCTACAACGTTTCTTGCCAGATAGTAGCGTGCTCTTATTTAGCGGTTTCAACTTTTTAATCTCATTCGGCGTGGTTTTTCTGTTGTTCGCTGTTATTTTTAAAGTACTGCCGGATGTTATTATCAACTGGAAGGTCGCTTCGTCCGGGGCGCTGTTCACTGCGTTTTTATTTGTATTAGGGCGATTTGGAATCGGTTTTTACATCGATTCTTCTGACACAGAATCCACTTATGGCACGGCAAGTGCGATCGTGCTTATACTTTTGTGGGTGTATTATACGGCCGCTATTTTATACTTCGGTGCCGTGTACACACGTGAATATGCCACTTATCATGGAGTTTCTATAGAGCCATCGGAATTTGCAGTACATGTGGAATTAACGGAGACGGAAAGAGAAGTGAAGGAGATTCCTGCGGCGCCACTAACCGACGAGGAGAAGGATTTAAGTCAACCTGATAAGCCAGGTAGTAGCAGGGAAATGCCTGAGGATCAAAAATAGGAAACAACAATTATCCATATAAAGAAACCGCGATATTCGATCGAATATCGCGGTTTTTCATTCTATTATATAACCTCAAACTAGCTAATTTTAACAATCGGGCACGATTCCCATTGTCATTCCGTTCGGTCCCCAAATAGGAACTACGCGCGTTTGACATCCGGAAGTGTCATCGCCCTCTTGGGGTAATTTACGACTCGTCTCCAAATGCAATTTCAGTGAAGATCCTTGCGGAAATGATTCCGTCGCTTCTTTAAAATAAACCTCCAACTGCAGAATACCTTGTTCTCTTTTTAGTGTGCCCGCGAATTTCATCGTTTGCGTAGGGTTATCGATATCACCTTGAATGCTTTCGTTGCTCACCCGAAAAAAACCGGGAATGTTATCACCTTCTACGCGGAAACTATTGCCATCTTGTTTTCCGCGTAGTTTCATATTTACTTCACCAGTTTTTCCAAAATCAGCCAAGAAAACTAAGGAAACGGAATCCGCCGTTTCATCCATTAAAACAATTCTTCCGTCTCCATCTATGGTTTGCTCAGTAGCACCAACTCCGGTGATTATTGCCTTTGCGGTACCTCGGTATGGCCTTCCTCCGTATAATTCTTGAAAGGTCATGTTTTCAAAATCACGATTTTCATCTTTGCTACACGCTGCAAACATGGCTAATAAAAGTATACTGTATAAGATATTTTTCATCGAAGATAAATTAATATGTGCAGTCGACAAGGTAGCAAGCTATACACAAAATAAAAATCCACGAAAACAAGGATTTTCAGTACACGTTAAAAATCGTTGGTTTGTGTGTAGTTATAATTCTACAAGCTATTTACGGCTTTCCGTAATTTAATTCAAAAGCGAATGCGACATTTGTACTAGTTATGAAGATATCCGCACAAGATTATATTATTTTGGCCATCTTAGATGCAATGGAAACGAATACGTATAGCAGGAGCATGAGGCAGTTGTGCAACGTAAAGTACTCGTTAACTGGCAAGAGTCCATACATCGAATTTTCTAGAAAAGATGGGAAAGATTTGGAGCCAAAGGATGTTTTTTGGCTAGGATTTTTCGTTAGAGAATATTTATAAGATTTTCGTGTAGTACCAGCTCTTATTTTTCGTACTTTGATCGACGAATAAATCGGCCACAGTATGAAAAAAGCAGCAGCTACGCGACTACATATTCTACAAAAATCCTTTGAACTCATTTACGCAAAGGGCTACCAAAATGCTAGCATAGATGATATTTTAGCAACAACTGCTGTTACAAAAGGAGCGTTCTATTATCATTTCAAAAATAAGGATGAAATGGGCTTGGCGATTATCAATGAATTGATGAAGCCGACTTTGAAGCAAGGGCTCGTCGATCCGTTGCAAAATGTATATAATCCGCTGGATGCTATATATCAGCTTATCTATAATCTTTTATTAAAGGATCCATTTTTACGCGTTGAATACGGCTGCCCAGCTGCAAACTTTACGCAAGAAATGGCGCCTTGGAATAAAGAGTTTACCCTTTCGCTCAATGCGATCACGAAAGAATGGGAAGAAACAATGAATTCTGCTATCGAAAGTGGAATAAAGCAAGGAATTGTAAAATCCGATGCGAATGCCTACCAAATAACGCTATTCGTGATGTCTGGGTATTGGGGAATCCGAAATTTTGGGAAGCTCGCTAACACCTCCCAGGTTTACAAGCCGTATTTGAAAGAACTAAAAAGGTATTTAAACAACCTGAAAACAAGCTAGTTGCACTCTTTAAAAGAAAAAGGTTGAATTATTTTTCACAAAAACATACCAATTAGTATGTTTTATATTTAGTTTTGCTTTGCTAAAAGAAAAATGATTAATGAGTTACTTAATCCAATATCACGGTTACTTTCGCTGGCTGGTTTTAGTCAGTTTAATTTTTGCTATTGTTAGGGCAGGAAGCGGCTATTTTTTAAACTCGACATTTTCTAGTTTTGATGATCGTACACGACATTGGACGGCGACCATTGCTCATGTTCAATTTCTAATCGGAATGATTCTTTATTTTAAGAGTCCGATAGTTGCATATTTTTTAAATCAGCCGAAGAAGTTTGTCAGCTATTCCGATGCCACATTTTTCGGAATTATCCACAGCAGTTTAATGTTATTGGCAGTTGTAGTAATCAGTATTGGATCTAGCGTTGCGAAAAGGCAAGCTACTTCATCAGCGAAGTTTCGCACAATGTTAATCTGGTTCTGCGTAGCACTGTTAATTATTTTCATTGCCATCCCTTGGCCATTCTCTCCATTATCAAACAGACCATTTATACGATGAATTTCAAATCCTTTTTTCAAACTTCTTTGGGTCGTCTTCGCTTGTTAGCTTTTTTAGAAGGTGCTTCATTATTATTGCTCATTGGCTTAGCTGTTCCAATGAAACACGCTTTCGGACAGCCAGCATTGTCAAGCTTTTTGGGGCCTATTCATGGCGCGTTATTTCTGTTGTTTATGATTAAGGTGATTAGCGTTGGAATCGAATTGAAATGGCCGAAACGTCGAATGGCGCTAATGTTTATTGCTTGTTTTATTCCGTTCGGAACATTTTATATAGATCATAAATACCTCAAGAAAGCAATAGCATCATGAAAATACTACTAATTATTTCAATAGTATTCACCCTGATTTATACCGCCTATCGCATCTTTTACAAAATGAATCAAAGCGGCAATTTGAACACCTTATTGGAAAAGAATGCTATAATTTTGGATGTTCGGACATCAGTTGAATACGCGCGTGGTCACATTATTAATGCCACAAATATACCCTTAGGCGAGCTAAGAACTCGCTTTACTGAATTAGATAAATCCAAAACATACATTACAGTTTGTTCGCATGGATTGAGAAGCGTTAAAGCACTGAATTTGCTAAAAGAGCGCGGTTTCGTCCATGTGTATAATGGCGGATCTTGGGAAGATTTATCAAAAAAGCATTCTTTATCAACCCGATAAAGAATGCTGTATGGATTGCTTAACTTATATCGTTGTGATGGTTTTTATTAGTGGAAGACGCGTTTTCGGTTTTAATTCCGGTTGATTTTTGTCGTCCGTACTACGGTAACCGATGGCAACAGCGAATAATGTTTTATAGCCATCCTGTTTCAACACTTTATCATATTCTGAACCTTGAATGCCTTCCATCGGCGTGCTATCGAACGCTAAACTAGCGCAAGCGGCCAAAAAGAAACCAAGTGATAAATAAACTTGATGTTGCAACCAAGATTTTATAGCAACATCACCCAGTGGCTTCACAAATTGGTTGTAATAGTTCACTGAACCTTCCGGCAAGTTTTCATTGATTTGCTGCTCAAAGCGCGCAATATCATCAATAGCGCTAAACACCACTAAATGACTCGCTTCATTTATTTTCTGCTCGTTGAAGAAAGATAGGCTAGCTAACTCTGCTTTTACTTTTTCGTTGGCAACAAATGTAAAATGCCAAGGTTGGCTGTTAATAGAAGACGGACTAAGACTGATAATTTCCTTTAATTCCTCAATGATAAAATCTGGAATCTTTCTACTGGAGTCATATTTCTTTGTAGTGTAACGCGATTTAGATAGTTCTTTGAAGTGCATAAATTTCAATTGTTAATTATTGTACTTTTTTTACTTACTAAAATGATGATAGCAATTCAAGCTATGCAATGATGGTATATATGTATCGTAGACGATATATTTTGCTACGGTAGGAGCGATTTTAACGGAAATTAGGTAATGGCAGGAAGGATTGCGCAGCTACTCGAATCATTAGAACATGTGCGCCTGGTCTATCATGCGCGTCGATTACCTAATCGCGTATGTACAGGCAAAATGACTTCGTAAATTCTGTGACTTAACTGAGCGAGATCTTTTTCGAAATTAACAGGTTCCGTAATGGTTTTTTGACTAAGTGCCAAAATCTCACGCAAATTATCATTGCTTATTTCCGTGTCGAAGGCGCTATAAAGCAGCTTTCTAAGCATTTCCTTTTGTCCTACTTCCAATATGTTAATGATAGCATCGCTATCTAAGTAGAGGTCGAGCCTCCTTTTGATCTCGGTTCTCATGGGTCAACAAATAAACGGAATATGGCTTATTCCGTGGTTTGGTAATATGCAATATTACGGAAAACTAAATCAATAAAATCGTTGATAAATTATAAAATTAAGCTTGTAGATTTTTCGCTACATAACGTGACAAAAGCTGTATGTCCATACCCATTGCATAAACGAATTGCCGGTCAAAGATTGTCAATTAATTGCTAGTAATCGATTAAGGCATTAAGCGCTTCCTCTTACTATTTTGGGAGGTTTTTGATAGAAAGAAAACGGAGGCAGCTATGTAGATTGTGCATATTCGAAATTTAGCTAATCCAGCCATAATAGTTGATTTTAGCTTTAGCCTATATGATATATTAAATGTAATCCTTTATGTAATAAAACCTTTCACATATTGCTTTGTCAGTTCCTGCTGCGGATTGAGCAATATATCTTCAGTTTTACCGAATTCCACGATCTCACCTTGGTAAACAAACAAAATGTAATCCGATACGCGTCGCGCTTGACGCAAAATATGAGTAACCAAAACGATGGTATAATCCTTTTTTAGTTCGATCAATAAGTTTTCAATTGTTTGTGTCGATATAGGATCGAGGGCAGATGTGGATTCATCGCCTAAGATAATTTCCGGCTGAACGGCCAACCCGCGCGCCAAACACAAACGTTGTTGTTGCCCGATGGATAAGCGCGTTGCGGAAGATCCCAAACGATCTTTCACTTCCTCCCACAAGCCCACGTTGCGCAATTGTGTTTCTACAATTTGCTTCAACTTACCTTTATCGCGCTCACCGTGAATACGCGGACCATAGGCAATATTATCATAAATCGACATCGGCAACGGGAAAGGTTTTTGTGACAACAAACCCATTTTCTTACGGATGTGCGTTACTTCCGCATCTTTTGCATAAATATCTTCACCATCCACCAAAACAGATCCGCTCACTTCCACATCTTTGCTATCATCCATCAATCGATTCAACGTCTTCAATAGCGTGGTTTTTCCGCAGCCCGACGGCCCAATAATCGAGGTGATCGAGTTGTTGGGAATATCTAGATTGATATTCTTCAAGATTTGCTTGCCTTCAACACATACGTTAAGATCCTTAATCTGAATTAACGGCTTCGTAGGTATCTCAATCACAGTTTGTGTTTCTTTTGTTTCGCTGCTAATAAGTGAGTGCATAAAACGATGAATAAAATAATTAAAGTTAATACCAGTGCCGACGCGTATGCGCGACCTTGAACCTCCGGAATTGGACTGCTTAATTGAAAAAAGATAGCTAACGGTAACGTTGCAGCAGGTTCATCCAAATATTTTGGCATGTTATCGCTAAATCCCGTCGTAAGTAATACACCCGCCACATCCCCAATAGCACGACCGAATGCCAGCAAGATTGCGGTAAAAATGCCCGGTTTGATGTATTTCAAAATCACCTTTGCAGCTTCCCAACGGGTACCGCCTAATGAAAAAGTAACTTGCCTTAAGTCGACAGGAACGGTTTTCAAAAGTTCATCCATGGTTCGAACAACGATGGGAATAGTCAATAGCGTGATCGTAATAATTCCACCCAATAAGGAAGCGCGAATACCCAGCCAAATCATAATACTGAATGCGATAGCGCCGTAAACAATCGACGGAATACCAAATAACACATCGAAAAGCAGTTTGGCGCTTCGCGCAACGAAGGAGTCCTTCGCCGTATATAGACTTAAATACAAGGAAATCGGAACACCAATCAATGTCGCAATTGCTGTGGATGCCAACGCAAGATAAAGCGAACCTAAAATGGCATTTAAAATACCACCACCTTTACCGATGTAAAATCCGCCCTGCGGCGCTTCGCTAACCATTTCCCAAGTTAAATAGGGCAGTCCTTTATAAAGAATGGTTCCCACGATAAAAAACAAAGATCCTGTGATACAGATCCCAGAGAATTGCATCAACAATTTAGCAATCCATTGCTTGCGCAAACGCTTTTGAACTAACTTCGATGATGTCGCCTTAGCCATGATCCTCCAATCTGTTTAATACCACACGCGAAACTAGGTTAAATCCGAAAATGATGACGAATAGTAGTAAAGCCGCAAACATCAATGCGGAATCATATAGTGGAATCGACATCATTTCTCCAAAGTTATTCGCGATTAGTGCTGGAATCGGGTAACCCGCATCAAAAAGAGATTTTGGTAATTGTGGGACATTTCCACAAACCATTAGCACGGCAATGGTTTCTCCAATTGCTCTCGAAACGCCCAAAACAATTGCTGCTATAATTCCGGGCTTCGATTTTCTCAAACTTACCGCCGTAATAGTTTCCCAATGTGTCGCACCCAAGGAAAGCGACGCATCCTTCAATTCTTTGGGAACAGTGCGCATAACTTCCACCATTATACTGATCAAAATAGGAAATATCATTACTGCGAGTACAATACCTCCGGCAAATACAGAATATCCGGTAGTTTCGATCCCGAAGATAGGAGCGATGTAGTTTCGCAGAATAGGTACAACGAATAAAATACCCCAAACACCGTACAATACGGGTGGAATAGCCGCTAAAACATTCATCAATGGCAATACAAAATTGCGCAATCGATCTGATGCAAATTCCACCAAATAAATGGATGCCATAATGCAAAGTGGAACAGCGATAATAAGGGATATAAGCGTTACCCAGACTGTTCCCAAAATAAAGGGAAGAAATCCGAAATTGCCTTTCAGTGGCGACCAAACGCTACTGCTCAAAATCTGTAATAGATTTTCATTACGGAGCAATGGCAAAGATTTGAAGATCAATCCTGCAGCGATTAACGCAATAACCAATACGGTCATCCATAGTAAAATGGCCGATCCATACTTAACAAACTGATCCTTCCATGCTCTATACCTCATCGTGTAGCTAATTTTTGAAGTTCACGCTGAATAGCATCTTTATTCAATGGCACATACCCGTTTTCCAAAAGATAACCTTGTTGCTTCTCTTCCAGTACAAATCGGATAAAAGCATTAGTAAGTAATGTATCCTGATGTTCCCGTGCAACCACAAAAGTAAGATCACGGGCAGGCGGAGCCGGATAACGGTTGTCGGCGACCGCTTCTGTTAAATCGGGTAACGTATCGTAAAAGCTTTCCGCTTGATCAATGCGGCCATTTTTATTGATGTCGATTGGAATAACGGCTAAGCCATCGCTCGGTTTCTTTGATTTCAAATCAAACAGATAATTGATGTTATTAAAACCAATGGAAAGCGGTCTTTCTTTAATGGCTTGTGCAATTCCGGGATCCCCGAAGATCCCAACGCCGCGTAAATCTTCCTGATTAACACCTAAGAATTTTGCCCAGGTTTCAGCGGCACCAGCAGCATCCGATCGGGTGTACACCTCAATAGGTTGTGCCACGAATCGATCGTCGATATCATTCCATCTCTTGTAACGCTGCGTCACGAAAATATCAATAAGCTCTTGTTGCGTGAGACCGCGTTCCGCAATCAGTTTGAAATTTGGATGTGCACTATTTATGGTGCCGATTACGGCATCTTTCGCAACATGAATGGGATATGCACCTTTTTCGTTTTCTTGATTATGCAAATCGCGCGATACCAAACCAATATCTACCATGTTTGTTAAGACATCGGCAATGCCTTTTCCGGCTCCGCCAGCCGAAATATTGAAACGCACATTTGGATGAATCGCTTTAAAATCTTCTGACCAAAGCACCGCTATCGGATACAATGCAAATGCACCTGACATTGAAATGTTGCCTGTTAATTTTCCTGAACCATCTAAACTTTGCGATGATTTAGGAGCGCATTCAATTAATAGTAATGCGAAAATTAACATAACAAACTGGAAAACAACTTGTTTTATCAATACTACTCTCTTTGTACTCATATCCTTCTTCACAAATATATAGTAAATTGGTAGATATTATGGGTTTTGTCTATTATTTTTTTTAGGTTTGTATTATGGTAGTCTTTACCGGACTACCCGAGATAATAAACGTCCAATAGAAGAGTGTATGCAGAGTTTTAGAACAGAGCTGGAGAACCCAGTTGTTGAACAGGAAATAATTGCGTTAGAAGAAAAGATTCGTGCTTACCATGCGGGTACGCTACCGGAAGAGAAATTTCGTTCGCTTCGTTTGGCGCGCGGTGTTTATGGTCAACGGCAAGCAGGCGTACAGATGGTGCGTATCAAACTTCCGTTTGGCCGTATTACGTTTCAGCAAATGTTAAAAATTGCGGATGTATCTGATGAATATGCAAGTAAGAATTTGCACCTGACGACCCGTCAAGATATTCAAATCCATTACGTAAGCTTAGATAAAACACCGGAATTGTGGGCTAAATTGGCGGCGGATGATATTACCTTACGCGAAGCGTGCGGAAATACGGTGAGAAATGTAACGGCATCGGCAACCGCCGGTATCGACCCAAAGGAACCTTTTGATGTTTCCCCTTATGCCCATGCAACCTTTGAATATTTCCTTCGAAATCCGATTTGTGCGGAAATGGGAAGGAAGATTAAAATTTCTTTTTCTTCCAGCGAGGAAGATACCGCATTCTCGTACATTCACGATTTCGGATTCATCCCTAAAATCCGTGAGGTAGATGGGAAACAGCAACGCGGTTTTAAAGTGATGATGGGCGGCGGATTGGGAGCGCAACCGATTTTGGCAAATGAAGTGTTCGATTTCTTGTCTGTGGATGAGATTATTCCTTACATGGAAGCGACGCTGCGGGTTTTCGATCGTCATGGCGAACGCAATAACAGAAATAAGGCGCGTTTCAAGTATTTGATTCAAAAATTAGGTTTGGATGAGGTGCTTCGCTTGATTGAAGAAGAAAAGATCGCGAACAAATCCAAGATTTTCGTGATCGATGAAAATACAATTGTTCAACCTGCGGCACCGTCAGAAAATGTTGCGATCGAAAACCCCATAGATGCTACCGCATACGAAATATGGAAAGCAACCAATGTTTTCCCTCAAAAACAAAATGGTTATTTTGGTGTGTATGTGAAAGTGCTAACCGGCGATATTCCAACCGATAAAGCAAGGAAACTTGTTGCTGGCGTACGCGGACATATTGCGGATGATATCCGTATCACGCAAGATCAAAACCTGCTGTTTAAATATGTGCGCGAGGAATCTTTACCGCACTTGTTTAACCTTTTAACGGACCTTGGTTATGCAAAACCGGGTTATAACAGCACAAGCGATGTGACCACTTGTCCCGGAACGGACACTTGTAATCTCGGCATTTCTAATTCCACAGAAATGGCGCGCGTTATTGAGCAATATATCCATGAATTTCATGCCGATTTCGTGTACGAAAAGCAACTGAAAATTAAGATTTCCGGATGTATGAATTCATGTGGACAACATGGTTTAGCACATTTAGGATTTCATGGTAGTTCGGTAAAAGCAAGCGGAAAAGTAGTTCCGGCAGCGCAGGTTATGTTAGGCGGTGGTACATTGGGAGATGGGCAAGGTCGTGTGGCTGAACGCGTGATCAAAGTGCCAACGAAACGCGTGCTGCAAGTCGTAGATTTAATTTTACATGATTTCAAAAATAATCGCAAATCGGAAGAGAAATTCCACGCTTACTACGAACGCCAAACGAAGGATTATTTTTATCGTTTGCTGAAACCTTTAGCAGATTTAACAACGTTGACGGATGATGAGTTCGTTGATTGGGGGCATGAAGGCACTTTCTCCACTGCGATCGGTGTCGGCGAATGTGCTGGCGTAGTGATCGATTTAGTGGCTACGTTGCTTTTCGAAGCAGAAGAGAAAATCGATTGGGCACGCCAAGCTTTAGAAAAACAACAATACGCGGATGCGATTTATCACGCGTACAGCGCATTTGTTTGGACAGCAAAAGCACTGCTATTGGATAAAGGCGTTAATGTAAGTACGCAAGCACAAGTGATTTCGGAATTCGACGAACGTTTCGTGCAGGAAGGATTGTTTACGTTCCCAACCACATTCACGGATCGCGTTTTGCAGATTAATAAATTTGAACCATCGAAAGAATTTGCAGGTGCATATTTGATTCAGTCTACCGCTTTCTATCTGGAAGGTGTAGAACGTCGGGAAGAGCTTCGCGTAGTAAATTCATAATTAAAGAGGAGATTGAAAGTAGGATGAAAGAGATAAAACCGTTTGTAACTTTAGTAGGAGCAGGTCCAGGCGACATCGAATTGATCACCTTAAAAGGCATTCGCGCCATTCGCGAAGCAGATGTTATTCTATACGATGCGTTGGTAAATGAGGAGTTGTTGGATTACGCGAAAGCGGATTGCGTAAAGATATACGTAGGTAAACGTGCGGAACGATTATCAACATCGCAAGATGAAATAAACCGCTTGTTAGTGGATTATGCGCAGAATTACGGGCACGTGGTTCGCTTGAAAGGTGGCGATCCATTTGTTTTTGGTCGCGGAGGTGAAGAATTGGATTACGTGCATGCGTACGACATTCCAACCGCGGTGGTTCCCGGTATTTCCTCATCGATTGGGTTGACCGGATTGCAACAAATTCCTTTAACGCATCGTGGGATTTCAGAAAGTTTTTGGGTAATCACAGGATCAACCTCAGACACCAATCTATCTTCCGATTTGCAATTAGCTGTTAAAAGTAAAGCAACCGTGGTCATTTTGATGGGGTTTGCTAAGCTTGCTCAAATTGCTGCACAGTATCAGCATGAAGGTCGCGGAGCATTGCCAATTGCGGTCATCCAAAGCGGATCAACGACGGAAGAACGCGTGGTGCTTGGAACGGTGGATACCATTGTGGATCGCGTTCGCGCAGAAAATATCGGTGCGCCAGCGATTATTGTGTTGGGCGATGTGGTCGCTAAGCATGCGCAGTTTGCTGAAACTTGGAAGAATATCAAGCAAGATGTATTGAGCTAATGAATACGCTATTCCCCATCTACGTTAAAATGGATCAGATTCAGACCTTGCTAGTGGGAGCAGGGCCGATTGGATTGGAAAAAATACAAGCGATTCTGAACAATTCTCCTGAAGCGAAAGTGAAGGTGGTAGCTGAGGTGATCAGTGAGGAGTTTTTAGCATTTGTTGCAGCACTTCCGCTTGTTACGGTACACCAAAAAAGTTTTGAACCATCCGATCTGGAAAAGGTTGATTTGGTCGTGGTTGCAAGCAATAATGCTACGTTAAATGAATGGATAAGGGAATTGGCATCGGCCAATCATATTTTACTTAATGTTGCAGACAAACCTAGTTTGTGCGATTTCTATCTAGGATCCGTCGTTCAAAAAGGCGATTTAAAAATTGGTATTTCTACCAATGGAAAATCGCCAACCATCGCGAAGCGCGTAAAGGAATTGTTGAATGATTTGATTCCGGAGGAAATTGATGAAACGTTGGCATTGATGCAGCAACTTCGAAACAATTTAAAGGGCGATTTTCAAGAAAAGATTAAGGTGCTAAATGCACATACGAAGGAATTGGTAACGAATGATAGCGGAAATTAGAGAACATATTGCAGGAATGGATGCGAAAAGCATTCTGGCGTATTTGCAACGGCATTTCGCGAAAGAGACGATATTTTCTACATCATTTGGTATTGAAGATCAGGTGTTGACGCACCTTTTATACGAAGTGCAAAGCGAGATCGATATTTTCACGTTGGATACTGGTCGGCTATTTCCGGAAACGTATTACGTTTGGAACAGAACATTAGAAACGTACGGTTTCCCCATTCGTCCATACTACCCGCAGACGGAAAAAGTTGAGAATATGGTACGTGAGAAAGGTCCTTCCAGCTTTTACGAAAGCGTCGAAAACCGGAAAGAGTGCTGTTTTATCCGGAAGATAGAACCTTTACAACGCGCGATAAAAGGGTATCAGATTTGGATCACGGGAATTCGCGCGGATCAATCTGCCAACCGACATGATATGGAGCAGGTGGAATGGGATGATGTCAACAAAATGATCAAAATTCATCCTTTGTTCGACTGGACGTTGGAAGATGTGGAAGCATTTTTGAAGAAGCATTTTGTTCCATACAACCCACTGCACGACAAAGGTTTTCCGAGTATTGGTTGCCAACCATGCACACGCGCAGTGGCGCCCGGACAAGATTTTCGCGCTGGACGCTGGTGGTGGGAAGATAAAAGTAAAAAAGAATGTGGTTTACATGCCACAAGTAAATAGAGAAAACGAATGGATTACTTAGATCATTTAGAGGCGGAAGCCATTTATATCTTACGGGAAGTTGCGGGACAATTTGAGAATCCGGCCTTGTTGTTTTCTGGAGGAAAAGATTCAATTACATTAGTTCATTTGGCTAAAAAAGCATTTCGCCCTGGGAAGTTTCCATTTCCGCTGGTACATATTGATACCGGCCACAATTTTCCGGAAACAATTTCTTATCGCGATCAACTGATTAAGGAATTGGGCGAAGAATTAATTATCGGCTATGTTCAGGACAGTATTGATCAAGGAAAAGTGGTGGAGCAAACAGGAAAGCACGCCAGCAGAAATGCACTGCAGACCGTGACCTTGCTGGATACGATTGAAAAGCATGGGTTTGACGCTTGCATTGGTGGCGCTCGTCGCGACGAAGAAAAAGCGCGAGCGAAGGAGCGTATTTTTTCTGTTCGTGATGAGTTCGGACAGTGGGATCCGAAACGCCAACGTCCTGAACTTTGGAATATTTTGAACGGTAAAATCAATAAGGGAGAAAATGTGCGTGTATTTCCGATCTCAAATTGGACGGAATTGGATGTATGGAATTACATTAAACGTGAAAATATTTCTTTACCATCGATCTACTTTAGTCACGAGCGCGAAGTTGTCTTACGCAACGGACAATGGATGGCAGCAGCGCCGTTCCTGCAAATTGATGAATCGGATACGACCGATTTTAAATCGGTGCGTTTCAGGACGGTAGGAGACATGACTTGTACTGCAGCTGTAGATTCAGTGGCTGTGGAACTGGATGATATTATCGATGAAATAAGCAAGTCGACTATCAGTGAGCGCGGAGCTAGAATGGACGATAAGGTTTCCGAAGCAGCTATGGAGGAACGTAAAAAGCAGGGTTATTTTTAAGCTGTTTCAAGTATTAATTTTCTTAACGAATTCAATAGAATGGATATATTAAAATTTATTACGGCAGGCTCTGTAGACGACGGAAAAAGTACGCTGATTGGCCGATTATTATATGATACCAATTCCATTTTGGACGATCAATTGGAGGCTATAAAAAAAGCAAACCGAAAAAATAATGATGGAACGGTAGATTTAGCGATTTTAACAGATGGACTGAAAGCCGAGCGGGAGCAAGGTATCACCATTGATGTTGCGTACAAATACTTCCAAACGGAACGTCGAAAATTTATCATTGCGGATGCACCTGGACATATTCAGTACACAAGAAATATGGTTACGGGAGCGTCCAATGCTGACTTGATTGTTATTTTGGTGGACGCGCGAAAAGGCGTTATCGAACAAACAAAACGCCATTCATTTTTGGCGAAATTACTTTCTCTAAAGAAAGTGCTGGTTTGTATCAATAAAATGGATATGGTCGATTATGACCAATCTGTTTACGAAAAGATCAAAGCAGATTATGCGCAGCTGGCAGACAAATTGGGACTAACCGATGTGGATTATATTCCCGTTTCAGCACTAAAAGGTGACAATATTGTACACAAATCGGATCGCATTGCTTGGTACGATAGAAATCCGTTATTGGATTACTTGGAACGTGTTGAATTCACGGAAGCGAAACCTTCCAACGGTTGGCGTTTTCCGGTTCAATGGGTTGTTCGTCCGCAAACGGAAGATCTGCATGATTATCGCGGATACGCAGGTCGTGTAATTGGCGCCGGATTGCGCGTAGGCGAGGAGGTAATCATTCTGCCAAGTGGAATACAAAGCAGCGTTGCGCGCATAGAAATCAACCAACAAGCATTTACAGAAGCAGAAAATGGACAGTCCGTTATCGTTCACTTAACGAATGATGTTGATATTTCACGAGGAGATACGATCGTAAGCGCTGCTCATCCGACGTTGAGCGATAAAAATTTTGAAGCTAATATCAGTTGGTTTGATAACAAACCGCTTGATACCAATCAGTTGTATTTATTACAACATCACAGTAACACAGTGAAAATCAAAGTCCCTGAGGTATTATTTCGGTATGACGTGAATACGCAGGAACAGCTTTACGGTGAAGACATTCGCTTGAATGATATTGGAAAAGTTGCTATCAAAGCTGCGGAAGAAATCGCTTTCGATACGCAATCGGATTTCCCTGAAAATGGTCGGGCGATCATCATCGATCCACGCACGAATATTACCGTCGGCGCGATTACCATTGAAAATTTAGGCTAAAAAAATAATAGCTCAACCCTAAAAACCTCCAATCGAAAACTGGAGGTTTTTTTTATATAGAAATATATCGGTTTATATTGAATAATCGAATTTAAGTAAGTCGAGTGCCAGAATGTGGTAACTGGAAACACGATTTACGCCAGATAGATTATATTAATAGCATTTGATAGGAAGGTAGGATTAGCCAAACTCACTTTTCACTATTTAACATAATATATATTATAATTAAATTTGTTTAGGATAATTTGGTTTGGCTAATTACATACTTTACGAGTTTTAACATGGAATGTCAAATACATCTGATTACTGCTAGTAAAAAACAATTTATTATAGAAATCGACTGAAGCCTTACCCTTTTTCAAACAGTGAATAAATATAAAAACGTTCTTTACGTTTTCAAAGATTCCTTCATATATAACCACGGACTTAGTCCATTTAATGATTTGTGTGGGTGATTACTGTTGTAATCGATCTGCCATTCGTAAGAAATAGCATTGACTTCTGGCAGTGATCCGAACAAGTAAGCGTCCAAGACGTGCTCTCTAAACGTTCGGTTTAGTCTCTCAATATAAGCATTCTGCGAGGGCTTACCAGGTTGTATATATTGTAGCTCAATGTCATTCTCTTTACAGAAATCAACAAAAACCTTGGACAGAAACTCTGGCCCATTATCGGTTCTGATACGCCTAGGCTTAGGCCTAGAAAAGATTAATTCTTTCAATTTCTGAACCAGCCTAACACCTGGAATCGAATAGAAAGCTTCATTTATCAGAGACTCTCTGTTATAATCATCCATCACATTTAGTATTCGAAACCTGCGGCCGTTAGAAAGCGAATCGCTCATAAAATCGATTGACCAAGTCCTGTTAATTCCTTCCGGAACTATTAGCTTTTCTTTAATTCTAGATGGAATTCGACGTTTCCGCTTACTACGCAGCTTAAGATTGATCTTTCTGTAGACTCTTAGAACCCGCTTTCTGTTCCACACCAAACCCTCCATTCTAATTTCTCCATGATAGGTTTCAAAGCCTCTGGTTGGATAGTTGCCCGCCGGATCCATGAGTTTAGCAACCACTTCCTCATCATCTTTCGTATGGGTGTAATAGTACATACTACGGCTCATGCAGACAATTTTACAAGCTTTATGAACACTGATCCCTTCCTCAGCAACCACACCACTCACCAGCTCTTTACGTTCACAAAGCTTTAGAGCTTTTTTTCTATAATGTCTTTTAGAATTCGATGATCAAGGCTTAAATCAGCAAACATGCGCTTTAGGCGCGAATTTTCTTCCTGTAGAGCCTTCAACTCTTTAAGATGCTGCTCATCCATACCTCCGTACTTCTGTTTCCACTGATAAAAAGTTGGTGCTGATATGCCGTGTTCTCGACAGATATCTCGCGTGGCTTTACCCGATTCATATTCTTTAAGAATATTGACGATCTGATGCTCTGAAAATTTGCTCTTTTTCATAATGTTTAACAAACTAAATTTAATATTTCTATTTGGTTTGAAAAACAGGTAAGGCTACCAGTATTTGATGAAATGGCAATGGAAGTAATCCTGACCACCGACGATTTTGTACTAGCCCAAGCGGAAGCCTACAATTACCAAGCAGTACTTATTAACAATCACACTGGAAAGGTCATCACCGATTTTAGTAATTGGTAAAATTTGGATGGAATTAGCCTATTTCTCGATGGGAATAGGCTAATTCTTTGCAGCTCACAACTACACGGAAATATGGCAAACCACCCACCCTACAGAGGTATATCCCCTTTTACAAATGGAGCCTGTCCATGTCTAGCTTAAATAGCGACTATTTTTTACCCAACGCGCTGCCCCTAATTCCAAAAATACTACATTTAAGCTCTAAACCCTCGCACCATTCGTGCGCGCACAATACGTATGCAAACTTTTGTCACATCCGTGACGGCAATTTATTGCATACCAATTGCCTTTCCTCACGCTTCGATATTAGAGTTTACCCAACGGTAACTTCATCAGATAAAACTAATTTACCTTCATATGTTCAGGTAGTTCACCTGTCAGAGGCATATAACCACCCTAAACAATGCCTTACTCTATACGGTTGAATACGGTAATTATCATTCAAAATATCTCTGAACGAAATTAAAATATTTCTATTAGCTAATAAATAGCTCTAATAGAAATATTATTTATTAATAAATTATTTGTAATTTGGCAATTATTGATACGTAGGTAAATTTCTGCGTCAATTTAAAAGCAATATTGCGCAAATGGGTCTATTTAGCAGATGACCCATTTGTTTTTACATAAACCCAAGCATAGCGAAATAATACGGTAAAGTAAGTATAACCCCTATCCTATTTTCCACCTATAACTTTCCATTGCCAAGAGGTTTTCGGAATTATCGTATGCAAAGGTAGATCCATTACCTTTCATACTTCCGATAGGCTATTACGGCATATCCTCACTGCGCTTCGGTATGGCACAGCCCTATATGACAGTATGATAATGTCTCTTATAGCACAGCATAAAAATTCTAAGAAACGACATTGCGAAGATCAAGAAGTGAAATTGTTCTAAGTTCTAAAATTGTTGTAATCTGTTATCAGGATCATATGGCACTCTGGTTTTGGCAATATCATGCCATGATTTATACGTAAACTGATTACTATATAAAAGATAGTAAGCCCATCTCCAAAAGCAAAGTGGGTTAATCCTGTAAATTCTATATATCTGATTCGTGCTATCGGTCGCTCCTGAATTTCTTAACAAACTTTCATAGTTGTTCTTACTTATATTAGGTTGCTTCAATCCAAATCGTTGAGTTGCTGTAAATGAGGCGTCACTATTAGAGTATTTGAAATGATCGTTATCAACTATTTGCAGTATTTGTGGACTCACTACAGGCAAATTTGCCACCATTATCACTAAAAAAATGATTAAAATAATCTTCGGTATTTTCATTAGTCATCTATTTTTATGTTGTAAATTTAAGCCGCTGATTAACAGTCTCCTACATCAGTTGGAGGATTTTTTATCGCGGTTTCTACATCATAGTCTCCCGCTTGTTTCCTTTTTAGAATTTCTTGGTAAAGTCCTGTCAGGGTAATGAAACCGACAGATGGGCTCGAAGGACCAATAAGCTTATCCGTAATTGAATGTGCAGAATTATAAACGTCTATTGCGAAATGTGTACAGTTATAATTATTTAAGTCATAAGGTTCTTTACTTTTAAGTTCGGAGTAGTCTCTGAATTGAATCGACCTATCTTCTTAACGCGATAGGTCGATTCGTTATTATTAGTTTACAATAACGGTGGGTTGCACTACCATATTACTGAATTTATTAAAATACAGCAACACCTATCCAGGTATATCCATGAACTTCATGATAAAAAGATCTAATTTTATGAGGTTCTGCAGTAAATTTTATATTCTGACGAAGGTCCTTCTCCAACGCTTTAAACTGGTTGATGCTTAAGCCACAGACTTTTGGAATATGGAAACCTATACCAATCAGCTCACCATTCTTTTTTACAGAGAACGTAAGGTTTAATTCATCTCTTTGATTAGGCAAATATTTCCTTTTAATATTAGTCAAATTTTGGTAATCAAGGTGAATAAAAGCTCTTGAAATATACTCTGCTTGAGGAGAAGGGTTTGTCAAATCATTTTCTACCTTAGCCGCTCCTGTGTCGTAAAGTGTTATGAAGGAGTGTTTTGGATTAATCAATACATTGTACTCCGCGTACGGTGTAGTTAAAATTCCTTCCGTAATCGATGTGTTTTGCGCAGCAACCTTGCTTAAAGAAATAAGAGCGACAATAAGAGATATCGCTGAAAATGCTAATTTTTTCATAAACTTTATTAATCTATTCTTGTACCTATTTGATTACACTCCGATATAGAAGCATCTAATAACAACTTGGCCAGTGTTTCTGGTTTCATGGTGTCTATTATTTCCGAACGATAGTGATCTGATTTTGTTGCAAAAATATTCAAGAATTTTTCATAGTCTGAACCGTACAGAAGTGCTCTTGTAACATCTCCCGGATACAATTTAAGATTTATGTCGGTAAAGGATTTTATGTATTCTGAATATTGTTCTTCTATTGCATTTAGCTCCAGTAGATTAGGGTAACTTTTTCTAATTCTTTGAATAAAGCCATCAGTACTTCTTGTCATTATGCTCAAAAATAGATGCGTTTCGAATTCGATATTTACGAACCCCGGCGAATTTATTACAATTCCATTGTTCGTATACTGGCCAAAACTATTAAATCTTACACCATATGTATTCTTATGTTGGTAATAGTGGAATAGCTCATGTATAAGCGTCTGTTCCATCATATAGGTTTCATTGTTGAATTTAATGGATTCTGTAGTTGGGTCATAAATAGCGCCACCTGACAACATCAAACTTTCATCTAAGCAAAAGCCTATGGAGAGATTAGGGCCCTGGGTTTTGGCAATATCTTGTAATAAACTCATAACAAGGCAACGCACGGGTAGGGTATAGTTATCTGCTACCCCACTATATATGTTGTTAAGACTTTGCTCTGATAATAGTTCGAAAACATTTGTCGAATTACATATAAACTTTATCCGGATTCTACCAGGAACAAAAACGGGTTTGTAGACTTCAGGCTTTCGATCTGGAACGCCAGAACCAGCCCAAATTTGCCCTTGAACGAATATAATGGCACTGCATCTACTGGGTTCTGGCAATTGGACTCTTGAACCAGGGCGCGTGACAACCACCTCGGCTATAATGTTGACTCCGGTAAATGTAAATACGTTCTGTAATTGATTGCTAGAATTTAACCCTGTGCCAATTCTATTAGTATCATCATTAGGATCAAGGGGTGTTCCAGTTGATCCTTGACTTACTGCACACAACGTCGAATTCATATTATAGTTAGTTGTTATTGCCGCAACCTCTTCTGCGTCATCGTGATCCAAAACTTGGCGAAAACAAAGATATTCCCCCCCCCAAGCAGCATAAATATGGCCATATTGACTATCAACAATGGCTTTCTTGTTGTTTTCTTATTAAACATTTCGAAGAGCTATTGCTAGAAAAATGAAACATTAATTACTTTGTCGTCTTCTATTTCAACTAATTTAAAAGGCTGAGAATCCAAATTATAAACAATAATATGACCGTAATACGCTTCACCTCTCAATAGAGCATCATAATCTCGGTAGGTTCCACCTGTAAAATTTATACCTTTTTGTGTGGCAAGATTCGAAATATATGTAGGATTAGGTCTGTACTCTCTAAGTCTCGCGTATAGTTCATTTCCAGTATCATCCGAATAAAAATTTAGAAAACTATATCCTGCCTCTGCAACTCCACTTATTGGATTTGATGAATTAAATGCAAGTTTTACGGGTATTAAATA
This sequence comes from Sphingobacterium corticis, assembly GCF_042684745.1. Taxonomy (NCBI): domain Bacteria; kingdom Pseudomonadati; phylum Bacteroidota; class Sphingobacteriia; order Sphingobacteriales; family Sphingobacteriaceae; genus Sphingobacterium; species Sphingobacterium corticis. Next base: position 846,700 of record NZ_JBHUMA010000006.1, on the reverse strand, counting down.
AGAAAATGTGTTGTCAGCAGTATTGAATTCTTTGTTTGCGAATTCCCAATCCAGATAGTCGTTGAAATCTGTGGAATTCCCCCGTTGTGGCATTCCTAGAGATCGTTGCAAGCATAGTTGGATTTTGACTACTCTTCTCGAGGATAGCGCGTTGCTGAGCAAATTTTTTTAGGTTTTTTAAATTGAATGAGTTTTTCCCACTATCACGATTTAGTAGGTTTTGATTGTCTTGTAATTCATGTTTGCACCCTATTAAACAGAATAGGATCAATACCCAGAAGGTTGTTTTCATATAATTTATAGGTTAAGATGTTTTTTTTGGTTACGAAATGTAAGAAATTATTTATTGATATTTACTTTTGAATGATAAAATAACTTTGATTATTTAAACCATTTTAGGTTTTTGAAACTTTTTTACAATTTATTGTTTGGAAAGAAGTCAAATAGCTTACCATACATCACGAATCGTTTAGAATAATATAAATCATACGTATGATTAAACGGTCGGTTTTGTGTACCGGCCGGAAGGGAAATAAATATGAGAAGTTATATTAATACAACGTACATTTAATTTGTACATTAAATGTAATTACATTATATTCGTATTGAACGAGAATTGTGTAATATATGGAAATAGGATATGCTAGGGTAAGCAAGTTTGATCAAAATCTTGATCTGCAAACTGATGCATTAAAAGGCATAGGGATTAAGAAGATATTTGTTGACAAAGTAAGCGGAGTAAAATCTGAAAAACCCCAACTTTATGAACTATTGTCTTACCTGAGAAAAGATGATATACTGACTGTCTGGAGGCTCGATAGATTGGGAAGATCCACAGTAGGGTTGATTCAATTCGTAGCAGATTTAAATGCAAAGGGAGTGCATTTCAAATCTATATCGGAGAACATCGACACTAGCTCGGCAAGTGGGAAACTAATCTTTCAAATATTTTGCGTTCTAGCCGAGCACGAACGAAATGTTCTTATTGAAAGAACAAATGCCGGTTTAAAGTCTGCTAGAGAAAGAGGGAGAAATGGTGGCAGACCAAAGGGTATGACAGAAAAGTATAAGAGCATAGCCCCATTAGTAAAAGCTGCTTATGAAAGTAAAAACACGCCAGTGGAAGAGATAATGAAAGCCTTTAGCATTGGTAGCAAAACGACATTCTATAAAATTATTAAACTTTAAAATCAATCTTCAAAGAGTGACAGCTATGGATATAAAACTTACTAAAGTAGAGATAAGGCAACATCTCGCAGAACTGCTAGAAGAATTGACTGCTCTCTGTGATATGTACGATAACGGACAAGAAATTGTCCATAGGTCTATAGCTATGAAGCTGCGAGTATTGTTTCATCATACACCGCACTCTAATTCACTCATTCAACAATTAGGTATTTCGGATAAACTGATGATATCTACATGTGGCAAAAAAATCCCAGGAAATCTTTTCAAGCATTATCATGGACTTGCAAGCATATTGGCTGATGGCGAAGGCAAAAGTCTTTTCGTACCCGGGAAACTGTCATCACCTCGTCGGGAAGTATTTATAAAGTATTGGTGGGAAGAAGAAGTTATTTTAAGTGACGATTCAGGGCATGATTTCTTTAGAAAAAATATTGTTTTAGCTATAGCAAATAAAGATGGGGGCGGCCATGTAGACCCCTCGTTACCATTACAATATCATGATTTAAAATCTGGTAAAACATCAGGAGTCATTTTTAATAGAGACGGAGTAACTTATACATCAAATCCCATAATCGCTTCTATTAGGCAAGTCGCTCAAGAAGTAATTGTATCTTTTGAATAAAAACGCAGAGCTATCGATAGTAGCAAACAAAATTTGAAAGTCTCAAATATGATAATTTAGAATTCCCTATTATGATAGAATTAAAGGATTGTACTCCCGGTTTTATACTTAAAGCAACTGAAAATGGTAGAGATGAAGGGTACCACCCAATAGTATATATTGGTGGCCATTCAGATGCTGATTTTTTAGGTGCGATGATAACAACATCGCCTTACAATGGCCAAAATATAAAAATGGAGAAAGCTCACTTTAAAGATGGTTTTGATTTATGTTATAAAAATTCCTTTTTAGTAAAAGGAAGGTTTATAAAACCAAATAAATGGGGTCCATTTACGAAAGTCGGAGAGTTGACTGCTGAAGGACTGAAATTCGTAGTCGATCAAATTCAAGATTGTCAAAATGAAACTTTTGATGAATATTTCGAGAGAGGCCGAGCATAAAGTTTGGTATCAAAATATGATAAATAATGAAAATAAAAGACATTAATAATTCAGAACATTATATTTGGGGGGAGAATTGTGATGGATGGCACCTATTGAAATCGGATTCTTTAAGTATAATCCAAGAGAAAATGCCTCCTAACACTGAAGAAAGTTTGCATCTCCATTCTAAAGCACAGCAATTTTTTTATATCCTTAATGGAACAGCTACTTTCGAGGTTGACAATGAGATTTATTCCGTTGAAGAAGGACAAGGATTTCATATTCAGGCAAATCAAGTCCACAGGATTTTCAACATAACTACCAATGATTTGGAATTTGTAGTGATTTCGGAACCTAAATCTCACGGAGATCGAACTAATCTGTGATTGACCTTATCAATAACATATAAATCTAAAAAACTTAAATAATCTCAAAAAGCGATGAATCTGAAATACGTCGTAGGACAACCTTTCATGTGGTTAAGAGAAATCGGTGGAAACCAAGAACCACTTTATGAAGTTGAAATTGTGGCATTTGAACCCATGAACGATCAACCTTATAGAATTAGATATCAAGTTAAGGGAGATCCCCATTTTTGGCTCGAAGATGTGGAGGAATTTAGATTAATACATCTTCCAGATGCCCTATCTAAAGCCATCTTAAATCAATAAGTAAATCTCAAAAAACGATTGTTTTAGCTATAGTAAATAAAGATGCGGGCGGCCATGTAGACCCCTCGCTACCACTATAATATCATAACTTAAAATCTGGCAAAACATCAGGAGTCGTTTTTAATAGAGACGGAGTAACTTATACATCAAATCCCATAATCGCTTCTATTAGGCAAGTCGCTCAAGAAGTAATTGTATCTTTTGAATAAAAACGCAGAGCTATCGACGATAGCAAACAAAAATTGAAAGTCTCAAAATATGATAGTACTTAAATCTAACCAATAATAGGCGAATATCAGTATGAAGTCTGAGCAGTTTGACATAGCATATGATCACGATAGTAAATCCTTTGTATATTGTATATATAACATCAAGGGTAAACCATGCACATATTATGTGCTAAAGGACAAAGCATCTGAGCAACTTGCAAAGTATCAAGACATAAATTTTGATTTATCGCAGGCAAAAGATGCAGTTGAAGAACTTTCTAACTCGGGGCGTCAGGCTTATTTTAAACATAACGATATAGTAAATAAAGCACTATTTGAACTATCGATAACTCTTATAATTAAGTGCTTCAACAGCTCTAAGGACGGACGCAGCTTAAGCTTGAATTATAAGGACGTGTTTAGTAATGTTCAAGAACTAAAAGATCTCTATCTAAAAATTGAGGAGATTAGAAATAGTAGCATAGCACACTCTGGCGATTATATGAATACTCTTATTCTATACTTCGATGATACATCAAAAGAACTGGTAGACCTTAGATATTCTCACATCAAAAGATTGTGGGGTTCCCAGATAGTGGCATATGAAAAATTAATATCAATAATTGACCATATTCAGGAATATGTAAATAAAAAAATGGAAAGAGTGCGTTTGAAGCTTATTAATTTTTTTCAGGAGCAGGGTATTTCATATTTTCAATCGCAATCAAAACAGATAGATTTAAAGACTGTAGTTCGAACTGAAAAAGTCGGTGAGCAATTAATATCTGAAAGTTTTGTCAGAGATCAAGATGAACGAACCGGCTTTTATAATGCACAACAATCTTAAAAAACCATGAAAACTTAAATAAAGCAGTACGGTTTACCGTAATCTACGAAAAAAAAATATTTAGGATCTTTATATCATCTTTGAAAGATGCACGTACAATTATTTATTGTAAATGTAATTATTTGACCTAAAAGAATATAACAAGAAACATTTTATATGAGAGCTATTGATTATTGTAGAAAATATGGTATATCTCAAGATAGACTTGAATCAATATTATCCGTTTCGATTACCAGTGATTATATCCTATCGAAAAATCAACAAGAAATCTATCCGAGTATGTTTAATAGCAAAAGAAGGAATGAAAAAAAAATGCAAGCTATGAAAAAAAAAGAAGGTTTTAAAAAAAATTACTGGTAAGTCCAATCCATGGAACAAAGATAATTTGAAGAAAGCAGTTTGGATAGTCAAGAAGTAATCTACAACTCAGAAGACCAGAATATGGAAAACATCAATCGTACTATAACACTCTTTTCAGCACTTCTAACTCCGGTTATTGCACTAGTTGGTATATATATCGGTATTGCAAATCATTTGCTACAAAAATGAAAAAGAAAAGATGAACTTTTTGATAGGAGATATGAATTTTTGAAGAGATTTGATAAACTTTTTAAAGAGACAGGACCAGAGAATATGGGAGGAAAACAGCTAGTCCTTGATTGGAATGATATAGAACCTTATGCAAAAGAGGCTGAATACTTGTTTGGAAACGATATTGCCGATCATTTAAGATCATTTGTGGGTAAGGGACATGACCAAGAATTTAACTGGATCATTGATCCTAAAATTGCGAAACCTTTTAGCAAATATTTACGCTTTTGAACATTTATAAGCTTGTAATAAATACCTTATTTGAGAGACTAATAGAATCCTAACGAATATTTATGAAATCATTTAAAAACATTCGGAATAAAAACATGAATGAGGGGGAGATATTTTTTTATAATGAAGACTATGAAAAGGCGTTAGAATTTTTTAATTCCGTGTATGATATAGACAATCAGAATTGGAAAGCATTAAATTACATTGGAATTTGCCTTACGGCACTGTCAAGATTTGACGAAGCCAGGTCATGTTTTGAGTTATCTATTTCAATCAATGGCGATATTTCTGATACTTGGGCGTTATTTAGTACACATTACTTAGCGATCCAAGATTTAGATAATGCAGAAATATGTGTCGGACATGCTTTAAGGTTGGAAGGGAGTGAAATCGCTTATGCTGAAATCGCTATTTATTATTATACTATCGAGAACTTTGATAATTGCGAAGTCTTTGTGCGAAAATCATTAAGCATCAATGGAAAAAATTCAACTGCCTTAAACACCTTAGGACTGTTAAAAGTTTATTTTAAGTTATATAGGGATGCCATAAAGATATTTCAATTGTTAACCAAAATCAATCCTAATTATAGCATGTGGTATAACAATTTAGGACAGGCTTATCAATTAGATGGAAGATTAAATTGGCAGAAAGGGCTTTAAAAAAAGCCATAAGTCTCAACGAATCAAATACTTTCGCCTATAACAACTTAGCAATCATTAAAAATAAACAGTTGAAATTTGATGAGGCGTGGGATCTCATCGAATTCGCAACAACGAAAAATCCAATGCCGCCTCAGTTTTGGGAAAATAAGGCTGAAATCTTAACTCAACTTATTCTTTCAGGTGAAACATCTAGAGGTACATTTTCAGATGTAGGCTATTTTCTCGTTCGAGCTAATTACTTTCCAACAGGTATATACGAAGCTTTTTCTTCAATTCAAAAATATCTCACTCGTGAACAAGTTCAAGAAATCATCAGCGGAATGATAAATATGGATATTTTTTATTCTGAAACTGTAAAAGATTGTGTCGTAAAACCCGAAGCATATTTTAATATTTATCAGAAGTCTATAGAAATTGTAGCAATGCTGAATGTGACGGAGATCGAAGAAATAGAATTTGCCCACTATACTACCACGGATACAGCCAATAAGCTAATTTTTGAAAATTCAAACTTTAGGCTACATACAGTTACGACTGCAAACGATCCTGAAGAAGGATATCCACTTTTAGACTTTATCGGATTTCCTCATTCATACTTACCAAATTTTTATCAAGCATTTGTCGGTAGCTTTACTTTCAACCCAGATAGTCTAAATCAGTTTAGATTGTATGGCAAAAACGATAATATCGAAGGAACAGGAACAAGTTTAGTTCTTTCCTACAGATATTTTGCAACTGAATCTAAAATCAATAACAACTTAACCAATCCTCAAAGTGTTATTTCACATAAGGCTAAGCAATCGCTATTCAGATGTATTTATATTGATCCAGTCTCTAAGCGTATTGTATCTTTAGGACATCGGGAAGCGGGAGTATTTTACCGTGATTACCCATATGATGATTCGGAGAAAGAAAAAAAAATGAATTTATATTTAGATAGGATTAACAACCTAAAAAACGATGTAGAGGGAGCGTTGTCCGATCTTACATCTCAGATACAAATTCTCTTCGAAGAGATACGATCACAACAGAATTTAGAACTTGAAGCTCTTAAAATAATTCCATTACTACTAATACATTTGAGATACCTTGTTAAGCATTCAGCTTTTAAAGAAGAGCAGGAATGCAGAATAATTCAAGTTGAACCTTTGCAAAACAACTCTAGAATAAAGATGACGCCGGATAACTGTAGAATGTATATAGATTATATCCCTTTTCATAACGGTAATAAATCTTATTTACGCTCAATATATTGGGGTCCTAAAACACTTAATTTTGAATTATTTCGAGACCGAATTACTCAATTGGGAATGGACATAGAATGTTACAAAAATTATCATCCTTTCGATTAGATCAATATTTTCGGTATCAAAAATATTCATCTATTCGATATTGTTAACTAAATTAACTGTGAAGCCTTACCATTTCAGTTTAAGAATTTCTGTTATAATTTAGAAAGTCTAGGAATAAAAAGGGTATCGCAGATGATCTACATGCACCAATTTATAAAGCATTTACTATCGATTCGAAAAAGGGTTAAAATAAGGTTCGAGAAATCATTTGGAACTTTTGGTCACTAAATTATTGTGATTTGAAATCTGTTGGTGCAGAAATAGTTTGGTTTTTCGAATATTATAAATTATCACTATTTGATTTTGACATTAAGTCTAAAACTCTGTCTTATATAGTATTTTATATCATCAAGTGTTTTTGACACTCCACATTATTCAACGGTCTTTCTCAATGTATCCAACCGAGATAATCAAGTTCGAAGTTGTAACGCCAAACATCTTCAATGTAAGCTGATAATTCTTTGTTGTTATTGTGCGATGTAAATATCGTTTAACGGCATCTGCGAAGAATTTGGAAGCAGCTTTTTCTCACATAATCATGTGGGCTACTGATTACCATCAGAAAGCTTTATGCTAAAATCTCTATTTTATCGATTTTTTTTGATAAGCAATTTAATGGTTTAATCTTAGGTTCATATCCTCCAATACCAACAATATAATTTACTTTGCTAATACCATCTAGCAAACTCATCGGCCAATACTATGCACAATTGGATTACAATATTCATCAGCATTCTATGCGTAAAAATCAGCTAATACTATTGATTTATAGTAATATATCTGCGCATTTTGCAATAATTATTGTTGCATAGACAATTAATATTTGTTAAGTTTATAACAACCAATAAGACAACCTGCCATCCGCGGATTTCTTATATTCTATTAAAGTTGAATTTAATAGTTCACTGACTGCATAAACCTTTATTCTTAAACTACCATGAACATTACTAAAGAAGCCTTTAAAAAAATGCTTTGCCCCACGGTGATGCTACTACTAACCATTCCTCCGCAAGAGGCTCAGTCGAAAACGGATCCTCCGAAAGATTTATTTACTTCGAAAGATCATGCGATTAACAAACAAATTTCTGTCTCCGGCCGCGTAAATTCTATGTCGGGAAATGAGGCGATTTCCGGCGTATCCGTAACGGTCAAGGGAACGCAAATCGCAACGAGTACGAATGCGGAAGGTTTTTTCTCGCTGGAGAATGTATCTGCGGATGCAACGCTTGTGTTTAATATGGTTGGTTACATTACCTTAGAAGAACAAGTGAATGGACGTACTACCCTATCGATCGCCTTGCAGGAGGATTTGTCGGATTTGGATGAAATTGTCGTAGTCGGATACGGTACGCAAAAAAAGGAAACGATTACCGGTTCTGTTGCCACGGTAAAAAGTGCTGATTTGGTCAAATCGCCAACACTAAACGTGTCAAATGCGTTAGTCGGACGAATGGCAGGCATTACAGCTACGCAAAGCAGTGCAGAACCTGGTAACGACGGTTCCAACATTCGAATTCGCGGAACAAATACGTTTGGAAATTCAGATCCTTTGATTGTTATTGATGGAATTCCTGCACGTCAAGGAGGTTTTGAGCGATTGAACCCTGCAGATATCGATAATATTTCTGTTTTGAAGGATGCTGCAGCTGCGATTTACGGCGCACGCGCTGCCAATGGAGTGATCCTTGTAACCACCAAACAAGGGAAAGAGGGTAAGCCTACCCTATCTTATACGTTCAATCAAGGATTTTCCCAGCCCACTTATATTCCACAGTTGGCGGATGCCGCACAATATGCAGAAATGCGCAATGAGTTAGAAGTTTTTAAACTTCCTGTTGGAGAATGGTCTGCAGCCAACCGAGGTTTTCGTGAGCAAGGTCTTTTCGAACGCAGTAATGGAACATCCATTACTGCGCCATTTTCTCCGGAAGATATCAGGAAATTTCAAGACGGTTCCAATCTTTGGACGCATCCCAATACCGATTGGTACGGAGCAACTTTAAAAAATTGGACGCCCCAATCCCAACACAATCTACAATTAAGTGGCGGTTCGGATAACTTTCGTTACCTCACCTCTATCGGCTATCAAACGCAAGATGCCTTCTACAAAAACTCCGCAACGAATTACAGTCAGTACGACATGCGGATTAATCTGGAAGGTGACATCAATAAATATGTGAGCGTACGTGTTGGTGTACTTGGTCGGCAAGAAGATCGGAATTTTCCGACGAAATCAGCTGGGACCATCTTTCGCATGCTGATGCGCGGAAACCCTACCCAACCCGCATTTTGGCCAAATGGATTGCCGGGGCCGGATATTGAAAATGGTGAAAATCCGGTGGTGATAACGACCGATCAGACTGGGTACGACCGAAATAAGCGATATTACTTTCAAACAAATGGACAAATAGATATTAAAATTCCGGGTGTCGAAGGATTAAAATTAACAGGAACGGCATCTGCAGATAAGTACATACAACAAACCAAACGCTGGGAAATCCCTTGGTATTTATATACTTGGCAAGGTAATTTTGAGGCAGATGGCGTAACGCCACAATTGGTACCCGGTTTACGAGGTCCTCAGCCCGATCCGGCGTTGAATCAAGGAAATGAGGATCAACTCAATATCTTGTTAGGTGCGGTGGCGAACTACGATCGTAAATTTGGTGATCACAGCTTGAATGTGATGGCTGGAGTTAATAGGGAAACCATTCGTAATGATAATTTTTCGGCGTTCAGACGATATTTTATCTCAGCGGCGATCGATCAGATGTTTGCTGGAGGCGATGCCCAAAAGGATAATGAAGGCGGAGCTTGGGAACGCGCTCGCTTAAACTATTTCGGACGTGTTGGCTACAATTATCAAGAAAAATATATTGCTGAATTCTTATGGCGCTATGATGGTTCTTATATGTTTCCTCAAGCCAGTCGGTACGGCTTTTTTCCGGGCGTATTGGCCGCATGGCGAATATCTGAGGAAAACTTTTGGAAGGACAACGTGTCTTTCGTCAACTTCTTGAAATTGCGTGCTTCATATGGTCAAATGGGTAACGATAATATCTATTTTGATGATGAATTACAGGAATACCAATACTTCTCGACTTACGGATTTGGTACATATATCGTGGACGGAAACTTGGTGAAGTCACTTTACGAAAGCCGCGTGCCTAATAGTTTCATCACATGGGAAGTAGCCAATAATTACAATGTCGGTTTAGATGGCCAATTATTTCGGGGTAAAGTAAATTTTGAATTGGACTTCTTTCTAAATCGTCGCAGTAGCATCTTGTGGCAACGAAACGCTTCTATTCCTGAAAGTACAGGTATGACGCTTCCAGCTGAGAACATTGGTCGGATGGAAAACAGAGGTTTTGACCTTAATATTGGTTACAACGGAAGCATCGGTGAATTGCGATACAATGTGAACGTCAACGGTGGTTACGCAAGAAACAAAATCCTTTTTTGGGATGAAGCAGCTGGAGCCCCAGAATGGCAACGTACTACGGGTAGGATGCTAAATGCACAAATGTATTACATCCACGACGGCGTATTCAGAGATCAAGCAGATATTGATGCAAACACCCTCGATTACAGTGCGGTAACTAATAACCTTCGACCTGGCGATATGAAATTTGTAGATTATGATGGTGATGGTAAGATCACACCTGATGATCGGGTCCGCAGAGACAGAAATAACATTCCTACATTTCAAGGCGGTGTAAATATAGGTTTGCAGTACAAGAATTTCGATTTAACGATCCTTTTCCAGGGTGCAGCGGGCGCTGAATTACCGGTAAGTACGGAAGAATCCGGAGCTATCGGAAATTATCTAATTCAGTTCTATGAAAATCGATGGACGCCGGATAATCCGAGTAGCGAACATCCGCGTATTACCGATCGTAGCGATCAATATTATTCTAGCGGTAATACGTATTGGTTAGAAAGCACAAACTACCTGCGTCTGAAAAATTTGGAGTTAGGTTACAATTTTCCTGTAGAATGGACGAAGAAAATTGGCATGAACAATTTACGTTTATACACCAATGGGTTGAACTTATTTACAATAAGTAAAATGACAGCCTACGATCCCGAATCCGTTACTCAAACAGGACAATATTATCCACAAGCACGCGTCATTAATTTTGGCGCATCCGTAACCTTTTAAATCTACCACCATGAACAACAAAAGAAATATATACATCTGTTTAGCTTATTTCATGCTGATGCAACCCCTTGTTTCATGTAATGATGATTTCGTCAATACACAACCTTTGGAAGAAGTTCCGAAAGAATTAACATGGAGTGATCCGGCTTTGGCGGAAGCATTTGTTTTCGAAATATATAACGGACTAGGTCAAGGAGGTTTTGATGAAGAAATGCAATCTTCGCTAACCGATGAATCCATGTTCACACATCCTGGAAGAGGAATCAATACGATTACCGAATCACGCTCTAATCCGGCTGATCAAGGGATGATTAAAGATACTTACGGTTACGGTCCACTGTATGTTCGGATTCGAGCGTGTAATGTGGCTATTGAAAATTTGGCGGAGCCACAATTTAGCGATGAAGCTCGTGTAAATAATCTATTGGGTCAATCGCATTTTCTACGCGCTTATTACTACCAACAATTGCTACGTTTTTACGGTGGAGTTCCGTTAATAGATCGCGTTTATGAGTTGGGAGAAGATGACTACACAGCTCCTAGGAATTCGTATGCAGAGGTAGTCGATTTTATTATTCGCGATTGCGATCGAGCTGCCGAGTTGCTCGCCGGCACTAGCGGCGGTCAGGGACGTGCTACGGAAGTTGCTGCGTTGGCGCTCAAGGCGCGAGTTCTACTCTACGCAGCCAGCGATTTGCATGATCTGCCGACAGCATCTACCAAAGCTCCAGTAATTGGTGGTTATAGCGATAATCAATTTTTAGGTTATCCTAGCGGAAGTCGTACCGAGCGTTGGCAAAGGGCAAAAGAGGCAGCTTTCGAAGTGGTAAAAATGACCAATCTGGGTTATCAACTGGAATTAACTGCTCCGGCGACCGTGGAAGAAGGTACGGAAAACTACATGGTATTGTCTATGGGCGGAGGTAGTAAATCGGTATCTGCCGATGGACAGCGAGAATTGCTATTGGGTAGATATTTTATCGATTTGAAGGATGAAATGGGCAACTATATTGGCAGAAATAATGGGCCAAACGGATATCACAATTGGGCAGGAAATACACCGATACAAAATTTGGTGGACGATTACGAAATGCTTGATGGAACCCAATTTAATTGGCAAAATGCTGCTCATAAAGCCGCTCCCTACCAAAATCGTGATCCGCGATTCTACGCCACGATATTGTATGATGGCGCTGATTGGAAGCCAAGAACCGCCGATGTAGCTGGTCGCGATCCGAACAACCAAATTCAATCAGGACGTTATCAAATTACAAATGCTGCTGGCGCGGTCGTCGCTTATCAAGGCTTAGATACCCGAAATAGTCCGGTGGAAGATTGGAACGGTTCGTATACAGGATATTATTTCCGAAAATTCACCGATCCCGATCCTGCTGTGGTCGATCAAAACACCCGACAATATATTCCGTGGCCAGTATTGAGATACACGGAGTCCGTACTAAATTATGTGGAAGCGTGTATTGAGTTGGGCGAAGAAGCGGAGGCTAGAAATTGGTTAAATAAAATCCGCTTCCGTGCAGGAATGCCGGCAATCACTGATGCCGGTGATGCGTTAAAAACGCGATATAGAAACGAAAGACGGGTTGAGCTTGCTTTTGAAGAACACCGCTTTTTTGACACGCGTAGATGGATGATTGCACCGCAAACTAATGGTGCTAAGATTCGATTGATCAATATTGTTGGTACATTGAAAGCCGGCGTACAGGTTCGAACTTATCAATACAATACGGCCAATTACAACTATACATATACGCCTGTCGAACTTGAACCGGGAATTGAGAACCGGCAATGGCAAGACAAAATGTATTTCATGCCGTTCCATCGAGATGAAACGAATCGTAATATCAAGTTACAACAGAATCCAGGTTACAATTAGCGATTAAAATAACTGATAAGGAATCCGGCCTAAAGCGATGTTTTGGGCCGGATTTTTTATACAATAATAATAACTCGTATATCGATTACTTCTTTACGTATTGGTGGAAGCCATTGGAGAAAGCTTCCTTTAAAATTCCAGCATCGTCGTAAATCAAATAAACTTCAATATTGGGTAATGTATTCGCCAAAGCAATTCCTTCGATCGGTGACAACGCCATAAAAACATTATCGTAGCCGTCTGCTTCCATGGCTGTTGAAGCGATCACTGTAGCGCTCAACACATTGTTCTGTATCGGATATCCTTTTTTGGGATGGATATGATGATGTATTGTTTTTCCTTGATGCTGAAAGACGTTTCTGTAGTTTCCTGATGTAGTTACTGCGCCATTTGAAATTTGTAATAACAGATTAGATGATTGCTCTTCGAAAGGTCGTTCGATTGCAATTTCGTAGGGATTCCCTCCTATTTTATTTCCCTTTACACGAATCTCGCCACCGAGCTCCACTAAATAATTTTCGATACCGCGCGATTCCAAAAAATCAGCCAAAACATCAACGGTATATCCTTGCGCAATACCATTTAAATCAATCGATATTTTCGGGTTGCTTTTATACAGGATCATTCCTTCCAACCAAATCTTATCCATACCTACCAACGCTCGTATGCTATCGATAGCTTCTCTTTCAGGCAAGTGATTTACGCTTTCCGTTCCAAATCCCCATAAATCCATTAGCGGTTTAACGGTTATATCGAATAGTCCGTTGGATTTTCTATGAATGCGAAACGATTCGCGAAGCACATTTACCATGTGTTCATCCACTTCCGCACTTTTTTGGAATGACCTGTTAAAGCTGCAGATTAGGGAGTGTGGCTGATACAGCGACATAGATCGATCAATAGCATCCATGATGCTATCGATCGAATTTTCGCCAACAATCGGCTCTTCGCTGACGTATTGAATTTGGTACGTTGTACCTTGTGCTCTACCCGAGATAGTAAACGTTTTCTGTTTTGTTTCTGCTATAAAAAGCGATCCTAAAAAACAGAGCAACAAATACGCATTTGATAGCATTATTTATATATACAATTCCGTATCGATGCCTGGAACAGCGACTTTATAAATACCGTTTTCGTCCGGCAAAACTTTAGGTTGAGCGTCCCACGCATAATTCGCCGGAGACAAATCAATCTCTGATAACAGTGCTTTGTCCCATTTGATGACTTTCCCTGTATAACATGCCAAGCGTCCAATAATTCCAGTTAATGTACTGTATGCACCGTATTCAGCATTGTCAAATTTATATTCATTTTTAGCAATTGCCTCAAATAATTCTTTGTGTTCTTGCTGATAGGCGTTCGGATTCCCTTTCGGGTCATGACGATAAATCTCGTTTCCTCGAGCATCCCACAAAACGGCTTGATTTCCGGCAGACATGTACACACGTCCTTTGGAACCTTGAAATGTTTCATCAACTCGGTTGGATATTCCTTCGAAGTGACGACATTGACTATACACGACCGTACCATCATCATAGGTCAATTCTACAGCAAAATTATCGTATATTTCTCCGTATTCTTTTTCTGTGCGATGTGCTCGGCTGCCTGTACCTTGAATAGAAATTGGATATTTGCCTTTTACCCAATTAGCTACATCAATGTTGTGTACGTGCTGTTCCACGATGTGATCTCCACATAACCAATTAAAATAATACCAATTGCGCATCTGGTATTCCATTTCAGATTGTCCGGCTTGTCTCGGTCGTACCCAAACGCCGCCGCTATTCCAATACACCTGACCGGAGTAAATATCGCCAATAGCTCCATCTTGAATACGTTTAATAGCTTCTCGGTAGTTATTTTGGTAACGCCTTTGCAGTCCGACCACCACGTTTAGCTTTTTGCGCTTAGCTTCTTCTGCCGAAGCAAGTACCTTTCGAATTCCCGGAATATCCACTGCAACGGGCTTTTCCATAAAGACATGTTTACCTGCATTTACGGCTTCTTCGAAATGAAGCGGACGAAATCCCGGAGGTGTAGCTAGAAGCACCACATCGGCTTCCTTTATAGCAGCTTTGTAGCCATCAAATCCGATATATTTTCGGCTATCCGGCACATCAATTTTGTCTCCGAATTTTTCCTTTAACGTGTTATATGCCGTATCCAAATTATCTTTGAAAGCGTCCGCCATAGCGACCAATTTGATATTTTGTCCAGAAGCGAAAGCGTCAAATGTTGCACCAGTACCACGCCCGCCACAACCGACAAGTGCAATTTTAATCTCGTCTGATCCGGCTGTAAATATCTTGCCAAAAGATGTAGATGTTAATAATGTGGTCGCGGCTAAGGTAGTACCCGCTTTCATGAAGTTTCTTCGGTTAAATGTATTCATGCTGTGTAGCTGTATAATTGTTAAATAGTTAGAAGTCTTTGATGGGAGCTTTATCGTAGTATGCCATAATTTGTTCGTGCGACGGTTTTAGCACCGGACGAACCAGCCGCATACCTACGAATGGTGCCTCGGGAAACCACCAATTTGATTTTGGAATTTGAGGATCGAGCTGTTTCCAAATAGGATCAGATGCCATTCGAGCTGCTGAGCGTAATTCATTCGCTTTGCTTTCAAACGACCCTCCTCGAACACTATGTGGATAAAGTGCGGTAGGTTCTGAAATTGGATTTTCTGCTATTTGACTATCAAATTGCTGATAATAATCTTCTTGATATTGATCATAGGTCCACTCCGCAACGTTGCCTAACATATCAAATAATCCCCAAGCGTTTGGTTTCTTTTTACCAACCGCAGATGTTTCACCGTCGCTATTCTCTGAATACCATCCATAATCCTCGAGATTAGTGGCATCATCGCCAAAATGATAATCCGACACCGATCCTGCTCGGCATGCATATTCCCACTCCGCTTCGGTTGGTAATCTATAAAATTCGCCCGTACGCATGTAAAGCCATTTGCAAAACTGGATCGCATTGTAGTGTGTCATCGCTAATGCAGGATGGCCTTGTTTTCCCATTCCGAAAGTCATATCTAAATAGGGCTTTGTCGGCCGTGTGACGGCATCAACCTTTGGGTCAATTTTTTCTTCGGTGGCGTTAGCTACTTCAAAATCCTTGTAAACGAAAGGTTCAAACAAATCCCAAGTAACCTCAAATGTGCTCATCCAAAATGGACTTATCTGGGTTCGGTGTGCGGGTTTTTCATCCGCTGGCGCATCACCTTTACTTCCCATCATAAATTCGCCGCCCGGAATAGCTTCCATGGAAAACTGTAAACGCGTCCCTGGAAGCTGTTGAATATAACGTTCATGTTTGTTTTGTCCATGAACAACCAGTACGCACAATAGCATAAAGCTCACCGATGAACGCCTTAGCAGATCGATAATCATTCTTGTTAGGTTTAATGAATAGTAATCCAATATAGCTATTTTCGAACTGCTGGGAAAGCACAGTTGAAACAATAGATAGCTTTGGCAAGGAATTATTCGTATGATAACAATAATTTTACTTAACTGCCTGATTAAGTCAACATTGGCTGGTGGCTATTTTAAGGGTTCGATAACCTCAAAATGGAACCTGCATGTTAATTGAAAAATGAAATGTTGTAATACAATTATTATTTGATGATGAATGATTTACAAAAGTTTAAATCAGCTTACATGCTAGTCATAGAAAAATTGATCAATCAATGATCTAAAAATACTTTCTTCGGATTCAAAGCGTCGGATCATTCTTTTCCATGTTTCCTTTTCAAATTGGATCTTATTTCCAAAACTATCTTTGTAAATGTATTGATCAAAAATGTTCTTTTCTAAGGAAGCGCGATTACCACTAGCAGAGAACTCCCAATTGCCATGGATATTTTTTCCGATTTTAGTGTTAACACCGTTAAATTTTTCGGAAGTTTGTCTATTTCCAAAGATGTCTACGTGCTCCTTTAATTGATAACCTTGATTATCTTCAATGACCAATCGATCCATAAGATCAATTTTATATGCTGCCTTATACCCTTCGCTCCTGCTATTTTCACGGACTAAATTTCGAAACAATCTTTGTCGAATGCGTTCGTTGTTATGTATGTCAGGGTATTCGGAGGCTAAATATTTTTTTTCCAATTTAATCTGATTGTTTCGGTTATCGGTAAACTCCAAATCATCAAAAATATTTTTCTTCAAATCAGCCTTATATCTTCCGTCGGAAGAGCGATATTCAAGATTCCCAAAAATATTGGTGCGCATTCTGGAATTCTGCGCAAAAAGTGAAAAACTGAACAATAGTGCTACGGATGATAAGATTAATTTTTTCATAATTGATTTTATTCTTTGATTACAACAGAGCAACAAAAGTTTAAATCTTGCTTGTGCTTTGTTCGACGAATTTAAAAAATCATCGCTTACTCGCAAGCATTGCCGATATTATCCAACGACTCCGTTACACGAACGATTAGCCAAGCTATCGATAACGATCAATAATATTTATTTGGAAAATAACCGTTTGTAATAGTTTATTTTGAATGCCTGTACAGGCGCTGGATAATGTTTGTATTTATCAAATTCCGCTAGGTAAGCCGGATTTTTTGAAAGCGATATATTTGCTGCTCCAGATGGAGATATCAACGCTTTAAGCAATACGGGTCTTCCGAAAATTTTATTAGGTAACAAGATTTCACGATCGGTTCTTATTTTATGCGTCAGTCTCAATCCCAAAATATTTTCATAGAAGAGCTTGAAAGCATTATTTTTTCCGAAGGAGCTTGTGCAAAATATGTTTTGGATATTCGATTGCTGGATCTGATAAGGTAGATCATCATTGAGCTCTATTGGAATTAAATCGCTGTCCAATGCTCCTGCATTAGTTCGTCGGCACGATTTAATAGTATCGCTCATGGCAATCTTTCTATCGTCCAAAAAATGAATGATATTTGGTAACGTAATGGGTTTTGGCAACTCCGTCGGGAATGCTTCACTTAATAAATTCCACAAGCTGTTTCTATTTCCGTAAAAAAAAGGAACCATAAATTCCTCCGTTCTGTGAGGATGTATAGTTCCTAATATAAGCGTTTTACTGTTTGCGGAAATGGGGTATTTGTCCAAGTATTGATGTTCGGTAACCATGGAGCATTAACTTTCCAAAGTGAAATGTCCCGACCCATCATAAAAAACGTTTTTTGCTAGATCGAATTGATGAGCTTGCGACTCAAAAAAATGCATCATATACCCAGCAGTATTTAAGAATACCATTAGATCTCCTACCTGCGGCATGCTTTCGAATTTGATTTTTCGAAGTAATATCAATTCTTGCTCTAAACAATAGGCGCCAACAAGATAGCCGAATATCGGCTGTTCATCTTCGGCTTGGTTGGATCGAATATGTATCGGATCTAGTAAAAAATCTGCACTAGAACTTTTCATTTGTGTGCGATTCATTTCTAAACCTACCAATAGATTTCCGGCAGAATCGTGCTTTCTAAAAGCCACACGGGCAACCGTGATACCTGCCTGATCTAACAGTGATCTTCCTGGCTCGATTCGTATTTCAATATCACGATCGCGAAGCAACTGGTGAATTGGCTCTTCATATTTCGGAACATAATGTCCCAAAATGCTCTCTAGGAAATCCCCCTTATGTAATTTGTTATAATATGGATAAACTTTTGCATCGCCGTGTAAGGTTCCTTCAATATTAATTATTCCTAACGGATCGTTTCGATAGGTTAGCTCTGGACGTTTGCCAAGTATCGCTAGCTTAAGTTGATGCTGAAATTCTTGCCATTGGTTTTCATCTTCAAGATAATTAATCAAATATCCGCCACCAATATCGACATGGAATGTTTCGATATCGTGCGCCGCTAAATGGTCAATCAATCCAATACATTCGCCGATGGCGATAGCACGTTCCGAAACCGAATAACCATTCAAATGAAAATGTAATCCGGTGTAAATTAAATTTGTATGCGTCGCTAGGTTGTCCAAAACAAGCGCTTTTGCTTCATCGATGGAAAATCCAAATCGAGAATGCATACGATTTCCATTTACCTCAAATCCTCCTATTCGCAGACTAATATTTGCTTGCAAACGATGTTCTTCGCAAACTTCTTCTAATAAGGATAACTCATCCATGTTATCAATCACAATCGTGACGGCGCTTCGCACAGCGAGATCCAACAGTTGACGAGTTTTAACGGCAGCTGTTGATATGAGTTGGTCAGCACTGATTCCAGCATCTAAGCATTGCTGAAGCTCTTGGTAGCTAGCTGTATCTACGCCTTGTCCTTGTGATGCAGCATGTTTTGCAAATGTCAAACACTTATTTGCCTTGCGCGCAAAATAAATGCGATGCTTCAAATCATATTTTCGAAAAACACCCTCATATTCAATGATATTCTCCTCGAAAGGTACTAGCGATTGGATGTTGACTGGTGATCCATGATCTTGAATGGTTCCATGCAACGCAGCAGGTATTTGTACGAGATCTTGAATCCAAGTATGCTTGATTGCTGTTAATGGTAAATGATCAGTATCAGTCATTATATGCGTAAAGTCCATGTATAGTCGGATTAATTAATTGCAACATGGCGTCTGCCCAAGGACTCGCCAAATTATTGCGTACTCGCGATAATGAATCATTATCGAATAATATGCCCTCAGTAGGTGTGCCGTAAAAATACAACGGAATATCGATTTCAGATCCGCTTATATTCGCTTTTCCATCTTGGCTAATGTCCATACACCCAGGTTCGTAATTTCCATTTCTGTAAGCTGTAATAAGTTGTTCGTCGCCAAGATTGCGATAAAGCGAAGTATTTGTTTGCCCTGGCTTACTTCGTGCAATGCGTCCGTCGATGAGATACGACAAAGTTTTTCGTGTACTGCTAGTTCCAACGATAAACTCATCTTTCGATTGATCGAACTGCACGGAAGATTGTGGCGGTATGGAAAATTGGATAATGCCTGCCTCTGCCAATGCCAGCATTTTACGCATATTGGCTATGGGTGGTCCAAAACTCGTTCGACAACATGCACTCCATATTTTTTGATCCAAATATTCCTGACTTGCCGGGGTTAAGCCACCAAAATTATATATTCTTCCAATTAATGGTGTTGCTTCGCGCCAAACTGCGGCAGCCGCCATATACGGATCATTTAGTTCGCCAACTTCGGCGCGTTCCACAATATCTGCAATATAGTTAATGGTTTTTACGTGTCTATCAGCGTCACTGGTATCAATTTCGGGAAAAAGCAACTTTTGAAACGTAAATAGCTCGGCTTCTGGTATCGACTGTTGGTACGCTGTTATGATGCTTTCGTTTTTAGTTTGCAACAATGTACCGTAATAGGCAAATTGAATTTCTTTCTCAATTATTGGGTAGACCTCGTGTTGGAAATCTATTTGTCGATCGGATCTCTCGTCTACTAAAGTGAGCAGATCATCTACTGTGGTATTCCGCAGTTGGTAGCGACGCGTGCCAAAAATGGCATCGCGAGGTTGAATAGGAAGGTTGCTTCGGCTGAATGGATAAATCATCGGTTCTTTTCCCGAAGCTTGATACTTGCCATTATCATCGAATACACCGCCTCTACCTTCTGTGAGCTGCAAACAAATGTCAACCCAGGTTAATCCCAATCCGAGCACGCCCACTGAAGCCTTTGTAGGGATGGTGTCTAAATGATGTACTGGATATGCGCTTGGGAAATATTTATCGGTTATTTCACCAACAAAAGGTGGCGTATTTTGGTAACAGTGCCCAGTAGTCATTAATACGTAGTCCAACTCCATAGTTATTGGGGTATTCGCGAATCCTACTAGAAAATGATTCTCGTATTTAATGGCTTTTACCTCTTCAACAATGAGATTTAACGTAGTTTCATTTGGGATCGAAGATAGGATTTGTTTTAACACATCCTGTAAATAACATCCTACCAAGGCTCTAGAAGCAAAATCAGTAGGTGCTACATCCACATCCGTAATATTGTGTTTTTTGATCCAATCCGTGAGTGAAAGCTGTTCATTGACCGCATTGTTCACTTCATCCCTCAACCAAGCGTCAATATTTCCGATACAATAGTTGATCAAAAGGTTGTCCGGCTGACTGACCTGATAATTGTTGCCACTCCCAAAATCTGACGTTTGGTTGAACCAAATGATTTGTATGGGAGTCTTATTTCTCGATTCGTTGATATTGTTCAATAGCCTTTCCAACGCATAAAGACCTTTTGGTCCGCCACCAATAATTCCTATACGTTTCTCGTCGATATGTTCCTTCCCAATAAAGGCTTTCGCTTCGCAAATGTATTCTTCAATATGATTTTTGGCACCTCTTGCCTCAGTACTTATATGTTGTTGTTTCCAAATCATACGTCGTCCCGGTTATCCTTGAAGTCCTTTTTCCATCAACCATTTATCAGAATAGATGGTATCTAAATAGCGTTCTCCATTATCTGGAATAATTGCAACAATAGTTTCGTTCGACTTAAAATTTGCCTGATATTGTTCAATTGCCATGACTACAGCGCCAGAAGAACCGCCTGCTAAAATGCTTTCCTTTGCCAATAATTTTTTACAGCCCGCTACACAGTCTGCGTCCGAGACATGTATCACACCGTGGACTTGATCAGTTCGTAAAAAATGAGATTTTCTGCTGGCACCCATGCCCGGAATAAGGCGGGCGCTAGGATCATCCTTAAAAATCATACTGCCTTTTGCATCCACCGCCACAATTTTTGTGGTTGCTCCTAAGTTTTCAACAGCATCTGCAAATCCACGTAATGTGCCGCAGGTGCTTGTAGGAATAAATAAATAATCCGGCGCAAATCCCAAATCTTCAACGATCTCCTGAAAGGTTTGCTGGTGCGCAGCAGGATTATCCATGTTATGGTATTGATCTGGCCAAAAGCTGTTTGGAATATCCGCTAACAACTGCTCGACCTTTTTTAATCTTGAATTGAGATAACCTCCATTCCCATCATGTTCATCCACCTTAACAATTTCCGCATGAAATGTTTTCAAGATTTTTTCCGCTAATGGATTGATGTGGGGGTCGGTTACAAGAATTAATTTCAGCCCATAAAAATGGCAAATTCGTGCTAGTCCGATACCCATATTTCCAGATGTGGATTCGATTAAAACGCTATCTGCATTAATTTTTCCGACATCCATGGCATGACGCACGATGTTGTGGGCTGTTCTATCCTTTATGCTTCCGCCGGGGTTAAGCATTTCCATTTTGCCATAAACTGCCGATTGTAGCGTTAGAAAAAGGTTGTTAAAACGAACTAATGGTGTATTACCTATACACGATAGAATATCATTCTTTGGTACTTGTGTAAGTACGTTTGCTTTTACTGCTTGCATTGTGACCTCCCTTGCTTTATCCTTTGATTACATGATCACCACGTCGCGTGCTTAGTAATGATAGTATAATAACAAGTCAAAAGCGCGGAAGTTTTACGTGACCTGTTTGAATTTATACGGCAAAATGCATAAAAAAAGTGCAGACATTATTCATATCTACACTCTTAAAATGATCTATCGATCGATAAGATCTTTTCGACCTATAAGTCGTTCAACCAGCTCTCTACCTCATCTTTGGTTTTGCCAGTCTCTTTCTGCAAACGACCTAACAATTCATCTTCCTTACCTTCTGCGTAAGTCAAATCATCATCAGTCAATTCTCCATATTGTTGTTTTACTTTTCCTTTAAGTTCGTTCCAACGACCTTTCCAAGTTAATTCACTCATGATATCCTCCTTTTTTGTTTAATAGAAGAACACGTAGTCAGGAATTATGTTTTTCAAAAAGAAAAATAAATCTTAATAATGATTTAGATTTTAACCAAGAATCAGCGCGCTTGCGCCCAAAATTGCAGCATCAGATTCATCTAAACCGCTGAAAACGATCTTTACTTTATTGCGGAAAATCGGCAACAAGTTGCGTTCCATGTGCAGTTTTGCAGGATTTAAAATAAAATCTCCAGCACGAATTACTCCGCCAAATAAAAGGATAGCTTCCGGTGATGAAAACATAACAAAGTTTGCTAAAGCTTCGCCTAATTTTTGACCCGTATAGCGAAATACTTCAATCGCAATTGCATCGCCTTTAGAAGCACATTCAAATACTGTCTTTGAATTAATGGCATCTTCTGGGTAATCGTTTAGCATGGATTCCGGAAATTCCGCACGCATTTTTTTTGCCGTAATGGCGATTCCTGTAGCTGATGCATACGCTTCTAAACTACCCTCCGATCCCGTACTCCAATGTTTACGGCCGCCCGGCTTGACGATAGTATGTCCTAACTCTCCAGCAAATCCATCATGCCCGTAAACGAGTTCGCCATTAGCGACAATTCCGCTGCCCACACCAGTACCTAACGTAATCATAATAAAATCGCGCATTCCTTTTGCTGCACCGAAAAGCATCTCGCCACGTGCTGCCGCATTCGCGTCATTTGTAATCAAGCAAGGTACGCCAAATCGGTTCGTAATTAATTCGCTAAATGGAATTACGCCCTTCCAAGGAAGATTTGGTGCATATTCGACCGTTCCAGTATAGAAGTTTCCATTGGGAACGCCCACTCCAATACCAGCTAAAGGATTTCCGTTTAGGTGTTTATTCAACAAAGGCAAAACCTCGTTGTACAGCGCATCGATGAAATCATTTATATCTTTATAGATATTTGTTCGTAAGGTTCCTTTATCCAAAACTTCACCACTACTGCTTACTAATCCAAATTTGGTATTGGTTCCCCCAATATCTATTCCAAGAACGATTGCGTCTGACGGCTGTACTATAGACATTTTATTTAATTAAGTGTTTACTATTATTGAACATCAGTGGCGACTAAGATAATTACTTTGTGTGATTTTTACACACTTGAATGCGGTAAAATTTAGATTGTAGCTTAAAAAGGAACATATCTTGTAGGGAAAAGCATCTTCACTCGCGTTTCTCCGGTGCTTTTTTTCGCAATTATCTTTGCCACCAAACGATTTAGTCTTCATTTATGCACGTTGACGAATTTATCTGCGAAGTAATTGCTACAACTCTTCAGACGTTCGTTTTCTAGAAATTTTGCGGTCTTAAACTAATAAAGAAGGTTATTTGCGTTTAATGAGTAGAAAAGCTATATTTGCAGTCCATTCACGGATAGGTGTCAGAGTGGTCGAATGAGCAGACCTGGAAAGTCTGTATACGGGATGACCGTATCGAGGGTTCGAATCCCTCCCTCTCCGCATATTAATAATAAAACCCACTGAAAATCAGCGGGTTTTATTAATGATAATATTTATTAGGGCTACACCTGAAGCTTCAGCAAGCTTGTTCTCCACAATAGTAAATCAATACGTTAATTTCAAACCTACTTATTAACGTTTAAATCAATTAAAACTTATCGGTATAACTCTAATTATCTCCGTTCACCGTCTAATTAAAAGCTATTCTAACATCATTTCTAAAGCTATAATACTCAATTTAGCAAAATCCTTCTCAAATGATTTTGGAGACTTAAATATTCCCTGAGCAGTTAATATTAGCTTTGTGAGCTTATCCGCGTCCGGTACTTTATGGCAAT
Organism: Sphingobacterium corticis; assembly: GCF_042684745.1. Taxonomy (NCBI): domain Bacteria; kingdom Pseudomonadati; phylum Bacteroidota; class Sphingobacteriia; order Sphingobacteriales; family Sphingobacteriaceae; genus Sphingobacterium; species Sphingobacterium corticis. The sequence continues at coordinate 822,265 of NZ_JBHUMA010000006.1, read as the reverse complement.
ATGATTCCAACAATTGTTGAACCATATCACGATCGACCTGTTCTAAATTTCTCGTTACAACGTTAACCGAAAGGAACGTAGTAATAAGATCATGGTGTTTATTTGACATATACAAGTTTACGTATAAATGTTTAAACATCATTCCTTTTAAAGTGAATTTTATATAATTTATATTTGCCTGCTTTAAAATGTCCCGATGAAAAGATCGTTAAATCTAATTGTATTTGTAGGCTTTTTGTGTTAACGCTATATGACAACATCATGATGGTAACAAAAGAAAGAAGCTACGGTTGCGGTAGCTTCTTTCTTTTGTGTTTCTATGAGCAGCAGGTGATCTAAAATTGATGCTCGTAAAGCCTCTTACTTATACAACAAACCAAAATCTTGCTTGTTATAAATCTCTTTTAATTGCTCTTGAGTTAGTTTAAAAATCTTTTCATACAATTTTGCTCCGTGACTGATTCTCTTCACTCCTAGCGAAGTTAGGGTCGCGTAATCGGTAATGTTTGGCGTAGCGAAAACGTTTAGCGGAAGTGAAATAGATTCCACCACTTTTTTAATATCTTCTTGCTTTTCAATAACGGGCAAAAAGATGCCGTCTGCGCCGGATTCTTCGTATAATTTGGCGCGCTTAATTGATTCATCTAACGCATCCGCGTGTTTTGTTGTGTACGTGTCGGCACGAGCGTTGATGAAAATATTGGTTACCGCTTTTATCGCTTTAATTTTTCTAGCTAATATTTGTGAATCCTCTAAAACGCGTTTACCGTCTTTAACTACACCATCTTCCAAATTTATTCCGACTACACCGACGTCGACCAGTTGCTTAACGTGTGCGGCAACTTCTTCCGGATCGGATGAGTATCCTGCTTCAAAATCTACGGACACCGGAATATCCACTGATTTAACAATCCGTTCAACTACGAACAATATTTCGTCAACACTGATTTGCTGACCATCCTCGTAACCAAGCACATTGGCTATCGCGTGGCTGGAGCTACCCAAGCCTTGAAATCCTGCATCTTGAGCAGCTTTAGCGGTATGGGCATCCCAAACGTTTCCAACAATAAACGGTGTATCTTGCTCGTGCAGCGCCTTAAACTTTTCTACTGACATAATGTGACTATTTTAAGTTTTTAAAAATCGATTTATCCAATTAGTAACCAAACAATAGCTATTGAAAAAGGTTTCGATATTCGGCTATACGTTACTTTAAAGTTATGTTGTTCAGTTAATTAAACGATCTAGTTAATTTCGCACAGATACTATTTCTAACAGCTGTAAAAAACAGCTTATCAACTGACATAATGTTGTCAGTTTCAAGAAATAATTTTGCAATACAAAAAAGAGCTATTTCGATGAATAAGATTAATGAAAAACAAGATGAACAAGGCGCTATTATTCACGCGGTCGCAAAGATTGGTGATGCCATGATCAACCTTTTCGATTCCAAAGAAAACTGGGCGCCCACTCCTACCTTTTTAAATCTGTATGTTTCGGACGTAGAGCAGGCGTACAATAATGCAATCGCTTTCGGCGCAAAATCCGTAACAGATATTACGACACTGTGGTTCGGCGAAAAGGTATGCAGAATCTTGGATCCTTTTGGCAATTTATGGTGGTTGAATGAACGCGTGAAAGAAGTCGATTTTACAAATATGGAAACCGTTCAGCATCGTGCAACAACGCCAGAAGCTATAGCTGGTATCGCCTACATCCAGTCGTCACTGAATGATGCGATGCTTGCACAGAAAGATTTCTTTGAAAGAAAATAATGCCGTTCAATACAAAAGCAGCAATCCATCGGATTGCTGCTTTTTAAAATAAACAAATAAAAATTGCAGGAAGCAAGTTCGCTCCCAACAAACTTAAATCATATCCACGCTGCGCTTCACGAATGAAGTCAAATCAGCACCGGTCAACAAACCTCTAGATAGCAATGCTAAATCGAAAGCTTGTTTTGCCAATTTAGAACCTTCCTCCTCTTCACTATCCAAAATACGTTTGATTAACGGGTGATTTCCGTTTACAGTAACTTTGTATTGATCTGGTAAATCTCCGTAGAAGCCCATTCCGCCTCCACCAGTTTTTGCCATATCTTTCATGCGGCGCATGAACTCGTCAATCGTCACCGATACTGGAAGATCTGAAGCCGATAATGCGTCCACTTCCACTTTCATATCCGTGCGCGCAATTGCTTTCTCGAAAAGTTCTGTTGCTTTTTTGCTTTCATCTTCCGACAAAACCGCTTCAATCTTTTCTTCTTTCTGAATCAATTTATCCGCAACATCGGCATCCACACGTTTCAACTGTACTTTTTCTCCGCCTTTTTGCTCTAAATAGGAAGTGAAATGCGTATCCAAAGGACCATCGAACACCAAAACATCATAACCTTTTGCTTTAGCTCCGCTGATGAAACCATCTTGCTGCGCGGTATCATTGGTGTACAAGTAAACGATGTTTCCATCTTTGTCGACTTGAATATCTTTCACTTTTTCGTAATATTCTTTGATCGTGAAATGTTCGCCATCGGTATTTTTAACCAAGCAGAATTCATTGGCTTTCTCTGCAAATTTATCATCGCTCAACATACCGTATTTGATGAACATGCCGATATCGCTCCATTTTTCTTCAAAACCTTTACGATCGGATTTGTAGATTTCTTGCAATTTGTCAGCCACTTTTTTGGTAATGTATGTATTGATTTTCTTCACATTACCGTCAGCTTGCAAGAACGAACGCGAAACGTTCAACGGAATATCCGGTGAATCAATCACGCCGTGTAATAACATCAAAAATTCAGGAACAATATCTTTTACCTCATCGGTAATGAATACCTGACGAGAGTATAATTTGATTTTGTTGCGTTGAATTTCTAACTCATTTTTGATTTTTGGGAAATACAGAATACCCGTCAAATTAAATGGATAATCTACGTTTAAGTGAATCCAGAACAACGGCTCATCCATCGAATATGGATACAATTCTTTGTAGAACGCCAAATAATCTTCGTCCGTCAACTCCGAAGGAGATTTCGTCCAAGCTGGATTGGTATTATTGATAAAATTATCAACTTCTACCGTTTTGTATTTCGGTTTACCTTCCTCATCTTCGCCGTCCGGCTCACTAGTTGATTTCGTTCCGAAACGAACAGGAACGGGTAAGAATTTAGCGTATTTGTTTAGTATTTCTTCTAAACGATTTTTGCTTAAAAACTCCTCAGAATCTGCATTTACATGCAAAATCACATCCGTACCACGTTGTGTACGGTTACCTTCCGCAATTTCGTAGGATGTACTTCCGTCGCAGGTCCAATGTGCTGGTTCTGCTCCATCTTGATAGGATAAAGATTGAATTTCCACGCGATCTGCCACCATAAATGCAGAATAGAAACCTAAACCGAAACGACCGATAATTTCGTTAGCATCGTTTGCTTCTTTAAATTTCTCCATAAATTCGGTAGCACCGGAGAATGCGATTTGATTGATGTATTTTTTGATCTCATCGGCGGTCATCCCTAAACCGTTATCGGAAATCGTAATGGTTTTAGCTGCTTCATCAAATTTTACGTCCACTGTCAATTCGCCAACTTCTCCGTTGAACTGTCCTAAAGACGACAAACGTTTAATTTTTTGTGAAGCATCTACCGCGTTGGAAACCAATTCGCGAAGAAAAATTTCATTATCAGAATATAAGAACTTTTTGATTACCGGGAAAATATTCTCGGTGTGGATGGAAATGGTGCCTTTTTCTGCCATATGTGTATTATGCTTTTGTTTCAAAGATTTATATGAATATTTTGTATCAAGGAACATTCCAAACACGCTATAAAGTCAAGATGACAGCCGAGGACTGAAAAAAATGCAGTCTTTGTGTATTTTTGTTTAAACGGACGATACAAATCGTCAGGTCTTATTACAAACATGTATGCGTTTATTTCGAAAACCCAACTTCATGCAATCCGGCGTTGAGCGCTTAAAAAGTCAGTTAGAAATTGCTCTAGGACAATCGTGCAACGTATACCGCCATCCGTCGAACAATAAGAAACTGCCCAAAGTATTTGTGTTGCTATTTCATAATTATCCAAATAACGGTTATTTAACAGCATACAGCTATGGTCTTTCCGCAAGCATTGGATCAGATAAAACAACAGGTAGAGAATTGGCGATCCAAGTAAAGAGTTCCAACGAAAATTGGGGGCATATTTTAGGTTTTCTGATCAGCCATTTGCGTGAAGATTGTCCATTCGATCCTGGACAGATCATACGTTTTGGACAAAGTATTTCGGAAGATTCTACTATGCAGCATTTTTTAGTGCAAGATGCAGATCATAAAATCGGTCCGGCTTCTTATCAACTCAACAAACGCTTTTCAGTGAATTGGGTACAGTTAATTCCGGTTTATGAGCAGGAACTCGCTTGGATAAATCGGTATGGTTTTACCCTTTTCTTGTCGAAAATCGATCAAGAAAAGGAAGATGTACAGCGTAAAACCATTGATTCCTATAAATAACCCAATATATAATAGATAATAATGAAGGCGATGATGGTGCCAAAACAGCCGAAACCTAATTTTCGGGCGCCCCATCCGGCGATAAGTACTTTGAAGAAATTATTCATACGTTCTTTGTTTTCTAATAGATAAACAAAGAACGTATGTAGTTATCTTTTGTTTGGAAGCTAGTCCGCTGGTTGCAAACTGCGGTAATAGTTCAGCGCTTCCATAATGCTAGATTGATCAGCAAACAAGTTGTATTGGCAATTACCGATACCATCCAAGAAAGCAAAACCTATTTTCTGCGCTTCGTTTTTCTTATCATTTAGCATCAATTGCAATAATTCCGCATCAATTTCAGTCGGCAATACATAATACGAATATATGCTTGTCAGGTAGGAAGTAATTTCTTCTAGGGACGCTGCATCCAACGTTCCATTTCGATGTGATAAGAAGGCTTCACAAACCATCCCGATCGCGATGGCTTCGCCATGCAGCAAGGGATCCTGATCATGCAACATCGAATAGCCTTCCACAGCGTGGCCAATTGTATGTCCAAAATTCAAAATTTTACGAATTCCTTGCTCGGTAGGATCTTGCGTAATGATGTTATTTTTAATGGCAACCGAATCGTGAACAATCTGCATATCTAATTCCGACAAGTCGCTATTCTTACAACGCTCAAACAAATCCTTATCTTGAATCAAACCATGTTTTATAATTTCGGCGAAGCCAGAAAGTAGTTGTCTTTTGTCCAAAGTTTCTAAAAACTGGGAACTAATAAAAACAGCTTTCGGTTGGGTAAATGTACCGATGATATTTTTTACATTGTCCAGATCGATTCCGGTTTTACCGCCTACAGAAGCATCTACTTGAGCAAGCAACGTTGTAGGTATCTGAATAAAATCGATACCACGTTTAAATGTTGAGGCAGCAAAACCACCCATATCGGTAATCACGCCGCCACCTAAATTAATCATCAGCGCTTTACGATCTGCGCCGAAATCCAGCATGGTTTTCCAAATGCCGATACAGTAGTCGATATTTTTATTTTCTTCTCCCGGATCGACCTCAATAATATCGTAATCGACAATTTCCGGCATGGCCGCCTGAAGTATTGGGAGGCAGTGATCATTGGTGTTCAAATCCACCAAAATCAACACATTGGAATATCCACCATTCAAAATAAATGGCTGAAGGCTGGCTAAATCGTCCTCAAAGAAAACCTGATATCCTAAACTCTCTATCTGTTGCATATTATTAAACGCTACTCTATCTTTTTAAACAATTTCGACCATTTGGCCATCAAACTCCACTTTATCACCACGACGCACCTTCAATCTTTTTCTATAATCCACCACCCCGTTATACGTCACCATGCCTTCTTCCACGACATACTGCGCCATCGCGCCGTGCTCCACCCAATTCAGTGCTTTAAGCAATTGAATCATGTGAATAAATTCACCCTCTAACACAAACTTTTGCATAGCCAAAATTAAATAAATAACGAGCATATTCAGCTTTTAATTCAAATTACTTAATTTTGCATAACTAAACACGAAGCAACATTGATGGAAACCTTAAGAGTGCCTGTTACGTTGGATTTTAACGATACGGCAACTGCTTTCAGGACGAAGAGTGACAAGGACCTGAACAAAGCATATTGGTTATTTAAAATGGTATCGAGCAGCGCTCTGATTAAGGTAGGAACCCCCATTACCAACTTTTCACTCAAAATAGGTGTTCCTATACAGGGCATTATTAAAAACACCATCTATAAGCAGTTTTGTGGAGGCGAAAGCATCGAAGATTGCACGCGTTCTATTCGCGAGTTAGGTGAAGGAAATGTGACGACCATTCTGGATTATTCCGTAGAAGGTGAGGAAACGGAAACGAGCTTTGAGCATACCTGCGAGGAGATTGTACGCACGGTTGCCTTTGCCAAGAAAGACCAGCATATTTCGTTTTGTGTATTCAAACCAACGGGATTAGGTCGTTTTGATCTTTTCGCGAAGCGTGATGCTAAGCAAGTGCTGACCGATTTGGAAAAAATCGAATACACGCGTGTTTTGGAACGTTGTGATCGCATTTGTAAAGCTTGTCACGAAGCTGGCATTCCGGTATTAATCGACGGTGAGCATTCTTGGATCCAAGAAACTATTGACGATATCGCTCGCGAAATGATGGAGAAATACAACACGAAAAAACCGATTGTATATAACACCTACCAATTATATCGGCACGATAAATTAGCTTCGCTGAAAGCAGATTTTGCGTATGCGCAAGTCCGCAACTTCCATTTAGGAGCGAAATTGGTGCGTGGTGCATATATGGAGATTGAGCGCGAACGTGCGAAATCGGAAGGCTATCCCTCACCTATTCAACCTGACAAAGCAAGTAGCGATCACGATTATAATGAAGGAATTCGTTTTTGTTTGGATCACATTGATCAAATAGGTTTAATGGCCGGAACTCACAACGAAGAAAGTTCGCGCTTATTAGCCGATGAAATGTTCCGTCGCGATATCCCGACAAACCATCCGAATATTTGGTTTGCACAATTATTGGGTATGTCGGACAACTTATCGTTCAACTTGGCTGCTGCAGGTTATAATGTAGCGAAATACATGCCTTATGGTCCGGTAAAATCAGTAATGCCTTATTTGTTCCGTCGCGCACAAGAAAATACGTCAGTGGGCGGACAGACGAGTCGGGAATTGGGATTAATTATGGCAGAAAAAGAAAGACGTAAGAAAGCGAAAAAAGCTTAATGACGAATTTAGAAAAAACAAAACACTTAACAGCACTATCTGCATCGTATGATGCGTTATTATACGATGTAGATGGCACTTTAGCTGACAATATGCATGCGCATAAAGCTGCTTACGCAGCGGCAGCGAAAAAATATGATATTGATTTAGATACCGATATTATCGATGAAACAGCGGGCTGGCCAACGGTAGCTGTCGCAAAATTGATTTCGGAACGCTACAATAAAACTTTCGATTTTCAAGAATTCGCGACGCTCAAATCTGGTATTTTCCGGTCAGATTATATTCAACAAACACAACCTGTCGAACACGTATTTGAGCATCTGCGTGAGCACGTCGGCAAGAAGAAAATTGGATTAGTTTCTGGTGGAACTCGTTCTACGTTAGAAATCACGTTGGAAGTGATCGGTGCAAACGGATTGTATGAAGTGTTGGTTTGCGCAGGCGACACACCTAACGGAAAACCATCTCCCGAACCATTTTTATTGGCGGCAGAACAATTAGGTGTAGATCCTTCACGCTGTATCGTCTTCGAAGATGGTGATCCTGGTGTTCGCGGCGCCATTGCAGCCGGAATGGGCTGGGTAAGAATTGATCAGCTCGACGAAGTTTAAAAATTCGTAATTATACGGACACCACCGTTCGTATAATTCATATCTGCACGTTTGAAGTTTCCAACAGGAAGTTTTACGTAAGGTTCTATAGAAAGTGAAGGTCCTCGACGAATCTTCACTTCTTTTCCTAAAGACATATTTACAAAACCACCGAAACCATTCGCATCCACATTGCTATTAGCAGATTCTAAGGTTTGCAAAACAGGTTGTACAGCGTTGCGCATTTCTCGTTCGTCACTTGGCAAACCATTAGCATAAGGATTGGCATTCACGTTTTCTATGTAATGCGCAAAGCGTTGCTGATCCAATACCGCTGCATAAGAAACACCAACTCCAGCATAAACACCTTTATAGAACGAATACTTAGCTTCGATAGGAATATCGATTGTGCGAACCATACCGCTCACTGAATTGACATGCGGAATCAATGGCATGCGCATCGCTAAGGCATTGGAAAATGTCGGCATATCCGCTTGAATTGGACGTTCAGGTGCAGCAGCAACTTCCATCGAAGCTGCCTGCATAGGATCTCGCAACGCGCCAACTTCATATTGGTGAAATGTAGCTCCCGTTCTTACACTCAATTGTTTCGTTACGTTATAAGCCAACATTAATCCCCCACCGAAATTCATTTTCTGATCGGTTGCAGATGGCGCTACCACCACTCCTAAATCAAACTTATCGCGCAGGCGGAAACGCTTACTTTCGCCAACAACCTCTTTTCTTTGCGTCAAAGCGACATCATCTTGCGTCGAGAAAACAGATGGCAATTGTTGGTTACTCATCAAGATCGATGAATTATCCGAAGGATCATTTTCGACGATACTCAAGTTTGCTTTGGGGAACTGCATATTTCCAGCGAACAACTCATTATTTGTTTGAAGCTGCCCCGAAATACCCGACAAATACGCGAATCGACTATCTAAACCGGACAAAAGGTCACGGGTGTTGCCGCTTTGTTGCTGTCTCTGCGCAAAAATCTGCATAGGCAATGCGTCATTTGGTTCTACATGATCAGCCACATTTGGCTGCAAGCCGTCATACGATTCGATAGAAGTAGTCGAATCTGTATTCTCAACAGATTGTTCGTTGTTGGATGCAACAGATAAATCCTTCGAGGGCTCCGTCGATGGATTATTTTGCCACCAAAAGATAGCTACACACATCAAACACGCTGCTGCGGCCGCTCCTATCCACCAAACCTTAGTTGGTTTGGCAGCAGTCGGCTGCAAACGCGTATCGCGAAAGCGCTCCCATGCGCCCGTTTCATACGGAAGGTCAGATTGCTCTTTCAGCTCCTGTATAATGCGTTCAACGATATCCTGATCTTTATTCTCCTTTTTCATTCCCAACTTATACTAGGATTTAATCTGTGCTTTTTCAATGTGTATGCTATATAATGACCGTAACTTTTGCTTGGCTCTTGTCAAGTACGTCCTGGATGTGCTTTCCGGCACGCCCAGCATTTGCCCCACTTCTTCGTGCGAGTAGCCATCAATTTCGTATAGCTGAAAGATGGTTTTTTGAATGGTTGGCAAACCATCCAACAACTTTAAAATATCATTCGCTTCCAAACTTGTCGCCATATTAACCGATAAATTATTGATTTCGCTGCCATCCTCGTCATCGATAAATGCCATCTGCTTTTTCGTGCGTAACATATCAATCGCCGTATTGACCGCTATTCGCGCCATCCACGAGCGAAACGTCTTTTCCAATGCTTCATCGTCTTCGTGTTGCTCAAACACACTCAACTTTCGAAACACTTTTACGAAACTTTCATTAATAATTTCTTCCGCTTCTATATCGATCTTGACATAACGCAAAACGACGGCCTTGATGTACCCGTAAAATTTCTTATAAATAAATGCTTTACTCCGCTCAGAATCTGCCATAACACAGTCATCCAACGCCTTTCTAAGGGTCAGTTGCTTGTCACGCGAGACATATTTCCGTATAATTTCCAAGCGAGCTAAATCGATTCGTTTATATCAAACTTCTTTCACAAACTTTATCTTCCGCCATCGCGCGCTTACTGGTGTTCCTTTTTAGCCATACTCATTTTATGGCTTAAACGATCGAGTAATCCCGTTCGCTACAGCGCAATGAACGGAAAAGTTAGAAAAATTATCTCTTTAAAAATTGATATTTTTTTTCTAAATTTCATAGACTTTTATAAAACCTAATCAAATGAGAACGATCCTATTTCCCACAGACTTCTCCGAATTGGCTGACAATGCCTTTATATACGCGATTCATTTAGCCAAAAGCGTCGGAGCGAAATTGAAGGTTTTGCACAGCTATATGTCGCCAGTTTTTGCATCCATTCATCCCGGGCAGCCGGAAATGTTGGGCGAAATGTATGCGAATTTAGAAAGTTCGGAATATGAAACGTTTCGGAGCAATACACCACATTTGAAAGAAATCGCGGTTCGCGAAGGTTTTCCGGAAGATCAGATTTCATTTTTATTTGAAGAAGGTCCGGTTTCATCTGTGGTGCGCGAGATTACACAACATGAAAAAATCCATTTGATCGTTATGGGGACGCATGGGCAATCCGGATTTCTGGATCGAATTATCGGATCAAACACCGTTTCCGTGATTAATGCTGTGAAAACACCAATCATTGCTGTTCCGCCGCATGCGCGATTTCGTGGAATCTCGAAAGTACTTTTCACAACCTTATTTCGGGAATCCGATCGGACTCCGTTGCGCGAAGCGCTGATTATGGCGAAGGAAGTCGGTGCTGAAACTACTTGCGCACACGTTGCTACCCAAAGCGATCTCACAAATCTAGGTCGTCAGATGGATCAATGGTCGACAGATTTTGATCGTTACGATGTTAACTTTCAATTGTTGGACAAAATAGAAAGCGTTGAACATACGATCACGCATTACATATTGGATAATAACATCGATATGCTGGCGGTCGTAAAAAGAAATCGTGGATTTTTCGACCGACTTTTTAGAGATAGCACCACGCACAACCTAACATTTCACACCAAAGTACCCATCCTCGTCTATCACGAAGAATAGAATGCTAATCGTTGCTATCATATTTTAGAAACAAGGTTGCCTTGAAGGTCTGAGAATTGCTATTAACGAATAGTTCGTGCTTGTCGGCGTAAATCCATTGCAAACGCTTTCTGTAAAATTGGATTAGTTCGTCTTCACCTTGGTTTTCGACATAATGATTGACGCGATTGCTGACTTCGAGCAATAAGCTACCTTCCGAACCGCTGATTCGAATTTTAATGGGGAATTTTTCCATCGAGGCATAGCCGTTTTTTATTGCGTTTTGTATTAAAGGAAACAAAATCAAGGATTGGATTTGAGCATTTTGATCAACCACTTTTGTGTTGAATTGCGCAAAGAAATCTGCTCCTTTAATACTCTGTATCAACTCGACATATTGTCTCAAAACGTCGAGCTCCTGCTCCAACGACCAGTTGCTTTCCGAATTTAGTGCCAACAAATCCTGTTGAAAAGCAGCCAAATCGTTCAGTCGATCCGCAATCGCATAGTCACGCAATAGCAACTTGTCCACCTGTGCGCTTTCAAAACTAATCCTGCTTTCCAGTGCCAATCGTACCAAATCAACCTCGACCTTTGTTCCAAATATTCGATCTATGAATTTTGTCATGCTTTCTCCTTCGCTAATCCAAGTTACTTACACCACCGGAAACTACTAATTTCATTGCATCCGTTGCGGACATATTGAGTTTGGAAACGCGATCTGCTTTTACTACAACCACCTGTCCGGCAAAAGAATAGGAATACGGAAAATAGACGATTACTTCGCCTTCCAAACCAATAGCTTTTAGATTCTTTTGTGTTAAAAAACCGATTTTTTTTAATCCAGTTTCATTTACTTCCACCAACACAGGCTCGTTAAACTTTTTAGCATCACCAACAAAAGCTGCTGTAAAATCTTTAATGGAGGAATACAGCGTATTAAATATAGGGATACGGTTTACCATTCTCGTCATCCATTGCTGGATTGGAACCGTTACGAGCGTAGTAAATACAAATCCTACAAATACTAAAACGATGATCACCGTAACTATACCCATTCCCGGTATATACCTTGGTTCTCCGGTTTCGTCTTCTATAAAGTGCGTCAAGTTGAGCGCATTATCTAAAGTAGCAACTAACCAAAAGATTAAGAAGATAGCGCCGGCAACTGGTAGAACAACTAAAGTTCCTTTAATTAAATAATATAAAAAACGTTGAAAAAACCTACGTAACATATATAAACTACTGATAATAATAAACACGCTTTACGCGCGAAGAAATATTCACTAACAATTCATAAGGAATAACGCCAATTGCTCGTGCAGATTGTTGAATATCGGGAAAAACAATAACTTCGTCACCTTCGGCGACTTTCATATCTGAGACATCTAACATGCACATATCCATACAGATGTTGCCGATCGTTGGAACATACTGACCACGAATCAACATCGTGCCGACACCATTTCCAAAACGACGGTCGTAGCCGTCGGCATATCCAATTTTAACCGTTGCAATCTGCCCATCTTTCTTCAAGACACCTCTCCGATCGTAACCAACAGTTTCTCCTTCTTTCAATGTTTTAATCTGCGTAATGGTGGTTTTCAGCATACTGGTTGCCCAAATATCTAAATTACTATGATGCAAATCAATACCATACAACCCAATACCCAAACGCACCATATCAAAATAAGCTGAGGGCCAACGAACTATACCGGATGTATTACATAGATGCTTGATCACTTTATATCCAAGTTCATGCTCAAGATGTTCAACGCAGCGTTGATATTGGCCGATTTGCGATTGTGTAAATGCATCTTCACTTTGCTTTCCGGAAGCCACTAAATGCGAAAACAAAGAAACCACTTTTACGGTTGTTTCCTCTTTCAAACGCGCTAACAACTCAGGCAGTTCATCCTCCAAAAAACCCAAACGATGCATCCCTGTATCCAATTTGATGTGGATTGGATACTTCTGCAATTCTTGTTGTTTAAGGTATGCATTGAATGCTTCGAAAATCCGGAAGCTATAAATTTCCGGTTCTAAACGATGCGTAACCAAACGATCGAAAGTAGATTCGTCGGGACTCAACACCATAATCGGGAGCGATATTCCACCTTGTCGCAATTCGACGCCTTCGTCGACGAAAGCAACCGTCAGATAATCGACCGCATTATATTGTAGCATATTGGCCACTTCGAAACTACCGCTTCCGTAAGAAAACGCCTTTACCATCGCCATTAACTTCACATCCGCAGGAAGTAACGATCGATAAGCATGTAGATTATGTTCAATTGCATTGAGATTAATCTCCAATACGGTTCCGTGGGATTTCGCCGTCAATCGTTTTACTATAGATTCAAAATGAAACGCTCGTCCACCTTTCACTAAAATTGTTTCATCAGCAAAAGAAAGCGTTGCCCAATGCCGCTCAAGATCATCTACACTAGAGAAAGAAATAGTTTCAAAATCCAGCCCATCGAAAATAGTTGTCGCATTGCCAACCCAAATCAATCGTGTCAAATTAAACACGGAAAGCAGCGTGCGAAGCTTATCGAAATATTTTTCGTCATTTGGCAGTCCCATCACTTCGGATAGAATCAACGTCTTCTTGACGTGCTGTTGTTGACGTTCCAAAAAGTCTAGCGCGATACGCAACGCACCTAAATCATTCGAATAGGAATCATCGATAACGGATGTATTATTGATTCCGCTTTTCAACTGCAAACGCATTTCTACAGCTTCGAGTTGCTTTAATCGTTCTGCAATCACGCTCCAATCATAACCTAAGAAACGCATCACACTGGAACAGGTCAAACAGTTTTCAATAGAAGCTTGATCAATAAAAGGAAGAATCAATCTTTGCTCGACGCTATCTTCCATTAAAAGCACTTCCGTCCAACTACCATTTATTTCAGTACTGACCAACTGCCATTTGTCGCTGGCGCTATTACCCCAAGATAATTGTTGAATACTTTGAGAGCGTAAATCTTCAGGAACATATTTGGAAGGAAAAATAACCGTCTTACTGTCTTGAAAAAGCATGAGCTTCTCATTCAGCTTAACCAATTTACTCGAAAATCCATCTGCGTGAGCTACACCAAGGCTCGTCAACACGCCAATATCTGGCTTTACCATCTCGGCAAGTTTAGCCATCTCGCCTTCCTGACTAATTCCCGCTTCGATAAGCGCGATATCATATTGATCACTGAGCTCCCATAGCGACAAAGAAACGCCCAACTGCGAATTATAACTTTTCGGGCTTTGATACACTTTTTTGTCTTGACAGAGCATTTGATAAAGCCATTCCTTTACAATGGTTTTTCCGTTACTACCTGTAATCCCGATGATCGGGTAATGAAATTGTTTACGATGATAGCTTGCTAAAGTTTGCAATGCTTCCAATACATCGTCCACCCAAAGGAAATTCGCATCTGGATATTGCTTGTAATCTAAGTCTAAATCGGAAACTACAAAACTGCGAATCCCACGATCATACGCAGCTCGAATAAACCGATGGCCGTCACGCGCTGCTTTTAATGCAAAAAACAAAGCGCTGTCACCATGATAGACTTTCCGACTATCATATACCAATTCACTGATCGTCAGCGAAGCCGACGGAAGCATGAACCTTTGCGTGGTAACTATTTGAACGATATCCGAAACTTGATACATGATCTCAACTTTGATAAACGAAGTTCACGATTTTTTCGAACATTTCTATTATTTGGTCAACAATTATAAACGGTTTAAAAAAAATCAAAACTATCGCGCAACCACCGGATTCAAAAACAAAAAAAGGACATTAAAATTGATAGAAAACTAAAAATTTGGATTTAATTTATGAAAATACACCATAAATGGCGCCCAATAAACCTATTTAACAACATGTTCTTATCAAAATAAGTCAAAAACTGATCAATTTTTGATTACAAATACAATAATTAAATATATTTTAACATATATTTGAAATACAATTAACCATTTAAACATTTTTATATGAATTTAACAAAGAAAATTAAATTTTATGGAGTAGCTCTAGTCACATTAGCTATTTCATCGGTTGCTAATGCACAAGATTCAGATGCTACAGCATATTTTGGACTGACAAGCGATCAATTTTTTGGATTCGCACCAAATTTTACGTTGGAATATAAATTGAGTGATAAAATAGGCGTCTCCACCTATGGCATTTTTTGGGGAGCTGGAAGCGCTGCTGCTTGGGGAAACTGGACAGAGTTCGGTGGCGGTCTTAATTTGTATTTAAGCGAAGGCATTACACTAAATCCAAACTTGGGTTTTACTTTTGGCAATCTCTTATCAAAAGGTGCGGCTGATGGCCAATTTGGCGGAATTGCGGGCGACGGTATAGTTCCTAACTTATTCTTCAACGTGGACAAAGAAAAATTTGAAAGTGAAGTTTACGCAGGCTATTATGCGCCACTAACCAACAAAGCGCCAGAAGGTGGTTCTACATTAGCTTATTTACACTATTGGGCAAATGCAGGATATAAAGTAAGTCCGGCATTTTCGTTCGGAGCACATTTTGAACATTTACGCAGAACGAAAGATGATGTGGGCGGAGAATTGGATTACTACCAATGGCTAGGTCCATATGTACAATTCAACGTTCCAAAATTTGCAAGCTTTGTTCGTCTATCGGCGGGTACGGACTTCGTTAAGGATGGAGAGATTGCGAATGATTCGAAATCATTCTACAAATTATCGACAGGATTTTCATTCTAAACACCTACAACCCAACACAAACACGCAACAAAGTACTGCATTCGCGGTACTTTTTTATTTTTTCCTTTGCGCAAACGCATTATTCCTCTATATTTGCATCACCAAAAGCGAAAGTAGCTCAGTTGGTAGAGCACGACCTTGCCAAGGTCGGGGTCGCGAGTTCGAATCTCGTCTTTCGCTCTTAAGTTGCCTAGGTGGTGAAACTGGTAGACACGCAGGACTTAAAATCCTGTTCCTGTTAAAGGAGTGCGGGTTCGATTCCCGCCCTAGGTACAAATCCTTTCATGAAAATGAAGGGATTTCTTGTTTTAAGTAATCTCATCGTGTCTGGGATTTGAAACGCGTCTTTCCGTCAGATTCCTCAAATAAATACATTTAGTTAAACTTGCCTTCCACTTCTACCGAAGAATTTCCAATAACAAAACTTATGCAATCCAAGCAATTTCAAGCGAACGAAGCTTTTTTGGTATTTTATAAATTTGCGTGTAACCTCAAATGTTTTCGATTCGCATCAAATTAAATTACTTCTATCGGTATTACGGTATCGAAATTCACTAAAGAAACCAATTGAATCAGTTTATATCGACATATTACTTACTAGAAACGCAACGGCGTTAATTTATTTGAGATTGAGAATCATCGCTAACGCCTCGTTGCTTATCTTCGCTAGATCGCTGCTAAAACGTCTCTTGTCGGTAAGGGTATTCTTTGCGAATTTCAACAGCGTCTCAATACAATCTGCACTTTTGCTGTAGTGCGCAAAATCATACAAAAACTTCTTTAGAAGTTCACGCTCACTAGAATCGAGTTGGTTGGTAACAGAATTTGTAGATAAATAATCGTCGATGCTTTCTTCAATCTTTTTGATCATAATGTACAAATGTAAGCACCACCATTTCGGTTAGGATATTCTTGCCGAAAATAATTTATTATTGAAGCGATTATACTACAAAGCAGCGCAAATACCGAATTGGGAGGCCAGAAAAAGCGAAAGTCAACCATGCAAATTGACCTTCGCTTTTAAGTTTACTGCAGCGTATAGTTAATATATCCACCATCAACCAGCAATTCGGTTCCTGTGATGAAGCTCGCTTTTTCCGACGCTAGAAAAAGCACTGCATTTGCAACCTCTAAAGGATCACCTAACCGTTTAACCGCGGTTGAGCTGGCAAATTGTTTTTTCGTTTCCTCATCTACCACTGCCTTCTCGAAACCTTCCGTTTTTGTCGGGCCTGGACTGACAATATTTACACGAATTCCTTTTTCTGCCAACTCATTTGCTGCGATCTGTGCTAATTTGTTTACTGCGCCTTTAGTTGCCGAATAGACGCTTGCATAGCTTTGAGCTGTTGTCGCTACAGTTGATGAAGTAAAAATTACAGTGGCTCCTTCTGCTAAAAATGGCATCAATTTCTGCAGTGTGAAATAGTAACCTTTGACGTTAGTATTGAATTGGTAATCAAAATCTTCCTCAGTCATTTGCGCTATTGGAGCGAAAATAGCCACACCAGCGTTAAGGAACAAGATGTCGATCTTTATCCCAGAATTCGAGACGTATTCCTCCAAAACAGCAATCCCCTGAAGGTTGGAAGTGTCAGAAACTAGGGTCCGGAAGTTCTCACTTTCTACTTGTTTCGCTGCTTTCTCCAAATTATCCGTGTTTCTACCTGTTACTAATACTCGGGCACCTTCTTCGATAAATGCTTTGGCTGTTGCAAATCCAATTCCAGTGCTACCGCCAGTTATCACTACATTTTTGTTTTTAAATTCCATGTCTACATTTTTAATTTAACAATGATACAAAAGTAGTACGTGTTGGTTATTTTTAGTAACTTAGTACCGATAAATAACAGTAACATAGAAGTAACTAAGTAACATGAAAACGTGTGAGAACAACTATTTTCAGCAAAAGCATAGTAAGGAAATGCGTGCGGTTCAGGACTCAATGGATGTATTAAATGGCAAGTGGAAAGTCGCCATCTTATCGTCGATTTGTTATTACAACAAACGTCGATTTTCGGAGATCTTAAATGATGTGGAGGGTATCTCTAATCGAATGTTGAGCAAGGAACTCAAAGAATTAGAGGTCAATAAATTAATTATCAGGTCTGTTATGGATACCCAGCCGATTACCGTAATGTATGAACTCACGAAACACGGTAAATCGTTAAAAAATATTATCGAGAGTTTGAGTGACTGGGGAATAGCGCATCGCCGAGTTATAACAGGAAAATAAGGAAAACCTTCTCCATATTACTTGCTACAAACGGGATAAAAAGAATACACCAATTTTATTTTCAATCAGGATTGTATTGAATAAAGTAAAATATTTTATTCTGCAATTTCTTCCGTTCGGAACGGCGCTTCTTCATCAAACTCACCTTCCCATTTTGCAACCACAACAGTAGCAAGGCAGTTCCCTACCACATTGACTGATGTCCGGGCCATATCCATCAATTCATCTATCCCTAAAATGGCAGCAATTACGACGGTAGATAGACCAAATTGATCCGCTGTTGCGATCAAAATAATCAACGAAGCACGAGGTACAGCGGCAACTCCCTTTGATGTAATCATTAGCGTGAAAGCGATCATAAGCTGTTGTCCGATGCTTAAATCCATGTTCGACGCCTGCGCAACAAAGATAGCTGCTAAGGATAGATACAACGATGTGCCATCCAAGTTGAAACTGTAGCCCGTAGGAATTACGAAGGATACAATTTTGCGCGGTACGCCAAAACGCTCCATCGCACTCATCGCTTTGGGTAAGGCAGCGTCCGAACTTGTCGTAGCGAAAGCAATCGAAACGGGCTCTTTTATAGCAAGCAGAAATTGTTTAATCGGAATTTTTAGATAAAGCATTACTGGAAATAAAACCAGTAAAATAAAGAAAATCAACGCTAAATATAATGTAGCCAGAAGCATGAATAGATTTTTTAAAATCTCAACTCCTAAATGTCCCACGGTGTATGCCATTGCTGCACCTACACCGATAGGCGCAAAATACATGATGAGATTCGTAAACTTGAACATTGCCTCCGAAAGGCTTTCTGTAAATTCCACCATCGGCTTTCGCTTCTCCTCTGACACCATAGCTAAACCAATACCGAAAATTACTGCAAATACTACAATCTGCAATACTTTGTTTTCATAAACAGATTTAACGATGTTTTCTGGAAAGGTATCCCTGAAAAACGCAGTAAACTTATACAATCCGTGTGTAGATGGATCGATATGTTCCATAGCGGCAAGATCGGAGGCAGTCATTGTTGAGGTAGATTCTGGCAATTCCTCTTTTGGCATTTTGCTTACATCGATGCCCACCCCTGCCTTCGTTACATTAATTGCCACCAAACCGATAAAAATTGCGCAGGTAGTTGCACAGAAGAAATATAACAATGATTTCCATGCCATCCTGCCTACTTGCTTCAAATCAGAATGTCCGGCAATCCCATAAACCAGTGTAGCAAACAAGATCGGTCCAACAATCGTTTTTACCAACTTAATAAAACCTTGACTTAATGGTTGCAATGCTCGTGCTACGTTCGGAAAGTCTAATCCAATGAAAACACCTAAAGCCATGCAGGTTAGTATCCACGTAGTTAAATTTCTTCTCGTTAACGCATTTACGATCAAGACGATAGCGGTAATCCAACGAACTGCCATCATGCCTACCAGCGGTATGGTCAAAATATCGTATTCGGAAAGTAACGTAAAAATGGAAGCTAATGCTATGGTTATGAGTGTTACAAGAGCAATTTTCGATTTCTGCATGTAAAGTTTGGGTTTAACCTTGTTTCAGCAAAATTAAAAAAATAGCCCGGCAAACCAAATGTTATTTCCCTAATTTTGCACTCTTATTATGTTCGAAACACTGCCTTTTTTTCACCCGCTAAGCGTCGAATCGGTGTCGTTACCCAAACAGTTCACGTTTCCATTTTTCTATGAGCCTCACCCGTTGAGCTTGCTTGCAGCCGATCAAGTGAAAATGTATTTGCGTACGCAACAGGATTTTAAACATCCTTTCTGGTCGGATGAGCAGTTAAATGAATCGCCGATCGGAAAGATGTTTGGGGTAATGGTCGTGAAAGATTCGAATGGAAACCTCGGCTTTTTGGCGGCAGTTTCCGGAAAGTTGGCGAATACTAACAAACACGCATATTTTGTTCCTCCGATTTACGATATATTGGATGAAGAAGGTTTTTTTCGTGCGGAAGAACATCATATTAATCGCATCAATCGAGATATAGAGCACATACAAAACGGCGAAGCTTTTGCCGAGGCGAAAACCAAGTTGGAAGAGGTTAAATCCGCTAACGAATCTGCACTCAAAGCTGCCCGGGAACTGCATAAGGCTAACAAAAAAGAACGTAAACAAATACGTAGCACGTTGGATACCGTTTTGCCAGATGTGGAAACGCAAGCCATACTGGAAGATTTGATTAAGCAGAGCTATCGTGATCAACATGAATACGATGTGCTGAAATTGGAAACCAGGACGGAGCTAAATAAGGCGCAGTCGGATGTTGATCAATACATTGAAAAGATTGAACGACTAAAAGAAGAACGCAAACGGCGTTCTGCCGCGTTGCAGAAAAAAATCTTTGATCAATATCAGTTTTTAAACGCACACGGCGAAACCAAGGATGTGCTTAGCATTTTTCAGGAAACGGCGGGAATCATTCCTCCAGCTGGTGCGGGTGAATGCGCCGCACCAAAATTATTTCAGTATGCTTACTTAAATCAATTAACACCCATCTGTATGGCGGAGTTTTGGTGGGGAACCTCTTCGGCTTCGGAGGTAAGATTGCACGAACATTATTATCCATCTTGTCGAGGAAAATGCGAGCCTATCCTCGGATTCATGATGCAAGGTTTAGATGTTGAAAGCAATCCGTTGCTACAAGCTACACACACACCTAAAGGTTTAGATATCGTATTTGAAGACAATGATATATTGGTTGTTAACAAACCGTCCGAACTGCTTTCTGTACCCGGAAAGCAGATCAGCGATTCTGTATTCGAGCGCGCGATGGAACTTCGTCCGGACATGACCGGACCGATCATTATTCATCGTTTGGATATGTCTACTTCTGGCATTTTGGTTTTAGCGAAAAACAAAGAAGCGCATCAATTTATTCAAGATCAGTTTATTCAGCATACCATAGTAAAACGATACACCGCATTGTTAAACGGTTTGATTTCGGAAGACGAAGGCTTAATCGATTTACCTTTACGCGTAGATCTGGATGATCGGCCGCGACAAATGGTTTGTTACACCTATGGTAAGCCAGCACGAACTCAATTCAGGGTAATTGAACGAAAAAATGACAGAACGAAAATACATTTCTTTCCATTGACTGGAAGAACGCACCAGCTGCGTGTACATTCGGCGCACAGTCTCGGTTTACATACACCCATTGTCGGTGATGACATTTACGGCACAAGAGAAAATCGCTTACATTTACATGCCGGATTTATTCGTTTCATTCATCCTACATCGGGTAAAGAAATTTCTTTCGAAGTGGCCGATCCGTTTTAGGGAGTGAATACGTGAAGTTGTTAATTTGTGACGCTATTTACTTCTTTGATGTGAGATGGTTACACCACTCATGCCTCGAATTCGCATGGATACTATTACCGTAAAAGAAATTATTCCATATTGTCCAAAAAAATAGCAGCCCGAAGGCTGCTACCCAACACAAACTAAGCGAAAACGCTTACAACAAAAACTAAAATTGAATCCGCGTAAGCGGATAATTCTTTATATAGCGACAACCTATCTAATTAGGGGACTCATCATCTATTGGTTAGTCAAATATACTATTTTAATAATCAATTCAAAATAATAATATCATTTTGTCAAAAATAAACGCTATTTAATAATAAATATTCATAAATTTTGATGTTTAAACATTATTTAAACTTAAAGTAATCTTTGGCATTATGGTAGCAGATGTCTGAAATAACCTTACCAATCCAGTCTAATTTGTTAGGTAGTTCGCCCTGCTCTATATCTTCCCCAAATAGATCGCACAACAGACGGCGAAAATATTCGTGTCTTGGAAATGACAGAAAGCTTCGCGAATCTGTCAGCATACCTACAAAACGACTTAATAAGCCCATATTCGACAAGGTATTGATCTGCTTGGTCATGCCGTCTTTCTGATCTAAAAACCACCATGCTGATCCAAATTGCACTTTCCCAGCAATGGTTCCATCATTAAAATTACCAACCATTGTGGCAATCATTTCGTTGTCGGCAGGATTCAAGTTGTAGATAATGGTTTTCGTCAATTGATCTCCAGCGTCCAATCGATTTAAAAACTTAGATAATGCTTTGGCTTGTGAAAAATCGCCTATGGAATCAAAGCCTGCATCTGCACCGCTAATTCCCAACATCCGTGAATTATTATTTCGCAATGCACCCAAATGATATTGTTGCACCCAGCCTTTTTCGTGATCCCACTGTGCAAAGCAAACTAGCATAGCAGATTTGAATTGGTGGTTTTCCCGAACTGAGATATCCTGTTGCCCGCGAATCTTCAGAAAGATATCGGCAATTTCTTGTTCGGTGTAATCTTCCGCGTAAATACGTTCCAAACCGTGATCAGAAACCGAACATCCATTCTCCGCAAAGAAATCATGCCTTGCCTTTAGTGCCTGTAAATAGTTTGAAAAATTATCAATCTCCAATTTTGTAACCTGTGCCAACGTATCTACATATTGGTTGAAAGATTCAATATCATCCACTTGCATCGCTTTGTCCGGCCGAAAAGCAGGATACATTTTAAATGTGCTTTCTTCCTTCGAAAACGTTTGGTGATATTCCAAGGAATCGATCGGGTCGTCAGTGGTGCAGATGACTTCCACACGCATTTTTTCCAACAAAGCACGAACGTTATATTCTGGCAAACGAAGCTTTGCGGAAGCTTCTTCGTAAATCTTTTCAGCGGTAGCTGGCGAAAGAATTTCGTGAATATCGAAGTAACGTTGCAGCTCCAGATGTGTCCAATGGTATAAAGGATTCCTCATCGTATAAGGAACCGTTTCAGCCCATTTCAAAAACTTTTCTTTATCGGACGCGTTGCCTGTGATGTAATGTTCTGAAATGCCATTTGCACGCATGGCGCGCCATTTATAATGATCGCCGTTCAGCCAAACTTGCGTAATGTTATCAAATTGCAGGTTTTCTGCAACCTGCTGAGGAATTAGATGATTGTGATAATCAATAATCGGCAACGATTTCGCGTAATTATGATACAACGTTTCTGCCGTTTTGGTTTTCAAAAGAAAATTATCATCTAAAAAATTCTTCATAGCAATAGTCGAAAATTATAAAAAAGCCAAAATAGATTTTAATGTAGTATTCTTCAGCTATCAGCTATTCGCCGAACATCGGAAATATAATATGCGCATGTTTCTACTTAATGTGCTTTCGGTTTATATAACAGCGTCCGAGTTGAACATATCATCTTAATCGATCGCTATAACGACTGCAAGATAAAATATTCGCACACGAAAAAATGGAGAATACGTTACAATTTTTACGCAAACGTTATCGCGCACAGCCAAAAAAAGCCGCAACATTGAATGCTGCGGCTTTCGTAAAATATTGGTTTTCCTTACTACCAGATTACGATACGATTCTCTTTAGGAACGTACATTTTATCACCTTCTTTCGTTTCAAACGCTTTGTGGAAAGCATCCAAATTGATAATCGGTGCAAACGCACGGTATTGTGCTGGAGAATGAGGATCCGTTTTCACTTGATTCACAACAAACTCATCGGTTGTTTTGGTGCGCCAAATAGTCGCCCAAGAAAGGAAGAAGCGTTGATCTTGTGTGTAACCGTCAATCAACCCAGGATTTCCTTTATCTTTCAAATACATCTGTAAAGCGTCGAAAGCGACCGAAGAACCACCTAAATCACCGATGTTTTCACCTAACGTGAAACGACCATTTACGAAAACACCTGGTACCGGTTCGTAGGATTCAAACTGTGCTACCAATGCATCTGCTGCTTTCTCAAACGCTTTACGATCTTCGTCTGTCCACCAGTTGTTCAAGTTTCCATCGCCATCATACTGCGAACCAGAATCATCGAATCCATGCGATAATTCGTGACCGATCACAGCACCAATACCACCGAAGTTTACAGCAGCGTCCGCTTTATAATCGTAAAACGGCGCTTGCAAAATCGCTGCCGGGAATACAATCTCATTGTTCAATGGGCTGTAATAAGCATTAACCGTTTGTGGCGACATACCCCACTCCTCTTTATCTACCGGTTTACCTTGTTTTGCCAAGTTCTCTTCGAATCTCCAACGTTTGATGGCATTGATGTTTTCGAACAAAGATGTACCTACATTTAGTTTCGAATAATCTTTCCATTTGTCCGGATAGCCGATCTTCACGGTAAATTTCGAAAGCTTTTCTAAAGCTTTCTCTTTCGTCGCGGGCGACATCCAAGCTAGATTTTGAATATGCACTTCGAACGATTTACGCACGTAGCTTACCAATTCTTCGCAAGTTTCTTTGGCTTCTTGTGGGAAATAAGCTTCCACATATAATTTTCCCAGAAGCTCGCCTACATTGCCGTTTACGAATTCTAAACCGCGTTTATCCAATGCGCGTTGCTCCTTTTGTCCGCGCAATTTTTTACCATAAAACTCAAAAGAAAGGTCTTCCAAATCTTTAGTTAAATAACCCGTAGCACCATCCATAACATGGAAACTCAAATAATCTTTGATAATTGGCAAGTTCTTCGCATTTAAGATTTCGTCCAATCCTTCATAATATTTTAGTTCACCAATAATAACCGTATCCGCTTTGAATCCCATTTTATTTAGGTAATCGGCCACGTCCATGTTTTTTACCAGTTTACCTAAATCTTTTACAGCAACCGGATTGTAGCGTTTGTTCGCATCACGAGATTCTTCAACCGTTTTTAGTTTTGCCGCAATGGATTTCTCAAACGCCAAAATACCGGGACCTTTAAGATCGCGTGTTTTTTGTCCGAAAGCTGGATATAACGTATTAATGAACTTAACGTAATCACCTAGAGTTTCTGTGTTTTTAGCATCTTCCTTTTGGTAATAAGTACGACCCAAACCTAAACCACCACCACCTAAATAAACGGTGTTGATTTTAGAGTTTTTCATGTGTGTACCCACATAGCCACCGAAAAATGGATTTCCACCTACAGGACCGTATTTTAGGAAATAAGCATATAAATCTTTCAGGTTTTTAACTGCTGCGATATCTGCCAATTGTTGTTTAACCGGCTCAATACCATGCTTATTACGAGCGTCTAAATCAACATAAGATCGATATAAATCAGCAATCTTTTGTCCGTCCGTACCTTTAGCAAAATCTTTATCTAAAGCTTGTTGCAACAATTTCTGTGTATTGTTATCGGTGTTTTCACGCAGCTCGTCGAAGCTTCCCCAACGTGCTTTATCAGAAGGAATTTCCACCGTTTTCATCCAATTTCCGTTAACAAATTGGTAGAAATCATCTTGCGCTCTTACGCTTTTATCCATGTGAGAAAGATTAATGGCTTGATTTTCTTGCGCCTGAGTTGTTGCTGCCGCGAGCATCACACTGGCAAGAATGATTGTTTTCTTCATATTTATTTGTGTTTATTTGTTGTCTTCCCTTGCGTTTCTATTTATTGATGATCAATTACTTTAGCCGTAAATTTCATTCAGTTCTTTAGCCAAACGAATGCCCGCTTTTAGCAAACACATTTCCATTGGATATTTGAACTTATAAATATAGGTATAACTTAGATTGTTGTCTTTGGCAACGTCCGCGTATATTTCATTGGCCAACTGATGCGATTCGTATAGCCAATCTTCCATGGTAGACTGACTATATTTTTCATAATTTCCTTTTTCAAAATCCAATACGCGCGCGTATTCGGTATAGCTGTATTTTTCGTTATCAATCAAATCGCTGTCCCAAACACGGTGAATATTACCTTTACGGCCGAAAAAAGTCACATCGATTTTGTTTCCGCCCAAATCTTCGGCACGGCTCACATGCATCGGTTGATGTGCGTCGGCCAGCAGGTGCACAATAAAATAGAATTGTTGTTGTCTCTGCTCCAAAGTACCTTTCCGCTGTTTCGCTTCATCGCGAAGCGCAGCGTACGCTTTGTACAAATTGTTTTCCGGTGATTGCTTCAATTCTTCAACAAAATCCGTGTAAGATAGATTTCCCGTGGTATTCACGAAGTGCCAAGAACCGGTTTTCTGTAGTTCAGGGTCGGTATCCGATTTAATAAAGTCAGCCCAATTCGACCAATATGCGATCTTTTGATTACCAATTAATTGCTGGATATTCTTTTTCGCCTTTTTCGTCAGATGCGCTTCGGCAATTTCCGAAATCACACGATGGCCAGTCATTCCCCATCCAAAAACGGTCTGCGCAGTTCCCATGAAAACCAGTAAAAAAAGCCCTTTAACGAAGTTGTTCATATTGTGTTTTTTGTGTTGTTGTTTTCTCATTCTAAATAAAGACTTCAAAAGCGTATTTCGCCGATGACCAAAATTCATCCAACGCTATCATTCTCGGTTTGAAAAATGAAATGAGCTTCGGCCAATCGTCTTTTCGCATAATACTTACATCGGTCAATACGCACTTAATTTCTGCCGATTCTTTACCATAAGCATCCGTAGAAACAGGCAACCATTCCCACGATTCGCCCAAAGCTTCTTGAAGCATATTTTTATACTGCACGAATTGATCAAAAATTAGCGCACGTATTCCTGCGTCTGGATGGTCGATTTCAATCGCGATCTGCGCAGATTGGTTATCTGCTTCCATGCGGAAATAAATATGTTTGATTCCAGTTTTATAATTGACCCAACTTTGTCGCTCCGCATCCGCAAATGGTACAACGCGCATATATTGCCCGTATGCTGTCCAAAAAGCTTGCTTCGTTTTCTTAACCTCGTCCCTCGCGTACAATACGTTTCTATTTAAATGGTATGTAAAATTATCAATTCTGCCTAAACTTTTGGAACCTCAAGCTGTTTTTAGAAAAAATTGTTACACGATGGATAAGAAACAATCCCTTTTAGCTTTAAGCGCAATTGCTATCGGTACTGCAGCTTATAATATACTTAAACCCGTAAAATCCAATGTCGCGGTTGTAGATGATTTGGACTTAGATCGGTATATGGGTGTATGGCATGAGGTGGCCCGTTTAGATTTCTTTTGGGAAAAAGATTTGACGGATGTTACGGCAACGTACACCAAGCTTTCGAATGGCAAGATTCAAGTGATCAATCGGGGATTCGACCAGAAATCGAAAAAATGGAAGCAACGAATTGGAAAAGCTAAGCCTCTAGGAGATCCGAAAGATGGAGCCTTAAAAGTTTCCTTTTTTGGCCCTATCTATGCAGGCTACAATATCGTTCATATCGATGAAGATTATAAATACGCATTGATATTCGGCAGCAATACCGATTACATGTGGATTTTGTCACGAGACGTAGACGTTCCAGAAAATATTAAACAAAAATATGTGCAATACGCTTCGCGCTCCGGCTATGCTACCCAAAAACTGGTTTGGACGAAGCATGAACAATAACAACATCGAGTGTTAATAATTGTATTAATTACCAACACCATTATTTCTGTGCGTATTTTACCGTAAAAAAGGTTAATTTTGTGTTTGATTTTGAAGAATTTCTTACGCAGTATTTCTAATGATCCAATTCTTTCGTAACCCACATGGCACTGTCTACAGTGTACATACAGAAAAAGCTTTTGACGCTGAAACGATTAAAAAACTCAACTGGCTTTTTGGAAACGCAACCCTTTTAGCGGAAACAACAATCGATAACACTTTCGTCGGACCACGTGCAGCCATGCTAACTCCTTGGAGTACTAATGCTGTGGAGATTACCCAAAATATGGGAATCGAAGGCATTATTCGTATCGAGGAATTCAATCCGGTGGCTGAAGATTTTGTCGATTTTGATCCCATGATTTCGCAGAAATACGAAGCCTTGAATCAAGATATATACACGATCAACATTGATCCGGAACCTATTTTGGATATTGAGGATGTTGCAGCGTATAACCTGTCCGAAGGACTATCATTGAATGCTGAGGAAGTTGTTTATTTGGAACAACTGTCGGAGAAATTAGGCCGTAAATTGACGGATGCGGAAGTTTTCGCTTTCTCACAAGCCAATTCCGAGCACTGTCGCCACAAAATTTTCAACGGAACATTTATTATCGACGAAGAAGAGAAACCAACTTCTCTTTTCAAGTTGATCAAGAAAACATCAGAAACGAATCCAAATAGCATTGTTTCTGCGTATAAAGATAATGTGGCTTTTGTCAAAGGTCCACAGGTTGTTCAATTCGCTCCTAAATCTGCAGATAAGCCTGATTTCTACGAAGAAAAAACATTTGATTCCGTTTTATCGGTAAAAGCAGAAACACACAACTTCCCAACTACGGTGGAACCGTTTTCTGGTGCAGCTACCGGTTCGGGAGGTGAAATCCGCGATCGTCTAGCTGGTGGCCAAGGATCTATTCCTTTAGCGGGTACAGCGATTTACATGACCGCTTATTCGCGTTTGTTGGCTGATCGCCCGTGGGAACAAGCGGTTCCTGCTCGTCAGTGGTTATATCAAAGTCCAGTCGACATCTTGATCAAAGCTTCAAACGGAGCTTCTGATTTTGGAAATAAATTCGGACAGCCATTAATTACCGGTTCGGTATTAACTTTTGAGCACGAAGAAGCTGGACGCACATTGGGTTACGACAAAGTAATCATGCAAGCGGGTGGTATTGGATATGGTAAATTAGAACAAGCGAAAAAACATACACCAAAAACAGGCGATAAAATTGTCATTTTAGGTGGTGAAAATTACCGCATTGGAATGGGTGGCGCGGCAGTTTCGTCGGCGGATACGGGTGCTTTTGGATCGGGTATTGAATTGAATGCTATCCAACGTTCCAACCCGGAAATGCAAAAGCGTGCAGCCAATGCCATTCGAGCGATGGTGGAAGCGGATCAAAACCCGATCGTTTCTATTCACGATCACGGCGCTGGTGGTCACCTAAACTGTTTATCGGAATTGGTAGAGGAAACTGGTGGTTTGATCGATTTGGATAAGTTACCGGTTGGTGATCCTACCCTTTCGGCCAAAGAAATTATCGGAAACGAATCACAAGAACGTATGGGATTGGTGATCGGTGAGCAAGATGTCGATGCACTAAAAACCATTGCAGATCGCGAACGCTCACCGATGTATACGGTCGGTGATGTGACGGGCGATCATCGTTTCACTTTTGCTTCGCAAACTACTGGAGCAAAGCCGATGGATTATGCGCTTTCTGATTTCTTTGGTTCATCGCCAAAAACCATCATGCGCGATCAAAAGGTGGAAAGAAATTATTCGGATTTAGCCTACAGCGCGGATCAGATCCCTACATATTTGGAGCAAGTACTGCAATTGGAGGCTGTTGCTTCGAAAGATTGGTTAACGAACAAAGTAGATCGTTGTGTGGGTGGACGAGTTGCCAAGCAACAATGTGCAGGTCCATTGCAATTGCCATTGAACAATGTTGGTGTGATGGCGCTTGATTTCAAAGGCAAAGAAGGTATTGCAACGACGGTTGGTCACTCTCCTGTAGCGGCGATTGTTGATCCAGCGGCTGCAAGTCGCACCGCGATTGCGGAAGCATTGTCGAACATCGTTTTTGCACCGATCAAAGAAGGCTTGAAAGGCGTTTCCTTATCGGCAAACTGGATGTGGGCTTGTAATAATGAAGGTGAAGATGCCAGATTATATGAAGCGGTAGAAGCTTGTTCTGCATTCGCTATCGAATTAGGAATCAATATTCCTACCGGAAAAGATTCGCTATCCATGAAACAGAAATATCCAAACGGTGAAGCGGTAATTGCTCCCGGAACGGTAATTATTTCTGCTGCTGGACACTGCGATAACATCAATAAGGTGATTGAACCCGTATTGAAAGCTGACGCTGGATCGATTTACTACATTTCATTATCGAAGGATGCATTCAAATTGGGCGGTTCATCTTTCGCTCAAATTCAAAATAAAGTTGGCCAAGCTGTTCCCGATATTACGGATGCAGCTTATTTCAAGAGAGCGTTCAATACCATTCAGGAAGCAATCGGTCAAGATTTAATTGCTGCTGGACACGATATCGGTTCGGGCGGTTTAATCACGACATTGCTGGAATTGTCGTTTGCGCAGGTTAATTTGGGTGCAAACTACGATTTGAGTGGTTTAGGAGAAGACGATAGCGTTAAAGCATTATTCAACGAGAATATTGCGGTCGTTCTACAAGCGAATGACGATTCGACATTCGAAAAAGCATTTGCAGCGGCTGGCATTCAGGCGGTAAAAATTGGTACCGCGAAGGCGGGTGATCAAATCACCATTAAAAACAATGCGGAAGGTTTCGATTTTAGTGTATCTGCATTGCGAGATGTTTGGTTCAAAACCTCTTTCCTATTAGATCAAAAGCAATCGAAAAACGGTACCGCTGAAGCGCGTTACGAAAATTACAAACAACAGCCTTTGAACTTCGTATTGCCAGCCCATTTCGATGGTTTACTTCCAAAGATTGATGCTTCAGCTCCGAAGCCGAAGGCGGCAATTATTCGCGAAAAAGGCTCGAACTCCGAGCGCGAAATGGCGCATGCGATGTATTTGGCTGGATTTGATGTGAAAGATGTGCACATGACCGATTTAATCTCCGGTCGCGAAACTTTGGAAGATATCCAATTTATCGGAGCGGTTGGTGGATTTTCGAATTCGGATGTTTTAGGATCGGCAAAAGGTTGGGCTGGTGCCTTCCTTTACAACGAAAAGGCGAAAAAAGCATTAGATAATTTCTTTGCTCGTCCGGATACTTTATCAGTAGGTATTTGTAATGGATGTCAGTTGTTTATGGAGTTGGAATTAATCAACCCTTCACATGCTGAGCACGGCAAGATGCATCATAATACTTCCGGAAAACACGAATCTAACTTCGTTTCTGTACAAGTTGGCGAGAATAAATCGGTAATGCTATCCAGCTTAGCAGGAAGCACTTTAGGAGTTTGGATTTCTCATGGTGAAGGAAAATTCAACTTAACGGCATCGGAAGATCAATATCAAATTGTTGCGAAATATGCTTACGAAGCGTATCCACACAATCCAAACGGATCCGATTACAACACAGCGATGCTATGTGACGAAACGGGCCGCCATTTAGTAACCATGCCACACATTGAGCGTTCTATTTTCCAATGGAACTGGGCAAATTATCCGACAGGTCGCCAAGATGAAGTTTCCCCTTGGTTGGAGGCATTTGTGAATGCTAAGAAATGGATCGACGCACAGAATAACGGGTAAGGATATTAAATGATTAAAGCCAAACAGCTCCGAAGTCTTTCTTCGGAGCTGTTTGGCTTTATATGGAAATATTACTCCTTCCCAAAACTAAGATCTTACGCACCTATAAGCCCTCCGTGAAGTTCTTGCAATATTATCTACGTTAGAATAACTCCCAAAATTAAGTTGACCGCTGGATGAGTAGGTTACAGTAGACCTAAATATTGACCCCGTTGTGCCACTTGTATTTTCAACAGTCCAAAAAGTACTCTGTGCACTTCCTTGGGAAGCTAAAAGGTGTCCTTGGTGATTAAAAGATCCTCCACTATAAATACCTAAATAATTCAAAATTAAAACGTTATCCGGATATGCTGGGTTGGGCTGCGTTCCAGAGTCTTGATTCCATTGAGAATATGGTTTTATACCGTCGGGAGCAGAAACTACAGCCTGCAACGCTGGAGAACCTAAATTCGATCGCTGGCTTTTTGATGGAGTAATCCAAAGTTCTTCAGGGTACACCTGTCGACACGGGCTAGATCCGTTTGAACTTCCACCTGGAGTGGGTGCTCCTTTGACCCAATATTCGCTATCCAAGGATGCGATAGCATAGTTATTATTTGGGCGAAAACGATAACGGTCGATTTGCGCTGTTGAGTAGTCGTATATAAGGTTTGTTCGAGCCCAACGCACCCCCCCAACGATCACTGGCTGTTCTATTAATCGCGCCGTCAATAAATAACGAAATCCCCTTGTTGGTGTCATCGCGCCGGATATAGGAACTAAAGAGTTCGGGGAAAAACGTCTTATCGTATTATCATCTAAGAATATGTTGAGTTGGTTCAATCTAACCCTAATGTTTCCAGTGGCAATGGAGTTATTACGAACGGTATAGAAAATGGCTTTTTTTACCGCGTCTCCAGTTTGGACATTGCTTACGGTCATTTGTTGACCCGTAACTGGTGTGGCATCAACTAAATTATTAAATCCTCCAGTTCTTACATTGAAATCGCCGGTTTGTATAGCGTTTACAAACGTCCCTCCCTCCAAAGAGCCGACAGTCAAACTAGTATTATTCTCTATACGACCAAATATACCTCTTACATTGACATCGACCTCTATTCTCGCTGTCATTCTTCTAAAGGTTATATTCAATGTATTTTGCCCAACAGCTGGTGTGAATTTTCCAGCTGCATACAGAACGTCTTGGTTAGATAAAACAGCTGAAGAAATAATACCAGAAGCATCTATATTTGGTACGTTTGTCGTATTGATCGAAACAGCATACCAATCGTAGGTTTGTCCCAAATTTACTTGAAAGGATGTAGCAATACCGGCAGTGCCCACCTGATTTACGGCATTTTGAGTAGTTCCTTCGGGGTACATGAGTATGCGATATTGTATCCCATCGGTCATTCTTGCTAATTTTTTCTCATGTTTTATACTCGCTTTTTTGCTCGTCTCCGCTTCTGTCGAAATATCCAATAATCCCTCCGTTCTTGAAACCGATCTTGGGGCTTGTA
The DNA here is from genome assembly GCF_042684745.1 of Sphingobacterium corticis. Classification (NCBI taxonomy): domain Bacteria; kingdom Pseudomonadati; phylum Bacteroidota; class Sphingobacteriia; order Sphingobacteriales; family Sphingobacteriaceae; genus Sphingobacterium; species Sphingobacterium corticis. The sequence continues at coordinate 789,728 of NZ_JBHUMA010000006.1, read as the reverse complement.
AATCACTTAAAACGTCAAATTCTGCCAAACTCGTAATATTGTATTCTGCAGCGATATCTTCAGATCGATTCTTGGCCGTTAGACTCGCTTTAGCAAATTTTGCAATTTTATTTTCGACCTCAGATTCTTCCAGTTCAAAAACACCTTCATCATCAATACCTGAAACATTAATTTGAATTTTGGTATCTCCTTCGGAAACAATTGGATTTTCTACCTGATTAGAGCAGGAAGCAATAAAATTTGAAAGACAAAAAAGTGTAACGCAAGAGCATATAAATCTCATAATTATATCTTTAATAGGAATTAAAAATTAGTTTATATATCGTAATCACCGGATTCTAAACCGCCTACAGTCCAGTCGTTTACATCTGGAGAATAGTCATTACTTGAGGAGCCCACGGTTACAGCTGCAGTAGATGCATTCGCAAATCCTTCTTCCAGAATAATTTGATGAACCTCTATCAAGGGAGCTTTATAAATTGGTGTTAAATTATTGATTGATTTTGACATCTCTGAAGTTAAAATGATTTCTACAAAAATTGCATTTCATACGTGTTTGTCAAAATTCTTAATACAATCTTGTAAAGAATTAGCTACACAGATAATTTATATGCAGAATTTTCCCTCGCTTTCTAAAATACTCGAAATGTTGATTATCCCTTTTTAAAATAATTTCAAAAATCTTTGGATATATCTAACTTTAAACTACATTTGTAGTGTACTAGTTTTCTAATACACTAAAACTAATTTTATGATTGACTTAAAAAATGTATCCTATCATTATCGTAAAGGTGTTCCGATTTTGGAGAACATCACGGCTGATCTAAAACCTGGCCATATTTACGGATTACTTGGTCTAAACGGAGTTGGAAAAACGACGCTTTTAAAAAATATCGGTGGCTTGCTATTTCCTAAATCTGGAAATATAAGAGTTTCCGAATTTAATCCTGAGAAAAGGGAAATTGGCTTTCTGACGGATATCTATTTTGTTACCGATCACGCTGAATTACCGGACTGGAAGATCCGTCAATTCCAAGAAGTTTACGGAGCATTGTATCCGAAATTTGATGCAACCTACTTTTATAGTGTTTTAGAAACTTTCCAGATCGATATCACGAAGAACATAAAAAATTTATCATTCGGGCAGGTTAAGAAAGTGAATATCGCCTTTGCGCTGGCAACGAATGTCAATGTGATCTTGATGGACGAACCGACCAATGGATTGGATATTCCATCGAAAACACAGTTCCGCAAAATTATATCTCGTTACGTGACTGATGAAAGATTGTTGATTATTTCTACGCACCAAATCCGCGATATCCATAACCTGATCGATCACCTGTTGGTACTTAACCATAGCCGATTGATTTTGGATCACAGCATTAATACGTTGCAAGATCACTTTTATATTTCTAAGCAAACTAGCGATGCAGCCAATGCTATATATAGCGAGCAAGGAATTCACGGTACGCTGAGTTTGTTGCCGAACACAGGAAAGGAAGAAAGTCAATTTGATATTGAATTTTTCTTCAATGCGCTATCCGCCGATCCAAGTTTAGTGAATCATCTGAAAACTGCCAAAACCAACGCGTAATATGAAAAACATTAATATCCAAAGACTAAAAATTGCGATTACCGAATATGGCTTAATCAACAAAAATAAGTTAATTAGCATTCCGGTAGTGGTATTGGGTTTATATCTGCTAACCATGTTCTGGTATGGCACTCCCTTGTTTAATCAACTATTTCACCTTTATCCTTACCCTAATTTGTTTCTCGAGTCTCTTTCAAGATACAACGGTACGGACGTTGCGACATTAGCACTGTTTACTCTACCATTGTATATTATCATGTGCACAACATCATACTTGAAACGAACTACCAAATCTGTATTTGGAACAATGAGTCCGATAACGCGTGGGGAACGAATCATCACACTTTGGATCGGAAATCTGGCAATTATCGTACTAATTTTACTTTCCTTCTTTTTTGCAAATTGGAGTTTTGTTTCGGTGATGAAGTCAATTTATTTAGCAGATGCAATTGCCTACAAAGAAAGTGTTGGAGAATTGTATTATAACTTTAGTGACAAGAGCTATTTCGTGACTTTCGGTGCTCAAATTTATAAGGTTTCCATCCTGCTTTCTCTCGTTTTCGCATGCTTATATCAGTTATCGGCTACCTTCTTCCGTAAGTACAGTATTCCTTTATTTATTTTGATGATAATAGGTTTCGGATTTTTATTTTTTCAGTTACTCACCAGTCTATATAAAGAAACGATTTATATCTATAATGGATCGGATTTTAATAGCATGGCGTTTGGTATAGTTTTCACTTTGCTATTTATAGGTTTTGTCGTGACAACCTATTTTAAACTACGCGAAAAGGAGGTTCATTAATATGGAATTTTCAAACGAAAAACCAATTTATCTACAAATTGTAGAATTTGCGATGAATCGTATCATCCTGTCAGAATGGAAAAATGAGCAAAAGATTCCTTCCGTACGCGACCTAGCTGTCAGTTTGGAAGTTAATGCTAATACGGTAATGCGCGCTTACGATCATTTGCAACAGCAAGAAATCATCTTCAATAAACGAGGATTGGGATTCTTCGTTCATCAAGATGCGCGTACAACCATTCTGAAAGCGAAAAAAATCCAATTTCTTGAGGAAGAATTACCGCTCATGTTTCGCACGCTGGATCTGTTAGATATTAGCATAGACGAAGTAAATACATATTATAATAACCAACAAAAAAGCTAAAAATGAAAATTTCAAATATCGTATTTGCGAGCTCACTCGCGCTTATAGTGTTAGTTGGGTGCTTTCCGCAATTGACAGGTTTAATGAAACTCAACGCAGAACGTAAACCGATCGATCCGCTTTCCAAATTTTGGTATAAACATTCAGATCAAGAGGAATCTATAGATATCGCGGAACAATTTAGCCACGTTAAAGTCGAAGCTAAAGAAACGCGAATCCATGTTTCCTTGATTGATAGCGAATCTGGATCGACAAGCATCTCTCCAATCATAAGAAATAGTGTAAAGCACAATGTCCATAACGATACATTATTCCTCAAGTTACTCGATAAAAAGGCAAATTACCTCGGCTTAAATATCGCAAAGCCTTTGCAGAGTTTAACCATTTTGAATGCGGAAGGAAGTGCCACTTTCGAGCCACAGCTAGTCGAAAACATGAAACTGAACATTGGCGGACAAAGTGAATTTTCGCTGAATATGCCTCATCGTGCTGATAACGATACGTTGCTCACGTTAATTCCAAATCTAGCGATATCGGTTTCTGATAAATCCAAATTGTATCTTAGTCAATATTACATCGGAAAATTGGATGTAAATCTTCAAAATGGACTACTGCGATATGCACCAAATTTGAAAGTCGACACTATGAATGTACAATTGGTTGGAAAAAGTGCCCTTTCTTCCACAGAACCGGGTAATATTAATCAAGTCAATGTGCTAAATGTTGCTGGAAAGAGCGACTTTTTCCGACGAGATATGATTGGCCAGGATGTTAAAATAAATATGATCCAATAATGCCAGTTATGATAACATTAATCTTAAAACTTGTGCAATATATTATGGTTGTATTGTCCAATTGGATTGGATAGCGAAAGCAACCAATCGCAAAAACGCCGCTTCGAAGAATTCGAAGCGGCGTTTTGTTTATTTTAAATTATCGAGACGATGGAACTGGCAATTTACTTTCCACCTCTTGTTTTACATGGTTTCGGTAGCGGTCAATTTCTTTTTGCAGTTTCGTAAGCGCATACGTAACAATCGTTACATCGTCCAACCAACCTAAAACCGGCACAATATCAGGCACAGCATCCAATGGCGAAATAACATAAACAATAGTTCCCACGATAATAGACAAGTTCCATTTGTTCATGGTAAACCGACCTTTTACCGTATCGTTTGCCATGCTAATTAACAATTTAAAATTGTCAGCATGCGCTTTTAAATTTGCTGACAAACTGTCTGCTTTTTGTAAATCCTTGTTGCTCAAACGGTAGGATTTGTAAACTTTATATAGCGCTAAAGCTTTCACTATATAGCGTGGCTTCATTAATTTCAACATATCTCAATCACTTTTTCATCCTAAAATAGTCAACAACTATGCCCAAACGAAAACTAAACTAAACTTTCATTTGTTGATTTCATACAAACTATTAAAGGAACATTATGGCAATTAAAAACATTGGTGTGGTCGTTGGATCACTTCGCAAAGGTTCATTCAATAAAGCAATTGGAAATTATCTAAAGGAAAATGCGCCGGAAGGCATTTCATTGGAAATAGTCGAGATAGGGCATCTGACTTTATATAATCAGGATTATGATGAAGGTCAAGAACCGGAAGAATACAAACCATTTCGCGAGCAAATCAAATCGTACGATGGCATTATTTTCATAACTCCAGAATATAACCGATCGATTCCTGGCGTATTAAAAAATGCGCTGGATGTCGCTTCGCGACCGTATGGACACAGTGCTTGGGATGAGAAACCTGCCTTGGTTATCTCATCATCGATCAGCAATCAAAGCGGATTTGGTGCGAATCATCATTTGCGACAAATCTTGGCCTATTTGAACATGCCGACCTTAGCGCAACCTGAAGCTTACATCGCAAATGTGCAAGAAATATTCGATGAGGATGGTACATTGAAAAAAGAAGACAGCGGAAAATTCTTAAAGCAAGTTTTGGATGCTTATTTAGCATTTGCTGCTAAGCATGCCTAATTTCAAAAAATAAGTTGCAAAGAAAGCATTTATAAATCTTATTTATTTATAAATGCTTTCCTAAAATAATCAGGCTTCGCTTAACGCCATCTAAAACGGCAATTTCGGGAAGATTTGCCCATTCTGCAAAACCAAACTTTTCAAAGAGCGCTAAACTCGGTTCATTATGAGCAAAGATGTACGCAAGTAATGTTTTTATTCCAAAATTTGGCGCTTTATCCATGCTATAACGCAAAATATCTTTTCCGTAACCTTTTCCGCGTTGACTTTTATGTAGGTAAATGCTAATTTCTACCGTCCCATCGTACGCTGGCCGACCGTAAAATGACTGAAAACTCACCCAGCCAATCGTAGCTTGGTCTTCTCCACGCTCCACCATCCAAAGTGGACGTTTCTCCGCGCTGTGCACATTGAACCATGCGCGCTTACTTTCAACACTCACCGGTTCGGTATCGGCAGTTACTAATCGCGATGCAACGGTAGAATTGTAAATATCGACAATGGTTTCTAAATCTGCTATTGTACTATCTCTGAAGATTAGGCTTTGTTTATCCATTTCTTGCTGTTCATGTTCTAGGTTTTCAATCTACCTCGATCGGATTCGATAATGGATAAAATGAAAATTTCCACAAATGTAGCGCTAAAAGCACATTTGCGGAAATTTCAAAGCGAGTTTGCGTTGGTTACTATTTATTCTCCATTTGACTTTGAATGGACATCATGCCATCGCGATCCACCGACGTTACACCGGGTACTTTTTCGAAATATTTCATCGCTTCTTCCAATGGTTTATCGTCTGGAATGCTGATTGCTATTCCGCTAAGCGCATCGTACAAGTAAACGACTTCCGCGCCGTACGTTTGCACCGCTTCCAACAATTGCTCATTTCCGGTGTCTTTATCGTAATAGATTACCAAATTACGGCTGGCATCTAATCCAGGCTTTTCCTGTGCCGCATCGTTTTTCATTTTCTTGCTTCCGCAAGCTGCTGTAGACAATAGTGCCGTAGCTAAAAGTATGGTCGAAATAATTCTCATGTTTAATCTGAAGTAAGATAATTTATGTATGATAAACATTCAACTAAACGGTTTAGTTTGACTATCTATAACAGTTATTGCGATGTATTTTCTAATGAAATAGTTAAATCCTTGATCTTCATAAGTAAATCTTCCAAAACCGATTTAAACCAATAGGTGAATTCTTGCGGTTTCTCAGCAACTTCCCGTAGCAAGTCATCCACAGAAATCCACTTAAATGCACTCACTTCGTCGGGATTTGGATTTGGTAATTGATTCGTGGAACCAAAAAAAACGTGATCATATTCGTGCTCAATCAAATTATTTTCCACCTCAGCATGATACACGAATTCGTGAACATGCTGCAAACCGCACACTAAACCCATTTCAAATTGTAATCTTTCTTGCGCAGCAGATTTCAGCTCCTCGCCCATTTGTGGATGCGAACAGCAAGCATTCGTCCACAATCCACCGCCATGATACTTATGCGACGCGCGTTGATGAATCAGCATTTTTCCTTGGGAATTGAAGATAAATACTGAAAATGCCCGGTGCAGTTCGCCGCGTTGGTGCGCCAAAAGCTTATCCATCTCGCCCAATTGCTGATCATACTGATCTACTAAAACCACCTTGTTTCTTTCCATATTTCCTTGCTAAGATCGAGCATCATCTAACGCTTTTTTATAAGCTTTCAAAGCTCTTTCGCGCGCTTCTTTATGATCCACAATCGGGCGTTCTACTGTCTTTTGATAATCGGGATTCCACTTTTTAATATAGCTTAAATCTTTATCGAATCGCTTGGTCTGCGCATCAGGGTTGAAAATTCGAAAGTAAGGAGCCGCATCGCAACCACATCCTGCCGCCCATTGCCAATTTCCATTGTTGGATGATAATTCATAGTCCAGTAATTTTTCTGCAAAATATGCTTCTCCCCATCGCCAATCGATCAACAAATGTTTACAGAGGAAGCTCGCTACGACCATGCGTACACGATTATGCATAAATCCGCTTTCGTTTAACTGACGCATTCCAGCATCGACAATCGGATATCCGGTTTCACCTTTGCACCATTTTTTAAACTCATCCTCCTTATTTCTCCAACGGATGCCATCGTATTGCGACTTGAAACTTTTATCAACAACATTCGGAAAATGATATAGAATCTGCATAAAAAATTCCCGCCAAATTAGTTCCGAAAGCCATGTGTCGTTGTTCTTAAGCGCAGTTTTTACACATTCTCGAACCGAAATTGTTCCGAATCGTAACGCAACACCTAAACGCGTTGTACGATCTTCTGCAGGAAAATCGCGATGTTTATCGTAATCACTGATCATCCCGGGTGTCAGTTTAGGCGTATTAAAATCAACCGTTGTCTTTTCAAAACCCATCGACTTTAGCGACGGAATTCTCTTTTTCGCAGTTTGGAAAAATCCTTCCCTGCTCGTTGGCGCCACGGTATAATGTTTTTGTTCGAGTTTCGCGCGCCATTTTTTTGCATACGGTGTATAAACCGTGTAAGGCTTTCCGTCGTTTTTTAAAATGTCATCCTTCTCAAAAATGACTTGATCTTTAAAGGAGTGAAACGCGATCTCAGATTTCGAGAGCATTTCCCCTATTTCCTTATCCCGTTGTATCGCTTGAGGTTCGTAATCGTGATTGCAAAATACCGCTTGCACATCATATTGATCGAGTATATCTTTAAAAGCACCTTTTACTTTCCCGTAAGAAACATGCAACGAACTACCGGCTTTAGCCAAATCTTCCTGTAAACTTTCGATCGCCTGGTGAATGTAATCAACGCGAATATCCTTCGGATTCGGAAGTTTTGATAAAATATCTTTATCAAAAATAAACAGGGGAACAACAGGATAATCAGATGAAAGTGCTTTGTAAAGTCCGACATTATCCGTTAACCGTAAATCTCTTCGGAACCAAAAAACGGAAACCTTATCCTTCATTATTTCCTTTCGTCTTTTCTTCTTGATCTACCCAAAGAAGTTTATCCGTATCATACCCCACTTTTTTCGCTAATTCCAAATACTTTGTCTTGATATTCTCTGGAACATCGGTTGTTCTTGATAATATCCACAGGTAATCGAAATCCTTTCCCGCAACTAATGCATATTGATAATCTTTATCCAGCGCAAGCACATTATATCCAGAATAAAATGGTCCGAAAAAAGATACTTTTAGTGCCGCTACGGATTGGTCTTCGCGAAATTTCGCTTTGCCATCGGCAGATTTCCATTTCATCTTCTCTTTATCATAACCTTTATTTAAAACGGCTATCGTACCATCTTCGTTCAACGCATAAGTCGCTGTAACGTGGGACAAGCCTTCCTCAAAGGAGTGGTCCAACCGAGCGATTTCAAACCAAGTACCTAAGTAACGTTCGACTTGAAAATTCGAAACTGGTTCCGCTTTCTCCGGCTTGTAAGTACATGACGTCGAGGTGATAAACAGTACAACGACAAGCGTACAACCAATTAAGTATTTAAACCCGTTCATGATTTCCTTTCTTGCTAAAATACATTTGAAAGTATTTCACCGGCACCCAAAGGAAGCCAAAACATTCTCCTTCCTCCTTGCCAGTGTGTTTATGATGTTGTTTGTGCGCGCGGCGAATCGCCAATAAATAAGGATTTTTGGTATTTCTAAGAAAGGAAACACGTTGATGGATAAAGATATCGTGCACGAAAAAGTAAGCGAATCCATACAACGTAATCCCTAAACCGATGTAAAATAAATAATCGAAACCACGCATGCTGCCGATATACATGAGCGTAATAGCGGGAATCGCGAAGATGATAAAGAAGTAGTCGTTCTTTTCCAAATGCCCTTCGGTGCTGTGATCGTGGTGATCCCGATGTAAACTCCACAAAAAACCATGCATAACATACTTATGAACTGTCCAGGTGATGCCTTCCATGATAAAGAACGTGGCTAAAAATATTATTATGTTCATAACTGTGTCGATTTTTGATTGAATTTATCTTCTAAAATACGATATCGATAATTAAAAATGTTTTGCAGTTTTCGCTTAACGAATAACGCGTGGGCAATCTTACCTAAAATACCGAATGGTAATTCATACTTCACATGATCCGTCATCCAAACACCGCCATCGGTTGCCGTAAATGTATGCGTATGTTCCCAAAATTTATACGGACCTTTTTTTTGAAAATCTACAAAGCTAGTTAGCGGATCTACATGCGTAATTACCGTTTTCCACTTTAGTGGGATACCCAATAAGGGACGAACAATATAATCGATCTCCAAATTCACGTAAATAGGTTCATCAGCGAGTTTGGTCTTCACGACAAACGACATTTCTTTCGGCGTGATTTTTTCCAAATTGTGTGGCGACGAAAAGAATTTCCAAATACTTTCCAAATCTCCCTGTAAAAACTGTTCGCGATGAAGGTGGTACATAAATGGAAGATTAATTTTACAGAATGGCCATTTTATATGCTACATAGCTCTGCATCATCAAAGAAACCTTTTGTCCATTCGGGATGCGTATACGTTCACTCATAATACGTTGTGCTGGCGTTCGGCGTATTTTTTTGAATAACGACAGATAGTATTTGTATGCTAGATAAACACCAAACCGTGCTGAAACCGGTAACTTTTTAATCCCGATTAAGGCTTCTTGAAATTCAGCATGAATATCGGATTCGATAGTCGATTTGATATTGTTGTCGAATACCGCCATGTCCACGTTCGGAAAATACGTTCTACCCAAAACTTCGTAATCATCCTTCAAATCGCGCAAAAAGTTTATTTTTTGGAATGCCGACCCTAATTTCATGGCGTATGGCTTTAATAATCGATACATAGCTTTGTCGCCGTTAACAAACACTTGCAAACACATCAAACCAACTACTTCAGCCGATCCTAAGATGTATTCCTTGTATTTTTCAGTATTGTATTCCGTAGGATTCAAATCCATTTCCATACTGTGTAAAAATTGCTCAATCAATGCTACATCAATATCATAACGATGAACAGTCTCCTGAAAGGATTGAAGAATCGGATTTAGCGAGATTTTCTCCTCCAGCGATTGGTAGGTTTGCTCTTTAAATCGTGCTAACAATCGTTGTTTATCGTAGGAATGGAAACTATCTACGATTTCATCGGCAAGCCTAACATATCCGTAAATAGCATAAATAGCAGGACGAATGCTGCTGTCCAGCGCTAATATTCCCAGCGAAAAACTGGTACTGTATTTTTCGGTAGTCGCTTTACTGACCTGAAAACTTAATTCATCAAACAGCTTTTTCATAAGTTGGATGTGTTACGAGGTTATTTACTTCAGAAGCTACGATCTTGCCAGAAATAATTGCTGGAGGAACTCCGGGGCCTGGCACGGTCAATTGTCCGGTATAATATAAATTTTTTATTTTTTTGTTTCGAATTGATGGTTTCCAAACTGCGGTTTGCGATAGCGTATTGGCTAATCCATACGCGTTGCCACCGTAGGCGTTGTAATCGCTGATAAAATCTGCTACGCAATAACTACGCTTATAATCAAGTTTATCGATCAAGCCAGTTGACCCGGTGTGCTTCTCCAGCCGCGCCATCATTTGCTTAAAGTAAACTTCCCGCGTTTCTTCTTTGTCGTCTATTCCCAATGCCAACGGCATTAGCAAAAAGATGTTTTCGTGTCCTTCGGGCGCTACACCATCTTCTGTTTTAGAGGGACAGCAGGCATAAAACAATGGTTTCTCTGGCCACTTTTTATCCAAATAAATGGAATCAATGTGCTCGTCTAGATCATTTTCGAAAAATAACGTATGATGTTTTAAATTTGGGATACGTTCTTTAAAACCCAAATAGTAAATCAGACAGGATGGCGCGAAGGTTCTCGCTTTCCAATAGCTTTCCGGATAGTTGCGTAAATGTTCTGGCAACAATGTCTCCGTATGATGATAATCGGAAGATGCGATGACGGCATCAAATTGATGTTTCTGTCCATTGATGAGCAAAGATTCTACCGTTTCATCCGTGCACGTAATCTTTTCAACATTTTGATCAAAATGAAAAACTGCTCCCTGCTCCTCTGCTACCGAATGCATCGCTTTTACCAATTCAAAAAATCCACCTTTTGGATACCAAGTCCCAAGCGCATAACCTCCGAAATTCATTAAGCTGTATAGCGCAGGTATTTTCTTCGGCGAAGCACCAAGGAATATTACGGGGAACTCCATTAAAGAAATTAGCTTAGGATTTTTGAAGTACTTTTTTACATACTTACGAAAACCAGATAATAAATCTAAGCGAAAGGCACTGCTTGCAATCTTCGGTGAGATAAACTCAGACCAGCTATGGCAAGGTTTGCGAACAAAATCGCGCATGCCAACTTCGTATTTATATTTCGCAGCTTTCATGAAATCATCCAAACGAGCACCCGCACCAACTTCCATATGCTCAAAAAGTGCACGCATTTCCTCGTAATTTTCGGGAACGGCGACTTTCTCGTCGGAAAAAATCATTTCGAACTGCGGATTCAGCGGAATTAAATTCAAATAATCATGAACATCCTTTCCAAAATCCTGAAAGAAACCATTAATAATATCCGGCATCCAATACCAACTTGGCCCCATGTCAAATTTATAGCCATTGTCCGTTGTAAATTGCCTCGCTCGACCACCAGGTACACGGTGTTTTTCGAAAACATGCACTTCGTTTCCTGCAGCAGCGGCATAAGCTGCTGCTGATAAACCAGAAAAACCAGAACCTATGATCGCAATTTTCTTTTTCATGCTTCGCTAATTGACTTATTGATCTGTCCGTAGGCATTGCTCAACAGTTCCGCACTGCTCATGTTTTGCGTATATATCGGATGATGAAAGGATTCTAACTTTTGCAACAATCGAATCAATTCCATCTTCTCGATATTAGTCAGATTGCCAGAAACGATCTGTGTCGCTTTCCGAATATTATCCATTTGATTCGCTAATACTTGAAGCCCATCTTCCGTAATGGAAATTTCCTTACTTCTTTTATCACGAAGCGAATTACGTTGGATAATCCAACCATTACTGATCAATCGATTGATAATTTGCATACCTACGGGCTTTTCATGGATATTTTTTTTAATTAAATCCATCTTACTCATTGCGCCAAAAGCTTTCAAGTTTATAAGATAGATAAAATCCTCTTGTGTCGAAAAGGATGAATCATGAATAGCAGATTTAGAATAGCTCTTCGCATACCGATTCATGTGGACTAGTAAAGTACTAATTGCACTTTCTGCAGAACGACCATCATCCATCCCGGGCCAATCCGGATCAGGTAAAGTTTTTGCTTGCAAATCGTCAGCGATCCATTGCTTAAACCCTTCCACATCGAGCGAATAAGCTGGTTGTTCGCAACGCGCTTCTTCAAATTCAGACACCAACTGAATAGCGCCTTGTATTAAATCGTAATTCATCGCTATATTACTAAAAATGATTCTATTGGCATGAAAAAAGGTATATAAATATAGTATCCAATTTCATTGATAATTTATTAAACGGGCGGAAGCGGTAATTGTTTGTGTCAAATAGTATGTTTTTAAACTTTTTTACGATATCCATTTATTCACATAATCTCATCCGTTCCATGTAAACAAATTGTATCGCTCATATGTTGATCTACCATCGGAAAAAGTGGTAAATATGAATAGAGAAGAGGCAATACAAGAAATTTGTAAGTATATAGATTGTAGCACGAAGGGCTACAAGCGTTTGAAAGTTGGCAAAGGCTTCCGTTACAAGAATTTACGCGGACAAGTGATTACGAATGAGCGAACATTGAAACGCATACAAAGCTTAGTTATTCCACCAGCATGGTCACGCGTTTGGATTTGTCCTGATCCGAAAGGACACATTCAATGTTTCGGATTCGACGCGCGCAACCGAAAGCAATACATTTATCATCCGGATTGGTCGCAAAGCCAAAATGATCAAAAGTTTAAAAAGGTGCTGCAATTAGGCCCGTATCTTCCGGCCCTACAGCGACGCATACAGCAAGATTTAAAATTGCCTGATTGGTCTAAAGCTAAAACTTCGGCTCTTGCGCTGGCTGTAATCAAACGTACTTTGATGCGTGTAGGCAACGCGCGTTACACGAAGGAAAATAAGTCGTACGGTCTGACTACCTTACGTAAGAACCACTTAAGCATATCTACGGAAGCCATCCAAATAAAATATGTTGGCAAAAAAGGCGTTGCTCAAAATCATTTGGTTACTGAAAAACGTTTGATGCAGCACCTGCAGTCTATCGCTAAGATTCCCGGCAAAAATCTCTTCCAGTATATGGATGATGAATCAAAAATAGTTAGAAAACTTCGTGGTAGAGATGTTAATAGCTATCTGAAGGGAACGGATCAAACGAAAAATTTGTCGGTAAAAAGTTTCAGGATATGGGGAGCGACAATAATGGCTATTCGGGAAATGGCATTGATCCAACAGGAGTATTCAGTCAAAAATAGCACCAAACAATTAAATGCGATTGTAGATATGGTAGCGGCGGAGTTGGGAAATACACGCGCGGTAGCTAAGAAATATTACATTCATCCGCTTATTCAAGAAATGTTCCTTTCTGGAACATTTTATAAAAAAGCGAAATTGAAAGTCGGAGGCCGAAGATTGACAATTAATCAAGCGGAAGCTATTTCGCAGCGATTACTTCGTTAGGTTCGTTTAGCGATCCCAAATGTTTCACATCTTGTAAGTTGTATGGCGTTTCTTGATAGACGAAATAATTCAGCCAATTGTTGAATAACAAATTCGCGTGCCCACTCCATCTCACTAATGGTTGACTTTCCGGATTATTGTCACGGTAGTAATTTTTCGGCATATCAATCTCGCTACCTTTTTCCAAATCGCGAACGTATTCTTCGTGCAACGTTAGCGGATTGTATTCGGAATGTCCAGTTAGATAGAACTCTCTTCCTCCACGAGAGGCGACAATCGCAACACCCGCTTCATCAGATTCGGAAAGAATGGAAATATCTCCATGCATCAGCAATGCATCTCTAGAGATGGTCGTATGGCGACTATGTGGAATATAGAACTCATCATCAAATCCACGGAAAAGCGGACTTCTATTTTCTGTAGCGGTATGCTTGAAAACACCGAAAAGTTTATGATCCAATGGTAATTTTTCAATTCCGTAAAAATGATGAAGCGCAGCTTGCGCAGCCCAGCAGATATACAGCGTAGAGGTAACGTGGGTTTTAGCCCAATCGAAAATCAATTGCATTTCTGTCCAATAACTTACTGCTTCAAACGGCAATAACTCAACAGGAGCACCAGTTACAATCAACCCATCATAGCAATTCTCCGTTACTTCACTAAAGCCTTTGTAAAACAATTCCAAATGCTCTTCGGATGTGTTTTTTGGAGTATGCGTATCCAAGCGCAAGAACTCCACCTCCACTTGCAAAGGATTATTCGACAGCAAACGAACAAAGTCGGTTTCGGTCGAAATCTTCAAAGGCATCAGATTTAGAATCAATACACGCAATGGTCGAATGTCCTGCGTGCTGGCACGCAGATCGCTCATCACAAAGATATTTTCTTCTTTGAGCAACTCAATAGCAGGCAAATTATCTGGTATCTTAACTGGCATATCCCTTATCTTTCCTTTTTACGGTATGCAAAAATAACAAGAAATCGTAGTATTTAAAAAGAATTGCTTCCTGCTTGAATATCTTGTACCAAAGCATCTACAATTTTCGGGTCTGTAGCCCATGATGTGATCAAACGAACGACCGATTTTTCATCATCTATTTTTTGCCAAACGTAAAATTCGTATTTCTTTTCAAGTTCCACGATCAATGCATTGGGCAATATCGGAAACAGCTGGTTGGATGCCACATCAGCGAGAAAGGAATAGCCCTGTTGTTGAATGGCTTCAGCGATTTTTGCCGCCATCAGATTAGCATGTTGTGCTAATTTAAGGTAAAGCTCTCCTTCAAATAAACACAAAAATTGAACGCCAAGAACACGTCCTTTAGCTAAAAGTGCACCTTTTTGCTTCATGATGTATGGAAAGTCGGTGCCTACTTCGCGGTGATTGAAAATTACCGCTTCTCCAAGCAAACCACCATTTTTTGTGGCTCCGATATAAAATACATCGGTAAACCGACTTACATCTTCCAATAACAAATCGCTTCCTGGCGCCATTAAAGCATGGCCTAATCGCGCGCCGTCTAAGAACAATAGCAAATTGTTCGCTTTACACTGCGCATACAAATCCTGCAGTTCCTTTTTATTGTAGAATGTACCGACCTCTGTCGTATTGGAAATGTAAACCAAACGAGGTTTGACGACATGTGGCTTTAACTGATAAGCTTGTAAGGTTCGCTCGATGTCAGATGGAGTGATTTTTCCATTATTGGTAGAGACGGATATAACCTTATGTCCGACAGATTCAATCGCGCCCGCTTCGTTCGTGAAAATATGTCCCGAAGAAGCACTAATTACTGCTTCATGCGGGCGTAATAAGGAAGATATCACTAACAGATTAGCTTGCGTGCCTCCAGAAACAAAGTAAATTTCAGCAAACTGATTATTTAATCTTTCCTTAATCGCACTCTTTGCCAGCTTGCAATATTCGTCTTCGCCATAACCATTTTGTTGAATTAAATTGGTTTCTAACAAACGTTGTAAAATCGTCGGGTGCGCGCCTTCGGCATAATCGTTTTTAAAATTATACATGGATTTTTCTACGTTTTTGATGCTGACGTCAAAGTTGCAAAAAAAGCGCTGTAATTAGCGCTTTTCCTATTCGAAATTTCCGATAATATGATCTGCAAATTCGCTTGTTTTCACTAAAGTTGCATCGCTCATTTGATTGTGGAAATCTACCGTTACTGTCTTTTGTTGAATGGTCTTTTCGACAGCTCGCGTAATTGTGTTTGCTACGTCATGCCACCCCAAATATTCGAAGAGCATAACGCCGCTGAGAATAACCGAGGAAGGATTCATTGTATCTGTATTTGCAAATCGCGGTGCTGTGCCGTGCGTGGCTTCAAAGATGGCGTGTCCGGTTTTGTAATTGATATTCGCACCTGGCGCTATACCAATTCCACCAACAATAGCCGCTAAGGCGTCCGAAATATAATCGCCGTTCAGATTTAACGTCGCTACCACATCATAATCTTTGGGCGCTAGTAAAATCTGCTGTAGAAAATTATCCGCAATCACATCTTTAACAATAATTTTCCCGTGTTTTTCGGCTTCCGATTGTTCCGCATTCGCGGCTTCTTGACCTTTTTCAGCTTTGGTTCGCTCCCACTGCCCCCACGTATATACATAATCACCGAATTCCTGTTCCGCCACCTCGAAAGCCCAAGCTTTAAAAGCGCCTTCTGTGAATTTCATAATATTACCTTTATGCACAATAGCAACGGATGGTCTTTTATGATCAATGGCATGTTGAATCGCTGCGCGAACTAGTCGCTTAGTACCTTCCTCGGAAACCACCTTTATTCCTAGACCTGTATTTGCCCTGAAATCGTAGTTCAAAGCCAAATCATGGTTTAGAAACTGTTGTAACTTCGAAGATTCTTCCGCTTCAGCAGCATATTCAATGCCCACGTAGATATCTTCCGTATTCTCCCTGAAAATCAACATATCTACATATTCAGGATGGCTCACTGGAGACGGCACGCCTTGATACCAACGCGTTGGACGTAGGCAAACATACAAATCCAATGTTTTGCGAAGTGCCACATTTAGCGAGCGAATTCCGCCACCTGTTGGCGTAGTCAAAGGCCCTTTGATGCCAACCAAATGTGTCCGAAAAGCTTCTAATGTTTCTTCCGGAAGCCAACTCCCCGTTTCATTAAATGCTTTTTCTCCGGCTAATACTTCTAACCAATTAATCCGTTTTTGATCGCCATAAATATGCCGCACTGCCGAATCAAAAACGCGTACCGACGCGTTCCAAATATCCGGCCCGATGCCATCACCAATAATGAAAGGAATTGTAGGATTTGTAGGAACTTGAAGATTGCCATCAGCTCCCATCGAGATTCTGTCCGCCATAAATGATTTTTGTTTTGGTTGACTAGCAATCAGCCAAAATGATACCAAAATGGCACGAAATCAAACACCTATTTAAACTGAATCGTTTTAATGGGAGAAATTCGGGAAATTAACATGGATGGAATAACAAGTACGAGCAAAACAATGCCGACCAAAGCAGCATTTAGATATAGCACTTCATACCAGCTTATTTGCACAGGTACGAAGGAAACATAGTAAATACTCGGATCTAGCTTAAAAAAATGCGTCGTTCGTTGGAAGAAATATAACACGATTGCCAGTGCGTTTCCAATGACCAAACCATAACCAATCAAATACATGGAATTGTATAAAAAGACTTTACGCAGGTTGCTATTTCGCATTCCGAGCGCTTTCAGAAGTCCGATCATAGAAGAACGTTCCAAGATATTAATCAGCAAAGCGGATACAAGATTGATCAACGCAACGATAACCATCAAAACGAAAATCACACTATCATTCATATCCAAAAGCTCTAACCAATTAAAGACGTCCGGCATTTGTTCCACTACGTTAGTCGCCATCAGCGGTTGAGGCAAAATGTCCTCGACGGCGAAGGACGTATTTTGCAATTGCGTGAAATCTTGAATGCGCACTTCGTAACCGCCAACTTCATCATCAGCCATATTATTAACCCTACGGATCAAATCCAACGAGCCAATAATGTACATCTTATCCAGTTCTTCCGAATGTGTGGTATAAACGCCGTTTATCTCTAATTTTCGCTTACGAACCGGATGCTGCACAAAATACATAATGAAGCTATCGCCAACTTTCAACTGCAATCGACTCGCTGTTTGCTCGGAAATAAGCACTTGGTTATTCGCATTTTCAGCATCGAAATTGATAGTATCGCCTTCCACGATCATTCTTGAAAGGAAATCCTGTTTGTAACTGGCATCCACGCCCTTAATCAACACACCTTCGACTTCACTGTTAACATGGATTATTCCCGCTTTACTCGCAAACGGATAAACGTCAACCACATTAGGCGTTTGCCGAATAGAATCCAACATGGATTGGGATAGCGCAATTGGCGTATTCTCGTAGGAAGAAGAGACATCATTTTTTGTGATCGTAATATCCCCAAAAAATCCACGCTGTTTATCAGTAATTTCTTGCTTGAAACCTTTAAGAATCGCCACGGCCATAATGATAGCCAAAATGGCCAAACTCAACGCACCAATAGTGACTCGAATAATCATTTTCGAGAAAGTCCGTTGGCCGAAAAGCGTAATACGACGGGCTAGAAAGTAAGAGAAATTCAAGCTGAAATTATATTTTGTAACTTCGCAAAGTTAATAAATTATACAATGCGAATTATATTTATGGGGACGCCGGATTTCGCGGTAGCTACCCTTGATACACTTATAAATGCCGGCGAGGAAGTTGTTGCGGTAGTAACAACACCCGACAAACCGGCTGGCCGTGGGCAAAAGTTGCACGAATCGGCCGTTAAACAATATGCGGTTGCGCATAATATTCCCGTTTTGCAGCCGGAAAAACTGCGCGATCCCCAGTTTTTAGAAAGTTTAAAAAGCTATGCAGCAGATGTGCAGGTGGTGGTTGCTTTTCGCATGTTGCCAGAAGTTGTTTGGAATATGCCGCCGCAGGGTACAATCAATGTACACGCCTCATTACTACCCAATTACCGAGGTGCTGCACCTATTAACCACGCGGTTATGAATGGTGAAACCGTTTCTGGAGTAACAACTTTTCTACTTCAGCATGAAATCGACACCGGGAATGTGCTTTTGCAACAAGAAGTGGACATTGCAGATACCGACAATGCAGGCACTCTGCATGATAACTTGATGCATGCTGGAGCGGAGCTATTGTTGAGAACGCTTGAAGGCATTAAAAACAAGACCATCACGCCGGTTCCACAATCGGAAATGACGAACGACGAATTAAAACACGCTCCGAAAATTTTCAAGGAAGATGGCTTAATCGATTGGTCGAAGTCTGGTAAGCAAGTTTACAATCATATTCGTGGATTAAGCCCTTATCCAGCAGCATATACAAAGCTGAATGAGAAGGTATTGAAGATTTATGAAGCATCAATACTTGATGAAAAACCAACAATCTCGGCAGGTCAATGGGAAACAGATCACAAAACCTTTCTACGTTTTGCCGCATTGGATAGCTATCTGGATTTGAAACACATTCAAATCGAAGGCAAGAAGAAAATGACCGTAGATGAGTTCTTACGCGGTTATCGTTTTCCGACAGAACAATAGCTGTAAACAAATATTTACTATATTAGAAAGACCCAATTAGCTAGGTTAAGAAGATATAGAAATGGAAGAAAGCAAAGAATTACCTGTTTTAAGTGCCGAAGAAGTTCGCGTTTTAGGCTCGCTTTTAGAGAAAGCGAAAACAACGCCCGAATACTATCCATTGACACTGAATAGTTTGGTTTCCGCGTGTAACCAAAAGTCGTCGCGCAAACCTGTCGTTCAATACGATGAGAATACCGTGATCAATGCGCTGGATAGTTTAAAAAAACGAAGTTTAATATCAACCGTGGTTGGCGGCGGTAGCCGTGTTGTTAAATACAAGCATAATTTAGCCATTCAATATCCGCTATTGCCACAAGAATTGGCAATAATTTGTTTGTTGTTGCTTCGTGGACCATTGACTCCCGGAGAAATTAACAGCAATTCGGGGCGCTTATACGATTTCGAATCAATTAGTGAGGTTGTCGAACTACTTAATAAACTAGAAACGAACGATCCTCCTTTTGTGAAATTGACTTCAAAAAAGGCTGGACAAAAAGAAGTTAGATACGTTCATCTACTAAGTGAGTTTAATGAAGATGAATACGAATCTGATGCCATTAATAATGTAACAGAATCATCTTCTACGATCGCAGCACTCACGGAACGCGTGTCGGTTTTGGAAAATGAATTAAGCACGCTACGGGCGGAGTTTGATAAGCTCATGCAGGAATTAAGTTAATCTACTTTAAACACATCGCGTTATGAGATCGAACACCAATCGCCTTTTTCAACTATTCCTTTTATGTTGCGTTTTTACCTTTTCTGCAACAGCGCAAATTATCCGGCCGTTGACCAAGCATGCAGATGCTGGATTTCGCGGTTTAGACACGTATGGTGAGCGCATCGTTTGGGTCAGTGGAACGAAAGGAACCGTCGGTCGATCTACAGATCGAGGTAAAACTTGGGAATGGATCGGTCCGAAAAATTTTCCAGAAGCGGATTTTCGGGATATTGCCGTATTCGGAAAAGACGAAGCGGTCATTGTAAGCGCAGGATCACCTGCGCTAATTCTAAAAACCGTTGATGCTGGAAAAAATTGGGAAGAAGTTTATCACAACGAAGATCCGGAAATCTTCCTTAACGGCATGGATTTCCAAGGAAAACACGGCTTTGCTATCGGCGATCCAATCGACGGATGTTTTCAATTGCTGGAAAGCAAAGATCGTGGAAAAACTTGGGCGGATGTTTCCGGAAGTTTATTGCTATTCGCTGAGCCTGGCGAGGTCGGCTTCGCTGCGAGCGGAAGCGGATTACAGCTACTGGGAGACGATCTTTGGGTTGGAAGCGGAGGAACGTTCGCCGCTATTTTTCGTCGTAACGAAAAGAAGCTGTTGATGTACAAAATGTTGACACCCATTTTAAGCGGAGCTGCCAGCCAAGGTATTTTTTCTTTAAATTTTTGGGATAATTTGAACGGAATTGTAGTGGGTGGCGATTATTTGAATGATGCCGATAATTCGCATAGTGTGTACATGACGAACGATGGTGGAGAAAATTGGATCGCTTCAGAAAAGCCAGTTGGCGGTTATCGCTCTGCGGTAAAATACATCACCAAACAAAAATTGGTGGCAACGGGGACATCCGGAACGGATATTTCGAACGATGGCGGAAAAAACTGGAATACGATTTCCAAAGACAGCTACAATGTATTAGGAAAATCCCGTTCCGGAAAAACGATTTATTTGGCAGGAAGCAATGGCCAAATCAGTGTTTTAGATTGGAAATAATAAATAACAAGATCATTACATCGTATGAAATACTACATCATAGCAGGCGAAACTTCGGGCGATTTACACGGTGCGAATTTAATTAAAGCACTCAAAGAACGTGATCCGGAAGCTACGTTCGATATTGTCGGCGGATCGCAGATGGAAGCTGCCAGCGGACAGAAAGCGCTCATTCACACATCGGAAATGGCGTTTATGGGTTTCGTGGAAGTCGTGATGAACTTGTCGAAAATTGCTAAAAACCTGAAAGCGGTTAAAGCGGATATTTTGCGTGCACAACCGGATACCGTTATTTTAATCGATTTTCCAGGTTTCAATTTAAAGATTGCTGACTTCGCGAAGAAGAAAAACATCAAAACCTGCTATTATATCTCGCCAAAAATTTGGGCTTGGAACCAAAAACGCGTGTACAAGATTAAGCAGGTGGTCGATCACATGTTCTGTATCTTACCATTTGAAGTAAAATTCTACAAGGAATTCCATTATTCCGTGGATTATGTGGGCAATCCTTTGTTGGATGCGATCAGTGCTTATGAATTCAACCCTAACTTCATTTCGGACAACAATTTATCGGAGAAAGAAGATATTATTGCTCTCCTACCCGGCAGCCGAAAAATGGAGATTGAGCGCATTTTACCTGAAATGGCCGAACTATATCACAAGTTTCCATCTCATCAGGTTGTTGTTGCTGGAGCGCCGAATTTCGATGAATCCTATTATCGTGATATAATTGGCGATCTTCCCATCAAGATTGTATTCGATCAAACCTACGATCTCTTAAAAAATTCGGTTGCAGCTGTAGTGACCAGCGGAACAGCCACATTGGAAACGGCCATTCTACGTGTTCCGCAGGTAGTGGTTTATAAAGCAAATCCAATCACGATAGCGATCGCTCGAAAACTTATTAAAGTACAATTTATCTCTTTGGTCAATCTCATCAACAATTATCTATCCGTGTATGAGTTGATTCAAAAGGATTGCAATGCCACGCGAATCGCAGACGAAATCGGCGAACTCATTACCAATCCTGCTCATCGCGCCAGCGTTATGGAAAACTACGATGTGCTTGCTGAAAAGTTGGGTGAACCGGGAGCTTCAGGTCGTACCGCAGAAAAAATTGTGACGTATTTACAGGAAGCAACTAATTAAGTTTAAACTTCCGCATAAGCAAAAAGTCTAAAACTCGTATTAAGACAGCAGCTTATGAAATCATCTAGCAAAATAGTATACATGACGGCATTGCTTATTGCATCGTTGTTCTTTGGCCATCTAACTTCGGCGTTCGCTCAAGATAGTACGAGAACAGAACGCATTGGTACCTTACAACTTTCCAAAAAGAAAAAGGAAGTTTTTCGCAATCAAGGTCGTGATTCCACGCTTACCTTGGAAATTGATACATTGATTTTAAAAGATCGGGCATCACTTCAGTTCTACAATTTGAAGGATGTAAAATTGAAAGTCGGTTACGCAGAAATTGGCAAAGATGTCGTGATATCTGGCATGGGAAGCAAAAATAACGCTTCGAACTTCGATATCGACATTCACTTCGCGAAGCTGGAATCCATGTATATTTTGGCGCGAGGAATGGACGCTATGAATGGCACGCGGACAAATCCAAATGGCGATGGCGGGAATGTGAAAATCCATTATTCATCGGCAGGTTTAACTCCACAACAAGAAGATAAAAAGTCCAAAAATTATTTAGCCATTGATGCTAGCGCAGGCGGTCGTCGTGTGAATCCACCAACCGACATTGCCATCGTGATGAGCAGAATTGGCATGGGCGGACCGCGAATGGGCGGAATTCCACAAGGTCAAGTTTACTCCGGATCGCCGGGAACGGAAGGCAAAGTAACCGTAGAATCTTCTGACAAAAACTAGACGAAGCGAGTTGCGCGCCAGCAAAGATTCTTGTACTTTTAGGCATGAATGTTTTAGCATTTGCGGCTTCCAGCAGCAACAATTCCATTAACCACAAACTGGTAACCAGCGTATCGAGGTATTACAAAGAAGATCAGGTGGATGTGATTTCCATAAATGATTTTGAGTTGCCTTTGTATTCGATCGATCGGGAGAAAGAATTGGGTATTCCCGATGCAGCAACCGAGTTTGCAGCGCGCATCGATTGGGCAGATTTGGTTTTAATTTCGTTTGCTGAACATAATGGAAACTATGCAGCTGCCTATAAAAATCTAGTAGATTGGATTTCGCGCATCAAAGGCCGAAAACCATTTCAAGACAAGCACCTTTTCTTATTATCGACCAGCCAAGGCGCACGAGGCGGACAAAGCGTTTTAGACATCGCGGTAGCGAGGATGCCTTATGATGGAGGGACGGTGATTGATAGTATCGCGCTACCAGAATTTGCTGCGAACTATGAAGATGGCAAAGGCGTTACGAATAGTTTATACCGCAGTCAATTAGAGGCCAAAGTGCGAAAAACGAAGCGGGAAATGATTAAAGTATTTAGTGAGAAGAATATATAATGAAGATTAAATCGAAGAAAATTATTTGGTTTGGCGCGGCACTGGTCATTCTATTGGGTTATTTTATTTGGGATGGATACACGCAGCCTTCCATAAAAGATTTACCAGGCGGTTTCGAAGAAGTGGCATTCGTTCGAAATGAACAAAATAAAGGTGCAATCGTTCGCATTTACGCTGTAACTGTGCAAGATCCGCATGCCGCAGATTATGAAGCTTGCGCTGATCTTTTCCCGACAAATGATTACGGTAGCGTTACAAAAGTGTATTTCTTTGATAAATCAGCAGCTTATCCGACAGAATTGACGCTTGAAGAGCCACATTTCGACACGCAAAAATTTGCTTCCTTAAGAATTGTGAAGCGCTACGGAGCAAAAGAAAACTAAAAGAACGCTATTTGCCTTGAATCAATCTCACGTATACTTCGATGCACATAAGCATATCCTGCCAGAAAATCGTCAGAATGAAGTGCTTGCTATTCGGAATGTAATTCTTTCAGAAGATGCGATTGATGGTGGGTTATGTTCTGCCGGAATTCACCCTTGGCACAT
Source organism: Sphingobacterium corticis (assembly GCF_042684745.1). Classification (NCBI taxonomy): domain Bacteria; kingdom Pseudomonadati; phylum Bacteroidota; class Sphingobacteriia; order Sphingobacteriales; family Sphingobacteriaceae; genus Sphingobacterium; species Sphingobacterium corticis. Next base: position 765,849 of record NZ_JBHUMA010000006.1, on the reverse strand, counting down.
AGTGGATGATGGCGAAGAACAGTTGATTGAACTAAAAAAGCTTTTAATTCAAAACGATAATGTATTAGCCGTCGGGGAATGTGGATTAGATAAGGTATCTGAAACGGACTGGGATTTACAAATTCGCACATTTACGGCGCAGCTAGGATTGGCAAAACAATTTCGGAAACCAATAATCGTGCATTGCGTCCGTGCTTATCAGGAAGTAATTCATTGTATTAAAGCAGTAGAAATCTCGGAGCCGATTATTTACCATGGATTTCAGAAAAAGGAAAAATTAGCCGATCAACTGCTTGCTATTCCAAACACCTATCTTTCCTTGGGGGCTTCTATCCTATCCGGCAAAAACGATGCGTTGATAAAAAATATGCCAATAAATCGTCTGTTTTTAGAAACGGATCAATCGCCCATCTCCATCATCGAACTTTATAGCTATTTCAGCCACGTTCGTGGATTAGAGATCGATATGCTAAAGGCGCAGATGTGGAACAATTATTCAAAGGTATTTCTTAAATGATTTTGGATCATGAATAATAGCGATCGACCTGTTGCGCACCATTCATTTATGGAGAAACTAATTGCCTATTTATTGCAATTCGGCAACCTAACCGAGGGCGATATTTCCGTATTGACGAACAAATTTCAGGTGCTGCATCTTCAGAAAGAAGGTTACTTATCTAAAGCAGGCAAAGTTCCAAAGCAAGTTGGTTTCATCATCTCCGGTGTGATACGAATGTTTAACTATAATGATCAAGGCGATGAGGTGACGACTTACTTTATCGATGAAAATCGTTTAGTGGTGGATTACGCTCGTTTCGAATCTGGAGCCGTTGCTCCCGATTATTTACAGGCAGCTACAGATTGCACGGTATTGATCATCGATAAGAAAGATTGGGATGCTCTATTTGACTTAATTCCCGCTTGGCGCGAACTCGTTAATAATGCCGTCAAACATGCATTTCAAATCCATTTGGAACGCCGAACATCCTTAGTAACTGAAAATGCCAAAGATCGATACCTTTCCTTTCTGAAGCAATTTCCCATGTTGGCAAATCGCGTTTCTCAAACCCACATCGCCTCTTATTTGGGCATTACGCGGTTTTCATTGAGCCGTATCCGAAAATCAATTCGATAGTCGATGTTGCCAAATGGCAACCGTTATCGCAACAACACCAAGTAATTTTGTTCTCGAATTTTAATAATACGAGTTAGCATGAACAAAACATTACTTGGAAAAGTTGCTCTGGTTACGGGCGGAACCAAAGGAATAGGAAAATCTATTGCAGATAAATTACAAGCACTGGGTGCAAACGTAATTGTTGCAGCAAGGACAAAACCACAAGAAAATTTGGACGATAGGCATTTTATCGCGGCCGATTTGCTTGATTCCGAAAGCGGAGAAAACATCGCGAAAGAAGTGATCGAAAAATACGGAAAGATCAATATCATTGTCAACAACGCTGGAGCCAATTTGAGCCCTTCCGGTGGTTATAGCACGTTGAACGATGAGCACTGGAAAAATGAACTAGAACTTAATCTGATGTCGGCTATTCGGATCAATAAAGCATTTCTTCCCGCAATGATTGATTCCCGAAATGGTGTGATTATTAACATCTCTACCGGCGTTGCCAAACAACCACTTTGGGATTTAACAATGGCGTATTCTACCGCCAAAGCAGCCCTAAACATGTACAGTAAAGCGTTGGCAAATGAGATCGGATCAAAAGGCGTTCGCGTTAATGTGGTATCTCCGGGAATGGTTAATACGCCGTTAATGGCAGATTTCATAGAAAATATTGCCACATCAAATAAAACCACGAAAGAACAAGTAGCGGAAAATCTAATCAATCAAGTCGGCATTCCGTTAAATCGTATGGCCGAAACGGAAGAGGTTGCTAATTTAGTCGCTTTTTTAGTTTCTGATGATGCAAAATATATAAACGGTGCGAATTATTTAATTGATGGGGGTTCCTTGCCGACTGTTTAAAACTTAACAACGACGATCCTACATTCGCGAGCATCATTTTAAAAAGGATAGTTGGTGCGAACCATCTATCCTGCTTTTTAAAAAACGAATACTGAAAAACCTGGAAAATTATCCGTGCTATTTATATACTTCATCAATTTTACTTTTAAATTTGCAGCGCAAAAAGTACAATTTAATAATAGAAACAGGGTAGATATAGTATGAAAGATTTATCATGGTTATCACGCACAGAAGCGTTAATCGGCAAAGAAGCAATTGATAAGTTGAACAATGCACATGTGATGGTGTTGGGTTTGGGCGGAGTAGGATCTTTTGCGGCCGAATTCGCCTGTCGTGGTGGCGTGGGTAAGATGACAATCATTGACGGCGACACTGTGGATCCATCCAACCGTAATCGTCAACTACCTGCTCTTGCTACGAATCATGGTGTTTCTAAAGCGCAAATTATGAAGGAGCGCTTATTAGCTATCAATCCAGAATTGGAATTGCAGGTGTTCGAAGAATTTGTAATTCCAGAACGTATTCCGGCATTTTTAGATCTTAAACCTGATTATATAATCGAAGCTATCGATAGCATCACGCCTAAACTATTCATGATTCGTTCTGCGTTTGCGGCCGGCATTCCATTTGTTAGTTCCATGGGCGCAGGCGGAAAAGTCGATCCAACCAAGATCAAAATTGCAGATATCAGCCAATCGTACAATTGCAAACTAGCGCAACATATTCGGAAGAAACTACGCAAACACGATATCCGTAAAGGCGTAAAAGTTGCTTTTTCTACCGAGCTTCCAGATAAAGCTTCCTTGCTTTATACCGATGGAAGTAATTATAAAAAGTCCGCTTATGGCACGATGTCCTATCTTCCTGCTGCTTTTGGCGGCGCGATTGCATCCGTTGCCATCCGAGAACTGATCGGTAGATAAATTTTAATCGAAACATTTCTATTGTGGATCAGTTCTAAACGTAGAACGAATTTAATAATTCTACGTGTATGAAATCACCTATTCCGATTAATGTCAAAGGACATCAGCTCAACATTCGCGAAGAAAAGGAATTCGACAATAGTGAAGACGCATATCATTTTTACACCATTGCAAAAAATCGCTTATTAAACATCGATAACTGGGATGAAATATGTGCGCTACCGCTAGCTACCTTTTCGCTTTATACGGTGGACGATAGTGTTAACAAAACAGACAGGCCTGAAGTTGGTGATTTTGTTAAGATAAAAATTCCTTTTCCATTGTTCGCTACCCAAAGTGAATTCGATTGGGTAAAGATCGAAGAAATCACAGACGAAGAAATGGATGACTTTAAACGAACGTGCATCGTGTTAAGGCCAACTGATGATCCGACAAGTGATATTGCAACGACCGCGCATTTCTTCAAACCATCAGCTACATCATCCATTTGTGTAGAGCAGCACCGGAATTTAGTAGTGGTAGTTTACGCTGGTAGAAATCAGCAGGCCAATACAAGCCCAAACAACGTAGCAGTAAAGCTTAGAAACACGCTCGTTACGTTTGGTGCAAAGCTCGGCGCATCCTATCCGCAATGGAAGTCACTTGTTAAAGGGATCATTCGTGCGTGATCTACGGCGTCGTTGAGTAAATCACGCAAGCATGGTTTGATATACGTATTTAACGCAGTAATTACCCCTATTCGTATATAAATAACCTTTTTTGGCATCTGCTTTGGAATAACCTTACTGTAAACAATATCATCAGTACACTAAAACAAAAAAGCTATGAACACGATTGAAGCAAAAGCAGCAAAGTTAGGGTTGGAAAAAGGATATTTCTTATTATTGATGGCGATCTTAGAAGATGACGCTAACGAAGATGACACCTTAGCAGAAGCTTCCTAATAAAGAAAAGCTACAACGCAAACCACTTCTTTTTTAGAAGTCGGAACATACCTTTTAGAAATGGGGATGTACGTAAGCTAAGCATGATGTGAAGATCATTCACGAAATCGGACTTTGAGTCCAAAAAGCGAAAAATACGAGTTGTTTTCGCTTTGCGAAACAAGTCAGTAAAAAGTGCGTGACCTTCGTAGTTGCCACTATCCAAAACATATAATAAGATCGCGTCGTAAAATTGCTCTTTACGACGCGATGGAAAGGATAAACCTTTTAAGTTGCCTTTTTGATACGCGCTAAGAAGCAAATCTATCGTGCGTACGGTATTGGTGAAGGTATAACCTGTCGACCCTCGCGTATCTCCACCGGCTGACCCTAAAGAGATAATATTCCCTATTCTACGATCGAACGCAAAATCCGTCATCGGAATGACCCCGTATTCTTCTTCAATTATTTTATAATCGTCTAAATTCCAAACATCGGAAAGGTAACTTGTTAGTTTCTCCCGATAAGCTTCTTTCGACAATAAATTCTTAGAAAAAATCGTGTATTCTACGAAGATCTCCTCCTCAGAAACCGGCAAACAGTAAATGAACGTCGTCCCATTTTCTTGCGGCGTGCGATAATCCATAATGATCGCTTTATCGGCATCCCAACTACCCTGCTTAGTGCTGATTTTCCAGCCCACGAAATGTTGTAAAAAATATTGGTTGTATGCCTTCAATAAAGGTTTTTCGAAAATCGTTTGAAAGACATACTCCGCATGAAAAAGAGAAGAATTGACAGATATCGTACATTGGCCTGCTTTCTGCTCCAAATTTTCTACCTCTCCTTCCAACATGGTAACATTGGATTGATTCGCCATTTTAGCTAGAAGATTTGCGCGGTATGCAGAAGCATCAAAGCTGAAATACCGATATTCGTCGGTGACAAGGTCGATTTGTTGTCCTTGATTTGAAAAAATGGCAAGCTTGTTCCAAGCTAAATATTCAAAATGAGGTAATGGATTCTCCTCGGTTGACCAAAATGAAATACGTTTATTTGGATTCTTGTCGAAAGATCGATCGACGAGAAGAATTTTTTTATCTAACCACAACCCCCGTCGAAATGCGGTGTCGAGCAAAGTTAAACCCGCAATGCCGGCTCCTAGAATAGCAAAATCGTATTTCATCATGTAATTTATCAGGTAGGAAACCTGCGTTGCATTGAATTTGTTTTCGAACAATAACTTTTTTGGAAACCAAGATTACTTATCAAGAACTGCGTTCAGCATTTTTTTTAATTCTGGATGTGTTACTTCCGACCGTCGCGCTGAAATAAAAGCTTTATCATTCGCCAAATGATCATTATAACCCAAGAATTTCGGACAATTCACTTGTACCGAATGGCGCAACAACCTAACCTCAACATCATTCGTCGATGCAGCAACTGCCTTTTCTAGATTTTCTTTCCCACGTTGAAAGGTTTTCCATTTCTGAATCGGATTTCCTGTATGCTTAGCCCAAATTGTTTGCAGAGCACCCAAGTACGCGCGTTCTACCGAGGAAATTGATTTTTTAACTTCTAAAGATTTGATTAGTTGCCCGCAAATTTCACTATCAGAAACCGCTTGAGAAAACTGATTACGTACTTGGTCCACATTTGTAGCAAAAACTAAAACAGGTAAGGCAAATAAAAAAAATAAAATGGATTTGATCATAGTTGCGCATAAGTTGAAGAGCGCCTTTCTCAAACATAAGGAATAGTTTCCAAATCGGGAAAGAATGTGATATATTTGGGTCGCGCTAGTTTTACGCAAAATGCTAACATAACTAATATTTATTAACTGCTATAACCAAACATGTCTTCCACGTCTCAAAAACACGGATCTCTTTTCACGATTTACGACATTATTTTTCTTATTCTAGGTGTTTTATGTGCTAGCTTCGCGCTTAAAAGTTTTTTAGTGCCGAACCATTTTTTGGACGGAGGCGTTACGGGAATCTCCTTATTGCTACATGAAGTTTACGGTTGGAATTTGGGTTTATTGTTGATCCTGCTGAATATTCCATTCATCCTTTTGTCGTGGGCGAAGGTTGGTCGTAATTTTGCCATCCGGAGCAGTTTGACGATTATTTTGATCGCTTTGGCTATGCATTTTATCTCATTTCCAGAGTTGACACACGACCGCTTATTGGTAGCGATGTTTGGTGGCTTTTTTATGGGTATCGGCATTGGATTATCCATGCGCGGTGGAGGTACATTCGATGGTATGGAAGTGCTTGCGTTATTGACCTTCAAGCGAAGTAGTTTCACAATTACGGAAATTATTTTGGGCATGAACATGATTATCTTCATCATCGCTGCAGCATTCATTCGTGTAGAAACGGCGCTTTATGCGATCCTGACCTATCTTATTGCTAGTCAAACTACCAAATACGTCATTGAAGGAATTGAAGCATATACGGGCGTTACCATTGTTTCCTCCGACAGTGAGGCAGTCAAACGTGCGTTAGTGCTCTCGTTAAACAGAGGAATAACGGTGTACAAAGGCGAAAGAGGTTTTATGAAAGAATCTTTTGAGCGAAGCACGGATGTAGATATCATATTCACGATCGTTACGCGCTTGGAAGTACGAAAGTTACGCAATATCGTTCACGCGATCGATCCAAAAGCGTTCATCTTTACGCAAACTGTTCGTGAACCACAAGGCGGTATCGTGAAAGAAATTGTGAAACACTAGGAAGCTTTTCTAACGAAAAGCTCCCACTAGTTTCTTTCCTAAATTAATCAGTAATAAGGCTACCAAACCGGCTGCCAATCCCAAAATGATTTGAGCAAGCATTTCCGGAAGGCTGTGTAGCAGATCATGTAAGAATGCAACGTTGTGTTGGAAAATTCCGCCAGAAACTAATATCAAAGCAATTGTACCAATAACGCCGAGCGATTTGATAACAATCGGTAAACCCTTAACTAAACCATGACCAAGTTTTGCACGAAATCCTTGATCGTTTGATTTTTTAATCAGATGATATCCAGCATCATCCATACGTACAATAAGTGCTACAATGCCATAGACGCCCACGGTGGCTAAAATGGCTACAACCGAAACGGTTAGAATCTGGATAGATAATTCGCGATCCAAGACCGTTTCCAAAGCGATAATAACGATCTCGACAGATAGAATAAAATCGGTCGTTATAGCCGATCGCACTTTAATCTTCTCATGATCCACATCGCTCTGCTTAGCTTCCGCCACAACCTCATGGCCTTTTTTATTACGATGGAATAGATACTCGATAATCTTCTCCACGCCCTCATAGGCCAAATAAAATCCGCCAAGCAACAACGCCACCTTTATCGCAATTGGAAAAAAAGCATTTAGCAAGAGTGCAAGCGGAACGATGATCAATTTATTGATAAAAGAACCTTTGGTGATGGCCCAAAGCACAGGAATTTCACGATTGGACAAAAATCCAGTTGCTTTTTCAGCGTTGACCGCCAAGTCATCTCCTAAAATGCCTGCCGTTTTACGCGTAGCAACCTTACTTGCTACAGCAACATCATCCATTAAAGCACCAATATCATCTAAAATTGCAAAAAAGCCCGAAGCCATAGTTATCTTATTTTAAGTACGCTAAATGTAGCTATTATAACCTAAAAAAAACGATATTGCTTGCATGAAACCAACGATTGAAATTGAATATTGTCCGAAGTGCGGTTGGATGTTGCGCGCCGCATACTTAGCACAAGAATTATTGACCACTTTCGTGGATGATTTACGGGGAGTAACGTTGGTGCCGAGTGAAGTAAGTGGCCGATTTCAGGTACGCGTAAATGATCTCTGCATCCACGATCGCAAACGTGATGGTGGATTTATAGAAGTCAAAGTCATGAAACAGTTAGTTCGCGATCAGGTAAATCCCGATAAATCGCTTGGCCACAGTGACAAAAAGATTGAATAGCATTTATTTCACGGCCAGCTTGTCGATGATATCTTTGGCAATTTCGGTAAAATAACCCCCTGCTTGATATCCGTTCCAGGACATGGTAGTGGTTTCGTATAGATCTCGGTCGTACAACCTATCTGGTGTAATATATCCGACATATCCACCGTTGAAGCTTGTCAACATCAATTGCAAACCTTGTTTGAGCGCATGCTGATCAAGTTCCGCCATGATCTCACCGGAAAAATCAGCTGGCATGCCCAGCATCAATACTTTTCCGATTTTTGTTACTTTGATAAAAGTCGGATAACGTCCAAAAAACGTATTAAAAACCCAAGGTCGCAATGCAAAATGCTTACTGATGCGCGCAGATTGTTCCGGCATAGGAATTTCAAAATAAGTTGAAATCAGCGAATCGCTGAGCGCAACGTCCTCATTTTCTCGTGCAGCGATTAAATCTGCAAACAAACCGCTAGCCATGCCTTCTGCCCAAGCTTCGTCGCTTTCGCCCTCGCTCTGCGCGCCCATGCTCCCTACCGCTCCGGACATGAATAGTGCGAAACGTCCGTTTTTGCGCTCTATCGAATCCACTAACATTCCAGGATAATCGCGGGAAAGCAACAACGTTTTGCGGTTCAATACCGTTGGATGCGCACCGTAAGTGACCAGCTCAGCTTCAGAGCTATCCGATCGCACAAAACGTAGGTTGCGCAGCCAAGGATCCACGAGTCCATCTTCTATCGGTAACCGATTACGGATGTGGTCTGTATCTTCCACCTCACTATAATATATTTTAGAATCTTCCAATTGATCCGTTGCCTGAAAAATCGCTTGACAGAATTGCTCTGCTAAGCGGATTTCGACTTTTTCGTCATACGCTCCGGCAAATAATCGACCGGCAAGTTTTAAACCCCAACCACCTTGACCATGATGTGTGTGTGTGGCATTAAGATGAACATCTTGAAGCGAAATATGCCTTTCTGAAAGAAGCTTTTCTAGTCGGTTCGTGATATTGGGTGGGATAATGAGCATATCCGCAGATAGCAAATAGGTTGTTTTATCGGGCTGACGGATAGCAACAACGCGCACGTACGACGAATCGCGAATTCCTTCATAATGTTTCCCCCAACGATTGCCATAGCCAGCCATCGGCACAGATTCCGCTGGCGTTATATTCACTTTGCTCCAACCTACTTGATAGGCGCCCGTATGCGTTTCGAAATTTACACTTTTAATCCATGCCTTCCACGCTGCATAATGCGACGTTTTTTCCATCGGTGTGCGATCGATTTTTCCGACAAGCGCAATCAATAGCAAAGCAATGCAAGCAGTTGTGATCAATAAAACCTTCCAAATCTTTTTCATGGAAAACGCGCAATTTTGAGTTTACATTCTTTAATTTCGAACAGTACAAAACTACCATTTAAATGAGTAAAAACATCTCGCGCCGTCTGCGTAAATATCGGTACGTATTTTACAGAGAAACATTGATCAATTCTCACGAACAATTTTGGTCATTTGTAGGCGCGTTTGTTGGTATTGGAGTTATTGCTTACGTACAATCTTTGCAAATTCCGCAATTCGAAAATTTGTTTCTAATTGGATCATTTGGTGCTTCGAGCGTGCTTATTTACGGTGCGATACAAAGCCCATTAGCGCAACCCAGAAATTTAATTGGCGGTCATGTGGTTTCCGCTATCGTAGGTGTTACCGTCGGCAAAATATGTCCGGAAGTCATCTGGTTGACGGCGCCTTTGGCTGTCGCTCTATCCATCGTTGCTATGCAATTTACGCGCACATTGCATCCTCCCGGCGGAGCGACTGCACTTATCGCGGTAGCTAGTGGAACAAAGATCAGCGGAATGGGCTATATGTATGTGCTAAGTCCAGTTTTATCGGGCTCGATCATATTGTTTTTGGTGGCCTTGCTATTTAATAACATCACATCAAAACGCCATTATCCGGTGAAGCATTCTCGACTTCGTCGTTCGCGCCGGAACGCCATAAAAAAACGCTTCCAACCTAATTAGCTGAAAGCGTTTACTATATATTTTATTCGTTTTTAGTTAGAACTGAAATAAGCACGAACATTTTTACCTTCCATCCAATTCATAAAGGCTCTGTTTACTACCTTATTTCCGCCTGGAGTTGGATAATTTCCAGAGAAATACCAGTCGCCCAAATGATCCGGACACGCTTTGTGTAGGTTGTCCAAAGTTTGGAAAATCACTTCCACTTCTGCATTCAAATGATGTGGCTTGATAATGCGAGCGATTTCATCAGAAACTTCCTGATCCGTAAACGGTTCGTAGATCGCTTTCACATAATTATCTACTTCATCTTTCGGCTTAGACAGAGAAGCCAAACATTTTTGGTAAACATCCTCGATAATATGCGCTAATCCGCGTTGTTTCAATAAAGAAATAGCTGCTTCAAACGCTACGAATTCACCCATCCGCGACATATCGATTCCGTAACAATCTGGAAAACGAATTTGCGGAGCAGAAGAAACAATAACGATTTTCTTCGGATTCAATCGATCCAAAATCGTCAAAATACTTTGTTTCAAGGTAGTTCCGCGTACGATGGAATCATCGATAGCAACGATCGTATCTTCGTGATCACGTACAATTCCGTAAGTAGTATCATAAACGTGTTGCACCATATCCTGACGATCAGCATCCTGCGTGATGAATGTACGAAGTTTCGCATCCTTTACGTTCAATTTCTCGAAACGAGGTTGAATGCTCAACATATCGTCCAATTCCTCATCAGAAATTTTGTCTGCACGCTTCAATAAAACTTCCTTCTGATGTCTGCGTACATATTCATGCACACCTTCCATCATTCCGTAATAAGATACTTCTGCCGTGTTCGGAATAAAACTGAAAACAGTGTTTTTTATATCGTGCTTTACAGCATTCAAAACCTGTGGACAAAGCAACTTTCCTAACGCTTTACGTTCTTTATAGATATCGGCATCGGATCCGCGCGAGAAATAAATCCGTTCGAATGAACACGATTTCTGTTCTACTGGTTCGCGGAACATTTCTTGTGTTACAGTACCATCTTTTTTCGCGATAAGTGCGTGGCCTGGTTTGATTTCTTTAACGGCACCTAAAGGAATATTTAAGGCAGTTTGGATCACCGGACGTTCAGATGCAACCACTAAAATCTCTTCATCCTGATAATAGAATGCGGGACGAATTCCGGCAGGATCACGCATAACGAACGCATCGCCGTGCCCGAAAATTCCGGCAATCGTATAACCACCGTCCCACGTTTTTGCAGAGCGCGTCAAGATTTTGGAAACATCAAGGTTCTTACCAATTTGCGAACTAATCTCAATATTCGAATAACCTTCTTTTTTAAATTGATCAAATAATTCCTGGTTTTCTTCGTCCAAGAAATGACCAATTTTCTCCAATACCGTCACCGTATCCGCTTGTTCTTTCGGATGCTGACCTAGATCGTATAATTGCTGAAGTAACTCATCAACATTGGTCATGTTGAAGTTACCTGCAACCACCAGATTACGCGTCATCCAATTGTTTTGACGAAGAAATGGATGGCAGCTTTCGATGCTGTTCTTTCCGTGCGTACCGTAGCGTAAGTGACCTAAAAGTACTTCACCGGTAAAGCTGACATTGTCTTTCAGCCATTGAGGATCACGGGATTGTTCGGGATACGCCTTATTTACAGCGGCAAATTTCTTTTGTACATATTCAAAAATATCTGCTACTGCTGTAGAACCCATTGCTCTGTAACGAGAAATGTAGCGGTTACCAGGTTTCACATCAAACTTAATTGTTGCAATACCAGCACCGTCTTGTCCCCGATTATGTTGTTTCTCCATCAAAAGATAGAGCTTGTTTATTCCATAATACGGCGTACCATACTTTTCCTGATAATAAGAGAGGGGTTTTAATAAGCGGATCATTGCAATTCCGCACTCGTGTTTTATTGCGTCACTCATAGTTCCTATTGAAGTCGCAAAGGTACAGAATAATTGAAGATATTCCTGCAAAGAAAAATGTTTCTCTGTGAGGAATAATTTTTGGTTTTACCCAATTTTGACTTTGCTGTTTCTAAGTTTCACAGCACGCTCCTTTCTTTGCGTCAGTTCGAACTTTTCAACCCGTTGCCAAGTCATATAGCTATTTACCATTTTCCCATGTGAAAAGATAGGTCGTGTTGATTTTAAATATAAAATGTCTGCTTCGAAAGTAACATCGCGTTCCACCGTTTTACCAACTAAACTTGGCGTAACCGATGTAATAACATCATGCACTACGGTAGCCTGCACATTGTCGGTATAGTATGTTCCGCTGAATACTAAAAAATTGCGGTAGTTGATATCGGCGTATTTTGCGCTATCTTCCAATAGCGTTTCCTGTTTTTCGTCCGATCCGTTGATTTGGACAGACATATATCCGTCTGCCGAATAAATCAGCAAACCATTTGGGGTATTTCCCAAAGGAAAAAATGAATCCGCTCCGTCCGTTGATATCTCAATATAAGATAGCAGCTTCCACGATCCAGTCAGTTCATTCTTTATCGATGTCATAGTGAATAGCTTTATGTATGGTTGATCACTAATGTAACGGAACATTCCGTCAAATAGTCTTTGTATAATTTAAATTTACTTTTTATGACACATCTATGATTCCCATATGATGCAGGTTAGGCAATGTTTAGGCCAAAAAATAAATTTTGGCTGCTTGTAGCGTCGCGAATTTATAACGCGTTCATTTATACAGTACAAAACATGAATTAATACTACAAAAAAAATTGAAGACCGCATGAAGATTTCAGTAACAATTATATGGGGATGTTTAGCAATGTTGCTTGTTGGAGGCTGTATAAAGGATGATGCCGTACAGCAACCATTTTCTCGATTGACCGTGATCAACGGATATGGTGCGGAACCAAGATTGACGTACGCACTTGATGGCAATACATTTCACAGCGGCGATTACACCACCGCCAGAAGTTTCGAGATTCACATCGGTAACCGCCGTTTCCGTGTGCAAGATCCAAACCAAACGACGCTGGTCGATACCACGGTCCGTATCGATCCTTGGAACTATTATACCACATTTAGTTATGGAACTGAACAAAGTCCAAAATTGCTTCTGACTAAGGATTCTTTGTTGCCAGATATCGAAAGACAAGTGGCTGTTCGATTTATCAATCTGGCAAATAATGTTGCTGCAATCGACATCTACGAAGGAGAGACGTTAGTTGAACTGTTGACGAATCGTACGCAGGAATCAGCTAGCACAGTAGCGAACAGTCAGGTTTTCTTGCCTATTGGTGCTGCCGGAAATCGCGTTTTTTCGGCAAAAGATAGTGCTGGAAATGTAATTGCTACTTCACGAGAAATTCCTTTTACGCCTGGCCGTCATGTTACGCTCATTCTTTGGGGAACAGGCGGTAGCCAAGCAGACCCAGTAAAACTTGTGTCCTATTAAAAATACCGCATAGCAAACATATAGGAACAATTCCTGAAAATATGTACTTTCGCTACCCCGTTATCTGCCCAACCTATTTTGATCGGTTGGGCAGATAACGTTTAGAAAGGTTGCGCATGGAATTGACTAAATTAGTCATCAAAGGATTTAAAAGCTTTGGTGACAAGATTACGATAAACTTTAATGAAGGAGTAACTGCCATCGTGGGTCCCAACGGTTGCGGAAAATCGAATGTAGTAGATGCGATACGCTGGGTGCTTGGAGAACAGAGCACAAAAAATCTCCGCTCGGAAAAGATGGAAAATATCATCTTCAACGGCAGTAAAGATCGCAAACCTGCGAATCTTGCAGAAGTTTCCCTCACTTTTCACAACAACAAAAACATCTTACCCACGGAGTTTACGACGGTAACCATTACGCGTAAATTATATCGCAATGGCGATAGCGAATACCGTTTGAACGACGTAAAATGTCGACTTAAAGATATTACCGACTTATTTTTAGATACCGGCGTCGGTACAGATACGTATTCGATTATTGAGCTTAAAATGATCGATGAAATCATTGCCAATAAGGATAATTCTCGGCGTACACTTTTTGAGGAAGCTTCCGGAATATCGAAATATAAAGTGCGCAAAAAACAAACGTTATCTCGTTTGAAAGACACGGAATCTGATTTGGAACGGGTTGATGATTTGCTCTTTGAAATTCATAAAAATTTAAAGACGGTCGAAAATCAAGCGAAGAAGGCGAAGCGTTTCGAAACGTTGAAGGAGGAATATAAACAAGCCAGCACGGAACTGGCGTATCACCGCTTAATCCACTTCAGCGATGAATTAGACGCTTTGGAAGCAAAGTCGGAAGATGAATCCAACAAACTTCAAGATTTTACAACCAATATTGACGCTGAAGAAAAAATTCTTCAAAATCAACGAAATGCGGTCCTGTTACTCGAGCAAAATGTTTTTAAGCAGCAAAAGGTAACCAATGAATACCGACATAAGATTCAAAAACAGGAATCGAAAAAGCAACTCAAGGAAGAACAAATCCGTCATTTAACCGACAAGGAAACGCGATTGAAGAACGATCTAGCGCAAGATAAATTGCAACGCGAACATATATCGCATCAGCTCAAGCGTCATTATGAATCGGCTTTGGAGGAACAAGCTCAAGTTGACCGCATGGAATCCACATTGCAACGCACACAATTGGAGGTTGATGCGTTACGCGGACAACAACAAACGGCTAAACATAAACTGGACAGCCTCGCCCAGCTTAAAGTGGAGCAAGAGCAACAAGTCAATGAGTTAGAGAAAGCGCTTGCCATATTACGAATTAAGCAGGAAAATTTTGTGCGCGAACACGAAAGAAATGAGCTTGACGCTAGTATTAAACGTACCGAAAAGGAACGTTTGGAGCAACAATTGGAAGAATCTGAAAACAAATTGGAGTTATTAAACCAAGAACTGGAGCAACTTCAACTTTGGGAAAAAGATTTGAATACGCGAATCCAATCGAGCCAGCAACTTGTTCAGGATTTAGAAAGTAAAATTAATCAGGAAAGCCGTTTGCTGGACGCAAAGCAAAACGAATATAACCTGACTAAATCGCTGGTCGATAATTTGGAAGGATTTCCGGAATCCATCCGTTTCCTGCGTAAAAATGCATGTTGGAAAAAACCGTTCCCGCTCCTATCCGATGTGTTGTTTTGTCAGGAAGATTACCGTGTTGCCATTGAAAGTTTCCTCGAACCAATCATGAACTACTATGTGGTTGACACGCAAACGGAAGCCGTAGAAGCCATTCGTCTACTGTCGGATGCGTCGCGTGGAAAAGCAAGTTTTTTTGTGTTGGATGCCATTCCATCCTTGGAAAACGCAGCACAAAATCAATCTGTGGAAAATGATTTGCTGATTTCGGCCATGTCGGTTATCCGTGTGGAGGAGAAATACAAGCGCCTTTGCGAGCAATTGTTGCAACAGGTTTTCCTGCTACGATCCACTGCCGAGGAACATTTGGATGCTCCGTTACCACAAAACGGAGAAATTATTCTGCACCCCGAAGGGAAATTCGCTAAAAATAAATGGGGATTGCAAGGCGGATCGGTCGGATTATTTGAAGGAAAGCGCATCGGTCGGGCAAAGAATTTAGAGAATCTGGCGAAAGAAATCAAAGCGCTCAACAAAACAATCGCTGCGCGCGAAGAAGCTTTACAAAGTGAACGCACACGGATCGTCGATTTCAAAAGCGATTCTCAACAAAATGCCATTCAAGAAATTCAGTTGCAAGCGAATCGTTGGCAAAATGAATCCAATACAACGAAGGCGAAATTAGAGCAATACGAATCGTCAATTCAAGAATCTCAGGAACGCAACATCCAAATTGAATCGGAATTACGTCAAATCAAAGATACCATTGCGCGTCAAGAACCTTTGTTGACCGATCTTTCTGCGAATGTGGGGAAACAACAGCAAGAATATCTTACTCAGCAAGAGCATTTTTCGGAGTTGAATGATGAGTTGAATGATCAACAAGCGGCTTACAATCAGGAAAACATAAAGTTTCATCAACAGAAAAATAAACTCAGCAATATTCAAAAAGACATCGAATATTTTGAGCAACAAGGTGAACAGTTAGATACGCGCATCGCTAAAAATACCAAAGAGCATGCTGCTGCGAAAGATGAGATCAAAGAAGCGCTGAACTTGGAGGAAGGCGAACCGGCGGAAGATCTAAAGGAATTGCTTGAGCAAAAAGAAGCGTTAGAAATCGGTTTGGAATCGATGGAAACGGAGTTTCATCAAAGCCGCACGCAGATCGTCGAAAGAGAATCCGCCATCGCGCAGTTGCGTAAAAAGAAAGAATTGACGGAAGTAATCATCACGGAATACAAAGATAAGAAAACACGTTTGCAGATTGATTTACATACATTGAAAGAACGTCTTTCCGTGGAATTTTCCGTTGATATTCAGGATTTGTTGAGTGATGAAGCAATAGCGCCAACTCGGGAATTACCGGAGCTAGAAATGGTTACAGCGAAATTGAAGAAACAAATCGAAGATTTCGGGGTAATCAATTCAATGGCGAAGGAAGCTTATGAGGAAATGAGCGAACGTCACGCATTCATTGTCAAAGAAAAGAACGATTTGCTGGAAGCAAAAAATTCCTTGCTATCAACGATTCACGAAATCGACCAAACGGCGAAGGATAAATTTATGCTGGCATTCAACGCCGTTCGCGAAAACTTTGTTACCGTATTCCGTTCTTTATTTAATGAAGAGGACTCCTGCGATTTGGTACTTTCTAATCCGCAACATCCTTTGGAATCGGATATCGATATTATTGCCCAGCCGAAAGGAAAACGTCCGCTCTCCATTAATCAATTGAGTGGTGGCGAGAAAACCTTGACATCTACTGCCCTGCTATTTTCGCTGTATCTTTTGAAACCTGCACCGTTCTGTATTTTTGATGAGGTGGATGCACCTTTGGATGACACCAACATCGATAAATTCAACAATATCATTCGAGAATTTTCGAAAGAATCACAGTTTATTGTCGTATCACATAACAAGCGTACTATTGCGAATACCGACATTATCTATGGTGTGACCATGGTGGAGCAAGGTGTTTCCCGTGTAGTGGCGGTGGATTTACGAGATGTTGCGCAAGCAAGCTAATCTTTAGTAAGTTGTTCCGCTAGTTCTGCTTCTTTATGGTAGCGTTGCGCAATGATCGTTACAACCAAAATCTGAAACGCATGAAAAATCATCAGCGGCAAGAAGTACAATCCGGCGGATGTGGTATTGACGAAAAGGAATTTTCCAAAAACGCTACCGTGCGTGAGGGATTTTTTCGAGCCACAAAACAGCGCGGTGATTCGATCTGCACGGTTGAATCGTAGAAAACGTTTATTGATGAAGTCAACGACCAACCAAACAACAAAAAATAGCACGATTGTAACCACGAACACACCAACGAGATAACTCGCGTCTATACTGTTAAATATTCCACTAACAAAAGATTCAGCAAAACTACTATATACAATTAATAGAATGATGGCTTTATCAAAGTTGGAAAGTGCTTTATTGTACTTAGCTGCCCACGCTCCTAAAAACCGTTGAAGAAAAAGGCCCGCAATGACTGGAAGTATAATTTCGTAAATCAACCCCAAATACACATCCCCCAATACATCCACTTCGCCAAAGTCTAAGAAAAATTGCATCCATAGTGGCGTAACGATTACGCCGATCAACCCGGATATGCTGGCGTTGAAAATTGCCGCCGGAATGTTTCCTTTTGCAATAGAAACCATTACTACCGAGGATGAAACGGTGGAAGGCAACGCTGCTAAGAAAAAGAAAGACAGCCAAAACTGCTCTTGCAGCGCGTTTTGAATCAAAGGTCGAAACGCAATTACCAATAATGGAAAAAGCACAAACGTATAACTTTGTACGGCAATATGCAATCGCCAATTCTGTAAACCATCTTTAATTTTCTGGAAGCTCAATTTCAATCCATAGAAAAAGAAGATGAGTGCCACGCCAATTGAGGTTGCCATTTCAATCAGATTTCCATCTTGAATAAGAACTAAATCAGGCAAAAGATACGCGATAATGATAGCGCAAAATAAAAAGAGAATAAATGGATCGAACTTTAATCGCATAGTTTAGCTTGTTGTTTGTGTATGCAAGAGATGGCAAATATAAAATGATAATTTTGTAAGTAAGTCAGCGATATAGTGCAAACTATGTAATATATTTGTGTTACCATGAGTACAACTTCATTTCTATCGGACAGGATAAACAATTTATCTGAGTCAGCAACTTTGAAAATGACCAAATTAGGTCGTGAATTAGCTTCTAAAGGAATTAACGTAATCAGTTTAAGTGTAGGCGAGCCGGACTTCAATACGCCGGAGCATGTCAAGCAGGCTGCAAAGCAAGCGTTGGACGAGAACTTCACACGCTATTCTCCGGTACCCGGATATCCTGATTTGCGTCAAGCAATTGTTGATAAGCTGAAGAAGGAGAATAATTTGGATTACGACATCTCGCAGATCGTGGTTTCTACGGGAGCAAAGCAATCCCTTTCTAACGTCATATTGACCTTAATTAATCCGGGAGATGAGGTCGTAATTCCTACGCCATATTGGGTTTCGTATTCCGAGATGGTAACTTTGGCGGAAGGAAAATCAGTTTTCATCAACACAGAAATTGAATCTGATTTTAAAATCACTCCAAAGCAATTGGAAGCCGCTATTACACCGAAAACGAAATTATTTATGTTTTCGTCGCCATGTAATCCTACTGGATCTGTATATAGCGAAGCGGAATTAGCAGCTTTAGCGAAAGTGTTTGAAAAGCATCCAAATATTTTCATCATTTCCGATGAAATTTATGAGCATATCAACTTCGGAACTGCGCACGCATCGATTGCACAATTTGATAGCATCAAAGATCGCGTGATTATTGTAAATGGTTTCTCGAAGGCATTCGCAATGACTGGATGGCGTTTAGGATATATTGCAGCGAGCAAAGAGATTGCGGCAGCGAATGATAAATTGCAAGGACAAACTACTTCGGGAACATGTTCAATTGCTCAGCGTGCCGGCATCGTTGCTTATGAGCAAGGTTTGGACAGCGTGAATGAGATGAAAGAAGCTTTCGCACGCCGTCGTCAATTGGTGTACGATTTGCTGCAAGATATTCCGGGCGTAAAAACCAATCTCCCTGAAGGTGCTTTCTATTTCTTCCCAGAAATCAGCTCATTTTTCGGAAAGAAAGATGCCGATGGCAACGTGATTAAAGATTCGGCTGACTTAGCGCTTTATTTGTTGAATGTCGGTCACGTAGCAACGGTTGGTGGAGATTCTTTTGGAAACAATAACTACATCCGCTTATCGTACGCAGCTTCTGATGACAGCTTGCGCGAAGCATTGCGTCGCATTAAAGAAGCATTAGGTAAGTTAGTCGATTAATAGCTATTCCTATTATCAAAAGCTTTAAAATAGTAACGGCGGATTCAAAATGAATCCGCCGTTTTCGATAGCATCCGTTTGACCCAAAAGGTAGTATCAGGTTACTAGATTATCGCCATCCGCCTCCCAGTGCTTTATAAAGCAATATCTGATTAATAGCTCTTTCTTTCATTACTGAAACCGCATTGATTTGCGCATCCACGGCTTCTTTTTGTGCGGTAAAAATATCCAAGTAAGTAACGCGACCTGCAAAGAACAATTCGTTTGCCGCGTCGATGGATGCATTTAAAGCATCCACATTCTCTGTAACATGTAATGCTCTAGTTTCAATGGCTTCCTGCGTTTGAATGATATTAGAAACTTCGTTGAATGCATTCAATACGCGTTTTTCATATTCTAGAAAAGCAACGCCATAATTCGCTTTCATCATCGCATACTGCGCTTGCAAATTACGTTGATTTAGAATCGGTGCAGTAATGCTTCCTAAAATACCATAGGTAACAGAGCGATCTAAATTGAATAGTTGATCTAGATGAAAACTTTGTAATCCTAAATAAGGACTAACGGCAACAGAAGGCAAAAAGCTTAAACGTGCGGCTTCCTGTTCGTTCGCTCCAGAAAGCATGCTGAAATATGCCGAGCGGATGTCTGGACGATTATTCACCAACTCATCCGGTGTACCTACCTGTAATGTATCAAACAGCGGCCAAGTAGTTTTCTCTTGAATAGTACGAGCGATTGGTTGATAAAAACGTCCCATCAACGAATTAATGTGATGTTCCCACATGATGATTTCCTGACGAACTAATTCGCGATTTGCCTTTGTGTTGGAAAGCAATGCTTTGAATTGTTGCACGCCTAATTCATTGGCCTTTCCGGCATCCTTTTGGATTTGAATAAGTTCCAATACATCCTCATGCAATTTTATGTTCTCGTCGTACACCTGCACCTTACGATCTAGCGCCATTAATTCGTAATACGTTTCTGCAATGCTGGATACCAATTCGGTTTCTATTAAACGACGAGCTTCGTTCTCTGCTAAAATAGTTTGAAACGCAGCTTCTCGACGATTTCTTAGTTTTCCCCATAAATCCAATTCCCATGACGAACGCAATCCGACAAAATAATCTGGAATCGCGGGATCAGGAATCTTTTCCTTATCGGTGAGATTTTCAGAAAAGTTGGAATCGTAATTACCGATCCCTTCTTCCGTATAATGACCATATTTCGTCAAACCCGCTTCTGCAGCCGCTTCTAATTGTGGTAGCAAAGCAGCCTTACGCTGTTTGAAATACGCTTGTGCAGATTCCAATCGGCGTAATGCTTGCTGTAAATCGCGATTGTTTACTAATGCGGTATCAATTAAGGATACCAATAACTCGTCCTTAAATACTGAACGCCAAGGTAAACGCGCTACGTTTTCTGCCGAATCAATATTCGCTTCATTAAACGAAGCCGGTGTTGCCATTTCTTCCGGCTTTGTCGTTTTCTTCGGAACAGTACATGACGCGATAAAAAAGCCAAAGAAAAGGAACAAACCAACCACCTTACCGGCATCAGCGATTTTCTTCTTCTTTTTTGGATCTCTCGAAAATATGACGACCAATCCAGGAATAATAATCACACCAAGCAAAGTACCCACAACCATACCGCCGACGGACGCGGTACCAATGCTTCGGTTACCCAAGGCTCCTGCTCCGCTTGCCAACATCAACGGAATTAAACCAGCCACAAATGCGAAGGATGTCATTAAAATTGGACGTAAACGAGCCACAGCACCTTCAATGGTTGCATCTAAAATAGACGCTCCAGATTGTCGCTTCAATACCGCATACTCCACAATCAAGATGGCATTCTTGCCGAGCAAACCGATCAACATGACCAATGCAACTTGCGCATAAATATTGTTTTCCAATCCCATCACATTCAGAAGCAGGAATGCACCAAATAATCCGGCCGGCAAACAAAGAATGACGGGTAAAGGAAGCAAGAAGCTTTCATATTGGGCTGATAGTAATAGATATACGAAGATCAAACAAAGCAAGAATACATACGCGGCTTGATTTCCGGAAATTTTCTCTTCACGCGTCATACCCGACCATTCAATCGAATAGCCTTGCGGTAATTCCGCTGCTAATGCTTCAATTACTTCAATAGCTTGCCCAGAGCTAAATCCTGGAGCAGCTTGTCCGGTTACCATAGCAGAGTTAAACATATTATAACGGGTAATCTGTTCAGGTCCGTACACGCGCTTCATACGAATGAATGAAGAGTAAGGCACCATATCGCCATCCTTTGTTTTTACGTGCATACGCAAGACGTCTTCTGGTCGTGAACGCGAAAATGCATCTGCCTGAACCATCACTTTGTACATCTGTCCGTAACGGATGAAATTGGTTGCATAAAAACTTCCCATCAAAGTTTGCAAGGTCGTCATGGAGTTTTCGACTGAAATTCCTTTTTTAGCAGCCAAATCATAATCTATTTCCAACATGTATTGCGGAAAGTTTACATCGTAAGTCGAACTTGCGGCCTCTACGGCAGGATGATTATTCATGTCAGAAATGAATTTACCCAATACATCTGCCGTACCTTGCAAATCATCGTTTCCACTACGATCTAGCAAACGCAATTCAAAACCAGCCGCATTACCAAATCCCGGCACGGTCGGTGGAGGAAAGAATTCGATTAACCCATCGGTAATATGATCTGTTTTTGCGTAAAGCTCCTTCATGACATCGTCCACGGTTTTGGATCGATCCGACCAATCGGTCAGGTTGATCATGCCCATTCCGTAGGATGCACCAGATACTTCGGTAATAATACTATATCCAGCGAGCGTCGAAACCGTTTCAACTTCCTGCATATCGCGGGCAATTGCATCAATCTCATCCAACACCTTTTCCGTTCTATCTACTGTAGCGCCCGGAGGTGTTGTGACGGCGGCATAGATCATACCTTGGTCTTCCGTAGGAATAAATCCACCCGGCAAAATAGCTCCGGTTCCGTAAGCTGCAATGAAGAATACAACCAGCATGCCCAACGTCACGATACGACGTCCGCTGATTTTAATTAGCAGATTTTTATAGCGGCCTGCAACACGATCGTAAACGCGGTTGAATGCTTTGAAGAATTTGGCTAACCAACCTTTTTGTTCTTTCTCATCATGAGGCGAACGCAAAATAATCGCACATAATGCTGGCGTCAACGTTAATGCGTTTACTCCAGAAATCACGATTGCAGAAGCTAGTGTCAAGGAGAATTGTCGATAAAAGATTCCAACTGGACCATCTAAAAATGCAACGGGGACAAATACCGCCGACATCACAAGCGTGATCGCAATAATTGCTTTACCTACATCATTCATGGCAGCAATCGTTGCTTCCATCGGTTGCAGATGCTCCTCCTCCATCTTTGCGTATACCGCTTCCACGACGACAATAGCATCATCCACCACAATACCGATAGCCAAAACTAATGCAAAAAGCGTAAGCAAGTTGATGGAGAATCCCATCATATTGATGAAAAAGATGGCTCCAACTAAACAAACTGGAACAGCGAATACGGGAATAATCGTAGCTCGGAAATTCTGCAAAAAGATGAAGATGACGATAAAAACCAAGATAAACGCCTCGACTAATGTTTTTAAAACGCTGCTAATGGATGCGTCTAAGAAACGGGATACATCATATCCCATGGTGTACGTCATCCCGGACGGGAATGATGTTTCCTTCAATTCCGCCATTTTATCTTTTACGCGCTTGATTACTTCTTGCGCATTGGATCCCGGCAACTGCTTCATCATGATAGAGGCGGATGGGCGTCCATCCGTTTTAGACGACATTTCGTATTCAAAGGATCCGAACTCTACCTGCGCTACATCGCGTACGCGAATAATTGTTCCGTCTGCATTCGCGCGGATTGGAATATTTTCATATTCGTCGGGCTCAGAGAATTTTCCAGGATAACGCAATACATATTGCTGCATATTGGTCATCTTATCAGAACTGATACCCGTTTGTCCTGGCGCGGCTTCAATATTTTGTCGGCGCAACGACTCAATAACTTCTTCTGTAGAAATCGAATAGGAAGCCAAACGAGCGGGATCTACCCAAATACGCATCGCGTAATCGCGCATCCCCATAATCTCGGCGAAACCGACTCCCTCAATACGTTTCAATTCTTTCAGAATATTGATATCCGTGAAGTTGTAGATAAATCGCTCATCTGCCGTTTCGTCTTCTGTGAAAATATTGAGGTACATCAACATACTGTTTACCTCCTTTTCGGTGGTTACCCCCGCCTTGATTACCTCCTCCGGCAACTCATCCAACACGGTGGTCACACGGTTCTGCACGTTTACAGCGGCGATGTCGGGATCCATTCCTACTTTAAAGAAAACTTGGATAACCGTCGATCCATTATTGGTCGATACCGAACTCATATAGGTCATTCCCGCAACGCCATTGATAGCACGTTCTATTGGTATCGCTACGGCATTCGTACTTACTTCTGCATTTGCTCCGGTATAATTTGCTTTTACCACAACAGATGGCGGAACAATGTCGGGGAATTGAGTAATCGGGATAGTTAAGATGGACAAAATGCCCAGCAAACTAATAAATATTGATATGACCAGTGATAGCACTGGTCGTCTTATGAAACTTTCAAACATCCTAAAATCTTACTAGTCTTTTACTTTAAATACTGCGTCTTTCGGATTGATAGTCATGCCATCACGCAAACTTTGTACTCCTTCGTAAACCACTTTGTCACCCCTATCTAGACCGCTATTGACGACATAAAAGTGTCCTACGCGTTGACCAGCGTTAAATGGTGTCATTTTAATGGTATTATCGTCCTGCAGTACGTAAGCATAAACTTTGTCTTGAATCTCTAATACACATTTCTGGTGGATGAACAGCAGGTTTCCGGTTGCTAATGGGACAGCAATCTTTCCGGATGCGCCGTGACTTAGCAACAAACGCTGATTAGGGAAACGTGCGCGGAGCGAAATGGAACCTGTTTGTGACTCGAATTCGCTCTCTACAATTTCCGCGATACCTTTACTTGGGTAGCGGTCGCCATTTGCCAATAAAAGCTGTACTTCTTTACGGTAATTGTTTCTGTTGAAGTTAGAATCTCTGGCCAAGTTTAAATATTCAGACTCTGAAATATCAAAATATACGTTCACTTGACTTAGATCGGAAATCGTTGTCAACAAACTTCCTTCATTTAGTAATGAACCTTCCTTCAACAGTACCCGGTTAATCCGACCGTCGAATGGAGCACGGATTTCTACAAACGATAATTGCGTTTGTGCCTGTTGAACCATAGCAGAAGCCTCTTCTATCTTAGCGTTGGCAGCGCGTAACTGCACTTCTAACAGTTCATATTCTGTTTCGCTGACGATATTCTTTTCCACTAATTTCTTCGTCCGCTCCATTTCCAACTCAATCTTCTTGGCGTCGGCCTGCGCGCTGCTGCGTAGTGCTTTTGCTTTCGCCAACTCGGCTTTATATTCTTCCGAATTCAAACGAAATAGCACTTGCCCTTTTCGAACTTGTGCTCCCTCGTCCACATGGATAGATTCTAAAAAACCAGTTAAACGGGAGCGTAACTCTACATTTCTAAATGCCTGTATATCTGCAATGTATTGCTTATAAACTGTTGTATCCATCTCCACCAAGTCCACAACAGGAATGGAGCGTCCAGCTTTCTTGGTTTCGGTATTACTATTTTCATTATCGTTGCTTGATGCGGTACATGCGCCTAAAGCGAGTGCAGCAATACTTATCGCACAAGCAAAAATGCTATTTCTCATAAAATATTTATTGTAAAAACTAAAAAGTACATAGATCGTCCAATTGTTTGCTGGACAATAATAAAAGAAGAATCTGGAAAGAACTTAGAAAGGGCGAAGGCGATATAAAAATGTGTAATATCCGGGTTCGGAACACATCTTAGAATCGTAGTTTGGATGATCGAACTTTAGGAATCGTTCAATATTGATAAAAAGATCTCTGGCTAGGAAAAGGAAAATAGGAAGAATGAAGCTTAACGACATCGTGATGTCACGGTAGTCTTCATAAATAATATCTGGATCCTCTGGATCGGCAATTGGGTTGCCATCGATGTCCATAAAATCCTCCAAAATATACTCCATCAGCGTATCGGTCACTATCTCATCCTGACCAAAAAGCATTTCCATATGCCGGCTTTTGTCGAAGGTGAGCATATTTAGAAAGCTCAGAAACGTTATGATGTGTATAATTCGTGCGATCATATCGAATTCCAAATATAGTGTTTATTGTACACTATTAGTGAATAAGTCCGTTGCTAATCCGATTAATCGGTCTAAACTTCACACAAATTTTACATTTGATAGAACATTTTACAATGCTTTGCGGTATATTGATAAGAGTTTTTGATGAAGATAAATTCTTCTATTCTATTATAAGCCTTAAAGTCATGAAAAATAGAAAATTCCTGTTTTTGAGGATGGCCAACCATGGTTTCCACCATCCATTCGTTAAGAAAATAAGTCCTTCGATATCAGGAAAGCCAGAACCGCTATCACTTCAAATAGCACTCAAACTGGTATCCGATGTCAAAAAATGGAATTAACACATACTTAACACTATCACAATATGCAAAAACTAATTTTGAGGAATAGACGTTAATACATGCCGAAAAAATATAATCCGAGAGATATTAGTTGGTTGAGCTTCAATGGGCGCGTTTTGCAGGAAGCAGCTGACGAGAGCGTACCATTACCTATGCGTATCAAGTTTCTTGGGATTTTCTCCAACAATTTGGACGAATTTTTCCGAGTACGCGTGGCTGGGTTAAAAAGAGCAACAGAAATTAAAGATAAGGGTGCAAACGCATCATTTTTTGAAGACCCATCCATCATATTGGAGGACGTACACAGTATCGTGATCAAACAACAAAAAAAGTTTGATCAGATTTGGAAGAATGTACAGAAAGAAATGGCGAAGCAATTGGTCTTTATTCGCTCTGCGGATGAATTGACCGAGGATCAAATTGCATTTGTGAAAGATTACTACAAAGAAAATGTAGAAAGCAATGTGATTCCGCTTCTGTTGGACGATATCCGCCCGATGCCCTATCTACGCGACAAAAGTTTGTACCTAGGGATCGCAATGAGAAAATCGCAGTGGCAGTATGAAACTAAATTTGCTATTATCGAATTGCCTACACGTATCGTAGGGCGTTTTCTGATCGTTCCTTCAGGAAAGAAGCACGAGAAACATGTTGTATTGTTAGAGGATGTAATCAAGGTTAACCTTCCACATATATTCTCCTACTTTGGTTTTGACGAGTTTTATGCACACGCATTTAAAATTACCAAAGATGCAGATTTCGATATTGACAACGATGTGAATACCACTTTAGTAGAGAAAATTACGAAAGGGGTCAAAAACCGTAGAAAGGGAAAGCCTACTCGGTTTGTATTCGACAAAAATATGGATACCAACTTAGTGGAATTCCTTATTAAAAAACTGAATTTAAGTAAAAAAGATAGTATTATTCCTGGACAGAAGATTCATAATTTTAAACATTTTATGGATTTTCCAAACGTTTTCAAAGCCTATAAAAAGCCGGCAGAGCGTACGGCGTTTGATCATCCTGCCTTTGACGAAGGAAAGCGAATAACCGATGTTATCACTAAACAAGATGTTCTCCTATCCTTCCCATACCACACCTTCGATCCAATTATTGATCTATTACGAGAAGCCGCTATGGATCCCGACGTTGTATCGATGCAGATAACCATCTATCGTATGGCCACCAATTCCAAAATTGCTAATGCATTGATAAATGCTTCTAGAAATGGTAAAAAAGTAACCGTAATGATGGAACTTCGAGCACGATTTGATGAGGAACATAATTTGGAATGGAAAGAACGTTTTGAGATGGAGGGCATCCAAGTCCTTTTGGGCGTTCCCAACAAAAAAGTGCATGCAAAGTTATGTATTATCAAGAAACGTGCAGAAGCTAAAACCATTCAATACGGATTTGTTAGTACCGGAAATATCAACGAGAAAACTGCGGCGTTGTATGGAGATTACTGTCTGATGACAAGCGATCGCCACGTCATGGCTGATATCAACCGGATTTTCGCCGCATTGCAAAAGCCTAAAGCAGATACCGGTGCGTGGTTAGCTAAATGCAAACATTTATTAGTCTGCCCCACCACCATGCGAGAAAAATTAGTTGCACACATAGATCGCGAGATTGCGGAGGTGCAAGCTGGACGTCGCGGACATATGATTATAAAAGTCAATTCACTTTCCGACAAGGATCTGATTAAAAAGTTGTACGATGCAGCCGAAATCGGTGTAGAGATCGATATGATCGTGCGTGGAATTTACTGCGCGATGAATCAAAAAAAGTTTAAACAAGCTATACGTGGAATTAGCATAGTTGACGAATATTTGGAACACGCACGCGTCATGTATTTCCATAATGGAGGAAACGAAGATATCTATATTTCTTCGGCAGATTGGATGACAAGAAATTTGGATCATCGTATCGAAGCCGCTGTTCGAATAAACGATAGCAAGATTCGATCGCAATTAAAAGACATGCTGACTATTCAGCTCCAAGACAATGTAAAGGCGCGCCACTTAGATAATTCTTTGGAAAATAACTATGTAGAGAACGAATCACCGGCATGTCGTTCGCAGATAGAAATTCACAAATATCTTCAAAGCGAATTGTTAAAAAACTAATATTTTTAGTATTTTTGATTTGTAATTTTGCATTATGAATCAAATTATCAAAGGTCGCGGCGCGCAATGTAATCCGCACAATCGATTTTCTTCCAATGAGTATGCGACATACCATTCTGAAGGAATTGATTGCTGGGAACAGGATACGTTGAAAACAACCACAACGACGGTTCATCCAAAAACGCTGGTAAATACAGTGGCAAGTCCAGATGTAGGCATGTTGTATTCGGCGAATCCATATCAAGGTTGTGAACATGGATGCGTTTATTGTTATGCAAGAAATTCGCATGAATATTGGGGATATAATGCTGGATCAGATTTCGAAAGCAAAATTCTTGTTAAAGAAAATGCACCACAATTATTTGAAGCGCATATCTTAAAACGATCTTGGGACGCTTCAACGATTTCATTATCGGGAAATACGGATTGTTATCAACCACTTGAAAGAAAATACCAGCTCACGCGTAGAATTTTAGAGATAGCAGAATGCTATGGACAACCGATAAGTATTATCACGAAGAACAGCTTAGTACGTAGGGATATAGATATTCTTCAATCATTGGCAAAACGAAATTTGTGTGTTGTGTATTTATCCATCAATTCACTATCCGAAGAAACTCGTTTAAAACTGGAGCCTAGAACGGCCACCGCAAGAGAGAGATTGCGCACGTTAGCAACCTTGACAGAAGCTGGAATTCCAACCGGAATAATGTGTGCACCAATAATTCCGGGATTGACGGATCACGAGATTTCCGATGTTCTATCCGCTGCAGCGGATCATGGCGCCAAAAATGCTGGTTACACCATAGTTCGGCTAAATGGACAAATCGCGGATATATTTACGGATTGGGTTCGGAAAGCTTATCCTGATCGTGCAGATAAAATCTTACACAGTATTGCTTCGTGTCACGACGGACGATTGAACAATAGTAATTTCGGAGAAAGAATGGCAGGTTCTGGACACGTTGCGCAAATCATTAAGCAACAATTCCTATTGTACACGACAAAATATGGGCTGAACAAAGAGCCGGTTGTTCTTTCCAAAGCACATTTTAAAAGTAAGAACTCCATGAATCAATTACGTTTATTTTAATTGATCCATGGAGTTATGTAAATCGTGTATGAAAATGCAAACCTAAAAATTCGGTTGCGCTGGCCTTTTGGTATTTAATGTATCTGCTGTGGGCATAGTATCGCGATGAGCAGTATCTGTAGTCGATCCAGGCTCCTCCATGGGTGACATCTCGCGATCTACTGGCTGTCTCGGCTCTTCCGCTTCTTCGCGGGGATGATTATTACAAGCCGAAAGCGCTAAAACGCCTGCAACTAAAAAGCCTAAAAGTACATTTTTCTTTCTCATAGTTGTATCTGTTGTTTTATTCAAAACAGCAACCAAGAAATGTTGTTTAATCGATACAGGTTTTCAAGTATAAATACGTAAATCCGAAACTAAAGCGCAACCTTAATAGTATTTTTATTTTAAATGTTATCGTTAAAAGATATCCTTCTCTATCTCCCGAAAGTATTTATGATTGATCACAAACCACGCTATAGGCTATTTCTCATTTTTTTGTTAGCGGCTATTTATACCTTTCAATGCCATGCTCAAGACAGTTTAGCATTTAAACTTCATGGGGGATTAAGATTTAACTATGTGTATTCCACATGGGATCAAGATCAGAAAAATCAGGGTGGTACGATTGCTTATGACGTTTTTAGAATAAATCCTACAGCATCTTATGGAAATTTCACACTAGATGCAGAGTACCGTCAATATTCGAGTTCTTTCGGCGGAGGCTTCTTAAAACATGGATGGATTGGATACGAATTTAAAGATGGTGAACAGCTTCATGTAGGTTTGGTTTCTGTTCCGTTTGGTTTACAACCGGTTACGGGAAATAGTTGGTTCTATAACATTGGCTATTACCTCGGATTGGAAGATAACTATGATATGGGCGTACGCTATAGCCGCCAAAAGGAACGTTGGGATTATGATTTCGCATTTATAAAAAATGCGGAGACACTGGATTTAGGTGGCGATACGGAATTGTCACAAAGTAGATTTGCGTACGATATCGTGGGGCGTAATAAAAAAGTAAATCAGGTGAATGCCAATGTCGTTTATAAAACTACCGGAGCGATACAACAACAAATTGGACTTTCCGGTCAGTTGGGCGGGCTTTACAATATCGACACAAAGAAAATGGGCAACCATTACGCGGCATCGTTAGCATACCAAGTAGACTACAGCACATGGAATTTAAAAGCTAGTTTCATTCACGCTATACATAATCCAATGAATGCCGCGGGAACTTCAAACCAAGTTATGGAACTTGGTGCTTATGGTTCTGCTTATGAAACGGCGACAAACTTCCATGTTTATACGGTTGGCCTGGCTAAGAATTTCTCCGTGAATTGGAAGCCGATGCAAGCTCTGGTAGTGTATCACGATTTCGGATATATGCAGAAACACGTCAAATCTTTTGAAAATTCATATATGCAAGTGACGGGCGTACGTACTAATATTGGACCTATCATAACGTATATCGATTATGCAACCGGCTTAAACCATTCTTGGTTCGGCGGCAACTTTGTGAATGATTTTAGTTTGGGTGATCCAAATGCTAAACGACAAAGTCGTTTTAATATTAATCTGGGTTATTACTTCTGAAGTTAAATTTTAAGGATTTAATGATATATCCTCTGGAACGTTACTCGAGGCCACGGATATAAAAAGATATTTCATTTTATATTTTACGATTACTACCGTACGCTGGTAAACAAATCAGATATGTCGCGCGTAAACATCCTTATTTAAAAACCTTAGAAATCATTTTACCGATAGCGGCGAAATCGTCAGCATTATTTACCGAACGAGATTCCACAACAGCGCTTCGCTCTTTGGCAAATGGGTAAATTAATATGTAATTGTTATCTACGGTTTGCTTGTTTAAATAATCAGGAACGGAGTGCATTTGTGATGAATAACTGAAAAGGTTTCTATCGGCCATGATGATGATTAACCCTTCATCCCGATCCAGATTGTCGGCACGCTCTTGCGCTTCATCCCAATTCATGATGGCTGAAAAATCAGCTTCGATGTTCGACTTACTTACTATGCGTTTCAATAGCGAAATCATACGTTCGGTGGCATGAAAGTGCATCGTAGCGCCTGAATTCTTTGCAATATTCCAAATTCTTAGCAAAGCGTAAAAGAAACCAGGTTCTCGATCGGCATGAGGTGGAATTAACACGCGATAATTCTTGACCGTGGATAAAGGCTGAATTGCGTGATATAGAATCAGATTTATGTGTTCGTTCTTTAGGTATCCATTGTACAAGTTGTAAATAAAAGATGGCGTAAATCCCCGTTCTTTCTGTAAACCGAGAATTAAGTCGGTGACTTCATTCTCTTTGATCACATTATTAATTCCAGAAACTACTGAACTATCATAACGCTTAATTGGTGTAATGGTTGTATCTGCACCGGCACCCATTTTTACGGCGTTGTCTAGAATTCTTTCAGCATTTTTTAATGAAGATTCATTCGTTTCCTCATTGATGATGTTCATCACGTAAATACCTTCGGTATTCGTTTTTGCCTTGATAAGTAGACCAAGATTGACCATCTTTTGCGTCATCTCCTCGTTATTGATCGGCATGAGTATTTTTTCCCCGTGCCCATCACTCTCGGAAACGGTATTTTCGTTCTCCGCTTCGGCCAAACGTTGCGCGCTCGACATGGAGATAAAGGATGAAATCGTACATGATATCAGAATCAGCAAGATGCTTCCGTTAAGCACGTGCTCGTTGAGCAATCGAATGGGTTCACCGGCTATCGTTTCTCCGATAATAATATTGTATCCGACCAAAACGGCTGCCAATGTTGCAGCCGCGGAAGCCGAACTTAAGCCGAATATAAGCTTGCCTTCATCGGAGGTAAACTTAAAAGTTTTTTGTGTAAGTCGAGCTGCAGCCCACTTCCCAACTATCGAAGCAACCAACATCACAGCTGCAACACCCAGTGTTTCCCAACTACTGACGAAAGCTCGAACGTCGATTAACATGCCCACACTGATCAGAAAAAATGGTATGAACAAAGCATTGCCTACAAATTCCACGCGGTTCATAAGCGCAGATGTATGTGGAATGAGGCGATTTAATGCTAAACCCGCAAAGAATGCGCCGATAATAGCCTCTATACCTGCTAGTTCAGCTAATAGTGCGCCTAGATATATGATCACGACAACAAAAATATATTGCGAAATTTTATCCTGAATGGTTTTGAAGAACCAACGCGCAATGATCGGAAATACAAATAGTACAACTCCCGAAAACAAGAACATGGAAACGGTTAACTTCAACCAAAACGCCGTACCAACCTCACCTTGCGTCATTCCGACGACAACTGCCAATACTAATAAGGAAAGCACGTCAGTAATCATCGTGCCGCCAACCGTTATATTGACTGATATTTTCTTTGAGACACCTAAACTACTCACCATCGGATAAGCAATCAATGTGTGAGACGAAAATAAACTAGCAAAAACTAACGTTGTTAATAATGAAAAATTAAGTACATAATATCCGCCAATCATCCCTAAAATAAAAGGAATGGCGAAGGTGTATATGGAGAATGTTAGGCTTTTCCATTTATTCTTTTTGAAATCGCCCATATCGATTTCCAGTCCTGCCAAAAACATGATATAAAGCAAACCTGTCGTTCCGATCACGACGACACTACTATCTCGTTCCAACACGTTAAATCCATTCGGGCCGACCAATGCACCAGCAATGATCAAACCTAGCAAATGCGGCACTTTTATCTTATTCAATAAAATTGGAATGAACAAAATAATAACCAATTCAATCAGGAATTTGATAATAGGATCTTCAACCGGAAAGGTTAAAGCATGAATTGCTAAAAAAGTCATATACTGTTTTCTATTCTTTGGGTTAAATGTTTAGCATGATACCGAACTAAAATAATACTCGATCCGATTGCCATCATCAGCATTCAATACCCGTACCAAAAATTGCGAAGTACTATTTGCTATTGCAACTACCAAACGATCTTTACTTCTTAGTGGTTCTTATACTGAGAATTACCCGATAATATCAGTGCCACGCCTTTTAGATCCTGCGAAAGCATAACCCAAAATTACTAACTCGCACATCAACGAAATTATCCACGTCCAGCGCCAACCACCTAAACTGTCCGCTAAAGCACCTTGTAGCAAAGTAAATACAGCACCTCCGAAAACCGCGGAAACAAAAACACCCGAAGCTTTGGAGGTGTATTGCTTTAATCCCTTTATAGACAAGGAATAGATACAACTCCACATGGAAGAATGAAGCAAACCAATCGCCACTAAAAACCAAATATTATCGCTTATCATGGCGATAAGTACGAAGCTAGCGGCTAAAGTGGTTGTAACAATTAATTGGCTTCGTGCTGAAACATCCTTTAATAAACTTGACGCTATTCGCCCTACTAAAAAACCGCCCCAATACAAGGTAGAAAGCAAAGCATGAATTCCTAAATCCTTGCCGGCAATAATCAATTCCGTTTTCCCGAAAAAGCTTACAGGATTGCCCGATTCCATCAATTCGAATGCATACAAATTTAGATTCGCGCCAATGGCGACTTCCGTTCCAACATAGAAAAAGATCGCCACCACGCCTAATGCAAAATGTCGGAATGACCAAACGCTTCGAGGCAATTTGACGCTATCTGTCGTTAAGCGCGTGTTAGCAATATCTGGAATGGGCAATTTTATTGTAAAGATTATGACTATTAAAATACATAACATTAATGCCGTTATCGGATTAAGCAGTTGTTGTAATTGAATATTTTCGATAGATGTTCCACTGAACATAACCAATGTCACGAAGAAAGGCGCACTGGTTGTACCGATGGAATTAATTCCCGTAGTGATATTCAATCGTTGAACATCATTCGTTCCCTTCAAATCGTAGGAAGCCACGTAAGGATTTACGACGACCTGGATTACTGCTGCTGAGGTTCCCATTAGGAAAGACCCTGTAACGAAAACAATAAACCCATAAGGCAATACCACATCTGAAAACCGAATTGCATTGTCCGAATAATTATGACCAATCCAGGTCGACAACAAGTACATCGCTAATCCGCTGATGATAAAGAGCAAACCACGAATAATCGTCGTTTTGTAACCTACACGATTTACCCATCTACTACCTAATGTGCTGTTTATTAAATATCCCAAAAAGAAAAAGAAGGATATCGAGGTTGTTAAGGTATTTTTATAATTCCCGGCTTCGGAGAGGAAGGTTACCTTCAAAGGCGCTTGCAGCTGCTCATTTACTGTCGTTAAGAATCCAACGATAAAATAAATAAATGTAACGATGGCGTACGGCCAAATATTTCTTTGCGCTTTCATCCTAATCTTCGCACTAATTCATCGATTTTAAAACAGCATACACACCATGTTCCTTAATTGATTCACAATAATGTACGAATTGATCTGCAAACTTTTTGTTGTTTGCTAACCCGGCTCCTGCGAATGGTTTAAATTGCAAGAACTGCAACGGATCTTCCGATTCGATAAAAGGTAAGTCATTTACAGTCAACCAAGGTTCAGCGATATCATATGCTTCGCCATTATCGTCCTTTTTATATTTCAAATAATGTCGATATGAGGCCAAACCGAATGCGATTCGCGAGAAATCATTTTCTCCGGATAACATCTCGATAAGATTTGGCATAAGATAAATTGGAAACTTCGACATGCCATCAAAACATAGTCGGCTTACTTGATCGCTCACAGTGCTATTTGCGAATCGTTCAAGCAAGATAGTTTTATATGCGCTCAAATCGGTATTCGGCGGAGCGGGAACATAAGGTGTAATATCTTTATCCATAAAACTTTGAACAAAACGATGGATTTCGGGATCGTGCATGGCTTCGTCAACTTTCCGGAAACCCGATAGAAATGCGGGATACGATAACAGCGAGTGTGAAGCGTTTAGTAAACTTAATTTCATGTGCTCAAAACTTGTCACATCATCCGTAAACTCCACACCTATACGCTCCCAAGCTGGTCTTCCTGCCGCGAAATCATCTTCTACCACCCATTGAATAAAATCCTCACAATAGACGGGCACTATATCATCCGTAGCGTTTTTCTCGTTCAACCGAACGATATCTTCTACCCTAGTTGCTGGCGTGATTCGGTCGACCATGCTATTTGGGAATGTCACATTTTCTTTTGCCCAAACCGACAATTCCTTGTCCTGCTCCTCAAAAAATTGCGTAAATGCGCGCTTTGCTGTATCACCATTATGTTGCAGGTTATCGCATGAAAGAATGGTTATTCCGCCAACTCCGCTGTGCATTCTTCTTCGCAGACCTTCGGCAACATAACCAAATACCGTTTTAGGAGCGTTAACACTTTTGATATCAGCTGCCACCGCTAGGTCGTCAATTTGAAATTCTCCTGTTAAATTATCCAAGTTGTAGCCGCCCTCTGTGATAGTCAGCGTAATAATCTTCGTTTCCGCAGCAGCTATTTTTTCCAATATCGCTTCCGAATCTTCCATGGCCCACAGTACCTCGACAAGCGAATTAATCTGATGTACTTCATTTCGACCATCCCGCCCACAAACTGTCAACGTATACGTACCTTTTTGGCTTTTGAGATTGCGCACCAACTTTTCATCGCCGGGGAGCAAAGCTACACCACAAATTCCCCAATGGTGCTGATCAGCATCGTTTAACAAAAGATTGGTATAATACTGCTGATGTGCGCGATGAAAATTACCCACGCCGATGTGCACTATACCAATGTTAATATTCTGCCTATGATAAGATGGCACTATGACATTATTACCAGACGATTCGAAAGTTTGAAGCATAATTTGCAATTATTGTCGTTTAATATTTACTAAACAAATAGTAGAGGAATTGTTCTTGGCGACCATACAATACCTCTTAACAAAATAGCGCTTACTGATTTCTAATCTAGGAAAATAGACGCTTAAAAAATAATTTTTAGAGGCTGAACGTACATAAGATTTTGGGATTTGTATGGAACGGTTACGATGCTATTGGTGTGGCAGACAGCAAACTTCCTACCTTGAAAACGCATTTTTCGATATTCCATACGGGAAACCGTAATGACTAAAAGAGATGAACAGCTAATTTCGAACAAAATTAATACGTGTTCTATTTCTACAACAAAATTTTCAGAAAATCCCCGCCTATGCGGGCTGTCGTGTCGCTAGCGCTACAAATCATAGCGATACTTATCTTGCTATTTATCCTGAATGGATAAAATATAAGAAACCCGTATTTGCAAAAAAGTCGCCGTCAACACATGAAGTGCAAAACGGCGACCTTAACAACCCTATACATTAACTATTTGATTTTTAGACTACCAACCCGGAGCAAAGTTTAATCCGAAGTGTCCAAATTCCGAACGACCTTTAATCAAAGGAATAGCATAATAAGGTTCTAATATCATCGCGCCGAACAGATTTACCCGCATTGAAATGCCAAGACTATATAGCGGAGCACGCACATTTCTATCATATTCGTAAAAACTTTGACCATTTGGATCAGTCACCAGATTTCGGTCAGCATCCGTTTTTGACCATTTTAAAGTATTTCCCTTATTCCAAGCTAAGCCCGCATCGAAGAACAAGTTAAGGTCGGACCACAGTAAGCCGGATTTAAACAAAGCCAATCCTTCTGGTCCAGTAAATGGCAAACGTACTTCGAAGTTTGCAACGGCCATTCGAGACCCCACTAAATCATTAAAGGTTGCCCTTCCGGATTGATCGCGAATTTGCTCGAAACCGCGCATAAGGAAAGGGTAACCGATGTACAATCCTTGGAAACGATTTTCACCCTCACCCACCCGCATATATGAATATGCACGCGCCGCCAATGTAATTGGCTTCAAGCGTTTGTAATGACGGTAATCAATGTTGTAAATTTGAAAATTATGTTCACCCAAATTTTGACCCACAGTCATTCTATATCGGTATCCCTGCAAAGGCGCTGCAACACCATTCACTGCGTTATCTCCAACGAATCCCGCAGTCACTTGTGGCATCGTAAACGGATCTAAGTTACCAAGTCCCAGACGCTGTGCTTCTTCATTGCTCATCGCTTGCCGATCACCCAAGCCAGAAAACTGTCCGTAGCGCCAATGCTCTGCACGATACCCATAGCGAGCATAAGCCGCTCCCATCTCGAAGCGGTGAATGCGATTGAATGGATAAGCGACAAAGCCTTCCAGCTGCGTTTGAAATTGACGCATCAAATAGGTGTTCTCTACCCATTCCTCACCGCGACCAAGATCTTGTCGGTTGTAACTCGAAAAGCCATAACGGAAAGGAATATGGGAAGCCGCAAAACCCCAGTTCCAACGACTACGTTTGTTGATGTATGCAACCTGACCACCGAAATCGTATATTTCTCCATTGACATTTAATGCGCCAACGATCTGATTGTAGCCTAGAATATCAGAGAAAGTACCAAAAACACCGCCGGCCATACCGGCACCATAGCGATTTCCAACCGTCATTCCCATCATGCCCATATTGCTTAGCTGATCGAGTTTAAATTGAGGATTATACGCAATATTTTGAATTTGTGAATCGCCGATTCTTCCGTAAGCGTTGAAATTTCGCAAATTGTAATTAACGATGTTAATCCCTCGATCTGCATCTGGGAAAAGCATTGCAGCTTGGAAATCTACCGTTTGCGAATTAACGACTTCTGGCGTGAATTCATCTGCGGTAGCACGGTAAACGCTATATTCGTTGTTTTTGAAAAAGGAATAAACAATTTCATCCTGCGCGGAAATACTCATCGCGGGCGAATACTCCGTGATACCGCTAATTCCGGTGAAATAATCCGTTAATCGCTCCACCTGTCCAGATGACAATACGACGCGGTACATATTTCGGAAGCCATCGCTGTTCGACAAGAAATAAACCTGTGATCCGTCTGCCGAGAACTGTGGGTTCAAGTTGTTCGCTCCTGCGAATACATCTAAATTTTCTAGCTTGCGTGCTTTTAAATCATAGATCGCTAGATTCATAGGAATATCTACCGAACGATTATCACCTTGCAACGCCAATCGATCCGTTGCAAAAACTAAGAAACGGCCATCCCTAGAAAAGCTAGGTTGTACATCCGAATAATAATCATCCATCAATTGATCAAGCTTCTTGGAGTTAAGGTTGTACGTGTACAAATCGCTTTGTCCATTCTTTAAGCCTGAAAAGGCGAGCGTTTCGCCATCGGGCGCCCACGAGATATTGGTAAATTGTGCCACACCTTCCATCTCCACTAAACCCAATTGCCGACGTTTTTCCACGTCAATAATCATCAGCTTGTTTTTACCTTGATTAAATACGCTAAATGCAAATTTCTTACTATCTGGCGAAAACGCTCCAGCAGATTCTATAAAGCTAAAAGCATCGATATCTTTGTTCGTTTGCCTGCTTCCAAGCTTCTTAAGTACTTGCCCCGTTTTGGCATCCGCCAAAAAGAGATCGATCCCAAATAAATCTAGTTCAGATAAAAAAGCGACATATTTTCCGTCCGGAGAAATGGCAGGCGACACATTCATCCGCCCAGCATTCGATCGTGTCAACAGCGGTGTACCAATTGGGCGCGTTGTCGTATCCTTACCCAAGCCGCGATACGTGCTTTCCATCGTGTTTTTCCATAACGTAGAAATCGTTTGCGCATCGTAACCAAAAACGCGTTTCATACCGGTTTCATAGCCGTATTTTGCGGTTTCGATAAACATCGGCATAATCACAGTGTCGCCATACGTCGCTCCGATGAACGCTAAAAAAGATTGACCATACCGATATGGAAAATAACGATATGATTGATCGGTCATCTGCTTCAACGAAGGAAAATCATTTCTCGCGTAGGCATCACGCATCCACATCGACGTAAAGGCATCTTTTTTTCCGATGGAAAAATATTCCGCCATCCCCTCAATCATCCATAATGGAATATTGCCGACATTTTCTAAACGTGTGCTATCATTTCCTTCGATTAATACGCGATATTGAAAAGCGTGCACCAATTCGTGACCAAGAACATGTCGTGTTTGATGATTTGATTGCGCAATCGGCATCACCACGCGCTGCTTATATGCTTCCGTAAATCCACCTGTTCCTTCACCAACTTCGCCCGGCGTTGCGGTCGTTTGCTGGAAATCGGGATGATTATTATAAAAGATAATTGGGTTTTTACGGAGGAACGTGTCTTGGAAAACCTGCTGATGCATTTCATACCAAACTTCCGATTCTTTGGCCAACCAATGCATCATGGAATCGTTATTTAGGTAGTAGTAAACATTGAAGTGAGGCGTATCATACACCTTGAAATCAAGCTTTTTATACCTCATTTTGTTCTGGCCAAAATACTGCGCTGTACTCGTGGTCGGCAATAACAAATAGAAGCAAGCAAACAGCAATGCTAATACAGGATAGCGATAACTAAACATACTTTTAGAATCATTCATAATATAAGCGACAACCTATTTAATAGGTACTAATTTTGTTCTGTCAGATCAGGCTCAATAATATCCGGGAAGGTGATGCTTTCAAAATCCGGCATCTCTTCTTCAATATCTAGCGTTAAGGAATCCGGCTGAATCCGAATACGCGGACTTGGACAAAGATATGACTTCTTAATTTCCACAGACGCTTCGGGAAACTTCCCGAAGGTTACACCAAGTTCAGGTTGCTGGTAAAGCTTCTCCATAAAGGAAGCGTAAATTGGCAATGCTGTTTTTGAGCCTTCCCCATTTGCTGAACTCGTAAAATGAATACTTTGCTCATCGCAACCTACCCAAACTCCGGCAACTAAATCTTTGGTGACCCCCATATACCAAGCATCCACATAATCAGACGAGGTTCCGGTTTTCCCACCGATTTCATTTTCGTTTTGGAACAAATCCCATTCCCATAGCGCTTGGGAAGTTCCTCCGGGTTCCTCAATCGTTCCGCGCAACATATAACTCATTAACCAGGCATTTTCCGGCGTAATAACCTGTTTTTGTTCCGATTCAAATGTAGCCACCACGTTATTATTGGCATCCACAATTTTAGAAACAAGAATCGGTTCGGTACGCTTTCCTTTATTCATAAAGGCCGCATACGCGCGAACCATTTCAAAAACAGAAACATCATTTGACCCCAATCCAACGGAAGGTACTGACGCCAATGGACTTGTTATGCCCAGTTTCTTAGCCATTTCCACCACCTTATCCCAACCAATATCGTTGGTGATTTGTGCGGTTACACTGTTTAATGAACGAGCCATTGCCCAGCGAAGCGACATCTGTTGGTGCGAAAAATTCCAATCGGCATTTTTCGGTTCCCAAACTTCGTCCTCATTCTTGTTGTTCACGAATTCAATGCGAACCGGCTTATCCTCATATTTATCGCATGGCGACATACCCGATTCCAACGCCGCCATATAAGCAAAAGGCTTAAAGGTCGAGCCTGCTTGACGTTTAGATTGATTAACGTGATCGAATTTATAGAAACGATGATCAATACCTCCGATCCAAACTTTAATTTCGCCGGAATATGGATTCATCGCCATCATTCCCATATTGAGCATGGTCAAATAATGCTGTAAAGAATCCATTGTAGAAAGCGATTGCTTCTCCATGCCATCCCAAGTAAACACTTCCATGTCCTTGGTTTTGCGCATCACCTCGAAAACTTCCGCTTCATTATTATTGTGCCGCTCCATCAGCGACTTATAGATCGGCAATTGACGCGCTTGATTTTCGAGAAATTCAGGCACTACTTCGCCACTTTTATCTCGCCACGGCTCTTTTCCTCGCCAAATATTGTCAAACCGTTGTTGCAAATTCCGCATCTGCTGCACCATGTTTTCCTGCGCTAACTGCTGCATACGAGAATCAATCGTCGTATAGATTTTTAAACCGCTGGTGTAAATATCTACGTCGTTTTCTTTTGACCATTTGTCCAACCATTTTTCTACCGCACTACGTAAATAAGAATCATTCGAACCCGAAACATCCGTGTAGTTCAAATTTAGTCCCAGAGAATCTTTCGAAAATTGCTGATATTTCGCATCGTCAAGATATCCTTCTTTAAGCATCTGACTTAAAACGACATTCCTACGCTTCCAAGCATTTTTTGGATTTCGAATTGGATTGTATAAAGTCGTTGCTTTTAACATACCAATTAGAACGGCAGCTTCTTTATCAGCAACTTGGGAAGGCTGTTTATTGAAGTAACGCAATGAAGCTGATTTAATACCGTACGCATTGTTACTAAACGAAACGGTATTCAGATACATGGTGATAATTTCCTCTTTGGAATAGCGGCTTTCCAATTTGAAAGCCGTCATCCATTCTTTATATTTCGTGATTAGAATACCCAAGCCCGGCAGTCTTCCTAGCAAACCTTGCGATTCCTGATACCGCGTTTTATACAAGTTTTTCGATAACTGTTGTGTTATCGTACTACCTCCACGCCCACTTCCTTTCAATGTAGATACGACACTACTAACTAGACCAATAGCATCCACGCCACTATGTTTATAAAAGCGAACATCCTCCGTTGCAATTAGCGCATTTAGAATCGATGGCGAAATACTATCAAATGGAACGGGATCGCGGTCTTCGCGGAAATAGCGACCAATTAGTACCGAATCGGCTGTGTACAATTCAGAACTGACGTTAAGCGTTGGCAGGAAAATATCCTTTTGCGTTGGCGAATAGCCAAAAAGCCAAAGAAAATTTAATTGGATAGCACAGGTTATGATAATGATCGCGTAGATTAAAATTAAAACCCAACGAACAACCTGATTTTTGACACGCTTAAACATCCCGTAAAAATGAGTAATTAGTTTGATAATCGATGATGCAATTTCGAAAAAAACGTTAAAATATATAGTTTATTTACGCTATTTAACACTTTTACGATCAATGAAAATTTATTCGGCGCGCATTGTAGCAATAATTGTACCTAAATTTTCGGTTTTGCGTAATTTCATTACCTTTATACTCGAAATTGATTAAATTTACCAAATCAAACAATTACATCGAATGCTAAAGCAGACCCTACAACAAAAGCTTCTTCAGAAACTATCTCCGCAGCAAATACAATTTATTAAGTTGTTACAGGTACCGACAGTATCTTTGGATGCGCGCATCAAGGAAGAGTTGGAGGAAAATCCGGCTTTGGAAGATGGAAGTTTAGCAAACATGAATGATCCTGTTGAGGAGTATCCGGATCGTGATCCAGACGAAAATTATGAGATGGAAGAACGGGGAGCGGATGAGGAGTTCAGCGTGGAAGAATACATACAGGAGGAAGATTTTAATGATTACAGTTCGTCGTATTCCAGCGATGATGACGATGACCGTAAAGAAATTCCTGTTGCAATCCAAGATTCCTTTTACGAAAACCTACGTAATCAACTGGACTTACTTGCTCTGAGTGATAAATCATATCAAATTGGTTTACAAGTTATTGGAAGTCTTGATGATGATGGTTACTTGAGAAGACCGATCTTATCATTAATTGATGATTTGGCGTTTTCACAAAACGTGATTGCAGAGGAAGAGGAAGTGATGGAAATGCTGAAGGTCGTACAAGAGTTTGATCCTGCCGGAGTTGGAGCACGCGATTTACAGGAATGCTTGCTTATTCAGCTTCGCAAAAAAGATTTGAATAACCCAATTATTCAAAAAGCAATTGATGTAATTGAACGATTCTTGGATGAATTTATCAAAAAACATTACGATAAAATTGAGAAGCAATTAGGCGTAAATTCCGCGGAGCTACGCGATATTTTTGCAGAGATATTAAAACTTAATCCGAAACCGGGCGATTCTGGAGCAGCAGCCGGCAAGCAAATGCACGTTATTCCCGATTTCCACATTTCTAACAACGATGGCATTTTACACCTGACCTTGAACGGAAGAAATGCCCCTGAACTTCGTGTTTCCCGATCTTATCAGGAAATGTTCGCTCACTACGAAAAAGCAGAGAAAAACGATAAGAAGATGAAGGATGCCGTTCAATTTGTTAAGCAAAAACTGGATTCGGCAAAATGGTTTATTGACGCCATCAAGCAGCGCCAGCAAACGCTTTTAAAAACCATGAATGCGATCATGGAGTATCAATATGATTATTTTTTGAAAGGTGATGATCGCATGTTGAAACCAATGATTTTAAAGGATATTGCGGAACGCATCGAAATGGATATCTCTACCGTATCGCGCGTAGCTAATTCGAAATACGTGCAAACCGAATTCGGCACATTTCTATTAAAGTCGTTCTTTTCAGAAGCCATTCAAACTGATTCCGGCGAAGAGGTTTCTAATAAAGAGGTCAAGAAAATATTGGAAGAATGTATCGGCAATGAAGATAAACGCAAACCATTGGCTGATGAAAAACTTACGGAGATCTTAAAGGAGAAAGGTTATTCGATCGCACGTCGTACCGTAGCAAAATACCGAGAAGCGATGAACATCCCAGTTGCACGATTGAGAAAGGAACTTTAGGATTATCCTAAAGCTACATCTAATACCATCATGACGACAAAGCCGATTACGAAACCAAGAATCGGCACATCGGAATGTCCTTCTGCTTGGGTTTCCGGAATTACTTCTTCGATAACGACAAAAATCATTGCTCCTGCGGCAAAAGCTAATGCGTAAGGCAATATTGGAACGAAAAAACCAACAGCCACAGCGCCAATCACGGCGAAGATTGGCTCCACGATTGCCGAAAGTTGTCCGTACGTAAAGCTTTTCCAACGACTTAATCCCATTCTGCGCAATGGCATAGCAACGGCAATTCCCTCGGGGAAATTTTGCAAACCAATACCTACGGCTAATAATACCGCACCTGCAATACTTGCATCACCTAATCCATACGCAACACCGCCAAACAAAACGCCTACAGCCAATCCCTCTGGAATGTTGTGTAACGCAATAGCTATTACCAACAAGGTTGTTCGGTGTAAAGATGATTTCGGCCCTTCAGATTTCGAGAAATTGAGATGCAAATGGGGCATCAGCTTATCTAACCCAAAGATAAAAAGCGCGCCTAAAACAAACCCGACAGCCGCCGGCATTACTTTAACAAAACCTTCGCCTTCGCTCATATCAATAGCGGGCTGTAGCAAGCTCCAAAAACTAGCGGCGATCATCACACCACCAGTAAATCCGAGCATCATATTGAGAAATTTGCGATTTACCTCTCGGAAGAAGAATACCAATGCTGCTCCTACAGCGGTTACTCCCCAAGTAAATAATCCTGCGTAAAGTGCAGCTTGTACGGGGGGAATAGAAGAAAAATAAGCAATGATGCTATCCATAGTATAAGTAAATCGAACAAAATTTTATTCGACCATGGCACAAAGAAACCAAAAAACTCAATGCGTTGTAGCTGTTTAAAAAATTATTTAAGCTAAGACATCCTTATATTCTTCGTTCTTTTCAAATTCGGCAGCAGCAAATGGACATTGTGGCACCACCTTCCAACCTTTTTCTCTGGCAATCGAAACCACCTCTCCCACCAAATCTTTGGCAATGCCGCGCCCACGCGCAAAGGATTCAACCTCGGTATGGTCTATGACAATCTTTTGATCATCACGCTTCACATAGGTAATTTCGCCAATTTGAATATCGTCTTCTAAAGCTAAAATAGTAGATTTAGCCTCTTTATCTATCCGTTTGAATTCCATGATTTATT
The DNA here is from genome assembly GCF_042684745.1 of Sphingobacterium corticis. Taxonomy (NCBI): domain Bacteria; kingdom Pseudomonadati; phylum Bacteroidota; class Sphingobacteriia; order Sphingobacteriales; family Sphingobacteriaceae; genus Sphingobacterium; species Sphingobacterium corticis. Next base: position 721,101 of record NZ_JBHUMA010000006.1, on the reverse strand, counting down.
TCTCTAAATAATTCGTTAACGATCGTTTTAATACATCACCCCATCCGGCTTCGAAATTATCTACTCCGAATGATTCTCCACCTTCTTTATGATTGAGTAAATGTTCGTGTGTCAAACGAACCGATGTAGCTGATCCTCGAGGAATCAGTTCCCAAGTGACAACAGATTCTCCAGTCATCAATTCCGGATAATTCCACGTGTATTTCAATAGCGATTTATCGACCGATTCTAGTATTTTGCAACGATGCAAAAACATACGCTTTCGACCGACCCGACTAAACTCGAACTCATCCCCCTCTTCTGTAGAAAATGTTGGCACATCAAAGCACCATTCACGAATTTGATCCGGCAAAGTGAGCGCTTCCCAAACCTTTTCGGCAGGAACATTATAAGTCACCTCAATATGTATGGTATCCAAGTGCATAGGTCGAAAAATTTATTATCAAATTACGATTTATCTCGATCATTACCTAATCAAAATAATTTCATCACCATAACTTTACATTAAACACGAATTCGTGTAAGAAGTTTGCAAAATAACGCTGCTCGATATGTGATAATTTAATATCTTTATCTCATGACTACATCCAAAGAAGCCACTTTGCACGTTTACGGAATAAAAAACTGTAATACGGTAAAGAAAGCACTCGATTGGCTCACAGAAAACAACAAATCTTTCGAATTTCACGATTTCAAAAAAGAGCCGGCAACTGCAGAAAAGCTAGAAGAATGGGAACAGCATGTACCCTTCGAAACGCTGGTAAACAAAAAAGGAACAACTTGGCGTAAACTCGACAAGTCGGAACAAGAATCTGTCGTCGATGCCAAATCCGCCAATAAAGTACTGTTAGAGAACAACAGCATGATCAAACGTCCAATCGTAGAATACAAAAATGGGATTCTAGTTGGATTTGATGAAGAAGCTTATAAAACACAATTATAGAAAACAACTTTTCATGAATAGATTATTATTGAGTTTGGCAACTGCTGGAATTGCCATGACAACGCTATCGCTAGAAGCGCAACAAAAAAAAGAATCGTTATACAACTACACGGAAGCTTTTCATCCAATATTTTATAATAACAACGGATCTCCATATCGCTCAGCAAGCGGCCGCCCCGGACATCAGTATTGGCAAAATGCAGCTAGCTATGATCTAAAAGTGCGTTTGGATGAGCAATCAAAACGTGTAACTGGTAGCGTGACGATTACTTACACCAACAATAGCCCGGACGAGTTGAGCTACATTTGGCTGCAATTGGATCAAAATCTATTCGAACCAAACTCTATCGGGCAAACTGTGGTGCCACTAACAAATAGTCGTTATGGTAGCGCAGGAAATGATTTTAAAGGTGGTTACGAGATTTCAAAAGTCGTTTCTGGCGGACAGAGCGATGTCAAATACACGATAAACGATACACGCATGCGTGTAGATTTGCCGAAACCTGTTGCGGCGAACGGCGGTAAAACGACGTTGACCATTGATTACGGCTACACTGTACCAGAATATGGCGCAGATCGAACCGGTATTTTAAGCACAAAGGCAGGAGATATTTTTGCGATTGCGCAATGGTATCCGCGTGTTTATGTTTACGACGATGTTCAAGGTTGGAACGTATTGCCTTACACCGGTCCGGGGGAGTTTTATTGCGAGTACGGTGATTTTAATGTAGAAATTACCGCTCCAGCAGATCACATTGTCGTGATGGGCGGAGAATTATTAAATCCGCAAGATGTTTGGACAACCGAGCAATTGAGCCGGTATAAAGAAGCACAAAAAAGTGATAAAACCGTTATGATTCGCTCAGCTAACGAGGTTGGTAATAAAGCATCGCGCCCAAATAAAAAGGAATTAACGTGGAAGTTTCGTCTAGAAAATGCGCGCGACGTAGCATGGGCCTCTTCTAAAGCATTTATCGTTGATGGTGCACGAATCAATCTACCAAGTGGAAAAACGTCGTTAGCTTTATCAGCGTACCCCGCAGAAAGTAACGGCAACAACGCATGGGAACGTTCGACAGAATACACGAAAGCTTCTATCGAGCACTACTCAAAAAAATGGTTTGAATATCCTTATCCTGCCGCTGTCAACGTAGCCTCGAATGTTGGTGGCATGGAGTATCCGGGAATTTCCTTTTGTTCTAGCAAAGCAAAAGCGGGCAGTCTTTGGGGCGTAACGGATCACGAATTCGGTCATAACTGGTTCCCCATGATCGTAGGAAGCAACGAACGTTTGCATGCTTGGATGGACGAGGGTTTCAATACATTCATCAACGATTTATCGACCGAAGCATTTAATAACGGTGAATACCAACGTAGAATGGGCGATAAAAACGCAATGACAGCAGCATTTGCTGCCCCTGCTTTGGAACCAATCATGAGTTCGCCGCAAAATATGCGCGAGCGCAATTTGGGAATTTTAGCGTATTACAAACCGGGATTTGGACTTCGCCTACTGCGTGATGAAATTGTTGGCGCAAAGCGGTTTGATGCAGCTTTTAGAACATACGTGCACAATTGGGCATTCAAACACCCGACTCCGGAAGATTTCTTCCGTACAATCGAAAACGAAACGGGCGAAAATCTTGCTTGGTTTTGGCGCGGATGGTTCCAGCATAACTGGTTACTCGACCAAGCGATTGATGAAGTGAGATATGTAGAAATGAGTCCGGAAAAAGGTGCTATCGTACAGATCAGCAACCTCGGTCAGTTACCAATGCCAGTCGTTATTGAGGCTGTAACGGAAAGTGGTAAAAAAGTTCGCAAAAAGCTTCCTGTGGATGTTTGGGAGCGAAACAAAACTTGGTCATTTGCGTTAGATACAACAGAACCAGTTGTTTCTGTAACTATAGATCCAGATCAAGTTTATCCGGATGTTAATAAAGAGAACAACGTTTGGAAAGCGAAATAACTATGAAACAAAGTATATTATCATTTTCAATATTTGCTTTATTTATCTTGACCAATGCCGGATCGGCATTGGCTCAAGATCTAAAAGGGGTAGTTTTCGATTTGCAAGATAGCCACAAGCTTCGTGGAATCACGGTGAAGAATTTAAACAACAATAAAGAAACGGAAACTGATAGCGAAGGAAACTTCACAATATCTGCCAAAACAAATGATTACCTGACATTGTCTGGTGGCGGATATCAGTCGGACACCATATTCGTGTTTGAGGAAGCTATTCGCAGAATTTATTTGGTACGAGATCAAAGCACATTGGTCATCAATGAGGTTTTTGTGACGCGCCTATCGGATAGCCGATTGGCGAATGAGATTGCCAGAGCCAAACGAGAGGGTCAGGCCGCGGAAGCGAGCCAACAACGTGGTGGATTGCGTGTTTCTCCTTCTCGCCTATTTGGTAGAAAAGGAAAACAGGCTCGCAGCAATTTGGACATTTTATTTGCAGAACGTGATAATAGGAAAATCGACAAAATATTTAGCAATCAACTTATTCGTTCTATAACACCATTAAATGAAGATGAAATTCCGTTGTTCCGCGAAGGATATCGTCCAAGTTTATCATTTATTGAAAGTGCGACACCAGAGGATTTAAGAGCTTATATTAGTGACGCTTACACTAAATTTAGATCTCAAAAAACCGACCTGAAATAGCATTAAAGCAAGAAAATTTAAAAATAGATTTGCAGTTTCAATTTAAAACACTACCTTTGCATCACTTCAAACAACGAAAGTTATTTCGATAATAAGAAGTACGATTCCGTAGCTCAGCTGGTAGAGCATTACACTTTTAATGTAGTGGTCCTGGGTTCGAATCCCAGCGGGATCACCAAGAGTAACATCAAAAATCATTAAAACCCTGCAAATCAAATGTTTGCAGGGTTTTTTATTTTGTTTAACCTATCAAAATATGCACGAAATCGCATACTTGAGGTGAGTTTTTCGGTGAGTCTTTTCGATATTTCAAATGACTCACCGAATCAAGTTACAACATATTGATATTGAACAGGTTCACCAATAGGACATCTTGTTAAAATAGTACTGCAAAGCTAATTTTGTTTCACTTTAAAACATGTTAGTTATGAAAACTAATTTTAATGTCCTCTTCTTTTTGAAGAAACCAAAAAATTACCAATCGCAAAGTTTATGCTTTATCTACTGGCGCATTACTCTGGGCGGCAAACGTTGGGAACGCCCGACAGGTAAAAAAACAGCAGCCGAAAACTGGAATGTCCATGCCGGAAGAATCTTTGGAAAAACCCAGCAAGTCAAAACAATCAATGCATTCTTGGAGAATTTACGTACTAAGCTTTATTCCGTATACGATGAGCTTCGCATGGAAGGTAGTAATTTAGACATATTAGCTTTGAAGCATCGCTACTTGGGTATTAAAGAAGCTGAATACACCATACTTGATGCTGTGAAGATGCATAATGAGAAAATGCAGGCATTGGTTGAAAATGGCGAATATGCCATAGGAACGCTTAAAAGATTTCAGGTATTAGATCGCCACATTCAGCAGTTTGTAAAACACACCTACAATCAAAGCGATGTCACCTTAAATGATATCGAACAGACATTTGTTGATGATTTCGAATTCTATCTTCGCTCGGTGAAGTCAAATGATATTAACACATCCAATAAGCATTTAAAGAATTTGAAGAAAATCATTCTGACATGTTTACGCTACAAATGGATTGATCAGAATCCGTTTGACGGACGTAAACTTCAATCCAAACCTGTCAACAGGACATTTCTAACAGCTGACGAGTTAAAAAGAATCACAGAAAAAGAACTAACTACACAGCGATTAATTCAGGTGCGTGACTTCTTTCTATTCAGCTGCTATACAGGATTATCCTATGCAGACGTGCACAAGCTTCGCCTTAGTGATATTAGCACTGGTGTGGATGGCGGAAAATGGATATTTACAAATCGGCAAAAAACAGACAGCCGAGTCGCTGTACCGTTACTTCCCGTAGCTCGTAGTATCTTAGCCAAATATGCAGACAACCCTTGGTGCCAAACAAATAATCGAGCACTTCCAATATCCAGCAATCAAAAAATGAATGAATATTTGGTGGAGATTGCCGCGCTTTGCGGCATCAATAAAACGCTTGGCAACCGTGTTGCCAAAAGAACTTTTGCTACCACCGTAACACTGATGAATGGCGTACCCATTGAAAGTGTATCCAAGATGCTAGGTCATAGCAGTATTCGCACCACACAACTCTATGCCAAAGTACTCGACAAAAAAGTAAGCGATGATATGGCTCCCCTGATGGAAAAGTTTGTCATCTGATAAAAGGAGTAATTACCAGATCCAGTAAACCAAAAAGTGTTTCGTATGCTCAAAATGCTTTTTGGTTTATTGATTTTTGAAAACCTTAAAAATGTAGTTCTGTTTTAAAGTCGCTGACTTGATTACGGAAATCTACACAATCGATTGCGCAAAAAAATATTCGCAATTATATCTATTTTTATGGAAGGATAGGTAAGATTCACTAATTGGTAAGATTGGTACATACCTTTTCCGATATCTATGACTTACCCGAAAAATAAACCGATGCCTAAATTCTTTAAAGCTATGGACATCCTAATTGTAGATCTATCCAGCATAGCACGTTTTGGCTTGACGTTAGCTATCAGTCACATTAACAAATTGGCGAATTTCGATGAAGCAGATAGCTTCCAACAATGTACTGGATTAATAGCATTGAAGCCTTATGATTTCGTCTTTCTAAACCCCAACATATTTCCTACGCAGTCCATCGATTTTCTTGCAAAAATAAAGCAAATAGAACCTCAAGTCAATCTTGTTATTATTAAAGACGATCGCACATGTCAGGAATTTGTTCACCGATCAAAGTTTTACAGCAAACATAATATAGAGTTAGTACAGGCACTGGATTTATGTAGCGAAGCATTAGAGCGGATATTGCATAGTATTGATCACTGAAGATGTACTAGCATGTATCATCACTCCTATTCTTTAATGCTCGAATAAGCCACCAGCGACAAATATAGGCTAGTTATCTAAAGCTTTTAATATCATGAAAGTTTTGTGGTCATGTTGTCCGTCAAAATACTTTTCAATAACATTTTGGAAGATATCATCCTGATTTGACACTTCAGAAAAAAGTGTCATGCTCGAACGAAGTTTTAAAGCGTCTATGCTTCCAAATATATTTTCGGCAGATGTATTTGGTAATTCCAAAAGCAACTGAGAAAGTGTCCGCAGATTTGCTCCGAGAACCGGATGATTGAGATAAGCTGTCGCTTCTTCCTTACTAGAAATACCATAGTAATTCGCTGCTTCACTACTACCTAAGCCAGCAATCTGCGGAAAAACATACCACATCCAATGAGATTGCTTTCTGCCCTGCTTTATCTCTTCATAAGCATTTAAGTAAACTTGATTTTGTGCTTTTAAAAATCGGTCTAAGTTGTATGGCATATATGCTATTATAGTTGGCAATATATAGAATAATTTCTTTACTGGCAGCAATTATACTTTGACAGCTTACTGTACAATACGCCCATGGTGGATCGAAGTAAACACGAAGTTAGAACGCTTTCATAAGCAGTGGGCTAGAGAGCACGCCAAACCAATTTCAGCCAAACGTCTGCAAGTCTTTTATGAAGTAGTACACCGGAAAAATGTATCTACTTTATCAGTAAAGGAATGATTGCCCTTATAGAAATTAATCGGGAAAATCGTCGAATAATAAAGAGTATAGCTACACCTTATAATGCATTGAAAACCACGAGTCATTTGCATAGTGATACCCCACGTTTTGGAAAAATTGTGGCCTTCCGAGCAAGTAAAGTTTTAAGGATAGCGTACAGCAGCATCAACAAAATAAAAGAGACTGATCCTCTGATTGCAAGACTGATAAATATTCTTGTCAATAAAAAAATGCGGCAGCAAGATGCACACATTGCTGTAATACTACATAAATCTGTTTCAGAGCGAGTACGTCATTTCAGGCGCGAATTAAAACATTTGACGCTTCTACTGACTCAGCAAGAGCTGGCAGACTATTTGGAAATCAGCAAACGAGCGCTACAACAAAGTTTATACGTAGTGTTGAAAAATAATTTCGAAGTAGAAAATGATATTCTTTGGTTAAAAAAATAGATGACTTTTAATTGATAAGCTCTTAGCGTACATTAAAAAGTTATAAATACCCTGATTTTTCACCGCTCGTTCATTAAGAATCCAAATATTGAGTACTTGAATACGCAATATTTGAAACTTATGATATGGAACTTTGACTATTATCAATACAAACAAAATGCTCTGTTTAGTTTGAAAGGGAGCCTGTAAATAGGTTACATATCAAGTTTTCTATTTGTTCTTATTTGTAATAAATTGACGCCTTTTAGTACAGTTCAGCGAGTATAGTGTGTTAGTACTAATATATATGATTTTAAATAATACTAATTTATATGAGAAGTAAAAATACATTTGGATTCATTTTGTGGTTAGATCCCTCAAATCAATTATAGAAAGAAAAGAGACAGTCTATGTACATATAGTTGTTACTGGCCAAAGAACAAGGATTTGTCTGAAATCTAAAGTGTCGCCAAGTGATTGGGATCATCTTCGCGATAGAGCTCAAGGTAGATATGAAGAAATTATGAACCTCAATCAATACATTTAGCGAGTTCGGTCTCTAATCGCTGATGCTTATAATCAGATTGTGCGAGAGCAATCAAAAGTTTCTATTGAGACTGTAAAATTTCGCTTTATTGGGGAAAAGGATGAGGTATTTACTAAGAATAAATTAATTTCTTATCACTCCTCCACCATGTTGTTAAGACTTGCACCAGGGACTCTAAAAAATTATACCACTACGGTAAGATATATAAGAGAATTTATAGATCAGCAATATCGCAAAAAAGGATTATAAGCTTGCAGATCTCTCTTATAGCTTTATAATAGAATTTGAAACCTTTCTAAGGCACTATAAACCTAAAGACCACCATCAGCCTTTAAACAACAACGGCGTGATGAAACACATCGAAAGACTGCGAAAGCTTACAAACTTGGCCGTAACTCTGGAATGGATACCTCGTGATCCTTTTGCCCAATTTAAAAAGCGTTTTGAAAGGGTGGAAAGAAAATTTCTTTCTGCCAATGAACTATAACTACTCTCAAACAAGATTTTCAATATAAAGCGACTCCAGCAAGTTTTAGATATGTTCTTGTTTAGTTGCTATACAGGATTGTCATTTATTGACTTATCTAAATTATCTGTTAATAACATCATTCAAAAAGAAAATGGAAAAAAATGGATATTTATCAACAGAACCAAAACCTATGAACCAGTCCGGATACCTTTGCTGCCTCAAGCATTGTTAATGATAGAAAAATACAGAGATGATGTGCGGGCTACAGAGAATGACCCAATCTTTCCGTGTATTTCAAATCAGCGCATGAACGGCTATCTAAAAGAGATTGCTGAAATATGCGGCATCGAGAAAAACCTAACTTTTCATATCGCTCGACATACTTTTGCTACAACTGTTACGATGAGTAATGGTGTACCAATAGAAAGCATATCTAAGATGTTAGGCCATACAAGTATACGTACCACGCAGATTTATGCTAAAGTGGTCGAACAGAAAATAGAGTCAGATATGGAAAAATTGGAAAATAGTATGGCAAAAAAATTGATGAGTTAAAGTGTTTGGATTAATTAAATAAATGCATTATCAAGTGACTTTGATGATGCATTTCATATCTAATAACCTTGCAGTACCAACTTAAGCATATGTGGTAATAGATTTTGCACTTTATGTTATGCAAAATGCACTACCACTACAGCTTTTTTTAAATTTGACGTATAGGTTCAAAATACCTTAAAAAATACGGCATCCTGCAAAATATTAAGATACTTTAGCTGTTAGTGCGCGAAGATATTCTTCTAAAATGGGCTAGCAATTGATCATGCTAACCCATATCTTCAACATTATACTATTACTATCACGTTAACATGGCTGATTTTTCCAATGCGTAAAGTTGCTGCACCTGTTGAACCATCCGTTCACTACCAATGACTAGCGGTGTTCGCTGATGTAGTTTCTCTGGAATGATATCCAATATTCGTTGTTTACCTGTGGATGCGGCTCCCCCAGCCTGCTCCAAAATAAAAGCCATTGGATTGCATTCGTACATTAATCGCAACTTACCATCGGGATGACGCAAACTTTCAGGATACATAAAAATACCGCCCTTCAACATAGTTCGGTGTAAATCTGCTACTAAGGAACCGATATAGCGCAAACTGAACGGCTTATCCGACTCTGGATCTTCATCCTGACAATATTTAACAAATTGTTTTATCGGCTCTGGAAAATGCACAAAGTTGCCTTGGTTGATGGAATAGGTCTTTCCATTTTCTGGAATGCGCATCATCGGATGCGACAAACAAAATTCACCAATGCTAGGATCTAACGTAAATCCATTCACGCCATGCCCCGTTGTGTATACCAACATCGTTGATGATCCGTATAATACGTATCCTGCAGCAACTTGGTACAACCCTTTCTGCAGCACATCTTCCTTCTGCACTTTTCCCGAAGGTGATATTCTTCGGTAAATCGAAAAAATAGTTCCAATGGAAATATTAACGTCGATGTTTGAAGAGCCATCTAATGGATCGATACAAACAATATACTTCCCCGGACATAATGTATCATCAGCGCAAAGATCAATACCTTCATCGTGTTCCTCAGAAGCTACATAACAGCATTCACCTCCTCGCTTTAATGCCGAAATAAATTCTTCATCAGCAAGAACATCCAACTTTTGTTGCTCTTCGCCTTGTACATTGATTTGTCCGAGCGGGCCCAAGATTTCGGCCAATCCAGCTTTATTCACTTCGCGATTAACCACTTTGGCAGCTATACCAATATCCCGCAGCAAACGAGATAATTCGCCTTTTGCAAATGGAAACTCGGCCTGCTTTTCAATAATAAATTGGCCTAATGTTTTAAATTTCATAAAAGCTTTGCTTGATTAATCAATATACTTTTGGTAATTCTGTTCAAACAACTGCTGCAGTTCACGTGCTTTTATATCGTAACAATCTGCATCATCCCACAATGATTGTGGATCCAGTATCGTATCGGGCACCAATGGACAAGATACCGGCATGCGCAAACCAAATATCGGATGCTTCACAAAATGTCCATCTTCCAAAGCTCCTTGCATAACGCCACGAATTAGCGCGCGCGTATGATATAATGGAATTCGTCGCCCTACTCCGTAAGGCCCGCCGATCCAACCTGTGTTGACCAACCAAACCTGCGTGGATTGATCGCGTTGTAAACGCTCGCCCAACATTTCTGCATAGCGCATGGGATGCAACGGAAGAAACGCTTGTCCGAAGCAGGCTGAAAATGTAGCGACAGGTTCTGCAACGCCCACTTCCGTTCCAGCTACTTTCGCTGTGTAGCCATTTAGAAAATAGTACATTGCTTGTTCCACGGTCAACTTTGACAATGGCGGCAAAACACCAAATGCGTCCGCCGTTAGGAAGAAAATATGTTTTGGTGAAGCGGAAATATTTGCTTTAACTACGTTGGGTATGAAGTTCAGCGGATAAGAAACGCGGATATTTTCCGTGATTGACTTATTATCAAAATCTAAATCACGCGTATTTGAATGGTAAACCATATTCTCGGTCAATGCACCCAAACGTACTGCATGATAAATATCAGGTTCTGTCTCTGCTTTCAAACCAATGCATTTCGCATAGCAACCGCCTTCCAAATTGAAGATTCCCTCATTTGCCCATCCATGCTCGTCATCGCCAATCAAAAAACGATCATGATCTGCCGATAATGTTGTTTTACCCGTTCCGGATAAGCCGAAGAACAATGCAGTTTCTCCATCTTTTCCTGCGTTAGCAGAACAATGCATCGGCAACACATTATCATTTTGAGCAAGCACGAAATTCATCATCGAAAACATGCTTTTTTTAATTTCTCCAGTATACGCTGTGCCTATAATGAGGACTTTTCGACGAGAAAAATCAAGCACAACCGCATTCGAAGCGTTTAATCCAAGCTCTTTGTAATCTGCTATTTTCAACAAAGACGCAACATAAACGCTCCAATCATCCTGCTTTGCTGTATGGTCCGTCGGCAAAAACATATTGCGAATAAACAAATCTTGCGCAGCAAGCTCGGTAACAAAATAGATGCTCCTACTATATTTCGCGAAACTTCCAATATTGGCACGCCGAGTGAATAACACTTCACGTGCATTCAGATAATCTAGCGCCTGCATTTCCAATACATCGAAAATATCGGAACTCAAAGACTGATTGACAGCTCCCCAATCCACCACATTAGCGGTTACCTCATCTTGCACGATGTAGCGGTCGCGGGGCGATCGTCCAGTAAATTTTCCCGTCATAATATTTAGGGATCCATTGGCTGATAATGTACTTTGTTTTTGTTTGATCGCATGTTCCATCAATTCGGCAGGCGTCAAGTCCTCGAAAATGTTACCATTCGTTTTGGGCTTCACTTGTGAAGATAGTTCGTTTAGAAATTTTTGCATAGCGGTTTATTTGTTTTTGTTTGTGTGCTGCAAATTATCCATAAACGAAGCAAGAGAAAACCACTTTTTTAGTTATTGTAGGAGATACACATACATAAAATACTGCTATACAGTGATTTATGCTATATATTAATTTACATGAAAAGGCTAAAACATTTTAGCTAAATAATACACTATCCCTGCACTATAACTATGTTGTAGATAAATTTTGGGACAAAAATTCGGCTAATCGTGAAATATTGGTAGCCTTACCTGTTTTTGAAGCCTTACCCTTGATTTAAAGAGCGAGCTTTAGAAAAATGAAAATTCTACTAAATAACCCACAGCTATAGTTGATTGTCATTTCACGGGAAAATTTATTAGTGCTACGCTAATTTTCTATACACCTCTAAAATGGAAATATATTGTATTATATTTTTTATACCCAGCTTTTTGAATGCTCTTTTTTTATAAGTTGATGCCGCAGATGGAGAAATCTTTAGAATTTTCGCTGAGTCAATTACTTTGTGGCCTTTCAATATCAGTTCAAGCATTAGCTTTTCCTTTTCAGAAAGGCTACTGTGAATTTTACACAGGTTATATATTTTGTCCATCGCTGAAAAGTACGAGACTTTTTCTTTAGTAATACTCCTCAAGCTTCCGAATTTAATAAAATATCGTAAAGAGATTTCAAATTCATTAATAGTGCTATTGAAGTAGATAAAACCATCGATTTCACGTTCCAAAAATAAACTGGGAACTACTATATCACCAACGTTGGTGATAAGAAGTATTTTTGCAAGTGGTTGATTTTGCTTGACCACCTCAATCAAATCTGTAAGTGTTCGCTCAACGATTGAAGTACTTATTACTACACGACTCACCAAATATTCATTCGACAATACTTTAAAGTCGTCCACATTTCGCAACTCTTGAACATAGAGATTGTCATCAACCTGTCTAGCAATGGTGAAAATTCCTGTTCTTCGTGGAGTATTGTTATCAATAATCAGGCATCTCATATAAACGATAGTTAATTTGAGTGTGGGATATAATTTGGTAGTAAATATTGTATCATGCCACTGTTTTTATTAAGCCTTCGAGTGTCAGGTGATGGTAGGTATTAAGAACAACTTAGTAAGCTGATTAAATTGGTTGTTACCCAAAAAAGATCATTTCACAAGGTTTCAAAATTTGGAAAGAGCTACAGTTTTCTTTCATAAAGCAGACAACTCTCCTACCATTTAGTGCTAGTAATAAAATTAACTTTTGGAATTTGAAGTTAAAAAAGAATGTTGATCGTTGTAGCTAATCAACTACAAAGGTATATAAATACACCTTAAACAACACAAAACACAGGACATCAAAAATAATTTAAATACTCATTTACAGGCATTTATAAAAGTGATAAAACTAAAATGTATAAATACGGATATTAGTAAAATTGACTACCACTCAAGTTAGCTCAGGTTTCAACTTAACAAAACCGTTATTATACAGCATCAGGTGATTGCCCGATAGATGTTATTGATAGAGCTAGAGCTTAGTAAAGTTTCTTTAAAATCGTGTTGTATAAGAAATCTACCTCTCGGAACTTCCTTGACAATAAATCCTCATTAAACTGAAGCAAAAACGCTCAATATTTCGAACGTGAAATGCGATCAACAAAGCTCGGTAAAGATAAATTTCAATTAAAGATCTTAGTTACCAAGTATGTATGCAATTTGATAGTAATATAAAAAACTACAAAACACTGAAAAGTTTACGCAATCGTTTGCGCAAAATTGTTTAATTAAATTTTCTATATTTATACCCAAACCATTCGATATACTTTTTTCATAATTGCCGCTCCAAAATAAATAGCTTTTACTTTTGATAACACCTTATAAGCTCTCTGTTAAAAACTACATTTGAAATGTCGATATATAGTGGTCGGAACATTGGTGAGTAGAGCACCAATTAATTCCGATTAGCAAAAGCATAAAAGTTTTAAGAAGAATCAATTTAAATCATTTGTAATATGAATATAATAATAGCCGACGTATCTAGTATAACTCGCTTCGGTTTGATATTGGTGATAAATGAAATCAACCCGTCCGTTACTTGTTACGAAGTAGACAATCTTGATGAATTGAACCATCAATTGAATATTAATACCTTTAAGTTTATATTAGTGAATTCTGGCATTTTGACTGATCAAAACTTTTTAGGCTTTTCGGCGTCTCAAGATTATGATTTTAAAAACAGGCTAATTCTAATTAAGGATGAAAAAGCGCCCAAGAAATTAATAGAATTGTTGAGTAAAAATTGCAGAGCTGTAATAAATCTTAATCAAGAACTTGATTCGTTTAAAACTGATCTCGCCAGAACATTCAGCTTGGAGTAGAGGTGTATAGCTAATCTTATTTATAATTTTCAGCTATATCAATAGTAACATCAAAAAATATAATAATGTCCTTTTGGAAATTTAAGATCAATATTACCGGTAACAACGAATTGCTTCCAAACAATATGCTTTTGTTAAGTAGTGCAGATTTAACTGTATTTCTCCAGAGCTAAAAAAATATTATTTTGGAAATAAAAACTTCTATTGTCCCTGATAGAATTTTCCACTAAATTATTAAAAAATAACGCGTTACATGTTTTTTATATTTCGCTAGTCCCAATCTTTTCATAACGGTTGTACAAGTACTTCGTATTGCAAAAAGTAAAATCTGTTATACTCTATTTAACTATAATCCTGCTTAAGGCTCAAGTTGGATATCTTTCAGGGCGCTTCAATCCGCAAATCATTGCTCAGCCTGTCTTAACACCTATGACTGTTATACTTCCTAATCCGGCTGCTGTAATATTGGTTATTACTTCAGGCGAGTCAAAGAACTATTGTTCATCAAATATTATCTACCATTCTCATGTTGAAACACTTATGGTTACATAATCTAATAGTATATCAGTTTCTTCGGATACCTAACCATTTAATCTAATCCACTTATAATAGGAATGCAAATGTTTAGCAATGTTTATTCTATTCGGGTACGAAGGAATGTTTAAACTGCCAATAGCGAACCAGTCGAAAAGCAATAAACCACTTTCGTGAAGCGGATTTATTACACTTTAAATTACAATAATAAACATCATAAGAATTTCTCCTAACCTAATAGGAAAAATTACATACTGTTATAGCATGACAAAATTTATAAAGACATAGTTCACTGTAACACTTTTCAATAATTTCATTATCTCAAGAATAAAAATTTGTAGTTGCTTAGCTACAGCGTCAAAAATTTATTCCCCGCACCGAGAACTATTGGCATATCTTTGATAATAAACGACATAACTAACACGTCAAAATTATGCTCCAAAATTATATTCCCCCCAAGATTGAAACACTCACTGTGAAATGTGAGCATTCTATAGCTAGCGGTTCTGCTAACATTAATGTTGGCTCAAGCCCAAATCAAGCGAATCCTGAGATCGAAGATTGGAACAACGATGATACCAGAATCAATGACTTTGACATTTAGAATCTGTAACCACATTCATATGATAAACATCCGGCTAAGTACGCTACTATTTGGATTAATTGCTTTGCAATCTTGTTCCAAATCAAATGTATCTGAGAGTAATGGAGACTCAAATATCAACATCTCTTTAATCAACATTGAGGATGAAGCATCATTTGAAGTAAATCCATCCAATGTTGAAGATCAAATTTCGAGATCATCATCGAATAGATCGCGTTCGGCAACATCGCAGATGTCACATTCAAATCAGTTCAAAATAGTTGAACTACCTGAATTTGATATGATAGATGATATTCAGTTCCCAGTTAGTGTAGATAGCACAAATAGCGCAAATTCTACGAAGGCGAGAACGGTAAATAGGGCTTCGACACCAATGTCAAACGGTATACAATATAGAATCTTAATGTATGAAACGCCAACAGGAATTTTGGTAGCAAACCGCGTAGCAACCGCTGGATCAGCTCTCAATTTTCAAGTTAATGCAGGGAGAACTTACAATTGGTATGCGGTTTCTATAAATGAAACGACAGTTCCTGATATCAATTCCTCAGGAATTATTCCTTCATCTTTGCTTGGGAACAAAGATATCTTATATTCTTCTGGTCAGATTACACCAAATTTTGGAAACAATACGCTTACTGTTGCTTTCCGCAGATTAACTTCGCGCATTGAAGTAGATTTGAATACGAGGGGAATATTCGGACAAATTCAAAACTCTTCAGAAATTGATATAGGCTCAGTGGCTTCAGGGTCTTTCGTTAAACTCAACAGAATTGGCGACCTGAATATACAAAATGCGACATTTACTAACCTGGTGGATGCCCCCCAAATAAATGGAGGAAGCATGGCGGTGGTGGATGCTTCTTTAGGTAATGCTGTTAAAAAGGCTTCATTCCACACCATCAATACGGCGAATGTACCAGCTGGCAGCCTACGTGTTCGCCTGAATACATTAAATATTACTTTGGACAACACAAATACGCGAACGTTTACAGCGAATACATTATTATCTATCACAGGGTCTATAAATCCAGCAATAGGTAGCCGCCATGTGATAACTGCCCGTTTGATTGAATCACCTGTGACGATCAATGGAGTAAGATGGGCGAGGACAAATCTGTTGTACAATTCAGATGAGGGGGTGGTAGACAGATATAGATTCAGGCCAAATAACGAGTATGCGATAGGCGATGTGGCTCGAGAATTCTGGAACAAAGGAACAACTACCCCCGCTGGAACAACATTCAGTGCAACTTACGATCCATGCAACTCTGTGTATCCAAACAATGTATGGTCTACCCCAACAAATGCTAACAGGGTTTCTACAGGAGCTCCTACGCGAAACCTCAGAACAACTATTGGAGGCAATACACGTGTTATGGCGCAATGGGATCCAGCAGCAAACACGCCGAATAACCCCGCATACCCGAGAAACACCTTTGAGCTACTATACATCGGTTACTACGATAATGGACAGCGTGTACTCGTACAGCAAGGCCACAACCAACCAGTAGGCGGCCTGGCAGTTGCTGAATATTGGCAAGTAGAGAATACCGGCTCAACATCCTCAAGAGCTCGATCAGAGATTACTCAAGTCACTGCTGGAAATTACAGTTACGGAGCTTTTAACGGTGCTACAGACGGCAACCGATTAGATAGAAAGCCATACCGATGTGTGAGAAGGCCAACATAAATTATAAATAACCTTTAAAATACTTTTCTTTTAAAGTATTAACCGTTGAGGTCTATAGGTAGCCTTACCTGTTTTGGTAAGGCTTCATTATGAATTGGTACACAACTCCCATTATAACTCAAAAACATAGAGAATAGAGTAAGTGTTGACTTCCATAACATAATAGTATCATATATTTTTTAATAATAGTTTCGTTTTGTGAGACATATACTCTTTACCATGTCGTAACGATATAAAACAAATAAGACCTCATAAAGGAGGTCTTATAAAAAACTATGTCTATCAGTATTGGCTTACGGTGTCAAGGACTTCCATATCACCTTTATCCAATCTGAGTCCTGATGCTTCAATTAAAGTGTTTAATTGCTTTTCATTCGTTGCACTTGCTATTGTACCACCAATTTGCGGTCTATGTAAAAGCCAAGCTATTGCAACTGCCGCCGGGGTTGTATGGTGCTTTTCCGATAATTCATCAAGCTGTTTTAGTATTGCCAGGCCTTTTACATTTAAATACTGTCTAACGCTTTCGCCGCGTTGGCTTTTATTCAAATCCGATTCGGATCTATATTTCCCTGTTAAAAATCCCGCCGCTAAAGACCAGTAAGGAAAGACTGTTAAGTTAAAATCCTTTGCAATATGAGCGTACTGATGTTCGTATTTTTCACGTTCGACTAAATTGTAGTGAGGTTGTAATGCTTGGTAGAGCGGGTATTGACCTGACTTTCCTAATTCCAATGATTTCTTTAGTCTATCCGCAGGCACATTTGATGCAGCGATGTGTGCTATTTTTCCCTCCCTAATCAGATCAGCATAGACGCCGAGGTATTCCTCCACGGGAATTTCCTCCGAGTCGACATGGGTGTAGTACAAATCGATACGATCAATCTGAAGCCTTTTTAAAGAGTCTTCAACAGCACTTCGAATATAAGAAGGACTAAGTCCCTTTCTTTTTCCATCGCCGAAATCCCATCCTACTTTTGTCGCAACGATAATATCATCACTTTTTGATTTGGTTTTAAGCCATTTTCCTATGATGGTCTCTGATTCTCCACCGCTATTTCCCAAAACCCAAGCAGAATATACATCTGCAGTATCAATAAAATTGCCCCCCTTATCAATAAATGCGTCTAGAATACTGAACGACTGTTTCTCGTCTAACGTCCATCCAAAAACATTTCCTCCCAGATTTATTCTACTTACCTGTAGATCCGTGTTTCCAATTCCAATTTTTTCCATATGCTTTCAATTTTAAAATGTGAAAAGAATATTGTCTTGTACTTTGTCCGATCTACAGGCATTGATCAATTCTGCTTAGCGCCACACCACAGAAACGGACAAAATTTGTGAGTAGTACTACACCCTAGTCTAGTACTACTTGCTGCTGCTAATTGTTTTCTTCCAATTCTTTTTTATCGGCCTCACTTAATTCTTCATACCTTGGGTAGTCGATATAACCTTCAGCGGAAAAACCATAATAGCGATCCCGATCGCCCGGCGAGAGAGGAAGATCCTTGGCAAAGCGTTCCGGTAAATCTGGGTTTGATATCAGGGGCCGCCCAAATGCGGCGAGATCGATAACGTTTTCAGCTAACATTTCCATCGCTTTTTCCTTAGTCAAAAATCCGGCAAAGATTAATGCCCCATCAAACCATGTTCTAAAATTTTTCACAAAATCATAGTGATCTTTTAGCAGTGTTCCCTGATCATGCAGATGTACATACGCTATACCTCTTTTTGAGAATTCTAGAGCGAGGTATTCAAAGGTTTCCGCAATTTCTTTATACACGGACATGTCATGCTGCGTGCCATATGGCGATATACGAATGCCCACTTTTCCTGCACCGATTTCTGCGGAAACGGCGTCAATTACTTCAAGTACAAATTTTGCTCTGTTTTGGATCGATCCGCCGTATTCGTCCTTACGTAGATTTGTATCAGGGTTCAAAAACTGATCTATCAAATAACCATTAGCGCCGTGTAACTCAATACCATCAAAGCCGGCTTCCATGGCATTCTTTGCTGACTTTACATAATCTGCAATAACTTCCGCAATCTCATTGTGTGCTAAAGCGCGTGGCGTTGATACCTGCACTCTTCCTTCCACCCCATCTTCTATACCCCAAGCCGTGCTATCCTTTGCCAGCAGCGCAGACGGTGCTACGGGCTGGAAATGGTTAGGTTGGTTGGAAATGTGCGCGACGCGACCTACATGCCACAGCTGCGTGAAAATCTTTCCTCCATCCGCATGCACAGCATCTGTCACCTGCTTCCAGCTCTCGGTTTGTGCAGCATTGTATATTCCAGGAACATACAGGTAACCCATGGATGTATCCGAGATCGATGTGCCTTCAGTAATAATCAATCCCACGGATGCGCGCTGCCGATAGTATAGCGCGTTCATTTCTGTCATGATTCCGTTCTTTGACCTAGTTCTAGTCATAGGAGCCATCACGATTCTATTGGACAGCTCAGTGCCTTTTAAATTAAATTTCTCAAACATCATACTAGCTTTTTTACAAAGCTAGTGCCATCAGAATCAAAATTTGAGTAAATTTATTTCATTTAAAAGTATAATAACTTTAATTTTGGGCTTTTCGGTCTAAATGCTTTGCTTAAGGTTGGACTTTAAACTATTGAGATAAGCTTTAGGGGTATATCCTTTTACTTTCTTAAATGTCTTGGAAAGATGGCTGACATCGGTAAACCCGAACTCCTGCGCGATCTGTTTGGTCTTTAGCCCTCCAACACTCAAACGCTTTTCTACCAGAGCAGTTCGGTAAGTGTCTAGGTACGTTTGATAGGACATGCCAAAGTGACGCTTAAAGTAATTACTAAAATAGGTGGATGAAATACTGAAGTGATTAGCTACATTTCGAACAAGCAGTTTTTGACGGTCGTAGATATTCTCATGAACAAACGATATCAGCCGTTCGTGATTTAGTTCTTCTTTGCTGGCTGCATTACGTTCTCGAAGGATTTCTCTTATCATACCAAAGATGCTCAGCAGCTGATAATATGCCACTGGCGAAGCACTGATGCTCCGGTGCTTGCTGTACAGTAATAGATTTTCAATTGTCGACTTTAGAATATGGTTGCACGGCTCCTTCACTACAATCTTCACTTCTTTCAGCCACTTCATCTGCATAAGTAGCTCTGGAGATCCAATCTTAAATTCATCAGGTGCCAAATGCTTTTTACTCTCAAAATAAGCTTCTGTGAATTTGATGTAGATAAAGTGGGTTTCGCTCTTTAAATCAAATGAATGAAGTTCGCCTGGTGCAACCAGGAAAAGATCTCCCGCAACATAGGGAATGATGTCATCATTGAGCAAATGGTTACCTGTTCCACTAGAAATGTAAACCAGCTCGTAATAGGTATGCGAGTGTCTGGAGCAGGAATAGCTAACCTCCTGAACTTCTTCTACAGATAACGGTTCGAATTGACTTAATACTTTCATGTGTAACCTTTCTACCTAAATAATGTGCAAATATACCCAATAATATGAATACACCTGTACTCATATATTGGTCATGATCGTGCAAATCTTGTCTCGCTGAATATTGAAAAGCAAAAAAAACAAAACAATGACTAGACATTGATGTTTAATCATTAGTTTTGAAATGTAATATAATTAATATATGAATAAAAGATTTGAAGGTAAAACAGTGATCGTCACTGGAGCGGGCTCCGGCATTGGCTAAGCAACAACAATAAGGCTATTAACCGAAGGGGCTAAAGTATTGGCTATTGACATATCCAGCGATGGCCTAGAAATTACGCGAAACATGGCTCTGGAATGGTTGGAAGACGACAAACTTACGCTGGTTACACTAGATGTGTCCGATGAAAATAAAGTGACGGATACAATTTCTAGCTTACTTAAAGAAGATGATACTTTAGATGTGCTAGTTAATGCTGCTGGAATTCTTCGGGCAGCTCATTTCCATGAGACATCGCTGGATCTTTGGAATACCTTGATAAAGGTAAACCTGACCAGTACATTTTTAATGACCAAAACTGCGCTACCAGCTTTGTTAAAATCGGGAAAGGGTGTAGTGGTTAACTTCAGCTCCACTGCTGCAAACTTTGCACACCCCTATTTTGCGGGATATGCTGCCAGCAAAGGAGGCATACAAGCACTTACCCATGCCATTGCTGCAGAGTATGCCCACAGGGGACTTCGTGCAGTAAATATTGTTCCAGGTGGTATACAAACGGGCATGACAAAACAGGGCGGAATCGCTTTTCCGCCCGATATTGACTACAAACTTTTCGCCAAGCAGGAGGCGGCGATTCCTGGCGGTTTGGGATCTGTGCATGCAGTAGCCGGAGCAATAGCCATGCTCGCTTCGGATGATGGTAAATTCATCACCGGCACGGAGTTAAGGATCGATGGCGGAGCACATATGTAATGTTATAATAATAAAATTCATATACGATGAAAGCACAAACAGAAGGGAAGCAACATCTAAATGACACCAAAAGGATTGGCGTAGAAATCTTGGAGGCTTATCACCACTTGACCAACCGGGCATTAGAGTTTTTTAAGACATACGATCTCACTCCCCAGCAGCATAATGTTATGGCCATACTGCATCACGCAGGGAAAGTATCCACATCGGACATTCTAAAGTGGATGTACGAGAAAAATCCTGGAGTGTCTCGTTTGGTGGATAGACTACTAAAAAAGGGTTTGGTCGAAAAGTCGGCAAACACTCAAGATAAGAGACTTGTGGTCATTGGTCTTACTCCAAAAGGACAGGAATTATACAATAAAGTGGAGAAAGAATTTAGCCAGATGGAAAGCAATTTTGATTCGCTGTCCAGCCAAGAGATGCAGACATTAATAGGATTGCTTGTAAAATTAAAAGGGTTTTAGATTAGTCTTTACAGGTATAAAAGTTTTAGATAGCATGAATAAATCAGCATTAAAAAGCACACTTATGGGACTTATGGTACTTTCTGTATTTCAGTATGTACCCAGCTTTGCAAAACAGCAGAATCCAGAAAATGAAATTAAACAGAATGAAATTAATAAAAATGATAACAATATGAAGTACAGAGGAGTAGTTTATGATGTTGGGCTCCAGTTTAGTCCAGGCCCACTTTCGGTAGAACCATTCAATCCGGAATTGGTAAAATACGATATGAAGCAGATTGCGGGTCAGTTGCATGCCAATTCAGTACGTATCGAAGGAGAAGAAATACCACGCCTTGTAATGGCGGCAGAAGCCGCGCATGAGGCTGGACTACATGTACTGTTCAATCCATGGAAAATGGGCGCGGATGCAAATGAGACCATTGCTTTTATGACCGAAGCAGCGAAAGAAGCTGAAAAGTTGAAGTCCAAAGGGGTGGATCTTATCTTTGTAGAAGGATGCGAATACACTATTTTTAGTCGCGGAGCCTTTCCGGGAGAGACATTTAATGAACGCGTAATGTTCATGATAGAAAACGGTGTTGCTCCTGGACACGGCACAGAAAAGACGGAAGAGTTTAAACAGGCCAACGTAAAGCTAAACGAAATACTTGCTGAGATATGCAAGGGCGTGCGTGCCAATTTCACAGGAAAGGTCACTTACTCTTCGGGAACTTGGGAAGAGGTGAACTGGGATCTATTTGACATTGTGGGCATTGACTATTACCGTAGAGGAGAGACAGCAGAAGAGTATGTACAGGGGCTTGAAAAATACAAAATAGGAAAGCCGCTTTTGGTTATGGAGCTTGGTAGCTGCGCCTACGAGGGTGCCGGTGAAAAGGGAGATGGCGGATTTGCCGTTCTCCAGGGATCGAACCCCGACGGTACGGGCATATATATGGATAACAAGGTTCCTGTCCGAGATGAAAAAGAGCAGGCGGACTATATAGAAACTCAAATAAATATCCTTAATGGTACAGGTATTGACGGTGCCTATATCTACGTATTTGCCTTTCCGATTATGCCTTATAGTGGACCCGGGAATAGAGATTTTGATATGACCACCTTCTCCCTAGTGAAGTCTTTCCCTAAAGACGATCCACGCTCCCAAAAAATCCCGACTTGGGAAAAGAAAGAGGCATTTGATCGCCTAGGTGAAGTGTATGGTAAATTAAAGGGAAATTGATTTGAAAACAGTTTGATAAATGAAAAGCGTTCGATAGGATATGCCTATCGAACGCTTTTTTTAGATTCCCGCGTAGCTGCAAGACTATCGCACTACGGTATCTACTCCCTCTTTTTCACGGCTAAGACCGTTAGCTGCACAAATAAATGAGGACTGTACAAAAGTTTGATTGAAGTTCCCTAGCTGACATTTATTATCAACGTCCGCCTCCTCCGCAAAATATCCCAGATCATTTTGATAAGACTTGACTGAATCCAAAATCTGCGCACTTTTTTCGTAATTACCTGCTACGGCATAGTAGTGCGCAATCCAGCAGCTTCCCGCCAAAAAAGCACCTTCCTTGCTTGCATCAAATTCTACCAAAGTGCGCCAGTATAAATTATCACGCGAATGATGCTGTTCCAATCTATCAATGGTAGCCAGCATCTCAGGAGAGTCCGCTAGTGTATAGTTCCACAGTACATAAAGCGCAGAGGAAACATCCACTTCTTCTGATCCAGCGTAGTTTGCAAACGCCCCATAGCTGGTCATACAATTATGGCCAACATATTTTCTTATCTTTTTCGCTGTAGCCTGCCAGTACGATTTTTCCTGTTCATCATCGCTATAACGAGAGATCATTTCAAGACCAATAACTGAAAATACCTTTCCAGACGTGTACTGCAATTCAGCCCCTTCTTCCCAGATACCATTTTCAGGTTTATGCCAGTTTTCACAGATATAATTAGCTACACGTCGAACCATTTCCCAGTGCGTTTTGCGACCGTACTTGTCGTATATAATTTTAGAGGATATAAGGATATTAGCTTCGGCATCAAGCTGCCGCTGATCTGAAGCAATATTTCCGATTTGGACAGGTCTGCTCCGCTGATAGCCGTCCAGTTCCAGCTCAGTAAGATCTTCGATAATGTTATTATCGATAGTGTATAGGGGATAGACACACTGCCCGGTATTCTTGCGCATAGATTCATACATGAATTCCAGAAACTTTTCTTCCACCTTTCCACTTACTTCCAGTGCAGAAAGTGCACCGGTGATAAGTGCGGCGTCACGTACCCAAACATACCGGTAATCATAGTTTCGCTCAGCTCCAATAACCTCCGGAAGAGAAGTTGTGGCAGCTGCTATCACCCCTCCGGTAGCCCCGCAAGTTAGCTGCTGAATTCCCCGAACTGCGTTCAGAACCTCTGTCTGATACAGACCTTCATACTCAAATTCGGAAGCAATGTCAGACCAATTTTCCAACGTGATGGTAAGCATGCTTTCGAAAAAATCATCTTCCCATACATCCGGTGTTTGTAAATCGGTCAGGTAAGCCCAACCTCCCGTGCCTGCAGGAATACTGAAACCGACCATTTCACCAGAAATCTGAATGGGCACGCTTACGAATAGGTAAAGGCCCGTATTTTCAAATAGCACGGTCTGGTCATTTATGCGTGTGATATCTGCTTGACCCCTACCATAGTCAGGGGTCATCTTTATTTGGGAGTGTATATTATGTTTGGAACTACTGAACTGGCGAACGATGCCGCGGTAAGATTTATGAATCGGCATCCAGTCGCGCAAGGTAAACTGATCATCGCCCCCAACAAAGTTCTGCTCCAAAACTGAACTGCGATCAATAAAATTTCTACTTTCTAGACTCGCTGATGTAATTATTTCCCAGCTTCCTCCAGATTTAGAATCCAATAAGGAGTGGAAGACCGAAGAGTCATCAAACCTTTTTGGAGAGTACCAATTGATCGTCGCATTCTTGTCTAATATAGCGCAAGTATTTCGATCACTGATCAGTGCCAATGACTCGATAGTAGGATAATAGTCCATTAATACAATTATTATAGTGATGAAAAATAATTAAGGTTCTATTAGATGTTTGAACATAATTACTTACCCTTTAAAGACGATTCTTGTTACCTTTTTGTTTTTATTAAATGGAAGTCTAGTAAATATCTTTACGCTGTGATGTTATGTATTGTAGTAAAAAAGAAATCTAAGCTACTACCTGAAAAGTGAGATATACAAATTTGTCATCCTGATATTTTATCATAAAGTTTTTTGATTTGCGAATATTTCAGTTAGGAACTTATCTATCGCAGTGTAATAGCATCTCACCCACCAAGTAATTATAAGTAATTATATAAGACGATATCATCGCTGGATACCTTCGTATTGTGCGACAACTCAGTATGAGTAAAAATTACATATGTAGTGTAGCTGATACATATATCTCCAACAAGAGATCTTATAGGTACTTTGAATTTTCACGAATATTTCTATTTGGCAGTTATTCAATTATCCAAAGCATCAACTCTAAGACATTTCTGTTATTACTGTTGACTAGAAAATCCTTGAAGACTATTTTCCCGGATTTGTCTATTAGATAATTCGAAGGTGCTGCTTCTGCAATTAGATTGCCTCTTTCTTCTGGATTGTCTTTCAGAGGTATGAATGACGTTTTAGCTTTTTCTAAAAACGGTAATACATAGTCATCTTGTTCGTGAACCATGTTTATGCCTAGATATACGACATCTCGTTCCTTTCTATTGTTTAGAACATACTCTATATGCGGGAATTCGGCTCTGCATGGCCCACATGTAGGAAACCAAAAGGATAACAGTACAGTTTTGCCGTAAAAGTCGCTCAGCTTTATTTCACTTTGATCTATATAACTTGTCGCTTTTATCTCGGAAGCATTATCCGCTTCTTCGAGTATTGTAGTTTTAACTAAATCCCTGATTTGAAATTTTTCCATACCGTTGTTAAAACCTATTTTTTCTATCCTCTTGTATACCGAAGTATCGGGATTTTGAACGAAGTATGTTGTCAGAGCCTGAAGCGCTGATTTAAAATCGGATAGTTTCACAAATGTGTCTGCAACCAATAAAGTCGTTGCACGCGAGATTGAGGAATACCTACTAGTTTCAAGGCTCTTTATTGAATATAATACGGAATCATATTGAGCGGAGCTGTACTGATTTTTTGCGGAGTATAACAGTTGTGCACTTTCAAGACGAATAAACCAAGTGCTATCTGCCTGTTGCTTCCATATACTTGTAGCTAACTCTATTGCTTCCTTTAAATCCTCATTTACCAAAAGATCGAAATATTCATTCATTCCGCTACGGGTAAAATGATACTTCTCAAATGGATACTCCTTAGCTAGTTGTTTGTAATATCTCTTCTTTTGAAAAGTATCAAGGCTTTTGTTAGCCAGCCAATAAAGCGCCATCGCAGCAGCCTCATCGCCCTTGTAGTTGACGGGTATTGAATTCATCTTATCAAAATAAGTTTTAAGATCGTAATTAGCATAACTATGTGCTTCATAAAATGCGTAACGAGCGTTACCCTTTTCTATCCTACTCGCTTTACTAAAAGCTTCAGAAGCCACTTTGTTATCTCCCCACCTTTCTGCATCCATGCCATATAGCATATGTGCTTCTGCCAAGGCGGAATCGTTCTGCAACGCATACGTTAACCACTTTCGAGCATCTGAATGACTTCGATAGAACAATGATCTTCCCAACGCTAATGGTACCGTTGAAGAATGAGGAAATTTGAGCCTCCATACTTCATATTGTGATATTAAACTATCTATGCTCAGGTCAGACTCCTCCAGAAAAATCATATGTAAATCAAGGCTATCTAGATTTTGTTCCAGTTGTTTTATGGATATGTTTTCTTGCGAGTAAGAGTGTGCGGATACTACGCAAAGCAACTTAATAAATATTAAACGGGCTATTTTAAATTTCGTCATGCCAGAAATTAGGTTTGTATAATTGTATATAGAACTCATTATCTAAATGATTGTTTAAATGCGACATACAATTTATTCCCCAAATAATAGGAGGTCATTAGCGACTAATATGCTTCGTTTTTTGAGACAATATTTCGTATTTACATTGAAATCTTATCTCTTTTTTTATCTGTAAATTATCAGGGATTTTTATGCGATCTATTGAAACAACTACTTAAACTCTGATAGGATTTGAAAAATGATAACCTGGACGAGCAATGCATAATGAGGCATACAAAAATGTATATTGAGCCTTACAAAAAACGTGCGCAAAGTTTCAATGCGTACTTTTGCATGTACATAGGGTGACCTTATAATATAGGTATAATATATGGGACAAACTGATAAATTAAAGACAATAAACTATTCGGGTATCTTCTTATCCTGTTTTACTGATTATAGTGAGAAATGTATCCACGCTACACCGGAACACGTATTACTGTACCTCTATTCAGGCGAGCAAATAATAGAGGACAGTAATAAGAAGATCAAAATAAAAGCCGGCGAATGCGCTTTTATAAGACGTAACAACAGGCTGACATTACACAAAAATAGCAAGGGTAAAGAGTTTTATAAAGGAATTTCACTGACCTTTAACCGTAACATATTAAGAGAATTTTATGGCAACCTCAATAAATCAGAACTGCCAAAAAAGGTAAACATTTCAGACAAAAGTGTATTTAAAATTGAACCTCGCGCAGATATTATCAGTTTGTTTCAATCGCTTACTCCATATTTCGATGAGAACATAAAACCTACCGTGGGCGTTACCCATTTGAAATTATTGGAGGGCATTTATGCCTTGTTGAATAATTCCGATACTTTCTTTCCAGTATTATTTGATTTCACCGACCCGTGGAAGATAGATATTTTGGAGTTCCTCAACGATCATTATATGGACGACCTCTCGATGGAGCAGATTGCCGCATATACAGGTCGAAGTTTGGCAACATTCAAGCGGGATTTTAAAAAGGTCAGCAACCTAAGTCCTCAAAAATGGCTGATAAAAAAACGTTTAGATGCTGCGTATGTAAAGTTGAAAGAAGACCGAAAAAAGGTGCAGGATGTATATGTAGAAGTCGGTTTTAAAAATCCCTCACATTTTTCTACCGCATTTAAGAAACAGTACGGAATGACACCGACCGAAGTGTAGAATTGAGCCTAAAGGAAAAGATATTTGAGCCTTACAGAAATATACCTGTAAGGCTTTTATTTTAATTTTGAATTGTATCAAATTCTTATCGTATGGACACAGGAGATATATTTCAAAAACTGAAAAATGGGGAAACCATATTATCTAATGACTCGCAAGTACATAGAATGCGCGAGGCTGCTTTTGCTACGAAAAAGTTACTTCTTCAGATGAACGATACCACCGATCCGAACGAGATGCGAATTTTATTGAGCGAAATCACAGGTGCGGAGATTGATGAAAGTGTAACGATATTTACCCCATTGCATATCAACTACGGAAAGCATACCAAAATCGGAAAGAACGTATTTATCAATTTCGACTGCGTTTTTCTTGATATGGGAGGCATAACTATAGAAGACGGCGTGCTGATAGCACCGAAAGTAAGCTTATTGTCAGAGGGTCACGGTATCTTGCCCGAGGAGAGACAATCATTAATTCCAAAGCCTATACATATTAAAAAGAATGTTTGGATTGGGGCTGGAGCAATCATCTTGCAGGGCGTGACCATTGGCGAAAATGCAGTCGTAGCCGCCGGATCGGTGGTTTCCAAAGATGTTCCCGATAATGCAGTTGTAGGCGGTATACCTGCAAAATTATTAAAACAATTTAATCAGCGAATAAAATGAAAAAGACACTTATGGTCGCAATAGCAACCTTTTTTATGTTAGGGGCCACTGCACAGCATAAACATACAGAAATGAAACAGTTAGACACAACAGACCATTACACCTTTCAACTAAGTGATAAGGTAACTCGTAAAAAAGTAACATTCAAAAATCGTTTCGGAATAACACTTTCAGGCGATCTGTATATTCCCAAAAGTATAGGAACATCACCGCTGCCTGCTATTGCCATTAGCGGTCCTTATGGCGCGGTCAAAGAACAATCATCGGGATTATATGCGAATCAGTTAGCATTACGTGGATTTATAACCCTTGCTTTTGACCCGTCGTATACAGGAGAAAGCAGTGGCGAACCCCGAAATATCTCATCCCCCGATATTAATACCGAGGATTTTAGTGCTGCCGTAGATTACTTGGGCGTACAAAATAATATAGACCGTAACAAAATAGGTATTATCGGTATTTGTGGATTTGGAGGCTATGCCCTGAATGCCGCAGCACCAGATAAACGTATCAAAGCCGTCGCTACTTCCACCATGTATGACATATCGAGAGGGGCTGCAAATGGCTATTATGATAAGAAAACATCGGAAGAACGTTTAAATGAATATGTACAAATAGGCGAACAACGTTGGAAGGATGTGCAAAACGGAACTCCGGCTTATGGCGCTACCGGGCTGGCAAATGTCGCTGAAAATGCGCCACAGTTTGTGAAAGAATATGCAGCATATTACAGAACTGATAGAGGGTTTCATCCGCGTTCGCTCAACTCCAATGCATCGTGGTCATTGACTAACGCGGTGACAAATATGAATGCACCGATATTGGCTTACATACGAGAGATTTCGCCACGACCTGTTTTAATTATTGCAGGCGAAAAAGCACACTCGCGCTATTTTAGCGAAACTGCTTATGAAAACGCAGCAAGCCCCAAAGAACTGGTTATAGTGCCTAATGCCGTACATACCGATTTGTACGACAAGATTGATATTATTCCATTTGATAAGATGGAGGCGTTTTTTAAGCAGAACCTAAAGTAATTATATGATATAGCTTCAATATTTATGTACGTGGACTGGAAAAATATAAAATAGGTAAGCCTCTATTGTTAATGGAAGTAGGTAGCTGTGCTTATGATGGCGCTGCTGAAAAAGAAAATGGTGGATTTGCTGTTTTACAAGGTACTAACCCTGATGGTACGGGCATCTATATGGATAATAAAGTGCCCGTAATACGTGAGAAGGAACAGGCAGATTATGTGGAAACACAGGTAAATGTCTTAAAAAATACTGGAATTGATGGAACGTATATTTATGTCTTTGCATTTCCAATTTTGCCTTAATCTTGCCCCTGGAATAAAGATTTTGACATGACTACTAATGCTGAAGTCGCTACATGCTTATGCATGAGAGCGACTTTTTTTATTAGTTCGTTTTGTGCGACATTCATAACTCTCATAGGGTTCGATTGTACGTTAATATTTAGTTTATATTCTTGATCTAATTTTTAGGAGATTTTTCTATAAAATACTGGTTTTCGTGGATAAGTAAGGGCACTCTTATTGCTTTAATTTATCGCATACAACGTTTATATATTATGAAAAATATCCATTTTTTGGTATACCTAATCGCATTTGTTTCTGCCTGTAGCAAGGACAACAACGTCGATGACGACAGATCGAACCTAACCCCAACTGGAAATATTTTATACGATAACGGCGAGAAAACATATTCATTAGATTTGAGCAGTGGTACAAAGAAAATCTATTTTGATCAAAATAATTATTCTTTGAATGGTTGGGATGTGAGTTGGGATGGGCTCTTACGTCTGGAAACATCATCCATAGCTGGCGATTTTCAGCACATCAAATTCAACTTCGTTCAGACTGGAAATGGTGCGATTTCGAAAGAAATAATCTACCCACGTCTTGCAGGAGAAGATCGTTTGATAGCTGGTAAGCTCAGCCCGGACAACTCTCATATTTTACTTGAACCAGATTTGAATCATGGAATTGTATTGCTTGATTTAGAAGGTAATATTGTTAAACATCTACAGACGGTAAACGGTAAGAATTTAACACTGGGAGATAGAGCATTGATGCTTGCTGATAAGAGTATCCTATTTACCTTTGATGGCAAACATATTTTGAAAACACATCCTCCATATGATGAAATTGTGGCAATAAAAGAAATGAGTTATTCCGAGTGGGGTAATATGCATTGTAGTAGAGATGGTTCGAAAATTTCGGTTCGAATAGACAAACACATATACGTTATGAATAGCGATGGAACCGAGTTAAAACAGGTTACAGATAGCCAGACCCAAGAAAGAGAGGGTGTTTTTTCCCCAGATGGAAACTTTTTGCTTGTTGTATCGGATTATCAGCCGGCTACATTTAGACCTGGTACATGGAACCTAAATATTATTCCATTGGATGGAAGCATACATACGGTAGGCAGTAACCCATCACAATCCGTAATTGTAGTTAAAGAACAAAACAGCTCAAATGTGGAGAGAGGTGATGACTATATGTTATGGCGTTAGGCTTTTGAACCCTAAAAGCATATAGTTTGTATATATCTTCGTTTTGTGAGACAAAATCAATTACCCAAATACGTTTTAATAGATAGTATTCTCTTACACTCTCGATCAAGACAGTTTATCTCAATCAGTTGGCCTTGGGCAAGTTTTGAGAAATCAATGTTTTTAAATATGAGAACATTCTGGGTAGATATTATAGGGGGAGTTAAGTCTGTATAAACAATGTATCTGGTCCCCATGTCACTTATAAATTCCTCTTCGACTTTTATAATTCTTGTCTTGATTACACGTTTTGTCGTCAACTTTGAATCATCAGCTGCTACTCTATAAAAAGGGGTAACATATTTAAATATCAGAAAGTTGAAAATAATAACGAAAGCTATTAGAAGTAAATCTGTTAATTGGAAATTGGTTCTTACAAGGTAGATTAAGGAAGATATGCCCTCGTACATTAATAGGATGTAAAGAGGACATACAAATACGAGAAGGAGGAATCTTAATAATGCCGACCTCGATCTTATCCGCTTTAATTCTTCAAGTTCTATAGGTAGTATTTCTATGCCCATTCAATTAATATGTTCCGTGGATTCCAAACTGAATTAATATATTAGTGAGGAGGCTTATTGTATGAACAGAAATAGTTTACTGCTAATCGCAGCCACAATGACAATTATCAGTGGAAACGTATTTTATTTTGCATACTGGAATGATATAATGACTTATGGAGTCTACTTAATATTATTCTTATTTACATCAACAACGACAATTGCCTCCTTGGTCAAGATACGCAAAAAAAATCTTGTCTGGTGGATAATACTGATTCCAAATATCTACCTTATCGTTGCACAGATTGCATTTGTAGCGCTATTCTTATTACTGGCTGGACCTGAAATAGTATTCGAAAGAATGCGTGGAGACCTTTTGAGACGGTAAAATGCTTTTATTGTTTGTTTTTTAAGAAACTCGATAATCTTAAAAACATTTAGCTACTTTTCTAGACATTGATTTCATGCGCACAGAGTGAAGTTTATATTGATCTATTTTTCATCTTGGTTTAAATATTGAATAGCAGATTCCAATTGAGAGTCACTTTTTAAGGGATATAAAACGTCATTGAGATTTTGTCTTACAACAACATTAGGTTTTATTCCTACACCAACAAATTCCTCATCATTTGGTAATGTCACTTTCTTTGTACAAATCCAAGCTGTAGTATTCCCCGGCAAGTCAATTTGGATCGGCTGGCCTGTACTGCCATTTGTGTAATCACCCATCCGTTTAATATTTTCCTTATCGTAAAGATATATTAAAAAATCTTCAGCCGCAGAAGCGGTGTAGCTATTGGAAAGAATGACGACAGGGACTAACAGTTTAATATCTGTATGAGCGACAGTAGGTCGATAATCAAACGCATGGAATTTTACACCCATGAATGCTTTATAGTAGTTGATGGCTTCTTTTTTAGATATACCCCATTGAGCTTTTCCATTGATCGTATCTTGTGGTGTAAGAAATGAGCCGATTGCTCGTTCTGTCGGGATTATATTCCTACTATAGTTTTTAGCCCCATAAATAATATCATTTTCTATAAAATATTTAGCAATATTCATAGCATTTTTTCCGCTTCCGCCGCCATTATTACGAATGTCAATAATAATACTTTTAGCCTTTTGTAATTCTGCTAGTATTGACTCAAATTTTTGCACAACCTCCCCATCCTCAAAAGAGCGAATAGCGGTATAAGCTATGTCGTTTTCTAGCCACTTAAATTCGAACATCTCACTATTAGGCATTGACCCTGAAACCATTTCAATCTCATCCGTTTTTGCGTGAGTCAATTTAATGTTTTTCATTTCGCCTTCGGGCGTCTTGACATGAATACTGTATTGTTCTCCAGCTAATCCCGAAAGAAGGTTATAAGCTGCTTTATTATTCAGGTCAGCTTCTGTCGAAGTTGCGATAAACGGTTTTACAAACTGTCGTTGATATTCTTCTGTTAATAAGCCATTTACTTTAATAACCTCACTGCCTATTGGGATATCTTTTTGTTTGCTCTTATTTACATCTACAACATACACTTTGCCGTTGACATTTGCTAGAAATATGCGGTATTCTCCAAAATTAGTTGTCAGTATTTCATTCTGTATATCATCCGGGAAATATACTTGAGTATGACCGTCTTTTAAAATTGCACAAAGTTTTTGAAGTTCCCGAAAGTATTCATAATCGTTTTGTACCTTTTGAACGTTAGCAATAGCTTCTTTATATGCACTGTTCCATACCGATGGATTTATCTTGTACATGTATACGAAATTGTAATTTGCCTCACTCCAAAATTTGGATAAACCATAAATCTTCTCGTCGATTGACAAGGTGCTTCGTGTTTGTGAATAAACGTTGCTTCCTGAAACTGCGATAATTAATAAAATAAACAATACAATTCTCATATTCTTAGGTTATATTTTCAAGTTAAGGATAGTATAGATGCTTCCTAATTACTAAAATACATAAAAAATTGATGATGATATTATTGAGATTTTGTAAAGTATATAAAGGCTTCGCGCATAAAGAAGCCGCCGGCATAAACATGACATTCTGAATCTCGAAATCTTTAATTCGTATGACAGTAGGACGGGAAATAATGTCTGGAAATACTAAATAGTTACTTCCATATGCATTACTAAAGTTAAAATTCTTCGTTTTGTGAGACAGATTGTGATAGTCTGACACCATCAACCGATCTGGCTGATTACAAAATCAGCCCGATTAGCGATAGTCCCAATTGGTACTTCCATTAATTCATACCCATACTTACGGTAAGTCAATTTCATAGCGTTATAGGTAGATATGGCCTCATTCCACTCCTGCTTACGCTCATTATCATTTTCGTATATCCTTTTCCAAGGTGGCAAAAGAAAGACTTTTCGATTGTACCTAATATCGCTGACAGCCTTTTTTAAATGATCTTCTATATCTATCCCAATCATATCAGCGTAGCAAAACGCATCGAAAATACCCCTATCAAAAAAATGGATATCACTTGAACCACTTTCAGAAAGTAATTTATATGTTTTGATTGACTCTTCAATCATCAATTTCGTGTAGTATGCTTTATTCTTCCATGGTAATCCATCTCCTCCTTTTTTAACTTCATTTTGTATTATACGCCTCGCGTCTTCATGTACGATTCTAAAACCGACTTTCTCCAACTCGGTCAGCAATGTAGTTTTACCAACACCTGGGCCGCCAGTTATTACATAAAAATTATCCATATAATCTTGATTGCTTTCAGTTTTGAATAGTAATGGAATACTGTATAGTTCAAAACGAATCGAGATCAAATCTGTTCGTTTTGTGAGACAACTGGTATATACAATTCCTTATGATGCTTCACCTCTCCTTTTGATTTCATCAAGAATGTTTTTTACATAGATCACACTCGGCAATATCGTAACTGAGAGTGAGGTAGCAACAACTTATAGTACAGGTTTATCCTTAACTATGGCTAAATATATGAGTGTAGTTATTAGAAATAGCACTGTTGAACTAATACCTAAGAGTACCGCACTAGCAGAAGACTTTTTTCTCAAAAGCTCCTTCATAGTTATTGTTTTTAATTCGGTGTTGTTGTCTTTCATAGAATTAAATGGTCTTAAATAGTAGACTTGACAAGTGGAAAACCGGTTTAACAAATCCTAATTAAGAAAATAGCTGATATTTCCTCAGGCAATTCTCCGCTGTTCAAGTTCGTTTATCAGAGATTTCTGCTGCCTACGGTTAGCGATAAGCAGTAAAAGCAAAGGAATAAATAAAAATGTGTACACTTTGACAGTACCGTCAATAATCGAGACAATTGATGCAACTGACAATACTATCGTACACACTAAAGATATTTTGTAATCTCTTCGCATTTTTTTTGATTTGCGTATTAATTCATCATCCGAAGTTTTCTTAAAGTCAATTTTACTTAACATAAATTTTAGCGTTAGATTAGTAGTTTTTGGGATTATGAAAACAAAGGAAAAATGAGGTCTACGATAATTTTGTATAAAATCACACCTAAAAATAAGAATACAGCATCCCTCAAATAGGATCGCTTTGAATATCTGGTTTTCATGGAATTCATAATTTACCCAAATATATCAAATTTGATTAGAACTACCCTATTGAAGACGGCCTAGATACTAGAAATGAAAATATTCCTTTTGTGAGACTACAAAAGATCTTTTCCGCTGAGTCTAAAGTCAAGTGAAATATTAAATAGCCCCTGTCAGTCTTTCGCCGAGACTAATGGTGGGTACTCTAAACCATCAGGTAATTATCTTGGAATTTGAGATGTTTTACAAATGTTTTTGCTGTTGCAACATCCACTTATAGATTTGTAATTTGGTCTCATAAATATATTGAATAGCGTGACCTTCACCTTCTAGTCGATGAAATACCATATTGCCATTACATTGCTTCAACAAATTTTCTATTCTCTCAGTTTCGTGTATAGATATTTCATCATCAGCGGTTCCATGATATGTTAAAATAGGAATGTGATTGATTGTGCATATCCGAGATATGTCCCTATCATTTATCCCTCCGCACAAAGGAACAATGGCTGCTATTTTGTCCGGATGATCTAATGCAGTAATATATGCTCCGTACCCTCCCATGCTGATACCCGTCACATATACTCGGCTTTTGTCAATTCTATATTTTGAGGTAACATCATTGTAGAGTGAATCAAACCAGTTTTCCGTAGACCAGTATTTTCCATCTGGGCATTGCGGAGCGACCATGACAAAATCAAATTCCTTTCCCTGATCTACTAGAAAAGGAAGACCGTAAGTTTTAAGTTTATTCAAATCATTCCCTTTTTGAGATCCTCCGTGCAGATAGATAACCAGCGGATGATATAGCGTGTCTAAATTATATTGTTTTGGCAGATAAGTTAATTGGTTATAACTAACTCTCGGTTTTTCTTGTGCTGATGCTTTAACTATTGAATTATGGAAAATGGCAATCAAAAATGCAAAGTGACAAAAGGGTAATATTGATCTAAGAAATTTATTTGGTACTGGAAATATCATCGCACAAATCTAGTTGTTTTAAGATATTTCTGAAACCTGAAAAGCGATTTACTTATTACTATTCGATTTGTGAGACAGCAATATCTATTGGGTATATAAGTTTTTAGCACACCCCGGTTAACTCAAAATACATTACAAGCGACTATTTTTAAAGAACCTATCCTCCAGAAAGTCGTGAAATTTCACTTCAGAAGTTGAGGAATCATAAATTAGATTTTGATTTTTATCAAAAATAATAGCGCGAGGTACTGCATCAACATTAAACATTAGCGGAAGAACACCTCTGGATGCATCGCCGCTGCAAATTTGCCGCCAATTCATATTTGCTTTTTCAATTGTTTCCCTGCAAAGATTTATGTCGCGATCCAGAGATACTGAGATGACTTCTAAGCTATCTTGATATTTTTCGTAAATATCAACCAATTTGGGCATATCTTCCATACACGGCTGACACCAAGTTGCCCAAAAATCTATTATCACGTATTGGCCTTTAAAATCTCGAAAAGATATTTTTTCTCCAGATATATCGGTGCCGATGAATGCTGGGAGGACCTGCCAGTTGTTATGCTCTAACTGTTCTATTCTTTTATATACAATGTTGCCCATTTCAGAGCGTCTTATATCTTCTGAAAGCTTCGAAAAGTGGCTATGCGCCTGTGACAAATCTATTTCCGATCGGTAAAGTAGCATGTCGAGTACATGCAGTGATACAATCGATTCAGGATTCTCTGATATCATAGCTAGTTTTTCTTCTAGAGAATAACTTCTTTTATTGTAATTTTTCAGCACATCGTTTTCAGAACCCTCTGAAAAGATGTTCGATTCATGTAGCTTGTCGATATGCCCAGCAACCTCAATGTCTCCACGCTCAAGAATAAATATCTGGTAAGCTTTAGTCATTTCTGGTATCTTTATAGCACACCAAGTAGGGATATTGACATTCCCTTTAAATTCAAATTTATCATTCTCTATTTCGCAAGAGTCTAGAATTATACCATTATCTATCAGGCGATAGAAGATTCCAATATCCACCAAATAAGCCTTTGCTCCAGAACTCCCTTCAACAGAGCCTTTAATGCGAAAATTATCATTATCGCTAGAAAGCAAAATATGAGGGTTGCCTACCATAATGCAGATTATCAGCAAGAAAAAGAAACGAAACATCATAAAAGGTACTATTTAGGTGAAATTAAATATACGTAAAATTGCCGTCTTTTTTGAGATAGATTTGAAAAGGAGAAGCTTGAAATCTATCTAATTATTTTGTCTTACAACCGTTTTTTGTAAGCAGTCAATCTCCATATTTAGATTCTGATCTTAGGTATTAAACCCAGCATATCCTATTTCCATAAAAACGTTTGATATGAAATTTTATGAAACATAGATTTGTAAAACAACATTTTGAGATAACATTTAGTGTGAAAAGTGGGTAAGTGATGAATCTATTATTTCTGTCGCAAAAAACGACCGATAAAAAAGCAGTTCAATAATGAGACATTACTGAACTGCTATGCGAACGTTAGTACGCTGAAAGTATCCACCAAAGATTTTAAGATTGATTAGTGCATAACATACTTTCGATATCCTTTAGCTTGTAGAATATTAAACCACCAATCTTTGAATATGGTATTACCCCTTTCTGACGGAGATTCTGCAGGGTGCCCGGCGAAATGCCTAGCATTTCAAGCACCTCATAGGTTTTCAACCATTCCTTTTGCAACGAAGCATTGGTCTGTTTAGTAAATCGCATATTTCGGATCTCATGGATGAGCTCAGTCTTCAGAACTTCCAAATCTCGTTTCGTTATTATTTCTACATTCATAATTTTAATTTTTAAAATCAATAGCTATTCAACATCTTGAGCAGAATTACCATCAAGAATTTTCAGTTCAATTTCACTTGCTCTCAATCTATTATACGATGGACGATAGATGATGTAATTCCATTCTCTTAGTTCATTTAAGCATCGATGATAAGTGGACGGTGAAGATATTTTTGCCATCCTCATAACTTCTTTGCTATACAAACAAATGCTTTTAACTTGTGAATTTCTTGACCAGTATTGAAAAATAGCTGCGTATAACGCGATATGAGACATTCCAATTCGGGCATCATATGCTATTGCGTCAAAAAAGGTATTCAATGGTTTTACATGCATTTGAACTGCCTTTCTTTTGGGTTACATACTCTGCTTTTTGTTGCGACTTTGCTTTGTTTGAGTTTTTTTCACATCCTCACTTTTGGATTTGTCGTGAACCAAATCTTTTTGTCCCTGCCGCGTAACTAGCGTCCTATCGTTTTGTTGCTTCATATCATTAGAAACAAATTCTGCGATATTTACCGTCTTATATTGAGGATTAGCTTCAAGCGTAACTTTCTGCTCAACACCATCGCGTATTAAAGTGGCAGACTGAACATTGCCTTTTTTCAGCGATTCGGTCAAATTATCTTTGTAGGTCTGGTTTGTTAATTCTTTAATAGTATGCTTGCTCAATTCTGAATCCAGATTGTATCCATAATTTTCATGATACTGCTTAAGTTTAAAGTTTCCTTGGTCATCTGTCTGTTTAAAGTCCAGCTGTAACCACGCTTCAAAACTTTCTCCCTGCTTATTGGTAAGATTTTTATGTACCGAACGACCGTCCATCAGATTGTAAGCCTCTTTGAACGTGATGTTATTATTTTTGTTAATGTAAAACAGTTGCGATGAAGCCAGCTGATTATCCGGCTTTTCAATCTGAACTTGATAGGAATTAAAAAAATACATATCTGTCTGCTTTGATTTCGAAAAATTCAATTCTGCGTTTACCTTATCATGCCCGAAATCAGTACTGTGCTTTAGTTGAAACTCCGGCTTACCTTGCTCAATATGTTTTTTGAGATCGCTTTCCAAATGCTCACCAAATCCAGAATATTTAATTTGATCGCGTAGGTATTCAAAATTGTTCATGTTCATGATGTTTAAGGTTTATATCAATCAATATTAATTGCCCGAAGCAAATGCTTGTTGCGTAGTTTTATTTCAATGTTCCTGCCTCCATTTTCCTCCAGCATTTGTATCCGTAGATGTTTACCATCTGGAATAGTAAATAATGGCAACACAAACGTAATTAGCTGATGGCTTCGGGGTGCAATTTTCGAAATGTCACCGTCAACGTATATTGGCAATAATTCTTGCTGCTGTATCGTGGTTCTCTTAGCAAGCTTATTATCGCTCATGAAAAAACGTATTTGAGCGACCCGGTAGTTTATTGTGCTGCTATTTTGCAAATCTAGTCGCAGGTAAA
The DNA here is from genome assembly GCF_042684745.1 of Sphingobacterium corticis. Lineage (NCBI taxonomy): Bacteria > Pseudomonadati > Bacteroidota > Sphingobacteriia > Sphingobacteriales > Sphingobacteriaceae > Sphingobacterium > Sphingobacterium corticis. The sequence continues at coordinate 681,744 of NZ_JBHUMA010000006.1, read as the reverse complement.
GTTGGTTCTCATGGGTGTAAAGGTTTGTCATACCAACCTCTGCACCATATTTTGCACGCTTAACCATAGGTCGCCTAAACTGTTGATTGGTGATCAACTTACAATTTTCATGTAATTTCGATTCATTCACCTGCGTATCGGAAATCATAATCTGCGAGTCGCTCTCCAATTTTGGTTTCAACGAAATGGTCAGCTTATCCGGACGCGCGACATAACTAACTAAAAAACTATACAACGTTCCATCTCCTCCAATAACAGTCAAATTTGTGGGATTAAAATGCTCCTTAGCAGCTTTTACTTGAAGGACATTATCCGTATTTTGGGCTTTTTGCGCGATTATATCCGTGCTTCCTAAATCCACCGCTTTAATAAAATGCGGGAATATAATATGTGTTGTAAATCCAGTGCTTAACTCTACTGGTAACGGCGTTAGATCAATAGGGGTGAATCTTTGAGCGAAAGCGGTCGCGCCCGTTATTAAAGCAGTCCACCAAATGGTTATATTTACAATTATCTTTTTCATAAAATAGCTATCTAAATATTCGAATTATTAGAATAATGATGGTTTTGATCGTTTCGAAGTAAAACCTGATGTCCTGCCTTCAGGTGCAGTTTGATTAATTTAGTTTTTCGGCTGAGCAATGATTTCGCTGCATCAATACCCGCACCAGCAGCCTGTATGGACCAAGAAGGATCCATCATTCTGGGTGTTAGTGCTTGAATAGATCGATCGGCAGATTGCATACCGCTCTCGCGCGTTATGGAGCCGGGGACATGAATACCTATCATACCGTCCAAATCGTATAGTGATACTTTAAGTGGTATCAAGGTATCCATCCAGCGAACTTCACTGATATGTATTTGCAAACGCTCCCCTGCTAAGCGTGCCACCCCATAGACAAAATTGCTTTTTGGAATCAGCACATTATGCAGCTTTACATCATCCAAGAATCTTAATTTGACAACAGAGCCGTCAACCACAGTTTGATCCTCATGAATCACAGCCCTAATAATATTTGATTTTATCTCTGTAGAGCGGCTTTCTCGTATTCCATAAAATCCGACCCCATTTCCCGAAAAAGTATCCAGTTGCCCAAGCTGCGATATATGAAGGCTTGTGCTAAACCTTTCTAAAGGTGCTACCATACTATCAATAGATGAATTAGACTGTTCTCGACCTTCGGATGTTATTCGATCAGGATGCTGGATATCAATGATTTTTTCCAAAATACCACTAAGTTCATTCAGCTCTTGATCCGGACCTGAACTTTCCGATAATCCAGCCATCAACTGCTCCAACCGATCAATATCAGCTGTAGCTATTCCTTGCCGCGGTGGCAGCATTTCCATAGATGTTTGTGTATGATTCTGTTCTCGAGCCGATTGCTCTCGAAGCGTTCTTTCAAGCTCAGCCATCTTACGATGTACCTGCTCTTGTTGGTAATCAACAAACGTAATATTGCCCGATGCCGGAAAACTTTGCGATAAGTAATCTCCCTGGACAAAATAATCATCCTCACCCGTAGCTTCTTGTGAGTCAAGTGCCACATATGCAGGGTCATTTTTAGTTTGCTCATCCCTGAGTAAAGAATCTTTACGCGCATTAGCGTAATAATCTAACTTAGTCAGTGGTGCTTGATCACTAAAGTCTGGATTTGGTAAATCTACCATAAGGCCAGCATCCTGATAAATATTTTCGTTGCCGGCTTTAGGGCTTCCGCCACCTAATGACCAGAATAGGATAGTCAAAAAGGGAAAAGTTAGTAGCGGTAACATCAGAAGAAATCTTCGATGCTGCCTCTGCTTGATAGTTATCATTTTTGGTTCCATATTATTTTTGCTTATTATGATAAATTCGTTTCTTATGCTGGGGCATGCTGGATTCTTGTTCCCTCTTGTCGATCAATCTTTTTGTTTGGTCAATTTTAGCGACATCATCTTGTTTCAACGTTTCGCTCGGAGAACTAGGATATACTATTTTGTATGTACTCCAAAAACCAACGATCGTTACCCATAGAATTAAAAAAAGCTTGCACTGCAAGATGGTGTATCTCCGGGATTGTTGTCCTAGCCACAGACAGCATACTAGTTGCAGTTGCAGGAAACATCTGTTGAGATATTTGGTAAATGGCTTTTTCATCTTCTGAGCTCGGTTTTAAGATCCCGGTTTTCCAGTGTTGTCCATCGCTCTATTAAAAAGCCATGCGGATTATTGTCACTACGCGAAACTGTTCGTAAAGCTCCCGCGGTGGTTAAACTCCGCGTAGTGATGCTCGTTGGACGCACTATTTGCTGGCTAGCGAAACATTGAAATGAAAATGGATACTCCTCCGTATTTACCACTACGCTATCTATGTGTAAAGTTTGATTCACATTTCCCGCAATCAACCCCGAATAAAAGCCTTTTTCTTTCAGGTTATCATAGGCCTGATGTGCACTACGATCAGCTAAGTATAGCGCACGAGAGATGTTCTCCGCTATAGCCTTGTCATCTGGATCAAGGGTAAAAAATAGTTGGTGAAAAGTTGCAACATGATCTCGGGCTTCCACTAAAATGTTATCCTCCCGAAGAGAAGCATTCGCAGCCAAAACTTTACCATCGGCCAGTATATATATCCGCTCTTGCAAGGCAAGTACTGCGGAAAAAGATTTGTAAATCGTAAACCCTAAAACTATGGCTCCCAGAGAAATCAGTAGCATCGTAAATCCGCGTACATGCCTAAATGCGGTGTCAATATTTTTGGTTTTTTTGAATGTCATACTCCACTCCTTTTATTGATTACCTTTAATTTTATCGTTCATATATGAAGAGGACGAAGCTTGGTTTGGAAAATAACCTTCCGTCTTAGCCGAACTCGCCATGCCCGAAGACATTTTACTAGATGCATCTCCCATAGCATCGCGCGCCATACCTGAGGCCGCAGCCGTAGCGTTAGTGACCGCTCCGCTAAAAAGGTTTGTGACTTTGGTGGTTGCAGCGCTACCGCCGCCAGCATGCACGATATAATTTGCTACCGATGGCACCGTGAAATATCCGGCGATTCCGATAATCATAAATACGATGTAGGCCATGTCCGTACGACTGAAAAAGGTATCCCCAGCCTCCTCTATTTGCGAAAGGTCAAGCCGCAGCATATTTTCTTGGATTTTACCCATAATACTCCCGAAAATATTAGCAACGGGAAGCCAAAGAAACACATTGATATACCGAGCAAGCCATACCGTCAGCGTATGCTGAAAGCCATCAAAAACAGCTAAGCCAAAAACAAGTGGCCCTAAAATAGCCAACACAATAAGCTGAAAAGTGCGCAGCGTATTAATGCATAGCGCAGCTGCTTCATACAATACAGCTAAGACTTCACTCATCCATAGCTTGATAGAATTGCGAAAACTATAGCTTGCCTTGGCCATGGCAAAGCGTATATCATTTCCTATGCCTTCAAAAAAACCTTCTGAGGAGGATTCGCCTTCCTCATCCTGCGTATATTTGTACCACCGCTGACGATCACCATCCCCGGTATCCCCTACATACATTTCCCACGCCTCGCTTTGAGCAACAGCTTGTTCTTTGCGTTCTAAAAGCACACGTATAGCTTTTCCCGAATCACTTACCATCTTACCTGTTGCATCCACCGTAGGCTGTAGCACGCCATTTATGAGCCCTATAATTGAAGGAAATATGATAATACAGAAACCAAGTACGAAAGGACGAAAAAGGGGATAGAAATCTATCGCTTCTGCGTTCACCAGTTGCTTCCAGACACGTGAACTGATGTACCAAAGTGCTCCAAAGCCGGCAATCCCTTGTCCTACACCTATCAGTTGGCTGCATAAAGGCAGCATCTCTTGATAAAGTTGATCAAGAACTGCATGCAAGCTATTCATTTCACCGGCGAGCCCCTGACAAAGCGCTTGAGGTATTAAGCCAAATAAAAACAAAGTTGGCACCAATATTATCTTCCTCATTGCCCACCTCCTTGCGGTAAATCATACAACTTCTTTACTCTATCTACCTCAGATAGCTCCTTCTTACGATTTGCTATCAAAATGGCCGTACTACCATCGAATTCCCGTACAAAGTGTACACGCTCCCGCATTTTCAAATAAATAGCATCAATAGCAGCCAGTCGCTGCTCATCGCTCATGCGCATACTACCGGCAGTTAGTACCATCGTCAACTCATCAAATTGGCGCAAACTTTCCCTTAATACACGGTCGTATATTTTGAGCAAATAGTTTCGTTCAGCACCATTTAACAAGCCAGAAGTGGCATATCGGATACTAGCCTGACGTGATAAACGGGCAAGCTTCAGCTGATAATCAATAATCTCCCCAACCTTGCGGTAATTTTGAACGCTAGGGCTTACCTGCCATAGTCCATCTAAAAAATGCTTATGTAAATTAAAGTTGCCACTGGAAAGATCTCGAACGGTATTATAACCCTTACTAATGGTCTCATAACCACGTTGCATCTGATCCAATATATCTCGAAATTGCCTAAGCTTTTCTACATTCAGCAATAGCTGCTGCACCTCATGGCTCTGCCCTAACGTTTCTTTAACGCCGCAGAATCCCCCGATAAAAAGATGTATAAATACTAGCATATATTTCGCCATGGTGTTTTTCGTTTTAATTGTGAAGAATGATCGACCTATGGATCTCACGACTCTCGTATTGCTTTCCTAAAACCAGTACGTTCAGCCACCGGGTTAAATGCTTTGTGAAAGTATGTCGCTGCAGCGTTTGTTGGTAAATCGCCTGCAAACGGCTCAAACGATCAGCATCATCCAGCTCAAATGCGCCTGACTTAAAAAGCGTGGATAGATCCGCTAAATCCCCTTGGCTTTCCCGGCCGACTCGTGTCATTACCCGGCGCACATAAGCAATCCGGCCATCAGCCAAATTACTTTTAGAAAGTAGGCGAGCACAGTGGCGCTGCTCGAGTAGAATGTCCCGCTGTAACACCATAATCTGATCTATTCGTTTATCAGTCCGCAAATATGGACTCGGAGACTTCCGATCATTAAAAAACTTTTTGTGCAAATCAAATTCTCCACGTTGTAAAGCGTTGATAATTGACAAACCACCAGTAATAATTCGGTAGCCGGCACTAAGCTGCTCGGCATAGGCGTGTGCCGCACCGATTTGCTGGATCAGATACCTTTTTTGAGTACTTTTTTGACGTAGCCACTCAGCCACAGTTTGACTATTTGCCATGCCTGTGAAACATAGCGATAGCATCCCTACACAAATAAATTTTAGTAGATTCATAATACATCATTTTACTTTACGCCATATAATTTTTTAAGAGTCTGGACTTCCTGAACTGATTTACCTCGCTGGATGCTCAGCGTAATATTCTGCTGATTAAAAGTCCGTAAATCATGGTAGTTCTGCTCTACCCCAGTAGCCAACTGTTGAATCAACGCTACCCGATCCGCATCTTCCATTTTTAAAGAATAGGACTGGATAACGCTGGCAATCTGCTCGATGTTATGTAAGCTAGCGTCCAAAATACCTTCATATACTTTACCCATGTACTGCAGTTCCTCGGCTCTAAAGCGAGTATCTTTTTGCAACAGTGACCATACCCTGCCGTATTCCTTAACTAGTAAAGCTTGCCTGTTGATAACTTCTCGAATGCGCTGGTACTGCGCAATAATACCCTTGACCTGAGTAAGCCCATCGTAGTACACTTGGTACTGATCGCGCTGCCGGGCAGTCCAGCTGGCAATCTGCTCCAACTTTAGCTCGGATAGTTTATTTTCTAATGTTTTCTGTACATTTTGAAGCCAGATCGTTCGATTTTGTAGGCGCTGAATACGCAGATCAACTGCCCGGATGACGCGCTTAACTCCGGCACGGATAACCTCAGCAATACCCAGCTGTGCCGTGGCTTGCTGCGTTGGAAGGCATGCAAAGCTTATGCATAATGTCAGCATCAAAACAATCCATCGCTTGCTCATGATCTCACCTCCCTTGCATCTTCAGGTTGACGGATGTCTTGCGCCATGGCGGCAATACCTTTTTTTATATCCCCTTTATAGCGAACTATGTAGTCATTTAGTGCTACACGCTCGCGCTGCTCGGTAGTATAGGCTAAGTACTCCTCCAGACTAACCTCTGTACGGTATACTTTGGAAAGCACTCCGCCAAGCGAGATGAAAACTTCCTTATACTTACGCGCTGGATCGTTTGCTCTATTTATGGAAAGCACCAAAGACTTTTCCTTTTCGCTTAATCCGAGCAAATCCTGAATCTGATCAAATTTATTTTGGTACTTGCTCTGATCCAGTAGAATCTTACAATCGCTATTATTGATGATGGCCTGCTTCACAATGGGCGAGGATATAATATCCTCCACATCTTGAGTAACCACTATTGCTTCACCGAAAAACTTACGCACCGTTTTAAATAGATATTTGATGTATTCGGCAAACCCTTCCTTCATCAACGCTTTCCATGCCTCTTCAATTAATATCATCTTACGCACACCTTTCATCTTACGCATCTTATTGATAAAGACTTCCATAATGATAATAGTCACTACTGGAAATAAAATGGGATGATCCTTTATGTTGTCCAGCTCAAAGACAATAAATCGCTCTTGTAAAAGATTTAGATTAGTCTTGGCATTGAGCAGGTAGTCGAACTCGCCGCCTGCGTAATAGGGGCGTAATACATATAAGAAATTGTCAATGTCAAAATCCCTTTCTTTTACTTTATCCGCCTTCAAGATGGGGATGTAGCAAAGTTTCAAATATTCATAAAACGTATCAAAACAAGGAAAAAGCGTCAAATTATCCTCCAAATAACGGTAGTAGCCTGTGATTGCGTTCGAGAGCGCTACATATTCAGAACGTTTGAAATTTTCGTCATCCTTTTTCCACAGGGCAAGCAGTAATGTTTTGATGCTTTCCTTCTTCTCCGTGTCTAGCGTATCTCCCTGACCGATATAAAATGGGTTGAACTGTATCGGATTTTGCTCGCTATAAGTAAAGTAATATCCACCTACAAGATCACACAAGCCCTGATAAGAGTGACCAACATCAACCAACACAATATGACTACCCTGCTCATAATAAGAACGCAGCATATGATTCGTGAAAAAAGATTTTCCCGACCCTGATGGCCCAAGGATAAATTTATTGCGGTTTGTACAAATACCTTTTTCGATGGGCTCATCGCTGATATCTACATGCACAGGCCTGCCACTTAGGCGATCGCCAAGACGTATGCCTGTAGGACTGATGGAGCTTTTGTAGCCTGTCTCCAAGTTTAAAAAGCAGCAGGCCTGCTGAACGAACGTATCGAAAGTATCATTCATCGGGAAATCTGCTGCATTGCCCGGAATGCCAGCCCAAAATATTTGCGCGGCACCCAGCGTTTCGGGCTTAGCCACAGCATCCATCTGAGCAAGCGACGAGCTAACCATATTATTGATCTCCTTTAATGCTTCACGCTCGGGGGTCCACACCAAAAGATTAAAATGTGCCTTTACAGGAACGTGCTGCTCGGAGAGCGCTTCGTTTAGAAAATCATTGGTCGCCTCACGAGCGATGGCATTCTCTCGGCTGTAAGCAGACAGCGACTGAAGACGCAGCCGTTTGTTTTCCAAACGCGCAATGGTCTTCTGGACATCATCCACGAAAATGTACTGATTGTACATGTGATCGCATGGCAGTAGCTGACCGATAGGACAAGCAAACCCTATACTGAATTTACTGCGATCCGTGGAATACTTGTCATAGGTTATCCGGCTTCCGCACAAACTAGGTAAATCAGCGACATCGCCAAGTGTGTAAAGCTGACAATGTCGGTTGCCAATCGATAAATGATCCTTAAATTGCAAATCGTTAATTAACAAACTATCTGGGCGATCCGCTAATGTGCAATATTTCTCTATATAGCCCACCGACGTTCGGTCGCTAAGTAGTTCATTGTCTTTTAAGCGGCGAATCCCTACAAAACCACTATCTTTTAAAATTTGAGTGAACTGCCCGGCAGCATCCAAAAAATGCTGTAAACTCTGATCGCTTAATGTCTCTGAGGGCACGATGCTTTTGCGGAGCAGCGAACTGAATAAAGAACTAGCTGGCTTTCTGCCAGTCGGTTTCTTCGTTAGCATCACATAACAGCTATGATCTAAAAAGGGGCGCTCATTAAAAAAGTGATCACTGCCTCGAGTAAGGAAACTTTGATCATCTGTTTGAAAATCTGCTCGAAATGCCGTTCGCAAAAACCAATCTTGTTTGTGCATAATACTTCCCGCTGGAAGTATCTTGATCGCCTTGATCCAAGACTGATGAAATGCTTCATACTCGGCATCTGACAGCGTAAATATTTCTGGCAATTCCAGCCGGTAAGCAACAGAAATATCTCCCATCTTACTCACAATACAATCATTGGCAACTTCCATAATTGGAAGTGCATCATCTAAAATATGTTCCATGATCATTACTTAATTTTCAACCCGTCAGTAAAAAAGGGACGCCGAGATCGAGCGTGTATCGCTTTAGGTAAACAATGCCATGCGAAGACTTTCATAAGCCCATGCTGCCCGTAATCTCGGCTCATCTTATATACCAAGCTAATCCATCCAAATGCTGCAACGCCGACGACCGCTGCACAGATCATATTGGGTATACCAAAAAGATATAAAACCGCAAAAAAGATAAGCAATACCACCACTCCGGCACCTAGGTACCAAATGTATTGCGCTTTTAAACCTTTGAATTCAATAGGTTGATTAATTCCCTTGTTGATTTTGTAAATGGATGTCATCATAATCAGATAAGATTAAACACCAAAAAATGACTTGATAACCGTGGCCACAACCACTAAAAAAACACAACTACCAAACCATGCCGCAGCGACTTTGCTGGTATCGGGCTCTCCACCATTCCACTTCTGATAAACTTTTACCGCCCCAATGAGTGCTAGCAGAGCGCCTACACCATACATCAAGCTGGTACCCACCTCGAAATAACTACGAACGCGCATATTGGCCTCATTGATTCCGGCAATGCCATCCTGAGCACGCGCACTTACGCCAATTACCAAAGCGGTCAATAGGACTACGGCTCGACTGATTAATCTCTTAAAAAACAATTTCCTACTCCACATTTCCATACCACACATCTATTTAAAATTGAAACTAATTTAAAAAGCGAAGCACTGCCGCTATCACCATACCCACCTTATCACTACCACATCATGCCCTACAGCGCGTGGATGGATAGGAACAGTACTTCGCAAAACACGTTATGCCTGCTCATTCCACAGCACATCTATTTCCACCTCACTGGGCATAACATGTCCATACTTTTCACCCTCACTAATGGTGAACTCATTAATTGAGCTTCGATAAGCCGAGTGCTTGATATTTGAATAGTTACTGAATAGCTCGCGAAGCAATTGCTCCATCACATTTTTATCCAAATTTCTTCTGCTACTTAACGTCTCTTGAATGAGGGTGATAAATTCATCAACTGCTGTCGAATCATGTTCTGACCAATCGGCTTCTTGGGTTAAACCAGTTGGTGTATCTCCCTTTGAAAATTCTAAGGTCATATTCGAATCCTCCGATGAATTGATGTCTTCAACTTGAGCTTGCCTGGAAGAACCCTTATGAAATAGATTTTTGATCTCCATCCTAAATTTTAAAAACAGGACAGCTAGATAATAAAGGATCGTAATAATGAGTGTTGTGATGAGGTATTCTCCCCATGAAATTTCTGTAAACATACGCTTCTATTTTTGTCGTTCCACACATCTCAACTCGGCTACCTAGTCGGGTTGTTTACCTTGATTTCTATTACAAAGAAACACGCTAAAACATAGGTCGACAAGTACAACTTTGCCCTGTAAAAGTTGTACCCTTATTGTGCCCCGAAAGGATTATTACTTTAAGATGCCAAGAGCGAAAGGAAAGCGTTAATAAGCCGGTTTGTATATCAATGCGCTATAGCAAACATTGCATGCATCGGATTCTAGCACGATATATAATTCTATTATATGAAGTACCTACATATGGCTATCAGCGGAAAATCCCATTCAATAACCTTTTATCGATGCAATCATTTTTTGCAATACAGTGATTACCTTTTCTCGATCGGATTCCTCTGGATCGTACGATTTACTTCGTAAGGAGTTTGCTGATAAATTTTTCCTGGCAGGCGTGGATAGATAGGGCACAACGCTACTAAAAACCATACTCAGCGACTTTGCAGTTAGTAAGCGAGTATCATCTACTGACCGGAGTATCAAAGCAAGTTGGTCAGCGGAAAGATTGCATAAAATTTTATATGGAGGATTTTGTTTTTTTTCGCCTATTTTATCAGTACTACTCGTCTGGTTGCTAAGTTCATTTTTCGTCGCAAGACCAAAAGATGTCTTTTTAGTACGTTTGAATAGTTGCTTGACAGACCTCAAAAAGACATTGGATCCTTCGTCACGACTTTCTATTAAAGTAGCATTCGATACGATGTCCATCTGGGATAGATCATCCACAAGCCAAACTAACTGCTCAGAAAACGTATTGTGTTTCGATAAAGCGTTTAGCTGATTTAGCATAGTTGCTCTGTAAGGTGATTCGGCATAGTCTAACAAAATCAATGAGGCATCTATGCGAGAGAAGTATTTCAAGGAAATCGGTATAGCATTGATAACAGAAAGTCGCTCAAGAAACGCATCTCTTTCCCAAATTTGATAATATCGGATCTTGAACAATTGCTTTCCATCGAAAGAAAAATATGCTAATAAAGATTTCCAAGCTGTATAGGCTGCGGCAGAATCTATGTTTTGCGCAATTTCCCGAAGTTGGGCCCTATATAAGCGTATTCTGTTTACCACAATCAATGGCGCGACTATATCACTACTTTCTAAAAGGTGTCCGTACCTATCCTCTATATACGCCTGAAATTGAAGCAATTCTTGACCATGCTTGTGCGATTTTTCTATATTCAAAGAAGTCCCCGTAGCTAAGATTGGGTTGCTAAGTATTCTTTGGGAGCAATATTGGAGTGCTTGTCGTACTTGATTTAGTATTGTTTTACATGTGTTTTCATCTCCAGCTTCCACAAGCAGCCTCATAAGTTTAAGTTCGGCAAATCGCATCCTATCTTTAATAGGGATAGTTGACTCCTTGGCCGATTGTTGCAATTCCTTTCGATGAATGGCAACATTATCGAACATATATTCTAGACCTAGTAGATCATCTACAATTGTTTCTTCCATAAGCTCAAAAGATTCTTAAGAGCCATAATAGTTGGCTATAATATCAATTTCATCACCTCCAAATGGTTTGAAATCTAAGTGATGGCGTACACTAAGGTTGTTATTATTATTTCGCAGGTTTACGAATCATCATCGTTTTCCAAAAACCGATAAAATTCAGGGTAAGAGTGTTTTCTTCCGACAGGCACTGGAGATGCTAAGTAGGAAAGCACAACCCTATTGCTTTTGAATGATTTAAAGTAGTTAATATTGAAAACATAACTTTTATGACATTGCTTAAACCAGTTTTCCGGTAATCGATCTACAATTTCTCTTAGCGGAGTGCTGCTCACTAGTGGTGCGCTACCATCTGACTGATAAATGTTCACTGTGCGATTTATGCTTTCGAAACACACTACGTTCTTTAACCATACCAGTTGCCGTTCATAGCGAGCCGGTCCACGTACTAAAAAGTAATCATACCAATGATCTAGCGAAGTATCGCCCTTTAGCGTTTCATAAATATCGCGAGTCACCCTGCGTAAAGCTCCTCGTAATCTAGCTGAACTCACTGGCTTGAGTAACACATCGATTAAATTCATCTCGTAACCTCTGTCCTCATATTTCGGATGGGCGGTGTGAAGAATAGTAGGCAAATTTGGATCAGGTAATGATGCCAAAAACTCAAAAGCATTTATTGATCCGAGCTCCACATCTAGAATGATAAAGTCAACTTTATTTTTACGTAAAAAAGCCATAGCCTTTAAGGGTTTATCAAAAGTTTTGACAATATCTACGTACTCTATAAGTGCTAATTTTTCAATCAGATAGTCTATACTTGACTGCTGATCGTCTAGGATTATACCAATGGATTTTCTCATAAAAGTATAGGTTAATAGTGTATAAGTATTTTTACCTTGAAATATATGCTCTCATCGCGCACTAGAAATCGGTGACCACGCGGGTATGCAATTTGCAAACGCCTACGCAAGTTTTGTAAGCCCGAACCACGGCTTGAAATGGATGAAGGACTTGACCGTTTTTTTCTATTTCTTATGCTTAGATAAATTGTACTCGTACCAATTTCGATTTGAATCTTTAAAGGATCATTCCTATCACCAATTTCCCCATATTTAATGGCGTTTTCAACCAGGCATATCATTGACGTCGGTGGCAAACTACCTCTATTAATATTACCAGTAATCTTCCAATCGATATAATAGGGAACATCAGATAAGGCTTGATTCGCTCGTAAATATGTTTTAACTGACTCAATTTCCGTGCTGATTAATATGGTTTTTCTAGAACCTGCAGCATGAGCATCAGTGTAGTAATTCATAAGACGATATAAGTCGTTGAGTTGATCTGCGGTTGTGGGATGTCCTCTTCGAATTTCCATAATGCAGTTTTGCAAAAGATTAGTCAACATGTGCGGTGATATTTGCTGCGCTAGTGCCGAGTATTCATAATCATGTCTTAGGCGAATTTCAGATAATTGTTTTTGAATAGCTCGAAGCTCATTTTCATGTTGATAGTATAAGAATGCTAGCATGGTAAAGTGTCCATGCATAATCAAAAATGTTTGCAAGAACTCACGAAAATTAAAACGGTAGGACTCTTTAAGATATTCTCCAAAGTGCTCTTCAAACAAGGGCGAACTGCTTGTAGCCATATACATAAAAGCCCCTGAAATCACATAGAACATGAGAAATGCTGAACAGCCTAAAAGTATCTTGTCTTTTAAAAAATACCTTTTAAAAATACTTAGGGTGGCATAAAAGATCCCTATAAAGTAAGGGAATGACATCAATACTGTAACTGGTGATAGCTCCTCGTTACCTAATAAGTTGACCGTATAAAAGTATATTAGGTAAATACACCAATAAAGTAGATGACGCCAAGTGTTAGTGTACCGGCTTCTACCATTCATAAGTTTGTGTAACTAGTCAGATTAATACGCTGCGCCAGTGAAGTAGCAACCATTAATCAGGGATAAATTAACAAATATCAAGTTGACATCCAATTGAATCCTTCACGAACCCAAAGTTTTCAACGCCAACTTCTCTGGATTCATAATTGTATACATTCATTAGATAATATCGCTTATTGATTGCAAAAGGCAAATAGAGATGTCCTTTATTGAATGAGTTAGGAATTGGCAGCAGCGAATGATGCATAAAAAACCAACCTTCCCAGCGCGTTAAATCCTTGTTAATACACCCATACAATAAAAGATATGTTTCATGCAATATCCTTTTAACGTATGCACCTCTATGCTCACCATCTATGGGATAAAAACTAACAATACCCGCTAGAGCTGATGACGTGCTTAAATCTGGAAAGTAATGTATGGGAAGCCTTAACAAATAGGCTATTTCGAAAACTCCTTTTCGAACGCACACCACACCCTGTCCGAAATTTACATTTGACAGTTTTTCCTTATTTATCGATGACAGCTGTTTTGCCCCAACTCCGCCATCCATATAACATAATACATGAAACCCATCCTGATTTAATATCCTTATTCGAAAGAAAATGGACGGATCTTCAGCATCAATAAAAACTAGGTTTTGGCGAAGTGATGGAGCTAGATTTTTCGTAGAAAACCGCTGTTGGTTTTGAATGATATCTCGACTGACCAGTATAGCAACCTTACAACCCTGATTGATTAATTGATTAGGTAGTTTCCAGTACATGCCATAATGAAAGCTGATAATGAGTGAAGGTTGTTTATTTAATAGAAGTTTTACCTCTCCTATTGATGTTTCCCGAATCAATCCGGCGTCCGCAACTGGTACCTTTAAAGCAAGCATGGTTCTTTTATATAAGCTATAAAGATCCGATAGATCCTTTTTGCCAAAAACATGTATGACATTAGCAGAGAAAAAGCAGAATTCTGTCCAATTCAGTTCAAAGTGATGTTTCATAATGTCAATTTTATTGGTTAAACGAGGTAGCTAGCGAAACACTAGCTACCTAATCTGTTTAGAATGGAAACACAATATTGCATTTCTTGTCAGCAATATCTTCATCCAGTAGATGCATAACCTCTGATAGTGCCAGTGGCACACTCAAAAAAAGGTCGCTTAGATTATTTAGCTCTTTTAGTTCCATAGCCAATGATCTTCTATAAATTATAAAACCATACTCCAATCTCGCATTGGAAAAAACGGCTTCATGCGCTGAAGGCTATTGATCGATCACTGGCTAAATTCAGCAGCCTAATTCGCAATTAAAAATAACTATACGTCTTCTCCTCGTAGCTATGTGTATATGCTCACTTTTACAATACATGACGAGCAAATAAGCATTTTGTAGTATCAAATAGCCTTTCGCGCGGAGATTAGCATCTTTGTAATATGGGTTAAGTATTTTTAAAGTAATTATCATTCCTACCTCATGAATAATAGCGAGCGTACCTAACTTTTCCATCTATGTCAAAGCGCTATAGAGATAGTATTTCATTACAAATCTTTTTAGCTTTTTGGCTAAAGCATGCTCCAATAGAAAATTTTCATAAGCAATGGGCTAGAGAACACGCGAAACAAATATCAGCAAAACGTCAGCAAGTCCTTTACGACAGTGGTACACCGGAAAAATGTATCTATTTCGTTTGTAAAGGAATGATTGCGCTTATAGAAATTAATGGGGAAAATCGTCGAATAATAAAGAGTATTGCTGCGCCTTTTAATGCATTGAAAACCACAAGTCATTTGCATAGTGATACCCCACGCTCTGGAAAAATCGTGGCACTCCGGGCAAGTAAAGTTTTAAGGATAGCGTACAGCAGCATTAACAAAATGAAAGAGATGGATCCTCTTATTGCAAGACTGGTAAATATTCTAGTGAATAAAAAAATGCGGCAGCAAGATGCACACATTGCTGTAATACTACATAAATCTGTTACTGAGAGAGTGCGTCATTTCAGGCTCGAATTAAATCAGCTAGCGCTACTAATGACCCAGCAAGAGCAGGCAGACTATTTGGGAATCAGTAGGCGAGCGCTGCAGAAAAGTTTGTACGCACTGTTGACAAGTAAGTCGAAGTAGAAATAATTTTTTGAAATATCAATATCCTTATTTCTGCTAAGAATAAAGGATATTGATAGTAATTAGTAAAAATATAGATGACTTTAAATCAATACGCTCTTAGCATACTTTCAAAAGTTGTAAACACCTAATTTTCCTCCGCTTGTTCATTAAGAATCCAAATATTGCGCACCTGAATACGCAATATTTGAAACTTATGATATGGAACTTTGACTATTATCAATACAAACCAAATGATCTGTTTAGTTCGAAAGGAGATTTGACATGAAAAAGTTCAAAATGAGATTTGCTCTCTTCCGGCTCAAGGTCTACTTACAAATTAATAAATGTAAGTAGGCCACCACAGCACATATTATCTAAAGCCTTGTAGCTGCGGTCTATTTAGGCAAATAATAAATCTTTTAATACATAAATAACATGAAAAATACATTTGTAGTGAAGACGTCACTTTTCACTTTAATATTAGCACTAATTGCAATCGGTACGTTCGCATTTAATGCAGTGATGAATAAAAATGGTGCGAAGGTTAAAAAGCCAGAGTTTGGTAATCAAACTTGGCACTATACTGGCGGGTCAAACCCGGCAGATTTTAACAAACCACAAAACTGGGAGTTAGGAACAAGTCCCGTAACATGCGATGCCATCCAAGAGGTACCATGCCAGCTCAGTAATGTTACCGCCACAGATCGTGATGAGTTACAGACTCTACTCGCAGACTACCCTGAACAAGCTATCTTTGAGATTGCAGTTGGTCGCAGCGCTCCTTGATTTAATTCCTAAGCAATATTCAGTTAGATCCCATGGCAGGCGTCATGGGATTTTTTCAGTATAAAGAGTTAAGTGTGTAATTTTCAAAGAAACTTGCGAGCCGTGCAGAGCTGCGGATAAAAAGAACTGGCTATTTACGTTTGTAAGTTTCTCTTTTTCTACAGATCTAGACTAGTTCATTTTTAAAGAGAATCTCAGCAGCTTTCGTAGCTATGCGCGCTATAGCGGGCTGCGGATAATTAAGATTTGTCAACTGCTCACTGCAATAGCCAATCAATACTGATGTGTTTAAAAGTGCACGATCATCTTGGCGGTAAATAGAAAGGCTCAAAGTCCGCCGCAAGAGATCGGCATCAGCCTGGCTTAAACGGCTAGCTACCGGGTGTAAAGCAAGATACTCTTCAATGATATTCATAATTCTATAACGTATTTGTTCTAGTAAAGATAAGGAACAATAACTCCATGCTTCTTTTAGCTATTTTACGCTACCTCGGATTCTGCGGCATGCCCGATAGTTCTAATATCTCTTCAGGAAGCGCTATAGCGAACCGAGGATCATTTGCGCGTAATCGGTAGTGTTCACCTGATACATCCCGATGCAAGCTGATTCCCATGCCCTCTTTATTTAGCCTTTTGATATCCGGCCAGCGTAGTGCTCGGCGGATTAATTCTCTCCTTCTTTCTGCAAAAACATAATCTAAGGCTTGCGGAGCTGGTAATCCCGTAACCTGCCTATAACTTCCTTCTCTCCATCTTTTCTGACCTAGTATGTTTACGGCGTCAAGACCTGCTTGCACATTTCCGGCACGAATCAGACACTCCGCCCGAATAAGCAGCATCTCGGCCGTAGTCAAACTGCTACTCATCGTGGCTGTACCTGTGTATTGACCCTTGAACTGCCACAACCCGGCATTATCCAGTCTGAAAAATAAAGTTTTTCTAAGATCATTACTATCATAAGCTCGTACCAAACTGTCAGGAATTCGAGGCTGGCTAGATGCTAAACTCCCTGATCCAATCTGCGCTAAGAATATCACCTCTTCATTGAAGTATGCCGGAAAGGTTTGGTTGGCTCTTTCGTTAAAGGCATTGTAATCCAGCAACACATCGCGTAAACTTAGGCAAGAATCCGCATAAATTCCAGCCTGCCAGTACTGCCGCATAAATAAATGCGTACGTGCCAGCGCGCCATAAGCCATCGATTTAGAGGGGCGTGAGGCATTGATGTTGATTATCGGCAATAGCGCGGCCGCTTGCTGGAAGTCATTAATAACCTGATCATAGCAAATCTGCACAGAAGCGCGTTCGCTACGCTCATTAAAATCTGCGCGGTTACGCAGGACAATACCTAAATCAGTTTCAGCCGAACTTTCATCATAAGCAGGCGCCCAAACTAAAAGTGCATCCAAATAACGAAGCGCTCGCAGCGCAAGTGCCTGTCCCTTTACTGAATCCCATTGCTCCCTATTGCCCGCTGTTCGCTGAATATCCTCTAAAGACTCCAGCACCGAGGAACATGCATATACCGCTTGATAGGTACTTAGCCATTCATTGAGTCCCGAACGAGCAAACAATTCATCGGGCTGCCAGGTGTATTGACGCCGCAGGTGTTCAGCTAAACCATCATAGGTTGCCTGGGGCAAGTAATAATCATCTGCGCTGGTTTCTCCCAGCGAGCAGTAGGATACCGTGCGGATTGCCGAATTGTCTAGCATCGCTTGCAAATCAGCCAGCGTCTGCGGAACCACCAACTTACCATCTGATTTTTCCTGTAAAAACTTGTCACATCCTGTAGCCAGCACGGCTGCACTTGTTATTATTGCAATAAGCATATATGTTCTTAAAGTCGTTTTCATATGATTACTATATTTTTTCGTAGTTTTTTTAGTGAACAGTAAACCGTAAGCCCAGACTATAGGATGACGATATCGGAAAATCAGTAGCACCCGAATAGTCCGGATCTATCCCTCTATGGTTCGCCCGCCAAAGTAGCCCTGGATTGTTGATATTAAAATACAACTCTCCGGTAAGCGGCGTTTTTGACTTACCCAACTGCAGGGCATAAGCCAAGTTGATGTACTGCACACGTATATGATCTGCCCGCTCAACAAGGATCTCTGATCCGCTGTAAAAGTTATCACGTGATGAGTTCTG
The DNA here is from genome assembly GCF_042684745.1 of Sphingobacterium corticis. NCBI lineage: Bacteria > Pseudomonadati > Bacteroidota > Sphingobacteriia > Sphingobacteriales > Sphingobacteriaceae > Sphingobacterium > Sphingobacterium corticis. The sequence continues at coordinate 663,556 of NZ_JBHUMA010000006.1, read as the reverse complement.
CGGATACACCAACGCCGGTACATCTGTAGTAAGTTCATCGCCCGGGACCACCCAGCGATCCGAAAAATCGCTGTGACCGCCGCGCCAGTTGGAAAATAGCGTATTATAGTGAATGGATGGGCGCCGAAAGTAATGCCCCAGCCGGTAGGTTATCCCCACGCTGATGGAAGCTTTGCGGTAAGCAAAACGGTTGCCTAGTGTGCCAAAGACAATCGGTACGGCCGAACCATTGTACACCAGATCATCCGTGGTAAGCTGCCCGCCTGTTAGCGCCACGTAATCCATACTCGGCTGCTCATTTTGGTAACCCCTAGGGTTACCCGTGGCTGAATCAAGCCCTGCCCAGCGGTAGGAAAACAGCGCATTTACCGGACGTCCTTCTACCGCCACCACACCAGTTGTTCCTGCTAGCCCAGAAACTAGCGAACTAACTGAACTAGTGGAGGGAATATTCTTAGTCACTCGATCGCGGAAATAATTTCCGTTCAACGTGCCTTCCCAATTTAGATTTCCCCTAACCGCCCTTGCGCGAAGCTGCAACTCTACACCACTACCGTGCATACTGCTTACATTCTGCGTGATTGTACGCCCCACCCCGCCCGTGTAGTCCAGCAGCGCCCGACCAAAAAGATCTTGCCCCCGCTTGGTGTAATACTCCAGCGATCCGGAAATGGTGTTGCCCGAAGTGGAAAAGTCTAACGCCAGATTCAGCATGCGTGATGTTTCCCAGCGCAGCTGATCATTGCGGTAGTTATTAAACCGCGCATACGGAGTCTGCGAGTAGATGTCTGCATAACCATCATAAGCAATCGTAGTCACGGCCGCCATCGCCGGGTCAATATTTCCGGAGCTGCCATAAGTGGCGCGCAACTTCAGTGCAGCTAGCCAGCTGCTACTATAAAAATCCTCAGCGGCTATGTCCCAGCCCGCCCCCACTGACCAGAACACGTTCCACTGATCATTCGTAGCAAGTCCAAAAAGGTTAGACGCATCCCGCCTTGCACTCCCAGAAAGGCTATACCGCTGCTTGAAGGTATACGCGCCATTAAAAAAGGTAGAGATAAAGCGTGTGGTTACCTTGTCAAAGCCTTTACGGTTAGGAATGGGAAATGCGCTGCCCGATATCAAGTTTCGATATGGATTTAGAAAATCTACTTCTTGATAGGTTAAAATGTCGCGATCCATTCCATAGGTGCGATAGTACTGAGAAGTTCTTCCGAGGTGGCGACCTTCTACACCCAGCAGCAAATCAATACTATGCTCCGACCAGCTATGATTGGCAGACAAACTACCGCGCAGTTGATGGGAAGCCATACGGCCGGCATCATCATCCAAGATACCACCAATTGGTATGGGTCTACTGATCGAGCTGCCCGAAATCTGCGAATAACCGTTAATCAAATTACGCGTAAAATAGCTTTCGGGCGAGCGGTAAAACTGCGCGCCGGAAGTTTCCTGCTGATACTGGTAAGCAATACGCCCTTTTAGCCACGAAGTAAAGGTCAGATTCATATCTAAGTTTGCAACTAGATCACTCAAATTGCTCGTGCGATCGATATGATTATCCTCTTGTAATGGAATGTAATCCCAATTCAACAGTTTGCCTTCGCTATTATATCCATCAATTACCGTGCGGCGGTAATCTTTAGCTAGTACCATCGGAGTTCCATCGCTAGCGGCAAGCTGGGCATAGGGATACAGTCCACCACGGATTACAGAAATGTCGCCAAAACCTGTACGGCCGTTTTTTGTTCCTGCATGCGTGTAGCGAAGTCCCGCCACCACATCCATCCACGAGCTTACCTGCAAGTTATGACTCATGCGTATATTCGTACGGTTGTAAGCCGCGCCCAGCTGGTTACGGTTGGCATCATGACCCAGAGAAATCAGCCAGCTGCCTCGGCGCGTGCCGCCACTAAGCTGGGCAGCATACTGCTGATCCAGCCCTGGGCTATAGACATGATCTAAAAACTGCTCACGCACATCTATTTCACCAAGCTGCCTAATTTGTTGATCGATAAGTATTTGCTGCTCGACACCAGCGTCCTGACGCCTGATCAGTAGCTCCACCACCGGTGAGAGTGACGGACGGCTTATATTATCAATTTGCGGCGTATAATAGCCATTTTCAAAAAGCATCCGCTCTACAGCGATAAAATCATGGCTATTCATCTGCGGGATGTAAAACAAATCCGGTTTGGTCGAAACCGTGGTGTTGGCATTAACGGTCAAACGCAATCCCGGCGCATCGCTACCCTGTTTCGAGCGAATGACAATGACGCCATTGGCAGCGCGCGCGCCCCAGATCGAAGCTGCCGCAGCATCTTTTAACACCGTGATGTCCTGTACATCGTTGGGATTGATATTATCCAAATCCCCATCATAGGGGAAATTATCCAGCACAATCAGTGGTGCAGTAGGTCCGCTCAATGTACCCAGTCCGCGCACGATCGGGCGATCGGGAAAACCCGAACGGCGATCCACCATATAGCCGCTAGTCACCGCTTCAAGTCGGTCAAGTACATTGGAGCCGATCTGCTCATTAAGCTTACCATTGTCCACATGGCTGAATGATCCCGTGCTACGCTCGCGCGGAAGTTGCTGATAGCCCGTGGAGACTACCACCTGCTGAATCTGCTGCCCGCCTGGTTGCAGATCAAATACGATAAGAGAATCTACAGATACACCTGTGATCGTATCTACTTTGTAGCCCAGCATCTGCGCGCTTACCCAGCTGATTGTTCTACCAGAAAACGTAAATTCTCCTTTGCTGCCGCTAAGCTGCTGCCGCTGTAAATTATCTGTTACAGTGACGCCCGAGAGTGGCTGCCGGGTAGCATGCGAGCGAACTATGCCCTTATAGCTTTGAGCTTGTGTGTCATGTCCATCTAGGAGCATTAAAAGCGCTATGCACAATACAATCCGTTTAGGTTGCTTTGATTTAATGGTTAGTTTCTCCATAGCATTAGTGGATTGGAGTGGTCGTTTTATCTCTAGAAGCAATTTTCTGGTCACGAACGACAAAAACATCTAACTCTTTAATAGCCGCTACAATCTCCAGGTCTTGCGCAGCCAGCGCTACTTTGATCTGCTGGGCGGTAGCCTGATAAGGAATGTGCAAACTGGTATAAGTCAAACTGCCCGTATCATCTATAATAAATCTACCCAGCTTGCCTGCCGCATTAAGAAAGTTGACCAGCGTAGCCATCTTGTTATCTTTCAAACGTAGTGGTGGGATGGAATCATTACCCGATTGACTTTTGATTGCGTGTTTTGCTGCCTTACGCTGGAGCAGATAAACCGGCATTTTACGTTTTTCCAAACAGCCATGATAAGGTGTGTATCGGTTGATGTCTTGCAAGACGAGCCTGTGAAGTTCTTTTGCTCTAGTAATCGACACTTCTATATCGTAGTTATATAGCTCATCGTGCCGGCTAGACACCTCACCGCCAAAAGCCCAGCCCTGCGGATCGTTCACTTCGACAATAAAAGGGTGATGAAAGTAGCTGCTATCAATTTCTAATAGTAACTGGCGAGCAAGCTTTCGGTAAATAATTCTTAGGGGTTCATTCATAATAGCCATGCCTACTGTGCGGCCATTACCAGTTCGGTAATGAAAGCTACTAGGTAGTCCTCTATAAAGTCCTTTATAGAAAGCGGAATAGACATCCAGCACGCGCACACTGTCTGGCATATGCAGGAAGATTGGTTTGAAATAATCCAAATCAACTTTGCCAAGTATCTCCGGGCGATTTCCGTCTAGCATCATTTCTACGTTTTGCTCGGTTAATCCATCACTAGAGGTAAATGCTAGAACTTCTCCGGCTGGTGAGATCCATGCATAGTGCGGAATAATTTGGTGATCAAAACACATTCGGAGCACAGAGTCTTGGATAATACTGGTATGGGCAGCTCGCGCAGCCTGATCTTCTGAAGTCACCTTTAAAAATTCCAGATCGGAATACTTGGATGTCAAGGAATCAATTTTCGGGAAAGACGCTAGACACGGGCCGCACCAGCTCGCCCAAAAGTCGATGACAAGCAGCTTGCCACGATAAGCTTCGAGCGTTTTTTTGGAAGTTGTACCACCGACAGAAAACAGGTGCTCCTGCTTCCAAAAATCATCGGGAAGCATGTCGCCCACATTTAAAGGTTTTACATTCTGAACCTTTACCTCAGCCCGGCTGTTCTTGCCAGGCTGGGCAAAGGCGCTATTAAATAGCCAATACACACTTACTAGAAGTAGGGTTAATAGCCGGTAAACAGTGGCTAAATATTTTTTGGATTTAGGCCAAAGCGTGGCCAATGCATATAAATACGTCATAATTTTTAGCGGGTTAACAAGTGGATAATATTACTATTGAGATAGATTAGTATATCTCAATATTGAATTGGGTAAAAATTTAGTAGCCTAACATAGATACCAATTCAATTGGAATCCAACAATTAAGCCGGATTACGGATAATATTTTTATAAAGTTGCTTTTTCATACTCGTTGAATTACGAGTCTCGTGGAAGAAAGATAGGTGGGCCTCCCATACCATCACTCCTAGTTGACAGCCAAGAAAATGGATTTACAGTAAGGCCCATACCTATCTCAACGTGCGAATATACACTTTAAGAATGGTAATGGGCATTGTCTTACCGTCTCGCATCTTGGCTGTCATTCTTTGAGTGACGAGACTCTTAATCAATGCTCCAACCTGTTCAATCAGATTTTGAAGCTGATATATTTAATTTTTTCTACGATTTAAAGTTAAGAATAAAATATGAATGTGTCAATATTAACACGTAAATAATTTTTTGAATGTGCGATTTTCAAAGGATGAAGGAAGAGCATAAAACTACCTACAAAATAATCGGAGAAGAAATAAGAGATTTACGTCATAATAAAGGTTGGACACAAAAAGATCTGGCGAATAGATGTCGAACAGTTAACAGAGAAAAAATAAGCAAAATTGAGAATGCTAGAGAAGACTACATGTTATCTACACTTATTGAGATTTGTCAAGCGTTAGGCAAAGATGTACGGGATTTATTTGGCAAAAATTAAACGAAATTAATACATAAAGTTGCATTATAGCTCCTTAATAATTTCGATATCTTAATTATCCTTTATTAATTATAGAAAACGGCTGATAACTTAAACCACTAGAATAATACGGTTTAGAAAAAACTGAAATAAAAAGATGTTCTTTGTTAGATAAATATAATTGTATGTTGATAGTCAGTTATTTAAGTTTGTTTACTACAAATATACTACACTCACACACCTATGTTTTGATCAATAACAAGTGTCGTCAAACTAGAAAAGTATTTATCTAAAATAATATTATCGATATAGATTATTTTCTATAAAAAATGCATTGTTCTAATTCTTTATACACTTTCATATTCTCAGTAATACACTCAGATAGATTTATTTTAAATTGTTCAGTATTTATGCTAGTTGTAATGCCGCAAAACTTTTTGATTTTACCAGTTTCGTCTTTAAGGTTTTGATCGTAAATATTGAGCACGTGCTCGTCGTAGTTAGTTTCATTAAAATTAAATCCGAATTTGTTGCAATATGCAACCAAAACCTCTTTATCGTAGAGATAGTTTTCAATTTCCCAACGTTTCATAATTCTGTAGTGCGCCGGATTATTAAGTAGATAATGTTGTCGATCATTTTCAGTGTTATGCTTACCAGAAGACACATCTCGATCTTTAAAAACCAGAATCTCTATATTGGAAAAGACTTTAGTCAAAATTGCTAATGCAATTTCACTTCTTTGGTCAAGTTCAGTGTTTCCGCCGCTTGAAATGAATAACGTATCAGGGTATTTTTCACCGTAAATGTTGTTAAATACCTTTGCATCTAAACCTTTTTCTATTCCATTCAATCCAGGTCTATCTCTGCCTTCACAATATATAATTCTCTTCGGACTAACTAAGCCTGTCAAATCGTCTAGTGCAGTCTCAAAAATTTCTTTCCATTTGGATAACGATTTCTTTATAGGTACGAGTAATTGAGTTGAAGACGCCCAGTTAATTCCTTTTTCAAATTGAATAATTTGACTATCATCTTTCAATTCTTGCTGCAACGCTCTCAAAAATCCGATGCTGTGTGTAGATATCCAGATTTGACAATTAGCTCCAATCAGATTGTTGATTTCCAAAAGAAGTTTTTTCTGTATTGATGTATTTATGTGTAACTCAGGTTCGTCAATTAAAAAAATAGTATCCGTATAGTCGTTTTGTCGCAGATACAAATCGAGCAATATGTCGACAACTTCTTTTTCTCCTGACGATAGAACATTATAATCAAATTCATTTACGTGATCATCTTTTCTAAAATACAAGGTACCTTTGTCATCCTCAATATCTCGAATGCTAACTATCTCAAGGTCTAAACAGTTCTTTAGAGACTTATTCAAATCTCCAATAATTTTTTGTTTGGCTAAATCATAGGTCACGAATGACGGATTGTTCTTGATGTATCGATTAAATTCGATATTAATTCGCCGATAGTTCTCTTCCATTTTGCTATCGATATCCGCAGAGGAACTTGCCCCATAACGGTTCAATCTTATTTCATTAGTTGATCTAGCCTGCGTGACTTTTAAGTTGCTATTGTACCTGTATGGGCTTCGAAATGAGAAAAGTGTATTCTCCGTACCGAATTGTTCTCGTCTCTGTCTTAACTCATGAAAACCACCTTCGTCAAATTCTATAGACACATTTTCATAATTGAAGTTTGGTGTTTGGTAAAGGGAATGATAAGTATGATCCTTGCCTCCTGTATCACCCAAATAATTAAATGATGAATTGAGAAACAACATCCCTTCGAAAACACTACTTTTCCCACATCCATTCGGCCCGACCAATGCTACGATTCGTTTGGGGTTATCACCAAGGTCGATAGTTAAGTCTTGAAACCTTTTATATCCGTTTTTCAGTTATATCTTTTTAATTTTCATAAGTTATTTGTTGTAAAAATCACATCAATTTTTATAGCTAAGACTGCGAAATTGATTAAGTAGATACTGTTAGCTTTATAGTCATGAATTTCCATCACTACGGATTTATGACAAATCTATTCGAGATGCTTCTACCTGTTTTATCTCTTTTACGTTTGATAGCATTTGAAACATCAAATTGCACCCAATTTGCATTCAAAGAATTTTTATATTTCGCTAATATATGAAAATTCAAGATGTGGCAATGTTTTCATAGTTTTAGCCCATTGTATATTTACCAAAAGCATAATTTATTACTATTGAAGGGCTGAGTATAGCTCTTTCGGTTCCTCGGGTTTTTCATTTCTTAATTATGACCTTCAATGATTCTATATGGAATTTATTTTAATAGATTTCAAGTTTAGTTCCTTTAAGATTAACACCATGCAGCTTAGAGGATTAAATGGTTCCTATAACGCATTCCTAGCAACAAAGTTTTCTTTCCAACAGTTAGTACATATTGTCTATGAAAAGGTTTTATTCTCGATTTCAGAATGATGCTTCCTGTGAAAACCAAAAGTTTATTATTCAAAAATATAGTTTTCTAGATTTTTTAGCTCGTCAGCATTAGCTTTTTTCGCCAACCTTAAACGGACGGATATACTGTTTGATGGAAAACGCATTATTGATTGTAGCCGTGTAATAATGAGGGGAAATAAGTAGTCTTTTCCAGAAACAAATTTTAGCAGTTTTCGGTCATCACGATTTATCCTTTCTTTTATGCTATTTATTTCTTGTTGAAGCTTTTCCTCACCCAGGATAGGTATAAGCTTTGATAATAAACTCTCCTTTCTCTCCATTACCTTATCTGGGTTAACAATTCCTGAGTTTGAACTGCATAATTTCGAAACTTTATAGCCAACCGTTTGTTCGTCAGGAATGTATCTATGGCAGATCGCATAAATTATAAATAGATCCACTAAAGTTTGTTCGTTTTCTGACAGCCAATACTCGAAATCAATTTTAGACCGTATTTCATCTTCATCCATCTCACACTCCTCCTCGTCAGCTGTTTCATTTATAGCATTTTCACAAAAAAGATAATTTTCAATGCAATATCGAGGAAGTACATATAGACCTTTAAGTTCATCATCTGTTTCATAATTTAAAATATGTAGATCACCGTCTACTATGTATACTTTTTTTCGACCATCGCTTTCCTGATTTTTTTTACACTGATCGATAACTTGCGACCTGTTTCCTAAAGGGAACACTTGTTCGATATTAAATTTTTTTCCCAGAGCTTTATTTAAAAGTTCTTTAAAAATTTTACGATAACCTTCCCCAGTATCTTCAATATAAATGTCAACATCATTATACTCTTCGTAGAAAATCGATGATGCCGATTTCGCAGCGATTGCCCTATTGTGCATTTTTCTTGTTTTTGTTAATTTTGACGCCTTTACTTTTATAATCACCAACAATATCGGGGGAATGAGTGGCTAGAATAAATTGAGTTTTTTCGCTCGCTATCAATAATTTTTCTATAAATATGTCTTGCCATCTTATGTGAAGAGACAATTCAGGTTCGTCGATGATCAGTATGTTTTCTTGAGACTGCGAGCTAAATCTATTGAACATTACATTTGCAAAAAGAATAACAATCTGTCTTTCACCTGAGGATAAAGCGTCTATTGATACATCTCTGCCATTAGGCCTTTTAATAAATAAATGTCCGACTTGATCAATGTAAATTTTCTTTCCTGTATCCTTTATAAAAGAATTGATTATATCAACAAACTTCGTGATTGGTCTGAACGCTTTGCTTGCTTTTTTATTGTAATCGTCAATAATTTCTACAAGTGTTGCCAATTTATCAACTTGTGAGCGATTTATTAGCCATTCAATACTGATACCGCTTCTTTCAGTTTCCATGGGCTTAATGCTGTCAATTAGCCTTTCCAATTTTTCAAAAAATGGTTGCAATTTTTGTACAAACGCATTGTTGTCATAACCAATTTTTCTTAATGTTTGTTCAATTTCATGCCTCCTCGATAACAGTTGGAGCTTCTCGTTGTAATTATCAAGATTTGCAATATCTTTTTTCGGATCAAATGTCATGTAATCAAAATAACTAAGTAGTATCTGCTTTTGGATAGCCGCAGTGTAACCATCGTCAATTTTTTTAATTGTTTTATACATTGATTGGACTAGAAATTCTGTTTCTAAAAGACTCACTCCGAGAGTTCCTTTATATTGTCGCCTATACTGTGAAATAGCATGCCTAGACTTATTCATGAACATTCTTCTTTCCATGAGGAAATCATCCTTATCAGATTGAGACTCATCTATTCTTCGCTCGAGACCTATAAAAATAGGAGAGGGTAGTCTTTGGATAAAATCGATTACCGGGTGGGGGGCGATACTTTTTAGCAGATAGTCATTCACCTCGATGCCATCTTTTTGTTTATACTGTATATAGTCGTATTCTTCTAGTTTTCTTTTGTTAATTATCATAGGGACATCAATACTATTGATGTTGATGTTTATATTGTCCCCTTCCGTTACAAGTGTAATATGGTGTTCTAGTCCATCATAGAAAATACTCAATGCTAGCTTTTCGAATGGGATTGAAATTAAGTCCTTAACATTAGGACAGAGTATCGCTTGAAGCAATAGTATTGCTGTCGTTTTCCCAGATCCATTTACGCCTGTGACTATCGATAGATCGTGATTAAATTCGACATCAATGTTTATATAATCATGGATTTTAGTCCCTACAAATTTTAGTATTCTCATTATTAAGGCTATATAAGGTTCGTATTCTAAATAATTTTTCAGGAAAGGGTTTCATGCTATTCTGAATCGTATATTCACCCGTCAATCCGTTGAAAATTCGTGAACTAAAGTAAATATTATTGAGCATTTTTTATCGAACTATTTTTGCTTTCGTTGAAAATGAACGATTGTTATATCATAGAATCTTTCTTAAATAATCTATCTATTTTTCTTAGGTTAGCTTTCCCTATGAAATATTATGATCCTTTGTACGAAATATATTAAATAATAGTTCTTCAGGTTGGGACTTTTGCTTTGGAGCTCGCTCCATTCTACATGAGTCAAAATCAATAGATGGCGGGATAGTTTTTTGAATAGAAAATACCGTTTTAAGTATTATAAAGAATCGGAGCGAATATTAATTATACACAAAGTTACTTCACCAGCAAAACGATATCCCTCCCCCATGCCTCGGCGCAAATAAAAATTTCAACAAAATGGGTATCCATTTGTAATGGAGCCTCCTCGCTACGCTCATTTTCTTTCATTTTTCTTTTTATCGATTTGCTATTGTCTCGTAGGACGCTGTTGTTAATTAATTTTTTTCATCACGTAAATTTTAAAGTTATGTCTACTCAAAGCAAAACAACCGATCTAAAAACATTATCTCCAGTCTACGCCAACGAATTAATGCTTACTTATCACCAAAGTGCCATGCTTGAAGATGGTACATTCAAACATGTGAACAGTCCGTATAAAGTTTCACAAGTTTTACGCAAAATTTGGAATGCTGCAGATCTAGTTATTAGAGAAAGTTTCTACTTATTATGCTTTTCAAATGCTGCTGATTTAATTGGATATTTTAAAGTCGCCGATGGTGGAATCGACTCGGTAATGGTGGATACCAGACTGATATTTTCTGCAGCACTGCTGTGCCGCGCATCATCCATTATTGTTGCGCACAATCATCCATCGGGAACACTCAAACCAAGTGAAGCTGATCATAGTATTACTGCTCGCATCAAAGCAGGAGCTGACTTGTTAGGCATCACAGTTAATGATCACATCATCTTAACCGAAAACCATTTTTATTCCTTTAATGAACATGGGGACTTATAGCCCCCATTTGCATTTTTTTTGATATAGAAATTGAAACTTTTTGAATTGGCGTTCGATCAAGTTGAGACAGGTGGAATCAGCTCTTGCCGATGACATGTACCGCAGCTAATCGCCGCTAATACATGCACGATTACTTGACTGCTTCCAACGTTTTTAAGCGTTCATTTAAATCCGTCAATCCAGCTTTTGACAAACAGCTTTCGCTCAGCGATTCGAGCTCGCGTAAGCTCTCCGGCGAGATTGCATCAAGCATGCTTGTACCATCGCCCTTAGTTTTAATACCACGATCTATTACGTGCGCTAGCAGCAACGCGCTCGTCCGAGATATCTTCAAATCAATTTTGACCGTTTCAGTCATACCCGGGATACTCAATATGGTATCATACACTTGAGCAACATCATTTTTTGATAACATAATTTCCTCACTTTATCCTTCAACACTTATTCTGCAAATCTAAAGGATAATTTCCATGATGACCCCTTCGAAATTTGTAGTGGTTCGTTCTAAGGCAATAGACTTACTAAATTTGATCTGCTGATTACTGATTAGACAGTTAGGTGTATAGTAGTTCAGGTTACCCTTTAATAACAAAGAGATAAGGATTAACCTAAGTAATTAATTGGGGAAGCGGGTTGGAATTGGTAGTTAGAATTACAAGCTTTTGATGTTTTAAATATTCTAGGCTGAACAGCAAATTATGATGAAAAGTTGAACACCCGATTAATGAATTTTTAATTATTTCTATCGGTTTTCTTTGAGATAGTTCGAGATGTTATTCTTCGGAGAATTAGAAATTTAAAATTTAAAGCCAGTTTTTGGGTTTAGAGGAGTTTTGTCGGGTTTCAGATTGGGGAAAAATTGAGAAACCTCAGAATGCGTAGGTAGTGAGTTGAATTTGATTAGTTACCGTAGGTCATTTGACATGCTAAGTGAGATTGCTTGTCTTGTGCAATCGGCAAGATGTCCGTTTGTCAGACAACCGATTATTGGTAAACGCCTCGGAACTCGGCGATTTTATGAAGTAATGAAAATGAAAAGATAGTGTTTGTAATGTAGAAAGGGAAAATGTGATGGAGAACGAAAATGCAAACAGAAGTAGGCGCGTAATTTTCAGGTTAACGCAGGATGAATATGTGTTAATTCAGAAAAGGTTCGAGCAGTCCACCTGCCGTAAGCTGAGTGAATATATACGTAATTGCGCATTGGGGAAACCTATTGTCAAGACCATTCGAAATAGGTCAATGGATGATATGATGGAAGAACTTATTCGCCTTAGAAATCAGCTTAATCCACTAGGCAATAATCTTAATCAAGCAGTGAAAAGATTGCATATGCTTACAACATATCACGAGTTGAAATCGTGGCAAATTGGCTTTGAAATGCAACGAAAAATCCTAACTAATAAAATAGAGCAAATCAAAAATTCAATACAAAAAATTGCAGAATTATGGTTGCAATAATTAAGACAGGTAGCTCCATTTCTAGGATTCTCAACTACAATGAAGCGAAGGTCGATCAAGGCGTTGCCAATTGTATCGCTGCGATCAATTACCCGTGTGAGCTGCAAAATTTGACATTCCACATGAAGCTGAATAGGCTATCGAGATGTGCGGAACTTAATACAAATGTCTCCCGAAATAGCGTTCATATTTCACTGAACTTTGATACCACTGATCGCGATTTGACTGCAGATAGACTGAATGAAATTGCACAGGTATACATGCAAAAAATTGGCTTTGAACAACAGCCTTATTTGGTTTATCAGCACCACGATGCCGGGCATCCACATATTCACATCGTCACGGTTAAAGTGCGCCCAGACGGAAGCCGCATAGATATGCAAAACATCGGTCGTAACCAGTCGGAAGATGCTCGGCGCGAAATTGAAAAAAGATTCGATTTAGTGTTTGCTGATTCACGTAGTAAGCGGCAAAGCAAGGTTATCAATGTATCTGCAATTAGCAAAGTATTATATGGCCAAATTGAAACTAAAGCAGCCATCCAAAAAGTGCTTGATGCCGTGTTGCCTCATTACAAGTTTACCAGTCTGCCCGAGCTTAACGCCGTGCTTAGTGAGTTTAATATTATGGCAGATAGAGGCAATGAAACTTCGCGAACTTACAGGCATGGCGGACTAATGTATCGAATCATAGACCACAATAAAAAACCTATTGGTGTACCAATTAAGGCAAGCAAATTTTATTCGGCGGCAACTTTGAAATATTTGGAGTCGACGTTTTCAAAACATCACAACGCGCGCCTGGCATACAAACCGCATCTTCGCAACAAAATTGAACAAGCATTTGCTTATAACCCTTCGAGTTTGTCTGATCTTCGCGCGCTGCTAAAAAATAGCGGTATACAGTTACATCTGCGCCAAAATAATAACCAAGAAATCTATGGGCTAACGTTTGTTGATCACATTACAAAATGCGTATTTAACGGCAGTGCCTTAGGAAAGAGTTATAGTGCAAAGCCCTTACAAGAAAGAATTCAATCAATAAACAATTCAGCAGATGACTCTGTGGGAACTTCTTTTCGATACAATAAGACCGCGCTACAAGACAATGCCGCGCCTGGATCATTGGATAAACCCACTACTATGGAGCAGCAATCACCAGTAGATCTCACGGATGCTATCAGTACCATAATGAATGCCGAGTATACGCCTGACTATGTGTCCAAATCTTTGACCAAAAAGAAGAAGAAAAAGAGAAATATTAAACGTTGAAGCGCTTAGGCATTGAAACAAAGAAAGAAATGGTATGGCTTTACAAACTGGAGAAAACGAACAAGCATTACGCAAGATTCTAGACATGACACGCATGCTGGGAATAGTAATCCTTTGCCTGCATTTTTACTACTACGGGTATAGCATATTTGCCAGCTGGGGACTGCATAGTTCGATCACTGATAGTCTGATGAATAATATTCAATCTACTGGATTATTTACAAGATTTCACTATTCAAAAGTAATTTGTTTGGGGCTAGTAATTGTTTCTCTATTGGGTGCGAAAGGGCGCAAAAGTGAGAAGATCAACTATGGGCAAACTTTAAGGTTTTTGATAATGGGCATCTTGCTTTATTTTACAAGCGTATTTATTTTTAAAATAGGTTTGGCTGGCAAAACCGCGCTCGTCACCTATATAATATTGACATCCCTAGGCTTACTATTTATCATTACTAGCGGAACACTCTTAACGCGCATCATTAAACAGCGACTAAGCGGAGCGGACATATTCAATAGAGAAAACGAGACCTTTCCCCAAGAAGAAAGATACCTGCATAATGAGTACTCCATAAACTTACCTGCTCGCTATCAACTAAAAAAGCAACATCGTAATAGCTGGATAAATATTATCAATCCATTTCGTGCAACGCTCGTTCTGGGGTCGCCAGGTTCAGGAAAATCTTACTTCGTAATTAGGCACTTCATTACCCAACACATCGCAAAGGGTTTTAGCATGTTTATTTATGACTTCAAATTCGATGATCTTTCGCGTATTGCTTACAATACCTGGCTGGCAAATAAACATCAGTATTCCACCATACCAAAGTTCTATGTAATCAACTTTGACAACCTTAACCGAACTCATCGTTGCAACCCCTTAGAACCCTCAAGCATGAACGATATTACAGATGCAGCGGAGAGCGCGAGAACTATTCTGATGGGATTAAACCGCGAATGGATTAAAAAGCAGGGGGACTTTTTTGTGGAATCTCCCATCAACTTTTTAACGGCTATTATATGGTATTTAAGATGCTACCGCGACGGCGAGTTTTGTACCCTCCCCCACGTTATAGAACTCATGCAATCTGACTATAACAGTCTGTTCACATTATTGCGTACCGAAAAAGAGATCGAAGTGTTAATAAACCCATTTGTGAACGCATACTTAAATGGCGCAACGGATCAGTTGGAAGGCCAGATAGCGTCTGCTAAAATTGCTATGGCTCGCTTGGCATCACCTCAACTTTATTATGTGCTATCAGGCGATGATTTTCGTTTAGACCTGAATAATCCCGCTGATCCAAAAATTATTTGCATGGGCAACAATCCGCAAAAAATCCAGACCTATGGTGCCGTGTTATCGCTGTATGTAAATAGACTGATAAAGATTGTTAACCAGAAAAAGAAACTTAAAAGTAGCCTAATATTCGATGAGTTTCCAACCATATACTTAAACAATATAGATAGTTTAATGGCTACGGCTAGAAGCAATTTAGTATCTACCGTACTAGGTGTCCAAGATTTCAGTCAGCTACGAAAAGACTACGGCAGGGAACAAGCCGACGTTATTGTGAATATTGCCGGCAACATTATTTCTGGTCAGGTGACAGGCGACACGGCAAAACAGCTCTCCGATCGCTTCGGGAAAATATTGCAAGATCGCGAAAGCCTTTCAATCAATAGTACGGACACCTCTATTACCCGATCCAAACAACTTGATCTGGCCATTCCAGCATCGAAGATTTCAACACTGAGTTCAGGTGAGTTTGTTGGCATTGTAGCTGATAACCCAGACACTAAAATAGATCATAAGATATTTAATGCGGAGATTGTTAATGATCATAACATGTTAGCTGCTGAGCAAAATAGTTATCAGGACATTCCTGATGTACGCGCAGTTACCCAGCAGGTCATTCAACAAAACTATTTACAGATCAAACAGGATATACAATTGTGTATTAACGTAGAAATGGACCGGTTGCGTCAAAACCCTTCGTTAAGTCATTTGGTAATCGAAAAATAGGAAAGATGTAATTGAATCAGATATACACAGATCCCGCCCTAGACAAAACGGAATCTACTGAAAAAAGGCATATCGAAATTTATTGCGCTAAAAAACCCCTGCGTATATTTTTTAGTATTTCGCTAGCGTCCTCGATGCTTAATTCCGCTTCTCTTTGGGCGGCTACCAGCAGTTTTAAAAGTGAACTCTGTTCTTTTTGTTCGATATGCTTTGCAAAGATGGATGCTATTCTAGTTTTTAAACCTTCATTTTCGTTGCAAATTCGCTGCATTTCGCGCCCTAATACAATCGGACCTATAGATTCAAAACGAGTATTTATGGATTCATCGAAAAGATCATTGTGCTCTTCGTATATCAATTCCTCATGAAGCTGGAAGAAATGCTTGATAATGTTTGCTATATCTGTGATGTCTTTCTGCCTTTGTTCCGGCCGGTCATCATAGGCAATGAATTTGAGTATAGTGATTCCTGATAAAGTTGCAACCTTAAATGTATGACCAGTTTCAAATGTTACCTCGCGTGTTCCCAATCTAAAAACCTCCATCATGCCATCAACTTTTATTGAGGTCATCCCGTGGCTATCTCTCAAAACTGATCCAGTATTTTCGATATCTCCGAAAGGCAAAAGATCCACTTGAATGCCGTCAGGAGAAATCATTAAAAAAGCGTTATCTTGAGATTCCGTGAATTTTGCCCTAGTAATTAAATAACGCTTTATTTCCTCATATTCTTGTTGTGTGCTGATCAATACACCATAATCAACGTCTTTTGTTCTTCGATAAACAATATCTTCCTTGTCATACCATACTTGTCGTGCTAATGCGCCGATTAAGTAAAAGTCAATATTTAGGTACGCAAACCCTTCTTCAATGGTATCAAAAAGTTCTTTCAGTTCTCCGTTTCTCATTAGACGATGTGCTGCTTAATTAAATCATTATAGATGCTAAATGCCACTTCATGATTTCTATAATCATCACTCGTCAATAAATCCGCATAAATCAGAATATGTGGCGCAATTGTTTCTGAGTTCTTTGTGTCGATTTCTTTCCAAAACGCATTGTTTATTTCTACTAATCCATTTTCATCTGGTATAAGCCTATAATTCTTGATGAGTTCACTAAAAGTCCTATTACTATATATCGTGAATTTTTCAGGAACTAATGAATAGTTCATCAGCGATGCAGCTACCTCAGAGCCCCATACGTCTCCGCTCAACAAGGATATCTCTTGCCAATTTTTATGCGATTTCGACAGTCTGTATTTTCCGATCTGAATCGATGGCTTTAGTCTATCTCCATATCCTTCAATCCATTTTTCCAAAAGCTCCTTTTTATTGGTAAGTGTATATTCCTTCGCGTTTAGTTTCATTAAATAGCCATCATCCTTTAATCCTTTCAAGATAATTGGAACGGTTCCCAAGGCTATTTCGGCTTGATCAGCGAGCGCTCTCTGCGTCATCTTTACAGCGGAAGGTTCGCTTAATAGCAGAAATATCAGCTTCAACCCAGATTTCGAAAATGTTCTAGTCACGACTGGATTTTCTTGCTTTGATTTCTTTCTACCATCTATCCATATCATCGTGTCTTTCTGCCTTAAATACGCATTCCCCAGCAGATCAATATAGCCGATATTCGCTTTTCGCAATTCCTGCCTTATTGCTTCAGAAAAACTTGTTGAAATTATCAGCAATTGTCCGTTTTGTGTTGATTTGTGTATCAAATCACTCAAGTGGTAAAGTTGTATGTTATTCTTTACTTCTACACACCATTGCAGTTCCTTTTTATTGACTTCCATAGTCAGCCTGTAATCGAAATCGTCAGTCTCCCGCCACCGCGATTCTATCTGCGTTGTTTCTTGGAAAGAATGCATAACTTTCTCCAATAAATCTTTCTTCCTATGCACCATATTTTTTGTTCATTAAATTATAATGTTCACATTTTATGAGCATTTAAATATAATGAACATTATTGAGTTTTGTTAACAGTTTTTTCAATTGAAATAAGAAATCACTACTAAAGTGATTGTAATTGATGAAATTATTAAATAATCAGTTAACTGATGTATATCAACCGTTATGGATATAAACCTATGCGTATGCAACGAGATTCGCTTCGCATTACAAAGGGTTGTCGAGATCTACAAATTATCCCAATCCAAAATGATCAGCTCAAGTTTTAAAACTGAACACATCCGTTATACCAAATCCACCTGTAACGCCAAGTGATTAGCGAACCTGAGACAGATCGTTGCAAGGGATTTAATACGTGTGAAAAAACGAAACTAAGATGTTGGTATGAGAAAGCATGCAATTTTTTAATCAACGAAGCAAGGAAGCCTGCATGGCTAAGAAAACATATTTATCATGATAAGAGTTTTTAATCTCACCATTACTAGTAAGTAGTGATAATAGATTTAAATGCTTTACTCAGAAATGGTTAATACGATGGAGAATAGACTTCCTACCCCTTCTTTACTTTCGATTAGCAGCTCACCGCCATTTGCTTTCAAAAAATGATAAATTAACTTCATTCCCATTCCAAAACCACGTTCTTGATCGGTTCCGTGGGTAAAATATAAACTTGTGTTATTTGCTTGTATTTGCTTTAATTTCTCCGCATTCATTCCCATACCGGTATCCCGAATGTTTATCAATAACTTATCTTCGCGATGCTCGTAATTAACTAGGATATCTCCACCTTTGGGTGTAAACTTAATAGCATTACTGATAATGTTTGACAGAATTATTTGTAAGTGATAGGGGTCAACAAAAGCAGTAACATCTGGTTCGGGAACATGGACAAAATTCAGGTTTTTGTCGTGAATGGATTTTTGTAACATAGTTATAATGCTACTAACCATATTTGATGTCTGAATACATTCACGCTTGACCTTTACACCACTGCGCTGTATTTCTGACCACAGTAAAAGATTATCCATAAGTTTACTTGTCGATAAGGTTTGGTTATGTAACATGCCTAACCATTCCTTCATCTCTTTAATATTCAAATCTGTTTCTTCGATATATTTGATCACACTCAATATTGAAGTCATTGGAGTTCGTAGATCGTGCGTTAACACTGCAATTAAAAAATCTTTTGTCGTAACGACTTCTTTAAGTTCATCGTTTTGTTTTTCAATTAATTTATTGCGCTGCGTCATCAATTGGCTATTTATTCGAAGCTCTCTATTAAGCGCCATCGTAGTACGATTATGCTTTCGCGCGGTCAACCATATGGCAGCTACAAATCCAATTATGCAACAGGCCAAAATTAACATCAATTGCCCAATTCGTAGTTTGGAGAGCACGGAGTCATTTTCAATTTTGAGTTTTTCGTTAGCCAAACGTTGAAAACTCATTTGCATGGAATCTAAACTGATTCTTTTGCTTTCTGACAAAATACTATCCCGGTATTTTATAGCAACTGATTGATAGAAAAAAGCATCTTTAAAATCTCCTGACTCAACACTTACCTCGGACAATACTTCTGCAGCACGTTTAATATCCCATTTCGTTTTCAATTTATTTGCTAACTCGTACCCTGTCAAAGCATGTTTTCTCGCCTTTTCATAATGACCTAAATGCGCATAGCAAGATGCTATTCCGCTATGCGCAAAACTCAATTCCCAGTCATCGGTAAATGTAGTGTCATTTAGCACGCTATTATAAGATCTCACCGCTTCTTTTAATTTCATCTGCGATGCGTACAATTCGCCCAGCCTATTATTCGCCATCGCTACAACACTTGAATAGGCGGAATTTGATGCATATTGTTTCGACAGTAGATAATAATATTGCGCAGAATCCGGGTGGTGGAGTCTTTTATGAACTAAACCCATATTCAAAAGATTGGCGGACAAACGCCGAAAGTTTCTAAGTTTTTTGTGCTGATTCGCAGATTTAGAAAACTCTTGCAATGCAGCCTCATATTGGTGCTGTTCAAGATATATTAATCCCAATATATTGCGGGCGTCGGCTATTCCCTTCAGATCTTTTTGATCCTCATATTTGGTAAGCTCGCGTAACACCAGCGTTAAGGATTTTTCGTAATCTCCCAAATTATATAATGACTTAGCAATTATCATTTCTAAATCAGGAAAATAACCTTTTCCAGCTCCGAAGTGACGCTTTATATATCCAAATTCTTCTTGCAAGGAGAGAACTCCAGCGAAATCACTGGATTGATATAATGACTTTAATTTCTCTGAAAAGCGTATAACGCTGTCTTTTTTAATCTCAGTTTCATCACGTTGAAATGCGTTTGAAGTCAAAAAAGATGTACAAAGAATCAGTATAAGAGTAACGTAGACAAATGGCTTCAAAGCAATCGGTTAATATTGGAAATGTCATAATGTATTAATCTTGCTAAAGTAGAAAATATTTCTCATACAATATCCGCACATTAGCAAATCTCAGAATGCATTGCTTTTTTTTAACTATCTCATATATAGAAATGTTCGATAGTTTTCACTATTCTTTTTGCGTATAGTATTAAACTACTATTTCAGCTCATTAAACTAAAACAATCCCAGCTGCGGCCCATTTCTGTCGCTGTTATGGTCATCTTTATTTCTAGCATTGTTTACACGCTTATCGACAGGCCAACCTTCCAACAAATCATCAGCAGGAAGTTGCAAAACAGACATGCGCTTTTGTTTCGCCGCTTCTCGATCTAACCAAATCAAAGCTTCGGATTGCGACAAGATGCAAGGCATACGATCGTGTATCTGGCTCATAAAATTGTTGGCACGTTGCATGAGCATCGTGCAACTTGGAATGACAACGTCTTTAGTAGGATCTTTCCATGTATCCCAAAAGCCAGCTAAATACAATGTTTCTCCATCTTTGCGCTGAAAATAATAAGGCTGACTTGGTGTTTGGCGTTTGTCGAATTCATAAAACCCGTCAATAACAAACACACAATGCCGACGGCCAATCAAATTTTTATAACTTGGTAGCGAATGCATTGTCTCAATTCGCGCGTACGTAGTTGCAAACTTGGGTGGCTCGACACTGCCAGCCGGAATCAGTCCCCATTTGATATAATGCAATTTGCCCGGACGAGCATCTAAAATTACAGGCATATCGGTTCCTGGAGGTCGGTTTGTATCGCGCTCTTTGTTCTCGCTACCCAATTGTACGCCAGCTTTTGCAGCCAACTCTTTTGCTTCACTAATCAATGTTCTTCCACACATATCTTTATCTCCCTGTTAATGACAACATACTAATTTACAAAATCTTAAGAAACTTTAATAATCTCATCCCAACGCGTAGTGTATCCCCCACTTAAAAATTCGTGTTTCAATCGCCACTCCTTTTTGTATCCCTCACTAGCAATGCGGATCGTGCCGCGTCCGTAGGCCATATTTAGATGATCCAATACCGACGACAGCTTATCCGCTTTCTCATCGTGTTTTTGAAACAAATTAAATTGCACCTCGCTTTCTGGCACTAACGCAGTAGCTAATACCCCGGCTTTCCTGTATTTGATCCCATATTGAAACAACATTCGCGCAACCTTAGTAGCAGCTGCTACAATATGTAATGTGTTATTACTAGCGATAGCTAGCCTATGCGTATGACGTGGATAATGTTGCGGGTGATCTTCGCGGTGCTTGTTAGTCAATAGAAAGACTTCCAAGAATTGACAACACATTTTCTCTGTTCTCAATTTTTCCGCCAAGCGCGATGCGTACGTGGTTACCGCTTCACATAGAATATCTGGATTTTCTATGTAGCCACTAAAAGAGCGCGTAACAGATAATCCCTTAGCTTTTGGCGGCGGATCTCCCAAACTTAACATAGGTCGCCCCCAAAGCTCATTCCATAAACGTTGCCCTTGAACGGTCATATGCTGTTTAAACCATCCTTCCGGTAGATCGCGCAATTGCCCTACCGTTTCGATCTTCATAGCCTGAAGCTTCTGATAGTATTGTCGGCCGATTCCCCATAGATCATCAATTGGAAAGTTTTCCACCGCTTTGGTAATATCCTCGGGAGTAGAAAGAACGCATGTACCGGAGTTCTTCTTAGCTATTTTGTTCGCTACCTTAGCAAGCGTCTTGGTAGGCGCTGCACCTATGGATACAGGTATTCCGGTATTACGAATGACTTCTTCTCGCACGCGCTTTGTGTAATCTCCCAAATTATCTATCCCACCTGCCCAAGCAAAACTTTCATCGATACTGTATGGAATCACCATCGGATACCATCGTGCCAAATTGCTCATGACGCGTTCGGACAGATCCCCATACAACACATAATTGCTTGAAAATACTTGAATATCAAATTTCTTTAGAAGATCACGAATTAAAAATTCTGGATCTCCCATTCGGATGCCGGCAGCCTTCGCTTCTTCACTTCTTGCTATAACACAACCATCATTATTGGAAAGCACAACGATAGGCAATCCTTTCAAACTCGGTCGAAAGAGCCGTTCAGCTGATGCGTAGAAATTATTACAATCACATAGCGCAAACACGGCGATACCTCCCTTTCTGTAATCCTTTTGGCAATACATTATAACAAACAGCAATGACTACACCCCAAACTTCCAAAACATCATTATTTCTTAGGGTTACCTCACCAGTATCACAAGTAAGCTTCACGATACGATCCTTAGAGAAACTAAGGGATTTGCAAACTAATTGGCCGTGTAATGGTGTAATGATAATCGCGCCATCAATCGCGCGTAGCGATCTATCCACCACTAGCAACGCTCCATCTGGGATACAGTAACTCGACATAGCATTTCCGTCCATTCGAAAATAAAAAGTACAATGCGGATCCACGACAAGCACGTCGCTAATATCCAATCTCCCTTCTAAATAATCATCAGCGGGAGATTTAAAACCAGAGACAATTTGTTGCGCACGTTGCTGTACCTTCCTAATCATAGCAACAAATTTATACTAAAAATATTAGTATTCAACCAACCGATTTTAAAACGCGTATTTGTTCGTAGCATCTATATATTACAGAATCAGAATTAGTACCCTAAAAATTTGAGTATTTGTTACCCATTTAACCGTGAATACACCACAAACTGTAAAACGTTTAGAGCGTTATTCTTTTAGATTATTTATACACTAATTTTAAAAATTAAATAAAGTATTATGGCTTTAGGAACAGGAAATGAAGGAAACTTGACAAAGGCAGTAGAAGATCAAACTTCTAAAATTCCATCGATCGTATTTTTAGGCGCGGCAGTTGCGTCAATGGGAATTTCACTAACACTAAAATGTTTATGCAAGGATAAGAATGCCTTGTTTGTCGGGCAATGGGCGGCTCCATTTTTACTGCTTGGGATTTATAACAAAATCGTTAAAACAGAAGGTCACGACTAGTGTGCATAGTGATCAAAAAAGGGCTTTCGAAAATCGAAAGCCCTTTTTTGATGGATTTGAATTTGATATTTTAATTTCCCGGATTCAAGATAAGATTCTAATTGATTTAATGCAGCTTCCTATCCATCCGAGTGAGGATGCGTGCTTTCATCTTCCGATTGATTCGTTTTAACTACAGTGATTTTGGATCCCCCCTCATTCTTTTCAAAATAGACGTTAAGATTATAAATGCCATCTTTAATAGTTGAGCCGTCCAAATACCAGTTCCAAGAATAATCTAATCGCTCATTTACAACTTTTTCCTTGAACTTGCTTTTAATAAAAAGAGCCCTGCAATCATCAACATCCGCGGAAAATTGATAAACCACTTCAGGCTCCCTTTGTTCTAGATTCATTTTTTCTAAATTCTTTCCTAAGGGCTTCCATCATTGTTTTGACTTTTCAAATTTTGTCCATGTGCTGTATAGCGCTTCTACTTTTACCGAAAATGCTTTGTTCACTTCTATGTAGTTGTCTATCATAAGTTGTCTTTTAGAACGAAAAAAAAACATTTGAGCATCAAATTGGTTTTATAATATACCATTGTCGTAAACATAAGGGTACAATTTGTAATAGAAAGGGGATAATACCCCAAGCAGATTAAGTGTTAAGCAGGAAAAAACTCAGTTTGGTAGCGAATAAGCATTACTAAATAATTTAGCTATATTTGACGCATTCCAGGTGTTTCAAACATTGCACATCTATGAATAAAAAAGTATTAATTTTTGAGGACGATAGCGCTACAGCTGAATTTTCCGGGATAATTGCCGATCAGTTGGGTTTCGATGTTGCATATAGGACAAAAACAAACAATGTGTTAGACGATGTTATGCAGGAAAAACCGGATTTGATAATTATGGATAATTGGATTCCAGGTAAAGGTGGTGTCGCTTCGATAAATATGTTGAAACAGAACGAAAGGACTAAGCAAATCCCGATTATATTTTATTCCGCGAATACGGATTTCGCCAACTTAGCTCAATCTACAAAGGCTGATGCGTTTTTAAGTAAACCCTTCGACATTCAAGATTTTGAGTCAATTATTCAGGCATTAATCCCTGACAGTAAAAAGTGATGAGGGCTAACATAGTTAATTAAAACATTACTGTAAGCTTCGAGTTTCTAACTATACTAGAAACCAAATATAGTGATAACGCTAAAACATAGAGAAGCGATAACAAACTTACTCGGACAAGGATTATTCACCTTCGTACACCAAGTTATATTAGCTTATGAAAATCCACCAAATATCCATAAGTATTCTTTGGTTAGGCATATTGTAGCATCACTTTGTAAACTAATTGAATAGTATAGATCATATGGATGAACACCAAAAATTTATGCATCGCGCTATAGCTTTAGCGGAGCAGAACTTGAAAAGTTTAAATGGAGGTCCGTTTGGATCAGTCATCGTTAGAGATGGAAAAATTCTAAGTGCTGAAAGTAACTCGGTGACAAAAGATTGTGACCCCACTGCACACGCTGAAATTAATGCGATTCGCGCAGCTGCAAGAAAAATTGGTAAAGCAGATTTGAGCGGTTGCATTTTGTACACAAGTACTGAACCATGCCCGATGTGTTTGAGCGCTATCTACTGGGCGAATATAAGCATGGTTTACTATGGAAACACAAAGCGAGATGCTGAATGGGCTGGATTTGGAGATCAATTTATTATTGATGAATTGCATAAAAAGATTGAAGATCAATCAATCGTATTTGAGCGCATTTTTGCGAGCGACTCAATAAAGCATTTCGAGGAATGGGTAAATATGCCTTCTGAGAAAAAGGAAAATGTTAAAGATGGTTCCCTATAAACTTGATAAAATATAAAGCTATGTATTTCTAGCGGATAGTCTTTTTTAAGCGCTGCTAAAATCCCTTTCGTGGATATAAGATATAGTTTGGAACATTTTTGATAACGGAAGACATGAAATTTGAATAATATAAATAATTCAGAATTAAAGTATTACTACGCTAAATCGAATAATATTCAAGAATTATCTATTGGGGTATAATTATTGTCTAGCACTAATATAATAAGTTGATTATTTCAATAACACCCAACTAAAATTGATGAATACGAAAAACAGGGTTATGGTTTGTGACGATGATAAAAGTATCGCCGAAGTAATACAAGTAATATTGGAAATGTCGGATATGAGCGTTGAGGTAGAAATCGATAGTAGTCAGCTATTTGACCGTATTACTAAAACCCAACCCCGGGTTTTAGTCATCGATCTTTGGATGCCGAAGATGTCTGGAGACAGGGTCATCAGAGAGCTTCGTTCAAAAGAAATTTTCAAAAACTTGTATATAGTTTGCATTTCTGCCAGCATGGACGGCATGCATGTAGCGATCGATGCTGGAGCTAATGCGTTCTTGGCCAAACCCTTTAATATGGATGATATTGTAAAGGCAGTGGATGAAGGTCTTGCGGCTTAGTAAGAATCACTATTCACTACAAACGTTTCATGTTTGCTATCACTCTCCCCTCTTGAAGCGCTAGATCATTTCCGGAAATGGTATATTTGAATCCAAAACGTTCATATTGATCTGCGTCACCAGATTTTACATTGATGTGTACAGAATCTCGAGATAACTCGTAAAACCCTTCTCCGTCTGCAGTGGATAAAAATGACATATCAGCTCTAAAGTCAAAATAGTAGTCTTTAGAGTCTAAAGTATCGATGGTAATTTCGCCACTGGTAGATATTCTTTGCTCAGAAAAATAATACCATTTCCCTTGAATCTGATCCGAGTTCATATCCTTATCTTTTCCGCACGAAAATAGTATGATAGAAGTAAATAGTAGTATGGCTAGATTTCTCATAATTGTCCACTGTCAATAATGGTGCCGAGTAAATAGATACGGTAAGCAGATCATCTTGAAAGTCAAATCATAGACTGCATCAATAATTGTAGATCAATCAAAGGAAGACTACATATAATCAATTTGAAATCCAGCGTTGATTTTGATATTTATCCATATCTTTATAACAGGAGTTTATTATATTTGCGATAACAAATATAACGGTGAGCGATAAGGTGAGTCTTTAAATAGAAAAACTACTAAAATATTGATATTAAGGATTTTGCGAGGGTTGGGTTTCGTCCTGCCACAATTACACCATCACCAGCGCGCTCGCTAGATCGAAGCCGCCTCAGCATCTTTTACTATCGTGATTTCTTGTGCCTCATCGAGTTGATATGATCTAGATTACCATCATAGGGAAAGTTATCCAGTACAATCAGTGGCGCAGTAGGCCAGCTCGACGTACGCAGTCCGCGCACAATAGGTCGGTCATATGACCCGATCTACGACACAACATATACCGGTTGGTTATTGCTTCCAAACAATTAAGCATATTGGGGCGAATCTGCTTATTCGGCTTCTTGTTATCGACATGGCTGAATGATTGTGTGCTGCGCTCACGTGGAAGCTACTCCTTTTGGAAATATTCCAATAGTGTGTTACAGTTCCATTTGTTATCTCACATTTCTGATGATTGATAAAAATACAACGACTAACATTAAACTGCATAAATACCAGCATGAGGCTGCTTAAGTAGCATGTCTCCTACAGTAGCGGATGATTATGCATTCCAGCAAGAATCGCTGGAATGCATAATCATCAAAAAGCTTCAGAAACTCTCTTTTCAATATTTTGCTATCGCTCGTTTGAGTAAAAAGTAAATCAAGCTTATTGCCTACAGCGCTAACTTAACTGATCGTTTTATACATCGATTCTTGCACAAATGGGAGTTTGTCATTTGCTTCGTCCATATAGTTAGCTGGGCTTCAAAAGCCTTGGACAATCCATCCAGCTGCGCATACATAGGAATCAAGCAATCTGTCTCCTGCGTTTTGATAAAGGATATAATGCGGCGGATTCCACTGGAAAGCTCCCGCTTTAATAGGTCATAACTTAGATCAGTAGAATCCTTTTTACTTTCGTAAAAATAACCGATCATATTCATTGTAATCTGCCTTTTGCTACGTCCAAGCTTGTGCTAAAGTAACTATAGCTTTTCATCTAAATTTACCGGAAAGCGAATCGACTCACAGTTTTTTATCAAGCTTGCTCATCACTACCTCCCTTTTCTTTAACTAGGAACTGAAAACTACTTCCATGTTGAGGATGCCAAGAGGGCTCATAGCTGATATATTTATAACAAACCAGCTCCTTGATGCACTTATGATAGGTAGCCCTTGATCTGATGCGCGAAAAGCTCATCAGTTTGCGCCTGCTTGCTCGAAAGTTTTCATCAAACTTTATCTTTATCGATTCACCATAATAATACAGCGCCATCAGCAGTCCAATATGCATGCACGTTAATCGCGAATCAACCGCAATGCGTTGGAAGTAGCCATTGGTTTGGCTTCTGGGGTTACGGTTACCTTTAGCCATTATCCCTCCCTTGCATCAAATCCAAAATATCCGCTCTACTGTAGAACATAATTCCTCCTACCTTTCGGTACGGCAGCGTGCCATTAATTCGGAAGTTTTGTAATGTGCCAGCGGAGATGCCCAGTAACTTTCTGACATCGGCACTGCGAAACCATTGCTGGCTAATACCTCCATTTACTTTTTCTTTTAGGATATCTTTGATTTCCTTAAGTAGCTCCGCTTTAAGCGCTGCCAATTCCTCCCTGCTCACAAAATCTATCTTCATCTTTGGTCTTTTTTATCTGTTCGCAAATTCAGCTGTGGGACGCTAAATAAACCTTAAAGATAAACCAATTTAACGGATAAAAACGATCCCCTCCAAATTTCGAAGGGGATCGAAGCATTTATGTTGGAATCTCAGTTCTGTAAATTGGTCGTTTTCTGCAACAACAAAATTAGATTGATGAATGATCTATATATCTTATCATAACAAGTTTCAGATTCTTGTTTCAAAAATATATGTTTCATAAATTGGCATAACAAACGTTTTGATAAAATTTGGATATACTTAAGTTAAGCGCAAGAGATCAGAACTTTTTGCATAAAATACTAAATAGTTAAAGCTCTTAGCTATACCTATTTTTTTTGATAAGAATTAAGTGCGGATAAGATCGAATAATTTTAAATGCCGTGAACGATGTGCGTTTGTGAAGTTGATTGATACTCTTTGCTGACTTTTTTAAATTCGGAGAATAAAAAAATAAAAACATCAGTCATTTGCTAAATTTAAATACGTTTTAATGCTTTCACATAACGCTATAGGACAATTTTAAGTCTCAATTCATGGCGAAGGATTGCCGCAGCTTTGTGCTCATTTTCGCAGAGAATATTACCATTTAAAAGTTTTTATGTTAAATTTTAACTTATTTATGTAGATACGTAAATTGTCGATCATAGCGGTTAAAAGAATTGTTTACTTTTTGTAGCGTTCAGCATTTTTAAACTTGCAAATTACTATCAAAACTCCTAAGTTTGTTTTTTCCTAACTTAATGAAGCTATCCACATTAACTAACTAAATGCTATGAAGAAAATTACTGCGATATTTATTATCTCATCATTAATAGGCTGCAAAACTGATTATTTACCAGAAAACACGGATTCACATATATCGAATATTTCTGCGAATGCAAACAATACATTAAACACTTATTATTCAACTGATTTCGATTGGAGCACAAGTTCAATCCTTCTTAAAAATAACAATGGAGTTCCGACGGAAGTTCCATTACCTTGGATAGGTGGAGTACCTTCAACAATACCTACAAGAATTCTTGAGGACATGTCTAAAGCTAATGGATGGGAATTATACTATAATTTTCCAGATTGGAATCTTAGTGTTTATAATCAAAACTATCTTATTTTTCACAATAGATTTACAGGTGTTTTACGTGTTTTCACTTATAACTTCGATCATTCAATCAATAATTCTGAAGGACTTTTCAATGTTCAGATTGAGGGTATTAAATCAACATCTTTGTTAGCAATGAAAGATCCTTTAATTGGTGATTTCAAAACAAGCAATCCAAATATCATCATATCTAATGATTCAGATGGCGACCTTTCTGGATTTCGGGTAGGCTGGAATAGTTTTGATATACCACTTGTGTATGATGGAGATATATCTTCTTCCGATAAGCTTAAAATCTCTATTCACTCAGATCAAAAGCAATTGTCAACAATTGCTATGACTGGCACGTTTTCCTCAACAACAAAGGGTACATTAACAACAACATCATCGTCGAACCCCCTATCATCACTAATAAATGCGAGTATTAAACAGGGAGGTACAAAGGCTAAAGAATTTTTAGAAAACAAAATAAGCGGAGATACGATTAAAGGAAAGTCTGGGATATTACCTCTTCTCATATCAAATTCAGTTAATTTGGTTTCAAACTTAGCTACCTCTGGAATAACTGGAATATTTTCTTCTTTCATAGGAAAGTTTGGATCAACATCTTCTAGTTCACAGTCAATAAATTTAAATACTGAAGGAAAGATCACTTCTTCGGGAACAATTTTAACAGGTATACCTGGGATCATTGTTTCCGCAAAAAACTTTGCTCTGCCTGGAACAAATTATATTGACGGAGGAATTTTACCAAGTCAAGGTGGTTTGTTGGGTAGCTGGACGCTTAAACAAAGGCCTGTTGTATCTTACGGAAAGTTTGCTAGAGGAACAAGAGATGATCTTATTCAATCATATACAATTGATAATTCATCAATAGAAGTGGTATTGAATTCAAAAACAGCTGAAGCAATATCTGACTATACTGTAACAACTGAATTGTGGTATTATGACAAATATATGGGGGTGAATAAACCTACATTTAATAATTCAAATACAGGAGGTACAGAACCGTATATCTATGGTATTAAAAAAGTATCAAATTCGAATGAACATGCTGGAGAATTAATATATAAAGATGACCAAAACGAATTTTACAGAAATGCTCGAGGGGTATATGTACAAAATATGGACTGGATTGAGTTCAGGGACGCTTCTAGGAAGAATGTTCCTATGAATAACTATGATCCTTCTTTTATTGTCAAAGTTACTTTAGTTTTATATCCTAAAAGTCCTTATAATACGGATCCTATTGTTATGACCAGAACGTATTTACCATTGTATAAATAAATTATTCTTAACTTTAACTTTGCTTATCAATATCATTATATTCTACATATAATGATATTGGTAATGTGATACTTCTTTTGGAATTAGTATTGTTAATTAATACTTAGATACAAAATTACAATATTTCGCCATTAGGCAATTATCTTAAAGTCGTTTTAAGTAAACTATCATATCTATAATTCTGACCCTCTAATTTAGTTGTGATCAACCTTGAAGCCTTACCAAAACGGGTACCTTGTCACACAATAAAGGTATTCCTAGGGGTATACTTAAAACTCTACCTACCCAAGTTTAATTAAAATAATTATCCCCGGAGGATACTGAAATGTGCGACTACAAGGCTTTAAAGCACAAAAGTGATGCTCTGCCCAACTTCCGCTTGCTCAAACTTTTTCCTATTCAGGTTGACAAAATTATTTCCCTAGCCCACAGGTTTTGAAACTGAATCCTTTAACAGTTCACAAATCTAGCTGTAGGACGCTAAGTGAACTTCAAAGATAAACCAGTTCAATAGATAAAACGATCCAATCCAAATTTCGAAGGGGGATCGAAGCATTTATGTTTGGAATCTCAATTGAGTAAACTGGTTGTTTTCTGTGACAGCAATAATAGCTCGATTGCTAGCTAAACAAAAAGAGGAAAAGCTCAAATTGACATTGATAAGTTAACGGTTGTTACATTGCATGCATTATCTTTAGAAGATCACCAACTTTCAACTATGATTCTTATAACTTTTATGATATTAAGAAAGACTATAGTACTATTTATTTGCTTCACTACCTGCATACAATCTTGTGATTTATTAGGTATTTTTCCGCGTAAAGATTAAGCCTAAAAAAACGTGACTAGATTATGGAAGTCAGGCATGGCACCTTACAAATCTAATAAGCTTATAATGAGTTAATAACATTTTTAATATTCTATTAATAACGATCATAAGTGCCTATTTAAAGCTTAAATTAGATAAATTGATAATCAATATCCCTACAATCATTATAATGTGATCGACTTTTCAATATTTTGCTGCTCTATTCTAGTGATCATCTGTTTTTTAGCTTCTGAAAGATTTTCCAATGGTATTTTTATATCAAATGTTTCCTTTAAAATCGCAAGATATATCATCTCGCAAATTTCTAAATTTTCGGTAGCTTCAAAGGCTTTTAACAATGATTTTTTCTGACTTTCAGAAATGAAATAGCCGTGCAACGAACGATTAATGTTATCTATGATGTCACTATTTGTAATGCCAAGATTGTTTAGAATAATAATCATTTGTTCCATTTTGTTGATTGGGCTCGAAAACACACTATGCATAAAGCCGCTGAAGTATGATCCGAAATGATAATCGTCATAAAAGGAGATTAATTCTTCAAATATCTTTTGTATCCCGAATAACCTAATAAACTCGTCTAAAGTATCAACAATATACTGCGGGTATTCCATAGATATGGACTTATCTAACAAATACAAATAGGCGTTTGACAAAGTAGCTTCCCTGTAGGTTGCTGGATTTTCAAATTTAAAGAAATCCATACCTTTATTAAAATCTACATTATTAAGTTCGATTTTTAGCGCGTAAACTTTTATCAATTCGGACATATTTTGAGAGTATATTCTCTCCATTTCTGTAATATGTTTATCAAAAAATGCTTTAGCTTTAGTAGAGTATCTAATAGCTTTAGATAATGACGAAAATAGATTATTGTCTACTCTCGATCGATACATATTCTCTCTGATCTTTTTACAGAATAACTGATCTACGCCAGTTATTATACAGTCACGAATCGATATGTCGCTAATATTCTTTAATTGTAAAGACATATTTATCAGAAATGGAATCCCTGCTGGGTTATCACGAATTTGGATCTTATATATGTCGTCGATAATGTCAGTATCGGCTTGGTCTTTATCAATCAAATTTAACAATAGCTCTAATACGATAAACCAAAATGAATTGCCGATGTATTTGCTGATAATTCTATTTCTTTCATCAACATTATGTTTTTTTTCTATGTTAGAATAGATCCAGTAAGCTGTGTAATATTCTAGAAAAGTTTTGTGTGTAAATGTGTTATCGAAATACAGAGATCGTTTTTGAGCATACTCCATGAATTCTTCTGCTAAAGATTCTGAAGTATCTTCGTCCGCAATATTTAATCTTCTAATTGTTTTTGCAACGGTTTGCCTTGCTTTTACGAAGGTTATAGCAGTTTCTTTACTACTCAATTGGTCATATTGCCAATGAGCTAAATCTGCAAATAGTTTTTCTTTCTCCTTCAATAATCGTTCATCGAGATTAATGACTAAATCTTTTGAAGCGTCCCATTTGTCAACTAGGGTCTTAGTACAGCTTTGGTAAATCTCAAGTTTAGACTCGGGCAGCTTAAGGATATTTCTGTAAATAATTACTATTAATGATAGTAAAAGGGGATTACTTGTTAGCTCTCCATCTATCTCGTGCATTTTACTAAGAAAACCATTAACCTCACGTTCTCTAATATCTGCTACTTCTTCCTCTTTATCATACCATTTTTTTACATATTCTTGAATCTTATCGATATTGAAATGTTTAATCTGTATTACTTGAAAATCTTCATTTAAGCTCGCATCTTCGTATCCAATGATCCTAGAAGTCGTTATAGAAAAAATATTATCAAAATTGTTATGAAAG
This sequence comes from Sphingobacterium corticis, assembly GCF_042684745.1. Taxonomy (NCBI): domain Bacteria; kingdom Pseudomonadati; phylum Bacteroidota; class Sphingobacteriia; order Sphingobacteriales; family Sphingobacteriaceae; genus Sphingobacterium; species Sphingobacterium corticis. The sequence continues at coordinate 630,825 of NZ_JBHUMA010000006.1, read as the reverse complement.
TTTTCGATATCATTTTTAATCGCAATCTTGTCACTTATATCGAAGATTTCATCGAGACCATCGAACAACATTATGCAATTTTTAGAAGATAAAATGGTTGAAAGTATTTCTTCGGTTAAGTTAGTTACTTGGTAATCTGTTTCTAATAAGGATAACAAGTATTTGCATATGTTAACGTGATTTTTCTTCTTGTATGAAAGATAGTTTCTAAGTTCTATTCTAAAAGGTAAATAATCAACGAGATTTCCCTTAAATCTTGCTTCTTTTCTTTGTAGAATGTCACATACTATTGATTTTAGCACCATGGACTTTCCAGAGCCAGGATTTCCTAAAATAACGATTTTTTTACCTGCTGCAAATATATCATCAAATGTGATTGAATCGGAGAAGATATTTTGGAGTTGATAGAGATCTGGGTTTCCCCTATCGCTCAATTCAAACAGTGGCTCAACGAATACATCGTTAAGCTTCTTTCTGTTTTTTTTTATTGAAATGTCAATACCTAGTCCAATGAAGCTTATTTGAGAAAGATTATTTATAGCATTTTCCGAATAAATCCTTTTAAATTTTTCGTAATCAAACCTTTGTCCAATTCGAGTTTGTATAGTGTCGTAAATTGCACTTAGAGTTTCTACTGATATCAGTGAGTTTTCTGCTATCACTTGAATATTTGCATCCAAACCCTGGAAAATAAAAAATAATTGATTATCAGATAAAATTTCGTCGAAGATCCTATATTTTAATAGCTCCGTCCTTAAAGAGTTGATAAAATCAAGTATCAAATTTTTAGGTAAAGAACTGGTGTCAAAGTGCTTTTCGATAATGGATATATTAACTCTAGATGATTTGAAAAGCATTTTAAATAATTCGTTGTAAATTTCATCTTTTTTGAAAAATACATAAAGACTATTTCCAAGCACATCTGGGTGTTTACTTTGTATTTCGTCAGCGGTTTTTTTAAATGCCTTATTAAACGCGATGTTTATCTCATCATTGTTTGAAATTTTGCCAACTATAGAGTCGAAACCTTTATCAAGAATTTTTGTTAGAATCCATTTTCCAATATTTAGCATAGCTAATTCTCCACTCATCATTAAAAAACCTAATTAACTTTCTAAGATAAAAATATTTGTTGACTTCAATTAGAATAAATTTTCTCTAGTAAGAGTATGGCAGAGCACGATTCGTAGACTGAAGCGCTGGATTGAAGATCTATAAAGATTAACCACCATTAATGGGGTTTTATGGTGGAAACGGAAAACCGTAATTTTCATAGTTTTTGGGATGGTATATTTGGTAATTAATGATATAAAATTATGACCATTTCCAAACTACTTGCAAAGTAACTCGCTCCGCTTATCCTTGATGATTTATTAAAGCGTCATTCAAACGAATTTTATTTAACTGTCGAAATTGTAGTGCTTTTTAAAGATTACGAATATATTAGGCGCAGAGAATCTATTAAAGACAACTTCTAGTTTGAAATCATCAAAAAATCTTTAAAACCGTAAAATTATATATTATGCTAATAATTAACAAATCTAATAAATTCTTCACCAATAGCGAAAACAAAAAGTTTGAATTATTTATGTCTGCTTTTACTTTCAACTGTGAGAATAGAAGTAATGTTGGAATTCTACCAGTATATATAAGATCACTAGATAATACTAATACCCAACGTGAAGTTGTTTGTGGTCGTGTAGAGGATGGAAAGATATCAATCAAAACCGAAAGACGTAATGCATTTGATAACTGTCCACTTAGCGAATTGATTTACCAATGGATTGTAGAAGTTTCAAAAGAGACTAAATAGTTATACAAGCCCACCATGTATGGGCTTTTTGTTGTTAGTCTTTAACTATTGTACCGATATCTAATAATATTAAAGAATACTAGAGTATAATTTTGGGCGTAATGCACCTTAGAACTGTATTTTATTTTTAATCAGTCAGTATTTAATTATATTCGATTTGTTAACCAGATTATTAAATGTATGAATCCAAAATTACCTCATCTCTATTTGAAAAACCCTTTCGGCCAAACTAACAGATTTGATAAATCTAGAGCGATTACAGATCCTGAAGAGAAGCCAAAAGACCCCGAGGCCTATACGGCTCACAAAAAGAAGTTAGCGACTTCCTTCGCCAAATTACTTCAAGATAGAGCAGATAGACTAGAGCGGAAGACACTAAAGGTGGAAAATATTTCTATAGTCGAAGTCAGATTTTTAATTCCCTTCAGCAATGTTGCTCCGTATTACGCACTTAACAAGTTCTTGAAAGATTTCGGATTGAGTCCCGTTATGCAGCGAGATTTCAATCGTACTGTGCTTTTCGCCATAGTTGATGAGGCAAAATTTGGAAACTTCCATATCTTGCTAAACCAATATGTAGAAAGCGACAAACGCACTCCTCCTCAGGGTACACCTTATGCGATCATGACAACATTATTTGATGTGAAGTATCATACCGCGGATGCTATCCGAAATAATTGTTCGGGCGATCTAGTTTTTGAATTCATTAGCAATAATGCTGAAGTAAATGCTAAGTACGATCTGCAACGTGCCTTCTTGATAGAATATCTAGATGAACGCAGAGTTCTTGAGGAGATTTCCTCGTTCACCATTGATCCTTATGACAAAATGGTGCAAATCAAGGGTGCGAGTAAGCAAGTTATGGTAGAAATTGCGCAAAATTTTGATGTAGTCGCCCAAGCCCATTCTTTACGAACAGTAACCGTTCGACCAGATAAATTTAATATCAAGCAATTGACATGGGATCTAAGTATAAACAATAGCGATGACAACACAATGACTATTGGGGTGCTGGATAACGGGATTCGTCCCATAGGTCCCCTTAACGAGATCGTTTTGGATGGACTGGATGTTACTGAATCGGGAGACTCACTGGCAGCATCACATCGACATGGAACCGTGGTGGCAAGTCTCGCTGCGGTAGGGCATCGTTTTTTTGGTACGCAAAATAATTTGACGGCCGATGCAAAGATTTATTCTATTAAGATAATGGATGGTGTCGACGGATACATTGACGTTATCAAGGTAACAGAAGCGATTCGATCCATTCATTATTCTCATGGGGTACGACTATTTAATTTATCGGTTTGCATTCAAAGCAAGGCTTACAATGAAATGCCTTCATTTTTTGCCTATTTGCTGGATAAGTTGTCCTACGAGCTCGATGTTTTGATCTTTATAGCGGCAGGGAACATGTATCAAGACGATTTGCTTGCTATGCAGGAAGATTCGCATGAGTTGCATGTTTATCCAAATCATTTTTACAATCCCGGCGTATCTTCTGCCATACATGAATGTACCTTCACAAATATTTGTGCACCTGCTGAAAGCATGAACAATATTACGGTAGGCGCACTTGCCGACAATTATCGTCCAGATACACCGACTCATCTTAGTCTAGATAAAAACTTGCCGGCCTACTATACACGCAAAAATCATTACGACTTTAAGCAACCAATTAACGGTGTTCGGTTGAGTAACAATTATAGCAATAGGAATTTATTTAAGCCAGACATAGTGATGCCGGGCGGAGATCTTTTGAATGACGATTCCGCCATGCAAGTGCTTGGCTTTGGCGACAATGGCAATGATTACTATGTTTTTGACGCAGGCACCAGTTTGGCGACGCCCATTGCTGCAAATTTAGCAGCGCAATTAATGAATCTGTACCCGAATATCGCGCTACAATCGGTTAAGGCGTTAATGATCAATAGCGCAGATAGCTACTCGCATGCCCATCTTGACGAAAGTGTAGAAAAACGTAGGGAATTGTTAGCAGAAAGAGATTACCAATCTGCTTTCGATGATTTGGGCGGAGCGCAGAAGGCGGTTATTACTAGGCAAATCCTGTCGGCTGAAGATATCCATCGTAACATTGCCGGATATGGAAAGCCCGACCAGGAGAAGTTACTCTATTCTACTGATAACGCTGTCTCCTTAGTTTTGGAAGACGTAATCTCAATGGATCATCATAAAGTCTTTCTGATCAACATTCCAGAATATCTATTAAATAGCACTAACGGCAAATCACTGCACATCCAAGCGACTTTATCTTTTAAAATGAACCCGGCTTGGGGTAATCATGTTGACTACAATCCCCTTCACATGTCTTTCAACTTTTTAAATAGCTTTATTAAAGATTCTCCAGATAAACTAGCCGAAGTTATAGCCGATCGCCACCACGACTTCTATCAGGGAATCTGGACGGAAGAAATTGAGCAATTGCAAAACAAAAAAGACGAAGAAGCCCTGTCAAAAGAGGAAAAGAAACGTTTAGCAAAATTGAAAACAGAAGCGATTGGAAATTTACTAGGTTTTAAAACATCCGTCAATCGATGGTCTGAAGATTTCTTCCCATTGGTCAATAAGCCACTCTCAAACAGGCAGCAAATTAGCATCAAACTGGCTAAAAAGGATATTCAGAAAATAGGCAACCAGCTTGTGCTTGCCGTGCGCTGCGCAGTAAAAGAAAATCTGGATTCCGATTTACAGGAATGGATCAGGAGGACGCCTATGCATCAATTCTCAATAGCCTTGCGAATAACTGACGAGTCTAAGCTTGAAGACAAACCGAAACTCTATGAAGAATTGCAGGCTATTAATACGTTGGAGATAATTGCAAATACAATGGCAGACCTTGATCAAGATCTAGAAGCCGACGCATAAAAAAGCCTCGGCTTATTTACTTGACAAGGCTTCTTTTTCTTTAATGAGTAGATCCATCCATATTTGCGTATCGATCTTCGGCTTTAAGGCGCGCGTGCCCGTCATCGCAAAGATACTGCGCTTTATCGCGTTAACTAGCGTTTTCTGTATGCTGTAGTAGGAAAGTCCCTGTGCCTCTGCCATGAGTTTCACCAAGGAAACCTTTTTGTCAAGCGCAAATTTGTCTTCTTTCAGTACCAAATGAATCAACTCCGCAATCTGCTGCTTTTCCGGAAGATCCATGGAGATAGCAAGGTCAAAACGTCGCAATAGCGCGTCGTCAAGCATATCCTTTTGGTTTGTCGCACAGATCACCATGCTGCTTTGCGGCAGGTAGTCAAAAAGTTGGAGGATCGTATTCACCACCCTTTTCATTTCTCCATGGTCTTGACTATAGTCGCGCACCTTACCCAACGAGTCAAATTCATCAATAAAAATGATACAATCGTCTTGAGCAGCTTTGCGAAATAGCTTGGCCAAATTTTTACTTGTTTCTCCAAGCTTAGACGAAACAATAGCACCCAAATTGACCACAATCATCATTTTCTGCAATTCCCCGGCAACCACATAGGAAGCTAAGGTTTTACCACATCCTGATGGACCATAGAGCAAAAGCTTGTTTGATAAGGGGAGTTCATACTTTGCTAAAAGCTCGCTATGCCTGTGTTCTTCCAAAAAGTTTACCAACTGGTCTTTTGCTGATTCGGTGCAAACAAGATTAGTAAGGCTATAGGCGGAGGTGAGCTTCTCTAATATCAAATCCTCCGTGTCTCGCTCTTGCAGACTTTGGTAGTGCGAAGGCGAGCCTACTTTTTGCAAGGAGCTATTCTGATGACGACGTATACTATCTTTTAGCAGGGACTGCAACTGCAGCGCAAAGTTAACTTTTTTACTATTTTTATTGTGTTCAATAAACTCATTCAAAGTGGACAATAGCTTCTCTTGGTCATTTTCTAACCCAAAACGCGCTATATCTTTAATGTAATCTTGTTGTCCCATTTTATTTTTTGTTAGCAGATTCTGCTACCGCAAAGTTACACATTGTTAACTTTTCTTGCATATTTAAGTTTATTTAGCTAAATATAACAAATTTCTTACCAAGTGAACATTTAAAAGCATGCATTCAAAGCAAAAGAATGTGTACGTAATTTATGAGTATCTAGTTCGTATTGCAGTTTAAAGGTAAATCTTTAGTCACCATTTCTAATGTGAAGGCTCATATAAAGATCTTTTTAGGCGTATTCGATCTTAAACCGTAAAAGTTTGTGCTGGGTTTGACACTCAATTTGACACTGTAAAATAATATATTCTTTGCCAAAACGCATTACAAATATTTTTTTGACTCTTATCCCTCTACTTAAGCCAGTTTACTACACCTTCCCACCCGCTAATCAAGTAGATGATCAATATCATAGCTAAAATAAAAATTGCGATTGCAAGTTGTGCTTTTCTACTATCATTCCCGTTGTGACAGGAATCATTCGGTGATTTTATTGCTATATTCTCTTTACCCGACTTGGGTTGTACTAACTTCTCTGGTTGTTCAACGATTTTATCAATTTTGCTACCTGCAACGCGAAGAATACTCTCTGAAATAGATAAATTCGATAATTTTGAAGAGTTAGAGGCGTTTATAGTTTCCAAATATTGTTCTAATGCATGTTCATCTGCATAAAATACCTCCCTTGCCTTACTACCTTCAAACGACCCAACTATTCCCGCAGCTTCTAATTGATCCATTATTCTCCCAGCTCGGTTATATCTAAGTTTTAATTTGCGCTGTATCAACGAAGTTGAACCTTGCTGGTGCATCACGATTAATCTAGTTGATTCTTCAAAGAGCGGATCACGATCGTAAATATCAAAATCACTAAAGAAAATTGATTCCTCGACATTTGTTATAGGCAATAGATAGGCATTAGGATAGCCTCTCTGGGAGCCTACGAAATCACAGACGTTCTGTATAACATCATAGTCTACAAAAGGCTGTTTAACCGTAAGAAGTCTATCTCCCTGTTCAAAAATTAGTTCACCAGGTGGATTTAACTTTTCTGCTCCTACCCGATCCAATATTTTTCGCGATTCATTTTGAGACATCAAACGCATCGCTAACCGAACACTAAAATTCGCTCTAAGTTGGGGAGTAATGCTTCGAGACATGATCTGACTTGTAGCGCCAATAAAATATATCCCAGTATACAAGTTCCTTTGCGTCAGACTAATCAATGAGCTTGTTACGTCTCCATGTAGGAATGTTTGCATGTCATCCATTATCAATACGATATTAGATAAAAATCGATGCCCATCGGCAGGATTAAGTTTTCTATGGATGAATAAGTTATTATAATCCTTAATCGTTTTTACGCCTGCCGTAGTAAATAAATCCAATCTGTGGTCACACTCAATTAATAGAGCGTTTATAGTCTTAGCTACCTGACCACTCTCGGCTATAGCCGGTTCTGCACCTGGTAACTTAGACAAGAAGTGTCTTTCAATCTTAGCAATAGAATTATAATCAACGGGTTTACTACGACAAATTATAAACTTCAATTCCGCTGGATGAAAAACATACAGCCAGCTGATTATCTGATTGTATATGAACTGCGTTTTACCAGATGCTATTGTCCCCGCTAGTAGTACATTTGGATGATGATAAAGATCACGCACAATAATCGACGGCGCATTTTCTAACAATAATGGCAGCTCAAAATTACGGTAACTAGTCTTGACATTAGAGAGCCATAGACGCTGTGATTCTGGCAACAATTCTAATGTTGGATGCCGATAAGATGACAAATCTAATTGTGGGTCATAAGTTCCATACTTTTCTACTAAGTCTTCGGAAGAATCATTGTTATTCATTAGTTAATAATTAATAAACATCTTTACTTACAACGTAGTAATAGCAAGTGTTTAGTATCTTGATTGCTATTTGGGTAAAATATGTTCATACAACATATGGCAACTAGAAATTTTTCTAGCTGTTACTAATTGGTTATGATTACAATTACCGAGAGTAAATTATGACATTTTTATGCTATTCAAGAAAGTTTTGTGTGATCGACTAGCTCAGTCGATTACGATTGCAAAGAGGTACATATTCTTCATTATAATATGGATTAAATTCGTAGATTTATAAAATAGCATTTGCAGCTAAAAAACAAGGTGCGCATTTCGGTGAGTCGCTTTCTAAAAAGTAGCGTTAAAGCACTTTAAATGACGATTTCACACTCAAAATATGATCCCAGCGGGATCACAATAAAACCTCAACTTTCGTTGAGGTTTTATTGTTTGTGACAGACTATACCAAATCGCTAAAACTTTGTTGAACGAAAAATTATGGTCGATACGCGATCAATGTCGACGACAAAGATGGACTCATAAAAACATAACCGTTTAGATCGTATTAAAAATAGCGATCATCTATTCAGCTACATCGAAGCCGGTTCAATCTTTATCCGCAACAAGTAATTTGATGCAGTGATATATAGCCAATCATCGCTTCCGAAAGCACAATTAGCAGTTTGTACGCCAGTAAAGATTCGGCCTAAAAGCTTACCTTTTCCATTGATAACAATGATTCCCCTGCCTGCAGCCATAAAAATATTGCCTTCTTTGTCTACTTTTATTCCATCTGGAGCCGCACCATTTCCAAGTAATTGATTACTACCAAAGTCGAACAAAATTTTTCCTTCTCCAACTACACTGCCGCCTTCCAATTCGTAAGACATCAAATATGGATGTCGCGAATCACTTAGCGCAACGTACAATTTAGATTCATCGGGCGACAACGCTATCCCGTTAGGCTTGTCGAGGTTCGAGATAATTTGTTGCACTTGACCATTTGTGCTTATTTTATAAACACCATTTTCTACAATCTCTCTATTTTTAATATCATTTTCTCGATCTGGCAACCCATACGGCGGATCAGTAAAATAGTAAGTACCATCCTCACTCTGACAGATATCGTTAGGCGAATTAAAACGCTTTTCATCCCATGAGCTAGCAATGGTTTCTTTGTATCCATTTTGCAAATTCATTTTTGATATTCGCCTGTCGCCGTGCTCACACGCGACCAACTCACCTGAATGATTAATCAAAAGTCCATTTGATCCAGGCTCGTCGCTATATCGTCCTTTACCCGTAAATCCTGATGGAGAAAAAAAAGACTGAAACCCCTGCTCTGCGCTCCATTTGTATATGGTATTTCGCTTTGGATCGCTACATAATAAAAACTTGTCGTCGTGTACCCAAACTGGCCCTTCTGCCCATTCCAAACTTTCAGCTAATATTTCGATCATGCAATTCGTATCCGCGATGGCGTGGAAGTCATCGTCATACACATCAATTCTTCCTAATTTTAAATGCGTTTGTGCTATTGTTCCGATTGCCGGTAGCATTGTTAAGCTGATAATAATATATTTTGCTAAACTCATATGGATAATATCATAGGTTAAATACCAATAACGTATTCAATGAGCAAGGTAACGAATTTTAGACCAAAACTTCGGCTACTTGTGTTCGTATTAGATACATTAACAAAGATTAAAAGTGAAAGATAGCCAGACAAACATGTTAATTTATGAATAGATAAATTGAGCACTAAACGCTTAACATTACTCCCAAAATATGCTTAACTCCATTAATTAATAATCATCAATCCAATGTAACCACTTCAACAGGGCCGAACAAGCCTGCGGCAAAATTATCCAAATCAGGCTCAGGGGAAAATCCCCACGACCAAGTTCGTAATTGACCAAGATCATCCATTAGTGACATTCGGTTAACCATCAAATTTCCAACGCGAATTTTTACTGTATTTAGACCTTCTTTTACTGCATTTGAAAGGTCGAAATCATAGGGAGGCCACAGCTTTGCCCCTAAAGATTTACCATTTACAAATACCTCAGCCATATAACTCACCTTTCCGAGTGCCAATAGTAGTTTCTCGTGATTTCCATCAATCTTAATATTAGTTTCATATTCCAAATAACCGGTGTACTCATCCAATCCGTAGCCGTACCATGAATCAAGGTGTGCGGTATTCACTTTATTAACCTTAAAGGCAATTGGCGTTGTAGGAAGTTGCGCCGAGTCAGATATAGCAAAGGTTAGTTGCTTCGAATTTGGAGGTAATTGGACAGGTTTATTGGATATTAAAACATCTTGATGATCGACCCAAACACGCAATCCATTCATCTCACTAGGGAATACTATTGATGTTGCGCCTAATGGAATAGTGAGTTGCCAGCAGGAAGCTTTTCCGCCTTCAAGTTCTATTGATTCACGCTTGATTGGTTCATGCGAGCGATCGATTCTTTCCAAAGATCCACGAATAAACGAAGAGCGCTGTCCGGGAGTTCCATTTGTTCGCTTCAAGAAAGCCTCAAAGTCGATAATATCATTTAACCCATGCCATGCAATCGCTGAAGTACAGTAAATCGTGTCGGAATCAACATAACTAATTTTCCAAGGAGTGGTCAATTGTATCTCTATATTACTTATCCCTTTACTTTTCTCTTTAGATAAAGATGATTCCCACATTCCCGAAGTACTTAGCGGTTTCTCTGCGTTAAAAACTACCCAATATGCCTCATAAGGTTTTAAAGTGAGTGACATAGAATTTCCATTGTTTTCTATGGAAGAATGTACCGTGTCCACGGCTCCCGTTTCGCAATTCCAAATCTCAGGCGTCCCTTTCCCATCACGCAACCAGGAGTCAATGCACTTCGTACTATCTGTATTATTGGCAATCCAATAAAAGTGTGTTTCACCTAATTTTCGATGTGATGTGTACAATCTACCAGCATCATCGAAGGACATATCTACACCAACAGTGCGATGAAGTTCCTGCGCCAAACGTTCTCGATCTTCCGCTGCTTTAGAAAGATCAATTACCTTACTACAATTCCGAAGCTGATGCATTAATTCTGCGATAGCCGGATCGTTTTTGCCGACTTGAGGCGAGCCTGTAGCCAACTGCCCCAGTATTACTACTACACCTCCGGCCTGCGCAAAATCAACCACTTTCTTTGCTGCGCCTTTTGAAATAACGCTTATTGGCGGAAGTACGATCGCGGACAGTTCGTGTTTGTTTATTGATATAGTCGTTTTACCGTCTTTAGATGTTCCTATATTAGCATTTTCAAGATAGTGCCTATCTGCTATTAAAAATTCGATGTGATTTTGATCTAGATGCTCCATGGCATCGCTGTATGTCTCATTCACCTCGCGCGACAAATCGCTCCATATCTTATTATTTTGGTCGTGAAAACCACCTTCCGGATAATGAAACATCCCTTCTGCTTCTCCCCAAATACTTTCAAGTGGATGATACAGGAGGACATCCGCAGCCAATTGAGTTTGTCGGGTTACAAATGAGCTTCTTCTCGCAAAATCTGTCCAGTTATGTAGATACGGCCAAAATGGATTTTCTGTGTACCAATCCGCGGGAAAGGGAATAGTTTCTAATTTTCGATTAAGGTTGATACCGTGCGGCACAATATGACTTACCCCAAATGATGTCACCGCGTTGACCGTCATTTTCATCATTTGTGGCGTTTGTTCCCATCCAGCTACCCCCATGATTTCGCTCATAAATGGACGGTCTTCAAATTCTGCTACGGATTGAACTTCTTTAAAATCGTGAATCTTCTGCGACTTCATTATCAAACAATCATTTCCCGGCATAGTTATGGCACGAGTGACTTTCATCAAATCACCCACCATCGAAGTCTGCAACTGCAAGGATTCTTCCCATAAATTACTGATGGCATACATATCGCGTTTGGCAAGCCAGTCGACCACGGGTTCAAAAAAGCAGTTAATATATGCATCCGTTACCACCTCGAACCAGTCATTTCTAGCTTTTACATATAATCCGTCTCGATCCTGTTCTGTCAGCATCGGTAACCATAGCCGCATGTCACGGTTTTTTTTCATATGATAGAGTTTTGCTAGATAATCTGACCATGCGATATGCCAACCATAATCACCTTCGTGATCGACAAATACGCCTGGTATAGCTTTGCCCATTTGAGCCCCAACCTCCTGCTCGTAACGCTCATGCACTAATGGAATAAAAGTTTCTGCCAGCTCGTGATGTAAGTAATTTACCCGACCGCCATCAAATCCGGCGTGAAATTTTTTTGTATAGGTGTACACCACCCATTCGCCCTTCGGCACTTTCCAACTTACCTTTTTTTCACCCAGCAATTTTAATGTAGAACCGTCTAACTTTCCGTCAATTAGCCTTCCAGCAACCGCAAAATCGATTGAATCGTAGGATACCGACTTTCCAGCATGTACCACCGTGCGCTTCCAATCGAGATGTTGTGCTTCCAAATCAGGTCGTTGCTCTAGCACCCTTCCTGCGGCTTGCCCACTTGGCCAGTCGTATTCATCACAGTAGCCGAGCGTAAATCCTGCAGAAGCGGCTTTGTCTAACGCATTTCGGAAGCTGTTAAACCAAGGTGCTTCTAAGTATTGTTCAAAAGGTAAGGAAGGTAGACGAGCATCACCTCGATTCATGGAGCTTCGAGGATGTACGTACCCTGGATTTAGACGTTGTTTAATCATTTCTTCAGCCATAACGGCCGGAGTATTCTCATTGCGGATCGTATCATCCCAAAACCAAAATGTGTGTGGAGCGTAGAACATGGGTGGTTCGGCAAACATTCCCCGCACGGTGCTTGGGTTAGTATATTTCTTTTTCCACTCAGGTGTCTGCGCTTGCGACACCAAAACATTGATTATTATAAAAAATAATAGGACTAGGTAATTCATTTTTTTTTCGATCATCACAGCTTTTAATTCTACATCGTCGAGCTCAAATGTGATTTATAGTAAATATCTCCGAAGATGACGACAACAGCAAAAATATATTTATAGGTAAACTTTATTAATATCAAAATCGTGCTGGAAGTGATCTTCACATTCCAACACGATTCGTTTTCTAAACAGGTAAAGACTATTGGTAACCTGGATTTTCTATTAATTTTGGGTTGTTAGATGTTCTACCATTAGTAAGTGGAAGATAATAATTCTCTTCTCTAAAACGTGGAATATTTGTAGTACCATCGAAATTATTTAAAATTTGCACCTGAAATTTTTTCGTTTCGAAATCTAAAATGTAACGCAGACCAGACCACCTAACCGAAAGATCTCTCACAGCAGTCCGCCATCTACGCACATCCCAATAACGATGTCCCTCGTAGGCGAGCTCGACACGTCGCTCATGATGAATTTTCTCTCGAGTAAGCGATGTCAAAAGGCTTATACCAGCTCTATCGCGAACTTGATTAATAGCGGAAACCGCTTCCGAAGTAAGACCAAGTTCAAATGCTGCTTCCGCGTAATTCAATAAAACTTCTGCATACCTAAAAATCTGCCAATCTTGCTCTGAATCCGGCCAGTTGCCTGATGCTCCAGCCATATTATCATGACTTTCATTTAGATATTTTAACATACCAAATCCAGTTCCCAAATAATCTTGGTTACCCGTAGCTAGCACGCCTTGGTAACTTCCAGCTGTCTGTATCGTTCCATTTGGCAACCGCAGCCCAGCATGAAAAGCAAGGTTATCTCCCTTCCATGATGTACCTTGTGTGTAAAGTGTTGCGTAAAATCTCGGATCACGATCTCCCCAAATTTCATCCATCGTGTGTACACCTTGTTGTATGGCCGTTCTATTGAGCGCTCCAGGTCTACCGTCTACATATTCAAAAGCTTCAGCAAGTTCTAAGTAAGCTTGGTCGTACATACCTCTTCCCCATCCATTTGGACGTGGGGCGTTGATAAAATCAATACTCCAGCCACTACCTCCAGCAAACTGACTGATGTTATCATGGCGTTTTGCGAAAATTACTTCCGGATTGTTTTTTACCAAGAAGATATTTCTGAAATTGGTGGTCTTATCCGCATCTGCGTTATATAGTGCGTGCTTCCCACCGTCCATAATCGCTTTTGAAGCTTCCAAAGATTTTTGGTAATACCCTTGCACGCGAGCAGAAGGTATTCCAACAACACCGTTCAACTTTACTGTTCCAAATTGTCCGATGCTTGCTGCGTACAAAGCAGCTCTAGACTTAAGTGCTAGCGCCGCATATTTGGATGGCCTTCCCAAGTTTGCACCCGTTTGCATCTCCGGTAAATCGGCACTCGCTGCTTCTGCTTCGGCAATAATAAAATCATACACTTCTTCTTCTTTCGCGCGAGCTGGATAGAGTGCTTCTTCAGGATCATCCACATTTTGTGGCGTAGTAATAATAGGAACTCCACCGTAACGTTTAGCCATAGCGAAATAGCAAAATGCGCGTAAAAATCTGGCTTCTGCTGTTTTTGAAACGATAACTTCTGGTGACAGCGGCGAATCGGAGATCTTCTGCAGAAACATATTAATTACACGCACGGTACCATATCCCCACCAATCTAGAAGACCGCCATTAATGTTCAAGTTTCCGTATTTGAATGTATAGGCGTTGCTCTGCGGTGCGTCGCGCCATTGTGGAAGACATTCATCGGAGACTTCGTTCAGTTCGAAGACAGCGACATAACCATCTCCTTGCATACCACTTCCATTTACGTCGTTTGCAAAAATCGTCATTTGGGCGTAGACCTGAGTTAGATATGCTTCGATCAATGCCTCATCAGTAAACACATCGGAATCAGATATAATATTCAGGGGCTTTTTGTCTAAAACCCATTTTTCACAAGAGCTTACCGATATTAGTAAGGTGATGCTCATTAAGTATCTCAAAATTTTCATCGTGTATCTTTTTATTAAAGGGTCAAATTTAAACCAAGCGTGATGGTACGTTGTTGTGGATAGTGATAGCCGACACCAAAGGAAGAAGGCGCCTCAGGATCCATAAAGAATTCATTCAACGGACTCACGGTAAACAAGTTTGTTCCTGCAAGGAAAACCCGTAGATTTCGGATTCTCGCACGTTCTGAAATAGTTTGTGGCAATGTATATCCAATCGCCAAGGTTTTTAGTCTTAAGTAATTTATCTTTCTGTAAAAATGATCTGAAAATAAGCTATTACTAGATGCTCCGCCAATACGAGGCGTATACGCATCCGCACGGTTATTCTCCTCTGTCCACAGCGTATTGTAAAATGCTACCGAATAATTTACGTCTGTTCTCCCTGTTAGGATATAAGCATAGTGATTAAACGCCCCTTGAAATAAGGTTTGTAGATCAAAATTCTTATACCGTAGATTGATGGTTAGACCTGCCATCCAGTTTGGCGTAGTACCCGCACCTATTACTTCTTGATCACGAAAATCTAGTTTTCCGTCTCCATTCACGTCAATATATTTTATATCTCCCGGACGAAGCCCGTCATTTCCTTGCGGATAAGTGAAGGCAAGATTATCGATTTCCTCTTGTGAGGTAAACAAACCATCAGCACGATAACCAATCCTTCTGTCTGCCCATTGTCCCGAGAGCTGATACAATCGAATTTGATCAGGGTCAGTATATTCGGGTTCTTCGTAATGAATCCATTTGGCTCTGCTCCATGAAAGGTTACCCGATATATCGTAATTCAATTCCCCAATATTACCAACTGTTCCCAAGCTAAAATCGAAACCTCGGTTAGACATACTGTTTAAGTTTTCCTCTGGAAGTACAGCCCCAAATGTATTAGGTAAAGTAGTTAAACGAGTCGCCGGGATTCTGGTCAACTTTCTGTAGAAAACTTCCGCTGTACCATACAGTTTTCTATTGTATAAAGAGAAATCGACTCCCAAATTTGAAATAGCAACATTTTGCCAAGTAAGGTTTGGATTCGCTAAACCTGTAGTGGCTATCCCCGGTCCTGGCGTATCACCTATTAACCACTGTCCGCCCAGTTGATAACCGGTCAAGAACCTGAAATCCCCCACATTGTCTAACCCAGAACGGCCGTAACTAGCACGTAGTTTTAACTCATCGACAGCTTTCAACTGTTGAAAAAAATCTTCCTGATCAATACGCCAGCTCAATGAGGTGCTCGGAAAATATCCCCATCGGCTACCTTCAGCAAACTTAGCAGAAGCATCTGCGCGCAGCGCCACATCTGCGATATACTTTTCTTTGTACGAATAGTTTACCCGACCAAGATAACTCGCTCTGCCCATTTGCGTAGCAGAACTATTAGCCGTAACAGTTGCTACAGAACCAGCGAAAAGCTCTTCGATGGATTGTGTCAAAAAGTTATCTCTACCCGCCAATACTACGTTTGTACGATAATCGATCATTTCGTTTAGTAACAACGCATTTACATAGTGATCGTTATTAAATCGACGATTGTAGTTAATGCTAAACTGGGTAGTAATATTCCTATTTTGCTGATTACTATAATCTAATTTTGCCGTCGATCCTTTAGACCCAATTAGGGTATACTGCTCGCTGGCCGGATCATAGGTATAAAACGAGTATGCCTTCAAGAAATGCTTGTTGGTAATGTAGGTTTTATCGTAGTTGATAAAGGCTTTCAAGCTCAGTCCTTCTACGGCTCGGATTTTATAATCGGCAATAAAAGTAGCTTTCACATTTTCGGCGTTGTTTCTACTGTAACCGAAAATCTCTTCGTCGGTAGCCAACAACGCACTACCCACGCCTTGCGCAACTGCGTAAGAATGTTTAGTCGGGTCTGGTAATGTTGCTGGATAAATAGGAAGTGAGGCCCACAAATCTCCGAACACGCCTCCATTAATTCCTGCTCCGCGTGCAGATTCAGAACGTCCATCATGTACCCCAGACAAAAGTAATTGCACACTGAAATCATCACTTATTTTCGCATCGATGTTCGATTGTAAGTTATATCTCTTGTAACCACCGCCATTGTTTCTCCAAATCGATTGCTGATCCATATAGCCAATGAAACCAAAATATTTAATCTTGTCGCTACCGCCGCGGACCGACACATTTTGGTTGTGTTGAGGTGCCCAATTTTTCATAGCCACTTTACGCCAGTTGGTGTTCGGATAGCCTGGATCTGTGCCATCATAATATTTTTGGATATCCTCTTCCGTATATGGAAGTGGTCGTCCCTGACTTTGAAAGAAGCGGTTTTGCAACTCCGCGTATTGACCTGAACTAACAGGCTCAACCATAATGGTATTCCCTTGTAAAGTATAAGCTGAATTTAACGTGATGTCAGTTTTCCCTACTAGACCTTGCTTGGTCGTTACTAAAACTACACCGTTACCCGCTCTAGCACCATAAATAGCTGCCGCACCATCTTTCAATATACTAATGCTCTCGATTTGATTGGGGTCTATGTTATTAAAGTTCGATTCCACTCCGTCAACAATCCAAATAGCCTGTCCAAAGCCTCGAATACTTAGCGCAGCTTGATCAGCCCCAGGTCGTCCGGATTCTTGTTTAGAAATCAATCCGGGTATTCGTCCTGCAAGCGTATTAATCGTACTTCCGACCGGTGCTACCGTAATATCTTTGGACTGGACAGTCGATACCGAACCTGTAACTAAGGTCCGTTTTTGGGTACCATATCCCACCACAACGATATCTTCCAACTGATTATCTCGCGTACTCAGCACCGCATTAATAACCGTCTCTCTGGCAACTTGAATCTCTCGATCCGCATAACCGACAAGGGAAAATACAAGGATTGCCTCACTGCTTTTCACATTGATTGTGTACCTGCCATTTTGGTTGGTTGCTACACTATTCGTGGTTCCCTTTTCGGAAACAGTAACGCCTCGCAAAGTTGTTCCAATGCTATCGGTGACTGTCCCAGTGATTGTTAAATCGTCGCGTCCAGCAGTCTGAACGTTTTGAAATGCACAAGCGAGTTCTGGTACAACAAAGGATAAAAATCCTGTTAATAAAAGTAATCTTGATGCCGAAGGTATTTTCATTACGATGGCGCAGATTGCACTAAAACTAGTGTATGAAATTAGGCTCATATAGATAAATGGTTAATTAAACTTGTTATTATTATAGGTTATATTAAAAGCAACAACGTGCTAACAATCCACCGCAATAGATCGAATTTTTTATCATTTTAGGCGTATCAAACACGTAACGTATTTGATCTAGGTAAATAATTACAAAAAGAAACTTAACAACCTAAAAATCAGTATCATAGGTTGAATTTAATTTGTAATAATTATATTATAAAAGTATATTTTAAACTATCTTTGCTGTACCAATATTTGATTTTAAACTTTAAATTTTTGATACCAAGATGAACATTCGAAAAAATGAACATTTAAAATACCTTATCTCCAATAATTTCAATAGGTCGTGGGGGTTATATGCTACCACGATTGGCTTTCAAAATATATCTCCCAAAACTTCCTATCCACCGCAAGGACATCCCTCGGAGTATATTTTTAAAACATCTGTTGGTAGGATTTTGCAGGAGTATCAACTTATCTACATAGTAGAGGGTAAAGGTAGTTTCCAATCAACTTCATGTTCCACCATGGAAGTTAACGCAGGATCTGTTATCTTACTTTTTCCTGGAGAATGGCACACATTTAGCCCATCTGAAACCACTGGATGGCAAGTGTATTGGTTAGGATTTGATGGAAAACACGCTCACTCATTATTTACGGATATCTTCTCTAATAAAGAGAATGCAGTATTCGACATCGGCTTCAATGAATTTGCTGTTTTTTTATTGGAAAAAGCTATTGAAGTAGCTAATTCACAACGGCATTCTTATCAGGAAATGATGGCGGGAATTATACATCATCTGGTTAGCTTTTTATTCTACACACATCAAAACAAAACACTGGTAGACCAAGATGTCTTGAGCATTATCGACAAAGCGCGTATGATTATGACCGCAAATGCTTACAACAAAAAGAGCCCTGAGGAAATCGCAGAGGAGCTTAACCTAAGCTATTCTTGGTTTCGAAAACTATTCAAGCAATATACGGGATTCTCTCCATTGCAATATCAGATGGAAATCAAATTAGAGAAAGCGAAGGAACTGTTATCTAACACATCCAAGCCTATAAAAACAATAGCTTATGAACTCAACTTTGAATCCATAAGCTACTTTGTAACTTTCTTTAAATCTAAAACCGGCATGTCGCCCAAGATTTATCGACTTTCTCTTGTGAAGTGCTAATGTCGGATTAGCACACTCTTATTACCTCGGTAGCAAGAAGTTTTCCTAATTTTTCAATTTTGTTAACAATATGCCCGACTCCGATAGCGCAATGATGCGCTGGTCCATGACTATTCCAATCATTGACGAATTTTCGAGCACCAATAGAAAAACGGTAACGGCTATTTGTATTACCGATCTCGAGAATTGGTCCAGCTACAGAATCTCCTTCGGCCACCAATAAGGCGATTGAACCATCCATGCGATCTACTACTGACAATAAAGTTACAGGTCCATGAGCTACCGCCATTTCCACAGACAAACCGTTGCCAACCTTGCCATGATATACTTCCAATGGTTTCACTTTAGTTTTGCCCTGAGCAATTGCGATGTGACCCGGCCCATCGTGCCCCATTAATACGACATCCTCATCAAAATCCAATGCATAATATTCTGTGAATGATCCGCCAGCGCCAAACGCATCCATGATTTTCATTGCCTGCGCGTTTTTGATCTCATATTCGCCAGCAACAGGAACATGATTAGCCGTTAACAAGGAATTTCCTAATATTACAGAACTCATTGTATCTTCGTTTTCAACATTTCCCGTTCCCTTATAATAATAGGCAAGCGAACCCAGATTGTATCGCTCTACCAACAGATCTAAGGCTACTGATGTACGAGCTGCGCGTTCTAATTCAGATTCTATACAAGATGGATCTATATCAAATTTTTCCCTAAAAAGAGCAACTCGTTCTCTCGTTTGTTGACCCGATACTCCTCGCTTAATTGCACTTAACTCATCTACTTCTATCACCTCCATGTGTCCGCCGAAGGTGGCTAGCTGTTTGGTTTTATCGGTGTAAATATCCAACATACCATTATAGTAATGACCCATTAAACCGAGGCGGTTGTGTGCCATAGTATGTACAACCTCGGCTGCTGCTATCCATTCTTGAATCTCCTGCCAGCAACTGTCATTATCATCGAGTACCCCGGTCACCTCATAAAATGGAATATTACATCTTTTAAATACATTTGCAATTTCAGGAACTGGACATGATCCGCAAAATTTCAGCCATTCACCAGTCATCATCTTCCGATTACCCAATTTATTGAAATATTGATAGTCGATCGCTGACGTTGGTGATAGGTTGAGTATAATTACAGGAACTTTTGCACGTTGTGCAATAGGTAATACGGTAGCGGATAATGCGTAGGTAGTGGCATAAAGAAACAAAATATCGACGTCGGCACGCCGAAAAGCGTGTCCAGCGTCCATTGCCTTCTCGGCGGTATCAATCAGACCGAGATTGACCACCTCACTTCCAAACTGATCGAGACGTTGATGTACGATATCTAAATACCCTTCCAGCGTTTCCTTCAAACCATCGAACTGATCCCAGTAGGCATCAAGTCCAACACCAAATAAACCGACTTTTAAAGTATATTTTGAGCTCATCTGAAACATATTTTGAAATAGTTATTGAGATTTGAGAATTCTGACTGGACCTAACAAACCAGACTTATGCAACTCGGTATCTTTCCCGTACGGTGCATAGGTAGAAAATGTATACCGTTTGGAAGGTCTTGGTTGCCCATTGGTCAACCAATCTGGCCAACGACCATTCTTGACTCCATCATATTCTTGATATTCATCTCCGATTAATCGGTTGATCCACAAATTGACCACTTCGATTTCTAGATCATTTTTTCCAGCTTTTAAAAACTCACTGATATCTAACCTCCAAGGACTCGTCCATACTGTTCCAACGACTTTCCCATTTAACTTTACCGTAGCCATAACGGACACCTCTCCTAAATCTAAGAAATAGCTACCTCTAGGCTTGCTCTTTAGATTAAATGACTGATGATACGTTGAGCATCCTGAATAATATTTTACTCCATCCAACTGATGTTGAGACCAGTCGATCAAATGGTCGAAAGTAATCTGTTCAGGACCGCCCCAGTTAGGATCAAAGGAAACCTTCCAAGGTTTATCTAATACTTGAATAGGATTTAGTTCTGGAAAGTTTTTTCCTTTTACATTAGTTGATGTTCCAGAATTTCTGAATACCACAAATAGACTTTCGTCGCTGTCCAGATTGATAGGTACTTTTACCATGCCATCGGCAGATTCGAATACCTTCAGGTCCTTTACACGTCCGGTCATTGGATCCCAAAGTTCAGGAATTTTGCCGTCAACTCGAAACGTACAGATCGAATTTGTCGGCTTACCAGATCGATTTGATAAGAAGTAGATGTCATAGTTTCCACTATTCCGGTGTGCATAGCGGATAGTTCCGTCAGCGGTAAAATCTTCCTTAACCCCTTTACTAGCGAGAATAGCGGATGTCGTTGCATAATTAGCATAGAGGTTCTCCGTATTTTTGGCAACCTCTGTTCCCCAAATAATGAAACCTTTACCTACCGATCTTTTCTCGTAAGACGGAATCAACGAAACATCCCCCCAAATATCTTCAACTAGCGATGCAATCTCCTGATCCGCAGATGGGTAATCCATCAAACTTGGTGATTTTTGAGGAGGTAAACCTACTGCTGTTACCCCATCATTTATCAATTCTTTTATTTTCGATAACATCCGCGGCGTGATCGTTTCCGTAGCAGGTAAAACTAATAACTCGTACGACGCTCCACTTGGAAACACTACCCGTCCATTTTCTGCTTTGCTTTCATAGAAAAGACTTGGCGGACATCCATCAAAGGCGTACCCTCTTTTGTCTGGCAATAGAGCAGGGAAATCGACTTCAGAAGAACGAATTAATTCCTGACTACTATTCACATAAAATGCTTCGCTGGCTTCGCGAATGCCTTCCTCGTACGCCGAATTGGGCGCTCTAAACACGTGTGGGCCACCTTCTGGTGTTAAATATAATACATCAGCAACATGGCTTCCTTGCTGAAGCAAGAACGAACATCTTGCTAGATAATCATGATAAGCTTTTCCCATCTCCCACCATGTTTGGCTACGATCCCAATGTACTCCGATACCTCCCATGGTTGCACCTGGCTTTAAGTTGTCTGGCAAATGCTGATGTTGAAAGGTGTGGAACATAAAACGATTTATCCCAGCAGCAAGTGCCCAATCCGTTTGATTCTTCAACCTTCCGGGATACAAATCCCATCCGTCGTGCAATGCCGTAAAACTTTCCGATGAAACAATAGGCTGACCTTTTAAATGAGCCAATGATGTTGCTTGAGCGATACTGAATACGGTATTAAATCCGTAACCGATAGACCAATGCTCACTCGATGGAATATCTGCCACGGCTCCGAGTTCCATATCAGCCAAGGGAGTCATATCGTAAGGTTCGATAGATAATTTCAAACCTCGCTCATGGGCATATTTTTTCATAAAACCCATGTATTTTTCCACAATCAACTCTTGCACGGTCAATCGTAAATCCCAAAGAAAACGCTCAGAAATTTCACGATTTTCCACAATGGCGCCTGCATACACTGGATAGTAAGGTTGTGGATCATATTTACGACGTGCTAAAAATTCTGATCGAAAATTTTCAGTCCAATTTTGCGCGCCCATCTCCCAGCTATCAAAATGCAACTGCGTAAGACCTCCATAAGGCGATTTTTCGTTGCGTGGCTTGAAGTTTATCTGTTTCAACAATTGGCCTACGAAATGATCCATGTGATGCGAAATGCCTACCGTGTCTAGTTTATCTGTTTCAAACCCCGACCCTGCTACCGGAGCAGGACTCGATATTGCACCTGTGGTTCTGGATACGAAACGCATAATCTTCCACTTCCCTTTTGGAAGCGTTCCGCTAATGCTGCCATCGGGCTGTAGACGATCCGACAAATCGATAATACTACTTACAGCAATTGCGGAACCTTCGTCATTTTCGTAGTTAGCATGCATAGGGATGTATTGCTTTACGCCATACATAGAGCTGTGAGGAGGACGATCATAAAGTGCTTTCTCATCGATATCCTCAATTTGATCGGTACCCGCGACCAATGGGTAAGCTAGAACGGCAATATCTTTGAAATAGTCATTTCGTTGTTGCGACTGCTCGCGTGAGCCATGAAATGTTCCGTAATAGCGATCTTTAGGCTCACCGATCGGAAGCTTTATACTAGGAAGCTCATTCGCATCAATTTCAACGGAAGTATGGATTAGATGTTTCATAGATTTCTCTACGTCTACCCACGGCCCTCCGGTACCCGCCCAACCTGGACCGGTTCCCAATATGAGCTGTACATCCAAACGTCTACTTTCCGACTCCATGTGCGCAAACATATCCTTCCATTCTGGGCTCAGCATTTTTACCGGTCCAAGCGGTAATCCCACGTTGACCTCTAGAAACAACGCATGGTTGATACCGACCTTAGCCATAGATTCAAGGTCCTTAGTAATCCCTTCTTTTGAAAGGTTTCCATCACCAAAGTACCAATATACTCCCGCTTTTGATGATAATGGGGGCTCTTTAAATAAGTTTGCCAAGGTATCATTTTGCGAGATACGTAACGTATTTACAGATATAGCAAATGTAGATTTTGTCGCTAATCCGACAGAAAAAATGCTTATTACAAGTGTGCACAGTGTGCGAATATAAAATCGTTGTTTAATTGGATAAATCATTTAGTAGGTTATTTATCGGTAGAGATCTTTAACAAAAATATTTATTTGAAAACGGCTTTTACCGCTTCCAAATATCCCATTCCATTCTTGGTATCCGGCTCTAAATAACTGCCTTCTGTCCATTCATTCCAACAGTTGATGGTTAGTACACGCGGACCTTTCGGATCTTTTAGTAATTTTTCTTTGGTAAGTTGCAATGCTGCTTTGAAGTTTTGAGGCGTATTGTTACCCATAGTATACGAGTATGGGTATCCTTCGTTGCCATGCCACTCTTTATTTTGATTAGTTCGTGGACTAGGATCCCAACCCATGCTAACATTGGGATAATATGGAACTTTGTATTCATTTTTTACCTTATCCCAATGCTGCATGTACACACCACGAACTTCATTGTAATCGGTCTGTACTTTTGGAAGTCCGGCGTGGTGTACCCAAACGTAAGATGTTGCCGAATTAAATGCGAGTTTTTCTAATAATTCGGCATTATTAGTCGGTGCATCTTGTCCGGGAAGAATTGCTTGTCCCCATGCTACCAGATTCCAATGTATCCCTTTTAAACCTGCTTTAACCGCTTTAGCATCCAATTTTTTCATCTCTGCCAAAGTAGCCTCTAAAGACCCGAAGCTATTTATAAAATTTTGAATATCGTAGATGGAAAAATACGCCTTACCATCTATTAACCAATAGTTTGGTTTCGTAAAATATTGACTTACCAAATCACTTCCTATCTTATCAAAAATTTCCGAAGTTACTTTACCGTCGTACAAATAATCATGCTTGGTGCCTGATGTGTACGGATATAACTCCATCCAATCGTGATTAGCCCACATTAACGAGAATTTAATATCATTGGTGTTCTTTGCCTGAAGAAATCCTTCGTCCAAACAACGGTTTAAAAAAGGTTTACCTTCATACGTATACCAATCGAAAATGAACACATCTACATCATGATCAGCAGCGGCTTTAATTTTCTTTTCCATTACCTTAGGATCCTTTTCATCTTCGTAACCCCACGCCGGTACTTTAGGCTGTTCATGTCCTTCAAAACGGGGTTTGGCTTGCTTCACGAGTTCCCACTCCGACCAGTTCGTAAAATGCTGTCGACTTATAGGAAGTTCGGATGAATCGCGAGTATGATAATTAGGGAAATAATAACAAGCTACAGTTATGTCGTCTTTTCCTTGTTGCGAAACCGCATTTTGGCAAGAACCTAAGACACACATCATAGCAAGAATCACCGTAATCTTTATCTTTTCTGTCATATCTATTTTAGTTTTTTTAGTTTTTAATTTCACATTTACTTCGTTTAGGCCCTTCCAACTACTTTCAAAGTGTTTAATAATGCGCTGTACTATATCGTCCGTATCTGTAGATAAAGCTACAGATTCAGTATCATTGAAGTTAGTATATGGCGTTCTAGAAAAGTTTCTATTCACTATTTAAATAATGAATACCAAAAATCTAAACGCACAAAACTAATCGAGAACGACCCCGAATCATCAATTCACACCTTAATAAATAGCAAATTATGGTCATTATGGCTTCAGTAAAAATAGACGAATAGTTTTAGCTTTTATTTTTTCAAATGATTTATAAGTTTAGGTTTTTGACACAAAAAAGCTCTTCCGTTGAAGCAATATGTGTTATTCATTCGCCTTTGAAAAACGTTGCATAACAGGCAAAGAGAATTTGATAGACAAAGACAGGCAAAGAGAATTTGATAGACAAAGACTTGTAATCAATTGAATCGATTCATAGTGAAACTAAATAAAAAAGCGCTTCGGAAAATAATCCGAAGCGCTGAACTAATTTCGTATTAGAACTTCCCTACTTCCTCTCCGATTGGTTAACCTTCTGTTCTAACATCTTGATAAAGTAGCCACCAACCACCGAACGCGCCTTGAAGCCACGGCGTACTGGCTTATCGGTATATACCCAATCCGACATCGGTGTTCTCGTCGTGGTTTCATTCATAAAAGCATGCACTGGATTAACGAACTTCTCAAAAGTTGCCTGATCGTCGGCCATGGTTGCCGTCCAGCAAATCCAATCCGTTTTCGTGTACGTTTCGCGATTATCCAAAGGCAATCCGTATTGATTTTGCTTCGTTAGATAATAGGCAATCTCGGTATCGAAAATATCCTTATCGAACAATTCCATATCAAATAACTTGTCCCAAACCAGGTTATACTTTTGACTCCATGTTCCCGATTTATCGAACGTCAAACGATAATGATCGCCATCGTTCGCCATGGTTTTCCATTTTGCTGCATAATCTTTAGCTATTTTTTCGTACTTCGCTGCAACATCCGTTTTACCTAACATGGCCGCTAACTTCGCATACGATCCTATTCCCACAATTGCCTTTACGGATAAGTTCGCATTATGTGCAAAATGCCCGGCAAAATCATCGGTACACAATTGGTTATCCGGATCTAAACCATGCTCCACCAAATAATCCGTCCAAGTGGTCAAGACGTCCCAATGTTTTTCGGCATACTTCGCTTGTTGTTCCATGCGCGCAATAGCATACGTCAGGATCAACATATTGCCCGATTCCTCTACAGGCATATCACCACCGTAGGTTTGTCCATTAGCCAATGGATACGTGCCGATGTCATGTGCCGCAAACGGCTTTGTCCATTTACCACTTTCGCTGTAGGCAAAGATGAAATTCAACAAAGCCTTTGCCAGCTCTGGATTGTAGTACAAGTACAAAGGCGCTGAGGGATACGTCACATCCACTGTACCGATTGATCCATTGCTATCATTCTCTTTCGACAGCAACATAAGGTCACCATTTGGTGCTTCCACCAATTTGTGAGCAGCGATCGATTGACGATAAGCCAGCGCACACAACTCGGCATACTTTTTACCACCAGCAGCAGTATATTGACGCATAAAGTCTGCATCAAAAGCATCTGCTCGCTTACGTAGCGTTTTATATTGTTGATCTGCTTTAGCAAATACGGCTTCGATGGTATTTTTTCCATCCACATTCCAGTAACCGCGTAAATTTTCTCCGAAATATTGAATAGAATACACATCATCATAACCCACCATAACATGATCGTGGTGCGTTCCGTTTACACGGAATGACTTTGTGTATGCTATATTTTGATGGCCGTCAGATCCGGCTCCGCTCACCTTTGCAATGTCGTTGCCAGCAGCAAATGCTTTGCGCAAGGCCTGACTACCGCCAGCACCTACGCTACCATTATGGTCACTGCCTACCAGGTAAAAATAGCCCCAATCAATATTGATATGATCTCCACTACGCTGCAAAACAGGCTGTTGTGCACTACCAGTTTTTGCAAATAATAGATTTCCTTGTTTACTCGTTGACGAAGTCGACGCTTGCGAAGGCAAATTTAAAGCCCAGTTTGGCGCTGCTTCTAGGTAAATCGACATCTCACGAGGTTGATCGCTCTTGATCTCGTACGAGATATAGTTTACTGGACGAGCAACTAGATTCAAATCATCCAGAAACAATGGTGCCGTAAACGTAATTTTTAGATCCACATCGCCACAGCGAAAGGTATAATGTGTTTGCATAGCTTGTACATCGACCGAGATCTGTTGTGCGGTTTTTTCAAACGATCGGGGCATATCTTTCTCGACGACAACACCCACATCGAAGAAACCATTCCCACCGGTGTTGTGGCAATATCCAGCAATCAGGTGTTCGCCTTTGGTAAGTTTTGCTGTTTGTTCAGGCGATAATTTAACCCGTTTATTTTTCCCGGTCGCAGGTCCGCTATTGACTACTTCTACCCCATCCAGATAAAGTACCACATCATCGTCGTGCGAATATTCAATATAAACTGTTTTGCCTTTCAGATCCTGATCTAATGTAAATGGGCGGCGCACCCATATTTTCTCCTCATTCCATGCAGTTTTCGAAGCTTTTTCGCTGTCTGGCGTCCCGAAGGCTCCTTTACCTGTCTGCCAGCCTTTAGCATCGTATTTCGGAGAAAACCAATTACCTGAAGGCATTTTGGTCGTGTATTTTCCTTCCCAAGCCGTATCCTCGCCCATGGACAATAAAGCATATACTTCCACTTCTTCGGTTCCCATAAAACGGTAGGTTTCATTATCTACTTTTAGCACACCTAATAGTGGAAATGGACGTTCTGTCCAATGCTTTACAGTAGATCCGTACAATTCATCGGTGTACGACCAAGCACTGGTATTGGGATCGATAGTAATTAAAGGGTAAGCCGGTGCGCGTAGATCGCTTTTTGTGGCTTGCGCGGATGCTCCATAAATCGTCGCGGCTAGTATTACGCAACTAATAAATCGTTTTATCATAGGTTTGCTAATTAAGGAAACGTACCCGTTTGGAAAGGCACGTTTTCCATAGGTACATGTGTTATTTCTTAAATCTTGGTGCTCTCTGTATGGCGGCACTTGCCGTATCGCCAACAACGCTCGGCCAATCATCTTCCCAACGAACGGCATCTAACATTAAAGTACGACGGGAAGTTCCATTTCCCACCCGATCATTCTGAGAATCTATCCCGTGATACAATAACCAATCCTGCCCCTCATCGTCGGTAATAATACGCGAAGTATGTCCAGTACCGACAAAGCGAGCATTTCGTTTGAACAACAGGGTGCCGCTACCGCGATTTTTCATATCTTTTCCTTCTTTATCCAAATATGGTCCGGTTAACGATTTGGAACGAGCGACTACAACATGATAAGTGCTTTTCTTTCCTTCGCAACAGCTCCCCTTGGAACCTATAAAATAAAAATAACCGTTGCGCTTGTGGATTACGACTGCTTCCACATCGCCAGCTGTAATTTTAAATTTCTCTGCGCCTTCGGCAATGTTTAAACCGTCGCTCGATAACTCTACGCCGAAATTCCCTTGCGTTGGCGCATCGCTAAAGCTTCCCCAGAATAGATAGTTTTTACCATCCTCTTGGATAAAATATGGATCGATGGAATTGGGTACATCAATGTCCTTGCTATCAAAAAGCTTTCCTTCGTCCGTAAATGGTCCGGTTGGCGATTTGGAACGTGCAACGCCAATGCCGGGATTAGCATCGCCCCACGTGGAATATGCATAATACATATAATATTCATTGTTAAGCAAAACAACGTCCGGCGCCCAAATGCCACCTTCCGCTTTCCAGTTTGGCTTCGTCAAAAATGCGTTTGCAATCACTTTCCATGATACCAAATCATTTGATTCCAAAATAGGAACTAATCGACTACCTTTTCCGTCGCGCCAATTATCTTGCGTACCATACGCGTAAAAAACACCGGTAAGTGGATCGCGAATTACGCTAGGGTCCGCAAGGATTGGCTCAAATACCGGATTTTGATACGTTTTTATAGAATCAATTGCCGATCCGTTTTCCGCATTATTGGTTGGTGGGAAATGGAAACCGGAAATACATATTGCCCAAATGCCAAAATGAATAAAATGGTTTATTGTCGGTGTAATCATCAAAAATCGCTTTATTCTATTTACAATGGTTATATCAGGCGCCAAATTGGCCTCAAGAGGAATTCCAATATGGACGACTCGATAAAACAAATTTGAAGATTAAAGCAATGAGGAAGTTGTCAATTTAGATCATAAAATATCCAAATCGTATCACAAAAAGGTTTTAGCAACAGGAAAATTACATAGCGATATCGAAATAACACAAGCGCTAACTACTTCGCAAACTTACGTCTAAAATGCACGACGCCATACCAGATCGTTGCGCCAATCCAAATCGCATCTAAACCATAAAGAATCCATAATTCCATAACTTTCTTTTCTTGATTAACGAAATACTTCGAACAACATCTATACCGTTTTGCTAGCAACTAAAGCGTAAACTATCGGAATCTTTGAATCAAAATTAACGATACGAAACTTGCCGGGCTCAAACTCGGTTGTATTATTAAAACAATCATACGGTGAATAGTCGAACTCATCAAAATGCTCGATCTGTAAACCGTTTTGCAATAAGCTTCCCATAACCTCACTCAAATTGTGATTCCACATCACGTAATCTTGTGAAATATTTGCTTGTTTATCCGCGTAAGTTCCTGTTTCGCATTCCGCGATTGCGCCGGTATTGAAATAACTGTATTGGATTCCCTGAAATTGCTCATCGAACATCCAGATCACCGGATGAAATTCAACAAACACAAACTTGCCGCCAGGTTTCAGATAATGTTCGACAATGCTCGCCCATTTATTCAAATCCGGCAACCAACCGATCGTTCCGTAGCTGGCAAAAACCACATCAAACTGACCTTCTAGATGATTACGCAAATCGAAAATATCACAGCAAATGAATTGCGCATCCGACCCGGCTTCCGTAGCAATTTCCCTCGCTTTATCGATCGCTTTGTCTGACAAATCAACACCAGTTACCTTGGCTCCCAACCGACTCAACGAAATCGAATCTTGTCCGAAATGGCATTGCAGATGCAACACCGATTTTCCACGAAGATCACCGAGCAACGGCAGTTCTATTTCTTTTAGAGATGATTTCCCTGCCCAGAAGCTCGGCATATCATAAAATTCGGAATGAATATGCGCGTCGGTTCTGTTGTTCCAAGATGCTCTGTTAATCGCTATATAGTCTTTCGAAGGATCCATATTTAGTTTATCGGTGATCAGTTTTTGAAGATAGACTATCGAAGATACAGAATTTTATGATGTTAAAGATTAAATAGCCGCTCATTATACCCGAAATCTCCTTGCAAATTATTTACTTCGAACTATGCGTCAAATGCACTAACTACCTTATCTTTGCGGCTGCATTAAAAACAAGACAAACAGTGATCAGTATTAATAATATTTCGGTAGCATTTGGGGGAACTACGCTTTTCAGCGACGTATCGTTTTCCATTAATGAAAATGATAAAATTGCGTTGATGGGTAAAAATGGCGCGGGGAAATCTACGCTATTGAAAATTATTGCTGGTGTCGGCAAGGCGACATCCGGTAATGTTTCCGCTCCGAAAGATGCGGTGATCGCGTACCTTCCGCAGCATTTGCTAACCGAAGATAATGCCACGGTTTTTGAGGAAACATCAAAAGCTTTTGATGAAGTGCATCGTATGCAATCGCAGTTGGAAGAACTGAATGAACAACTTACCGTGCGCACGGATTACGAAAGTGACGAATACATGAACCTGATTGAGCAGGTTTCTGAACTCAGCGAGAAGTTTTATTCTTTGGAAGAAACGAACTATGATGCCGAAGTCGAAAAAGTATTGAAAGGTTTGGGCTTTGAGCGCGCAGATTTCACGCGTTTGACGTCTGAGTTTTCCGGTGGATGGCGCATGCGTATTGAGTTGGCGAAAATTCTGTTGAAGAAACCTGATTTAATTTTATTGGATGAGCCGACCAACCACATGGATATCGAAAGTATTCAATGGCTGGAGGATTTTCTGTTAAACTCTGCAAAAGCGGTTGTTGTGATTTCACACGATAGAGCTTTTGTTGATAATATCACCAATCGCACGATCGAGGTGACGATGGGTCGGATCTACGATTACAAAGCGACCTATAGCCATTATCTAGAATTGCGTAAAGAACGCCGTCAACATCAGCTGAAAGCGTACGAAGAGCAACAACGTTTTATTGCCGACAACCAAGAATTTATCGATCGCTTTAAGGGCACATATTCTAAAACATTGCAAGTGCAATCGCGTGTAAAGATGTTAGAGAAATTGGAAATTATCGAGGTGGACGAAGTGGATACATCGGCATTGCGATTGAAGTTTCCTCCTGCTCCGCGCTCGGGTAAATATCCGGTGATGGTGGAAGAATTGACCAAGAAATATGGCGATCATACGGTATTCGAAAAGGCGAATATGGTGATTGAGCAGGGCGAAAAGGTAGCTTTCGTCGGAAAAAATGGGGAAGGTAAATCCACCATGATCAAAGCAATTATGGGCGAGATCGATTACGAAGGTTCCCTAAAAGTTGGCCACAATGCAAAAATCGGTTATTTCGCACAGAACCAAGCGGCATTGTTGGATCAGGAAATGACGGTTTTTGAAACCATCGACCAAATTGCTGTGGGCGATGTTCGTGTGAAAATCAAGGATTTGTTGGGTGCTTTTATGTTCAGCGGAGATGATACCACCAAAAAAGTAAAAGTACTTTCCGGAGGTGAGAAAACGCGTTTAGCAATGATTAAACTGTTGCTTGAACCAGTGAACGTACTTATCCTCGATGAGCCAACTAACCACTTGGACATGAAAACCAAGGATATCATCAAGGATGCGTTGCAAGATTTTGATGGCACGCTGATTTTGGTTTCTCACGATCGTGATTTCTTGGACGGCTTAGCGAAGAAAGTATTTGAGTTTGGCAACAAACGCGTGCGCGAACATTTCGAAGATATCAAAGGTTTCTTAGCATACAAGAAAATGGATAGTCTGAAAGATATTGAGCGCTAGTCCTTTCCTAACTTATTGAATATACATCCGTATTCCCACATTTGTTTCCCAACGATTCCCGTTGGGAACAAAAGTCGGATCAAAATCGGGTCTTAATTCCGGATTGGACGCTCGGCGGTAGTCGAAATTCGCGTAGAATCCCAAGTGGTTTTTCCCGAAGAATTGACCGATATATTCCGCTTGAAATTGCGACCCAACATATCGCGCTGCGTTATAATAGTAATCTGTGAAAATAACATTCCGAACGAACTCCGATTTGGAATAGGTATTGTAAGTCAGTGATGTTTCTGTAGGCAATCTGAAATAAGGAAGCACGGCAAACTTCATCCGGTTTCCGGAACGTTGCTGAACATAAGCTCGAAAATGAGCCCCGATGTCGACATCCGCTATATTAAAATCCACCGATTGAACCAAATCCTGCCGAGAGCTAGAAGCATATTTCACATCCAAACCTATTTCCTTAGAAAATGGCTTATCCTTGTCCCACAACAAATCGTACCTACCTAAAAGATCCAGCGTATTTACCTTGTAGTTTACAATATCTAAGCTTCCTGTAGTTCTTATATTACCGTCGAATCCACTTTGATAGAGAGCATCCAGACTAAACGACTGTTGTGTCGATTTATTCGAAGGTCCGAATAAAGCTAAGTTGGCTTTCCAAGATTGCAACTCAAATTCTCCCACAATTCCTGTGTAATATGCCGAGCCTTTAGACGTAATCTGATTGGTGTTATGATAACGTTGCCATTCTGCATTGGCTTGCATCTTCCAATCACGAAACATAGAAGCATATTCTAATCCGCCGCCTAGATAAGAATCATATTTATAATTATTACTAAAATCACGGATCACGGAGCTTCCATATCCGTAACTCATGTGGTAGATCCGATCTGGATACAGCATAGAGTTTGAAAACACGTCGTTCTTATAAGAAAGGCTAACTTGCTCAT
Organism: Sphingobacterium corticis; assembly: GCF_042684745.1. NCBI lineage: Bacteria > Pseudomonadati > Bacteroidota > Sphingobacteriia > Sphingobacteriales > Sphingobacteriaceae > Sphingobacterium > Sphingobacterium corticis. Next base: position 598,020 of record NZ_JBHUMA010000006.1, on the reverse strand, counting down.
CCCCCTTCCCTATAATTCCGTAAACACCCAATTGATGCGCACCATAGGTAAAAGCAACGCCGGGTTTGGCTCTTAATTCGAAACGCGTAGCTTTCAGTCTAGGATCGACGGTACCGGCCGACCAATGATATAGGTAGTCCAATTTGATGAAAGGTTTAACGTGATCCGTAGCTTGAAAAGCAAGTGCCGCATTTAGCTTATAATTTTGTCGTTGATATCGTCCGCTTTGGTTTGCATAAGGATAAAACGTGGCTAAATCATTCAGATTACTTCGCAGATTATTCGCTAAACTATCTTCATATTGGTTGTTAAAAGTAAATACAGCCCCAACATGAAAACGGCCTAATTGATTGAAACCCTTTGCCGTAAAACTGGTATTTCTATTGGAGAATGCTTGTTGCGCTTGCCTAAATCTGCCTTGCCCAAATTGTTGGTTAAGTTCCAAAATCCCATAGCTGTTTTGCTCTCCTTGCATCCTAAAGGTAGGTGCTAGAATAAGTGCTTCCGTTCGTTGCTGAATTTGGTTAAACCAATACACCGAATCCAAACTACATTGTGAAAACGTAGTTTGGATGGTAAAAAATAGTAAAACGAATAAACTAATACGAATCATTCAATTAATCGATAAATGAAGTTTGCCCTTTTGTCGCGTCAGCTCGTTGTAAATACCCAAAATCATTATTAGAATTATTGGTATCCTTTAAAATCCTTCTTCCATTTACCGATTTAGCAGTACGACGAACCACAGATTGACTTGAGTATTGTTCACCCGGGCCATACGTTGCACCAGCGTCAAGCCGGATAGGTAACCGCCTAGCCGTAATTTCTTTTGTTACCATAGTTTTAATTTCAACGGCATCAATGATGTATTTTATTGGAAACTGTGGATAAAGCGTCGTTGACGATGTCACATTTCTATCTTCGGGTTTTGAATAGGTCGGCAATTTACTTACATCGACTGTTCGGTCTACTTTCGCGATAGCGTAAGATTCTCTTGCTTTCGGGTCAAGAAGCCACTCCTTGCTATTACTCATAAAATGGATATAAACATTATCCACATCTAAATTATCAATATCGCTAGCCATGGGCGCTCTAGTATCACCAATCCGTTTATTGTAGTCCGCAGTATTTACTTCGAAATCCGCGTCCCTCAAGTCTACAGTAAGCTCTGGATTTTCTACAGTAATCGTTTTGCCGTTTACATCTACGTAAGAACCTGCATGATTTGCGGCTGTAGCGGCGATAATAATACTCTCTCCGGGATCAACTGGATATCTTTTTCCGGTGGCATCACTTGGAATTTCAAATAGTGCCTTCGCATATATAAATTCAGTATTTGGATCGCCTTTTGATAAATCCATATTTATCGATTTACTCCAATCATATTGTGTGGTACCAGGAAGTGTCCAATCGTTAGAAACTTTTCCTTGATTACCGAAAACAGTAATAATCAACAAACTATCGGCGTAAAGTCTTTGTGAACTATTATTATAGATTTCAATAAAATTATCTCGGAAATTTGCTCCCTTCTTTATGTCGGAACCTAAATAATAAATCTGCTTGATAACAAATCCGCCGACGGTACTTGCTGGAATAAGCGTAGCATTCAAAATTTCATCTGCATAGATTCCTTTGTTAGGTAGCGAAAAGTTTAAAAAGAAATCATCTTCTTGATTTGAACCGCTCAACGTGCTGTAATCAGCAGCGGGAATTTGCAAAGTGACATTTATAGAATACACTCCCGGGACTAGATCACGTAATGTTATTTTTCCTTCGGAATCGGCCTGAATTTCATACTTCATTCCTCCGGCGCTACTTTCCAGCACAATCTTTGCTTTCTCATAAGGCACCTGAAAGGGAACTTCTGCTTCGTCAACACCCAATTGAATCTGCATATTAACTGGCATCGCCTGCTCCCTATCTTTTTGACAAGCGATAGTAAATAAGAACAGCGCACTTGCTATAAATAATAAACTTGGTTTCATTTTCATATATATTTCTGTGAATGGTTTTCTAAATAAAGTAGATTAAAGTCTGAACGCGACTCCACCGGTTACGCTTACCGGACTATTGTATTGAATGGTGTTTTCTTGACCACTATTTGGATCGATAAAAGAAGATACAGGTCGAAGATTGAATGCGTTATAAGCCGTTACTGCGATTCGAATTTTTTTCCCGATTTCCTTAGCTACGGACAGCGACAAGTTTGCATATACGATTCGTTGTTCCGTACTATTTCGATTTAAATCCCGCGGAGGAATGATTCCCGCTATTTGTTGCGCTGAAGTCAAGTAAACGGGATTTAAATATTCATCTAGATAGCCAACGGCGGGTTGCGTATCTGCTTTATGTAGCGACGATAGCTTATTCATCCAAAAAACGTCGGCATTGGCCATCACGACAAAACCTAGCTTCGGGATATGCGTAGTAGAATTTAGCTTACTGGTCAAGATATATCGTTGATCGTTGTCTGTCGGCCGATATAATGCATGCCAAATTTCCGCGCCATTAATATCTACTGGCGATGAAAGTCGGACACGATTGACTAATTCGCCATTATCATTTTGTGATAGAATGAACGAGGTACTCGTAAGAAAGCTCGTTTGAATGGCGTCAATCTTCTTTGTTGATATTGTCCAATCAAACCCGTAGCTGTAGGAACTCAAACGATTTTCAATTTTATTGATTTCCGCGAAATGCTTCGTGTATTCACCCGTTTCTTCGTATTCGATTTTTCCGGTTTCCTGATTTCTACTAAATGAAAAATTAGGTAGCGTTATCGGATAGACGGCGTTTACGCTTTGAAAGCCGTTTGTCGCATGTTTAAAGAAACCATTGAAGCGCGATGTGATGAATTCATTTCGATAATTCACCGTAAATTCGGCTTGCATGGATCGATTTGGTTTCAAATTCGGCGTAGTTAATTCTACGCGTTCTGTATGCAACAGATACAAATACGTATCATTATACATAACATTACCTAATGGAATATCGATCCAAGTTGGTGGCGGATACCGATGCAATAAAGTAGGAGATTTTGTTGCCACGCCAAATCCCAATCCGGCTTGCCATTTTTTGTTAAATACGATTTGAGTATTAAGTCGAGGCTGGATAGATAGTGAACCATTTTGTGAATCGAAGCGAACACCAAGGCTGCTATTCATGGCTTTGCCGAACCAACGATACCGCATATTATCTGTTAAATAAATTCCGGAATTTAGAATGGATGGCGTAAGCTCGAATGGGTAAGGTCGAAGATTTTGTCCGTTGAAGTTAATAAACCTCGGACGAGCCGGATCGGCAATCATTCCACGCCCGCCATTATTGGAATAATTCGCGTTCGCGCCGTAACTTAGTACATGCGAAGCATCCCCTATTTTAAATCGAGTTGTTAATCGAATATTGGCAGAAGCTGTGACCGGCCGGCCTATGATTTGTTCCTCAGAAAGATAACGCCCATCTATGTAAATCCCTTCGTAAATTCCGGTAGTATCTCTTCCTCCGATTGGAATCGGGCCTCTGTTCAATAGCATCTGAGCGAAGCTTTCTTGGTTGCGTTCCGAATAAGAAAGAACCACATTGATATCATCCAACCAAGATTTATTGATCAAAATGGACGTATTATTGGAGATACGAATACCGGATTCCTTTGATTCAAAGCGTTTGTCAGCATTATCGTCTGGATCCAATTTAACTTCGTCCAAACGCTGGTTGAAGTCCAAACTAAGTTTGTTACGAAAGTATTTGTACTGCACCGTATTCCAGCGTACGCCCAAACCATAGCGACGATATTCCTGAAATCGATCAGTAGGTTCGGAATTAGAAATAGCGTAATTACCATCGATGGTCAACCCACCCCATTTTTTCGGTAAGTTGACGCCTTTGTTAAGAGAAAAGTTACGTGCGCCAGCATTAATGTTGGTCGTAAAATGCCAAGGCGATTTTCCTGCTTTTCTCTCAATCAAAATTGCACCATCCGTCAATTCTCCATACTCCGCAGACGCAACACCTTGGATAACTTCAATTTTTTCGATCGATTCCACTGGAATCTCCCTCAAATCAATTCCGGTAAATGGCACGTCTACCGGTAATCGCGCTCCACCAGTCGATGGTATGCCGGTCGAACCCATTCCCCGTTGTCCCACCAAGCGCGATTGCATATTCGCATCGTTTGATATCGCGACTCCATCCATAATAATAGGAATACCTAGAGAATTATTGATTGCGTCACTTCTATCCAAAGTATTGCGTAATGTCAACGTTTGCGGACCATTGATATTTGGAGCGGTAATTTGTTTACCGGGTAGATTATTCAAAACATCTATCAGACTAAAAGCTTGGACTCGTTCGATCGCTTCCTCGTCAAACGTGATGGACGATATAGAGTTCCTCGTTCCTTCAAAATTTGGATTGACATCCACTTTTTCCAACGTCAAGCTATTATCCACCAAGATGATGCTAATCGGATGATTGAAGTTTCGTCGTGAAATCTTTTGTTTGACCATCTTCTTGCCGATGTAAGTAACCACTACGGTAATATCCGAGGAATAGCGACCTAAATTAATTTCAAATGCACCTTTGGCATCGGTTCTGGTCGACTGCTGTGTTTCCTCTACATAGATATTAGCAAGCGATAGCACATCACTAATGGAATTGTCATACACTTTACCAACTATTTTGGCTTCATATCGGCTTTGTGCGAAAGCGTTCACAGCATTGAATAAAATAGCGAAACAAATCAGACCAATGAATACCAATGTCCTCAATAAAATTCCCACGGCAGACACTATTTATATAGATTCTAAATAATGCGGCAAATATAGAAATCGTGTTTAGTAATCCCTAATTATTTTTATTTATTCTAAATAAAAGATATAATTTTGTGCACTTTAGATCAAATAGTATGCGCGTTTTAATTGGTTTCTTTTGCTGTGTGTTCACGGTTCTTTTGCTATCCTTCGGTAATGAGCAAATGAATCAATCAATCCAAAAAGCAGACACTATAGCTCACTTATATAAAAAGCCAATAAGCGAATGGCCGAAACCTACTATCGATCCATCCGTCAATTGGGCAGAATTTCAATCGCTACCAAAAGTCGACTCGAACTATTTCGAAATCATGGAATCGCCGATTGTAGTCTTGGGTAAAAATTTATTCTTCGATCCGATCTTATCGGGATCCAATCAAATTTCCTGCAGTTCCTGTCACCATCCTCAAAGCAGTTGGGCGGATAAGGTGAGCACTCCGATCGGTCATGATCATCAGCAAGGCACGCGAAACACACCTTCCTTATTAAATGTTTACGCGCGCAAAACGCTTTTTTGGGACGGACGTGAGCGTGCACTTGAAGCGCAGGCGCTATCTCCTATCGAAGCACATCACGAGATGAATATGAACATCACGGAACTCATCCCGAAACTAAAATCAATCCGCGCTTACAACCAGCTTTTTCTGGCCGCATTTGATGATCCGGACTATTCTGTACCCGAAGTATTAAAAGCATTAGGAGCCTTCCAAAGAACAATAAAAAGCAGAAGAAGCCGCTTTGACGAATTTCTAGATGGAAACTACAAGGCACTCTCCGTACAAGAAATTGAAGGGCTACATTTATTTAGAACCAAGGCACGATGTATGAATTGTCATAATGGACAATTTCTAACCGATGAGGATTTCCATAATATTGGTCTGACTTATTATAAAAGAAAATACGAAGATTTGGGGCGGTACCATATCACCGGAAAACCGGAAGATGTTGGAAAATTCCGCACACCATCGCTCCGCGACGTCATGAATACAGAGCCGTGGATGCACAACGGTATGTTTTGGAATATGACTGGTGTGATAAATATTTACAACAGCGGCATGCAAATGAACACGGCAACCGCCGAAGAAAAAGCAGCTGATCCATTGCATCCAATCACCGATCCGCTACTTCAAAAATTACATCTCACAAAATCGGAAGTTGCGGCTATCGTTTCATTCATGGAGGCGATCACAGCAACTAGCTACCACATGCGCCGTCCGGAGCGTTTGCCGCGAGATTAATCCCGATTCTCACGGAAATGCTCGACATCTCGCAGATCTGTCAGGCCATATCGCAATGATTTCCTTACCTAAGTGTAAAGGTGACACATTTGCAGGCTATGAAAATAATGTACGTTTAGCCGGAGATAGCCGATAAAAGCACTGAAAACTTCATCACCTTATTTTTCATATTTTGCGAAAAATGAAAAAAATAGACCATTTTTGGCACGTTTCGCACGAAGATTGCTTCATTTTAGGTGTAAAAATGAAGAAAACCTTCATTTGGTACATTTTAAAAATCAATATTACAAAAGGATGAAAGTACTAGTAATCGGGGGCGGGAATATGGGCTTCACTTACGCGGAAGCTATTGCGAAATCAACCATTTTAAAAACCAACGATCTGATGATTTTAGATAAATCAGAAGAACGTGTGGCTGAACTATCCACCAATCCGTTGTTGGATGGCTATACACAACTCAGCGCTTGTCTACCGGCGGCTGACGTTATTTTTATTGCCGTAAAACCCAATCATGCGCAAGGCCTGATGGAGGAAATGCGCCCATTTGTTAACGACGAACAGGTGTTTGTTTCTATTATGGCGGGCGTGACCATCAAAGTGATTCAGGAAGGACTGGGAATGAGCAAGGTAATCCGCGCTATGCCAAATCTACCAGCACAAGTTGGCTTGGGGATGACTTCATTTACCGCTTCTCCGGAAGTATCTAGATTGGAACGTTCGACCATCAAACAATTATTGGACACAACGGGACGCTCCATTTATTTAGATACCGAAAAGGACATTGACGCATCTACTGGAATCTCGGGCAGCGGACCTGCATATATCTTCTATTTCATGCAATCCATGATGGAAGCGGCGCAGCAAATGGGCTTTTCAGCGCGGGAAGCACGTACGCTTGTTTATCAAACTTTTGCGGGGGCAGTGGAACTTTTCGGATCTTCCGACTTAGATCCAAACGCTTGGATGGCAAAAGTGGCTTCCAAAGGCGGCACAACACAAGCGGCGCTGGATTCCATGGAAGACAACAACGTGAAAGAGCAAATTAAAGAAGCGGCTTACGCAGCATTTAACCGAGCGGTAGAATTAGGAAAAGAATTTAACCATGCATAATAACAACATAGAGGAAAAGAAAATCAGACGTGTAGTCATCAAAGTGGGGACGCACGTCATAACCAATAAAGACAATCGCATCGTAGAGAAGGTGCTTCAAAAATTAGTTGACCAAATCGCTTTTTTGCACGAGCAGGATATTATGACCGTACTTGTATCTTCGGGTTCGGTGATTGCTGGGAAAGAAGTGATGCGTCATAAACTAAAAACAGACGATAAAATCGTACGTCGGCAAGTGTTCTCGGCCATAGGCCAGCCACGTATGATGCGTCATTATTATACGTTGTTTCGTTCATACGGAATCCGCTGCGCACAAGTTTTAGCTACAAAACGCGATTTCGATCCAGGCAGACACCGAGAAAACATGATCAATTGTTATGAAGGATTGTTGCAGGAAGGCGTTGTGCCGATTGCCAACGAGGATGATGCCGTATCGCTATCTATGTCCACTTTCACAGACAACGATGAGCTGGCTAGTTTGGTAGCGGAATTGATTCAAGCAGATATGTTGATTCTATTGACGGATGCAGATGGATTTTTTAATGGCCATCCTGAAGATCCCGATAGTGAATTGCTAAGTCATATCAGCGCGGACGAACCCGTAGAAAAATATGTGCAGGAAAGCACCAAAGGCGAAGCGCAAGGTCGTGGCGGAATGAAATCCAAATTGAATATTGCTAAAAAATCGGCTAATCTAGGGATCACTACGTATATCGCCAACGGAAAACGTCCGAACGTAATTTTAGATATTGTAAATGGTGTAGAAGTAGGCACGAAGTTTACCATGTAATGGAATCAATTGATTAATTTACAGAGCCGAACAACCGAATAGCATACGATAAAAATCATTTACAGATGAAACGTTTAGATACAGATATAAAAAATAAGGTTTTAGCATCGATGATTGAAATATTAAATCGAGATCGTCAAAAAATTTTAGATGTTAACGCACAGGATATTGCCAATTTTCAAGGACAAGATCAAGCGCTTTACGATCGCCTGCTCGTCAACGATAAGAAGATCGACGAAATGATCCGAGCCGTTCAGGCCGTTAGCTCGCAGGATGACCCAGTTGGAAGGACAATTTCTGAAAGAAATTTGGAAAACGGTTTACGTATTTCCAACCAAACGGCCCCATTCGGTACGATCATGATTATTTATGAATCACGCCCGGATGTAACCATCGAAGCAGCCGTGCTTGCATTTAAAGCGAATAACAGCATTTTGCTAAAAGGTGGAAAGGAAGCTATTTATACCAATCAAGCTTTGGTAGATTGCTGGCATCGTGCTTTAGCGGAGCACGATTTATCGGAAGATTGGATTCAGTTGCTTACGCTGAATCGAGAAGAAACACAAGAATTTCTTCGTAATCCGCCGCAACGCTTAGATTTAATTGTTCCCCGAGGTGGAGAACGATTAATTGCATTTGTGAAAGAGCATGCACAATGTGCCGTGTTGATCAGTGGACGCGGAAACAACTTTGCTTACATTGCGCCTGATGCGGATTGGGATATGGTTGTTAAAGTCGCTGTGCATTCCAAAATAGATAAAATCAGTGCATGTAATGCATTGGATAAGATTCTGGTGGATGCTTCTCTACCAAATTTAACGGAGCGTATGCAAGAATTAGGTAAACGATTTGGTACGGAATCCGTAGAAATCTTGGCGGATGAGGAATTGAAAGATTATTTCTCCGCTGCGCAGTCTTTACCAGACGAAGCCTGGCACGAGGAGTTTTTGGCGAAGAAAATTGCCATCGGCGCAGTAGACGGACTTTCAGCAGCGATTGAGAAAATAAATACCTGCAGCGGTGGACATTCTGCTGTGATATTTACCGCAGACGAAACGAAGGCGCAAGCTTTCATGGAACAAGTGGATTGCGCAGCAGTTTATCACAACGCTTCTACCCGATTTACGGATGGCGGACAGATGGGTGTTGGTGCAGAATTGGCGATTAGTACCGACAAATTGCATCATCGGGGTCCGCTCGGATTGGAGCAATTGGTCACCAACAAATATTACGTTTTTGGCACTGGGCAGATCAGAGAATAGAAAACTATTATATATTAAACCGATCAGGCATCCTAAAGAGGATGCCTGATCGGTTTATTTATGTATTGTTCAAATCCTTAACAAAGGAAATATGAACAACAAAGTCAACAGAATCACTAGTTCCGTTGTTCTTTTAAAAGCTTAATTAATCGATGAAATATCTCGGTATTCTCATAAAACCCAATAAATGCGTCGGCATGCGGACCGTAAGCCATAACTGGAACAAACATCGCGCTATGATCATTGGATGCAAAATTTGCTTGAACTTTTCCGTTTTCACGATCAATATCCAGCAAGCTTAAAGCACCTGTTTCGTGATCCGCGGTCACAATCACCAATGTTTCGCCGTTTTGATCCGCGAAACGTAAAGCTTCACCAACCGCTTGATCAAAATCCAACGTTTCCGTAGCTACATAATTCAAATCACGCGCGTGTCCGCCCCAATCGATTTGCGCACTTTCCGCCATCATGAAAAAGCCATCTTTATGTTTGCCAAATTTTTGAGCAGTCAGGTTTAGTAACGACGATAATACAGGCTTCCTTCCATCTTTAACGGGTTTCGTTAGTGAATCTGGCAAAAACAAAACCAATTTCCGATCCGCTGATTTTTCAAAAGTACTTATGTCGTTAATCAACCCAAAACCATTTTCAGCCAATTGATCCTTGAAATATCTTTGCTTGGCGCTTTCGCGATAAGACGCGGGTGCGCCACCAATAAGCAAATCAATGGATTGATTGTTAAACAAAGATGCCATGATCTCTTCTGATGCTTCGCGATCTTTGTTTTTCGCATAGAAAACAGCTGGCGTAGCATCGGAAACATCACCCGTCGTAATGATCGCACTGCGCATCCCAAGTGGCTTTAGCAATTCTGGGATTGCTGACAAAGCCCGTCCGCTCGTATCTACACTAATTTGGCCATTGTATGTTTTCGTGCCAGTAGCAATTGCCGTTCCTCCGGCTCCCGAATCGGTGTTACCTAAGCTGTAAGACGTTGTCGAAGAAAAGCCGATATAGTGCATCTGACTAATATTGGATTCTCCATGATTCGCTGCTATCGCTGCTTGCAAATGTCCTAAACCCATCCCATCACCAATCAGTAGGATTACATTTTTAATCTTCGACTTATGCCCATCCGATTTGTAAGTCGGGACATAGGTTTCTAACGCTTGTGGCAACTCAAAACGTGATGCGTTCAGGTTTTTAAGATAAAGTTGAAGTTCTGCCGGATGGTCGGTATTTAGCCATTTCACACCCATTTTTTCCAGTACAAGCCATGAATTTGCATTATCAGCTGTACCCCACAATCGAAAAGGAATATTCCAATCCTTCGCTTTGCGACTATCGTTCATAATCGCTTGCATTTCCGAAACTTTTGGTTCTCCTTTTCCGTTCCAATCCGCGTAAGCGCGCAAATCCTGACTGATCATTCCCAAATATTTACGTTGCGCTTCCGTGTACGTAATGTTCGGTCGACCGTCGAACCGAAGCCAAGTCGGAAACTCAGCAAATTTCTCTGGTGGCGGCATGCTTCCGCTAATAACTATACGAACCGGATGTGCTGCATGCTTTTCATCAAACATAAAGTTATACTTGTTCAAAATTGCTAATAACGGCGCCATCAAGCGCGTATAATCTTCCTTGAAATCGATCAGTAACTGTAGATTTTTCGTCGAATCAGCGAATGGATGATTTTGATTCCTCTTGAATTCCGCAGCAAGTGGTTGCAAATACAATTTTTCCAGCGTTCTGCCCTCTTTAATATCTTTTTTATCATGGGCAGCATATAAGCTATCATTCGATAAGTACAAATCTACTTCGATCGACTCCATTCCGGCATGATAAGCCGTTAAAAATGGAATAGCTTGTTCGTAATCGTTGTGACTGTGTCCGGCAACCGCTAATTTTCCAGCTGATTTGTCCGCGAACATCAATTGTTCGAATCGTTGGCTCATCGACGCGTTGTCTTGACCGATTACAACATGTGTTGCCGAAGTGATAACGAAACAAGTGGCTATGGCTAAAAAGTATTTCTTCATGGTATTAATTATTGGAAAAGCTATGTACACCAAATTCATAAGAGAATTCCGCATACATAGCTTAAAGTTAAATGTTCTTATTTACGATTACCAACCTTCGTTTTGCGAAATGTTTCCATTACTTAAATCTTACCTGCTTCGATCGCATTATTTCTAGAATTGATCGTTATCGTCGTTGTTATCAATATAACAATGGATGCTGCCGCAGCATACCAGCGATATCGACTTGTCGTAATAGGTTTGATTTCCTCTACGCCCATTTCGCGATGCAATTGACGTAAGATTTGCTGATATTGAGTTTCAGAAAATAAATCTTTTTCGTCGGGATGCGCATGAAGAAATGCTACTCTCGTATTTTCCTCATTTGTATCCGCATTTTCCTCGAGTTCTTTTAAAAGCTCCTGTTTCTGCTTTTTTGTCAGCAAACCTTTCCAAAAATCGGCGATGCGTTTATCATTCTGGTGTTTCATCAACTATAAATACACCACGATTGACCAATTGGGGATGCGAATTCGTATTAACGAATCATGAAGAAATTGTAAGGATAAAATTTAGGACTGTAGAAAAACGGACAACAACAAAATATATGGAACCTGCGCATCATAACGTTGCAGAACATAGGACTTGATGGCTTTGTTGGCTTGTTTCAGATAATCAGAAACGGACTGCGGGCTAATCCCGAGCAATGCTGCTACATCATCTTTCGATTTACCTTCGTATCTGCACATCACAAAAACTTGCTTTTTACGCGCCGGCAAAATGTTAATAGCATCATCAATAAGGGCTAATTGTTTTTCCTGCACATCATCTGTTTCCTCGTCCACATAGTAACTTTGTTCTTGAGAAAACTCAGCAACGTAATCAATGGAATGCTTCAGCTCGCTACGCAGTTTGTTTAAGGACTTATTGTAACTAACTACAAAAAGCCAATTTCCAACCGTGTCGCTGGATTCGAATTTGAAGCGATTTTGCCATAAGGAAAGAAACACATCCTGCAAAATTTCAAACGAAGCATCGTCGTGGCGAATGAATTTCAGAATATTGGCATGAATGCGTTTGTGATAGCGTTCGTAAATTCTATTAAAAGCTGTTACATCGCCGATAGCTAGACCGCTAACATCATTTTTTTCCGAGCTTTCCATTTCCATACTGATGTTTTTACTGCCCAATCTTTACATTCGGGAACGCGAAACAAAAGTATTTAAATACTATTCTGCTGGTTTGAAGTTGATGTTATGAAATTATTAAAAGCGCGCTCCCGCTTGAATATCGTGAAGGATCGGTATCTTTTAACATAAGTTTTAAGGCTTAGTTAAATGCATTCTTCCCACCAGAAAATCGACGGTAGTCCAACATCAATTCACTTGGAAGGATGACGACAGAGTCCGCGCTGGTGTTTAAGGTTTCGTGTGTGGCTCCATTAATACTACTTTTCTTAACTAAGGCGCCTAAAAAAATCTTTTTAGGATTTTTCGCAAAAAGTTCAGTGCTTGAGTTGGTTTGCGCAAATGCGTGGTTCATTAAAAACATGAAGCTGATTAGAATCCACCACTTTTGTAAATCTTTCATAAAGTCGAAAATTTCGATGTATTAATCGGTTCCACAGAACTCAACGTAGATTTTCAGCTAAGGATATTCATTCAAATACATCCCGTTATTTAGGGTGGATAAATGAAATGACATTGGCGATTTAAAATCTTCTTTCGTAACAGGGTTTTCAAGATAATTGACGAATCGTTCGACGGGATCTAAATCCAACTCTTCGGGAGATGTTGAAGCGTCCAAGCTAATGTAGCGGATTGTACAATTTGCCAGCACATCTTTAAATTTTGAAGATCGAATTCCTCCTTTCTCGAAGGCATCATTGATTGCTTCTTTGACTATATCCTCTCCCAAATTGGATTCCACTAGCAAAACAGCTTTACGACCATATTCGACGACCGAGACGTATGCTATGTTATCTTCTTCCAGCCCGTTTAGTTTCTCTGCATCAAATTCTCGCTTTTTAATGTCTGCTGCAAAATCTGCAAAAATATGCTCCACATTAAAGACAAGATTCGTTTTAGTGGATGGCGCCGTTGCCTTGGTCATCAAAAAACTTTCGATATCGATTTCCTGACCGAACAAAACATTCAAATCCGCGTAGTTTACAAACTCACGTTGTGTGGAAGCGAAACCGACAGAACCGAAATTCGACAAATTAGCGGCTTCTATCATGTCCGCTACGGCTTTTTCATACGACAATTTATTACATGCAAAACGCTTGGACAGAATTGGCAAACTTGAACTTACAGTCAACGAATCTGTTGGAGCATCCAATATAATGTGCTCACTTTCATTAATGGAAGATTTTGAAACAAACGCTCCGAGATAAATGGCATCTGGATTTTTCACAAAAATTCGTTGACTTCGGTTATGCTGTGCGAAAAGGCAGTCCGAAAATAAGAGTAAGGCCGCCGAAAATATCACTTTCAAAAATTCTTTCATTATTTGGTTTCCTTCTCCTTATATAAAAGTACTTCTGCAACTCCATAAGCCGAGTTTCCGGTTTTTCCTAAATGTAAAGATTTGTCGAAAGGATTACTGGAATAATCCTGATCTAAAACCACCAAACTTCGCGAACCGGAGCTTTGTATTTGCCGAGAAAATGCCACATCAATTTGCAAAAGTTTATCTTCTGTCAGCTTGCCTAAAAGTTTTTCTGTGCCATCAATACCCGTAAGAATATAAAGTTCTTTGTCGTCATTTTTCCAAACGGACTTGTATTTTTCGGTGAGATTGGATTTGGTTATGAACGTCGAATCTTTAGTGATGAGGATTTCCGTAGGTTGAAAAAACTGACGTCGATTTGCGAAATATTGCTCAACTTCTTCATCGTTTAAATTATTTGACTCAACACCTTTTTCAATCTTAAATCGCGTTTGCGATTTCGTCATACCGAAAACGTAGTAACTAGAATCTGGTTCTTCGGGAAGCGGTGGTGCAGGTTCCTCAGGTTCAACTGGATCAACAATTGGTTCAATTGCTTTTTTGGAACAACTTGTCCATAAGAGCGCAAAAAAAATGAGGCAAAGAGAAGTTTGTAAAGTAAATCGCATAATAATAGTTAGTTAGAATTCGCGCTATATATCATCATAGATTTTTCATAGCGCTTGTGACGAAACAAACATACAAATTTTCCAACATTAAGGTAAAAATTTCATATATTTCAGGAAAGCTTGATGTAGATGACATACTTCAAAATGCGTAAAGACTGGATTTACGGAATTATATTTTGGTTTTCTGTTCTGAGCATGTGGATTGCTCCAATCGCATGTATTGTCGCGTTCGGGATACTACATCCATCTATTATTATTGCCATCATCCTCATCGGATTCTCTATATATCTGTTAAGAAGTTGGTTTGATTCATCTTTTATTATCGACGAGCAAAACATCCACATAATATGTGGTTACATGCGAAAAACCGTTTCGATAGCGACAATCCGTAAGATAGAACGAGAAAAAACTATGCTTTCTGGAGACCGTTATGCCTTTGCGACAAAAGGATTAATTATTCATTATGATAAATTTGATGATGTGTATATTACTCCCGACGATAACGATCGGTTTATAGAAGCCTTATTGCAGATTAAATCCGACATTGAAATAATCAAATAGCGAATCCTATTTGCTCGAATATTTCCTTCGCTCATCCATCAAACTATCCGTAATTACACTAAAATTTCATTTAAATACGTTATATTTAAAGCATTGACTTTTCGAAAATCTACCTCGGATTAGTCGACATCTACATTTTACGTATTGATTTCACATGAAGCTACCACATATCGAAATTATCGAATCCGTTGCGCCCAACCCGAATCTGCTATTATGGAAATATCCGGATACAGATCGAGAAATTAAAAATGGTGCGAAGCTAACCGTTCGGCCTTCTCAACAAGCATTATTTATTAATGAGGGACAAATAGCTGATGTTTTTGATGCCGGATTGCACACGCTCAAAACAGAAAACATACCTATCCTAAGTAAGTTGAAGGGTTGGAAATATGGTTTTGAAAGTCCTTTCAAAGCAGATGTTTACTTTTTCAATACGCATCGATTTATCCAAAATAAATGGGGAACGCCCGCTCCTATTTTGATGCAGGATAAAGCTTTCGGACAAGTTCGTTTACGGGCATTCGGCACGTACGATATACGAATAGCGGATGTGAAAACGTTTTTCTCGCAATATGCAGGAAGTTTCTCGCACTTCAACATTTTTGAGCTGCAGGCGCAATTACGTGATTTTATCGCACCAATCTTCGGAGAAGTGCTAGCGCAAGAACAAATTTCTATCAAAGAAGTTGCCGGCAACATGACGCATTTGAGCGAACGCGTATTGCTGTTATTGATTCCGTATTTTCAAAAACTGGGATTGGAATTGTTGGATTTTCGTATAAGCTCCGTTACGTTACCCGACGAAGTAAGCAAACATTACGACAAAATTACCAGCATGAACATGGTAAACGATATCGATAAATACACGCAATTCTCGGCGGCACAAGCGATGAGTCAAAAAGGAACTGCGATGAGCGATATCGCAGCGAGTTCTATGGCGATCCAAGCTATGAATCAGGGTTTCCCGAAAACGACAACCAAGGAAACAGATATTCCGGCAAAGCTGAAGCAATTGAAGGACTTGCTAGATAATGGATTGATTGATAGCGAAGATTATCAAGCAAAGAAAAAAGAGTTATTGGATCAATTATAGCATCGATCATGACAAATAAAACAAAGTCTATTTTGGCGCAGCTGAAAGAAAAGGCTAGCAAGAAATCAATCTACGGTGGCGAGGCGCAGGAAAGAAGTAGTAATCTGCAAACGCTAACTTGTCCGAATTGCGGAGCCGGACGCGCAAAACACGACGGATTGACGAAATGCGCCTACTGTGGCTTTGTATTTATTGACACCGAATTGAGCAAAGGAATTTATCTCAACACCGACGATAATACCAAATCATAGCTTTTAAGTCATGAAAGATAGCACAGCGACTTTTGTAAACCAACAACAGCGTTGGTTTCAATTTTTGGAAAAGATGGAGCAACGTATGTCAGAGCTCGTTGATGAAGCAATACCAGAACTTCGCACGTTGTATGCTACGGATGAAGATTTGTACAAACGGAACTTTTCACAAGTTCAATCAGGAATTTTAGGCCAACTGGAGAGTTTGCGTGTTAAAGCTTCCGACACCTACGAAATACAGATTGTTCCACTTTGGGAAAAACATAGTCAGCTTGCTTCCGGGTTTCTAAATCAAGAGAGCTATGCGTTTCGCGAAGCTTGCATGGATCGTTTGCACGCTTTCGAAGAAAAATTAAACGCTTATCACACTGAAATTCAAAATACATCCAAAGAAGACTTGGAGATTGTTTTTCAAGAAATTGAAGATGAATTTCAGCGTTTAAAAGAAAGCTTTCAATGTACGCAATGCGGATCGCCGCTTACATTAGGTAAAAAAATCTATTTGCGAACTTACATAAGCTGTCCGAGTTGCAGCACGCAAAACACATTTGAGCCTGGGACGGGTTTGGCCAAGCTCAATCTAATTGCCCGTCCTTTGGCCGAACAGCGAACAGCGCATTTGCGTATGCACATCGATGAATTGCAAGAAAGAGAACGCACGTTGTATTTGGAAATTCATCAACTTAAAATCAGCTCTATTCATTTGTCCAATAACGAAAAGCTAGCTTCCGAATCCAAATTGCAGGAATTACAAGAAGAACGCGAGCGCGTTATCCAAGAATCTCTGTTAGCGGAGGAAAATTACCTAGAAGCGTTCTATAAAGATTGGATCAGCATAAGTCCAGATCAAGAAGAGCATCTCATGAAAAGATATCAAAACGATCTAACGGCATTTAAACGAAAATTAATCCCTATCAAGTAAACTTAACTAAAATCGAAATGAGCAATAATCACACAAATTACGATGTAGAAAATTTACATGGAACGCATTATTCTTCCGAATCATTTTACCAAGAATTAGAAAACCGTGTTCAACAGTATTTGGCGAGTGATGATGAGGTTTATAGTGAAGATGAAATCGCTAACATCCGTACCAACCTACGTAAGTCGTTGTATCAAGAATGGAATGATTGCGATTCGGATCAAGTCATTCGTTTTGAAACGGCTAATTCTTACAAACATCATGGTATTCAATCATCGGGATTTGTCAAGGAAAACGATGTCGAAGAAAATCCTCTGCTTGCTCCCGTTCACGGATTGTCGTTAAGAGATTATACTGCGATGACGATCAAAATAACACAGGGTGTTCCGGAAGCCGACATATTTGCGGCGATGGGAATCGAAGCTCCCGTTTGGGATGAATTAAACACAATTTGGGGACAGCGAATGGCGGAAGATACCAGCTTTACCGTGACCACATTATTTGGACAATATTTCGCGGAAAATGCTACGCATCCAAAATTGGAAGCATTAGGAGCTTCTTCGAGCGCGGGCAATTCGGAAAACTTGCGGAAATTGAGCACTGATCGCTATTTCTACGAAGAATTGGCTGGCGCACGCGAAGCCGCTTACGAATATGGTTTAGATGGTGCTCAGTGGATTTTGGACGAATACGGTATTAATTTGGCCGATTTTCAATCGGTTGCGATGCAATGGATGACCCAACAAAATCAACAATTCAATAGCGCGGACGTGCTACATTTTACAGATTATCATCAACAAAAAAAAGAAGAATACGCTGCTAAATTTGCGGAAGAACAAGGTGGAAATATTGCGGACGATATAGAATTTTAATCGTTCGATTAAAATGAGCGGCTAAATGACCATATTTGTACGTTATTATTACCGAACCCTATGAAGTTTTCTATCGCCCAACGTCTTTATTTTGGACTAATCGCTGGCTTTATCATTGTCCTTACTATCGGGGTACTCTCCTATTTGTCATACCAAAAGCAGATCAGGCAGAGCAAATGGGTACAGCATACGCAAGAAGTTATCAATACCACCACGTCAGTAAAGCAATTGATTACGCAAATTGAAACCAATAAGCGAAACATCATCACCAATCCCACTACTCAAGCAAAAATGGCTTTTGATACCACGGTGGTCAGTTTGCAAAATACATTGAAACAATTGGATTCGCTGGTCGAAGATAACCCCGACGCCACCGCACATGTGCAGTCCATATTGGATTCCACGAATGCATTTATCCAAATTTGGCGTGATATTAACGCGCCGAAGAACTTTGATCCGAACAACGACACCTTAATATTATTGCAGAAAATCCGTGCTGGGTCTGCAAAAACCAATGCATTGGTAGAAGAACTAGAACGTTTTAAACAATTTGAACACAGGCTATTTGTAGATCGAAGCAATAAGGCTGAAAAGTGGGCTCAGCAAAGTATCGGTATATTGCTATGCGGATTAGCGCTAATCTTGATTATTGTCGGTGCTTTGAGTTACCAAGTTTACCACGAACTAGTCGGTCGCCTAAGAACGCAAAACAAGTTAAAACGAAGCCTGAAAAACATGGAGAATCTGAATGCTGAAACTACGCGTCAGAATTGGCAATTAACCAGTCTTTCCAAAGTAAACAACTTATTGCAAGGACAATATTATGAGGATGCGCAACAACTTGCAGGAGCTTGCACCTCGGAAATTGCCAAGCTATTGGATGCACCAGCGGCGATTTTATATAGCTTTCATGAAGAGGGACAACTTTTACAACCTATTGGTACGCACGCTACGCCGAGTGAAATTCCTACCCATCACTATTTAGGGACAGGAATCACAGGACAAGCTGCACTCGCTCGTGAGGCGACAGTTATTGATACCTTGCCGGAAGATTATCCGACCTTATCGACCGGCATCGGGTCAGCGCATCCAAAAGCCCTTATTCTATTGCCATTGTGGGTAGATGATCAGTTAATTGGTTTACTTGAGGTCATTGGATTTAAACCCTTCACGGATATCCATGTACAGCTATTAAACTTACTTGCCCATAATATGGCAGGTGCGTTACAAAGCGTAATTTCCAGGGAACATTTACAAGAGTTAGTAAATCAAATCAGCAAGCAGAAAGAAGAGTTGGAAACTTCGCAAGAAGCTGTAAAAGCCCAATCGTCTGCCTTAGAGCAAAGCAACCGTTACAAATCCGAGTTTCTGGCGAATATGTCGCACGAACTACGTACTCCATTGAATAGTATTTTGATATTGGCTAATCTCTTGTCTGAAAATATGGGTGGACAGTTGTCCGAAAAACAGAAAGAATATAGTCAAATCATTCATAAGTCAGGATCCGATCTTTTGCATTTGATTAATGATATTCTCGACTTATCTAAGATTGAAAGCGGCAAAATAGACCTATTTCCAGAAGAAATTTCTGTTGATATTATCACCCAAGATATGGATGATTTTTTCAGCCATGTTGCGTCAGAGCGTGAGATTTCCTTTTCGGTAGAATTCACATCTCCAAACGATCCGCGCATATATACCGATAAGAAACGTATCGAACAAATCCTTAAAAACCTACTGTCCAACGCATTAAAATTCACAACTGCAGGCGGTACAGTAAGTTTGAAATCGTACTACAACAGTGACAGCGACCACTTCAAATTCGTGGTTAAAGATACTGGAAAGGGCATTCCAGATGAATACCAATCCGTTATCTTCGAAGCTTTTCAGCAGGTGGATGGTGCGACCAACCGTAAGTTTGGTGGTACCGGTTTGGGATTATCCATCAGTCGGAATTTGGCGGAACAATTGGGCGGATCGCTAACGTTGCAAAGTACATTGGGTGTAGGTAGTGAGTTTACGCTGTTATTGCCTAAAATTGGGCCAACCGCTCCTATTCAATCCCTAGAAATGAAGCAAGCGGTAACGAAGCCCATGCCTGCACCTGCATCTGCGCTGGTAACGCACCAAGACAGCGTGGAAGACGATCGTTACGCATTGGAAGATGGAAACAAGCTAAAATTACTGATTATTGAAGATGATGAAAATTTTGCTACCATACTGCGTGATTTTGCTAGGAAGAAGAATTACAATGCTATAGTAGCGCTCAGCGGCGAAGAAGGATTATACTGCGCGCGAAAATTCGCTCCTTCGGCGGTATTACTGGACATTCATCTACCTGGATTATCCGGAACGGAAATTATATATACATTAAAACGTACGCCGAACCTGTCCAATATTCCAATCCACGTCATTACTTCCCACGATGATTTAGGATATTTACAGCAGGAGATTGCAGGCATTACCATTAAACCATTTGAATTCGAGCAATTAGATTCTATCTTCCAAAGCATTGCTCCAAAATCCGGTAATCTACAAAACGCGGAACCAACACAAAGTAAAACAACGGAGCACACGCTAAACAGGTTATCCATCCAACAGCCGCGCGAAAAACAGCAAAATAATCCACCATCATCGACGATCGATGAGGATCTGCTCCGTATAGATGGTTGCCGTATATTATTGACCGACGATGATATGCGTAACGTTTATGCACTAACAGCTATGCTGGAGGCACTTGGTGCTGATGTTACTGCAGCTAGTAACGGAGAAGAGGCACTCGATTATTTGTCGCAGGAGAACGATATAGAATTAATTCTGATGGATATTATGATGCCGGTCATGGATGGTTATGAAACCATGCAACACATCAGGAAGCAGGAAAAGTATCAAGAAATTCCTATTATTGCAGTAAGTGCAAAAGCGATGGCGGGTGATCGGCAGAAAGCAATTGATGCGGGAGCAACGGAATATTTAACAAAGCCGATAAATAAAACAGAACTAATAACATTAATTCATTCTTGTATACCAAAGAATAGAGGCTAACAAAAAAGCGGTATGAAAGGCGCATTTAAAATTCTTCTAGTAGACGACAAACAGGAAAATATTATTGCGCTGGAACACATGCTCGCGCAAAATGACCGCGAATTTCTTATCGCGAATAACGGCAACGATGCACTAAAACAGTTATTGCGAAACTCGGACGTTGCTTTAGTCATGCTCGACGTACAAATGCCTGATATGGACGGCTTTGAGGTAGCTTCCTTAATTAAAAGCAATCCGAAGACACAACACGTAGCTATTATTTTTGTCACCGCAATTAATAAAGAACCACAATATATTCTCAAAGGTTTTGAAGGTGGTGCAGTGGATTATTTGAGCAAACCATTGGACGTTCAGGTAACACGTGCTAAAGTAGCAGTCTTTGAAAAATTGTATCGTTATCAAAACGAATTGCAAGTTGCATTAAAAGAAAAAGAGGACATTAATAAGCAGTTGGAGCGCTTCATGTACGTCGTAGCTCACGATCTAAAATCTCCTCTTTCGGGCATGCTTTCCATGATGGATTATATCCGGACCTATGAGCGAGATAGTATTAATACGACGGTAGATAACTATTTGCAAATGTGTGTAGATGCGGCGCACCACTTAAATGGAATGATTAGCTCTGTTTTAGAGTATTCTAGGAAGGCAAATACGGAACAACAAGTTGAATTGGTCGATACACACGCATTAGTTAGTGAAATGATTCGCTTACTTTTCCCTCCGCCAAATATCCGTATTTCAATTGATGGCTTTCTACCAGTAATTCATGGAAATAAATTAAAAATACATCAAGTATTCCAAAACTTTGTTAGTAATGCCATCAAACATAATGATAAAATGCATGGCGAAATTACAATAGGATTTAAAGGTCCTGAAAAAGGTTACTACACGTTTTATGTGAAAGACAATGGTCCTGGAATAAAACGAGAGGATCACCAGCGAATCTTCAAATTGTTTGAAACGGTAGATAAAAACGATCCTAACGATACCGGTATCGGACTAAATGTGATCAAACTATTTGTCGAAGAGCGAGGCGGAAAAATTACCGTCGACTCCGAACCAAACCAAGGCAGCACATTCTATTTTACTTGGCCAGAATAAAATTCTTGCTACCGCACGGTAATTTCGTTAACAGCAATTAACGGCTTGCGACGATTATTCCCCGAGAACCAACTCGGAAATTGTTTTGGCGTAACACCTGTAACTCGTACAAAGCGCGCTTCAATCTTCTTATCGATGATTTTTATTTGTTGTGTACGACGCAGTGCAGAAGCTTCTCCATCAACGCCTGATTCCGGCTTCGCAGATCCAACCTTTCGAAATGTTTTCCCATCTACGCTAACCTCCACAATCATTTGATCGGGTGCGAATATATAATGACGTGGATCATCTAAGTAATTCACTTGCACTTCTTGTACAGGTTGTGTTTTACCTAAGTCGATTGTTGCTACCAGATCTACCTGCTCAAAAAGCAACCAATTGTAGCTGTAATCTAATCCCCCAGCCATGCCATCTGTTAATGTCACTTCACGTTTGGCTGGGTAATCAGGAACAAATGCATTAGCCAGTACCACCGGCTTATCCAATGATAAACCAGAGATAAAGCCTTGATCCAACAGCGCTTGCCATTCCTGACCGTAAGTTTTAGGATCTATTCCCGCTTCAGCCAATTCCGTTACTCCAGCTTCGTTGCACGCTTTTACAAATCGCTCAACACGAGCTTTCCAGCCGGGCTTCACACCTATCGTTTCCTTGTCGGGATCGTAAGCTAAGTACCCAAATTTTTCCCTTCCGAACAATTTGGCTTGTTGCAAAACGGCATACTCTAGTCCCAAACGTAATTTACGGATGCGAGCTGAACGGATTTCGTCTGACTCAACAGCCGCCTCCGCTTCGTCGAGTAAGCTACTGTACTGATCAATAAGCTCCGGCTTCAAAAAATCCTTTCGACTATTTACGGGCGTGCCATAAATATCCAAAACGGAATTGGTTTCCTTGATCGCTTTGTGCTGTGCATCCAAAAAAGATTGAACTTTTTGTGCAGCAGCACCATAATAATTCGCCAAGAAGTCTTGACGAATAGCATCTACATCAATCTCCGAATTCCATAGCGATTTTGCAATTAGATAGCTTTTCAATTCGGCTAGATCGCCATGTGTGTATCCTGATCCCTGCGAGAAGACACCGCCAATTCCATTCTTCTTAAAATAGGAAATATTGGATGCAAGATGTTCATCATCTGGAAATGGCGCAATGTAGTTAGTGAACTGCGTATTATAATCCCAAACGAAGATGCGATCTGTTTTTTCCTTCCAACCGGCTAGTTGATCACGAAATGCCTTTGCCGTTGGTTCGCGTTCCAAATCTTTCTGCCGTTGCGCATCAATGCTACTTAGCATGATGTAAACATTCTCGGCAGGTTTAGTTTTCTTCGGTGGGTTAGCAGTATAAGTATACGCTAAAGTCGTAAATTTCTTATCAGGAAAAGATTCTGCAATTTTGTTGACGAATCGAATCAAACTTCCTTGTGGACCACCTTCTTCCTGATCTACTTTCTGACAGCTTTCGCACGTACAGAATCCAGCTCCATCCATCGGTGCAATTGACCAATATTCTGCTTCCGGGCGATCCGCCATTGCTTCTTTCAACGTAGCTTTTGCAAGCTTTAAAACATCCGGATTACTTAAGCAGAGTTGGGTAGCTTGGCGTTTCCCGTTAACTAATGCGAAGTATTCGGGATGCGCAGCAAAGTGCACTTTGGGATCGACCAGTTTAAAGTAAGAATGTCCCCAAAATCCCCAAAGATCTTCGAAACGATGAAGTTTGTGCCAATCCATGTATTCGTTGTCCATTGCGGCTGGATAAAAGCTTTCGCGATATGTAAAAGCGGGTTCCTCAGTGATATTTATTGATTCGGGCAAACGAATTGTTTTTTGTTCGGGTACATAGGTAGCGCCCTCATCCAGCTTTCGGCATCCAAGCAACTCCAACAAGGAATAAACACCGTAAAGTGTTCCTTTACCTCCGCCTCCATAAATCAATAATTTATTGCCATCTTGTCGAATCGTAAAACCATCTGTGCTTTGTGCAGACTTTCCAGCAAAATCGGCTGCAGTTGCGCCTATTAAAATGCTATTCAGTTGGTCTTCCTTTTGACTGCGAATAATAGGAAGCTTCGTTCCGCTCATGCGAAAAACATAATCTTGTAGTACAGCTGCCGATTTATGATCAATTGCCGGAGCAGATTCCGACACAACAATATTTGCAGTAGCGCGCCCATCTTTGGTTAATTCGAAAACCGGTTGCGCTGCCCCACAACTAAATTGCGCTTGCACGATTAAGCAGATAAATAATATATTTTTCCACATGAGATCACCTCCAACTTATTAGTAATCTCCACTAAAACCGTCGCATTACGGAAATGTAGAGATCATATTGATTTTGAAAATTTTGCGGCCCCACTTTTTGTGAAATCCACGTTCCATTGATACCTAAACTCGTTCTATACTGAAATGTTCGTTGATAGCCCGCACCAACGCTACGCGTCAACAGACCGGTTAATTGCGAGAATTGAATTAACCGACTGCGATCATCCGGCGACGTACCTAATCCAATGGTCGTGGATAGAAAATCTTGTCTATTATTCATATAATATCGACCGACCAACGCAAAGGAAGATGCTATATCTTGTGCTTCCCAAACTGCATAACCACGCAGGTTTACCCAAAAATCACCAATCGTTTTGGAATACGCGCCTAACACCGAAGTACTTCTCAACGTATCGCGTTGCAAATAACGTACCCCAAGTCCCACTTCGCTTTCATTTTTGAAAGTGCGGTACAATGAGTACCCTAGCCTCACCTGTGGAAAAGCAACTTGATTTCCAAATGCCAGGTGTGCATAAGAATACCATTTCGGATTGTGCGTGTAATACATTTCTGTCTCGGCTTGCAGTCCCGTGCCGCTTGCTCTTCCCGCATAATTAATCCGACCTCCGATTGTCCCCTTTTTGAACGTTCGGATGTACTCTAAGGTAGCGATATCGTATTTATCTTCTGAATAATCGTACCTGGAACGTAGAAAATGCATTCCGAACTGGTTCTTTAACGTCCGGCTTTTCAGATACGCAGCATAATCTCTATTTATTACGGATGGTTGCTGTGTGTACACAGTGTCCGCATCGGCGGATGCGCGTAGGAAATCGCGTTGCGCTTCGTATGCTTGCGCTCTGCGCAATCGAATATCCGTCCAATTCGGATTCCACTGCAAACTTTGCTGAATGTAATATTGAGCACTATCGTATGCTAAGCGTTCCATTTGGATATTGATAATATTGAGCTGAGCCACAGAATCTTTGGGATTAATGGCTAAAACTGCACGATAATTATCAAGCGCGCCATCAAGATTATTAATTCGTTTTGCTTGGTTTGCTGCGCTCAACAAGTTTTCTGTGTAGGCATCGCGATAACGAATCGTATATGGATAACGATCCATCAACGAACGAACTTCACGATTTGCTTCATCAAATCGTCCCATGCTTGTAAGTACAGAAGAGCGTTTTAATAAGATTTCCCGATCTTGTGGGTAAGATGCTAGTCCTAAATCGGTAAAATACAATGCGCTATCCAGCTCATTGGTTGCGCTGTACAAATTAATTAGAT
Organism: Sphingobacterium corticis; assembly: GCF_042684745.1. NCBI lineage: Bacteria > Pseudomonadati > Bacteroidota > Sphingobacteriia > Sphingobacteriales > Sphingobacteriaceae > Sphingobacterium > Sphingobacterium corticis. The sequence goes on along the minus strand of NZ_JBHUMA010000006.1, from coordinate 572,270 downwards.
AATTGATTGCTTCTCTATTGTTTGTATCCCGGCGCAATACGGCACGTAACTGCTGTGCAGCAAGAGCATATTCGTCATCTTGCAACAATCGATTTCCTGCGCGCAGACGATTTTCCGTGAATGCTGTTAAGTATTGAGGCACATCCGGATACGCATTAATTAAATCTTGCAGCACATCTCCTGCTTCATCAAAACGTCCGGCATCTGTAAGCAAGCTGGCTTGTTTCAGCTTAAGATGGTCATTGTTGGTAACAGAAATTTGTTGTTCCAAGGTTTCCAGCGCGCGATCATAATTGCGTTGAGCGGCATAGGTGTTAACCATACTTTCCAGCACCGAAGAATCTTGAGGATTAATTTCAAGCGCTAACTCCAACTCCCGCAAAGCTAAATCATTTTGTTGTTGACTAACGTAATAACGCGAACTTGCAATTTTCAAATCCACATATCGGGCTCGCATATCGGTATTGGAAGGCGATCGTTGTAACAAATTTCCAGCTATTTGAGAAGCTTCGCTAAATTGCCTTTCATATTCTAGCAGATCAAGCTTCAACAACAATAATTCCGTCGAGCTTGGCTCCCTGCGTAATCCGGCATTGACCCAAGTCATCGCTTCTCGATATGCACCACGAGATGTCGCCAAACCAATTACCTTGCGTAACGCCTCCCGATTGCTCGGATCTTTTTCCAAAATCGACTGGTAAAGCATGTAAGGATCGGTTTGCGTATAGAATACGGCAGCTTCTTCACGCAGTTCGCGCTCCAACGCGCGAGCTACGCCATCATTCGGGTGATAACGATAAATAGTTTGTAAAACGGTTAAAGCTTCCGCATAACGTAAATCCTCCCGAAGCATATTTAATTTCTTCATCAGCCATTCGTACGAAGTGGGGTTGCTTTCCAATTCGGCAGATATTTGATTTGCCATGGTGGAACGGGTATGCACGGAAAGATCTGATGTGCCCATTAATTCGCGCGCTTCCAAGTTTCCAGGATCGATCGCAAAAACTTTATCTAAACTCGATATTGCCGCGCTTGGCAAATCTTGTGCGCGATAGCGACGCGCATTTTCCAAATGATGACCGATGTATGCTTGTTGAATATCCTTATCTCGCGGGGCCTGCCGAATTAAGCGATCAGCCAAATTATTTCCTTCTGCAATATAACCTAGTACGTCCAAAATGCCCAGCTTACGCAACAACAAATCCTTACGATTCGGGTATGCTTTCAGTGCGCCATCAACAGCAGTCAATGCCGATTTATAATGTTTGGAACTAACTTCGATGTTGATTTTGTAATAATACGCATCCAAATATTTTTCATCATTTTTCAAGACATTATCGACATGCTTCCTTGCTAAATCCCATTGACCGGTTAGCATATAAACACGACCCAATAACAACTCTAAATCAGTAAATTCCGGACGCTGACTTAAGCCTTCTTTCGCTACGGCAATGGCGCGATTGTAGTTTTTCTGATTTGTAAGCTGCACAGCTTGTTCATACATTTCATCTGCATTGTCTTTTGAGCGAAACCATTGGCTCTGCGCAGAAGATATACCGGACAGCAACAAAATGCCAACTATTAAAATTCTGAATGTGATACGAAATGTCCCCATAATGGCCATCCTGTTTAATTATTTTGCGGTTTTCTTTTGTCCAAATCCCTGGCGCTTCATATTTCCCCATGTATGCTTACGTCCTGTAGCAAAATTAAAATAACCTTTTAACGCATAGAATACGATCAACGGGTGATAAACAATAGGCTCAATAAATGCCATCAGACTTAATCCCATCAATTCGCCCCAAGTTTTATAATACCTAAAAGTCAATTGATCCCAAAGTAAAGCCAACGTTGAAATCATAACTGCATATAGGTAAACAAAGGACAACAAGATCAGGGCAAATGGCCAATTTATACTTCCCGTAACTATCAAGTAAACATAAGATATAATCCCGATCACTTCAAGGATTGGTGCAAGAAACTCGAATAACAAATTGTAAGGTAAAACGACCAGTCCTAAGCGACCATACCTCGGGTTGAACAGGACATTTTTATGCATGGTCATAATTTCCGCCAAACCTCGTCCCCAACGTGTACGTTGCCTACCGAATACATCCAACGATGATGGGCCTTCCGTCCAACATTGTGAAGATGGAATATAGCGAATCGCATATTTCATCTTATTTTCGATCATATACGTGCACATCCGCGTCACGATATCCATATCTTCCGCGAAGGATTTATGATCGTATCCACCGGCTTTGATAGCGATTTCTTTATCAAATAATCCCAATCCTCCAGAAACATTCGGTACACAATTGATCTGACTCCAGCCCATTTTCCCAAGCACGTAAGCACGAATATATTCCATTTCCTGAAAACGTGGTAGCCACTGCTTCGGGGGACGAACACGGGTAATTAAACCGCCTTCCACCTCACAAGAATTTACCAAACGCAATGTCGCTCCGCTGGCTATCACGCGTACATTATCTTCTACCACGTGTACATATCCACATTCCGGACAAGGTTCGCCTACTTCCTTGACCGTTTTGCCGCCTTCATCCAAAAAGGGCTTAATCATTTTTAACAACGTATCCTTCTCGAGGATACAATCTACATCCGTACACAAGAAGTAATCGTAAGCAGCTGCGTTAACACCCGCATTGGAAGCATCCGCCTTGCTTTTTCCATTTACCTTATCGATCACCAACAAACGGCTATACGCCGAATTAGTAGACTTATAGAAACGCTTTGTCGGTCGCGTAACGATCTTTTCATCGTAGGCAAATGGCACTTCCACCATTTCAAATTCATCGATGAGCTGTTGCAAAGTATCATCCGTACTTCCGTCGTTGACAATAATGACTTCGAATGTGGGGTAATTCAACGTGAGCAACGAGCGAACGTTCATGATGATCGTCAATGCTTCGTTAAAAGCAGGCGCGATAACGGAAATTCCGGGAGAAATAGAGGATTGGAAAGCGCGGTCATAATCCACAAACTCACTTTCTGCTTTAAAACGACGTACTCCTCGTAAAGACAACCACGCTAACAGTGCGTAGATGAACAAAAGCGTACATCCGTAAGCAAAGATTATCCATTGGAATATGTTTTGAATCCACTCCATCGCTTACTTTTTTGTCCCTCCAAATCCCTGACGTTGCATATTTCCCCAGCTTCCCTTTTTCCCTGTTAGGAAATCCCAATATCCCATCAAAGAAAACACAACAATTAAGGGGTGGTAGATCAGGAACTCAAAAAACGGAGCAACGCACAGTTGCGCCACTTCTTTCCATGATCTGTAATGCCGAAATGCTAACTGATCCCAAACGATGGAAATCGTGGTAATCATAATCGCATACGTGTACACAAAAACCAATAATATGATCGCATACGGCCAATTGATCACACCAAAAAGGATCATAAATAGATAAAATAACAATCCAACCGCTTCAATTATTGGTGCTAATAATTCGAAAAAAAAATTGTAGGGTAATACAATCATACCCATCCGGCCGTAACGCGGACGCATAAACATCTTGAAATGGGCATACATGAGTTGTGCTAAACCTTTCGCCCAACGCGTACGCTGCCGTTTAAAAATTTGTATAGTCGCTGGTCCTTCCGTCCAACACAATGTTTTTGGCAAATAACGAATCGCGTAATTAATATCATTATCGCTCGCAAATCGGCACATTCTAAACATGAGTTCCATATCCTCCCCGAAAGATTTGCTATCATAACCGCCTGCTCTGGTAGCAATTTCCCGATCGAATAAACCCAAACCTCCGGATACATTCGGAACGCTATTTATTTTGCTCCAGCCCATTTTTCCGACAATAAACGAGCGAATATATTCCACCTCTTGGAACCGCGGTAGCCACTGTCTTGGCGGACGCATACGCACCATTACGCCATCTTCAAATTCACACGAATTGGCTAAGCGTAGCGTGGCACCCACAGCAATAACGCGTTTTTCGGACTCTTGAAGTACAGGTTTAATTAGTTCTAGCAAAGTATCTGTATGCAAGATGCAATCGACATCTGTACAGACAAAATAGTTATAGGTCGCGGCATTAATTCCGGCATTTACAGCATCTGCTTTACTTTTCCCATTTACCTTATCTATAACTAACAACCGACCGTAGGCAGGATTATTCGATTTGTAGATGCCACGAATAGGTTGCGTAGTAATTTGCGCATTGTACGCAAAATCAACTTTGATCATGTCAAATTCGGCGATGAGCTGTTCAAGCGTAGTATCTGTACTACCATCATTGACAATGATGATTTCGAATTCCGAATAATTCAGCGTGAGCAATGAACGAACATTTTGGATAATCGTAAGCCCCTCGTTATAGGCAGGTGCCAGCACCGTGATGCCAGGTGCTAAAGGCGAAGCCATTAAGCCATGGTGCGTATCGGTAAAGGATGAGGAACGAAGATAATGGCGTATAGCATAAAACGACAAAATGGCCAACATAGCGTAGACCAAAAGCAGAATAATTCCATAGGAGAATATCGCCCATTCGAAGAAGAAACCAATCCAATCCCAAATACTACGTTCTTCCATCAATGTTTGATTAACGGGTTCATACAATGGCGAAGAATCAATTGATTTTCCTTACTGGAATTCTCCAATAATTCTTGAATAACAGGCGAATCCGGTGCATGCATCTTCAGCAAGGCACGCGCCGCACTCTTACGTACTTCAAAATCTGTAGCGTGAAGAAATTCTGTCATCACAAAATCAACATGCGATTTACCACGTAAACGACTCAACGCTCGAAGAATTTCAATTTGGCAGTTGAGCGGTTGATTATTGTACATATTAACCAAATCATGCTCCACCTCGTCTACCTCTAATTTACCTAATGCAATGATTGCATCAGCACGTAGATAATGATCTTTCGTACCCAATAACTTTATAATTGCAGGAATGGCGGCAACCTGATTGAAGTGAACTACTAACTTCAAACAAAATGACACGACCGATTTATTGGCACTGTAAGTAATCCATCGCGCGAAGTTTGGAATTACAATTTTTTCGGTAGTCGTAATAATGCGGAAAAGTTCAATCTGATCCCAAGGTAACAGGGTGTCCGAAACGACATCGAAAAATTTAAAAGGCTCATTTCTACTTAGCTTAATGTAGGCATGCCGAGCGGCAGCACGAAGTTCCATGTTTCGGCTATTCGTAAGTGGAAGCAAAGCGACATCGGCAACAGGAACTCCCATATTCACAAACTCATTTAACGCTTGCACACGCTTATTCCATTTCCCCGATTTCAATTTACGATGCGTATCCTTATCCAATTCTAAATCCAAATAAAGATTTCGAAGCACCTCACCCATCGAACCGCGAATGTTTTTTCTGTAATCAACGATTCGATCAATTAAAATTTGCCGAGCCCACTTCGGATCTAATTCTGGAATATCAAAATAATCAGCAATGGATTCTTCGGCTGCACTATCCGGATAATGCAACTTGTCATTTGCCAATACTTTTCCAATCAACAAATCATCTATTAAAGGCGTAACTTTTGCCTCGCGTCTGGCGCGCACGCTTCCCAAATATCTGCCTCGCAAAATCGATAAATAGGCAATCAGCGTAGCAAAAATAGCTACCACAACGAACACCATAGCAATTTTGATCACAATTGGCAGATCGGGCGTATTGCGAAAATATGGAATTAAATCGTTGAACATAATCTGTAGGTAAATGCCCTAAAATTGTTGTAACAAACGTTTTACACGCAAAACCAGCTCTCCAGCCATTATTGGCTTGGTCAGGTAATCCGATGCCCCCAATTTGAATCCCTCCAAAATCATTTCTTCATTAGACAAACTAGACACAATAATAGTTGGAATCCGCTTCCCTTCTAACTTGCTGACCTTATTCAACACTTCAAAACCGCTAGCATACGGCATCATAATATCGGTAACGATCAGATCAAAGTCAACATTTTCAGCACTTAATAAATCAAGCGCATCCTTTCCATTACCAACCATTTTAACGTGATAACCTTCCTTTTCCAAGATCGCAATGATTAGCTTTTGCATAATCTCATTATCTTCCACCAATAAAATTTTCTTCATGCTTTATATCATTTTTCGGCTGAATTGGACTGCAGCTGGGGTTTCCCGTAATTTCATATTAAAACGTACAAAACTAAGCATAGAACTCTATTCCTGCAAAAAAATACAAAAATGATTATTGCTTTAAAACATTCAACTTCATAACTTTAGGAAAATAAGACAATCGGCGAGCAAACGCTTTCTTACTATCTGTTGTTTATAACGTAGAAATGGAGGAGTCTTAACGGTGAAGTAACTGCCGTAGCTTGAGGTGGATGAATTAAAATACAAAGCGAAATGAACAACCTTAACCCTATTCCGAGTAACGAGCTGGAGCGGCTGCGAGCGCTAGAAGAATACGAGATATTAGATTCTCTAAGTGAGGAAGAATTCGATCGGATTACGGAGTTAGCTTCCCTCATTTGCAATACCCCAATCTCGTTGATCACACTTTTGGACGAAAAACGTCAATGGTTTAAATCAAAAAAAGGATTAGTAGTTACTGAAACGCCACGTGAAATCGCTTTCTGCCAATATACGATTATGAACAACGAACCATTCGAGGTTCCAGACGCCCAGCTGGATGAAAGGTTTGCTGACAACATCTTGGTAACGCAAGATCCTCATATTCGCTTTTATGCCGGATTTCCCCTGACAGATCCAGCAGGATTGAATTTAGGTACGCTATGTGTGATCGATCGTATCCCACGCGAACTTACTGATGAACAACGTCGATCGCTACGCTTGTTGGCTAATGGGGTCATGACGTTAATCGTTGAGCGTCGTCAGAAAGAACAATTTCGAAATTTTGAAAGACTGTTTACTTTATCACCGGATTTAATCGGTATCTACAAAATGGACACGAATATGATTCGTGTTAACCCTGCCTATCGCGCCTTAACCGGAATCAAAAACTCGTTAATAGAAGGTGATTATTGGTATCAGTCTATTCACCGTGATGATCAAATGCATGTACTTACAGCTTTTCAAGCATGCAATGAAACCAAAAGCGAAGCAAAATTTACGATTCGCGTAAAAGCGGCGGACGAAACATATCGTTTCGTAGAATGGATATTGTCGTTGGAGCATAAAACCAATCAGGTATTTGCTATGGGACGCGATGTGACGGATTCTATTGCATTAAAACAAGAGCTAGAGCGCACCGCCCAATTGTTAGAAGAGACGAACGAGGTAGCTCGGATCGGCGGTTGGGAATTTGACATCAATACCGCGGAACTGCGTTGGACGGCGGTAACCAAGAAAATACATGCTGTGCCGGCAGATTTTGAGCCTACTATAGAGAATGCGATCCTTTTTTATAAAGAACCAGAAGTTCGTATGCGCGTTAAGGAAGCGGTCGACAGAGCAATAGCAACCGGCGAGCCTTGGTCTATGGAAGTACAGATCGTAGATAGTAACGGAAAGGAGATTTGGGTACGTGCTATTGGAAAAGCCGAAATGTGTGATGGAAACTGTAATCGTCTGTTTGGAACGTTTCAGGATATTGATGAAAAGAAAAAGGTGCAAATTGAGAATGCGAATTCTAGAGCGGTACTGCAGGCATTCGTTAAGCACGCGCCAGCCGCGGTTGCCATGTTTGACCGCGAATTACGGTATATCGCAGTAAGTAATGAGTGGATTAACGAGTACGAACTACAAGATCAACAAATCATAGGAAGATCGCACTACGATGTATTCCCTTTCATTCCACCGGAAGGTAGAGCACGCCATGAACGGGTTTTGAATGGAGCAGTAGAACAAAATGATGAAGATCTGATTTTGTTAAAAGATAGTCCGTACCACGGCTATACGGCTTGGGAAATGCGGCCATGGTACAAAATCGACGGTGAAATAGGCGGTATTATGATTTTCACAAAAAATGTGAGTCATCAAGTCGAACAGCGCGAGCAATTGGAAGAGGCTAAAGCAATAGCAGAGTCAGCTAGTCGGGCAAAATCAGAATTTTTGGCGAACATGAGTCATGAATTGCGAACGCCATTGAACGGTATTTTGGGATTTGCTGAATTAGCGTTGGATACCGACACCGACGAAAGCCGTCGGCAATATTTAGAGTTGGTGATCAAGTCGGGCTACAATCTTCTACAAGTTATCAACGATATCTTGGATTACTCTAAATTGGAGGGAGGAACCATCCCATTACAGATTGAGCGCACCGACCTGCAAACATTGGTCAAAAAATCGATTAACGGAATTGCAATGGAGGGAAAACAAAAAGGCATTTCCGTTCGAGTAGACAATTACTCTGATATCCCCCGCTATATTTGGACAGATTCTATGCGCCTTCGGCAGATTTTAAACAACCTGTTAAACAACGCGATTAAATTTACGGAAGCCGGCGAGGTGCTTCTTAGCATTCAATTGCTTGGTAAGGATGAAGAAAGCAGCACCTTGCGGTTTTCTATCTCCGACACGGGAATTGGCATCCGACCAGAAAACCAACAACGTATTTTCGACGCGTTCGCGCAGGAAGATGGATCGGTCACGCGCAAATACGGTGGAACTGGATTAGGATTGACGGTATCGAATAAATTGTTAGAAACGATGGGAAGCGCGCTAAAGCTGAAAAGCACGGTCGATGTCGGCAGCGTATTTTCATTTGACATTACCGCGCGAACTTCAGAATATTAAGCACGATTGGTTTCCTAAAGTTTATTTAGATAGGTACTTAGCGAAACCTCCGTTTCGACCTGAAGTTTTTTGCGAATCCGATAACGATGCACTTCTACGCCTCGCACCGAAATGCTTTGCAATTGCGCGATCTGTTTCGTGCTGAGATGCAACCGAAGATAAGCGCAAACTTTTAGATCATTCCGAGAAAGATTAGGATGTAGCGCGCTTAGTCGTTGTAAGAAGCCATCATTTAGTTCATCAAAATGAACAGCGAACTGATCCCAATGTGCAGCATTCTTTTCTACGTCTTTGAGCATAGAGGTAACACGTCTCAATTCGGTTTCATCCAATTGTCCAGATTCAATTTTATTCAATTCGTTGCGTAATTTGGTAAGCGCGTCCGCATTCTCCATCAATTGCAAACTGGTATTTGCTAATTCTTTCGTTTTTTCTAGCACTTCATCCTCCAAATGTTCCTTTTGCAGTTTGATAATTTCTCGTTCGTTCTTCTCCAATTCGAGTTGATAAATATAACGCAAACGCGCAATCTCTGCGTCGTGCTTTTTTTGTCTGTTCAACCACATCGCACGTTGCCACTTCACCAGTATATAAAAGCCGAATAAAAACAGTATCGTATACATTGCCCAAGCAAATGTGGTCGCGTACCAGGGAGGTTTTACCTCAAAGGAGTAATTTAAAATATCCGATTCGAAATGTAGATTGTTTTTTGCTTTAATTTGAAATTGATACTTCCCGCTGGGCAAATTGGTATACGCTTTCTGCCGATCAGTACTCCAATCCGACCATCTTTTATCGTATCCATCCAATTTATAACTGAACGACAAATCTGCGTTTGCTCCGTAACTTGGTGATGTAAACTCAAAATGAAATGAATCAAAATTAGCATCCAATAACTGCTTATTGTAAAGAATACTATCATTTTTATCTTTGATAATCACTTTAGATAAAAGCACGCTGGGCTTATCGCGTTGAGCTACATATTTTTCCCAATTAACATGTACAACTCCTTTCTCCGCTCCTATATAAACATTGTTTTTATCGTACGCATAAATATTTTCGAACCCCGTTGTGTGCATGCCGTCAATTTCGTTCAAATAACACAGTTGATATCCACCTTGATGGCCATTTGAACGAGCCAAACCGATGTGCCGGTCGCTGGCAAACCAAATATTACCGTCCTCGTTACGCTGAATGAAACGTAATCCAACACCATTAAACGCAGACAATTCCTTAATAGCTTCGAATCGCTCGTTAGCAGAATTAAACTTAAAAATGCCATTTTTCGTACCGAAAACAACACCTTTACCCCATTGGAAAACGTAGTTTTGGTATGTTGATGGTAAACCATCAGTTTCGGTAAATAAATGCGCCTGATATTCTCTAGATTCCTTATCCATCTTCAATTGATAGATACCGCGGTAAGGATGTGAAGCCCAAATAGTACTGAATTCATCTTGCACTAAAAATCGGTAAGAATCCGATTGACCTGCCAGTGTATTTATCGAAAATTTCTGACGAGATGCTTGTTCTATTCGTTGAATACCGTGGTATCCACCAGCCAGAATAGATTCCTTTTTTGTTTGCGGTTTACCTTGATTTCGCTGCTGAATAAATGTCCAAACTCCCTGACCTTTTGAAATTTCCGAAATTCTGTTTTGGAAAATTTTGTAAATTCCACGGTTATGTGCTAGCCAAATTTGTTCATCTAGTGCTTTTAATTTCCATGATTCACCTCCCGCGCTACCGCCGATCAATTGAAAGCGATCTCGTATTCGACTATGATCCGTTTGCCCTGCTGGAATTTTCGTATGAAAAACACCATTGGATGATGCAATGTACAAATCGTCATTTTTAATCAGCGTAGAATATCCCGTAACATCTGCATGCGCGCTTGGACGCATATATCGTACTGCGCTACCGTAACTAATTAATGCCAAACCATTATCGACGCCTGCCCAAATATTTTGTTGGCGATCAACAAATACGCTAGAAACGTTATTATTTGCTAATCCCTCCGACATGCCAATCGTCTGCAACGGATTTCCTTGCGCATCGCGAATAAGGCAACCTTCCAATGCCGTACCGTAAACATAAGTGTTGTTATCTATGCGCGCTACCGATGGAACATATAAATCGTGGAAATTAGCATCCCGAAAACTCATTTTCTCCAGCCGACCATTCTTTACCGAAAATCGCTTATCGGTGGTTGTAACAATAAGCAGTTGATTATTTTTTTGAGGTAAGATGGCAGAAATCAATTCATCTTGCAACACGTTTGATCCGGAAATCTGTACCTTTTTACCGGATCGAAATTCGATCAAACCAAGCTTTGCATCTTGAGCAAATAGTCTCCCATCAACAACCGCCAGAAATTCCCACCTGGAAACGGCAGGATGAATAACGATTCGACCTTTATCATACACGAAAATAGCATTGTGCGACCGAAAAATGATTCTATGATTGTGAACGACCGTATTCCAAACATCAGCAAAGGCTGGATATTTAGCAGAAAGTTTATCACTTAAAGAATGAAAGCGACGTTGTCCATCATCGTCCTTATCAAAAAATCCAAATATCCCTTGTCCACCGACAAAAACACGACCTTCCTCATCCACGCATACTGACCTTACAATGGTTTGGTTCGGCAACTGATGCCTCGTCCAATATTGTCCATCGAATGCGATCAAGCCTTCATTATTTGCAAAGAGCATGACGCCGCTGCTGTCTTGTGTGATTTGCCAAGTTCGGCTGCCACCTTGATACATGGATTTAGGATAACCATAAATTAACGGTGTACCAATCATATTTTGTGCGTGGACACTAATCGTTTGAACAAATAAAAGTCCAACAAAACAACAAATTCTTCTTAACGTCATCATAACTTATTCAACCGCAATCGACCGGGAAAACTATGCAAATATAGGCATTAACGCATATTATACTGCATGACGTAGTAATGAAGTAGTACCATTTTTAGCGAGTTTAGCACAGCTTCGCTACATTTGGCTCAGCTAAATTATAAACAACAACCAAAAACCAAATCTTGTCACATGAAACACCGTGTACTATTTTTTGTTATGGTTGCCTTTCTTTGCTTACATGCTAACTTAGCGTTCGCACAAAGCCGTCAGGTAACCGGAAGAATTACGGATCCAAACGGACATCCGTTAGTGGCTTCCATTTTGATTAAAGGCGCAAGCGGAGGCACCAGCTCCGACGCCACAGGTGCATTCCGACTTCAAGTTCTGGAAAGCGCCGACTCTTTAATTGTTACCGCAGTTGGATATATGCGGCAATCAGTCGCCGTTAAATCGAATACTGTAAATGTTCAAATGATTGCCGACGAAGGCTTCAATGTTGAAGAAGTAGTCGTCATCGGTTACGGAACGCAGAAAAAAGGCGACTTGACCGCACCTGTAGCAACGGTAAATATGGAAGAAGCGGTAAAACGCACCGTTGCAACGCCAATGGACGCAATCCAAGGTGCCGTGCCAGGCGTTCAAGTCGTAAGCGGTGGCGCGCCGGGATCAACGCCGACCGTTCGAATTCGCGGTGTCGGTTCGTTCAACAACGAAAGTCCGCTTTACGTTGTAGATGGTATGTTTATGGATAACATCGATTTCCTAAATCCGAACGACATCGAAGACATGTCCGTGCTGAAAGATGCTTCCGGCGCAGCGATCTACGGAGTTCGCGCAGCAAATGGTGTCATCATTGTTACCACAAAACGAGGTAAACTAAACACAAAAGCGCGTATTACGTACAATGGGTACGCTGGTTTTCAGACGCCAACCAATATGCTAAAAATGGCGAGCGGCCAGCAATTCGCTGATTACGCGACAGCAATTGGCAGAAAAAGCGTTGTGGATGCGTCGATCGATCGTTTCAATGAGCCGGGAAATACCACTCCAATGAGTACGGACTGGTATGGCGAACTTTTGCGTTCTCGCGCATTGATTCACAATCATAATTTGGATGTACAAGGCGGTAGTGATAAAATCACCTATTCCTTTGGACTGAATTATTTGGATCAGGATGGTATTATGGACGCAAAGAACTTCCATAAGAAATACAATATCCGCATGCAAACGGAAGCACGCGTTACCGATTGGTTGAAAGTTGGTTTCACAGCTCACATCAACAACTTCAACAACTTCCACCCGAATAACGCCGCATTCCGCCAAGCTTATTTCGCATCGCCATTGTATCCGGTTTATGATGATAAATTGGAATTAGCTGATCCAGTAAAGTTTGGATCGAGTTCACCAATAGGCATTCCTACCGGATTTTGGTTTAATAATCCAATTGCGACGGCTTACTATAATCACAATGAAAGCAAAGGTTTTCAAATTTTGCCAAGCGCTTACGTAGAGGCTAATTTTTGGGAGAACAAAATTACGTTTCGTTCACAATTAAGCCAACGCTACCAGTCGGTACACGGCATTCAATACAATCCGGTCTATTACATCGACAATGACCAGCGTGCTGACCGCTCCTATTTACGTTCTGCGCAAGGTCGCGATTCCAACTACATTTTGGATAACTTGTTGACATATCGCGATGCTTCGGAAAAACATCATTGGAGTGTGCTTTTGGGGCAATCTGCTCGCGAAGAGCGCTGGCGTGAAACGTGGGTTTCCGCGAACGATGTTCCTGCATCACAAGAATTCTGGTATGCTGGTCAAGGTGCGCAAGGTTTAGGATCGGCGACCGGATACGGCGAAAATGGTTTCCGTAACGCCGGCGTGTCGGTATTTGCGCGTGGTACGTACGATTACGATAACAAGTATTTGTTAACTGCTACATTCCGTGCGGATGGTAGTTCCAAGTACCAAACGAAATGGGGTTACTTCCCTTCTGTAGGTTTGGGCTGGGTATTGAGCCGTGAAAAATTCATGGAGAAACAAAATCTATTTGATTTGTTGAAAATTCGTGGTAGCTGGGGTTTATTGGGTAATGATGGTATTCAACCGAATGCAGGTTATGCGATCGTCAACTCAGGAAATGCTTTCTCTGGGATTTATGGAAGTTTCGGAGAAAATATCGGCGCACGTGTTCCGGGCTACCGCGTCAATCGTTTCTTCACGCAGGTACGTTGGGAAATCGTCGAAGAATGGGATGCTGGTATCGATTTCGCCTTGTTTAACAATCGTTTGAACGGTACGGTGGATTATTATCATCGCGAAACGCAAGATTTAGCCTTCGATCGTCCAATTCCATTCCTTTGGGATCGCGTTTATGGCAACTGGGGAACGGTAGCTAACAGCGGTTGGGAATTTGGATTAAACTGGGCGGACAAACGTGGTGATTTTGGCTACAGAATTGGTGCGAACGCTACAACATTGAAAAATCGTGTAACCGATCTAGGTGGTTTGCAAAACATTATGAACGGATTTCCAGAATGGGCTGCCGAGTTCCCTTCTCGTATTGAAGTTGGTCAACCATTGAATTATTTTTATGGTTATGAAGTGCAGGGTGTTTATCAAAACCAAGCGGAAATTAACGCAGATCCAATTGCTAGCCGTTACAATGAATTGAATCCCGGTTCAACGATTAAGCCAGGTTATTTGCGCTACAAAGATCAAAACGGCAATGGCGAATTGGATGAAAGCGATCGTGTTAACTTAGGAAATTATCTTCCAACCTTGAGCTATGGCTTTAATGTAGGAGTTGATTACAAAGGATTTGACTTAACGGTTGCTTTCCAAGGAGTTGCTGGAAATAAAATTCACAATTTGAACAGAGCGATGCGCCGTAAATATCCACAAATGAATGCCGATCAAGCATTTATGAATGGTTTATGGACAGGTGAAGGAACGTCCAATACGTATCCGTCAGCAGAGGGAAGCGTTGCTCCTTGGAACCTACAAGCAAGTTCTTTCTTTGTAGAAAGCGGCGCTTATTTACGTGTACAAAACGTGCAGTTGGGATATAGTTTCAACTTGACACCGTCTATTCCTTTCCGCGTATTTGCAACGGCAGATCGACCGTTGATCTTTACGAATTACAACGGATTTACGCCTGAAGTTTCTGGAATGGGATTCGATTCGAATGTCTATCCGGTAGCGGCAACATACAGTTTAGGATTAAGAGCAAGTTTCTAATTACCGAATTCCTCAACAACATTATCATGAAAAAATTAAATTATATCATATTAGCTGGATGTTTTGGCGCTGCGACATTAATGAGCAGTTGCGAAAAGTTTCTAGACAAACCTTTGGAAAACCAACAAGCTTCCGAAGAAATCAATTACAGCAATTGGAACAGAATGTACGAGCCTGTTTCCGGTGTGTATCGCGCGGCATCCGACGATAATTTGGTACATTGGATCGACCTATGTATTCGTGTTATTCGCGATGATGATTTCCAACAAGCAGCTCCTGATCCAAACGATAATCCGGAGTTGATGGCTATTAAAAACTTCCAACGTGATGCCACCATTCAATCCTATTGGGGATTAAATCAATCGTGGATCGGTTACTATAGCTTAGCTATTGCGGCCAATAATGCACTTTTGGAACTGGAAAAGTTCGCTGCAACGATTCCGGCAAGTAATACCGAGCAAACTGCTTTGAATTTACAATATCAAGGAGAGGTTCGCTTCTTAAGAGCTTACGCGCATTTGTTGGCTTCGCGATTGTTTGGCGATGTGCCGATCTTGTCCGATAGCGAAGACATTGCTCGTTTGACCACAATCGAAAAAAGTACACGCGAACAAGTTCGTCAGTGGATTATCGAAGAGATGGATTTCTGTATTGCAAACATGAAGAAGGAACGTCCGAATCAATCAACCACGCACCGCGGTGCAGTAACGGCATATTCCGCCCTTTTATTAAAAGCAAAAGCGGCGGCTGATCTTGCCGCAAATGACAACGGCAGTGCGCAATGGGATGTCGTGTTGAATACGACGAACGAAATCATCGCGAGCAATCGTTTTACCCTTTTCGAAGACTTCTACGAGCTTTGGAAAATCAGAGGAAAGTTATCCAACGAATCGTTATTCGAGCTGCAGTATTCGGATTTCGGCTTACCTACAGGAGATATCGTTCGTCCGGGAATCGATTGGGGTACCTTTTTCAGATGGCAAGGTCCGACGGGAGATCAAAAAGGAAGTGCTATTTCTGGTGCGGGATGGATTCCGCCTTCGCAAAATATCGTTGATTTCTTAACGACTCGCGGAGATACGACCCGTTTAAAAACAACCATTCTTAATTACGGAACACGAACAAATGGCGTAGATGTTCCAGCCACCACACCGAGCGGTGATGCGATTTATCCAAATATCTTTGGTATCAAATACTTTAACGGTAAAGCTTATTTGCCGAAGAACCAAATGACCGAAGGACGTATTGAGTATGGTGCGAACAATAATGTCCGTATTCTTCGCTACGCGGATGTATTGTTATTGAATGCAGAAGCGAAAGTTCGCAAAGGCCAAAACGGCGACGAGCCATTCAATTTGGTTCGTACTCGCGCGAACATGCCAGCTATTACCGGCGTAACGTTGACACAGATTCTGGATGAACGCCGTGCGGAATTTGCTTGTGAATGGTGGGGTGAGCGTTTCAACGATTTGGTGCGCACAGGAAGGGCAGCTCAGGTTTTCGGTTCTCGATTTGTACCGGGAGTTAGTGAATCGGTTCCTATTCCGCAAACACAAATTGACGCCAATCAAAATTTCAGATAGAAACAAAATAGCTCGTAGCATTTCGTTACGAGCTATTTATTTGTCCGTTAAAATTTTAAATCAAAGCCAGCTACCATGCAAATTAAAAAGCTTACTACCTTACTTTTCTTAGGATGGCATTTCGTGATTCCTAACCTTCATGCCCAACAAAAACCTATTCCGGTTCGTATTAAAGAAAATCAAAATTCTTATCAAATTCTTCGCGAAGATAAGCCGTATTTTATTTTGGGAGCCGGAGGAACCGGACGACTGGAAGAACTAAAAGCAGCTGGTGGGAATTCCATCCGTACGTGGAGCACTGATGGTGCAACGGAAATTCTAGATGAAGCGCAGCGATTAGGACTTACCGTTACCTTGGGAATCCGAGTTAGCACCGAGCGCCACGGTTTTGATTACAACGATCAAAATGCGGTAAAAGAGCAATTGGAAAGAATCCGACAGGAAATTCAACCTTTCAAAAATCATCCTGCTTTGTTGGCTTGGGGAATCGGCAATGAGCTAAACCTGCATTATAGTAATGAAAAAGTGTGGGATGCGGTAAATGATATTGCAACGATGTTACACGAAGAAGATCCAAACCATTTGGTTACCACGATGCTTGCGGGTGTAAACAAAAAAGAAATCGATTTAATAAACAGCAAATGTCCTGCTTTGGATTTAATTGCCGTACAAGTTTACGGAACGTTGGCTTCGGTTCCACAACAATTGAAAGACGCTGGATGGAACAAAGCGTATATGGTCACTGAATGGGGACCAACCGGACATTGGGAAGGTTTACAAACACCGTGGAAAGCATCCATCGAGGAAACAAGTAGTGAGAAAGCGGCCGTTTATAAAAGTAGGTACGAAGCATCCATCGCGAAGGATTCACATTGTGTAGGATCGTATGTCTTTCTTTGGGGACAAAAGCAGGAGCGCACGCCAACTTGGTATGGTTTGTTTACGGAAAAAGGCGAACAATCCGAAGTGATCGACGTGATGCAATACTTATGGACAGGATCATGGCCAACGCACCGAGCACCACATATTGATTCTTTTACGATCAATGATAAGAAAGCAGCTGATCATGTTTATTTAAAACCCGGCACTTCGTATCCTGTTGCTGCACAAGTTAGCGATCCGCAAGGCAACGCAATTACCGCACGTTGGGAATTATTGCCGGAAAGTACCGATCTAAAAGAAGGTGGCGATCGCGAAAATCGTCCGAAAGCTATTCAGGGTTTACTAAAAGAAAATGATTACCAAAATGCGACGTTAACTGCTCCGAAAAAAGAAGGCGCTTATCGCTTATTCTATTACGCGAGCGATGGAAACGGGAAAGTAGCGACTGCAAACATTCCATTTTTCGTCAAAAAATAAACAGCTATGAAAAACATATTATCAAATACCCTACTCTACCCGGCAACACTGCTATGTGCAACGCTTTTTGCTTGCCAATCAGGAACAACGGAGCAGACTGCCAATGAAACATCCACTGTGGATAGCACGACCTCGTACACATTCAACACAACACCTTCTTGGTCGGACGAATTCGATCAAGAAGGTTTACCTGACACGAGCAAATGGTCGTATGATGTGGGTTCGAAATACGATGGATGGGGCAATCAAGAGTTACAATATTATACCGATGCAGATCCGAAGAACGTGCAAGTTAAAGATGGATTGTTGCACATCACTGCACTTGCTGAACAGAAGGAAGGCAAAGATTACACATCTACGCGCTTGGTGAGCAAAGGAAAGGGTGATTTTCTGTATGGGAGATTCGAAGTTCGCGCGAAAGTTCCTAAAGGGCGCGGAACTTGGCCAGCGGTTTGGATGTTGCCTACCGAAGACAAATATGGCGGCTGGCCGGAATCCGGTGAGATTGATATTTTGGAGCACGTCGGCTTTGATCAAGATATGGTTCACATCAGCGTACACACCAAAGATTACCATCATTCCATAGGAACACAAAAAACAGCTTTCAAGAAAATTGATGATGCCAGTGGACAATTCCATACCTACCGAATCGATTGGACGCCTGCTTCTATCAAAGGTTTCGTGGATAATGTAGAGCTATTCTCGTTTGCGAATGAAGGCACGGGGTCGAAAGCTTGGCCATTCGATCAAAAATTTCATTGGTTAGTAAATCTCGCAGTTGGCGGATTTTGGGGCGGCGAAAAAGGCATCGATCCAAAAGCATTCCCGGCTACGTTTGTTGTAGATTATGTACGTGTTTACGACTTAAAAAAATAATAGAACGGTAAGGAGATTCGCTTATTTCACAAAACAGCATCCCATTCATTTGCGGATGCTGTTTTCATTTTTGACTTAAATTTCCATCCGCAAACCCAGCGAAATATTTCTTCCGGGCAATGGCGCCAAGTATTTTAACGGAGAATTCTGCGGTCGTGCTTCCGCGTTCAATAAATTATTGCAATCCACGTAAGTTAATAACGCTCTATCTAGGATCGTAAATCGGTGACCAACTCGTGCGCGAACCATCGTATAAGCAGGCATAGGCCGCTCTAAGTTGATATTTTTTCCTAAAAATCGCTGTTTCAGATAACGATCTAGCGAGGCATTGAACATCCAACGTCCGTGCTGCCCACCTGCCGAAAGGCCATAGCGACTGGTTGGCAAATTAGGCATGAAGTCGCCTTCCGCCCATTGTCGCATGTCGTCGTCCGATGTATTCCGATTTTTGACCAAATCGAAAAACGCCAAGAATTCCAACATCGAGCCCTCCTGCCAGGTATAATGATAATCCAATTGTGCTTCCCACCCGCTAATCTCTGTGTCCGAAGCGCGCCATTCCTTTACCAAGAATCCACCCGAACGCGAGATTCCAGTATGCGCTAAATACAGATAATTTTTAAATGAAGATGTATAATGACTTCCGGAAAGTTGGAGATTTTGGAATTTCATTCCTACTCCTATTTCATACGAAAGTGCTCTTTCCTGAGGTGACCGATCGTCGCCATTTTCCTCCACCAGAATTGCAAAATGATCATTTCCGGCGTATAGCTCATTAAAATCCGGCGCGCGCTCCGCATGACTTGCTGCACTGCGCACGAAAAAATTTGATGATATATCCCAACGAATATCAGCAGCCGCTTGATGTAAACCAAAATCACGATCCGACAATTTCCCTCCTGCCATTCCGCGACTAACCACATAACCTTCGTCATGCACCGCTCTTCTCGCCACCCAATCTCGCCGATAACCTAAGCTAGCGTTAACACGTTTAAAATCAAACTTCTGCAAAGTAAATATGCCGAGTTCGCGACCGGAAACATCGGGTAGATAGCGCTGTTCGCCATCACTTTCGATCTGCATATCGGAAAAATCTACTCCGGTCGTACCGCTCCAGAATCGCCATTTTTGCTGATTAACCTCACCTCGAACGTTATGTCGTTTACTATCGAATTTGTTTACGCGATAGATGCCGACCAATTCCCGATCGTCGCCTCGCTGATAGCTGTATCGAACGAGTACTTCTGAAATAAAAAGATTGTCTGACTTGTAAGCACCTTCGAAATGACCGCTATGCGACAAGGTTCGTGTGTTGATGGGCAAATACGTCGGCTCGACCATTTCTGCCGGATTATGTGTGTGCTTTGGCTTCGCTAATTGGGCGAATGCGGGAATGCCATAATAACCTTCGATTGCCTTGTAGCCCATCCCTAAGCGGAATTTATTGTGCATGTATCCAGCTCCAACATGCACAGATCTGCTATCTGCATGGCTATTTGGCATAATTCCTTTGCGAACCGGAGCATAATCTTGAATGCCAAGGACCGTACTATTATAACGCGGTGTATCTTCAGGTTGCCCGGCAATGTAAAGTGGGTTTGGATCATTCTGAACACGTTCTCCATCGATATTCGAATAAGGTTCGTTGGTATACAATTCAAATTCTGACAATCCCCATTCGGGATTGTTGATATTTTCCTGAACAAAGCGACTCAAATATCGATACAGCGTTAGATTCATTTCGCTTCGCCGATCGACGTGCACTTGTGCCATATCCGCAGTTAAGTGGTCAATGTTGGGATCGTACGCAACATCCGATTTCGTGTTTCCCGGAATGCGCAAATTGCCGTGTTGCTGCTGAGATCCTCCGATATGCCAAGCCCATCTTTTTCCTGCATTTCCTTTGACGGAAATAGATTCTCGATGACCCGCGTTTGTACCCGCTTCCACCACCGCCGATCCCTGAACTTGTTTCTTGTACACAGCTTTTGGAATCGTGTTATCGATAAGGTTTATTGCTCCACCAATCGCGCGCCCGCCAAACAGTACATTCGCTCCCGCTTTGTAAATTTCTATGCCCGAAAGGTTTTCTAAATCAATTTGCGTATTGATATTTGGCGTTATACCCGATAAGTCATTAAGTGACAAACCGTCCGCCATAACGCGAACGCGATTTCCACTCAAACTCCGAATCATCGGCATTCCGGCGTTAGGTCCGAATGATGCATTCTGTACGCTTGGTGTCCTACTTAACGTTTCGCCCAGCGTTGTAGATTGCAAAATATTTAGCTGTTCGCGATTGATGAAAACGCGTTTTCCGTCGCGAGTTCCCTGACCAATAACCGTGGTGATGGGTATTTGAATTGTTTTTAGCGAATCTGTTTTCTCGTCTCGATTTTGAGCGAGTAGCGCATGTGAAAACAATATACTTATAGATAAATAGGCAAAACGCATCTTATTAAAATGGTGTTTGGGCATGAACAGGCTGCAAAATTAAATAAATAAAATATAAATGCAACATTATTGCATTTTATAATGTTGATATGTAGCTTTGCCAAAATTTCAAGAAACATATGAGCTTTAAACACCAAATCAATCGCCTAGCAATGCTACTAAGCCTGCTTTTGTCGGTCCTAATTTTCTCCAACTGCAAAAAGGAAGAAACACCTCAAGATATTCCTATGGGACTTCCTGCTGATCTGAGTATTCCATTCGGAAGGATACAAGAAATCGAACTCGATAAATCTTCGTTAGACAAGAAATCCACGCAATTTTCTTTGGATTTCAGCAACATAGAAAATTTAGCTATCACAAGTAATTTATCGCTCCGACAATACCTAGAAAAAGGGATTATTATTGATCATGCAACAAAGAAAATAATTATCTCAACGGAAGAACTATTTCCGAACGGTGCTACTTCAGCGATTGACGGAAAGCAAATACCAGATTATTATCAAGTAACCGTAATTGCCACTGATCAAAATGGAGCCGTCGTAGGAAGACAAAACGTAAATATCAAAATACAATCGCCCAATATTCGATTAATCAACAAGGACACCGATGCGAATGCGGAATTCAGTTATATGCTTTATGGGGAAACAGAAAACAATCATTTTAACCTATCCTTGTCTGACGATGCTCAGGCGACCGGAACGTGGAAAGTAGCGACGAAATCTGGTTCTGAACAAATAGCAAATGTATCGGGAAATACGCTTACCATAAAAGCACTAGTAAACAAAAAAGACAATGAGGAAACAAGCGTAACGATTCAGTCCTCCTTCGAAAAAGACGGCTTTACGATTGCGTCAAGAGATTTTCGAATCATCTTTATCCCTCAAATCAAGTTTTTCTTCGGCCAGTATTATCCAGAGTACGACTTAACGATCAATATGAACTTGATACATATTGCGTTATCAAACGCATATGTATCGAGTGCTCCAGCATTTTTTCCGGAGAAATACAAGGGAAAATTTCGAATTGACTCGATCGAAAAAGATGGAAAAGCTTTTGATGATGTGAATAATATCTTCAGTATTGATGAATCCAGCGGAATTATACGCGTTATGAAAAACCAAACGCTAAGCGCAGGTCGGTACACCCTAACTGTGGAAGCAAAAACGACTGTTGGGTTGACTATGAGAAATACGTTGACCTTAGCAATGGAACCGCTTACGGAATAAGTTAATATTACGTATCAGATATAAAAACATTGTTTTGCCCATTGCGTGAGGCAAAACGATGTTTCTATATTTTTCGCCATAAAAACCTGACACCTTTTTGCTTATTCGAAGCGCACACACCGCTGTGGAATCACTTTCTTTGGTATATCTTAACACAAGCGTAACACCCAAATAATCTTTACTTATCATATCGGTAATACTTTTGTCCCAAAATAACTACCCTTATGAAATTACTCTATTCGTTACTATTTATGTTAATCTGCGGGCATGCATTTGCTCAAAACACGATCCTACAGGGGAAGGTTTTAGATGCATCCGATAATTTTTCCCTTCCTGGTGCTACACTTCGTTTGGAAGAAGGCAACCGACACACCGTCTCTGACCAAACAGGATCTTTCGAATTTCTTAATGTGCCACGAGGCACTTATACGCTAAGCGTAAATTACATGGGTTATCAGTTGTATAAACAACAGATAACTACTGGAAATAATCAACAACCTATCGTGGTTTTACTTCAGCCAGCAAGCCAATCTATGGAAGCTATTGCCGTACTTGGGGATATGGCGAAAGGACAAGCGAAAGCGCTGAATCAACAGAAAAACAATAGCAACATCACCAATATTATCTCTTCCGATCAAGTTGGTCGCTTTCCAGATCAAAATATCGGTGATGCGTTGAAGCGCGTACCCGGCATTACGATGCAAAATGATCAAGGCGAAGCGCGAAATATCATTGTTCGCGGTTTGTCGCCAGAATTGAACTCGGTGACCATCAACGGCGATCGTATTCCATCCGCCGAAGGCGATAACCGTAATGTACAGATGGATTTGATTCCTTCGGACATGATTTCAACCGTTGAAGTAAACAAAACGCTTACTCCGGATATGGATGCTGACGCGATCGGTGGTTCGGTAAACTTGATCACGCGCGCTACACCAAACGGACAACGTATTTCCGCTACATTAAGCGGTGGATACGCGCCAATCCGTGGAAAGGGCGTCTATAATGGTGCTTTAGTTTATGGAAATCGTTTTGCAAATAATAAACTGGGTATCGTAGCGAGCGGAACATTCCAATCCCAAAACTTTGGTTCGGATAATATAGAAGCTACTTGGAAAAACGACGGCGGACGAATTGATATGAGCGAGATGGACATCCGTAAATACGATGTGCAGCGTATCCGTAGGAGTGTTTCTATCGCGTCTGATTATGAATTTGATGCTAGAAACCGTATTGAATTTAACGCCATTTACAACTGGCGTGATGATCGTGAAAACCGTTATCGCACGCGCTATACAGATCTAGAATGGAATGAAACAAATCAAAACTACAACGGACGTATTCGTCGCGAAACCAAAGGAGGTCTAGGCAGGAATCCAAATGATAATACACGTTTTGAACAGCAGCGTGTGATGAATTTCTCTTTACGTGGAGAGCATTTACTTGCTCCCACCCTGGACTTTGATTGGGCAGCAAGTTACTCCAAAGCACTAGAAGACCGTCCTTTGGAGCGCCTTATCCAATTTCAGCAAGATAACGTAGCGTTAACACAAGATTTGAGTGATCCAAATCATCCATTCATTCCAGATAACTATCGCGACTATTCCAAGTTCACGCTACAACAACTTACTCAGAAAAGTGATTATACCTCAGAAGATGAGTTTGGGTTCAAAGCAAACGTCCGCTTTCCATTTAGCGTTATTCCTGAACAAAAAGGCCGTATTCGCGTAGGTACCCGTTTGCGTTTAAAAAACAAAATGCGTGAGAATAATTACTTCACTTATAAACCAACTACACCTTTCGGAGGAATGAACAACCTTCCTTTAGTGGATTGGGCTGGCGAAAATTATGGACCGGGAAGTCAATATGTACCTGGATCATTTGTTGACAAACAATTTTTAGGCTCTTTAGATTTAAACAACCCCGCTTTGTTTACGGAATCCGCTAAATTGGAAGAGTTTTTAGCATTAAATTACTCTGCTAAAGAAACCATCTTCGCTAATTACATCCGTTGGGATCAAAACTTTACGGAGCGTACATCTATGATCGTCGGTGCCAGAATGGAATACACACGTATTAATTATACTGGAAACTACGTACAGTCGGAAGAGGAACTTTTGGGACAGGTGAATAATAAAAACAGCTACCTAAACATTTTACCTAGCATCTCCTTCAAACATGATGTAACGAATGACTTTATCTTAAGAGCTGCCATAACAACCGGTTTAGCACGACCAAATTACTATGCGCTGGCGCCATTTGTGAGTACTATTCCTGATGAGCAATCTATTGAAGCAGGTAATCCAAACTTGAAAGCTACTTACGCTACTAATTTTGACTTCATGGCAGAAAACTATTTTCAAAATGTCGGCTTGGTGTCGGGTGGTGTTTTTTACAAACGTCTTAAAAACTTTATCTACAACTACAGCGATCCAAACTATAATCGCGAAAAATTCGCTGGAGATTTTCCGAACGTAGAAAACCCTATTCCGGCGGATAATAATTTGCCATGGAATTTCCTGCAAGCACGTAATGGCGAAAGCGTAGATGTCTATGGTTTAGAAGTTGCTTTCCAACGTCAATTGGATTTTCTTCCAGGTAAATTTTTAAAAGGATTCGGCATCTACACCAACTATACATTCACTAAATCGGTTGCTAAAGGTATTACGAACGAAGATGGCGAAGAAAGAACTGGTTTAGGTTTGCCTAGAACAGCTCCACATATGTTTAATGGTTCACTATCTTGGGAGAATAATCGCTTTTCTGCTCGATTATCGGCAAACTTCGCAGCCGCTTATTTGGACGGGATTGGTGAGACCGCCTTTGATGATCCTTATTACGATAAGCAATTCTTCTTGGATGCAAATGCTTCTTTCAAGATCACACCTAAATTGCGTGTGTTTGCGGAAGCAAATAACTTGACCAATCAGCCATTGCGCTATTACCAAGGCAGTCAAGAACGCATGATGCAATTAGAATATTACCGCGCTCGCTACACAATGGGTTTAAAATTCGATTTGTAGATCGTAAAACAATATTTAATAACTCATTACATGCGACGGAGCTATACAGCTTCGTCGCATGTGCTATAAACACAGAATCGATGAAATACACATTTTTTACCGCATTAATGCTTTCCTGTAGTGTATCCGCTTTTGCGCAACACAACATGACGCCATTTGAGTATGAGAAACAAACCGGTTATTCCGGCAAAAATATCACCGGACTGAATTATCAAGAGGATAGTTTCAACTTTATCGTTTTAGGTGATTTTGGCCGCGTGGGCGATTATTATCAACGCGATGTAGCGCGGGAAATGGGACAAGCAACAATCGTTTTGGATGCCAGCTTTATCGTTTCTGTTGGCGACAATTTCTATCCCGACGGCGTAGAAAGCACACAGGATTATCATTGGATTTCCTCATTCGAAGAAATCTATAAGGATCCTTCCCTTTATCGCGCTTGGTATGTAGCTTTAGGCAACCACGATTATCGCGGTAATGTACAAGCACAAATCGATTACTCAAAAGTAAGTCGTCGATGGAATATGCCTGACCGTTATTACAGCAAGAAGTTTAAGATGGAAAATGGTAAGCTACTTAAAATGATCGTAATGGATACCAATCCATACATCGAAAGTTATTACAAAACGCCCGAAAAATATTTGAACCTTGCCGAGCAAGATACCGCTGCGCAACGTACTTGGTTGACTAAAGAATTAGCTGAAAATGATCCCAATGTAAGTTGGACCGTCGTTGTTGGTCATCATCCGCTTTATAGTGGTGGTCCACGAAAGGATATTATGGATACCAAACGATTTGAACAGCAATTTGCCGACTTATTCGATAAATACAAAGTAGATGCGTATATCTGCGGACACGAACATGATCAGCAGGTCATTAAGCCAAAAGGACGCTATACTACCCAATATCTTACTGGATCGGCTAGCGAAGTGCGTCGTGGCGAAACCGGAAAACGCGAAGGAACGATTTTTTCTGCCGGCGAACCAGGATTTATGACTTTTTCCATTTTGGATAATAAATTGACCGTACATGTGATCAAAGCAGATTCAAACGGCAACGAAGTCTTATATAAACATCAACACACCAAAAAATAATTATACTATGCGTATTAATCATATTTTATTTTTTGCCGTAGCGCTTGCCTTTCAATCTTGTGGCGATCGTTTGGCCGCTGTTGCGCCCAACGCCATCAAACCGACAATCGTTACAGAAGCTACCCAACATGATACAGATGACCCTGCATTTTGGATTCATCCGACCGATCCTAGCAAAAGCTTGATTATCGGCACAGATAAAGAAGTCGATGGCGGATTATATGTTTATGATCTAGACGGAAAAATCGTGAACAAATTCTTGAATATGCAACGTCCAAATAATGTTGATGTAGCTTATAGTCTGGAGATCAACGGTGTGAAAACGGATATCGCCGTCACTACAGAAAGAAAAGCAAATACGATTCGTATCTTTTCTTTACCTGATTTAAAGCCAATCGATAACGGAGGTATTCCAATCTTTGAAGGTGAAACGGGAGAAGATGAGCGCGATGGAATGGGCATTGCGCTTTACACCGAAAAATCCGATTCCTCGGCAACTATTTACGCTATTGTCGGAAGAAAAACAGGACCTTCAGGTTCATATTTATGGCAGTATAAATTATCTGCTGATGAAAACGGGAATGTGGAGGGTGAAGTCGTTCGCAAATTCGGAAAATACAGTGGAAACAAGGAAATAGAAGCTATCGCCGTGGACAATGAGCTGGGCTACGTGTACTACTCGGACGAAACATCAGGAATCCGAAAATATTATGCAGACCCGAAAAAAGGAAACGAAGAGCTAGCTTTTTTCGGACAAAAAGATGCCCTGCGCGATCACGAAGGCATTGCGATTTATAAAAAAGATGCCACTACAGGATATATCTTGGTTTCCAACCAGCAGAAAAATTCCTTTTTAGTTTACAAACGCGAAGGCAAAAGTGAGGATCAGCACGCGCATACGCTCATTGCTGAAGTTCCTGTTTCAGCGGTTGAATGCGATGGCGCAGATGCGATGAATTTAAACTTTGGACCGAAATTCCCGCAAGGTATGTTGGTTGCTATGAGTAACCATAAAATCTTCCATTATTATGATTGGCGGATTATTCAGCAGCGGATTGATGAAAACCTATTAACAGATTAGGATTTTAGGGCATAATAAACAAGCATTCCTTCAGGGAATTGCTTGTTTATTATCGTATAAAGATCTCGTTTAAACTAATCCTTTCTACTCAGCAAACCATTCAAGCGTTGCTTTGATTTTAGCATCATCTTTTAGGGATTCGAAATTGTCTCCACCTTTAATTATTTGATCGGGCGAAACAGAACTTTCATACATTACGCCCAATCGATCGCGAACTAATCCTCCTGCGAAAGTGACTATCGGACCATTTTTAAACATTAGCGTTTTGGTGATATTGGAACTTTGCGGATCCGTGTCTTCACCGAAAAAACGCACGTTAGGCAATCCTTTTAAAGCAATAGCGGTTTGAGATGAAGCGCTCGCAGTTAAAGGACTAAGAAGTACCGCAACTTTTACACCATCAAAATTGCATTTGCATTTGGTTTTTCCTAGTGCAACATTGTCTTCAAAAAGTTGTCCATCAATCAGCTCATATTTGGACTCAGTGCCATTCCCCCAAACTGCATCAAACAGCTTTCCGTCGCCTAATATGGGAGCGATACTATTCAATAACAGCGGCATATTTCCTCCCATGCTAAGTCGCAAATCCAAGATTAATCCGCCCTCGGATTGCGACCTTGCCGCACACAGTGTATCTTGGATTTGCTGCGCCATTTGCGATATGTATTTGACGGCTTGCTCTTGAGCTGAAAATGATTTCGTAGGAATTTGTGGAGATGGAATAGCGACATATCCGTATTTACCGCTGATTACCGCTGAGCGAAAGGCAAAATGTTCATTGTACGCATATTTTTGTAACTCTAACTTTTCTTTTGCGCTTTCATTTTGTTCGCCAACAAATGTAGCCCAACCCATCTGAAATAATCCATGCTGATCCCCAATATCAGAAAATATTTGCATCACAAACGGCCCTACAGCACCTTCAAAATCTTGGACATTCAACGTATCTAATTGTTTCAAATACTTCGCTTTGTCCAGCTTATCCTTGTAAATGGATTCCTTCGAAAGTGTTTGAACAATGGAATCTAGAATTTCTCGATGTTGCGCAAAGGAAGTTGAACTAATGAAAAAGAAAAGTGAAGCAATCGTGGTACTTATTGAAATGCGAGATAAATTCATAATAAGTTATTAAACACTGGTTATTTCGCAATAATACGAAAGTTATTTTTTTTCACAAAAAAACCGATCCTCTTTCGAGGATCGGCACCACCAACACAAACGGCGCAATTAAATCACCAAACAAATCTTACTTTTATTCCTTCTGGATTATTTGCAAATCGGAGTAAATAGGTTTTTGAATCTTCGTCCCAATTTTTCTCCTCGAAACTTTCTTTTAAATCAATAGCTACCGATTTTGGCTTTTTAGGCAATAACACCCGCGATACGTTATCGGTATCAATCGGACTTTTCGCTACAAACGAAAATGCATTTTTATCCTGTTGTTCGTCGTATATACGGCTAGCCCCTGCCAACACTTTCGCCTTCTTTTTGTCTTTTACCAAATTTACATTCAGAAAATACCCTTGCTCTCCGGGAACAATCTTCCGCTTGTTGTAAATCGGCAGATTTGGATCGAACAAATCAATCAGTTTGCCTTGAAGCTCAAACGGTTCGGTTGATACATTTTCATCCAGCACCGCAACCAACTCATAATGTCCGCGTTGTAAATAAAAATGGTTTTTGAAAGTCAGTTCCTTACCAGTACTCGCTTGGTAGCGCGCATGCACCGCATCAACCAAAAGCTGATGCTTGCCATCCGATAATACGTATTCTTTTGGATCATGACGAAGGATTTGTACTGTTCCTTTTCCGAACGAATAAGTTCCTTCCACCGCCCCAGCACCAATGCCCATTATTTCAAAAAGGTGATCCGACGGCGTTGCGTATTGCTTTCCTTCGGTGTTCCACCATTCTTGAACGGACTGAAACGGATCATTATCGGTCGCACTGTAAATCAATTGTCCGCCTTGCTTTACCCAATCCGCCAACTGATTGTGTGCCATCGAATCCAATGGTTTCATATTGGAGTACGTCATTAATAACACCTTCGTTTCGGCCAACGCGGCTGGATAACCTAAATTTTCGATATGCACCGTCTTAACCGGAATACCTTGCTTTACGAAAGGTAACGTCAAACCATAAAAGTTGGCAAGTTGCGGATCATCATATCCTTTATGCGTAGGAAATCGTTGAAACATCAATGAGTTTCCCATCAAGACCGAGATACCTTCACTACCCGACAATTTGTTATCGCTTTTTGGCATATCATTTAGTGAATTCACCATGATCTGCATTTGGGTAGCATATGGTTTTGGAATTTTTGCTTTCTCCTCGCTATTTGACGACACGCGATATAAGCCTTCATAAATACGCTCTGGCCACGGCATAATTTCGTAATCCGAAATATTTGGATACAATAATTGTGCGGTAAACGTAGCTTGATAATTTCGCTTGTAATCATCCCAATCTTTCGCTCGATCTTCGATCGGATCAGTTAGAAAAAACATTTTTCGGCCTGTCGGCGCAGTCATGGATTCCATAGATCCATATTCCAAATATGCCGTTTCAAAAACACGTTCGCGTTCCTTTCCGTCAAACCAATTTGGTTCGCGTGAAGTTCCCGTCCACACTTGAGCGATATAGCCATCAACTACTGGAAGCGACGCTAAACTTGCTTCCGGAGAGACGATCATCCATTGGGAGTAATTGACTAAAGAATGCGTAGGTACATAGCATTTTACATCTATCCCTTTGGATTTCCCATATTCCTTCGCAAACGTAAATACCTTATCCAACGCATTGTAATACAACCAATATTTTAGCTTATTGGACAAATAGGTGTTTTCGGGCGATTCGTGTTGCGGGCGCCAATCGAAACCGTAATACTTCTTCCACTCGCGTTTAAATGCCTCGCTATAACCGGCTCTTGCCCAAAATTCAGGTTCCTCCAAGAATATAGCATCAATGCCAGCATCAATTACCGGCTTAATATGTTCTTCGTTAAGGTACTTGATGAAATTATCCGTAGGCACCAAGTAAGGCACCATGTGTCCGTGCCAAATGGTATCCTGCATCTGCGTTACCTGCCCTTCATCCAAATGCATTTTTCCATCCCAAGCGCCCGTAAAATAATCTTGGTATTCTCCCCAAGCAATTCCCGTCATGAAATGAATGGTATATCCATTATCTTTCCAAGATTTTACGCGATCTGAAAATGGCCATTTCTTACGCTTATCTGACGGATTACCTTTTACCCCGTAAATCATCACCGCATCTGCCCGATTATCGATCGTTGGTCGCCATTCGGCCGATGATTGGAACGTGGTTTTTACCTGATCGGGTTTCTGTTGACTATATGCGGATGGCGCCGCCAACAATGTCATTCCGCCAAATGCGCAAAAGGATTTCCAATAAATGATTTTATTCCCACTTCTTTTCATGATTGAACAGTTCTAATTCACCAACACTTCTTTCGCTTCGTTGTAATTCCAACGGCGAACACCACTTCCGACAGGCGTGTCGCAATTGATTCGTGCTGCTGCGCGAATGTAAACAGTTCGACCAGTCGGAATCTGTCCATTGGAAACGAGTGTGATCGTTTCACCAAATAATGGATCAAACGATTTTCCGGCGTAATCCAATCGGCTCGACCAGCGTTCGTCGCGCGCCCGATAACCGATGCTCGAAGAATAACTGACAAAGAATTGAATATCGGTCATGTTTAACAAATCATCATTGTATTGACGAATAGGTTCCATTTTAGACTTAAAATCTGCTGAATTCACAGCCCGCGTTACCCGAACCTGCGCAGTAATCTTTCCATTTTGCACCGTAGGTTCTCCCACCCACTCTACTTGCAAAAATGGTTGCACTTCAAAACGCACGTCGTGACTGGATTCCAAATCCATTACGATACTTTCATCAGCCACAATGGTTCCATCTTGACTGCGTCGAAGAATGGGAATAAACGGCCCTTCGATATTGATGTGATAGTTTCCCTTAAATATTTTTGTATTGCGGAATTTGCCGTTTGGCATACAGTAGAAATCAGGATTGTGTTCTACATTATCTCCCCAACTCAATTCTGTCAAACGGACACGAATGCCTTCTGAGCCTTGATCGGTCAGCACGGGCCGACCGGTCGCTACATCTACCACTTCACCGTTTATGGTCACATCGGGTGCGTCGTAATTATCTATTTCAAAGAAACTACAGGAGCTTGAACCCATAGCTATTAAGCCTAAAATCACCCAACTTGTTACTCTCGTTGTTATCTTTTTCATGGTTTTATCGGTTTGGTTGTTGGTCAATCAATGGGCTCTTTGCTACTTCGCCGCCCGGAATAGAAAAATAATAATCGATCGGCTGATAACCGAAGGTTTTGGATGAAACCCACTGAAAGCGTGTATCAAAGAAATATTTGCCTTCGCGCGTCGAGAAAAAGGGATACAATCCGCGGAAGCGATAGTTCTCATTATTGCTATAGAAATTTTTATCACGCGTTTCGCCCCAAAATCCATCGCGTCCTTCATAATGATTAACGCGCCAGCGCCGCAAATCCCACTTGGATTTATGCTCAAATGCCAATTCCTTCCGGCGTTCTTTACGTACAGTATCTCGACTTGCAAGGTCGGGTGTCAACTGCCCAACGAGTAAACTCGCTCCGGCGCGTTCGCGAATCTGATTGATGCTTTCTGTTGCCACTTGCGATAAATTACTGCCGTCCGGCGATGGTTGATCCGCTAGCTGCAACTCTATCGCAGCTTCGGCAGCAGTCAAAAGCATTTCCGCATAACGCATTAAAATAAAGGGCTGTGCGGATTTCCCTTCTCCGGTAACGATTTCCGCGGAAGTTTGCAACCATTTACGGATGTAGAAACCCGTGAGCGTCGCTTCTCCATTATCGAAAAACGGACCTTCTTGTCCAGCTGCGGTCATCGTTCGACCTTGATACTGCACCGTCTGCTGTCCATTTCCTTCACGCGGACTTAAATACAGCGTTTTCGCATTACCATTGAAAATACTCAGATTTTGATAGCGCTCATCTGCCGTATTGTAGGCGTAGTTTGAGAAAAATGGCTTGATCGGCGTCTCGCCCGTAAAAACACCCGCACGGATTTCCATTTCGCGGAAACGGAATTGATCAAATGGAAAAATAACATAAGCTCGTAAACGCGGTTCCGCGTTTTGGAAAAAATCGGAAGGATTATCGTACATAATATAATCGCCCGACGCGTTGTCCGAACCTGTCGTTACGCGAATTCTTCCATTCGGATAGCGCGGAAAGCCCTCAAAAAGCTCCACGAAATCCAATGTTGGGCAAGTTCCTGCGGAAAGTGGCTGACGAAATGAATACGGCATATTATAACCATCAAAACCGTGCGTTATTGTTGGAAATAGGTAGCGCTTCACGTAAATATTCTCTGTACTGCTTACATCCGTAAACATATCGACCATATTTTGAAACTGTGCTTCCTTGTTTCCTGCAGCCCAACCTTTTCGGTAGAGCGAGTATTTCCCAGATTGCATGACCTGTCGCGCCGCTTTATACGCTTCCGTGAAATAACGTTGTGATGCCGCAGCAGCGCGAGATGCTTCGAAACCAATAACGCGCACCTGCGTTTTGCGTCCCAAACCGGTCAAACGTCCAATTACGTTTTCATTGTATTTAGCGACGCTCCCAGCATAAAGCATCGCTTGTGCTTTGAAAGATAACGCCACGTATTTATTGGAGTAACCTTCCTTCGGGCTCGTTTCGTTCATTAACTCAATCGCTTGATCGAAATCCGAGAGAATTTGATCCCAGGTTTCTTCTTCACTAGCTCTGGGTACTTCGAGATCCGCATCATCGGCAGGATATTGAATCACTTTGGTCACCAACGGCACTCCGCCAAATCGCTTGGCCATGGTGTAAAACACGAATGCGCGGATGTAATATGCTTCTCCTAAATAGTGGTTATACAAATCCTCGCTAAAATTACTTTGGTACTGTGGCAAGGTTTCGATCAAATGGTTGGCATTTCGGAGTAAACCGAACGCCTGTCCCCAATAAGCGGTACGTTCACCAGTAAACGCAGTGGTAATTCCGTCGCGATTTACCGCTTCGCCGGATCCATCAATTCCGACTGAGTTTAGCCAGCCATTATATTCAAATCCCCACTGGCTCATGTATTTAAAATCTTCGAATGGCATACGGCTGTACATCGTTGCCATATAAATATCCACACTGGCCGGTGTGCTAAACAGCTCATTATCCGACACAATATTCTTCGGTTCAATATCCATCTTCACACAAGATTGCATAGCAGCAAACAGTGTCAGACTTAAAAGTATTGGAACAAATCGTTTCATAGGTTTTAGTTCTTTGGTCTGTGATCGATTAAAAATTAAGAGAAGCACCCACCGTGTAGGTTTTGTTGAGTGGATACATTCTCCCCAAATCACTATCCGGATGTTCAGGATCAACAAATTTTACCGCCGTAATGGTGAATACGTTGTACGTGTTCGCGAAAACACGCAATCGCATGTTTGGATTTTTAGCAAATGCTGGCAATGTGTATCCCAACTCCAAACTTTTTAGCCGCAAATACGAGGTGCTGACGCGATTGAATTCTGAATTTCCTCTCGGATAACGTCCGGTATATGCATAATAACCCGGAATCCATTCCGTTGCTGGGTCGTACGGATCGGCATTGGGGTCTACCGGACGCCAACGATCTAAATATTGCGTCAACGTTCCTCCGCCGTTACTTCCCCAGATAGCATAAAGCGGTTCTTTGTATTCCATCGAGCCTAAAGCTGATCCTTGAAATAGCATCGCTAAATCAAAGTTTTTGTAATTGGCTTGCATATTCAAACTGAAGTTCATCCACGGCGTTTGATCAAAAGCAAATGGATGCTCGTCCAAACCGCTGATTTCTCCGTCACCGTTCCAATCCACATATTTGTAATCGCCGGGAAGTTGGTCGCGCTCCGTATAAATTGGATAATTTCGGATATCATTCCAATCCATAAACCGACCGTCCGATAAGTAACCAAATTGCTGACCTTGATAACGTTGGTTTAAGTTATCATCGCGCCATTTTCGGTACGAATTTGCATAAGGTCCATTCTGCACGCCAACCAAATATTTGTTTCTCGTAATTGTGGCAATACCGCGTAAGCTATAACCAAAATCACCAATCTGATTGCGGTGGCGTAGCTCTAATTCTAAGCCAAAGTGTTGATCGCTATTTGCATTTTCCAAAGGAGCTTCCATTCCAATTACGGTCGGAAAATCACCTAAGCGACGATTGAAAAGTCCGTGTCTTCTCCGATCGAAGTAATCCAACGTAAAGCCGAACTTGCCGTTCCATGCATCGAAATCCACACCCACATTCAAAGCCGTTGCTTCAAACCAAGTGAGGAATTGATTAGGAATACCTCTACGCGTAACACCCGTGATGTATTGATCTCCGAAAAGATAACCAGGAGCATACTGGTTGTAATAACCATTCTCCGCATTGCCACTGGTAGCAGGATAATTGTATCCGGAAACCCAATCAAAATTCCAGTTATTTCCTATATCATCGCCCAATAAGCCATAGCTAGCGCGTACTTTTAATTGATCGACAAACTTTAATGCATCAATAGATTTGAAAAATGGTTCTTCAGAGATTCGCCAAGCGGCTGATCCCGATGGAAAAAATCCCCATCGATTATCCTTAAAAAATCGAGACGACGCATCGTACCTAAATTGGAATTCAGCAATATAACGATCTTTAAAACCGTAATTTACCCGACCAAGCGCGGCTTGTTTTGCTTCATTATAATAATCTCCCAAGCCACCGTTCATTCCGGTCATTTGTCCTTCTTCGACGCCTAGAAACAGGATATCGGAATTGAAAGCCAAATTCTTCATTCCGTAGAAATTATCGCCGTCATTCTTTTGGGTTTCCCAACCCACTAATGTGTTTAGTGAATGTCCGTTTCCGAAGGTGCGATCGAAATTCAATGTAAACTGACTTAGAATTTGTTGCTTTTCGAAAAATTCGCGTCGCATTCTGCTCGGACTGCTTAAATCAAACAACTTCTGGTTGTAACGATTATTAATCGGATCGAACGCATATTGATAATATTCCTTGCGGAAAATGGCATTGTTATCCGTTCGGTAATCGTAGGAAATTAAACCTCGCGCGGTTAATCCTTTCAAGGATTCCGATAAAGTTCCAAAGTCATAATTCAATGCAGCGGACGACTGAAACGTTTTCTGTTTGTATTTTCGATAACCGGAAATATCTGAATAGATCATCGGAACGGTATTCTGCTCCAAACCAATTCCTTCATAATTGATCAATGTTCCTTCCGGATCAGCAAACGCCGGAACCAGCATTCCTTGAGCCCAATAATTCCGAATAATATCTACTGACGATGCATACGGATTGTTTTGCACGTCTGACATTCCTGCTAAATTAAGTTCTAATTTCAGTCCTTTTGTGATCTCGGTCGTTAGATTCGTTCGTATATTGAATTTGTGGTAATTCAAATCGCCACTTCGGAAAAATCCTTCCTGAAAATTATATCCGCCACCGAAGTAATATTGGGTTTTAGCGGAACCGCCCGAAATGCTCAAATCATGCGCCGTTTGTGGCGATACTTCTGAAAAGATGAGGGATGTCCAATCGGAGGATCGTCGTGCTCCGGTGCGGAAATCTTCGAAATCCTTTTCGGTGTACACGTGGTTTCCACCATTAATGTTGTTCATTGAACGCTCGTTGTACAAGGTCATTGCTTCAAAAGCCGTTGCCAAAAAAGGCATATTCGACGGGCGTTGAAACGTATACGAACCATTGTAGTTCACAGCAATAGCGCCTTCTTTCCCTTTTCTTGTGGTCACTAACATCACTCCGTTCGCTGCACGAACTCCGTAAATGGACGCAGAAGCATCTTTAAGTACCGAAACATCCTCAATATCGGCGGGATTTAAGCGTTGAAAATCTTGAATCGACCTAGGGACACCGTCTATAATGACCAACGGTGCGCCCATTCCGCGGATATCGAAATTTGCGCGGTAGGATCCTGGTTCGGCACTTTGCTGCCAAACACGCACACCCGCGATTCGTCCAGTGAGCATATTTTGTGGATTTTCATTCCGCGTTTGACGCATCTCAGTACCTTTCACACCGGAGATGGCGCCAGTAAGTGTTTTCTTTCGCTGCGTGCCGTAAGCAACCACAACTACTTCTTCTACGCTTTGATCCCCTGCTTCGAGTTTCACGTTGATGTTCGTTTTCCCATTCACGGCTTCCTCTACGGGCTGATAGCCGATGAAAGTGAATTGCAATACGGCACTCGCGGGCACACTAATACGATAAAAACCTTGCTCATTTGTGCTGGTAGCGATTTGTGGTGTTATACCTTTCACCACTACCGAAACATTGGCTAAAGGTTGATTTAGCGAATTTGTTACCGTTCCTTGTATTGTTGTTTGCGCCAGCAAAATATTAGGCAAACATAAAACAAGCACGGTAAACGCATACACCGACATTGCGGCGCATCTTTTTAAGATTACCTTCATGGTTATATTGGTTTATAAATTGGTTTATCCCCTACTAAAAATTAATGTCCAATTGATGCTGACCGAGAAGCGCGTATTGCGCGGCATAAGTGAACATAAACATGCCTTCCACACCCTGGCCATTTCGCTCATCTTGCCAGCCTTTTAGCAAATTTGTCGGTAAATACCCATCCTCGTTGAAACGCTCAAATCCATAATCCAAGTTTTTCTGAAATGCATTTAGATACGCGTTATTCTGCTCATTAAGCGCTGTAGATTCTTGATATCCACGCAATAGTATGCCGTTGAACCAGTTTTTAAATCCATCCGTTCCGAACGTAAAATGTTGCGGAACATCCTGCCCTAAGGAAGCGAACTTCGCAAAACTTTTTTGGGATAGATTCTTTACATCGGAAGCATAGCTTTCCTCCTGCGTAGCACGATATAAGTCGGCACCACCAGAGAGCATTGTTCCGCTATTGTAGGTAAATGCTTCGCCCACTGCATCACGAAGTGGTGTGTTTGCTCGATAGCGGACACCCGCAATGTTTTCATATTGCAAGTCACAGTTGGGCACACATCCGCCCATCATATCGCTGTAGACACCCTCGCTATTCAAGAGATGATCTTTTTGCCAAGCGTAAACTTTCTTAGCATAATCGAGGTAATACGCTCCCTTATCAACCATCTTTGTCAACCGCGTTTTTTTATCGCTCGCATCAATGTAGTGTTTTGCTATCTGTTCGGATTTATCACGATAAAGTTCGTGCAACCAGACTAATGGCGTGATTAATGGTCCATTGCTACACGCATGTTTTGTGGTATAACCTGGTCCCCATGGAATACCGCCATTTTCCTGTCCTTGCTCATCCAACGTCGTATCCCATCCATCCAATACATAATCTGTTAAGTATTCCGCTTTTTGGCGATACGCATCATTTCCTGTCAACTTGTAGGATTCCAACAACTCCCGAATCAACCACATTTGATCATCATACACATTCAATACGCCCGTAACATTCGCTTGTCCTTTGGTGTTAACACGATCTACGGCGTAAACCGACCATTCTTTCGTTTGCGTAAAAGAAACCAACTCAAACGTGCCGAGATAATAATCTGCATTCGCATAAAGATCATCGAGCAATTTCACATAACGTTGGAAATGTAAATCATGCAATTGCGGATCGCCTGCATCCTTTGCTTTTTTCAATCCTGCTATAATCGCATTCACGGCTTCGATTCCGGCAGTGTACATCCAGACGGAAGCACGCTCTTCTGACTTACTTTTCGTAAATGGATTGTAGAAGCGGCGCATTTCAAACGTCTGCGGATCAAATTGCTTCCCCATCGTCACATCCACTAAGCTGATTGCGCGTTCTAAATTTTGCTTCGCAACTTGTAAAGGTTGGCCGATATCAGGGTCGACAACATCAATTTTCTGAACAGCGTTTTCCGAACAGGAAAACACCGTGGTGCTGGCCATGGTCGCGCAAACTAAAGCAGCACTAAGCGCGGTAGGAACAATACGGTTTAACGGCATGATGTTCTATATTTGGTTTAATAATTATTAGCTGAGCAACATGGTTAAAGTTGCTCGATCATAACAAACCAAATATACAAACGGAGGGGTTAATGAATGGGTTAAAAAAGGGCGTTTAATACGTATATAAATCTCTTAACCCCTATCGATCGATGCGTAACAATTCTGTGGGCACGTACTGTCGCCATTAAAAACAGCATCCTATCCCTATTTATGTACTAAAACGATTGTGGAACTTTTTTTACATTTGTTATATTAACACTACCGATAAATAGGCTTGTTATGTGCCGAATGATAAACTTGATGATGAATATAATTAGCCGCCTTAAACAATTAGCCATTCCAATCTGTGTCATTATTTCGATGAATTCGTTCAACACGTGGGCACAAGGGATAGCATTTACCGGTAGCAATTCTCCGATAGAGCAGCGATCTTCTTTACAATTATTTCAGGATTCTAAACATGCTTTCAATGGAAAACTGACCATTGATTTCGACCTTGATTTGATAGATAATAGAACAGCTGGATACATCATCCGAATCAAAGATCGCGGAAGCGATCCTACGTACAATCTGTATTTCGATAAAGAGGATGACGAGGGCGTATTTCGACTTAATGAAGAAGGTAAAAGTTGTTTGATTCGCTTATCTGTTCCCATGGAGAAGCTAAAAGCGAATCGTTGGCTATCTACGCGAATTGAGTATGATTTGCATCAAGGCGTGTTATCACTAACACTTGGAAAATTGAATAAAAAGGCGGTTCGCGCGAAGAAAAGAACCCATTACGATCCAATCTTGATCTTCGGCAAAAGCGATTACTTAATTGATGTACCAACATTTTCTATACGCTCTTTAGTTGTCAAAGATCAAAAGAAAACTTATCGCTTCCCGATGCTCGAAAGTGACGGAAATCAACTGCATGATGAACACGGCGAAAGTTTGGGTTATTTAACAAAAGGTACATGGCTTCTTAATAATGCCTATCATTGGCAACGGCATCGTGTACAGTATTCCAGCAAAAAAGCGGGATCCGATTACGATGCCAAGCATCAAATTGCCTATTACTTCAACAGCGATTCGCTATATGCACACTATCTGCGAGATAATACTCACCGAAGTTTCAAATTCACGGCGCCATGTCCTGTCTTAATAAAACTGGGCAATAGCTTCGTTGACACGGCTTCTAATCGGCTTTATGTGTACGAAACATTTTACGAACATCCCTATGACGGCCCAACCATAGCAAGTTTAGATTTATCGGATCTCACTTGGCGCGTGGAAAATGACAGTTATAAGGAGATGGAGATAAACCACCACGGCGTCCAGTATATAGCGAATAAAAAATCATTGTTCGTGTTCGGTGGGTTTGGAAACATGTTATATAATAACAAGATGATGCAGCTTCCAATCGACGGATCGTCCTGGACAGCGCCAAAGGAATTAACTGGCGATAAAATTTTACCGCGCTATTTCACTTCAATGGGCTATTCTGCTAAAAACAAAAAAATCTATCTTTTTGGCGGAATGGGGAACGAATCCGGCGAACACATCGTCGGAAGAACCTATTTTTACGATCTCTATGAAATTGATCCTGCTGACGGTACAGCAAAAAAAATATGGCAATTGAATGCGCCGGAGAAACATTTTGTGCCTGCCAAAGGGTTAGCTATTCCAAATGACGACTGGTTGTATGCATTAACTTATCCCGAGCATGTATCGCATTCACTAATCCAACTGAAGCGTTTTTCATTACGCGATGGCTATTCGGAAAACTTGGGCGATTCCATTCCTATCTATTCCGACAAAATAAGCACGCGCGCGAGGTTGTACTACGATGAATATTTACAAAAAATGGTGGCGCTGGTACAGGAATCAGATGATGATGTTCGATCAAAACTTTCCATCTATGAGTTGGAATTTCCAGCAATCCATCAAGCACAGCTTGGAGCATTTCCCGAGAAAAGCCAAAAGATTAAGTGGATTGTACTGGCCGGACTTCTGGTAAGTGGAGCAATTGCGGGAGCGGTTTTAGTTCGCCGAAAAACGGGCAGTCCAAAACTGGAAGTCGAAACGAATATCAATCAAACTTCCCGGAATGAAATCGTAGAAATTACGCATAAACGACCAGACCGTAATGCCATTTTTCTTTTTGGGGACTTTACCGTTTTGGATCGTCGTGGTACAGATATTTCCCATTTGTTCAGTACGCGATTACGTCAGGTTTTCTGTTTAATTCTACTGCATAGCGATGGTGCGGGAATTAGTTCTAACTTATTGAGCCATTTGATTTGGCCAGATAAAGAAAAAGACAAAGTAAAAACATCAAGAAATGTAGCTATCAACAATTTGAGAAAGTCGCTGAGTGACCTCGATGACATAGAAATTGTTTATGAAAATGGTCAGTACAAGTTGATTATGGCAGAGAATTGCTATTGTGATCATCAGAATTTGATAAAGCATTTATCGGCGCAACATAAGCTAGAAATTGATCGTTTGGCCCTGATCCTTCGGCGTGGATCGTTTTTATTGGGGATGGATGATCCGATGTTTGATGATGCCAAAGCCAAACTGGAGCAAACGCTAATTAGCAGGTTACAGAATGCTATAGAAGCAAACGAAAAGCAACATCATTGGGAGAATATTTATTCACTAGCAAAGCTCATGATGTTAGCGGATCCGACCAACGAGGAGGCGCTTTTTAAAGGGTTAAATGCGCTAACTAAGCTAAACCAAAATGAGAAAACACAGCGACGATTCTATGAGCAATTCGAAAAGCAACACATGGACGCTTTCGGAGAAGCGTATAATCGTAGTTTGGACGATATCCTAAAGACGTTTAAATCCTAGTAATCTATCCTGCCTTTAAAAAAACATATCCTGACGGTTTTACGATCAGGATATGTCTTTTAAAATCGGCTGCTTTTACTAATTCTTGAATCGCTCGAAAAATTCATAGGTTCGAAGCATTTGATCGATTCGTTGCGTTACATTTCCAGAACGCGTGATTTCATGATCTGCGCCCGGATGACGGATGTATTCTACGTCTCGACCTAAATATTTCAATTGCTTGTATAAATAGTCACCTTGCACCGGACCAGTTCTATTATCGTTTTCACCCGTAAAAATGAGCAAAGGCGTTTTGATTGCTGTGGCATAATTAATGGGCGATTGCTCTTGCAATACTTGCAAAATGCCATCCTCCCAAGGAAATCCTCCAAAATAACGCTTCAACATCGGCCAAACATTTCCACTACCAAAAAATGTATATAGATCATACACGCCGCGCTGGCTGGATGCAGCGCGGAAACGATGATCATGCGAGATAATCCATGTTGTCAAAAATGCGCCATACGATCCGCCAGTAAGATACAATCGAGTTGTATCCACCCAATTTTGAGCAACCACGTGATCCAACGCACTCAACACGTCAGTAGAAGGACCTTTTCCCCAATCTCGATAATTCGATTTTAAAAAATCTTCGCCATATCCGCTGGAACCCCGCGGATTACCATATATCACGCCATAACCTCTCGCCGCGAAATATTGATATTCATGCCACATGCTCGCATCGCCGGGACCGAACATGGATGCAGGCCCACCGTGGATCTCCACTAAAAGTGGCGCTTTTTCGTCGGCTGTTCCCTTCGTAGGTTTCAACAACCAATACTCCACGTCTAATCCCAATTCGTTTTTAAAAGTAAATTTTTCAGGCTTTACGATGGCTTTCTCTTTTAGCCATTCCGAATTAAGTGCAGTCAAAACTTCTTCATTAGAAAAGTTTGCGTCAGCTAAAAACAGTTCTGCCGGATTAGCAAATGTCGTTTTAGCGTAAATCGCTTTATTCTTACCGATCCAAAATTCGTTTATGCCTTCATCGACAGAAGTCAACGCGAAAATTTTTCCTGTAGATAGTTCTACGCGATTAACGACTTTACCACCGTTGCTCGGCGAAATAAAATATAAATCGGAATCGCCTTCGCCAAACAGCACCTGCCCTGCCGTACGATCGTAATCAATTGGTTTACCTTTCCAATTTTTAGTTTCGTAAACGAGTAATTGAGACTGCGTGAGCACGTTGGGAATATTTCTATTAACAGCAATGTATTTGCCGGAAGATGCGACCGCTTCCAATTGATAACGATATTGCCCATCGCCGAGCACCGTTTTGTGTGTTCCGTTCTGGGTATCGAAAATGACGATATCCGAGGTATTTATTCTGTCGGGATGCGCGATCGTGTCGCGATCAGTGCTTGCAATAATTTGTTTATCCGATAAAAATTCCGCTCGTGGATAAGATCGAAATCCTGACGTCAAAGGTTTTACGAGCGATCCTTCTTTCAAATCAACTGCATACCAATGCACGAAATAAAGCGTTCCCGTCGTAGAGTTTTCAGTCTGAAATTGCAATTTATTTGTACGTTTTGCTAACTCTTTCTTTTCGTTTTCCAAAAGATAGGCCGCCACACTTTCGGAATCGCCATCTGCATTTGGATTGGCTTTCGCATTCCGCAAAGATGCGTTGTTCGCGTCACCGGGACGCTCGTAAGACCATTTCGGCAACTCGTTTTTCGGGTTGAAATCTTTGCTTTCTATTAATTCGTCCAAAGTAAGTCGAACAGAAAACAAAGCCCTTTTGCTATCGGCGCTAAATCGAACTTGCTGTATAGGATAAGTAACTCCTCTAAAAAATGCAGAGGTATCTAGTTCATTCGACGAATATGGGTGCAATTGCACAACCTTTTCCTTCTTCTTTACCAAAGCCCAGCGTTTGCCATCGGGCGTGTAGATAATTTTTTCGATTCGTTCATCTAGTGCGTTGTTCAGCGCATTTTCCGACAACTTTTTGGATTTTAAAGCTCTCGTGAACCATTGCGTTTTATACGTATAACCGCCGCGAGCTGCAGTGTCTTGCGTTACGCTCTTGACCGAATAAGCGGCCTCAGAGATGTCCGCATTAACCTGCAAATCGGTAATCTGCTTGATTTTGGTCAGGTCCGTGACCGTAATTTTATCGCTCTGAGCAGATAAAGTTTGAACAATGGCGAGCGCTGCTAT
This sequence comes from Sphingobacterium corticis, assembly GCF_042684745.1. Lineage (NCBI taxonomy): Bacteria > Pseudomonadati > Bacteroidota > Sphingobacteriia > Sphingobacteriales > Sphingobacteriaceae > Sphingobacterium > Sphingobacterium corticis. The sequence continues at coordinate 528,610 of NZ_JBHUMA010000006.1, read as the reverse complement.
GCTCAGTAACTTGCTTTTTATATTCATAGTTTTTCGTTGGTATTAAGACTTATCTGCTTGCGTTAATTTTTGGATTAAATGTTTTGCGGACAATTTCGACTTTTGATCGATAAACCCTGGTTCCGTATCATCACCGATCTCATAAACCAAAGCTTCAGCATCGTAATTTTTATAAAAATAACTATAAGCTGTGAAAGTTGGTCCTTCAAAATAAAGCGGCTTTACGTGTGGATGATAGCTAGGAATAGCTTCCTTTAACCCATTAATCCAATCGGGAACAAAACCTGGAAACCTGCTGCTAAGCGATGGGTCAACGGTGTAATAAATATCCTTCGCCGTGGAATGGAAATCGATAGCGAAATACAATTCACGATCTTTTGATTTGATTTCTCGTTCGAAATAATCCCGAAATGCGCGCGTTTCTGGTTGATGAAACGCGTCCCAATCGCGGTTGAGATCAACACCGTTCGCATTCGTGCGCCAATGTCCTTCATCTACGCCATCAGGATTTCCGACGGGAATAAAATAAAGGTAATATTCGTCACGAAATGCTTTCGCATCCGGTGTGTCTCCCAACAAATAATCCACGAAGCCTGCGTACGCATAATGCCCTGTAATCTCAGGCGGATGCTGCCGTCCCATTACAATAATCCGTTTTTTGCTATTCGAGTTTCCTGCGCCATAAACGTAAAGCGGCGCATCAAGCGCCGTTTTACCTACCTCCGTTTTATCTAATTGAAGTTTTGGATTTACGTTTTCTAACCAAGCATAAGCTTTTGCAGATGGAATATTCTCCTGCGCCGCGATCCACGTCTTATTGGGTCCAACGGAAACATTAAACGCGATGGCTACTTTTCGGTCGCCTTCCAGAATGTAAGTCGGCGTGGGCAACTTTTCCCATGTCCCTTCATCCTTACTAATCTTCGGATCGTATCGATGATAGAAACCTGTAGCGTACTTAATTTTCACGCTGATCGTGGTATCTCGCTCCGCCCAAACTTGAAAACCATACCACGGACTTTGATTGATCGGCGTTTTCTCTGGAGAAATTAAGATTTCATAGGTTCCGTCATCGGCTTTAGCTAATTCATTCAATCGCGACCCTGCCGATTCGTTACTGAAAAACACGCGATTGTCCGCACTAAATGTATTTTTTATTTGCTTGGCCGTAGGTTGACTTTCTGTAGATTCAAATGCGATCGGATCCTGTCCTTTAAATGTGTTGCCTTTCCAACCTAATCCTACTTTTGATCCTTGTTGATCATTCTGTCCATTAAACAAACTATCCAAAACAATTCCCAATCGTTCTCCTTTCACATTTTTAGCTACGATAATGCCATTTTCATCCACTAAAAAATTTGCAGGAATCGCCCGCACTGCATACGCTGCAGCAATATCGCTATTCCAATATTTCAACTCCGAAACGTGCAACCACGTCAAATGATCATCAGCAATACCTTTCAGCCAAGCATCTTTCTTCTTATCTAGAGAAATGGCATAAATCTGAAATCCTTGATCCTTATATTTTTGGTAGTTTGCTACGATATTTGGGTTTTCCCGGCGACATGGCGGACACCAGGAAGCCCAAAAATCAATCAGTGTGTATTTTCCAAGGTGATCGTAAAGCGCAACATCATCCCCTTCCGGATTTGCAGCGGTTATTGGAGGTGCTTTTTTACCGACAGCAACTTGTCTAGTTACCTCAATAATCTTTTTCAATTCTTGCGTGTAGCGGGATTGCTGTTGTTTAGAAGTTAGTAAAGCAATATTCCGTTCCAATTGATCTGGCGAAAGTCGATAAGACCAATCGCGATACAACACATAGCTCGAAACAATCTCGTCGGGATGCTTCGCGATGAAATCTGCTACATCAGTATGTTTTTCTTTTTTGTACGTTTCAAAAAGCGTTTGGCTAGCCGATCCGCTCACTTCGAATTCTTTTGACGATGCGCCATCCAGTTGAACCTTAATATCTCCCTTATCTAGAAAAACATAAGATGGTGCTTCTTCTCTGCTCAAGGATAGGCCATACAACTCGGGCAAGGGCAATACTGTATTAAATGCAAACGCTTTTTTGCTCACTTTCGCGGAATCTATTACGGTAAATGTCTTATTTTCAAAACGATGCAAATACACATATTTACTATCGGAATGATTCACTGTACCTGCCAATTTTACGGGAGAATCTTGCGCTTGCAATCCGACAAAGCTGGATAACATACCTATTGTGGTAAGATATACTTTAGTTTTCATAGGAGTCGATTTTTATCTAAAACAATTTATTTGTTGCCAATTCCGTATTTGGTGCTGGAAATATATAATTCTGTGCAGATGTTTCCACTTTCGGCGTTTGGATATTGGCATCGCCTTTCGCTGGTAATGGCTGTAATTTACGAAGCAAATCGTGACCACGGAAACCCTCCCCTAGCAGCTCTATTCTTCGCTCCGTAGCAATAGCATTTAGCAACGTGCTTCTATCGCTTGCTGTTGCCGCAGGAAACGTAAAGCTAGCATCCGACCGACCATGCACCGCCGATAATAAAGAATAGCCAAGCGCTAATTGTCCGCTTTCCGCCGCTGATTCGGCATAATTAAGCAATACTTCCGCGTATCGAATAACAGGAATATAATCGATATAAGGCGATGCTTTTGCATATTTTCTTAAATATTGCCGACCGCTGGTTGTTTGTATCAGTGCACGGCGTGTATCATTCGATCGCCACTGCGCGTCCGAAATGATCCCATTTGGATTAAGATAATATTCTCTATTTACCAGATAAACGTATCCTAAAGCAGATTGACCAGAAACCGCATCTGTGGGCGTCATCGGCAAACTTAAAATGGATTCTGTCGTTGTATAATTTCCTCCGAATACCGTTTGGAGATCGCTTTGCAATTGATGCGCGACCCCACGTTGAGCGGAAAATGGCGCTGCGGTTTGCGGAACGATCTTAGCGGCTTCCTCGGAAACTTTTGCAAAGTTTTTAGTCGTTAGATAAACGCGCGTTTTCAATGCAATTGCGGTATTTTTGTGCGCTCTTGTTGTGTTTAACGATGCGGAAGCATGTTTATCCGGCAGCGCTTGTTCCGCTTCATCCAAATCTTTCAAGATTTGCGTGTAAATCTCCGCAACGCTACTTCTTGCTAAATCGTTGTTCTGCGTTCCTGTTTCGGCTTGCAATCGCAATGGCACACCCGCAGACGCACCTTGATCCGAATTGTAAGGTTGCCCGAAAACCGTGATAAGACTAAAGTAAGCGAGTGCGCGAAGAAATTTAGCTTCGCCGATATACGCTGACGCCGCTTCCCGAGAAATCACCTCCGTATTCTCCAAACCCTGAATTACTATATTGGCGCTATTGATCGTGGCGTAGGCGCCCGTCCAAAGATTGTTGATATCATTCGAACCCGAACTGTACGAATTGTTCCAGCTTTCGTATGCGGTATAGCTATTCGCTGTTACATTAATAAATTCTTCGCCGCGAACATCTTGATAGAGCAAATATCGTCCACCGTACAAACTAGCGGCCTTCAAGTTTCGATATATCCCATTCACCAATCCTTCTATCCGCGCAGGCGTATCGAAAACATTCTGATCAGAAATACTGGTTTCGGGAATAGGATATAATCCCGACTCACTTTTGCAGCTTTGGAAAATGGTAATAGGTACAAGTGCCCAAATAAGATATTTTTTTACTGGATTATGAATAAAGTTTTGCATGTTTTCTAATCATTAAAATGAAACATTTAAGCCTGCGCTCCATGTGCGTCCTTGTCCGATGGAATTCTTCTCAATTCCGATCGATGTGTTTGAATTTCCATTGGACGATGATTCAGGATCCGCCCCCGTATAACCTGTTACTAAGAACAAATTAGAAGCTTGTGCGTAAAATCTCACACTTGACAATCCTAAACGCGCTAAAGACGCTGGACGGAAAGTATATCCCAGAACTACTTGTTGAAGACGTAAAAAGTCTGCTTTCTCCGCATTGTCCGAAATCGAAAAGCCAGCAGAGCCATTAGATATTACATCGTTATACACCACGCGCGGAATGTCCGTTTGTTGTCCTGACGTTGTCCATCTTTCTAAAACTTCCGTGGAATTGTTGTAAAAACGCTGATCCAGCAAAGTTCCTCGCGTGCCATTCATTATTTTATTGCCACCGGCAAATGTGAAGTTGACCGTCGCATCAAAATCCTTGTAGCGGAAGTTATTGTTAAAACCGCCGTAATAGGTTGGTAAAGCATTTCCCAAAACTTGGTAATCAGCTACCGTTATCGGTGCCGCCGTTGTTCCATCTAAGTAGGTCCAATTGCTTTCTCCTGGAGCTACTGCAGCACTGTATTGCACGCGCTCTCCATTTCGGTTGAAGAAAATCCGTCGGCCATTTTCTGGATTTACGCCATCCGTCAATGCGCCGTAAAGACTACCTACAGAGTGGCCTACTCGCGTAACATTATTCGCTTCGGTGGTGGTATGCGTATATCCAATGATGTCCGAATTTCCTTCCGCAAGTGCGGTAACCTTATTTTTTACGTGCGTGAAGTTTAGTCCGGCATTCCAAGAGAAATTTTCTGTACGGACAATATCGCCGTGTAGTGCGATTTCCAATCCGCGATTATACATGCTTCCGATGTTTTGTGTAATGCTGTTTCCAGGAATTCCTTTCGACGGTGATTGCGGAGCGTTTAGAATTAATCCGTTTACATTGTTTCGGAAGTAGTCGATATCCACGTTTAGTTTTCTTCGCAATAAAGCAAAAGATAGCCCGACGTTGGTTTGCTCGGAGGTTTCCCAACCTAAATTTGGATTACCTGCTTGCGACAAATTCCAGGTGGAAACGCCTCCATATAATGCAGAGCTATATAAGTTGAGTGATTGAAACGCGGAAAGATTGCCATTACCGACTTTTCCCCAGCTTGCACGAACGCGCAAATCACCGAACAAATTGGATAAGCTTTCGCTGTAAAAGCTTTCTTCGAAAATCGACCATCCTGCGGAAACTCCACCGAAATCGCCGTATTTGTTATTGCCTCCCAATGCGGAGTTTCCATCGCGGCGGAAGTTCGCTGTCAAGAAATACCGTCGATCGTAATTGTATGATCCGCGGAAAAATGTAGAACGAAAAAATTGCTCATTCAACGTTCCACCAGCTCCCGAAATGGTTGTCCAACTTCCTTGATAATTTTCGAAAAAAGGATCGGCCGAATTGTTTTGTGAAGCACTCCAAATGTCGTTATTGTATTGTTGAATATCGTAACCGAGCAACAAACCTACATCATGCTTTCCATCAAATGTACGATCGAAATTCAACGTATTTATGAAGTTCCAATTGTTACGCAACGCACTTAAATTGGTAACCGACCCACCATTGGTATAACCCGCTGATCCAATGTTCGGACTTTGAAATGTTTTGCTAGTCGTTAGGTTTCGATCTACCGCGTAAGTGCTGGTAAATTTCAATCCACGAGCCAATTGTAACTGCGCATGAATATTACCTAAAATGTGATCGTTACCAGTCGTGAAACTGCTGTAATCGAATAATGCTTCGGGGTTATACAATGTATTTGTAAATCTATTTGCGCCGGGACCAAGTAAGCCTGTACTACTTAAATGATAGCTTCCATCTGGATTAAATGGCGAAACATTGGGTGGAAGAGCCGTCGCCAATCGTGCTCCACCTACCAAAAATAATTGGCTTCCCGGCAGAGACCCGGAATTTTGAGCTTGATTAAACGTTTTGTTGTAGTTCACGTTTCCTCCCACGCTGAACCAATCATTAACCTTGTGTTCCAAATTGAAACGTATGCCTTGTCGATCAAATGCGTTTCCGGCGAAAAAGCCTTCTTGATCCGAAAAGTTAGCCGACATGTAATACTGTGTTTTTTCACTCGCACCACTTACCGAAAGGCTGTGGCTGTGGCTGTACCCGGTATTGTAAACATGATCGTACCAATTCGTTTGCACCAAATTTCCAGCTTCGTCATATTGAGGGAAAAACAAGGCATCAGCGACCGCTGCGTTATTTTGATTACCAGAAAGTAATTTGCTATTGCGCACCGATTCATTTTTGATTTCCATGTATTGTTCAGCATTCAATAACTTAGGTAACCGTGCAGCGCGAACGACTGATCCCCAAGCATCATAGTTTACTTTTACTCGACCGGCTTTACCTTTCTTGGTCGTTACCAATAACACACCGCCCGCAGCACGAGAGCCGTAAATGGATGTAGACGCTGCATCTTTTAGCACATCAATCGATTCGATATCGGCCGGATTAATGTCGGCTAAAGGATTGTTAGGCACATTATTAGAACCAATACTTCCTGTGTTCACCGGAATACCATCGACTACAACTAACGGATAAGAGCTTAAGGAAATGGAATTAACTCCGCGAACGCGAATAACGGGAGGATTGTTTAACAAACCATTCGGCAAAGAAATACTGACACCCGCCGCCTTGCCTACCAATGCTTGGTCGAAGCTCTGCACGGGAATATCTTTTATATCTTCGGCAGAGACATTTGCAGCTGAACCTGTAAATTCGCGCCTTTTCTGCGTGCCATAACCCACAACGACCACCTCATCTACCGATTTATCACTTTGAACTAAGCGAATAGTATCTCCTGGATTGGTGATCGTTGCCGTTTGTTCGTCGTAACCAATCGAAGAAACCACGACTCGTGCGGGTAAGCTCTGGCCGGTAACGAAGCTGAAACTTCCTTGGCGATTGGTGGTAACCGAATGCGTTACGCCATACAAAGTAACGGTGGCGCCTTCAATTGGCGTACCGTTCTTAGCATCCACCACTATACCACGGAAATTGGCATTGACAATCGCACGCGGTGTTTCTTGTGCTTTTAGTAATATAGGATACGGCGATCCAATAAATATAAGTAAACCGATGGCATACCTAAATGTGTAATTTTTTTTCATAAGGATAAAATTTTGGCAAATGCAGACTGATATCTACTTGAGATGTTCAGATAGATGTACCGATTGATTGCCGAAGTAATTGGAAGAAATCCGGATTTAAATCCGTGTAAAACAAACGGCGATAGTGACCGTTGTCGATAGCTTTAGTTAGCTACACATTCGCATACAGGAGTTGCATGCGGAAATAATTGTTGTACTGAGAAACCCGTTCGGGAATGAAAATTGGGGTACAATTGTTTTCATCTGGCGTTTGATTAATATATGTTACGTTAATAATACATCACTGTCAAAATGATATTAAGCAAATATACATTATTAAAAATATATAATCTATGTTTTTAGTAGTTTTTATTTTAAATATTGAATTTTAGCCTAAATGTTTATCTCAGTATTCAGCGGACAGTACGCTGTTCGACTAATAAATGAATAAAACACGTTGTTAAGGGCTAATAATGCATTTAGCTAATTGCCAACACAGCTGATTCTAAATTCCTTTTTTTATCTTGCACCGTGAAAACATGGAATGACTTTGTAGCAGAATATGTTGAATTGTCGGATGAAAAATTGGCGGCAATTTCCCATAAATTGGAGAAGGTATATCTCCACAAAGGTGATTATTTTTCGGAGGCAGCAAAAGTTCCGAACACTGTTGCTTATGTTTTGGAAGGTGTTTTACGTGGTGTTTATTATACCAAAAAAGGCGACGCTATAACGCGTTGTTTTATCCCCGAGGGCAGCCTAAGTGCCGATTACATTAATTTTGAAGCTGCTACAACATCTACCGAGTATATTGAGGCTTGTACCAATTGTACATTGCTCGTGTTTTCCAAAAAATCTTGGGAACAGCTTTCCGAACAAGTCGTTGAATGGAACGAGATAAAAAATAAAATGGTACATCAGTGTATGTACCAAAAATCCAGAAAAGGCCCAGTGATATCGCAAGATGCTACTGCGAGATATGAAGCTTTTCTGGAGAATTATCCCAATTTGGCAAATCGAGTTCCCCTATCTCACATCGCTTCTTATTTAGGTGTTACCTTACAATCATTGAGTAGAATTCGAAAGAACGTGCGCTAATTTTAATTTACCATTTGGTAAATTTTACGCTATTTTTTTGATTGACCTTTGTGGTAAACAAAGAATTAGAGCAATGAAAACAGCATTAATTACAGGTGCAAATAAAGGCATAGGATTCGAAACAGCGAAGCAATTATTGGCATGTGGGTTTTTCGTCTATGTAGGCAGCCGAGATTTATCTCGTGGGCAAGCTGCTGCAAAACTATTGAACCAAGAAGGTTTTGATCAAGTTAAAGCTATTCAACTTGATATCACGAACGCCGAATCCGTAAACTTAGCGCGCGAAGCTATTGGTTTGGAGATTGAGCAATTAGATGTTTTGATCAATAACGCCGGGATTAATGGAGGAAGCGCGCCATATACGGTGCTTGCCGCAGATCAACAGGAATTCACAGATGCCTTTCAGACGAATGTTTTAGGAACAGCGTTGGTAACTAAAGCATTTGTTGACCTGCTAAAACAATCTTCATCAGCTCGTATCGTCAACGTGAGTACCAGCGTCGGTTCATTAACTTTACAAAGTGATCCGAACTGGCCGGCTTATGATTACGCGAAATATGCGGTTTACGCGATCTCCAAAGCGGCGCTCAATATGCTTACCGTGCAACTGGCTTACGAACTGAAAGATACGGCTATTAAGGTGAACGCTGTTTGTCCGGGCTACACACAAACCGATTTCACAGGCAATCAAGGTGGATCGGTAAGCGACGCAGCAAGAAGAATAATAAAATATGCTTTGCTGGAAGAACACTGTCCAACCGGAAAGTTTTTCAGTGAGGAAACAAATCCAGCCACCGGCGAAGTCGCTTGGTAAGATTTTGGTTAGAGCCAGTTGAATAAACAGCATTATTCAAAATAAAACACCCTGAATGCCAAATTCAATTTAGCTTCAGGGTGTTCTGCTAAAAATCAAAGGAATTAAACCAGTATAGATTACAATGTTACTTTTTTGGAGTTAACGCTTTAACTATATTTTGCGCTTCTTCAACCGACAAATTTCCTCCGATTTGAATGTTTCCATCCGCAATGGGTTGATTAATTTGTGGAATTGATATCGCCATGTTATCTACGATAATCGCAAGGTATTTTCCGCTGTATTCTTTCGTGAGTTCGGCAAATTTTTCCGCACTTTGCTCTCCTAACTTTAGTCGAACCACTGGAAGCCCATGATCTTCTATTTCATATTCAACAGACCTAATATCATCCAACAATAAAGAAGCCGTATCAGCGATAATTATTGCCGTTTCAGTGTTTTCGTCACGAAGTTGAACTAGATAAAGGCCATTTTCCCGTTCCAACCTAAACGGAACTAACTCCCAAAATTTATCCTCTTCCTCATCAACCAATGGGACAGGAATTGGCTCTAGGATTGGTAAGTGCCCATGATCTTCTAGATTGTACTCCTCCGATTCATACTCACTTTTGTAGCGATAAGAATTCTCTACCTCTTCACACGTAGTATAGAAAATGGTCGAATGAGCGATGCCATTTGATTCCAAAACCTTGTTACTCGCACTTTTTCGTTCCATTTTATCGAACTTTCTTAAAATGCGATCATCCTGATAAGGGCTATCTTTGTGATACTCAGCATTGATCGTTGTGTCGGCAACCATGTATTGATTGGTAGATAAATCCAATGTATATCTTGATGAATCCATTTGAAAATTGGCAAATTCCCTGTTGGCATAAACAGCTTGATCATTTCCTTGATAATTCTCATATTCCCTTTTCATAGAGATAATATCATCCCATTCGTGATCGTCCTGATGCTTTTTATAGCCAGATTCACCACCAAAATTAGAAAGACGTAAGACACCGTCTTCTATCATACCAAAGAAATCCTCATTCTCGTATTTAACCTCATTGTATACGACGATAAAATCGTTGCGATCCGCATTAGTGAATTGCCAATTAAGATAGGAATTGCCGTCGAAACCCTCTTTTTCTTCAATCAACGTGATTGCTTTCACAGTTTTGTCGTGATTATGAATAAAAGGAGAAGAAAAACAATTCGCACCAACATTGAACACGCGCTGCACAGAATCCTCATCGAACTTAACGAATGTATTTCCACGTTCAAACCCTACGAAATGCCAACGTGTTTTTCCGTCTTCTAATTGCGGATTTCTATTGCCATATAACTCGAAAAGATCTCTTCGATCCGGGCGAAACTCAATCTTACTTCCATCTAACTTATAATTACCAAAAACCATCGTGGCATATCCATAAAGAAAGAATTTACCATCTTCGAAGATGCAAACACCATTGCTACTACCATATCGGCCGATGTAGTCTTTATTTATTTTAGTTGTTTGTGACATCGCGTCGCTACAAACGGCCAACAACAATAAACTCCATAGTATTTTCTTCATCGTTTGTCAGATAACTATTGATTCATAAATATAATAAAAATACAAATCGACGTATTACATCGCGGATGTTACTTTGCGATTACCGCCACGAACTGTTATATTAGAAATCTCAACGTACAAGACATAAACCTTATCTATGCATTTTCAATCATCTTGGCGCAGTTTTGCCCTCTGTACAACTTCGATTATCAGTATTGGATTATTAGCAGCGTGCGGAACAACTAAATCGATTAGTTACGAAAAGGAGTTGAAAAAAGTCAAGGAATCGGCGCAAGAATACTTGGTTAAAGATGTGGAAGAATTTAATAGCTACCGAGATCGTCCAACATCTGACGGACCGTTTAACTCCACAAACAACGTAGCTTTTTTGAAAGAAAATGTTCCGCTTTTCATGAGCTCAAACACCGACTTTAATCGCGTATACAATTATCGCTGGTGGATGATGAGCAAGCATTTGAAGCAATACCGTGACAGCATCGACAACAAGGATTATTGGGTAGTTACCGAATTTTTTGGCGATAAACCGTGGGCTTCATTTAGCGGTGCCATCACCTGCCCTGCCGGCCACCAATTCTATGATTTACGCTGGCTCCGCGATCCGAAATATCTAAAATCTTATGCAGATTATTTTATGAGCGGATCGGCTTCACGATTGAATCAACGCGAAAACGGAAACTTTCTAACCTACATGAGTCGACCGGAAAGTCATCATTTTTCCAGTTGGATGATTGATGGCGTACATGCCTATTTGCAAATCCATCCCGACAAAGAATGGACGAAACACATTTTGCCACACATGGAAAAGCACCAGGCGGTTTGGGACAGTTTATTTACGGTGCATAATCCGCAGTCAGCGACAAATGGCTTGTACAAAATTTTGGATTTGTATGATGGCATGGAATTCAGTCTTTCCGCTGTGTTGGGATTAATTGAAAGCAAAGGCGCTTACGATTTATATACCGCTGAAAACTGGCGAAATTATTATTTGGGTTGGAATACGACCGATGCTGCCGCAAAATCAAAATACGCCAGCGAATATCCGAAAGCCTATCGAAAAGGCTATCCGGATCTATATTTAGTACGTCCATCCGTTAACGGTTACGCGTATGGAAATCTGAAAGCGTTGAGCACGTTGTATGCGCTAAATAGTTTTTCGAAAGAGAAATCCGACATGTACAAAGCGCGCGCCAGCGCCGTCCGCGATAAATCACTGGATTTGTTGTGGAACGAGGAAATGCAGTTTTTCAACACATACACTGCGGGAGATAATGCATTTGGAGCGAAAGGTTTTGAAGCGCAGGTTCGCGAATCGGTGGGTTATACACCTTGGTATTTCAACATGATTCCGAAGAATAAATCTACGCAATACGCGGAAGCCTGGAAGCTATTTGGATCCGAAGATGGCTTTATGAATACGCAAGGAATGACGACTGCTGAACGCCAACATCCTTATTATAATGAACAAGCTTACGCATGGAACGGTCGCGGTTGGCCATTTCAAAATTCCGTCGTTTACAAGGCTTACGCAAATTATTTACGCAACTACAAGGAAGACATAACGTCGGAAGATCGCAACTTGTTATACAAACACACCAGTCAGCTCACCTCATTGCATGATCCAGAAAAACCAAATATCGGCGAATGGTACATTCCGAGCGATGGCAAAGCATTTGGTGGCGAACAAGATTATTTTCATTCGACCTACCCGGATATTATTATTGACGATTTAATCGGTTTTAAAGCTTCGCAAAAAAATGAGTTCACCTTGCAACCGCTGTTGCCTGTTGACGAATGGGATTATTTCTATTTAGGTCAGCTTCGTTACCACGATCGCGATATCGATATTATTTGGAAAAAAGATTGGAACGAAGAAAAATCGGGAGATCAAAGCATGCTGTGCGTTTGGGTAGATAATAAATTGGTGGCGACAAGCCCAGATTTAAACAGTAAATTGGTAGTGAAGTTATAGAAGAAGCATTCTTAGTCGGTTATGAAAATTAAACACCTTACTTTACAAACCAATTACCTTGCTGAGCAGCTGTATTTCTATGAATCTATCTTAGCATTTGAGGTAAAAAATAAAACCCAAAACTCATTTCAGGTTCAAGTTGGGTGGACTTGTTTAGAGTTTCAACGATCTGACCTGCAAATTCCTGCTTATCATTATTGCTTTTTAATTCCGAGGAATAAGCTAAATGAAGCATTTGAGTGGATGTACAATCGTGTCGAAATAATGGACACTAACGAAGATGAAAAATTCGCGTTCTTCGAAGATTGGAACGCGCAATCATTCTACTTTCTAGATCCTGCTGGAAATATTGCGGAATGCATCGTTCGACACGATTTAGAGAATGATATAACGACTCCATTTTCGACAAAACATTTTTTATGTGTTAATGAAGTTGGACTACCGACAGACAATATTCGAGCAGTTTACGATCAATTTTACAATGCATTTGGATTGGATATTTGGAAAGGCGATTGGGAACGATTTTCTACCATTGGATCTCAAGAAGGATTATTTCTTCTGCCCAATCATCACACCAAAACGACATGGTTTCCTACGGATATTCAAACTAAACCTATATCTATTTCTTCTGTCATCGAAATCAATAATCGAGTATTCAGCTTCTATTTTAGCAATGGTCGATTAATTAATATTCTATCTTCGTGATCATGAAAACTCTTATTATCCTCGTCATTTCTTTTTTATCAATCTCTAATGATGCCTTTAGCCAAAAAGATACTCGACAACCATTGGATAATAGTAACATCACCATCAATCAGGAAGAACTTTTTGATAAAAATCGTCAACGAAAAATTCCTGTAGCGTATATTTCAGATGGGGATAACAAAGAAAACGTTCCTCAAAAAGTTGTCATAATAAGTCATGGATATGGGCAAAACGAAGGTGGCGATCTCTTAAAATACAGCTATCTAACCAATTTTTTAGCGCGTAAAGGTTACTTTGTGGTGAGTATCCAGCACGAACTGCCGGATGACGAGTTGTTAGCTATGGAAGGAAACTTCATGGAAACGCGTATGCCCAATTGGAAACGTGGAATGGAAAACATCCATTTTGTACTTCATTATTTAAAGGAAAAACATCCTAATCTGGATTATAATTCCGTAACATTAATAGGTCATTCCAACGGTGGTGATATGTCGGTATTATTTGCTCACAAATACCCTAGGTTGGCTCATAAAATCATTTCTTTAGATAATCGTCGAATGCCATTGCCGAGAACATCGGAACCTCGAATTTTCACAATCCGATCCAATGATTATCCAGCGGACGATGGCGTTTTACCGAATAAAGAGGAAGCTTTAAAATATCAAATCGCTATCCAATTTGTAGATGTCAATCATAGCAGCATGGATGATGACGCGACCGAAAGCGAAAGAAAAACTTTACTAGGTTTTATAGAGCAGTACCTTAATAAATAACTAAAAACGGAAAATGATTCTAGAACAAGCAACATTACAGGTAATAGCAGGAAAGGAAAAAGAATTTGAAAAGGATTTCAAATTAGCTTCGAAATACATTTCTTCTATTGATGGATATATAAAGCATTCTTTACATCGTTGCTTGGAAAGCAAGCATCAATATTTACTTTTGGTAGAATGGGAATCTTTGGAAGCTCATGAAATTGGCTTCCGACAATCACCACAATATCAAAAATGGAAAGAGCTGTTACATCATTACTATGAGCCCTTTCCAATGGTATTTCATTATAAAGAGATTTCACAAAATGATTAATATAAAGATCTTGAGATATACTTTGACAGGCTAATTAATAAATTAAATTCGAAAACATTACATCCTTCAGTTGGCTACAAAAGCACATGATTATAAGAATTATTTCCAATTTCATCATTACCGTCTTGATGATGTCGAGCACAACTTTATTTGCTCAGAATCTTTATAGTAAATCCTATGGCAAAGTCGATGATCCACCATTATTATATGTACACGGCGGGCCCCGTGGCAACTCCACTTTGTTTGAAGGAACCACTGCCGAAAAATTAGCAAACTGCGGCTTTCATGTAATTGTTTACGATCGTCGAGGAGAAGGTCGATCGGTCGATGAGAATGCAACGCTTACTTTCCGCGAAGCTTTTGATGATTTGCATAGCATCATAGAACATTATGATTTGAAAAAAGTGAATATCATCGGCCATAGTTTTGGCGGAATAGTTTCAACCCTCTTCACGGAAGCATTCCCCGATAAAGTAGATAACTTAATTTTGGTCGGCGCATTATTTTCGCAACAAGAAACATACGACCATATTTTAGATAGTTGCGCCATCCTATCCAATAGGCACAACGATAAAGATATGCGCGACAAAATTCTTGCTACGCGTTCCTTAGATACGCTTAGCGCAGAATATCGTAAGCAATGTTACGATATTGCGGCGAAATTTGGCTTTTTCAAAATGCCAAATTCGACCATTTCATCAACAGAAATAAAGTCGAATTATGAACATGGAGTCTTTGCTAAAGACAACATCCGAAATGATAATGCACCCCTTCTTTTTTATAAAAATGAAAGCCAAGTTAATATTGATACGAAAAGCAACCTAAGAAATATTAAAGCAGCTGGCGTGAAGCTGGCTGGCATCTACGGCTGGCAAGACAATATTTTCTCCGGTAAGCAAAAGAGTGACATCAAAAATCTTATTGGTGAAGATAGATGCTTATTCATAGATAATTGTTCGCATTATCCTTTTGTCGATCAACAGGAATTATTCATCGAGTATTTATCAAAATTAGTACGGAGCGAGTAACGACCAGACAAGAAAAGACAATTCAATTAGTTGTCTTCGCGGATGACATTTCCCTTAACATTATCAAATCCTGATGTAAGATCTTGGCGGGCGATGTGGTTAACAAATGCCAAGGTACAACGACTATTGCTTTCGATTTCTACATCCAATGCTAAAATGCTACACAACGAATTTTTCGAGGCAATGCTTACTGCTTGTTCTGTTTTCGGAAATTAATCCAGAAGCTTCACACAGAAATCGGTATTGATCGAATGTCGGGCAATCATACACTAATTTGTACCTCATAACTTTAAAAATATCGATTTACATTAAGTCACTAATTCCGATCTGATAACATCGATGCCTTTTCCAAAAGAATTTCGGTCTTATTTTTATCCGTTGCATTCAGCGAAATCACACCAATAATGGTTATCGGATGTTCCCTAGCACGTTCTTTAGCATCACCGGATAACGTCACCTGAACCATCGCCGGAATACCATCTTGACCGCAAAACATACATTGATGCAAAGGCAAAACCGACAACAAAAAACTATTGTGTCTCACCCCCGATTTTATGGGAATCATATATCCTTTTAGCTGAACACGTTTTCCATGAAGCTGTTGTAATTTCGGTGGAAAATAGGGCGTGTAAATCGTTTTTCCATTGGTTTTAGTCACTTTATACATCATCAAATCAAAAGTTTTCCAAACCTCATTCATCAACGGTTTATGATCTTGCAGATGCTTGGATTTCTCGTCCTGCGCATAGCCTGATATGGCAATCAGACATAAAAATAATGCTGTAGTGGCAAAGTAGATCGCTTTCATATTCAATAGATATAAAACAAACTTAACAAAATTTATCAAAAGCAACATTGTTGCTTTTGATAAATTGTTTATTACTTTTGTGTGTCATATCGCTTTGCGAATAATTCGAAAAGCTAAAAGAAGAGATTATATGGAAAACAATAGGAAATTACCGGTTACTGTATTAAGCGGTTTTTTGGGAGCCGGCAAAACCACATTGCTCAATCACATTCTGCATAACAAGGAAGGTTTGAAAGTCGCCGTTATCGTCAATGATATGAGTGAAGTCAACATCGATGCTCAACTGGTAGAAAAGGAAAATGTGCTATCGCGAACTGAAGAAAAATTGGTGGAAATGAGCAACGGCTGTATCTGTTGTACGTTACGTGAAGATTTGGTATTGGAGGTCGAACGATTAGCTAAAGAAAACCGCTTTGATTATTTGTTAATCGAAAGCACAGGAATTTCCGAACCTATTCCCGTTGCACAAACATTCAGTTACGTAGACGAGCAGCAGAACATTGATTTATCTACGTTCAGTTATATCGATACCATGGTAACGGTGGTCGATTGCTACAATTTCTTTAAAGATTTCGGATCGGCGGAAACTTTGTTAGATCGTGATCTGACGGATGATGATTATGATCAGCGTACTATCGTCAACTTACTAACCGATCAAATTGAGTTCGCTAATGTCATTTTGCTCAACAAATCGGACTTAGTAGCAGATGAAACCATCAATTTATTGAAAGCGGCGATCAAAAGGTTAAATCCGGACGCGAAGGTAATTAGCACAAGCTTTGGACAAATCCATCCAGGTGAAATCATTGGAACAAAATCCTTCAATTTTGAGAAAGCAGCTTCCTCTGCCGGATGGATTCAGGAATTGGAAAACGAGCACGTGCCGGAAACCGAAGAATATGGTATTTCGTCTTTCGTATTCAGGTCGCAACGCGGTTTTCATCCGCAGCGTTGGCATGCGTATCTGCATGATACATATCCGCACAATATTATTCGCGCAAAAGGTTTATTTTGGATGGCTTCCAGGCCGGATGTTGCCATCAATTTCAGTCAGGCAGGCGGAAGTCTACGTTTAGAAAATGCAGGATCGTGGTGGAGTAGCATGCCCGAAGAGGAGCGAATAATGTACCCAAGTTATAGCGAAGCAAAACCGGAAATTATGCAACGTTGGCATCCCGAATGGGAAGACCGAAAAATCGAATTGGTATTTATCGGACAAGATATGGACAAGGAAAAGAATTTGTCGGATCTTCGCGCGTGCTTGCTAACGGACAGCGAAATGGACGATTGGAAATTAAAATGGTGGAAAGACGATTTCCCGAAAAACCTTTAATAAAAGAAGCGCGGAGATATATCTTAATTATATATTCCGCGCTTTGTTTTGGTGGATAGCTTTTTCAGAAGATTTATAAATCGAAAATTTAATAATAAAAACCATATAATTCTTTCAGGATATAGGAACCAAATCGTAAAGAATAAAAACCTTTATCTATTGGAATAGGAAATAAAAGACTGAGCTATCATAAATAACGTATGAACATATCCACTAATCTAATTGCCCTGATTGTACTGCTTGTCATTCCATCTGTTCAACATCGAGTTGCCCGAAACGATATTGCTTACATTATCTCATCAACTTGGAAACTAAAACAGAGTACCGACTTAAGAAAACGAATTGCACCCAATCAAAAGTCCGTCGAAATTTGGGAATTTGGGGAACAGAAACTACTCATCAACCAAGAATTGAGAGCCAAATACGAATTCGATTCAACGAAAAACCAATTGATGCTCGAAATCGTAATACCCGAAAACCTACAACTATCACGTTCATATAACGATAATCGATTCTATTATCAATACAGCCTGAGCAAGAACACAAAAAACCTTTCCTTAACTCCTATCCGGTCGAATAATATCGACAGTAAACAGAATCCGAATTCGGAAACACTGCATTTTGATGTGGTTGACAAATCGAATAAAATCCCTATATTCGCTACGGCTTTAGGGGTATTCTGGATACAGAATTGAGACAGTCCCTTTGAACCTGATTCGGTTGATACCGACGTAGGGAAAAGCGCAGATTAGACCATTCTGGCCTTTTTGGCATTTCCCTATTCCATCATCCGTTTCTCATCAAGTAATTTTTTAAACGGATAATCTCATGGATAAGTTTCGCGTTCCAACTGTTTTAAGTATTGCCGGATTCGACGGTAGCGGAGGCGCTGGCATTCAAGCTGACACCAAAACCATATCGGCACTTGGCGGATACGCCACCAATGTTTTAACCGCGTTGCCAGTGCAAAACACACAAGGTGTTCGCACCATTTACGACATTCCCACATCTGCGGTTGCGGATCAAATCAAAGCAATTTTCGACGACATTTATCCCGATGCAATCAAGATCGGCATGGTGCATTCTGTAGAATTAGTCGAATGTATTCATCAACATCTTCGCGATTATCACGGCCCAATTGTCTTCGATCCAGTAATGGTTTCGACCAGCGGACATCAACTCATTCAGGATAACACGGTAGCAGCTTGCAAGGAACTCCTCTTTCCTTTAGCAACCGTTATCACCCCAAACATGGATGAACTCGGTGTATTGGTTGGGAAGGAAATCACGCATGTTGCGGACATGGAATCCGCCGGAAAAACACTGCTAAGTTTGAAATGCAAAAGCGTTTTGGCTAAAGGCGGTCATTTGCAGGAATCTATATTAACCAACCTGCTTATACAACCGAATAACCATATCGAGCGATATCAAACACCAAGAATCGACACCGAAAACACGCACGGTTCCGGCTGTTCCTTATCATCCGCTATTGCGACTTACTTAGCGATCGGACATCATTTGGAACAATCCGTCGAGCAAGCAATACATTATATATATAAGGCAATTGCAGAGGCGAAAGACCTGAAAATCGGACAAGGAAATGGACCATTAAATCATTTTTTCGAACCACAAAAACTAATCAGCTATGCAATGGAGTCATAAAGCTTGGGAAAACATTACGCCCATTTACGAAGAAATTCTTCAAATGCCATTTATCCAGGAATTGAAAGATGGCACGCTCCCACTTCCCAATTTCCAGTTTTATATGCAACAAGATGCGCGCTATCTAGAATATTTTGGTCGTGTTCTCTCATTCATCGGAAGCAAAAGCAATGATAATCAGCAAGCGCTCCATTTCTTTGAGTTCGGAACCAATGCACTGGTGGTCGAAAAAGCTTTACATGAAACGTACTTCAAGGATTTTGGCGTAAATCACGCATCGGCAGACGGCGATATACAACCGGCCTGCCATCATTATGTGCATTTCTTGCAAAGCACCGCGGCCTTTTGCCCCATCGAAGTAGCTATTGCAGCCGTGCTTCCTTGCTTTTGGATTTACAAGGAAGTTGGAGATTACATTTATGCAAACTGCTCCTTGGACAATAATCAATATAAGGCTTGGATAGAAACCTACAGCGGCGATGATTTCGCAGATGGCGTAAAGCGAGCGATTGAATATGCCGATCGTGCCGCGTCTCAATCTACTCCAGCCATTCGCGAACAAATGTGGCGAGCTTTTGAAGCATCAACGCGCTTAGAATTTGAGTTTTGGAATGCAGCGTATCATCTTCGAAGATGGTAATATCAACATTATTTAATTACAAATATTTCTTTAAAAGAAATATTTGTATCTTTATAACAAACCTTCGTTTGTTATGCGAATATTCCGATTCTGTTTAGGTATCCTCGCGCTTTGCTTTTTCAGCTCTTGGGGATTCTTCGTGCACAAGCTAATTAATCAATCGGCAGTTTTCACATTGCCTAGCGAGTTAGCCGGATTTTTCAAGGTTCATATTGCCACCATTACCGCGAAGGCAATTGATGCCGATAAACGTTGCTATGCCGATACAGCAGAGTCAGTACGACATTATATCGACTTAGACCGTTATGATGATGCCCCGGATTCTATTCCCGTTCATTGGTCAAAAGCAAAAGAAAAATATCAAGAAAGAACGATTATCGCCCGAGGAATTATTCCTTGGCAGATCGAGAAAACATACAGAAAGCTCGTTTCGGCATTCGAGAAAAAAGAAATCAATGCCATCATTCGGCATGCTGCGGATTTAGGACATTACGTTGCTGATGCACACGTACCGTTGCATACCACGAGAAATTATAACGGACAATATTCCAAACAAATTGGCATACACGCGTTTTGGGAAACCCGACTACCGGAAATGTTTTCCAGCAAATATGACCTGTTGGTTGGGCGAGCGAAATACATCGAAGATCCGCTGAGCACCGCATGGGAAATTGTAAAAGAAAGCCATGGATTGGTCGATTCAGTACTATCGGTGGAAAAAAATCTTTCCAAATCGATTCCGGCACATTTGCAAAAGGCATATCTAAGCCGAAATAAGGTAATGAGCTTGCAATTTTCCGATCATTATGCGCACGCATATCACGATGCACTGAATGATATGGTGCAACGTCGACTTCGATCATCCATCCACATGGTGGGATCATTTTGGTTTTCTGCATGGGTTGATGCCGGACAACCATCGCTACGCAATATTGATCCGACATCAACTTATACAATACAGGATACCTTACCTACCCCAACCAACAAAATTTTTGGTAGAGAGGAATGGCATTAATTTATCTCGTTGTGTAACGAATGCCAACTGTTTGCCATCTTCCCGGCATGGGCACCGCTCCTGCTTCAACGTATGTGACGTTCCATAAATTTTGCATATCGGCAAAAATGGTAAAAGCATTCCATTGGTATGCTGCCCGAAGATCGGAAACCACGTAGGACGTTTTGGATGCTCGTTCGATGAAACGATTGGTCGACGAGAAAGTCCAATCCTTAACCGAAAAATGAACGGCATTATTCACCTGATGCTTCAAGTTCTCGATAACATATTTGGAAATTAGGCCATCGGAATTCGACATAATTTCCGGATTTAAATAATTATATCCCAATCGGAATCGAAGCTGCGCATCATTACTAATTTTGTGCGTATAATCCGTTCTAAAATGTAATCCACGCATTCTGTTATGATCTATATTAATCGGTTGATAAGGCACATCGATACTACTTCTTCGCCAATCGATAAATTGTGAAACATTCCGATAGAAATATCCAGCTTGCGCCGTAAAGTTGCCGTATTGATAACGTAAAACCCCTTCCGCCTGCCAAGCATTCTCGGACTCTAATAACGGATTCCCAATGTTTCCCGGTCGCTGATCTAAATAAAGATCATTAAACGTGGGAATACGCTGGCTCGATCCAACATTCGCTGCAATGCGCCAGCGTGGATGAAAATTATACGCCACATCCAAACCCGGAAAAGGTTGCCAACCATATTGCGTATTGTGATTAATATATGTTCCGACATTCAAAATAACATCCTTTATGCGTTCCGTGCGGAATTCAGCGTAGTAGCCTTGATTTTGTCGATTATGGTTACCTAAGTTCGAACTTTCGATACGTTCCCATCGCGCTTCCGCTCCGACACCGATGTCCCCAATATCCGTGCGATAACGCGTGTTAAATTCCGCCGACAAAACATTGCTTTCATGCAAGCTGCGCGCGCGCGACCAATCGTTTCTGAAATACCGATAATCATCGTTGTTATTGCGATAACTGATCCGCGGATTAATTCGCCAACGTGCATTTAGGTCGTGTGCGGAACTTAGCGCCGCGATAAATGTGCGTACTTTCTCTTCGGATTCCACGTCGCCCGGCGCAGCATAAAAACCGTTAGCGCCAAACTCGTTAGCAATGTAGCCAACCATAGTTTGTATTTCATCTTGCTCGCTCAACTGCATTTTGCTTTCGTAGAATGCTTTGAATGCGTCCGTAGCGGTATTGTAACGCTGACCATTGCTAGTTTCTTTGGTCAAATAAAGCTGGTGTTGATGCTTTTCGCGAACAAATTGTCCTCCAAGCTGATGCCCCATTCCATAATAAATCCCAGAACGGCCAGGTTCCTCTTCGACAGATTTTAGCGAAGAGCCTAAATAGCTTTGTGCAAAAATTTCACTTTTCGTCGCCGACCGCGTTACAATATTAATCGATCCAGTCAATCCATTAATTCCGTAAATACGCGAAGTAGGACCGCGAACGACTTCGATTCGCTCAATGGCTTCCAAAGGAATAGGAAGATTTAAACTGTGATGTCCGGTTTGCGGATCGTTCATTTTCATTCCATTTACCAAAACCAATGTCTGCTCAAAACTACCGCCGTCGATTCCAATATCCGCCTGCGCGCCAAACGGCCCGCGCTGTCGCAAATCTACTCCGTTCAAATGCGTCAAAACTTCGTTAAGCGTGCGAACAGGCATCCGACGAATCTCCTCTTGTGTTAGTATTTCGATATTTCGACTGTTTTTATCAAATGGAATTTGCAGCCTATTTTCCTGAATTACCACTTCATTAATCTTTGTGGTGTCGCCTGTACTCGATTGTGCTACAACTTGCTTTAATGGAAAGAAGCCGAACACGGTAATAAGTAAAAATGCTATATGCTGTTTATTTTTTCGATTTGCCATTATTGAATTCTTGCGCTGTATTTTTTATTTCGGCAAATGTAGTATATTGCCGGACCAGCAAACTATGCCACTTTTAAAATAATGAGCAGTCCGGCTTCAATCACGTTATCGAGCTATATTGATTTCGATCGTTCCAGCGATAAACAGCTATATTTGCAAATCGCCGATTGTCTAGCAAATGCTATACAAGGCGGGCGAATACCTAATGGTACTAAGCTACTCGGCTCTCGACAGTTATCCGCCGAACTCGGTGTACACCGCCAAACGGTGGTTGCCGCTTATCAAGAATTGGAAGCACAAGGCTGGATAGAAACTTTTCCGAATCGCGGCTCTTTCGTTGTCGCTCCGCATACGGCAACGTATTCGAAGATTTCTTCGAATACGAGTTCACGAAGCTCCGCTGTTTATGCTCCTCACGCAGGTTTTAATTTTAAACAATCTAATATTCTTGACAATCCTTGGTCAATCAGCACAAGCGCATACTCGTTGGATGATGGTATCCCGGATTTACGCTTAACGCAGATTAAACAATTGTCTCGTTTCTACTCGGCAAATCTTAAGCGGAAAAGCAATCAGAAGAAAATGGAACGCTACAACAGCGAAGGAAGTGAATATTTTAAAGAACAACTCAGCCAATACCTACACTTAACGCGCGGATTACAGATTTCTCCCGAAAATGTTTTAGTGACACGAAGTACCGAAATGAGTTTATATATCATTTCAAAAGTGATGCTTTCAGAAGGTGATATTATTCTTGTTGGATCGTTAAGCTATTTTGCGGTAAACATGGTTTTGCAAGCATCGGGTGCAAGAATCATGACCGTCTCCGTAGATGATAATGGATTGGACACCGATGCCATTCGCAACCTTTGTGAAAAGCACCGAATCCGCATGATCTATGTTACGCCACACCACCATTATCCGACAACAGTTACATGGAGTGCGCAACGACGTTTCGAACTTTTACAGTTAGCTAAACAATTCGGCTTTGCTATTGTGGAAGATGATTATGATTACGAATTCCGTTACGATCGTAAACCCACTCTCCCTATCGCCAGCGCCGACGGCGATGGTATGGTCATTTATATAGGCACATTTGGAAAAACGTTGGCACCCGGCTTTCGAACAGGATTTATCGTCGCGCCAAAGGATCTTATGCTGGAGATGCGGAAATACCTGGGTATTATCGATCGGCAAGGTGATTTGACGATGGAACTTGCATTGGGTGAAATGATTGCAGACGGCGAAATCCAACGGTATGCAAAAAAATCTCTGAAGATCTATGAACAACGCCGAGAGCACATTACCCGATTATTTAGCGAAAAGCTGAACAAATATATCCGATTTACTTCTCCACCGGGTGGTTTAGCTATTTGGACAACGTGGACACCAGAAATTAACCTATCCAAACTTGCGGAAGCATGCGAAAAACATGGCTTACATATTCCGCGACATTTGCTGTATCAACGTCATGATATTTCGGGAATGCGAATCGGGTTTGGGCGGATGAATGAAGAGGAAATGACGACTTGTGTAAACCTATTATTAAAAGGTTTAGCGGATTTGGGATTTCATTAAAATCAAATTGGAATAAGCGGCAAATACCACTACATTTGCTTCCGAATTCAGGATGCCGTGATTCTACCGCGCAACCGACAAGAAGAAATATAGCACACCACTACCATGTTGAAAAAAAGTTTGATATCCCTCGCGTTTGGTTCTTTTGCCATCGGCATGACCGAATTTACGATGATGGGAATTCTACAAGATATAGCGAAGGATCAACAAATTGAAATCCCAACTGCCGCCCACCTGATAGCAATTTACGCGCTCGGTGTTGTGGTCGGTGCCCCTACGTTGGTACTTTTTACCAGTAAATACCAACCGAAGCAAGTACTACTGTTTCTTATGCTATTGTTCGTAATTTTTAATGGACTATTTGCAGTGATGCCAGACTATGATACATTAATGCTTACACGTTTCCTATCTGGATTGCCTCATGGCGCCTTCTTTGGAGTCGGTTCGGTAGTTGCGACGCAATTAGCTACCAAAGGAAAAGAAGCGCAGGCTATATCCATCATGTTTACCGGAATGACGCTGGCCAATTTGTTCGGTGTGCCGATGGGAACCTATTTAGGTCACCATTATTCTTGGCGTTGGACGTATGGAATTATCAGTGTGTGCGGATTAGCAACTATTGCGAGCATCTTCTTTTGGCTACCAAAAATCGCTAACTATCAAGCACAAAACATTTTTAAACAGCTTTCCTACTTTACGAAAAAAGAAGCTTGGATTTTGATTGCCATGATTTCCATCGGTACGGGCGGATTGTTTGCTTGGATGTCTTACATCTCTCCATTAATGACGAAAGTTGCGAAATTGCCAGAAGAGAATGTCAGCTACATTATGGCATTAGTCGGGCTGGGAATGGTTGTGGGCAATTTCATCGGCGGAAAATTATCGGATAGCATTGGTTCCGTTAAGGCTTCCATTGTTTGTTTTTCTGCCATGGCTACTTGCTTGTTCCTGGTATATTTTACCATTCATATCGACGGATTGGCATACATTTTAGCGTTCCTAACGGGAATGATTTCATTTACAATCGGCTCACCAGTTCAGATTAGTTTGATCAATTCGGCACGCGGTGCTGAAACCTTAGCTGCAGCTGGCGGTCAGGCAGCATTCAACTTAGGTAATACGTTGGGTGCATACTTGGGTGGAATTCCGTTAACCTACGGTTTAGCTTACAATTCTCCCCTGCTCGTTGGTATCGGTATGGCTAGTATCGGTGCGCTGATTGCGTTTTATTACAAGCTACTTCGTCAATCCCAAGAGGCGATTGTGGTAGCGGAAGCCTAAAACTTTTTGTTTATGCCCTTGTTATGCTAATAAATCAAAAAGCGTATGAAAAAGGCATTTTTCCGTTTTATTAATAAGATCAATAAAAGCATACTTCCACGCTACAGCAAATTAGATCCCACAAAACTAACCAAGTGGCAACAGGCTGTCGTGGCATTTCGCTATTACGTATTGATTCAATCAAAAGATTAATAATAAGTCGTTCATCCTCCACCAACCGTGGATAAACCTTATTTTTACGCATGGTTTATCTAGATAACAATGCGACCACTCGGTTGGACGATGCCGTTTTACAGGCGATGCTTCCATTTCTAAAAGACGAATACGGCAACGCATCCAGCACGCAACACCGAATGGGCCGAAAAGCAAATGAGGCCATTCAGAAAGCGCGTATACAAATTGCGCAATCCTTATCAGCCAGCGATCCTTCGGAAATATTTTTTACCAGCGGCGCAACGGAAGCCATTAATTGGGCATTGAAAGGTGTGGCTGAAAGATATACTAGTTTAGGAAATCATATTATCACCAGCCAAACCGAGCACCCCGCCGTGTTACAGACCTGCGCCCAACTACAAAAAAGAGGATTTGAGATCACCTACTTGCCCGTCGGCCGAGATGGATTGATAAACTTGGAAGATTTAAAATCCTCAATTGCTGAAAAAACCATTTTGGTATGTCTGATGGCGGCAAACAACGAAACGGGCGTGATCAATCCGATCGCTGACGTAGCTAATATCTGTCAAGAACGAAATGTCCTATTCTTGTGTGATGCAACGCAATATATTGGAAAAACCGACACTGTAAATCTACAAAATATACCTATAGATTTACTTTGCGTGAGCGCGCATAAATTCCATGGCCCCAAAGGAATAGGCGCGCTCTATATTCGCCGAAAACGACAACCCATACAGCTGGAGACTATGATAGCCGGAGGACAACAAGAAAAGGGCTTTCGTGGCGGAACTTATTCTGTACATAACATTGTTGGGATGGGTGAAGCAATTGCACATTCCGCTGAAACGGATTGGCGGAGCATAGCGAATAAACGTGATTATCTAGAGCAAGAATTGGCCGAAAAGTTGAAGCATGTTGCTATAAACGGAGAACAGCACGATCGACTTTGTAACACCAGTAGCATTACCATTAAACACGTTCTTAGTTCGGAATTGATGAGTCAGATTCCGGATATTGCGATTTCATCGGGGTCTGCATGCGCTACCGGCACCCGCGATCCGTCGCACGTTTTGCTAGCAATGGGTCTATCTCCCGATGATGCAAAATGTACCATCCGCATCTCTTTAAGCAAATACACCACGGATGGAGAAATCGAACAAACGATTGAAGCGATCGTTGCGGCCGTGCATAAAATTCGGTCCAACTCACCTACTTGGATGCTTTTTGAAAAAGGTCTTCTGGATTAGTACAGGTCGGAATTAGTCGATCAACAATGAGGAATTCGCTTGATGAATATCTCTCACCAAGATATTACCTTCAAAATGAGTCCTCAATTGAGTTCCATCACCATGAATCGTCCAGATTTCTATTGGTCTTACCTGATCAATATACGTCAATAAATCCGTCCAATCTACGTGATCGGAAATATACAGCGAAAGATCATTATGCTGCTGCAATCGAGCCCAACCTGATGCAAATACCCTCGCTACGTTTGTCGCCCGGAAATAGCTATTGAAAGTCAATGGCGGAACCAAATATACTTTATCTTTCGTCCCTTTCATCGATTTGCGATCATATAACTTGTAGCGTAAAGGTACATCGCCGTACTGTTCATACAACCGATGCGCCATCGCCATTTTATGATGCAACAGCACTTCCCGATCCGGACAAAATGTATTGATCAAATGCGTAATGCGCTGTGATTTACCAAGTGTATAACAGCCTAACAGGATGTTGCTATTTATATCGTTCAGCTTTTGTATTTCCTCCGCAGCATCCGGATGTTGCACTTCAGGATCCGCAAATGTCGTTTCAGTGATCAACACATCGGCTGGAACGACCACAATCGCTTCGCAAGTAGCATCTTCCTGCAATTTGTAATCGCCGGTGTAGAGGTAGCGAACACCATTATATTCCATTAATATTTGTGCTGAACCTAAAATATGTCCAGCAGGAAATAACGTTAACTTTACTGGTCCTATCATCCACGATTCGCCAAAACGTTTTGTTTGATAACCATCTTTCGGATATTTCGAAAAACGATGTTCCATAAAAGCTATTGTAAATGATGTGGCAAACGTAGTTTGATGTCCGGGACTGGCATGGTCGCCATGCGCGTGCGAAACGACAGCCGTTTTTACCGGGTAAAGTGGATCGATGTAGAAATCGCCATAACGGCAATAATACGAGTCGTCTTTTTTTATTAAGAAATCTGCTAAGATGGTGTTATTCATTAGAATGAGTAAGTCGGTGATGAATGGCCATCACTTGTTCGATCAGTGATTGTTCACCGTCATTGATAATAATTGCATCCGCTAATGGCAACTTTTGATCATCCGACCATTGTTTGCTCATACGCGCGCGCACTTGATCTTCGGTAACACCGTCACGTTTCATCACGCGATTTATACGAATGGATTCTTGCGCCGTTACAAGAATGGTAAAATCCAACTTTTTATAGGAACCGCTTTCAAACAACAATGCTGCTTCCTTTAGGGAATAAGCGCTCATTTGTGCCGACGCCCAATCGTCTCCTGCTTTGATTACAGCAGGATGTACAATACTGTTAAGCTGTTTAAGCTTCTTTTCATCGGAGAAAACGACCTCAGAAAGATAGGCGCGGTCGAGCTTGCCGTATTGATCGAACACAGCATCGCCGAATGCTGCTTTCAAAGCATTCCCAACTTCTCTATCTTCCGACATAATAACTTTAGCTTCCCGATCTGCATCATAAATTGGAATGCCTAAAACCGAAAAAATGCGACAAACCAAGCTCTTTCCTGCTCCAATTCCTCCGGTAATGCCAACTTTCAATCCCATATTATAAACGAACAAAGAAATCAATATTTTGCGGTTCGATACTGAGCACTTTGCAATAAGGCGGCACTTTGGTGAGTTGCACGGGCAAACTTGTTGCTCGACCTTTTGCCCAATCTTGCATATCAGCTACCGCCTCAAAATCTCGTGGTGTCCATTTCCCATAATCCAGCAAAGAAACGAGCAAGGTTACTTTCACTTTACTTGGAATGGTGCGCACAGACGTATATGATTCGGTATTTCGTAAACGAATAGGTAGCTCAATTACTTTTTCTGTCATTTCCGCTACCGGAATTAACACTTCGGCAAATGTTGGATAAATAGCAATATTCGTCATATTGTTTCGGTTGAGATAGCTCACCGTTCGTACATCGGAATCCACCAAATTACCTTTAACGCTATCCGTTTCGATATACGTAATTTCGTCTACATCTTCCGCGGGACCCGTAATTGTAACATAGGATGGATTGGTGCGAATTTCACCCGCAATGCCATATTGCTTACGAAATGTTAGCCCGTAAACCGGCTTCACCGGAACGCGCTTTTGCGATTGCTTAGAAAAATCGAAATAGAGTGTATCTGGCGAAACAGAAATAGCCTGTTTCGTCGCCGGAAACTGCTTATTAATAAAATTGATTTGACTGCTTAAAGCGATGAAATTCTTGGTTTTTAATCCACTTAAATCCAGTTCCAGACGGGCGGTATCCGGCGTAAATCGTTTCACCAATACATCCCATCCACTCATTTTAAGATGCACACGAACCAAATCAGATTGCAAGGGATGAAAAGCTTTCTCTTCCGGCAAATTGACATAGCTAATTCGAGCAACTTGCTGAAAATCGTACATGCTAGAAATAGCGAACAGCGCCCAAGCAACAAAGGAAATGATCAAACACCGTAAAAACAGTGTGATCTTTCGCTTTTGATTTTTGGAAATTTTGTTTCCTAGCATATTTACAAATGTAGCATTATGGCATCAAAATACCATGTCATGATATGCAGAAAAGCCACGATTGATGTCGTGGCTTTTTACTTTTATAAGGTTTGATTTAAAAACTAAACCGTCTCTTTCTTTTCTTTTACTTCGTTTAACGCTTTGGAAGCATCCAATGAAACCGCTGATTTATCGAAACGAATCTTTACACCAGAGCCTACGTCAACTAAGAAAGACGTATCGTTTACCTCGACAATACGACCATGAATGCCCGCAGTAGTCACGATTCTTGCGTTCACGCCAAGCTCTTGAATATATTTTTTATGATCCTTTTGCTTTTTCATTTGCGGTCTGATCATGAAGAAATAGAAGACTACAAAAATCAAAATCATTGGAACAAACATTCCCAACCCGCCTTGTGCCTGCAATAAAATTGTTGATAGCATTATTGTTATGTATTAGATTTATAGTTATTTACTTACCTTTAGCTTACTTCACCCTTAAGCTGAATAGTTTGAATATTATTCTTCGCATTCGAAACTACCGTAATGATTTTCTGTTGCTTTCCTGATTGACCGTGACTATCGAAAACTACTTTGATCTGTCCTTCTTTATCCGGCGCAACTGGTGTAGCTGTGTATTCCGGCGTCGTACAACCGCATGACGTAGAAACGCGCGAAACGATGACCGGCTCAGACCCCGTATTCTTGAATGTGAAAACATGTTCTACTGATTCACCATCTTTCACTTGTCCAAAATCAAACACTTCCTCGTCGAAACTAATTTGGCCATTTCCCACTGCCTTAGCAGTTTCTTCCGTAACCGCGTCAGTGGAATCTTTAGATTTCTCTTGAGCATTGTTACATGCCACTATGAATGACAAGCTTAAAACAGCGGAATAAATAAGTGATTTCTGCATCATTACGTATTTTTAGTTTTATTAATCCTGTAGTCCTCGACCTTCTTTACGGATTCGGCCTTTTTGCTTCAATTCCGCCAAGATCTTGTCTAAGATACCGTTTATAAATGTACTACTTTTTGCCGTACTGTAATCTTTTGAGATTTCGATGTATTCGTTCATCGTTACTTTAACAGGAATCGTTGGGAAATTTAACAATTCCGCAATCGCCATCTGCATCAACAAATTGTCCATCAATGCAATACGATCTGATTCCCAGTTCTTCGTTTTGTCAGCAATTAGAACGCCATACTCGCTTTGGTTACGAATTACTTTCGACAACAATTCTAACACATAATCCTGATCTTCTACCCAACTCGGTGTTAGATCAGCTAATTTGTTTTTGTTAGGATCTTCGAAAGAGAAATTCTTAAATGTTTTAGCGACCATTGCTTTCAACACTTCTTTATCTACTGACCAATCTATAAAACGTGCTTCTAGAGACTGTTCAATATCCGGTGTTTTCAAAATTATCTTTTTGAAAACGTATTTGATGATATCTTTTTCTTTCGCAATCGAACGGTCTTCATCGTGCAAATAAGCTTCGTAAGCATCAGAAGCTTTCAATTGAGCATACACCGAACGAACAATTTCCGGATCGAAACTCCAATCTACTTTATACTTCTTTACTTTCTCGACGTACTCCCGATTTTGGCGTAAACTTTCGATAAAGGCATTGCTATTTAATTTTGTGGAAGAGAAAAACTTATCCTTATCCGAAGGAATCCATTTTTTTGATCTTTCTTCGGAATCGATAACCACATATTCTGCTACCTCATCCAGTAGATTCAGTGTCCAGATGTACATGTGATCCACTTCTTCGATGCTGCGAAATAGTGCGCGCTCGAAATCCTTGATGTTTTTATCTTCTGTCAAATGATAGGCATAAAGCGCCTGCATAACCTTTACGCGAAGATGTCTTCTGTTTAGCATGTTTTAAAAGAACGAATTTGTATATAAGAACGAATAATAAATGTATTACTAATAATAAGTCTGCTCGTGCCGACTTATTTTAACTTACGAAGGTCAAAGATACGCTTTTCTGCCAATTGTTTCGCAGCTTCGTATGTTGAGACATTATCTTCATTTGCTTTTTGAATCACGTGGCGTGTCGCGGTGTAAATGTGACGGATCAAATGTTCGGTGCGCTCCGCTCCATATCCTTCCAACTCCGAATAGCAGCTAATCAACGCACCGGCATTAATTAAGAAATCTGGCGTGTAAAGGATGTTGTGTTCTTTTAACAAACCGATCGTGCGCTCTTCTTCTTTCAATTGATTATTTGCCGATCCGGCAATTACTTTACAACGCATACGCGGTACCGAATCCGGATTTACCGTTCCTCCCAAAGCACATGGTGCATACACATCAATATCATGTTCGAAACTGGTAGAATACGTTAATGGCTCCGCTTTGTATTTTGCAGCAATCTTCATCATGCGCTCCTCCGTCATATCAGTAACATAAACGCGTGCATTTTCTCCACGTAATAGCGAAACCAAATGCTCGCCAACCGCACCAACACCTTCTACCGCAATCTTGCGTCCGGCTAAATTATCATCGCCGTAAAGCTCTTTGATCGCCGCCTTGATCCCATAAAAAACACCTTTTGCAGCAAAAACCGTTGTATCACCCGCACCTTTTAGCGAAGCAGGAAGTCCAGCCACATAATTTGTCTCTGCATGAATATGCTCCAAATCCAGTTGAGAGGTACCCACATCCGTAGAAGCAATGAAATTTCCATTCAAACCTTCTACAAAACGTCCGAAACGACGCATCAACACTTCAGATTTCTCCGTACGATGATTTCCTAAAATAATCGCGCTTCCACCGCCCAAATTCAATCCTGCCAAAGATGCTTTGTACGTAATGGCTTTCGACAAACGAAGCGCATCTTCGATGGCATCATCAATGGATACGTAAGGCAACATACGCACGCCACCGATCGCAGGACCAAGCGTGGTATCGTGGATCGCAACAATGGCCTTTAAGCCGACTTCAGAATCCTGACAAAAAAATAAGTTTTGATGATCAGATGCTTGCATCAGATCGAATAGAGAATGGCCTTGTTGCTGACTCATAACGGGTGTTTAATAGAATTAACTCCGCAAAATTAGAAATAATAATTCACGTGGAGAATTTTATTATCGCAAATGCAAATGGCAAAAATGTGACAGCTGAGCAACGAAATTAAGCAGTTCATATCGCGGATATTTGCGTACTTTTGTGGCACATGAAAGAGCTTTCCTATCTCAATAAATTCTTCATAAAATATCGTTGGCAAGTTATTCCCGGCGTGCTTTTCGTAATCATTTCCAACTATTTCGGCATCCTTCCGGCACGCGTCATTCGTGAAGCGTTCGATTTGGTTAAGGAGAACATCGATTTGTATCGTTTGTATGACGGATTTGATCGACAAGAGGTGATTTACAAGGTATTCGGCAGTAGTTTATTATTTTTTGGTATCGTTGTCCTTGTTTTAGCATTGCTTCGCGGAGTATTTCTTTTCTTGATGCGTCAGACGCTAATATTGACATCCCGAAGAATTGAATACGATATAAAAAACGAAATTTACGAGCATTATCAAGCGTTGGATTTTGGATTTTACAGAAGAAACAATACGGGAGATTTGATGAATCGGGTGACAGAAGATGTCAATCAGGTTCGTAATTATTTAGGGCCGGCGATCATGTATGCGATTAATACGATTGTATTATCCATTATGATTATTTATGCGATGTACAGCGTGAATGCCACTTTAGCGACCTATTCCCTACTTCCAATCCCAATCCTTGCAGCCGTTATTCTTTTTGTCAATAAAGTAATCAACCGACGAAGCACACGCATTCAGGCGCAACTGTCGAAATTGTCCTCCTTCGTGCAGGAAACCTTTTCAGGCATTCGCGTGATCAAAACGTATACCCGCGAAAATCACAAAATGGATGAATTTGTTAACGAAAGTAACTACTACAAAGACCGCACGTTAGATTTGGTTCGCGTTCAAGCGGTATTCTTTCCATTGATTATTTTCTTGATCGGATTCAGTACGATTATCACGGTTTATGTGGGCGGTTTAGAATTGAGCAAAGGAACCATTACCGCAGGAAATATAGCGGAATTTATCATTTATGTCAACCAATTGACTTTTCCGGCGATGTCGTTAGCTTGGGTAACATCGCTGATCCAACGCGCCGCAGCATCTCAAAAACGTATCAACGAGTTCTTGAAGACGCAATCGGACATTCCTAACGGCTATGCCGATCAAACGTTGAACGGACAGATTCGCATAGAAAATCTTTCGTACACGTACGAATCAACAGGAATTACGGCTTTGAAAAATATCAATTTGGATATTGCTCCGGGAACTACCGTTGCTTTAATCGGACGAACTGGATCGGGAAAAACGACATTGGCCAATATGTTGCTTCGAATGTTTGACACGGATAATGGAAACATTCGGTACGACGGCGTGGATATTCGTGATTTGCAAACCGCAAGCTTACGTAGCCAAATTGGATTTGTGCCGCAACAAGTATTTTTGTTTTCAGATACCATCGCCAGAAATATTGCTTTCGGACTGGATACGCTTGATCAGGAGAAAGTGGAGCAAGCGGCGCGCGATGCGGCAGTTTACGATAACATTATTCGTTTTGATGATGGGTTCGAAACATTCATTGGTGAGCGCGGAGTGACGCTGTCGGGCGGACAAAAGCAACGTTTGTCAATCGCTCGAGCATTAGTAAAAGATCCTAAGATTTTAATTTTCGATGACTGCCTATCTGCTGTCGACACGAAAACGGAAGAAGAAATTCTTCATAATCTATCGCGCATTATGGATGGCAAAACTTGTATTTTCATCGCGCATCGTATTTCCACGATTAAAAATGCAGATCTTATCTTAGTGATGGATCAAGGTGAAATTGTGGAGCGAGGCACACATGAGGAGCTCCTTTCACAACAAGGCGAATATGCAAACTTGTACGAAATGCAATTGTTGGAAAATGCAGAGCAATAACCACTTTTAAAATATTGTAAACTTGTGGTTTGATATTATAAGCGAAATAGTATATTTGCGTGCAAATCAAACCAAAACGGGGGTTTAGCTCAGCTGGCTAGAGCGTTTGGCTGGCAGCCAAAAGGTCATCGGTTCGACTCCGATAATCTCCACAAGAAAGCGACCTATTAGTCGCTTTTTTTATTTACTTTAGGGTAGACAGAACTATCAACCAAGATATATAGAGCTAAATTCTATAACCATGGATCGACGCACAAGACCATTATCCGATAACATACCTTCTGATGCTGGCAAAGCATTTAGATTTACAATTCTACTCAATGCAATCGCCATAGCGTTATTGGTTTTTACCACAATAGTCACTTACGCAGATGTGGAAGGTTTCTTACTTAACATGGCGCAGTTCGTTCACGAATTGTTTTTTATTCCAACCTTAATACTTATTATATTTTCGCTGTTTTTGGCGGTTTTTCAACTTTTCAGGAAGGCCGTTAGTATTAAATCAATAGCTTTGCTCCTAGTCTTAATTGCAGTTACTGTGGCAATTATCATTTTTAGATAACTCGGCTCTCTATAGCGCGGATTGTTCGGATAACGCTTTTGGCATACAACATGTCGGTTGTTTATGACTTATAAGCTTCCTAAAATATTTTTCATTTTTTAAGTATTTCTATTTGCATATATGCTCGATAGAATATACATTTGTAATGTTGTTTATATTTAATCTAAATAAATATTATAAACAACTTCTAAGTACATTATCTCTTCTCAATACAAATGTCGCAGTCTCCCAAGCTGCGGCATTTTTTATTTAAAGTTCTTTCTATTTATTTGCGTCTATAAGATCTATTGTTGCCCTTGCTCTTTATAAATAACCTGTCGTTGTTCATCGCATTCATAATGCTTCTTTAAACCAACTCACGTACTACTGTCGACTAAACAATAAAAAAAGCCACTCGCTTTCGCAAGTGGCTTCCGGATAATAGCAGGTTAGTTAGTAATGCTATCTATTAGTTGATGAACAAAAGTTCACGCAATTTTGGCAATGGCCATTTATTATCGTCAACGATTTTCTCCAATTTATTCACATGGTAACGGATTTCATCGAAGTAAGGTTTAACGATTTCGTCGTAAGCGATAGCGCGTTCACGAATATCTTCGATTTCGTTTGCTTTCTTACGCTCCTGACGCATCGCTTCTGATTTCTCCAAAGCAATGTTGATGTGCGAAGAAATACGCTCAATGAAGTTACGTTGCGAGCTGTAAGCTTGCTCGGATAAACCGATTTCTTTTAATCCTTTTACGTTTTCGATCAATTGATTTTGGTATTCGAAACAAGCTGGCGCGATTAAGCTGTTTGTAAGCTCAGTGATCACACGTGCTTCGATTTGCAATTTCTTGTAGAAGTTCTCCAACAAGATTTCGTGTCTCGCTTCCGACTCGCGTTTAGAATAGATACCCAATTTCTCGAACAATGCCAACGATTCTTCCGATACGTAAACATCCAACGCTTTCGGCGTAGATTTAACGTTAGATAGACCGCGAGCTTCGGCTTCTTGCGCCCACTCATCGCTATAACCATTTCCTTCGAAACGAATTGCTCTTGATTCTTTGATATATCTACGAACCACGTTTAGCAACGCTAGATCTTTCTTCGTTCCTTTTTTGATTTGCTTATCTACCTCGATTTTGAATTCGATCAATTGATTAGCAACAATTGCATTCAAAATAGTCATTGGCAATGCTGAATTCGCCGATGAACCTACTGCGCGGAACTCAAATTTGTTTCCTGTGAAAGCGAATGGAGATGTACGGTTACGATCCGTATTATCCAATTTCAAATCTGGAATTTTAGGAATACCGTGCCACAAGTTCGTCTCATTCTTAACTCTTTTCGCTACGCGTGCAGATTCCACTTCATCCAAAATCTCATCCAATTGAGATCCTAAAAAGATAGAAATAATTGCCGGCGGCGCTTCGTTAGCTCCCAAACGGTGATCGTTGGAATGACTAGCGATAGAAGCTCTCAACAAATCTGCATGCGCAGAAACAGCTTTCACTGTGTTTACGAAGAATGTTAAGAACATCAAGTTATTTTTAGGCGTTTTGCCCGGTGCTAACAAGTTCACACCTGTATTTGTAATCAATGACCAGTTATTGTGTTTACCGGAACCGTTGATACCGCTATAAGGTTTTTCGTGCAACAATACTTTGAAGTGATGACGACGAGCAACTTGCTCCATCAGGTTCATCAACAATTGGTTGTGATCGATCGCTAAGTTGATTTCCTCAAACATTGGCGCACATTCGAATTGCGTTGGAGCAACTTCGTTGTGACGTGTTTTCA
Source organism: Sphingobacterium corticis (assembly GCF_042684745.1). Lineage (NCBI taxonomy): Bacteria > Pseudomonadati > Bacteroidota > Sphingobacteriia > Sphingobacteriales > Sphingobacteriaceae > Sphingobacterium > Sphingobacterium corticis. The sequence continues at coordinate 491,974 of NZ_JBHUMA010000006.1, read as the reverse complement.
AAGGAATACCCAATTTCAACGCTTCGTTTTCCAAATCTACCATAAATGCTAGAACGCGCTCAGGAATAGCCCCGAAATAGTGGTCGTCCAATTGTTGTCCTTTTGCAGCCATGTGACCAAACAAAGTACGGCCAGTCAATTGCAAATCCGGACGTGCGTTGAACAAAGATAAATCCACCAAGAAATATTCCTGCTCGATACCCAAAGAAGCCGTTACTTTACTTACGGATTTATCGAAGAATTGCGCTACTTCAGTCGCTGCTTTATCTACCGCGGAAACCGCTTTCAATAAAGGTGCTTTGTAATCTAAAGATTCACCTGTGTATGAAACGAAAACCGTAGGAATACATAAGGTTTTGCCACCGCCAGTTTCGAATAAGAACGCTGGAGAAGATGGATCCCAAGCGGTATAACCACGCGCTTCGAAGGTATTGCGGATACCACCATTCGGGAAAGAAGATGCATCCGGCTCTTGTTGTACCAAAGCATCAGCTGTAAATTTTTCGATCGCTAATCCATTATTATCCGGCTCAAAGAAAGCATCGTGTTTTTCTGCAGTTGATCCGGTTAATGGTTGAAACCAGTGCGTATAGTGCGAAGCGCCATTTGCTAAGGCCCAAGATTTCATTGCTTGAGCGATATGCTCTGCTAAATCGTGAGAAATGCGCTTACCGCCTTCGATAGCGTCCTTTAGCTCTACGAAAGTAGGCTTCGGCAGGTAGTCCCGCATTTTATCTACTGTAAAAACACTTTTACCATAAATTGCTATGGCCTTTTTTGATTCTGCATATCCTTCGTGGCTTATTTCTCTTGAACCAGCCGAATTAACAGATTGAAACCGTAAAAATGACATATTTTTTGAAAGTTAATTTTATAATAATTTCCGTCACCTTAAGAAATCAGGTAGATCGCACATTATTTACATTGTAAATATGACGCTTTTTAAGATCAAAAGCAAAAACATACAAGATTTTTGATAAAAAAATAGGAGGAATTCTCATTCCTCCTATTTTTAATGACCATTCATATCGTTTTTAAACTTCCAATCCCCACTGAATTCCTTTATGAATTGCTGGAACGCCGGTCTTTATCCAAACGGCAGCTGGCTTTCCTTTCAGGTAATGGTCAAAAAACTGCACTTCGCGACGCTGAATGTCTTTCCGATTTTGCCTTTGAATCAAATTGTGATCATCGCCGTTGTAGTTTAATAACCAAACAGGCTTTTGCAGACGACGAAGCGCCGTAAACATTTCAATTCCTTGGTACCAAGGCACGGCTCCATCTTGATCATTGTGCATAATTACCACTGGCGTGGTTACGCGATCCAAGAAAAACAAAGGCGAATTTTCAATATACAAATCGCGTGCTTCCCAAAGGTTTTGCCCAATACGACTTTGCGTGTTCTCATATTGGAATTGGCGCGACATACCCGATCCCCAACGAATACCGCCGTACGCAGAGGTCATGTTTACAACGGGCGCTCCTGTCCACGCAGCTGCGTACATATCGGTTCTCGTAATCAAATGCGCAACTTGATAGCCACCCCAGCTTTGACCTTGAATGCCCATCTTCGTGGAATCTACCCAACTGTTTGTGCGCGCTAAATGACGCATACCGGAGTTGATAAATTCTTCCGCAGCCTGACCCGGATGTCCTGTTTCATATTCAATATCCGGCGCAAAAACCAAATAACCGTTGCTTACGAAATAAGGAATATTTAAACGTGAAGGCGTTGGTGCTGGTGCTTGATATGAATACAATCCGTCCGAAAGTTTCTCGTAGAAATACGCGATTATCGGATATTTTTTATTCGGATCGAAATCTTCCGGCTTGTATAAAATTCCTTCCGCAGCATGGCCTTTTGGCGTTGTCCATTCTACTAACTCCGCTGTTCCCCAATTATAGGTTGCTTGTTGCGGATTGATATCCGTCAAACGCATTTCTTGGTTCATTGCAATGGAATTCACATATAAATCTGGCGAATGCATGTAATCTTCTTTGGTATAAATCACACGATCTGCTTTTTCATCCGCCATCAAACGACGAAACGTATTTTTCGCCATCAATACCGGACGTGGATTGCGAATTCGCTTTCCTGCATCCAAAATATACATGCCATTTTCTTTCGTCACTTCGTTGAACGCATTCAGATACTGCGCTTTACCAAGATCAACATAATTCGTCCTGAAACGCGGATGGTCCTGGCGATCCAGATTGGCTAAACGTAAGGATATTTTGTTCTCACGACCGTAACCATTCGTGATTGTCGACGGCGCTTTTCCATCTAAAGGAAATGCCCAAACATCATAGCGATCGTAAACGTATGCGGTCTTTCCATCTTCCGACCAACCCGCTACACCATAAGATCCCGGCAACATAGGCATATCATTTTCTTCGTCTACGAAAGAAGCCTCAATAGATTGATTCAAATGTTTTTTATCGCCCGTATTTAAATCTAAACTGTACCAGCCAGCCGATTTACGATCAAAATAAACCGCGTGCGTCGCTTTCGGAGAAAGATAAACTTGTCCATCCAATGTCGGAATGATCAACTCATTCTTCCCGCTTTTTGTCGAAACTTTATACACTTTCGATGAAGTGCCCAAATCCCATTGCGATTGAATACGATTGCCAAAATCCGTAGTTACCAAAACCCATTCTTCATTTCCCAAATCGGTTCGGATCATACGGTTGAATGTTTCGTCGCTGAGTGGAATAACATTTGCGGAATTCTCTGGATAAATTACGGCTGAAAAGCTTCTCGCTTGATCGCGTTTTAGGTTCACTAACTGCTGAGGTTGCAAATAATCGTCCTTCCAATGCCAAATATCCAACTTAGCATGTTCAAATTCCACTAGAGCAGTGTCTTTTACCAACGGAATTGGCGCTAAACCTAAGTACAATTTATTGCCGTCGGCGCTGAAATCCAAAGATGCATCGCCACTCACCCACCAATCTTTCGGCATGCCGGAAGATCCGCGTTGCGCCAAAATTTGCGCAGTATCCTGACGATCTGTGTAATAATAAAGCTTGTATTCCTTCGACAATGTTTTATCATCGCCTTTGAACGCAACGAAGCTTAATTGCGCATTATCATCTGAATAATTAAATGATTTGTAAGAACCTTTGCCATTGCTAATTTTCTTTATCGATTTATCTTTCAACGAATACAAATAAAGTCCAGCTTCTTTCGATGTACTGTCCTTATCTTCGCCTTTCTTTGTCATCAAAAGCTGTTGTTCATCATCGCGCCAAAAATAGTCATCAACACCTTCAAAATTCGTGGTATCCCCAGTTGGCAAATGCAAAAGGTGTAATACTGTTTTTGTTTTGCCCTTCCCTTTAGCAGAAGTTTTGTTTGCTAAAGAAGTAGAATCCTTCGCGATCGTCAAGCTATCTTTTGTTTCCGAAAGCTTATTTTCGGCGATAAATGCGACGTATTCTTTGCTATTTCTCGCAAGCTTGTATGATTTAACGTTTGCAAACTTTCTTGGTTGGTTCTTATCTTTCAGACCAAACACCAACAAAGAATCTTTCGGCATATCATCCGCTTTCTTCTTTTTAATTTTTGCTTGGCGAACATCCGCGAACATAGGTTTGATGCCTGCTACGAAAAATTGATCATTGGTAGTCAATGTCCCACGATCGCCGCGCGGAACGCGCAATAGCAAATTATTTTTCTGATCTTTCAACTCAAGAACAGCATCGCCCTCTTGCGGCACAATTGTGTAATGCAGGAAATTTCCTGATTTGCTGATGTTGGATGATCCGATACTTTTCCAATTATCGTACACATCGTGATCCAAAGGTGGCTTTTGCGCAAATGCTTGTACACTTAAAAAAGTGCCTAGCGTTGCGCAGAGAATACTCCAATTATTCATATTAAGTAGTTTGTTTTTTCGTGGCCATATGGAATATCCAGATCACTTTCGTGGATGATTGTTTTCTTGCAATCATGGACATTCCATACTAGGTGCGTTATTGCTCGTTTGTGAAGTCCAATATTAGCATTTTTTACTTATCTTGCCTAAGCTTTACGTGCAACAAATTTGGCACAATCTAAACCGCACACTATGAAAAACTCCAACATAGTTATCAGCTTAATTGCCGCTTTCGCCATTATTTCCTTCGCTTGGATATTCGGATCGGCTTATAAATTCAAATACAACAACAGCAATACCATCAACGTTACAGGCAATGCGAAGAAGGATTTCGAGTCTGATATTGTAAAATGGTCTGCTTCCTTTAGTCGCAAATCGATGGATTTAAGTAGCGCTTCCGAACAACTTAGAAAAGATCGCGATTTGGTAAAAAACTTTTTGGTACAACGCGGTATTCAAGAAAAAGAAATTCTTTTTAATGCGGTAAATATTAATCGCGAATTCAACTATAATCGCGACAGCGATGGCAATAGTTATAATACATTTACGGGATACAACCTTTCGCAACAGGTCAGCATCGAATCGAAAGATTTGGACAAAGTGGATAATGCTTCCCGCGAAATATCCGGACTGATATCTCAAGGCGTAGAATTGAGTTCCAATGCGCCGAGTTACTATTTTTCAGGTTTGGAGGATCTGAAATTAGAGTTGATTTCTCAAGCTTCAGAAAACGCAAAATTGCGCGCTAATAACATTGCTACCGAATCCGGTTCCTCACTAGGTAATTTAGTAAAAGCAGATTTGGGTATTTTTCAAATTACCGGACAGAACGATAACGAAGAATATTCTTACGGAGGTGCTTTCAACACAACGTCGAGAAGCAAAACAGCAAATATCACGGTCAAGACAAGTTATTTAGCACGATAACTACCAACAAAAATAACATTTCATGAATTTATACACCATTGATACCGGCTTTTTCAAATTGGACGGCGGCGCCATGTTTGGCGTTGTACCGAAATCGATTTGGTCGAGAACAAATCCGCCTGACGAAAAAAATTTGTGCACTTGGGCAACAAGGTTGCTACTTATTGAAGACGGTGATCGACTAACATTGGTGGATACATCATTAGGTGATAAGCAAGACGCTAAATTCTTCGGACATTACGATTTGCATGGCGATGATACATTAGATTCATCTTTAGCCAAACATGGTTTTCATCGCGACGATATTACGGATGTAATTTTAACGCATTTGCATTTTGATCATTGTGGTGGAGCAATCAAGCGCGAAGGCGAAAAGCTTGTTCCGGCCTTTAAGAATGCGCAATTCTGGTCGAACGAAAAGCATTGGAATTGGGCAACCGTTGATCCTAATCCCAGAGAAAAAGCTTCCTTTTTGGTGGAAAACATCAAACCTATTCAAGAATCCGGACAGCTTCGATTTTTACAAGAAAACGCAGCTTATGGCGACAAAATTGATATGCGTTATGCTTACGGACATACCGAAGCAATGATGCTTCCGCAGATACAGTATAAGGACAAAACATTGCTCTATATGGCTGATTTGCTTCCTTCCGTCGGCCACATTCCGATTGCGTACGTGATGAGCTACGACGTTCGCCCATTAGTTACTATGCAGGAAAGAAAAGATTACTGGCAGGAGATTGTCGATAATGAGTACATCTGCTATTTGGAGCACGACCCAATTTACGAATGTTGTACGCTTCAACTTACGGAGAAAGGCATTCGGGTAAACGAAACGTTTAAATTGAGTGAGATCTAAGATTTAGAGTACATCAGCTTCTTAATGACGAGATTGCGGAGTTAGCCCTCCTTCCCTGCTGCCGTCATCGCGAGGCGACGAAGCGATCTCCTTCAACATCCGAACTATACACGAGAAGATTACTTCAGCCGCGTACCTCAGCTTCTTAATGACGAGATTGTGGGGTTAGCCTTCCTTCCCTTCTGTCGTCATCGCGAGGCGACGAAGCGATCTTATTCAATCAAATAACACTTCGCGAAGATTACTTCAGCCTCGTGCCTCGGCTTCGTAATGACGAGGTTATGGAGTTAGCCCTCAGCCCTCCTTCCGTGCCGTCATCGCGAGGGAACGAAGCGATCTTCTTCAACATCCGAACTATACATCGCGAAGATTACTTCAGCCTCGTACCTCTGCTTCGTAATGACGAGATTGTGGGGTTAGCCTTCTTTCCCTTCTATCGTCATCGCGAGGCGACGAAGCGATCTTATTTAACAACCGAACTACCAGCTTCGTAACTACGAACCGTTTTACAAAATAGAAAAAGCGGGCTAAAGCCCGCTTTTTATCGCATAATTAATAATATCAAATAGAAATTCTTTACGAATGACTAGAATTGGAAACCAACTCCGAATGACCATACACGGTTAGCGTAAGTTGTGTTGTTGCTTACAGGATTCAAATTTGTCAACCCTAATCCGTAACCAGCATTCAGTAATAAACCTCCATTAAAACGGTAACCAGCCAAGAAGTTTACACCTGCGTCAATACGGTTCATGTCTTTATTATCGCCAGAAAAGCTTAGATCTCTTTCGTTCTCAAATCCCGCTGTATTAGCCAAGTCTCCTTTGATTTTATCTTTTCCACTCAAATTCATTCCTACGTACGGACCCGCTCCAAGAAAAACGCTTCCTGAATATCCTGTTGGAATATAATACACTGCGTTAACAGGAATTTCCAATGACATGGTGTTACGCGTATAACTTCCTGATGCATTTTCGAAGTTTGAGTCGAATTTCGTACCCTTACCTTGCAAAGATAAACCTGGCTGAATTGAGAAATTCGGCGCTACTGGTAAATCTGCATAACCAGTTACATGAAACGATGTATTGTTAGATTGATTTTCTCCAAGGTTTGAAATCTTACCTAAGTTAACGCCACCGCGCAATCCGTAAGAAACTTGTGCTTGTGCTGCTCCTGCTAGTAGCATAGCTACTCCAAATGATAGTAAAACTTTTTTCATCACTATAATCTTTAAGTTTTAAATAATAGCTGTTGTTGTTTTCAACGTCAGCAATGTTTGACTCTCATTAATCAAAGTTCAGACCAAAATCGACATAGCAGCTAAAATCAAACGGTAATAAAAAGATATTCAATCTATTATTTTTAAAGTTGGAACCTCATCAACTGTGGATTGTAGCTTATGCAAATTCAATTTCCATTACCGTCAGAACAACTTATCATAGAATAATAAAGCTTAAAAATCAGGCCTTTTCGCTTTAATTGCATTTGAAGGCAAAAAAAACTTTATAATGTCAAACCAAAATTATATTTTTGCAAGCCGAAAGGGTTATGGTCGGATGGCCGAGTGGCTAGGCTCAGGTCTGCAAAACCTGCTACAGCGGTTCGAATCCGCTTCCGACCTCGTACTTAAAAACAAAAAAGTAAAAAATTAAATTTAGCACAATGGGAGTTACTCGTTTAAAAAGAAAAGATAGAAGAAACAAAACTGTTTCTCGTGTTGAAGTTCAGTTTTTGAAACTAGGTCGTAACATCGAGTTAGGTTCTAAAAGCAAAATGTCTGACAAAGATCAGATTTCTTTGAACAACGCTATTCTAGATCAATTATCTGCTAGCGCAAAATAAGTTTCGACACGAAACTGCACACATAAAAAAAGGAAAGACGCTTGTCTTTCCTTTTTTTATTGCCTTAGCCTAGCCGCTGTTGGCAAGATGCTCCTACATCTTACCAACAATTACTTTTGCCATTGCGTCGTATTGTAAATATTTCCCTGCAATATCACGCACCTTGATTGCATCCATTTCATGAATTACTTGCGCATAGTAGGGATAGTAATCTAAATCCAACCCCGCATAATACACCGCTTTAAATTTATCGGCATGAGAGAATATCGATTCCAGACTACCTAGCATGGCTCCAAGCAGGTAATTCTTCACCAAAGAAACTTCACCATCATCCGCTAGTTTATCCTGCAACACATCCATTTCCTTCTTGATTTCATCAAGCGCACTCTGCGTAACCTCCGCTCCTACTTGTGTAGCAATTGCAATCATTCCCACATGCTGAAAACTGACAACAGAAGAACTTATCCCATATGTATAACCCTTATCTTCGCGAATATTACGCATCAAGCGTGAACCAAAATATCCACCGAAAAGTGTGTTTACAAATTGTAGTGCGGGAAACTCCGGGTTTGTACGTTGTAATCCCCAACTTCCTAAACGAATAGCAGATTGTAGTGAATGGACACGTTCTTGATAAATTAAATCCGTAGAATATGCCGACATTGGCCGAAACGACGTTTCTGACGGCTTAGATTCAATGTTCTTCAAAGAAGACCATCGCTCCCCGAAGTAATTATTCGTTTGTTGGAGTAATTCTTCACTGACATTTCCAGAAAGAAACAACGTACAGTTTTCAGGCCTCATCTGAGAAAACATTAGTCGATGCAACTCCTCCCGATTTAAAGCATCTAACGAAGACTCAATAGTTACCCGACCATATCTATTTTCACCAAAAAGTTGTTGGTAAAATGCGCGTTTCGCAATAAACTCATTTTTCTCCAAGGAGATCTGTAAACTATGTTTGTTCGTTCGTTTGTAGGTCAGCAACTCGGATTCCGGAAGCTGTGCATCAATAAATATCTCATGCAAAATCGGAAGAACCTGATCGACATATTTACTTAACGTGTACAACGTAAACGAAGTATAATCGAAGCTAAATTCGGGAACTAGATATGCGCCGTAATAGTCCACCGCTTCGGCTATTTCTGCGCTGCTCATCTTACTCGTCCCTTCGCGCATCATCGCACTTAATGCCATGTTTTGCAGTGGATCCTCTTTTTGCGAATCAAATACGTTTTTAAAAACAAATTCCGCTTTCACCAAAGGTTGATCGGGCGCATGAAAGGTAAAAACACACAATCCATTATTCCAAATGTAAGATTGTGGTTCGACCAACCACATTCCTTGTATTTCGTAAGCAGCGGGTGCCACTGTTCTATTCAGCATGGGCTTCTGATTTTTTTGCGTAATAAGATAATGTAGAAGAGTTTTCCGTACGGAACACATCATTAGCGACGCGTTTTATATCCTGCGCAGTAATGGCAATATATTTATCTACTTCCGTATTATATTCCGAAGCATTGCCGAGCAATTCGAAATACGCCAGATTCATGGCCTTGTCCAAAATGGATAATTCGGCGAAAACCATCGTAGATTCGACTTTATTTTTCACTTTCTGTAATTCATTCTCCTCCGCCAATTTGGTTTTCAAAAGATCTAGTTCAATCCAAAGGGCTGCTTCCGCGTCAGATAGCGAAACACCGTCTGCAGGTTTACCTTCAACCACAAATAAATTGGTATCAATACTGCCCATCAGATAAGCATTTACTTCGGAAAATAATTGCTTCTCCTTTACTAATTGCTGGTATAGGCGGGATGATCCGCCGCGCGATAATAAATCCGACAGCAGATCCAACACTTGATAATCGGCATGTAGACGATCTGGTCCGTGAAAAGCAATGTAGATGCTGTCCGCAGGAACATCTGCCTCTGTAGACTCACGCCGTGCGATGGTTTGAGGACTTTCTTGCGGAAGGTTGCGTTGCTTGACAGTTTGAGCAGGAATTGTATCGAACCATTTTTCCACCAATTTCTTGACTTCGTCTGTCTTCACATCTCCAGCAACAACCAAAATGGCATTTGCGGGATGATAATGCGTTTTGAAGAAATCCTTCACTTCGTCCATCGTAGCATCTTCGATGTGCTTCATGTTTTTGCCAATCGTTGCCCAACGATATGGATGCGTTTTGTAAGCCAACGGGCGCAGACGCAACCAAACATCTCCATAAGGTTGGTTTAAGTAACGCTGCTTAAACTCTTCCAATACCACGTTCCGCTGCACTTCCAAACTTTGCTCATTAAATGCCAAACTGAGCATTCGATCACTTTCCAACCAGAGTGCTGTTTCTAAATTGACTGCTGGCAACGTGATGTAATAATTTGTAATATCATTGCTAGTGAATGCATTGTTCTCGCCGCCAACACGCTGCAAAACCTCATCATAATTCGGAATATTAACTGATCCGCCGAACATCAAATGTTCGAAAAGATGGGCAAATCCGGTGCGTTCTGGATCTTCATCGCGCGCACCTACGTCATACAGAACGTTGACGCAAGCCATTGGCGTAGTCGGATCTTCATGCACCAATACGCGAAGACCGTTTGCCAACACAAACTTATCGTAGTTTACCATGTAAAAGCTTAAAAGTTAAACCCAGTTAATATCCTGTTTCAGCAGAGCCAACGTTTGCTCTTCTGCCGAACCGGCGATGGGTTGATAATTGTAAATCCAATTCGCTTGCTCAGGCAAACTCATCAGAATTGATTCAATGCGGCCATTAGTCTCCAACCCAAACTTGGTTCCCGAATCGTACACCAAATTAAACTCAACATATCGACCGCGTCGGATCAATTGCCATTGCTTCTCCGCTTCAGAAAATGCCTTGTGTCGAGATTTGTTAACCAGATCAGCATACACTTTCGGAAACAACCGACCTAAATCGCAAGAAAAAGCAAAAATGTCTTCATAGTTCAGGCCGGTATTTTCAGGTGTAATTTTGTCATAAAATATACCACCAATACCGCGGGTTTCTCGTCGGTGTTTGATGTAGAAATAGCGATCGGCCCACGCTTTATACTTTGCATAAAACTCAGGATGATAATCGTCGCAGACTTTCTTTAAACTTTGATGGAAGTAGCTGGCATCTTCGCGATCCACATAATGCGGAGTCAAATCAATTCCGCCTCCAAACCATTTTATTTCGTCATTCAATTCGAAATATCGGATGTTCATGTGAATAATAGGAACCCAAGGATTATTTGGATGAATAACGATGGAAACGCCTGTAGCGAAAAAATCTTCTTCTTCCACGCCAAACGATCGTCGAATCGGTTCCGGCAATTTGCCATGAACTTCCGAGAAGTTGACGCCGCCCTTTTCGAAAATGTCGCCATGTTGAATGATGCGCGTGCGTCCACCGCCACCGCCATCGCGCTCCCAATTTTCTTCCTTAAATGTAGCTACGCCATCCACCTTTTCTAAGGCTTCCGTGATCTCTTGTTGTATTTGTTTATAGGTATTCGCTATATGCTCTCTATTCATGAGAAATAATTAGGTAAGCTTCTCTGCTAATTTTTTAATCTCTTGCATCGGCTGGCCGTTTTGATAAAGAATTTGATACACCGTTTGGCAAATCGGCATATCCAACTGATGCTCCGCAATAATCGATTGTATACATGCGGAAGCGTAATATCCTTCAGCAACCATATTCATTTCCACTTGCGCCGACTTTACGCTGTAACCTTTACCGATCATCGCCCCAAACGTTCGATTACGGCTAAATTGTGAATAGGCAGTAACCAACAAATCACCTAAGTAAGCCGAATGGTTAATATCGCGATCACTTGGATCCAATGCTTCCACAAAGTAATCAATTTCACGAATCGCATTGGATACTAAAACTGCCTGAAAATTATCACCAAATCCCAATCCATGACAAATGCCGCCGGCCAAAGCAAAAATATTCTTCAATACCGCTGCATATTCAATACCGATGATATCGGAGGACAAAATGGTTTTGATGTAGCGCGTTTCTAGTAATGAGGCTACCGATTGGGCGTGATCAGAAGTGCGCGAAGCGATGGTTAAATAAGAAAGCCGTTCGGAAGAAACTTCCTCCGCATGACAAGGACCGCCAACTACCACAATTTGTTCTAAAGGAACCTGATAGACGTGCGCCAAATAGTCGCCAACTACCATGTTTTCTCCTGGTACAATTCCTTTAATAGCAGAAACGATTACCTTACCAGCAAAATCGCTCGCTGATAGTGGCTCTAAAACAGATTTTAAATACGCGGCAGGCGTATTCAATACAATAATATTCGATTGGGCAAATACCTGCTTTAAATCCGAAGTAACGAATTCATCTTCAAAATCAACTGCAACAGAACTCAAATAACTTGGGTTATGTTTATATCGGCGAATGTGTTCCACATCCGCTTCTTTGCGAACCCACCAATAGATTTGTTTCGTTTGCTGATTGTCGGATAGCATCTTAATCATGGCCGTTGCCCAACTTCCGCTACCAATTACTCCTATATTCATTCCTGATTTTCGCTGCATGTAATTAAGTCGCAAAGGTACACATTCCCAAGGAATACTGCCGATCAACGAATTAACGGATAAAATATCCGATCATCACCACGATTTACTAAGGAGGTAACATCGTTATTAACCATACGGTTTGTAGTTAAGAATGTAAAGTTGTTGGGTGGTAAATGTATGAAGGTGTTGAGTTGTAAAGTTGTGGAGCTACTTAGTAACTAGATCGCTTCACCACTCGTGCCTCGGGTTCGCGATGACGGATAACCACCCATATCGTCACTGCGCGGAGGTACGACAAAGCAGTCATTGATAGATGTTAATAGCATTCAATAAGTTCATCGAATAGTTTCTATATCAAGTTTTGAGATCGCTTCACCGCTCGTTCCTCGGGTTTACGATGACGAATAACTACCCATATCGTCACTGCGCGGAGGTACGACAAAGCAGTCTTTGATAGATGTTAATAGCATTCAATAAGTTCATCGAATAGTTTCTATATCAAGTTTTGAGATCGCTTCACCACTCGTGCCTCGGGTTCGCGATGACGAATAACCACCCATATCGTCACTGCGCGGAGGCACGACAAAGCAGTCTTTGATAGATGTTAATAGCATTCAATAAGTTTATCAAATAGTTTCAATATCAAGTTTTGAGATCACTTTACCACTCGCGCCTGGGGTTCGCGATAACTGTGTTTACTAAGTTTATAAACCTATTAACAAATATTAACTTCACTCAACCCCATCAACTTCACTCAACCCCAAAAACATACCTATCTGCTTATTTGATAATATAGCCTTAATATTCAGCTCATATCTTTGCAGAAAAATCCGAGAACATGAAAAAACATTCAATTTATCTTCTATTTTTATTTGTATTCCTAGCAAGCGCGTCCTTTGCTCAAAACAGACCGAAATATATTTTTTATATGATTGGCGACGGTATGGGATTAAACCAAGTCCATATTGCAGAAAGCTATGCGGCCGCAATTGAGAGCCGAAATACCGTATTTCCCTTAACGTTCACCCAGTTTCCATTTGCAACATTTGCGACATCCTTTTCTTTATCGCACGGTGTGACAGATTCGGCAGCAGCAGGAACTGCTCTTTCTGTTGGTAAGAAAACAAAAAATGGCGTGATCGGTATGGATTCTAGTAGAAACGAAACCTACAAAAGCATTGCTTATTTCGCGAAAGAAAGTGGCATGAAGGTCGGCGTTACGACCAGCGTAAGTATCGATCATGCAACGCCGGCGGCATTTTACGCTACGCAACCGGATCGCGGGATGTACTACGAAATTGGACAAGATTTGGTAAAATCTGGATTCGATTTCTTCGCAGGAGCCGGCTTTTTGAGTCCAGAAAAGAATCATAAAAAGGAAGATGCACCGTCGTTATTTCCACAATTTGAGAAAGCTGGATATACATTAGCATATGGATTAAATGATTATAATACCAAAGCAAAATCAGCGACCAAAATCATTTTGATGGCCGACAAAGGAGCATCCAACGAATCCTTAACGTACGCCATTGATCGCAAACCAGAAGAATTAACATTACAACAAATCACGGCATCAGCCATCCAAACTTTGCAGAAAGATAATGATAATGGATTTTTCTTAATGGTTGAAGGCGGAAAGATCGATTGGGCTTGCCATAGTAACGACGGCGCTACAGCAATTCAAGAAACATGCGATTTTGATGCCGCAGTGGCAGAAGCATTTCAGTTCTACAAACAACATCCAGAGGAAACACTAATCATTGTTACAGCCGATCACGAAACAGGCGGAATGGTTTTAGGGAATGGTAGTTCAACCCTTCGATTAGGTAATATTCAGCATCAAAAAATTTCTCAGGGAGCGTTAAGTCAAAAGATTTCCGACTTACGCAAAGCTTCGCCAAACGCTTCATGGGACCAAGTAAAACAGGTACTTCAGGAAAATATCGGACTTTGGAATGAGATTAAACCGACTGAACACGAGGAAAGCGACATCAAAGAAGCTTATCAACGAAGCTTCGTTCAACACAAAAACGAAACGGAAAAAAGTTTGTATGCTATTGACGATCGCATTGCAGCCTTAGCCGTTAAATCCCTAAATCGTGCTTCCAGCATTTCTTGGGCTTCCGGCAATCACTCTGCAGCGTACATTCCAATTTATGCTATTGGCGCAGGCGCCAATCTATTCAGCCGAAAAATGGACAATGTTGACATTCCAACCAAAATTGCCGAAGCAGCTGGCTGGAAAATGTCAACATCGAAAGTTTCTGTTAAGAAAAAATAATTTTGGCTATCGCCAACCGCCGCCCAAGGAGCGGTATAAATCGATATAGGAAGCTAGGTATTGCTGACGCAATTCCACCAAAGCCAAATCACTGTCCAAAGCGCTGCTTTGGGCGGTGATTACCTCCAAATAAGAAGCATACCCTCCTTTGAAAAGCAAACCAGCATTGCGAACGGCCAATTGCGAATTACTTACACGTTGCTTCGCAAATTCCAGTTGCTCTCGCTGTTTACCCACGGTTATCACTGCATCAGAAACTTCGCCAACCGCCTCCAATACGGTTTGTTGCAAGCCAATCTCAGCTTGTTCACGCTCCAGCCTGGCTACCTCATACTCTGTTTTCAAACGTCTATTTTGGAAGATCGGTGCTGTCAAATCTCCGCCAATCTGTCCTAGCAACGCGCCGGGAATATTGAACCAGTTCTTTGGAAGCGCTGCATTTACACCAAAGCGCCCACCTAATGTTAGGGATGGATAACGCATCGCTTGTTGCACATTCATGTTCGCATTTGCTGCAATTAAGCTTAATTCCGCTTGTCGAATATCTGGGCGATTACGAATAATCTCCAGTGGAGAACCTAAAGAAACATCGGTCGCATCATCCAATAAATTATCGAAGCTTGTTCCTCGGTTGATTTCAGCAGGCATTTCGCCTATCAAAACACGAAGTGCGTTTTCTTGCAAAGCGATTTCCTGTTCGAGTTCCGGAACCAACGATGCCGCCAACAATCTTTGAGATTCTGTTTGCTGAATCGCTAATGCAGTAATTTCACCTGCTTCGTACTGCAATTTGATGATCTGCAATGTGCTATCATTCAATTGTACATTTCGCTTGGCTACTTCAATCTTTGCATCTAACATCAACAAATTGAAATATCCACTCGCAACACGCGCAATCAAATTCGTTTGCACAGCCTTACGTGCTTCATGCGTTTCAAGATAATCTGCGACCACCATATCTTGGCGATTTCGGATTTTGCCCCAAATATCTAGTTCCCAACTAAATGTAACATCTGTTCCGAAAAATGAGTTCAACAGATACATATTTTCCGGTTGCTCACGCTGTCCGTTACCATAGTATTTCGAT
This sequence comes from Sphingobacterium corticis, assembly GCF_042684745.1. Classification (NCBI taxonomy): domain Bacteria; kingdom Pseudomonadati; phylum Bacteroidota; class Sphingobacteriia; order Sphingobacteriales; family Sphingobacteriaceae; genus Sphingobacterium; species Sphingobacterium corticis. Next base: position 476,554 of record NZ_JBHUMA010000006.1, on the reverse strand, counting down.
GGCGGTGCTGAAATGTAATCTCGAGATACCCATTGCCTGCTAGCATTCGCCACGCCAGCTTCTACCGATGGTAAAAAGTTCGCGCGGTTTTGTCGAACCTGCTGATCGGCAATATCAATATTTAATATCGCAGTTCGCATATCATTATTATTAACCAGCGCGGAATCAATTAAGTCCTTTAATATAGGATCTTGAAAAAATGTGCGCCAATCAATACGACCAATACTAATCGTATCTGCAAAATATGCAATCGTATCGCCACGATATGTTTCGGGAAGATCCAAATCAGGTTGCGTATATTTCTTTCCGACTTTACAGCTTTGCACACCAAACAAGATGCACAAAGCGAGTCCAAATAATCCAAAAATTATATTGTTTCTCATATTATGCTACCTCCTCCTCATCTTTAAATTTGTCACGCACTTTTTCGTCCAATGTTTTGAAAACGATAAATAACATCGGGATAATGAAAATACCGAATATAACACCCGAAAGCATTCCACCTGCTGCACTAAAACTAATGGAATGGTTACCAATTGCAGACGGACCTACAGACCACATCAATGGCACTAAACCGGCCACGAATGCCAAACTCGTCATTAAAATAGGACGTAAACGCAAGCGAGCTCCCATAATAGCGGCGTCCACAATGGTCAATCCTTTATCTCTTTCTTGCACGGCAAACTCAATAATTAAAATCGCGTTCTTAGCCAAAAGTCCGATCAACATAATCAAACCTACCTGCACATAAATATTGTTTTGCAAGCCAACCAAACCGATCGTGGCGTAAACACCAACTAGACCAACCGGAATGGAAAGAAGCACCGCAAAGGGTAAAATGTAGCTTTCATATTGTGCGGATAGCAGGAAATACACGAAGAGAATACTCAGAATGAAAATCAAAATCATCTGCGAACCGGATTGACTTTCTTCGTAACTCATACCCGTCCACTCGTAGCCGTAATTTCCGGGCAACTCAGCATCCGCAAGTTGTTCGATCGCTTCCATTACATCGCCGGAACTATATCCAGGCGCGGGCGTCGCATTTACTGCAATAGCGTTGTATAAGTTATATCTGGTAATCGTTTCTGGCCCAACGGTTTTGTCCAGATTAATCAAAGTATTAATCGGCACCATCTCTCCAGCTTTATTTCTTACAAAAATAGAATTGAAGGATTCTGGATCCTTTCTAAAATCGAAATCCGATTGAATGTACACACGATATTGTCTTCCGAATCGACTAAAATCTCCCGCTTGCACACGCGCATAATATGAACGTATGGTTGACATCAGCTCGCGCACATCTACACCCAAACTTTTTGCTTTCACTACATCGATATCTACTTCATATTGCGGGAAGTTTGATTTGAAGGTGGTGTAAGCATTATCGATTTCCGGGAGCGTATTTAGCTTATTAATGAATGTATCGGCGATCATATTAAAATCGCGAATATCACCTCCCATCCTATCTTGCAATACCATTTCTATACCGGCGAAATCACCAAAACCTTGCACCGTCGGTCGAGCAAAAACGGTAAAGTTTGCTTCATGGATTTGGGAAAGATCTTTACGAACCGTGTCCATAAAAGATTCGATGCTCTTCACTCCATTACGTTCTGCATGAGGAAACATATTAATGTATCCGGCTGCGAACGCTGGACTGGCACTTCCGTCCAAAGCATTGAAACCGGAAACGGTAGTCATCCCGTAAACATCCTCACGCTGACGTAAAATACTATCCGCACGACGCAGCACTTCTGTAGTACGTGCTAGGGAAGCACCCGGAGGCATGGCTAGATTGTAAGTAATAAACCCATCATCTTCCGTCGGAATAAAACTTTTCGGTGAACGTGATAATAAAAATAGGCCCAACGCGCTAATCAACGCCAATCCTGCCCATGCGACCTTTTTGTTGTTGATTAAAAACTTAACAGCAACGATGTACTTGTCTGTAAAACGATCAAACGCAGCGTTGAAAGCGATAAAGAAACGATCACGGTAGTAGGCAAACTTATTTTTCTTTTTCTCAGCTTCTCCGACTTTTTGTGTATCTTCCGAATGTCCATCCAGCCCATGCGCGGGAGGTGCTTTCAGCAACAATGCACACAATGCAGGGCTCAATGTCAAGGCATTTAATGCGGAAATTAAAATCGCTGTTGCTAAGGTGTACGCGAACTGTCGATAGAAAATCCCGGCCGGACCTTCCATAAATCCGACTGGCAAAAATACCGCTGCCATAACCATGGTAATGGAAAGAATGGCGCTGGTAATCTCGGACATCGTCCGGATGGTCGCAGCTTTCGGTTTCAAACCTGTGCTGTGCATTTTATGGTGTATTGCCTCCACCACGACAATCGCATCATCTACCACGATACCGATGGCAAGCACTAACGCAAACATTGTCAATACGTTTAGCGAGAAACCGAACATTTGCAGGAAGAAAAACGTACCTACGAGTGACACAGGGATTGCGATAGCTGGAATCAAAGTTGATCTCAAATCTTGCAAAAAGATAAATACGATAATGAATACCAAAAGAAAGGCTTCAAACAAAGTATGTTGCACTTGACTGATAGATTCGTCAATCTGTTCGCGAACGGAATAGGTAATTTCGTATTTAATACCATTTGGGAACGAACGAGCTTGCTCTTCCAATACTTTGCGCACTTCCACGTCAATATCGTGCGCATTCGAACCACTGGTTTGAGTCAAGTTGAGTGTTAAGCCCGGATTTCCGTTTACTTTATTATCGGAGTTTAAGTTGGTGGCACCGAACTCGATCCTGGCAACATCTCTTAAGTAAAGTACAGAACCATCGGTATTGGTTTTAACAACCATATTTTGGAACTGTTCTGGATGCGTGAATCGACCTTTATGTCGAATAACTGTTTCAAAAACCTCTTCTGACGTTTCGCCAAACTTTCCAGGTGCCATCTCGAAGTTCTGATCACCGATAGTTTTCATCACATCTTGAGGAACCAAATTATACAAGGCTAACTTTTCTGGATTCAACCAAAGGCGCATTGCATAATCCCTTGCACCTAAACGCGCCACCTGTGCCACGCCATCTACACGAAGTAATGGGCGCATCAAATTAATCTGCGCGTAAGCTTGCAAGAATGTTTCGTCGTAAACGGTATCGCGGTGATCCGAATACAAGTTAATCGTCATGATGACACCGCTTTGCCGGGGCATCGTAGTAATTCCGGCCTCATTTACTTCTGCCGGAATTTGGCTGATTGCTCGCGATATACGTGTCTGCACGTTTACTGAAGCTACATCCGGATTCGTTCCTGTTTTAAAAAATACGGTAACTGTTCCAGCGCCGGAATTCGAGGCGTTGGAACGCATATAGGTCATATCTTCGACCCCATTGATCGCTTCCTCTATAGGAAGCAAAACGCTTTTAGCAACGGTTTCCGCATCAGCACCCGGATACGTTAACGTTACCACAACGCTAGGTGGCGCGATCTCCGGGAAACGGGTTACGGGAAGTAATTTCATTCCTACTAATCCCAAGATGACCAACACGATGGATACCACCGTGGCCAACACTGGACGTTCGACAAATACTTTTAGCATATTTTGATTTTAGATTGAAAGAATAGAAACAGCTTGATACAAAAAATATCGATCGCTATTTCTTGATTGGAATGATGGTTGATCCGTCCGTAAGCTTGTCAAACCCACTCATTACAACACGATCCCCTTCCTTTAAACCTTCAGAAATGATGTAGTTGTCTGCACTTTTGCCGCTCACTACCACGTTTCTACGCTGCACTTGGTTGGAGTTATCCACCATGTATACGAAAGTTCTATCTTGTAATTCGTTGGTAGCCAATTGAGGCACTTGAATCACTGCTTCTTTCACTTCGGTAATCTTTAAGGTACCGCTACTTCCAGAACGTAAGATGTTATCTCTGTTGGCGAATGTTGCACGCAAGGAGATCGCTCCAGTGCTACGATCTACCTGTCCATTAACGGCATCTACCACACCTTTAATCGGGTATTCCTCTCCGTCTGCAAGCATCAGCGTAACTTTCGGGAAGGTCAACTTATTATTACGGTCATAAACGCGGCCAGCAATGCTATCTTTTTTCGCTTGTGCCTTAGAAAAATACAAGAAATCAGATTCGTTCATCGCGAAGTAGACATACACCTCTTGGATATCTGATAAAAAAGTTAACGGTTCGCCGTCGCCTTTAGTGACCAAGTTACCGACACGATTAGGAATACGACCTATGTAACCACTTACCGGAGCGGTAATCAACGTGAAATCCTTATTGATCTGCGCACTACGAACGGCAGCTTGCGCTTGCTCTAAAGTTGCTTGTGCTACCTCATAATCCGAACGCGCAGCAGACAATCGCACATCAGAAATTACGTCATTATCGACCAATGGCTTCAAACGATCTACTTCTAATTGTGCATTTTTCAATTGCGCCTTTGCCACTTCAGCGGTAGCGATCATGTTATTTAGCGTTTCTTGATAAGCAGATGGATCAATGCGAAACAATTTCTGTCCTTTCTGTACATAAGCGCCTTCGTCCACATAAATCTCTTTCAACAAACCTTCCACTTGAGAGCGCACTTCTACGTTTACTTTACCCTCAATAGTTCCCAAGTAATTTTTTACAGTTACTGCATCAGTTCTTTCCACGACATGTACGGGTAAAGCTAGAGCTTTTTCCGAATTTTCTTTCTCTTTAGATTCGCCTTGACTACAGCTATCTAATACGGCAATCGCGCACAAGCACGCGACGAACAATTGTGGCCTAAACCATTTCATTTTTATATCTGGCATATATTTGTTTTGGAGGTAACGTTTTTATTACAATTCAATACTATAACCCCGAATATCTGGATTTATTGTGTAAAATCACAGAAATTAACGATGCGTTAACATGATAAGTGTGTATAGTTAACACTTAGCTTAATTTCACAAAAAACTAATATTAAGCGAATTACATTCATTTTATAACATAATAATTATCGATTTTAAATATCGCACCAATCGGTTTAATTTCATTTCTTGGATAATATACGTTATCACGTAGATATTTGGTCGGCTTTTTGTTTTAATAACAGCACAATGCTATCATTTAGTGTAATTTCCACGTATAATATATGAAAAGACCTTTTTACCAAATCCAACTAATCATCTTATCGTTTGCACTCGGCTATACGCTAACATCTTGCCAAAACAACACACCGGAAGAGAAGAATATTTCCGAGGCTGAAAAAAGATCTGCAGACTCTTTGGCGAGAGTCGAAGCAGAGGCGGAAGAAGTCAGGAAGAAACCGCTAACCGCGGCTGATATTACACTATCTAAAGATCTACAGTATGACAAGCACACACTTGAGGATTCCTACGCCTATGAGGACACTACGCGTGTTTTTCAATGGGAGAAGATAAAAGAAAGATTGGCTGACGTGGAAAATTTTCAGCGTATGCCGCACAAATACGGTGTGTTACAGAATCACAAGAATAAAAACAAAGAAGCTCCACTCGTAAAAAACTGGAAGCGTAATGCGTATAAACGTGTAGCCGATACCTTGGGAACTGAGCGTTGGCAAGGCATTCCGCTATATGCGATCGATGAACATGATGCGCCAGTTATTTATGGCCGCGATGGACATTTGGTGATCATTACAAGTAATGACACAACGGATATGATGTCGATCGAAGGAATATCGTTGTCCGGAGAATTTGATGTGCCAAAGCGTTATGTGAAAGCTTTAGGCGACACAGTCATTTTCGATCGCGTAGCGGTGGTAGATGTGACCAACCAAAATATTGCGACGTTTGAAAAGACGGATAAAGGAGCTTGGAAGGTGTTAAGTATGAATCCAGCAACGAGTGGCATGCACAAGCCACCATTCTCTACCGAAACTCCTTTAGGTGTGTACGTTGTGCAAGAAAAGAAAGCGAAGATGATGTTTTTAAAAGATGGAACATCGAGCATTCAAGGTTTTGCGCCTTATGCGTCACGGTTTAGCAATGGTGGTTACATTCATGGCGTTCCTGTAAACAATCCGAAAGGAAGCATTGTCGAATATAGTTGGTCGTTAGGAACAATTCCACGCTCACACATGTGCGTCCGCAATGCCTCATCTCACGCAAAATTTGTATATGACTGGACAAAAACATTATCCTCACTGATTATCGTGATTGAATAATAAAAGCATCTTTTAACCGATCTTATAAACCATTAGGCTGACTTCGTTTCGGAGTCAGCCTATTTTTGTTTACATAAGTCGAAAATACGTGTTTAAGCCAAAGCTCGACCAATCTAGCTTATTTCTCGTAGGGAGTAAACCGCATTTAGCATTTGCGGCAAATACCTCATTTGACAGTATTTAACACAATGGTAACTTCTTTATTACTAAATTTGCTCATTCACAAAAAAGAGGATGTTGGGATTATGAGGAAGATTTTTTTTGGAGTTATGCTGTGTGTGGGATTAATGTTTGTAGCATTTGCCAGTTTTAAAAACCGATCAATCGATCAAAATACTAAAATTTTAACAGTAATAGATGTCGAGAAACCTGCGCCGTTCGATCATATTCGTGCGTTGTACGACAGCTTACATGTAGATAGTATTTTGAGTTATGTTGCTTTTGAAGAAGCTATGTATGGAGCGGAAGCTTTCGATAAAGCGAAGCGCAAAGATATACTTACCGTGATCGACTTTACGTTACCATCTACGGAAAAGCGGATGTATGTATTGGATTTGAAGCATAAAAAATTACTATATCACACCGTTGTCGCCCATGGACGTAATAGTGGAGATAATTATGCCACGAACTTTTCCAACAAACATGGATCTTATCAAAGCTCCTTGGGTTTTTACTTAACTGCTGAAACTTACCAAGGTGGAAATGGGTACTCGTTACGTTTAGATGGTTTAGAAAAAGGTATTAATGACCAAGCTCGTGCACGCGCTGTGGTTATGCACGGCGCCGATTATTGCAATGTTAACTTGGTCAAAAGCATGGGAAGATTAGGTCGTTCGTATGGTTGCCCTGCTTTACCACGCGAACTGAACACGGCGGTGATTAATACGATTAAGGGTGGATCAATGTTATACATTTACGCCAACAACAAAAACTACATGGCAAGTAGTACGATTATGAAAACAAAATTGGCGGCGTCTAAAACCATGTTAGCGCAACATGATGAGGTCGAAAACACCTCTTCACCTACTGTTGTACTGAATTAATAAAGGAAATAAGAATACATTAGCATTCTATCTGTAAGCCATCGTAGGCCATTGATACATGCGGCGGAAGTTCTTGCTGTATCTCATCATGGCGCCCAAAACGATGGCTTACGTGCGTAAAATAAGCTCGTTTGGGTTTTAATCGATCCACCACGTGTAGGGCTTCCTGTAATGTGAGGTGAGATATATGCGGCTCCCTTTGTAGCGCATTTAGAACCAAAACTTCTACTCCATCCAATAATGCAAACGATTCTTCGGAAATAGTTTTAGCATCCGTTACATAGGCGAACGAACCCATTCTAAAACCTAAAACGGGCATGCGGTAATGCAATACCTCAATCGGTATTATTTCCGAACCCTTTAGATTAAAAGGTTTTGTAGGATAAATCTCTTCTAACTCTAACTGCGGAACTCCGGGATAACGATAATCCGAGAAAGCATAATAAAACTCACGCTTAAGCGCGTCATGCGTTTCCTTTGTGCCGTAGATGGGAATAGATTCCTGTTGCAGATAGTTGAATGCGCGAACGTCATCTAAACCCGCGATGTGGTCTTTATGTGAATGTGTCATCAATACGGCATCCAAACGCGTTACATTTTCACGTAACATTTGCGTTCTGAAGTCCGGACCGGTATCCACCACAATTTGTTTCCCGTCAATAGACAACAAAATAGAAGAACGCAAGCGCTTGTCTTTCGCATCGGTAGAGCTACATACATAACAGTTGCACCCAATCATAGGTACGCCTTGCGAGGTTCCGGTGCCTAGGAAAGTAACTATCAATTGGACATCTCCTTTTCCTGAATTTGTTGGTAATAGTCTTGCTGTTGTTCGTTTAACAATTCGACGTCGAGTTCCAAGGTAAGCAATAGATCTAGGAGCGACTGTATCTTTACCTCCACATTTGCAAATTTGTTGACCACTACCACCTTGGATGTTTGCAAAATACATGCCCCAGTACGAAAGTTGCCCTTCTCATATCGAACGCGATAACCGAAACCTTTCAATAAATCTTCTAATTTGCTTAGTTGATTCGTGAGCGATGATGCCATAGTAGTTACAATTTAATATGTTTTTCAGCGAACAGTCGACTTACTTATTTCTTGAACCAAATTTTGTCCATGTATTGCTGGATAAATCCTGCGCCGTACGCTATTAGTTGTACGTAGCCAGCAGCCACCGCTTTCAGCGATACCCCGATATTTTTAGTGGTTCGTAATGCGTCGGCAAATAATGCCGTTGTGTACACTGCTAAAATAAAGTAAGCAACGTTCGCCAGCGCGACGAAAAAATAAACACCACCGTATGTCAATAAATTGAATATGGTCAACATGCCAACAATGCCTAACCCAATTAGAAAAATGGCTGGCAACGCGTGCACCCACTTCAACTCCTTTGGATAAAGTTGATAAATATCGATACGTCCTTTTCCGAACTGATACGTTTGCGAAAAAAACTGCGACAACGTTGATCGACGCTTATGATATACAAATGCTTCTGGGATCAATCCAACGCGGAATCCACTAGCTATCATGCGGATACTGAACTCAATATCTTCAGAACGCCGCGATAGTTTAAATCCATTTGTTGTCTGCCAGACTTTCCTAGAAATCCCCATATTAAAACTTCTCGGATGAAAAACACCGACATGTTTTTTATTACCTCGAATGCCGCCAGTCGTGAGTGGTGACGTCATCGAATAGCTAATTGCTTTTTGCAAGGTTGTAAACGAGTTATGCGCTGAATCTGGACCTCCGAAAGCGTCCCATTTATGTTGTTGCAGACCATTTCTGACGTTCGTTAAGTAATCTGCTGGCACGATTACATCAGAATCTAGAACAATGAAAAAATCTCCTTTCGCCTGTTCGAATCCATAGTTTCTCGCAAAACCTTGTCCTTCATTTTGCTTGACGAAATAGCGAACCTGTAATCGATCTACAAAAGCGTTTACGATATCCTCGGCTTTTATTCGTGAACCATCCTCAACGATAATCACTTCAAAATCTGTGTAATTCTGCTGAACCAAAGAAAGTAACAGTTCATGTATTTCGTTCGGCCGATTATAAAGTGGTATGATGATCGAAAAAAACATCTAGATTACTTGCTCGATATGGTATTTGTTGCGATCGGATCCATTTCTAGAAACTAACTCCGCAATAAACCCGGTAAGGAATAGCTGTGTACCTAGAATAATAGCAACCAAGGAAAGATAAAATAATGGCTGATCGGTAACGTTCCGGTAAGGCGTAGCATTGGCAATACTTGCCAATTTATCGAATATTAGATAGGCTGTAATGACAAACCCAACTAAAAAGCTGAGTACACCAATTGGACCAAAAAAGTGCATCGGCCGCTTAGCGAATTTGCCAACGAAAAAGATGGATGCTAAATCTAAAAAGCCTTTAATAAATCGACCAGCGCCGAACTTCGTACTGCCGTATTTCCGAGGATAGTGCTGTACAACTTGCTCCTGTATCTTGCTAAACCCTGCCCACTTCGCTAAGACTGGAATATAGCGGTGCATTTCGCCATAAACCTCAATGCTTTTTACTACATCTTTGCGATATGCTTTCAATCCGCAATTGAAATCATGTAAGTTCTTTATACCAGACATCTTTCTGGTTACAGAATTGAACAACTTCGTAGGAATCGTTTTCGACAACGGATCGTGGCGTTTTTGTTTCCAGCCGGAAACCAAATCAGCATTTTGGTTGACAATGCGATCGTATAATTCTGGAATTTCGTCCGGACTATCTTGCAAATCTGCATCCATTGTTATCACAACTTCACCTTCGGCGGCAGCGAAACCAACATTTAGCGCAGCAGATTTACCGTAATTCCGACGAAAACGGATTCCTGTAATACAGGAATCCGTTTCTTTTAACTGGCAAATGGTTTTCCAAGATCGGTCGGTACTTCCATCGTCCACTAATATGATTTCGTACGAAAAATTGTGAGCCAACATCACGCGTGCAATCCACGCTGTAAGTTCCGGTAACGATTCTTCCTCATTGTACAGTGGTACAACCACCGATATATCCAAATTTTCGGATTTTAACATCGAATATGATCAATATAAATAATAGAAACAAACGGCGCTCTTAGCTATTTGATTCCTCATTGCTTTTCCACGGATGCGGATCTGAAGCACTTTCCTCAACAAACATCGGTTGCTCTTTTTTGAAAATGGCAGCCAAGATTAATGCTAGAATGAAGTACATAATCAATGTCAGCGCTACAGCTTGCAATAGTTTTGGCAAAGAAAACGTGTACAAAGCTTCGCGTTGCACGTCAATTTCTGCTATTGTTGCGTCAATTTGTTCATCTGGTACACCTAAAGATTCGAAATACTCGATAGACAAATTAGCCATGTTATCTAAAGAACGTTCTTCTAGTGAAGGAGCAAAATAACTAAATGCTCGCATGCCTACCGTAGAAAATGCCACCGCTACGGCTAACATCAGATAGATATAACTTAATGCGGTACGAAAACTCCAAAAACCACCTATCAGTCTTCTCAATTTAACGATAAGAAAACAGGTAATGATTAACGGGATCACGTAGACCAAGATTATACTAACAAACGCAGCTGTGAAAAGCCCAGTTGCATTTGCTCCGAAAACGAGTGACGCGATCGAAAAAAGTAAAATAGCTGCTCCGATAATAAGCCCAAATATTGCGGCCTTTTTCTTCAAATCGTTTGGTAAAACTGGATTGGTAGTCATAAGGAAGGTGTTAATTATTAAACTGAATAATAAGTTGGTAAATAGCCAAATCTAATGATTTGCGATCACTTTGTGCTAAAAATTCAGTAATTGCCTGCTGATCAGGTTGTGGCTCGGCGAAAAACGACATCAATGGATAGAAGATATCTTTAATTTCTTCATCCTCAGAGATACCTGAAGCTACCTTCGAAATTTCGGCAAAATTGCTTTCTACCAAAATCTGATTGCTAATTACCTGCTCGTAGATCCGATGTTCATCTTGAAACTCATCTTCCTCTACCAACAAAAATTCTTTCAGGTAGTCATCCAAAGAAGGTTCCACTTCAGCATCTTCGCATTCTTTCAGGTAAAGCAAAACGTTCAATAATTCGCTACCGCGATCTAACGTTTCTTCTTCAATTGCCTCCCATTCTTCCGAATCCAAATAATCTTCTTCGAGCTTTTGTACATCTTCTGAGAAGAAATTGATCATCAATAGATCGAAAACATACTCACGTAATTCTTCGAAACGCGGATGGTTGTCGAATGCCTCATCTAATTTTGCCACCTTTTCCATAAAAGGTAATTCGGCATCGAAAGTGGTGGTTAATTCTGCTTCCAAGGCAGCAAAATCTTGCTCTTCTACGGTTGCGTAGAACTGCAGGGCGTGGTGTAAGGATTTATTTACGTTAGCGTCCATAATAATCTCGTTTTATGATTGTTTAACTAATTGATTGTTGACCACCGTCAACACCGATTTACCCACAAGCTGTTGTCCAAACCATGGGCTGTTTATACTTTTTGATTTATTTGTTGAACGATCAAACGTCCAATTCGCGTTTGCATCGAATAAGACCAAATCCGCTTGCTCACCTTCTTCGAACTTTGGAATAGTTTGGCCTAAGACTCGACGCGGATTGATAGCAATATGTTTCACAATTTGCTCTGGAGAAAAACCGGCGCTTAGTAAAGTTGGTAATACCGTTTGTAAAGCGATCACTCCATCGTGAGCAATGTGAAATTCTACTTGTTTAAATTCGATTTCGTGAGGCGTGTGTTGAGAAACGATTGCATCGATTGTACCATCTGCCAAACCAGCTTTCAAAGCATCCACATCCTTTTGCGTACGCAATGGTGGACTTACCTTGTATTGACTGTCAAAAGTTTTAACGGATTCGTCGGTAAGCAATAGATGGTGCGCCGCTACATCGCATGTCACGCGCGTGCCTTGCTTTTTAGCTTCGCGAATCAAATCGACAGCTTCCGCTGTAGAAATTGCCGAGAAATGGATACGTGCGTCGTGGTAGGCTGCCAAACTCAAATCGCGCGAAACCATAACGGATTCAGCGAGATTTGGAATTCCTTTCATACCTAGATATGTGCTAACTTCGCCTTCATTCATCTTATTGCCTCCAGCGATAGATTCATCTTGCGCAAACGCCATAATTAACCCGTCAAAACCTTTTGCATACAGTAAGGCGCGACTCATTAATCCTGCTTGTTGGATACTTCTGTCACCATCACTAAATGCAACTGCTCCCGCTAATTTCATATCATAGAGCTCGGCCAATTCTTCACCTTGTCGCTTCTTACTAATTGCACCAATTGGCAAAACCTTAACAAATCCACCTTTACTAGCGTTTACTAACAAAGATACTTCTGCCCTAGTGTATACCGCCGGATTGGTATTTGGTTGTACCGCCACCGCGGTGTACCCCCCTGCTGCTGCAGTAGCCATTCCTGTTTGCAAATCTTCCTTGGTTTCTAACCCGGGCTCACCAAAATTGGCACTCAAATCGAAAAATCCTGGAGACAAATATTGCCCGCGTGCATCAATCACTTCCCAATTTTCGTTTTCCTGAAGCGAAATCGAACCAATAGATTTTATAGTGCCATTCTCCAGCAAGACGTCCACTTGTTTCAAGTGATGCGCATGTCCCGGCAATACCAACGTTGCGGAGTTGATTAAAACAGTAGCCATGTATTTATTAACGTGATTTTGTAAGGTGAAACAAACAACTTTTCGAATGTATGAGCTAATCGTTTTGAAAGATTGCAAACCGCCATGAAAGCGTAGCTAGGTGTATTTTCCAATGTCGGATTTCTCATTGCTATCATTGGAGAACAAATGTACAAAAATACTATCTATTCGCCGATATAAATAGATTAAAACTAACTACCCCATTGGTATCCGTCGCTAGGCAGATCAACCAAACTAAGGACACGATCGGTCACTGTTTTTGCTAAAGCCTCCATAGAATCTGGCTTGCTGTAGAAAGAAGGGCTTGCTGGACAAATAATTCCGCCTGCTTGCGTGATGGCGGTCATGTTATTCAAATGAATCAGATTATAAGGGGTTTCTCGTGCAACTAACACCAACTTTCTGCGCTCTTTAAGCATTACATCAGCAGCACGTGTGGTTAGGTCGTTGGAAACACCGTGCGCTATCCTTCCCAGTGTTCCCATAGAGCACGGACAAATAATCATCGTGTCGTATCCTGCGGATCCTGAAGCAAATGGCGCAAAGAAATCATTACGATCGTAAAATTGCACATCATAATCCGTAAAAGACTCGTCCCCAAGTTCGAACTTCCATACGTCTTTTGCGTTTTGGGACATTACAACACCAACATCGCTCACATGACTTTTGATCTTTACCAAGCTTTCTAAAAGCATTTTTCCGTAAATCGATCCGCTGGCTCCGGTAATGGCAACTACTACTTTTCTATTCATTTGACCAAATTTGCATATATTTAAGTCAAAAATAAAAAAAGGGTCGAATAAAGAGCTTTAATTCGACCCTACATCTACCTATGAAAAACATGCCCTTGGGAGGGGCATTACAAATATATAACAATTCCGATAAAAAAATTCACTTCACCGAGATTCCCAAGCGATTTGTAGCTACGAATCTACATTTTGAGTTAAAAAATTTAATAATAATCATAATAAATTGTCAACACGCAATCGATTATACCTTGTCATAAAATTAACAGCTTACTTGTTTTATTAAACAATTCAGTAATAACTGATAATTAGCTTAAAAAAATCGTAAAAGTAATATTATTCAAACATGAGCGCACTTATTTTGGAAGAATACATAGAAACCGGAAACGTACAAGACTTGGAAATGCTGCTAGCAAAGCAACCTGAGTTATTGAATACTTTAACCAGCCAAGAGGTTTCCCCACTTTTACTTGCGTGTTATTATCAAAAGGCTCCGATCATTCAAACGATACTTAAGCACACAAAGAGCATTAGCGTTCACGAGGTTTGTGCGTTAGGCTACGACGAACAACTCGAATTAATGCTGGCGCAAAGACCGAAAGTTATAGACGAACTTTCTACTAATGGCTTTTCCACGCTCGGCATTGCCAGTCATTTTGGGAAAGAATCCGCGGTTCGCATTCTTTTACGCAATCACGCGAATCCAAACATTCCATCGCAAAATGGATATGATGTATATCCTATACATGCCGCAATGAATGCGAACCATACATCGACCGCGAAATTACTCATTGAAGGCGGCGCCGAGGTGAATGTGATACAGCAAGGTGGGTTTTCTCCTTTACATTTCGCTGCGCAACACGGTAATATTGATCTAATTATTCTGTTATTAGAAAATGGGATCGACATTAAAATTCTTAGCGCTAAAGGAGATAGCGCATCGGAAATAGCGTTTCAGTATGGCCACCAAGAAATAGGAAAAATTCTAAGTTTTTAATTTCCTCGGTTGTTCATAACGAAATAACCGATCGAGCAAGACATACATTGTTTGCTGGAACAATACCGAGCATGCAAATATAAAAGCGCTTGCGTATCGCCAGCATGCAGTACGTCCAACCCGTGTTTGGAGAATTTCCGAACCAAATTATTATTTTCAGGTGGCAGTTTCTCCAACCATTTGACGGCTCTATGTTGCAAAGCTTCCGTTCCATGATAATGACCATACGCATACGCGATTACTACGAAAGAATTGATAATAAGGTGATACATAAAATTTTTGGAAAAGAATCTACTATTTATATTCCCTATTTTTCCAAAACGAACTTGATTAGTCCAGTAATCCGAAACTTCAACGTTAGAAAATACCACTTCAACGTTTTTGAAATTTTCAGCTTCTACTATCAACGAACAAAGATTGGGAGTGTGATGAAACAAGGCGGCAAGTTGCGCTATTCTAATTGTCGGAAAATTACTCGGTCGCATTCTCAAAAATTTCCATTCCTGAGCATCCATCGGTGTTAACCGATGAAGCTTCTTTAAATAATTATATTCCGACCGAAGACACTGCGTATAGCTATCTGTGGGCGTAGATGGCAGGAGCCCAGATTGGCCGAACAACAAAGCTTCCAAACTTGTTTTTCTATGTTTATAACGATCAATTAATGCATTAGGAAAACTTTCCAGCAACCGCAAAAAAGCATGCTTGTTTACGCGCATACCAAATGTCTGAGCCATCCATACACGAACAGTCCGCTCCCAGTCGCCCTGATAATCCGACAGCATTTTAAATACCATTTCCACTTTCTCCATAAGTCGATCGGGAAGCAATCTATCTAATACTTGGCGTGAGATATGATTTGGGACATGAGGTAAACGACTAGCGCAAGGAATCCACGTTAACGATTCCATCAATTGCTGGTAATGTGGTAAAATCTGCGGGTCGACAATCTTTTGTAGTTGCAAGCTCGGGATAATCGTCCCGTCGGTCCTTTTTATGACATCATCACCTTGCCACACCACATGCAAAATAACGCCATCGTAATTTACATCGCTTTGATGACCGTGTGCGTACCAATCTGCAGCATCCCAATGTATTTCTATATGTCCAAACCAAGCAATACCATCCATTTGTATTTTAGCTTGCAAAAAATCCGGTCCTGCGTCCCGATTTACGCTTCCTGGAGAGATTATATGTAGATATTCGCCCGTTTCGCAGCGCAATGCTTTAGCATTGTACATGCGACATTGCCAAATCATCATCAACAACTTTTCCGGATAGCGCATCCGTAAATATATTTAAAAGAAATTAATTTTCCTTTAAATATATCTTAAAATTGTTACCAGCAATTTCTTCTGACGTTATACAAATTCCCGCTATGCGGGGTGCATCGAAGCCTTCATTCCAAACATTCGGAGAAGAGATGATACGTGCCTCATCCCATAGACCCGCATCAATAAATAGTTGCAAAGTTTTTGCGCCTCCTTCGATGATGATGGATTGGATATCCATCAAATGTAGTTGATAAAGAATATTTTGAGGTAGATATAAATCAAAGTTTTCTAATTCGACGTATTTGATATGCGATGACCAATCGGTCTTTTGCGCATTGAAAACAATCGTTTCCACCTCGTCACTATAAATGGCCGCTTCCGGCGGAACGACTAAATTCTTATCAATTAGCACACGTTTGGGATGCCTACCCTTCCAATCGCGAACGGTGAGCGACGGATTATCTACTAAAGCTGTTTTAGTTCCGACCAAAATTGCATCCTCTTCCGAGCGCCATTTGTGAACAAGCTGCTTACTCGCGCTATTTGATATCCATTGCTGACGATCATCAAGCGGGGCAAAAAATCCATCCTTCGTTTGCGCCCATTTCAATATGACATATGGACGATGCTGAGATAGCCGAGTAAAAAAACGTCTATTTAACCACTTCGCTTCCTTTTCTAATACACCGACAACGACGGATATGCCTGCGTCCTTCAATTTCCGAACACCTGCACCATTCACTTTTGCAAATGGATCCTGACAAGCGATGACTACGCGACGAAAACGATAATTCACTAACATATCAGCGCAAGGAGGCGTCTTACCAAAATGCGCGCACGGCTCTAAACTTACGTAAATGGTACTTTTCGCGAACAATCTACCTGCTTCGGACTCTCCATATTTCTTTATAGCGCTTTGTACAGCATTGACTTCCGCATGCGGACCGCCGTACGGCGAGGTATATCCCTCGCCAATGATTTTCTCCTCACAAACGATTACCGCACCGACCATAGGATTTGGACTAACTGTGCCCGCTCCCATTTCTGCCAACTGCAAACATCGGCGCATGTATAATTCATCCATCTGCATATCGCAAAGCTATCAATAACGTATCAATAAAAGAATTGCCTTTCGTAAGTTTGTACATGCAAACGCTCCAAAGTATTCGCCAGAAATTCAATGAGAACCTAAGAATAATCTATTCCGATTCGGAGATTGACAGCCTATTTTTTATTTGTGCGGAGGAGATTTTAAATCTTCGTCCGGTTTCTGCGAAGATGCAGATGCAAAGAGTGATGCTCGAACAAGAATCTGCAAAATTTACCAATCTTCTTACTCAATTATCGGCAAACCAACCGATTCAATATATACTGGGTCACGCACCATTTTATGGATTGAATTTTTCGGTTAATGAACACACGTTAATACCGCGGCCAGAAACGGAAGAATTAGTTGATCTTATTATCCGCAACGAAAAGCATCGAGGTTCGATGAATATATTGGATATCGGCACTGGAACCGGATGTATAGCAATTAGCTTAGCTAAATATTTATCTAATGCGACGGTCACTGCTTTGGATATTTCGGCAGACGCATTGGAAGTGGCAACCGCCAACGCAACAACATTGGGAGCAAATGTTGCTTTTCTACAGCAAGACATTTTGGATTGGCGAACAACCTTTAATAGAGAAAGACGATTTGACGTAATAGTAAGCAATCCGCCATACATTCGTGATTTGGAAAAGGCGGAAATGTCCGACCATGTTTTGAAGCACGAGCCGCATAGCGCACTTTTCGTAAGCAATGGAGACCCACTTATTTTTTATCGCGAGATTTCTGCATTTGCTAGAGAGGCACTTTCTGTAAACGGCAGTTTGTATTTCGAAATCAATCAATATCTGGAGTCAGAAATGAAATCTTTAGTGGAGCAATATGGGTTTGTAAAGGTTTCTGTACTGAAGGATCTCAATGGTGCCAAGCGAATGCTTCACTGTAAACGTTAAATGCAACAAAACTGGCTTGCGACGAAAAAAGGCGATGTATTTTTTCAAACTGATAAACAAGCATTTATTTGAATTAAGAAGAAAATTAGTGAGAATTATTTGGAGTGAATGACACATTTTTCTACCTTTGCATCACTTCAAACAACGAAAGTTATTTCGAAAATAAGAAGTACGATTCCGTAGCTCAGCTGGTAGAGCATTACACTTTTAATGTAGTGGTCCTGGGTTCGAATCCCAGCGGGATCACCAAGAGTAACACTAAAAATCATTAAAACCCTGCAAATAAACATATTGCAGGGTTTTTTATTTGGTCAAACCCGCCAAAATATGCGCGAAATTGCATACTTGAGGTGCGTTTTTCGGTGAGTCATCGGCATTTTTTTAAATGACGCACCGGATAAGGACTTAACTTATTGATATTTTGAAACCTAACACCATATTAATAGAAAGGCATAATGATCCAAAAGACATTTCGTATGTACTCAATGCCTTAGCACTTATTCATTTGCGCGAAAAAATAGCATTGCTTGCAGGTCGATATTTTACTAAACCAAATCCTTTCATCTAATAAATCAGAAATCAGACTTTACTAAAACACAAAAGCCTCTCAACAAAAAGAGGCTTTTGTGTAGAAAGTGGATGTACCTAGATACCCACCACCTCTACCCTTTCAAATTCTGTAAACTTTACACCCGGATATTGCAACTTACAGTAATCTGCAAAATTCCCTAGCACCATTTGTTCGTTCTCCAAATTCAGCGATTTGTTGACGAAGAATTTACCTTCTGTTTTGTCAACCTCACACCAAGCGCCAACGTCTTGTCCACCGTTTACATACATTCCTGAGCCGCTAAGATTCGTTTTATCGGATTGAACATCATAGTATTCGTAGCTCGTCTGGCCAGCTTGTTCTGCTTTCAAACTCGTTTGATTTGTTTTATGTATCATTGCTTCTTTATTTGTAAGTAAAAGAGATCTGCGCATATTTTGTTTTCCAATTGTTTATAATATACTGACCTGTAGCCTTATTCATTGTATTATAGCGATTATCCAATGAGAACAATTGCGCTTTACGCTTGTTTTTGTAGATGACATGATCTAGTTGGATACTTGTTATTTAAGGCTCAGACATAACTAGCATATTTGTCACTTTAAACATGTAACTATGAAAAAAGTAATAGGAAATCTTGTTGGCGGCCTGGTTGGCGCGGCGATCCTCAATATTGTACATCAGGCGGTAGCACAGTTTAGTGAAGATGCTCCTCGTGTTGATAAAGTGGGCGAAGAAGCGCTTTCAAAAGGGCTCGACAAAATCGGCATACAGCCACCTCAGGGAAAGAAATTATTTTTGACGACGCTTGCAGCAGACGTGATTAGCAATGCTGCTTACTACAGCTTTATAGGTACAGTACGTAGAAAAAATATCATTGAGCTTGGATTGGCGGCTGGACTTCTCGCTGGAGTTGGCGCATTGACCCTAACAAAGCCTATGGGCTTGGACGATAAACCTATTACTCGAACCAACAAAACGAAATGCATGACTGTCGCTTGGTACACCATTGGCGGCCTAGCTGCCGGTTTAGTGATTAAAGCATTGCGACGATAGTAAACATTGACTTAAGAATTCACTCAGTGAACCGATCACGCTGTAAGCCTAATATCTATAGTACAACAATTAATTATAGGGCAAGTGTATGGCAAACAGCTGTCCAATCACATAATTGCATAATCCTGCGATACTACGGCTATATGGAAAACGGTAAACAAGGTTATAATATGTGATTTTGACTAAATGAAACGAATAAAGCCTCGCAATTGAGCGAGGCTTTATTAGAACATGCTATATGTTTGAATTATTTCATATCGGCATGCAACTTCTTCACCATCTCTAAGTGTTGTTTGACAACTGGCTCCGTTTTCGCGGCAAATTCACGTAAATGCTGATCTTGATTGTTCTTCGCTCCCTCTTCCATCACTTTATGTGCATCCTCATGACCCTCGACCATAGCTTTAAGGTAAGCTTTGTCAAATTCCGCACCTTCCTTTTTCATCAGATCTTGTTTCTTCTGCTCGTGTGCAGCGTCTAATGATGTAGGTATCGTCAAATTTTTCTGTTCGGCGATTGATTTCAACTCCTCATTCGCTTTTGTATGATCATTGACCATCATCGTTGCAAACTCCTTGACTTTCGCATTGCTACTTTTGTCAAGTGCTAATTTGCTCATCTCAACCTCAGCCATACCTCCTATCGCCGCTTTACGAACAAAACCAGTGTCAACCTGCGCAGACTGCATAGCGTTGTCATCAACTGCTGGTGGCGTATTGGCCGCACCCATTGTAGTATCGGAAGTCCCATCAGTTTTGTTTGCACTGTTGTTACAAGCAGTGGCAGCTAATAAAGCTGAAACGGCTAATGGATAAATTACGTTCTTCATGGTAATCATATTAATAAGTTTATAAATGTTTCTCTTCTCTTGTAGAACGATTTATATGTCATTTGGTTTGTATGGTTCCAAAATACCTTCTTTAAAGATTGACTTGTTATCCGCAGGCATAGTTATCGTACAGAATTAATATAATCTTGAAAGGTATTTAGAATCACACTTCAAGAATATCCGACGGCCTATGGTCGTTACCGTATTATTTGCAAGCGGCAGTAAGATATACCCGTTTTGAATTTATTAAGAACGATCTATTCACTGGAGGGTTCTAACATCAACTACTTAGTGGTAAAACGGATTAACTATTCCACATCCTATTGTACAGGTAGCGACAAAATGGATTTATATACATCTAAATAATAAAATTATGCTAGCAATGAATTATCGAGGCCCTTATCGGGTTCGAACCGAGCAGCGACCGATGCCAGAAATACAACATCCGGAAGATGCTATTATTCGAGTCACTCGCACATGTATTTGCGGCTCTGATCTGCATCTTTATCATGGAATGGTTCCTGATACGCGAGTTGGTTCCACATTTGGACATGAATTTACGGGTATCGTAGAGGAAGTCGGACCTTTAGTACAAAATTTAAAAGTTGGCGATCAAGTGCTTGTACCATTTAATATCGCCTGCGGTCGTTGCAATTTTTGTAAACAAGGTCTTTACGGAAACTGTCATGAAGCTAATACCATGTCGACCGCTGTAGGTTCTATTTTTGGCTATTCGCATACGGCTGGCGGTTTTGATGGCGGACAAGCAGAGTATGTACGGGTACCTTACGCGGATGTTGGACCAACTGTTATTCCAGCTGATATGGATCCCGATGATGCTGTGCTATTGACGGATGTCGTTCCGACCGGCTATCAAGCAGCCGAAATGGCGGGCATTAAAAAAGGTGACACCGTAGTCGTGTTTGGAGCTGGACCTATCGGAATTATGGCTGCCCGATGCGCATGGTTCTTCGGCCCCTCACGTGTAATCATTATTGACCAGATCGATTACCGATTGGAGTTTGCGCAAAATTATGCAAAATGCGAAGCTTATAACTTCAAGGATTATGAAGATCCCGTATTATTCATCAAGAAAATTACAGATTGGTATGGTGCCGATGTGTGTATTGATGCTGTCGGTTGTGAAGCAGATGGAAATCCCGTGCAAACATTTACAGGGCGAAATCTGATGATGCAAGCAGGATCCGCTACTGCACTACAATGGGCAATTAACTCCGTCAAAAAAGGTGGAATTGTATCCATTGTAGGCGTGTATGGGCCGCCATTTAATATGATTCCTATCGGTAATGTATTGAACAAAGGCATTACAATACGTGCCAATCAAGCATCTGTCAAGCGCCTACTACCAAAATTAATCGATCATGTGCAATCCGGAAGATTAAATCCTAAAGAATTAATCACGCATCGTGTACCATTGGAAGAAGTTTCAGACGCTTACCGACTGTTCTCTTCAAAACTCGATAATTGTATCAAAACGGTATTAATTCCCTCTACAAAAGCATAATACTATGGACATTATAAATGAAAAATATAAAGATATACCCGGCTGGGGAATGGATGCAGATCCTGAAAATGAACCCACCTATCCGATGAAAAATTATACTGGTGATGATCACAATCGCAGTGAGTACGAGCGAGCAGAACAACAAAAAGATACTATCGAATTGTTGTCATCTACTGAACGGCCAGCTATCTCCCGTGTATTTGGAACAACCGTACCACCTTCGGGTTGTAGTGGGGCGATTCGCCGCTATGCTTTTAAACATAGCGAAGATAAAATGAGGCACTGGATTCCATTGATAATAGCGGATAGATTACAGGTCTGGGAAGGTCTATTAGATGATATTCGGAGCGGTTATATTCCAAATATCGCAGCCGAAAGAGGTTGGAAAGTCGAATGGAAATACAACCAGAAAGGAATGATTAAGAAAGTGGCTACTATTGCCGCTGTGGGACTAGTCATTTGCTTATTTTCACGCAAAACAAGGCGATAAAACCAATAAGATTTCGCGGTAAAGAAGTTCGTCAGTACTTCTTTACCGCTTTACAATTATGCTTACCTCTAATATATTCCTATCTCTTACTGCTAAATAAACTCATGGCAAACCAATCAATCGCACAAACGTTTTTTGGATATGGCGAAGCTCAATAAATACCAGCAGAAACGCGATTTTGATAAAACAAAAGAGCCAAAGGGCGATGAGAAAACGAGGCGATCTGCAAAGAGATTACGATTTGTTGTGCAACGGCACCATGCTTCGCGATTACACTACGACTTCCGGTTGGAAATGGATGGCGTCTTAAAAAGTTGGGCAATTCCCAAAGGACCTTCACTCCACCCGAAAGACAAACGTTTGGCCGTTATGGTGGAAGACCATCCGCTAAGTTACCGCACATTTGAAGGCGAAATACCCAAAGGAAGCTACGGTTTTGGAATGGTCGCTATTTTCGACGAAGGTTACTATACTCCTTTGGAAAAATCGCACGGGGAAAAAGAACTGTTGGCTGAGCTCGAGAGCGGCAACATAAAAATTGTATTGCATGGCAAAAAGTTAAAGGGCGAATTTGCTTTGGTACGTATGAAACAGGCGCAAGATGATAACGCATGGCTTCTACTTAAACATAATGATAAATATGCTGTGGAACACGCGTATGATGCCGAAGACGAAGTCAGCGCAGCGGATAAAGCGGTGGGAAAACGGTTTCGCAAGCAAGGTGTTAGTACTACCAAAACAGCAGAAGATTCCACCACAACCAATTCATCCGCATTCGAACCCATGCTCGCCGTTTTAGCAACTGCCACCACCGAAGATGATGATTGGATTTTTGAGCAAAAATTAGACGGATTCCGTGCAATCGCGCACCTATCGAAAAAAAATGTTCAGCTACGCTCTCGCAATGGAAAAAGCTTCAACAAACAGTTTGCTTCATTAGCGAAAGCACTAAAAACTAATGAGCGCTCCCTCATATTGGATGGCGAAATTGTGGCTGAAGATGCCACGGGCAAATCACGTTTCCAGTTGTTGCAACATGGCGATCCACTTCCGGCAAAATACCAATTAGTATATTATGTATTTGACCTACTGATGTTAGATGATAATGATCTACGGGACTATCCATTTGTAGAACGTCGTGATTTGCTGGAGCGATGGGTGAAAAAGGCTAAAATTCCCCACGTGCGTTTGGTAGAAAGTCTACAAACCGAAAACGAACAAGAGGCCCTGAAAATTGCCAAAGACAAAAATTGGGAAGGTATCGTAGCCAAAATAAGTGATAGCGCTTACCTATCGGACAAACGAGCAGATTCTTGGCGCAAACTAAAGCTGTTGCAATCGCAAGAAGCCATCATTGTCGGATTCACCGCAGCTGCTGGCAGTCGCGTTGGATTTGGAGCATTAGTTTTAGCGGTAATGTACAACAAGAAATTTCAATACATTGGAAATGTAGGAACTGGCTTCACGGATGTGCAGTTGCAAGAGTTGAGCACGCAACTTAGCAAGATCAAAACTACCAAAAAACCCTTTGCGACATCGATTGCGGTGGCCAACGAGAATAAAGTAACCTGGGTAAAACCAAAACTCATAGCAGAAGTAACATTTAGTGAGTGGACGGCCGATGATCATCTTCGACATCCGGTATTTAAAGCGTTACGTCACGATAAGAAGATTCAAGATATTACAAAGGTGGAACCGTTAGTAGAAATAGTGAACGAGCGCGAGCTGACTTTTGGCAAAAAGAAACTTACCTTATCGAACCAAAAGAAAATATATTGGCCTGATGAAGGTATAACAAAAGGCGATTTATTGAACTATTATGAACAGGTCGGCGAGCTGATGTTGCCCTACCTGAAAGATAAGCCCATTTCTATGAATCGCTTTCCAAATGGCATCAAAGAAACAGGTTTCTTTCAAAAAGACGTAGACAAGAATACCGGGCCAAATTGGTTAAAAACCGTAGCGCTAGAATCTGAATCTACCGGCAATACGGTAAACTACTTGATATGCAATGATCTTCCTACCCTGCTTTGGATTGCAAATATGGGATCTATTGAGATTAATCCTTGGTTAGCCACGTATCGCAAGAAAACAAAACCTGTTTTTGCAGTATTGGATCTGGATCCTAATGGTACAGATTTCAAAGAAGTAATCGCTGTAGCCAATACCGCACACGATATATTGGATCAAGCTGGCGTACCCAACTTTATCAAAACATCGGGATCTACAGGATTGCATATTTACATCTATGTAGCCCAGCAATATACCTTTGATGTCGTACGTGATTTTATGGAAATGCTAGCCGAATTGGTGCACGAACAACATCCAGATACTACTAGCGTAGATCGCTCACCATCCAAAAGAAAGAAAAAGATTTACCTAGACTTTATGCAGAACAAACGTGCGCAAACCATCGTAGCGCCCTATTCAGTACGTCCCAAGTCAGGAGCTACCGTTTCGACTCCTTTGGAATGGAATGAGTTAAATGATGATTTGAGCATTGCGCAGTTTTCCATGAATACTCTATTGACGAGAATCGAATCGAAACAGGATCCTTGGAAAAATATTTTTGAACACAAAGCCAACTTGAAGAAAGCCATTGCTGCTTTTTAAGCCAGACTCGCTTTCAGTTTTGCCAACAATTCAGAAGCTTTTGTATTCTCCTTATCGACGTTAATTTTGCGAATGCTAGCGCGCTTTCCTTGAGCTTTTTTCTTAATAATTTTCAGCAGTTCCTTGCTATACTCATTACGAAAACCCGATATATCGAAGTCCGAGCTATTCTGCTTGATCAGCTTGGTCGCCATATCCATTTCTGCTTTGGCAATACGGGTTTTGGGTATTTTTAAATCTTCGGTGTTCCGAATTTCTTCCTCGAAGCGCAATTTATTCAACAATAACATCCCGTCGTAAGGTCGTACAATAGCCAACTTTTCAGTGGTCCGCATTACAAAGGTGCTTAACCCCACATGCCCCGTTTTTTCCAACGATTTATACAAAAGGGAATAGGCTTTCTCACCTCCTTTTTGCGGTTCCAAATAATACGGAGTATCGAAATAAATTGTATCAATATCACGCTCTTTTACGAAGGTCTGCAAATTAATCATCTTATTTTTCTCGGGTAGTGCCTCCTCAAAATCGGCCTCTTCTATCACCACATATTTATCCTTTAGGAGATATCCTTTTACGATATTTTTCCAAGCAACTTCTTTCCCTGTTTTGTCGTTTACCCGTTTATACCTGATGTTGGATAAATCCTTCCGATCGAGCATATCTAAGTCAAGCTGACTTTCTTGAATAGCACTAAATATTTTGATGGGAATGTTTACCAGTCCAAAACCGATTGCCCCTGTCCAAATCGCGCGCATAGTAGTAGCATGTTTTTAAGGAAAACGACTGAGAGGCATAAAATGTTTGTAGATGAGATATAGGTGTGAGCGTAGACTTTCCATTGCTAATAAATATAACCTTATCAATGGCTAAATATATCGGCACAATTATGAGAAATAGTATAATTTAACTAATATCTAATCTTACAATTTAATCAGATGATTTTTTTCAAAAATCAATCATATTTATTATTTCCAAATTACTTTTTTAACCTATAATGAAATTAGATAACTTACATAATATGGCTTTGGTATTCGATTCTACTGAAACACTTTACAATTTATTAGGTATCGCAGATCACAGCGCTTTTGTATATATAATATCTCTTTAATTAAATGGTGTCAATTTGATTGCTCCGAATTCCCAGTTTGTAACAATCCCAATGGTTATCAAAAGTAAAATTATGACTTCCGCAAAAAGCAATAAAAAAAATAAGAGAATTCTATAGGAAAATCCTAATCTAGAATAGTTGTTGCCAAAAGCATTGAAATATCCATAAATAATATATAGGAAAATTAGGGATATAATTGTGGTGCTCACTAAATCCGTGACTGTACTGCTGAAGTCAATAAATAAGTTAAGATAAAAAATGGCATTTCCAAAAGTAGAGAACAGCAGAATTCCCAACAATATCATTCCTGCAATAATGGTATGTTCGCTTAAATTTAGCTGTTTCCTTCTAAATAGAACATAACTATTTAATGCTGCAAATGGAACAAACAGAAAAATTACTATTTTATTTTTTTGAGAAAAAATATAGTCCATTTTTTGACTCGCTTCATTCAAACCTCTCGTCCCTTTAACATATGCTCTTCCTTGTTCAATCATTATTTCACTGTAATAATGTCTAAGAAACAACATCAAACCGATAGTTAGCAAAATGAGCAAAAACACATTGTAATATGGCTTTCTTTTTCCTGATATGTAATCAAGAGCTGCTTTTCCTGGACGGATTAAAGCTTGTTTGGCAGTAAATAATATCCCTTTATCAATATGAAATGTCCCGTGCAAAACATCGTGAAAAATAAAATTTTTAAAAGTAATACGGTGCGTGTCGGATTTTTGTCCGCAATGTGAACAATATTTATTTATTAATTCTTCTCCGCAATTAAGACAATTTTTATTTTTCATTTATTTATACAATCCGTTTTGAATTGAAGTTAGTTCTCGGATTAGTGAAAGTTATCCATTTGTATTTGCATAATTTATCCTATCAATCGCTAAAATACAAAAAAAGCCAACATAACATTTGTTTTTTAATCAGTTTATTGGCTTCAAAGTCGAGAATAGGGCTTTCCAAAACGTTCCATTTGCAAGATCACTTTAGTAAGTCGCATAATCGCGATGCTGTAGCGACTTGAATAAAAAGTACGTTTTGTAACTAATATAGCCAAATATGAAAAAAAGAACATTTTACCCTTGCATCTGCCTGTTCCTTTTTATTATGTCTTGCACTAGCGATACGGTATGTACAGATTTGGGACACCCCTTAGTTGTCGAATTCTCATATATTAATGAAGATGGCGAAAATCTTTTCGCTGGAGATAATCCTAGGTTTTCTAAAGATGATTTTGACCTGTATGAAACCAGAAACGGAGCGAAGGTCCGTATACCACATCATTTTAGTAACGACAGATCCAAGATTACAGCACAGCTGCTTTCTGCTGCGGAAGGGGTATTTTTTATTCAACTTGATTCCACATTAATAGATACGATTAGATTCACCTCAATTCCGAATGAAGCTGATCCATGTAAATCTCGTAAGGTTGATGAATTAATGCAAAATAATAACAATGTGAATTTTGATGATAATTTATCTTCTTGGCAACTTACAAAATAAGATTTTGTATGGCCATTTTTCAATAATACTTGGTTTTTGATTTGTACTATTATTGCCAGTACCTATCGACCATTTTCAATTTACTAACTAATTACATTTTGGTAACAATTTGAGGAGATTCCAATAGAACCTGCAACTGGATATTTATTTATCTGATGTTTGCAGGCGTTGTTAGTCTTTACGAAACAATTGAAATTAAATCTTTTTATAAAGGGCAACATTTTAAGTAGCTTTTCTTTAACTTAGGTTGAGTACAAGCAACTTCTTTCCCTGTTTTGTCGTTTACCTGTTTATACCTGATGTTGGATAAATCCTTCAAATCGAGCATATCTAAGTCAAGTTGACTTTCTTGAATGGCACCAAATATTTTGATGGGAATGTTTACCAACCCAAAACCAACTGCCCCGTCCAGATCGCGCGCACAGTAGTAGCGTGTTTTTAAGGAAAACGACTGGGAGGTATAGAATGTTTGTAGAAGGAAAACAGATGTGAGCGTAGACTTTACTTGTCCCTCGCTAGTAATGACTTGTGAGCAATTACGTGTCAAGCAGGACTTGTATAAGCCGTTCTTCTTGTTTTCCACGATAAAAATGCCCCGAGAAAGTACCTCACCTTCTCGGAGCAGTCCTTTTTAAGCTTAATTTCTATCCAAAGAAATTACTAAACATTTCGGAATACCGATTATCACTTCTTCAACTTCTGTAAACGCTCTTTTGCGGAAGGTATAATATCATCATCCTCCGTATAATTCTCGATTATACTTTCCAGTGTACTTCTTGCTTGAAGCGTATTGCCTTTTCGAGCATAAGTATCTGCTAGCAGAATAAAGCTTTTGGCTACCCAATATTCTTGGTCGTCCATGTTTTCGATTACATCGAATGCCGACTTCTCCGCTTTATCATACTCTTTGGCCTCATATTGCTTGAGTCCAACCAAATACCTGGCCTCAGCGCTAGCTGCGGATTGGCTTTTCAGAGCCGCTAGGTTGAATTCTTTCAGAGCGGAAGCTTTATCTCCCTCCTGCTGTTTTGCTTTAGCAGTATACAAGTGCATCATCGCCAATTCATCATCCGTTACCCTATCATAATTTTTGATCAATTTTACATACTTATCCATCTGCTGGAAATCGCCAATTTCGAAATAACAAACCATTAGATTCGTCACAGCATAACCGTACTTATCTTTATAATCCGAATTCAACTCTAATTTTTTTAGATGAACGATAGCCTCGTTGTATTGCTTCAAGTTTAAGTATAATGCAGCGACGGTTACCAGCGTATTCTTCGTATAAGGACTTGTCCAAGTATTCAAAATCATATTTAAGTCATGCAAAGCTTCGTTCGGATGTCCAGTGTGGTATAAACTTACCCCTCGGATATATCGAGCATGTTTCTCTTGCCTAGGTTTAGGAAATTTGTCGAAGTATGCGTTAATTGCTTCGACAGCTGCGCCATATTGCCCTCTTGAGAATAAAGTATTTCCAGCCTGAAAAGCGAGGTTATCCAATTCAGAAGGGCTCAAATCTCGAACATTTGTACTAGTCGCATAACGAATATAACTGGTAGCATCGCCCTGGTCCAGATAAATGTTTTCGATGGAATGGAGCGCTTGCGCTGCTTCGCCTGTCGTGGAGTATTCTTTTACCACCTTTTCGAAAGTAGCCAATGCCGCATCCGTGTCATTTTTATTGTACTGCACCAGACCGATAGTCATCAAAGCTCTGGGAATATAGCTACTCCGAGGATATTTTTTGATCATCCTTTGTAGACCTTCAATCGCCACATCATAATCTCCGGACGTAAAATACATGTATGGAATTTCAAAAGCGACGTCATCTGCATAATTAGAATTTGGAAACCTCTCCACAACCGCTCTTAGCGTATTTAATTTCGCTTCCTTATCTCCCTGTAACCCTTGAATAATCCCTTGTTGGAATAAGGCATAATCTTGATTAGGCGCTTTCTCCTTGATGAGCTGATCGTAGAAGCTTTTAGCTCGACCATAGTTGCGCATGGATAGATACGAATCGCCTAAACGAGCGATCACATCATATCGAATAGTTTTATCCGCGGTACTCTCCTCTGTAGATAGAAAGCGTTCAAAATGTTCAGATGCCATGCTGTACCTATTAATTCGGAATGCGGCGTATGCCAAAGCATAATTCGCGTAATTATATATAGCAGTTTGCCGCGCGGCAGGCAATCGAAGGAATTGCGAAAAGTTCTCCACGGCTTCGCCATATTTTCTAACCTCATACATCGCTTCAGCCTTCCAATACGTAGCTAGCGCAGCCATTTCTTCATCAAAAGCAAATCTTTCTGATCGCATAAACATGGATATGCTATTTTCAAACGCACGCTCGTTATAGAATTCCAATCCGCGGTAATAGGTTATTTTTTGATAGATCCTGTCCGCTTTAGGGTCTCTATCTTTGAATGACTCCAGAAAGTAAACGGCTGCCTGAAAATTGCTTGTGCCTGATAGTACATCGGATAATCTCATTTCTACGGTTTCTGCTTTTTCCGCATCCGTGTGCTGTCCAGGATATTTTAGGCTGATGAATTCCTGAAGGGGCTTTATCGAATTTTGGACGGAATCCAACTCACATAAGATTTTGCCATAATTAAACAACGCATCCGCTTTCAGTTCCTGATCATAGTTTAATCTTGAAGCCTTGTAAAATGCATCGCGAGCGCGGTTATTATTTCCAGTTTGAACTGCAATGTGGCCTAATGCGATCAACGAACTTTGATAAAAGGCGTCCAATGGTTCTACCTTCTCCAAAATGGAACTCGCCCTCTCGTACTCGCCCGCGCGATAGGCCAAAATACCAATACGGTTATTGTCTATATTATTACGCAACGCATTGGGATACTTTTGTGGTAAAGGAACATGATAAGCTTCCTTGTACCTATTCCTTTGAAAATAAATAGCGGCAGCTGTTTGGCGCATCTCCATCTCCAGCGCCTTCCGATCGATATCCATATCCGGACTTCGACGGATTTTAACGGCGTCCGCTAACATTGGGCGATAATCGCGCACAACAGTGATCGAATCCATTACCGAAGTTGGCGCTTTGCTTTGCTGCTCTACGGATTGCTCATTCTCTACTTTGCTTTTCTCGCCTTCCTGTGCAGAGGCTGCGATCATTAGCAAAGAAAAAACTCCTGTAAATATATTTTGTAGGCTATTATACTTAACCCTTTGTTTCACTATCATCTTTTATTATGTATTTCTTAATTATCCTAAGCATTCATTTAATGGAGCAATAATAACAATTCTACTTATACGTGCTATTATGCTTGATTCCTCAACTATCAAAATCCATGCGCAAATCTCGAGCCTCGACTAAAAAATTACAGGTAATTCCATAGAAGCACGGTACGCGTTCGTCTTCATACAACGCGTGAATAGGTTAAAGTGAAGTCGCCTCAAACTGAAAAGCTTGTTTAAAACATATGGAACAGCATCAAGAAAAGACACTAACGTTTTACAAATGGCGCAAACTCATCCAAACCATGAAAATACTCACGTAGCAAAAAGCGATAGCTATCGATACCATGATGAAAATATTTGGATGCGTCCTTGTAAAAACCTAAATACGAATCATTTGCGGAGAGTATTATTGGAACACCAGGCCGTACAAAATAAGTCGTTTTAACGGTTTGCGGCAACACGAGTTCCGGTAAGTGGTTCTTTATAAATCGTCCTACATATTTACCTAAATATTTTTGGTAAGCTTCTGATGATTTCCTCGCTCGTTTATCCATCACGTTAAAAGATCGCTTTAAGATCGTACGCTTGAAAAAAGGTAAGCCATTCATCCTTTCATAAAGATCGATCATGGGGTTCGGCTCATTCATATCAATTTCCAACTGCTGTGTGGTAAGCGGAATTTCTGGAACAGCGTCCGCTGTGTTTACAAGACTAAAACTCCATTGAGCAAGATGGGCGTTGTCGTAATCATAGGCAAAATACATATTGCCCACTTTTGGGGAAGCACTGGCATAGGTCTTTATCGTTGTATTTTGCCAAATACCTTGCTTTCGCTTTTGCATTAACCACGCACTAAAGTAATAACACAAGGCGCCGCCTTGCGAGTGTCCCCCCACTAGAAATTGACGGTAGCCATTATGGTATAATGTTGAAATTCTTTCCTCCAAATGATCCGCCAAGTAGGCAAAACCAATCAGAAATCCAGCATGTACGGCCGCTCGCTCATCAGAAGCTAATTGATAATTAAATTCTCTGCCTTCGTTCAGCTGAATACGTCCATTCGCAGGCAACATCGCGCAATAGAAATCGGCCAACAATGATGACGGATTGCGGGTAGTACCGCGTAACATGATGACTACGGTAGAATCCGCGCGCAACCAAATATCCGCACGGTTATCCAAACCCACGCTAGGCGTTCGGTAGTACATTTGATATCCAGCAACCATGTTTTCAAAACGACTATCCAGATTAGTATCTAAAAATGATTTATTCAACTTCAGTACCTCCTCGCATTCTACAGCATCAAAATTCGGCGATAAATTTTGTCGCTGAGCGGATGAGAATGAAACCAATGCTAGAAGAAAAAAACTTAAAATGAGTATTCGTATATGAGATAAATAGTTGTATTTCATTGCTAAAAGATGTTGACGTATTGTCATACAAGATACCTAATTGCTTGCATAATGCATAATAAAGCCTTCCCGTGTGAATCGACTTTTGGGTTCGGAAGCAAACTTCCATCACATCAATTTGTTTGATCGATGTGGCTCATACAAAACCTACATATTTAAACTTCGACGAAAAGAACTATGCATGGAAACCTGACATTGATTATCGAGTTGAACCCCTCACTTATCGCGTCGGGAAAGGTGAACAAGGCGTATTAATTTGTGAACCTTACAAAACAGAAATTGGCCAATATTGGCGATTTAAAACAAAAGAAATTGCAGATAAAAGCAGCAAAAAAATCTATGCGCTCTTTATGAAATATGTAAAAGACGATGATTTCGTGGGAGCGGATATGGCTCGAAAGTATTTACAAATGGGGTACACGCGTGCGCGACGATACGCGAACTACAAAGGTGGAAAAAAATATGATGCAAACAATAATTATGCAATATTGGAAAAAGGTACAGGAGATCTAGAGAAAGCAGCTTCCGCTGATATTTTTTACAAATATTGGAAGTTAGCTGAAGCGAATGAACTATACGCCAAACGCAAAAAGGATTGGAAAAATGAAAGGGGTTAAAAAGGAAAATCTACCGCACAAGCTTTGTGTTACTTGTGGTAGACCTTTTACTTGGAGAAAGAAATGGGAGAAAGTTTGGCAAGAAGTCAAATACTGTTCAGAGAAGTGCAAAAGACAGAAAACGAAATAATGACCAATCTTCAGACAATCGAAACGGCATACCTTATCATTTTTTTCGTGAAGACAGCCAAAAAATTATGGCCTAGTACAAATTATATGTGCGGTGCGACGCCTGAGGAAGTGAGATCCGCCAGACATCAAAATGAAAATGACATAAACAGGCTTGGTGGACTTATCGGCAAACCCGCCGATTATGTGCGTTTTGCAAGTGACAAGTAAACGACTTGAAATGTTTAAGTTGTACAAAGAATCCTGCTAGTGGTCACAAAAAGACCTGCCATGGCGGAAAACAGGTAATATCCATACACATGAAAATATGAAAACAGGTTTTGCAAATTATCTAGCTACGACAAACATAAAACACCACGAAGTCGGGATTGAATTCAACAGAAATGTCGATTAACACGAACTAATCTCATATAAAGAGATAATCCACTAATTCAATAACTAAGTTGATAATAAAGTATGTTAATTTCATATATAAAGGTTATTTATGTAAAAATACGTCCGGAGAAAATCAATAGCAAGTGAATCGAATCTTTTAACAAATTTTTCACACACATCTGAAAACTTAATGTAATACCTGATCAAAAATTGAAAGCCTTATAGGGTAATTACCAAAGAACTATTAAGCAACATTTGATTTCTTGGGAAGATGAATGCTAAAACACAATCCATTTTAAGCTATATCGGCACATTCTGGTTGCTTGCTTCTTTTGTAATCTACAGGCTCCGTTGGATTTTCGCAGCTGGTATTATTGATGATGGGAATAACCGACACAGCGATTGAAAAGCGTTAGCCGCTTCCGCAAATGGTATCTACTTATCTTTTTGGCAACGTGGAGTTTGAAGGCAAATCATACGACATTCACTATCAATGGGAACACCGAAACCTTTCCCGATGGTTCGATCGTCTTGATGATTACTGGCAATTTGATCATGCTCCTTGGCAACTAGAAATTGACTCGAACTTTTACATACTGCCGGAAGCGAAGGTTTGGTAGGAAGCAAAGGATTTTTCCCTACATTTGTGACCAAATTTTTTCTTCACCATGCCGACATCCACCTGCGACGTTACGTCCGACGCTCCCCTTTCCGAAAGACGTAGAATACGAATCGCTGTTGCAGCTTTTTATTTCTGTCAGGGATTGGCTTTTGCTTCCTGGGCAAGCCGAATCCCAACAATAAAACAAGCTTTAGAGCTATCCGAAGGCGAGCTAGGAACTATCCTACTTATGCTTCCGATCGGACAGTTGCTAACCATGCCTATTTCCGGAAATTTGGTTTCTAAATTCGGTAGCCATCGGCTATTGCCAATTGTCGGTATGCTCTATGTTGCCAATTTATTTTCCATTGCTTTAGCACCCAATGCTTGGTGGCTTGGAGCAGCATTACTTCTTTTCGGAATTATTGGCAACATGTGCAACATTGCCGTAAACACGCAGGGCGTGTTAGCAGAAGGTATTTACCAAAGATCAATTATGTCCTCTTTTCATGGCACGTGGAGCATCGCGGGATTCACAGGCGCGTTGATTGGCTTAATTTGTATGACCTTTAATATAGGCATTGAGGTTCATTTCTTAATTGTGACAGCGATTGTTTGGACATTAAATTTGGCCAACCGAAAATACTTGGCTCCGCCAGCGGAGAATGCGCCGAAGAAAAGTGGATTTGCCTTTAAACCGGATGGAATGTTGATTTCTCTAGGTATTGTTGGCTTTTGTAGCATGGCTACAGAGGGTGCAATGTTCGATTGGTCGGGCGTCTATTTCGATGAGGTGGTTCATGCTCCGAAGAGTTTGATAGTCTTAGGCTATGCTTCCTTTATGATCATGATGGCTACGGCACGATTCATTGGTGATAAGGTGCTCACGCGATTCGGCCGTCGGCGAATGTTGCAATATAGCGGTATTTTGATGTTTCTAGGTTTAGCGATTGCAGTTAGTTTTCCAACGTTAATGGCCAGCACGGCGGGGTTTATGTTGGTTGGTTTTGGTGTCGCATGCAACGTTCCGACGATCTATTCCGTGGCAGGAAAGCACCCAACCATTCCTTCAGGAATGGCACTTGCCATGGTTTCTAGCTTAAGCTATTTGGGTTTCTTGATCGGACCTCCGCTTATCGGTTATTTAGCCGAATTGTCTAGCTTGCGTATTTCTTACGGCGTATTTTCGCTATTCGGATTATTGCTCTTTGCGATGTGCAGTATGCTATCGGTTTTCAAGAAAGCTTAGTTGTTCTTGCTGGATAGCTGATCCGCCAATTGTTTTATTGGATGAAGATTTTGGTTTGCGGTGAGCATTTCTCCGGAAATACGAATGGTATGCGCTTTTGTGCTTTCCCCCGTAATATCTACGCTCCTATAAATTTGTAACCACGTAGGAATAGGCAAATGTTGTTGTTCCGACAAGTTGGGTTCGCGGTACTTTAACACAAAATGCGCATCATTCTCAACGAACGGCCGAGGTGTTTTTAAGGAAGTTGGTGATGTGCTCAGTTCCAATAGTTGACCGTTCTGTCCGCGATTAAATTTGTAGAACATCTTTTCCGGCAGGTAGGTTAATAAATGTGGCGAAGCCATCAACGATAATGTAAGGTTTGGAACAGCTTCCTCGCGCAATTCTTGCTTTTCTACCATTTCGAAATTATCGTCGTAATCATACGTTACGACGGTGTCAGATTGCATAACTGTTCCGGCTTTCCATTGCATTTCAAAATAATTCCCAATATAGGGCGAAACTTCGCTCCACGTAATATCCTGACTGGGCAACCATTCCGGATGTTGTGCCAACCAATTACGAATATCGGCATGTAAAGCAACCGAAAGAATAGCTTCGTTATCTAACGCAGGAGCGTTCGTTTTTTCTGGGAATTGCCACGAATCGTTAGACCAGACACCTTCAAGAGAAGCTTTTCCCACTTTTAGTGAGATACTCCAATGATTTGCTGTATGCGGTTGCCAATAGGTAATTTGTCCGCGATCATTCGAAGGAATGCTATCTAGAAAATCCGATATCGGCACCATATTTTCCGTCTTATCTAATAATTCGAAGATGAGGGACGGATTGCTGTTGTCCTTCTTCGATGACCAAGCTAACACAGCATGCTCTGCATTTCCGGCGAACACTAGTTTCTGATCCTCGTTGGTTGCGGACCAATTATTTCCTTCGTCGTTCCATGTAAGCTGCATTCGATCCGTTAGCAATGCTTTTAATCGGGTAAGATCATCTATCTTTAGAAAACACAAGTAACTGGATGGCGCTTGTGGGATTTGAAAAAAATAGAATTTCGCAGGTAGATCTACTCCCAAATTCCACGGTCGCAAATCCTCGAAGCGATCATCTTTTGCGCTATCCTTTTTACCAGCAAAATAAGACGTCGGATTAGCAATTGCATTTCCTAAAAGCTGACGGAAAATTTCATCGGCTTTTACTTCTAGAATCGCTTCTGCTGTCTGAGGGATCAGCTGTTGATTAGCGCGATGGTTTCGGTAAAGAAAAAGGAGTACGACTAATAATGCGATAAAGCCTAAAACTAGGCTGACCCATCCAAAAATACGTACTCCTTTTCTCATTGTATTAATATTTAGCTTCTGTACTCAATCTGTTAACCAATTCGAAAATGAATAACAAAGCGTTATCTTTTTCACTCGGGAAATCTACCGCGATTTCGGCGTCTACTTTATTCTTACGAATACCGGAAGAGCGGAAATAGAAATCGCCGTACTGCCCTAACTCCTCCACTGTAGACTTCATTTTTCTATCAATCGGGATGTTCATTTCATCAAACAACTCAGGTGCTCTTTTTGTGTTAAACAATACCGAAAACGCATCGTTTCTTACCATATTGACATACGGTTTATGTGGGCTTGGCATTGGTTTATTTGCTTTGATGTCTTGTAGTTTCGACAAATTGCTTCCTACGTAAACGACTCCATCCTTAGTCAAAAAATATAATTGCAGTCCCGAGCGGTAACCTTTTTCCAATGCATAAATACCGCCGAGATCCTCCACTTTTGATTCTTGCACACCGATTTGAATCATCTTATCAAAGATGCGCATATCTTCTGAGGAGAACATCCAGATAAAATCGGGAATTTGCTCTGTCTTTTCTTTTTCTACCTCTTTATAATTGTAATCATCATCGTATTCATAATCCGTGTATGTCACCTTCGTAGGCGTTACACCGTACATTACCATTAAATTATCGCCTTTAAACACTTTGGCAATCGCTTTTTCATCCAACAACACATCGAAAAATACTGCAGCTACATCGACAAATTTATCGTAACGCCCTGCCATCGGTCCGTAATAGCGTTGCATCATGGCTGGCATGTGTTTGATGTAATCTTCTGTATCCATAGCGAATGACATAAATCCCAATAGATCTTGCTGAAGATGTGGTAAAAACTTTTTGTTCATCTTCTTCGCGTAGATATCACGGAAATAACGACTCATTTCGCGATCTAGCTCTGCGTTGCCTTTGAATAATAATCGATTACCTTCAACCACTAATTGCCCGCTAATAGCATCCACACCATAATCGAAATTAGGTGTTTTCGAATAACCAACCATGCTGTAGAAAATATCAGCAGGTAGGAATGCCTGATAGAATGAACCAAAATTACGAAGCTGCACATCGGCAATTACATTGTCGCTCATTTTAGCTAATTTGTATTTCGAACGATAGGATTTCACTTTACCTGAAAGCATATCCCGCATGTGGTTTTCTAGCCAGCCGGAAACAATAATGCTAACCAACGAATCACGCTCATTAATGTAGTTACGATAATTCAGGTAATAATCGTCTGCGTATTGATCTTGTTCCAATACAGAATCGACAGCATCATAATCGCCATCCCAAACGATCGGAGGAGCTGGCACGGGTGCTGGTACAGCAACAACCATTGCGCTATCAACTACTTCATAATCCACCGTATCCGTTTCTTCCCAATAGTCATCGACCACAGCGGTGTCCGCATAAGCCCAATCGTCGCCCCAATATGCGGTATCCACCATCGCCGCCGCATCATCCGAGTAATCGTACGTCGGATACGCTTCTTCCATCATTTCAGGCAAATTAAAGCGCACGCGTACATCTTCTCGAGCAAAATATGGCGTGTGCGGCAACGCACCTAGGATGTAGACATTCCTATCATCGAAACTCAATCGAATGGTTTTGTCATGATTGTATACCGTTTTTAAACCTTGAACGATTTGAATTTTCTTTTTGCTGCTTACCAACGCTTCAAATTGCTGCGCATTCGCCAAGGGCAATAAACCGCCTAGGTATTGCACGCTGTCTGTCACTTCCACATACATATATGCTTTCGAATTGACGTCAATTCCGGCATCTTGGATGCTGGTCATTTTGCTATTTGCTTTCTCTTCCAACGCTTTGAACATGCCTAAACGTTCGAAAAGTCCATTCACATCATTGATGTCTAAATGTTGGAAAATCGCTTTGGTGTTTAACGTAACGAATACATTAGCGTGTTCGGGAACCCGATCTACCAAATCTTGCGCGCGTGAGTATTGACTGCCAAAGAAAAAAGCAAGCGACGCGGCAATGAAATATTTCATTTTCATATGATAAAAATAACTTATTAGTTGCTGAGTTGAATTTTATTGGAGAGATTGACTTTGCCTTCCATAACCTGCAGTGCCGAAACCTTGAGCATGGTAGCTTTTTTATTGGAAGAAATTTTTGCTTGATTATTTGACACCGATTTTACCGGCTTTTCAAATCGATATATGGCCGAATAAAAGGCATCTGAAAAGCTCTTTTTACTTTCTGCGCTAAGCTGGTCCAGTTTCTTCTTGGCTTCTGCATTGTAGGCCGATTTACGCTCAAAAGTCCCGGTTTTCGCATCGTATGCATAACTCGAATATCCATTAACGTTGGCCTTAAAATGTTTAGATAGCGTAGTCGTAAAAGCATTCAGCGCACTTACCGAAGTGAAATCGCAAGACAGTGTCGCAATGTAATTGTCGAAATCTAAAGTCTCTTTGACATTAGAAATACCGGGTGTTTTTCGAAGCAACACAACCACCTCTCCCATTTCTCTCCGGATATCGGCTTCCTTTGGAATTTTAACACCGTCGACTTTGTCGAGCTTCATCAACGAAGCTACCTTGGTTCTGCTTTTACTTAGATTTGCTGTTGCTTTGATGCTTCCGCTACCATTCCCTTTCAGCGTAACATCTTCCACAATATCGAAACAGCTGCTTAGAAAAGCGCAAGCGACTAAAGCGGCTACAAATCGAAGCATATATAAGTTCATTTGACAGATCGTATTCATAGTGTAATTATTCCTTGTAGTAGAAATTTTATTACGAATATAATGAATTAACTGTCTATCTACGCGCTATATCGATGATGTAGATACTTTGACTACGTATTTAGCAATAATTTTATAGCTTTTTGTTGGAATTAAAAGTAAAAACGGAGGATCGACTAAATCAATCCTCCGCATTATATTTATTTGTTCAGGTCGGCAATAGCGCCTAGTTTAATTGTCCTCGCGGATAAAATTTCCGTTTGCGTCGAATTCCAATTCTACGTCTTGACGAGTGATGCGGTTTACTAATTCCAAGCTATATCGACCATTGCTTTCGATTTCTACTTCTGTCAAAACAAATCCGCGGTAGTTTTGCGCGATATATTGAGCAACATTTTGAGGAAGGATGCTCATTGGCAAATCTTGATTGCGTTTGCTTTCCATTTCCACCCAGTTACCCTCTTGGTTAAATTCAATTTTAACTCCGTTGTCTAGATAAACATCGTAGGAAACCACACGGTTATCTGTTTCCTTTTTAACGGTAATAGCAGTAGCACCTTCGAAATTAGCTGCGATAAAGTTGCGACTGTTTTCCGGCAGTTCTTCGTATGCTATACGAACTTCATCGTCGTCATTTTCATCCAAATCAATACCAATAAAGTTTTGCTCTTGATCGAATACTAAATCAACGCCGTTATTTAGCTCAACTGTGTAGCCGCTCCTTTCGCGCTCTAATTCTACCACAAAATTATCTCGATAATTAGCGTTCAAATAAGCAAAAATGGTTGGCAGTTCACCATCCAAAAATTGATCCGGAATAGCTATGTCCTTTTCGCTTTCTATCTCTGTCCACAAACCTTGTTCGTTGAAATCGATTTCGAATCCATTGCTTAACAGTGCGCTGTAAATTGACCCGTAGATATTAGCGGTATTGGATTTTTTGGCTGTAGTAATAGTTGCACCCGAAAAATAAGTCTCGACGGTAGCAGTTGATGCTCTAGGTAATGATGATGCTTCAATTGTCATTTGATTAGAATCGCCTAAGTCAATATCATCGCTACAGCTAGACATGATGAATGCAGCAAACACAGCCGCTAATGTTCCGAAAATTGTTTTGTTGATGTTCATATTGTTTTTATTCGTGATAATTTTTAAAACAAAATCGGTTTAGCAATATCTAGGCCAAAACAATAATAAACTGGAAGCCAAAGCAATGCCTTTAACATAAATTATTTAATAGCAAGAATTATGCGTCGAAATGATAAAGTATTATCGAAAATGAACGATCTTAAGAACAAATGTCACCGTTAACTAACAAGCCTAATGAGTAAATCTGTAGAAACTAAAAGATTAATCCTTCGAGAAATAACCTACGAAGATACTGAAGGACTTTTTGAACTAGATTCCGATGCGGAGGTGCATCGCTATCTGGGCAAAACGCCATTGAGCGATATGCAGCAGGTCAAGCAGATCATTGATTTCATTCGCCAACAATACATTGATTACAACATTGGTCGTTGCGCAATCATCGATAAAAATTCCAATGAATTTATTGGTTGGTGCGGTTTAAAATATATTACTGAACCAACAAACGGACATATAAATTATTATGATTTAGGTTATCGGTTGATTCCTCGATTTTGGGGAAAAGGTTACGCAAGCGAGGCGGCAAAGGCAACGCTAGAATATGGTTTTCGAGAAATGAAGCTTACGGAGATATTTGCTATTGCAGATTGCAGAAATAAAAAATCGGATCGTGTATTAAAGAAATTAGGGTTTGAAATAACGTCTAAATTTGTCGTAGAATCCATGGACCATCATTGGTATCAATTAAACAATGATCGTTATTTAGATAATTTTGATACAAATTTGATAGGTTAATTCGCTGAATATTGCCAGTTTTGATTATAATTACATGAACGGAATAATAAGCATCGTACCAAGAATGAACTTTAGTTTCAACACTTTTTTAAGCACTATTGCTTTGACATCTTGCGCGCTTTTCGCGCAAGCAGGCGATATAAAAATCAAAATCACTAAACAATATCTGAACTTTCCAATTTCTCACAAAGTCGATCGGAAAGTAATGAAGATGGCGGTAAATGGTCAAGAAGAACGAAAGTTCAACATTCGCTTGGCAGATGGCGAACCGGAATATTGGGTTTTCTCAGATGTTTCAGAATTTAAAGGCAAAACAATAACGCTAAGTTATGACGGGGACGAAAGCTCGTTGAAACAAATCTATCAAGATGATAAAATAGCTGGACAGGATTCAATCTATCAAGAATTCAATCGTCCGCAATTTCATTTTACTACGCGCCGAGGCTGGGTAAACGACCCGAACGGACTGATATTCTACGAAGGCGAATATCATTTGTTCTATCAACATAATCCATACGAACGCGAGTGGGAAAATATGTCATGGGGGCATGCGGTAAGTAAAGATCTAATTCATTGGGAGGAGTTGCCCGTAGCATTGCATCCAGATGAGATAGGAACGATGTTTTCGGGCTCTGCAGTAATTGATTACAATAACACATCCGGTTGGGGGAAACCGGACAAACCGGCAATGGTGGCTTCTTACACCGCCGAGACAGGAGAACGACAAGTACAATGCATGGCTTACAGCCTAGATAACGGTCGCACATGGACAAAGTATGCTAACAACCCGGTGATTGACAGCAAAGAGAAATGGAATAGCCGCGATACACGAGATCCTAAAATCATTTGGCACGAACCTACCAAACATTGGGTGATGGTATTGAATGAACGCGATGGGCAATCAATATATACCTCCACGGATTTGAAAGATTGGAAATACGAAAGCCACACAACCGGATTTTGGGAATGTCCTGAATTATTCGAATTAGCCGTTGATGGCGATGAAAACAACAAAAAATGGGTCATGTATGGTGCCTCCAACACCTATATGATTGGTTCGTTTGACGGCAAGAAATTTACGCCGGAAAGCGGAAAGCATCAACTAGGCACGGGAACGATCTATGCTGCGCAAACATTTTCTAATATTCCGGAAAGTGACGGCCGTCGCATTCAAATTGGATGGGGACGTGTTGCACACCCTGGAATGCCATTCAATGGCATGTTCCTACTGCCTACCGAACTGACTTTAAAGAAGACCAACAACGGCGTTCGACTTTATAGCGAGCCGGTTGCTGAGGTGGAAAAACTGTTTACGTCAGTAAAGAAATGGACGAAGCTAAAATCGGACGACGCGAACAAAGAGCTTAAACCTTTCGACGATGCCAAACAATTACGCATTCGCACGACGTTCACTTTATCTCATGCCACCGATGCCGGACTCAATTTGTTTGGACAACGTATTGTACGCTACGACATGAACCATAATACGATTAACGGTGTTTTCTATTCCCCAGAAGATATGACCAGCATGTCGCTTACCGCAGATATCTACATCGACAACACATCCATTGAGGTATTCATTGATGGGGGTCGCTACTCCTACTCTATGGAGCGCAAACCCGACAAAAATAACAAAGAAGGCTTCCATTTTTTTGGAAACAATATTGATGTCGATTCCCTCGAAGTATTCGAAGCAAAATCCATCTGGAAAAAATAACTCCTAAACTGCCGATCCCAAAAAGATCGGCAGTTTTTATTTTAAGTCAATCTCAAAAACATTACTGACACAGTTTTAGATGCATTGTTTTCTGATCTTAAAATTGAGTTTTCGTACATCCGCTTTCGATAACCTCTTTTCGTTTATGATGGAAAATTAACCCATCCAATGCGCCAGCGATAAGGTGGCACTTTACGATCTATCAAAATGAAAACGCCTACCTCCTTCAGCTTCGATTCGCTGACAGTTGGAAACAGCGCAACTACTATCCATCATCCCTTAACTACTATAAACTAAAATCAAACTTCCACAAAACAAAAAAGCCTTCGAACATATTGTTCGAAGGCTTTTTCTTGCGATAAACCGCTTAATTAGTTCTGCTCAGCAGGAACTACAGAAACGTATGATTTATCATTAGCTTTTTTACGGAAAACTACAGTTCCGTCTACCAATGCATACAAAGTATGATCTTTACCGATACCTACGTTTGCATCAGGGTTGTGTTTAGTACCACGTTGACGAACGATGATGTTACCAGCGATAGCTGTTTGACCACCGAAAATTTTGATACCTAATCTCTTACTGTGTGACTCACGACCGTTCTTGGAACTACCCGCACCTTTTTTGTGTGCCATTTTCTTATCTTAATTTATGACTTGACGTCAGATTAAACATTCAATTATTATCAAAGCTTCTTCAGCCTTGTTACTTACAAACTAATTCCAGTGATTTGGATTTTAGTGAATTGTTGACGGTGACCGTTTTTCTTTTTGTAGCCTTTACGACGTTTTTTCTTGAAAACGATTACTTTATCACCTTTCAAATGAGACAAAATCGTAGCTGAAACTTTAGCACCTGAGATACTTGGTGTACCTACAGTGAATTTACCACCGTCTTCTGCTAACAATATGTTGTCAAATTCAATACTAGCGCCTTCATCTCCCTGCAAACGGTGCACGAAAAGATATTGGTCTTTTGCAACCTTGAATTGCTGTCCTGCTATATTTACTATTGCGTACATTGTTATTTAATTAATTTGTTAATTGTTTAATGATCGGCAAAGATAAAAATTCCTTCAAATAAAAACAAACTATTTATTCTTCTCATCGAATAGCCTGCAATTGATATTTTTCCTATTTTAGTGAAACTGATTCAACCCATTAACCAAACATGAAGTACCTTTTGCTGCTAATCGCCGCTTTTCCCCTATTTATTAACGCGCAAATACGCGGAATTATTACAGATGAAACCGGATTACC
Source organism: Sphingobacterium corticis (assembly GCF_042684745.1). Lineage (NCBI taxonomy): Bacteria > Pseudomonadati > Bacteroidota > Sphingobacteriia > Sphingobacteriales > Sphingobacteriaceae > Sphingobacterium > Sphingobacterium corticis. The sequence continues at coordinate 432,442 of NZ_JBHUMA010000006.1, read as the reverse complement.
CGTTGCAGGCGCCAGTATCACGATTGCTGATAGCTACCTCGGAAGTTCAACAAACAACGCAGGTGAATACGAAATCAAACTTACTAAGGCTGGAGATTATATATTACAGGTCCATAAAATAGGTTATCAAACCGCATCGAAAAAGATCAACTACGAAAGCAAAACGTTAACGACCAACCTGCAATTACAACCGATACAACAGGTAATCGAAACCGTCACGATACGGAACACAACAAATTCCGCCGACCGCATCATGCGAGAAGCTATTAAGCATCGCAAAAAAAATGGACAAAAATACGACCGGTATAAAGTTGATTTTTACTCAAAAGGTGTCATCAAAATGGTGGATCTACCGAAGAAGATATTTGGGAAAGAGGTCGATGAAGATGTGATAGACGATTTACAATTGGATTCTACGCGTTCGGGCATTGTCTATCTATCCGAAACCATGTCCGAAGTTGCTCTTGATCGTCCGAACAAATTTACGGAAACCGTGAAGGCATCAAAAGTCGGTGGCGACGACCAAGGTTATAGTTTTAATTCGGCAATGGGAACCAACTTTGATTTTTATGCTAATCAAGTTACGGTATTAAATCATATCATCTCGCCACTGGCGGATCAGGCATTCAATTATTATCGTTTTAAGCTATTGCGATCATTCGAAGATGGCGATGATCTTATCCACGAAATCCAAGTAATACCGCGTCGTATCGCGGAGCCAGTAGCCTCTGGTTCCCTTTACATCATCGATCAGGGATGGCAAATTTACGCGGTGAATGTTGCGATAAAAGGCTCAAGCATTAACGAGCCAGTGATTGATAGCATCCTTATCCAACAGCAATATGTTTATCACCCAACGGATGCAATCTGGGCGAAACAAACCCAAAATATCCAATTCAAGTTGGGTATATTCAACTTAAAAATGGCGGGACAATTCGACCATGTTTTTAGCAATTACCAATTTGTATCTTCTTTCGAAAGGGGAACTTTTGGTAAAACGTTGATTAAGGTCGAAGAACAATCGAATAAGTTGTCGGATGATTTTTGGTCGCAAAACCGCCCGTTGGTTTTGAAGGAGGACGAATCCACCAATTACATCCGTCGCGACAGCATTCAACAAGTTCGTAGGTCGCCGGCTTATCTGGATTCTATTGATCGAAAATCAAACACATTCACGGCCAATAAAATGCTTTTCGGCTACAGCCATTACAATCGCGAAAAGAAACGCACCATCGGTTATGGGTTGTTAGATCAAGTAGATAAAATACGTTATAATGCCGTACAAGGATTCGTGCCAACCTTGAATCTGTTTGCAAGACAAAGGCGTGCCAAAGGGTTTGGAGGAACCTATTTCAACAGCGATATATCCTATGGTTTTGCCGATCAAAAATTACGTTTCGATGGCTCTCTAACCCATGTATTGAATAATAAAGCTCGAGCTGCGCTGACATTGCGTGGCGGATCAAATGTTCAACAATTTAATTCATCCGAGCCCATTGCTCCCTTTGTGAACACCGTTGCTTCTTTATTTTTTAAAGAAAATTTCATCAAGCTTTACCAACGCGACCACATTGAATTCGCTTATGAACAAGTTTTGGCTCCGGAATTATCCATATTCGCAACGCTACAATATAATCGACGTTCGCCTTTGTTCATAAACACACATTATTCCTTTAGAGATAAAGACAAACTGTTCGAATCTAATGATCCACTTCAGCCTGAAAACTACAATAGCGCGCCTTTCGAGCGACACCATATTGCGAAATGGCGAGTAGGATCCGTTATCAATCCTGGTCGCCGTGTTATAGATCGTCCAGATGGTTACCAATATATCAGCCGACCTTACATGCCAACGATTCGCGTTCAATTGGAGCAAGGATTCGCTTCGGATCACGATTATTTCTTCGCCTCCGCGAACGTTCGTGAGGATGTATCTTGGCAAAACAAAGGTACATTGCAATTATTCGCTCGCGGTGGAGTATTTTTCGACGCTGATAATATGTCTTTTATCGACTTTAAACATTTCAATGGAAACCAAACGCACATTGGTTCATCAAAAGAATACATGGATCGCTTTATGATCTTGCCCTATTACACCAATAGCACCAACCAACGTTATATAGAAACGCATGCGGAACACCATTTCGAAGGCTTTTTACTGAATAAAATTCCATTATTGAACCGTTTAGGTTTTACCGAAGTGATTGGCCACCATCATTTTAGCATACCTAACAAACCGTCTTATCAGGAATTTACGGTAGGATTAGATAAAATTGGTTGGGGTAAATTTCGGGTATTCCGCATAGATTATGTGCGTGCTATCCAAGCTGGAGATCACCAAAATGGTTGGGTAATCGGCATGAAGTTTTTGAACTTCTAATAAGAAAACTGAGCTTCAAAGGAATCCAGAAACGTTCTAGCGTCGCAAAAGCGCTAGTTCGTTTTCGGTGTACATTTTCGCTCCATCCAAGTAATCATAGATCAATTGCTTCGTTTGTTTGTCCGTCATCTTATGCAGGTTGTTCATTACGTATTCTTTATCCTGCTCTACCTCGCTGTGGTAACCTAAATATTTCGGAGAATAATATTGAATACACAAACGAATAAATCGCAATTCGACGTTCTGTGGATTATCTTCGATCACCTCTTCCAGCATACTTTTCGCATCCTTAAAATAACTCATTTTTTTGAATGGATTGGATGTATGCTTAGCCATAAACATGTGAAAAGCTGCCTTGTAGCCTTTTTCGACAGGACTTTTAGCCCCTTTTTGCAACTGCTCGTGATATTTCTCGCAAAGCTCTTTATTCTTTACGCCTTTGTTGAAGTTTTGGCGAATGCCCGATAAGTCTACCTTTTGTGCGTAACATAAACACACTTGCAACAGCAGGATAATGGAGATCGATATGCGCATAATCTTAGTTTATTTTTGACACTTACATGAAGAAATATACAAAAAACAGACCAAGTAATTTATAAGCAATGTGTTAATTATCGATTCTACGCATAATAACAGGTGTGATTGTCACATTACGACACCCAAGTCAACGCCAATTTCAGCATCACACCTATCCCTAAAGCGAGCGCATAACTAAGAAAGGTTCCAACCAAAATATATTCGGTAAACTTGGTGTTTTTAGCATTTGTTAGATCACCAAAGCGGAAGATGGATTTAGCGCCAATCAGAAAACCAATCCCCGAAAGGAAATCCATCTGAATAAAAACTACTACCATGATGCGTTCGAGTATCCCGATCACCAAACCTGCATCCAGTAAAGTTTCTTCCTTCTTTCCAGTAAAAGCATGCTCTGTATCCCATTTAGCGAAAAATGTACGCATCATTATAGGGGTAACAAACAGAAGAACCAACAAAGTCAGCAAGTAGAGCAAATTTACGGGTGTCCATAGGGATATATGCTGAAAATAATTCGGGAAGTAATAAAACATAACCAAAAAAATCATAGCAAGGTGCAATGCTTGATCTATGATAAACGTTTGAAAAGGCCGAGATTTCCACTTACGCTCATACAATATCTTAAAACTATCTATTGCGAGATGCGTAGCTAGTACAAATACGATTCCCGGCCACCATGTCGTCAATGATTGGCAAAAAACAAGCGATAAAGCCAGTCCATGAATACCGACATGCAAAAGAAGGTAAAGGATATTTTGCTTTCGCTTAGCAACTAGAGTTTTCGTTTGGAATACGAAATCTCCCAAAACATGCGCAACCAAAAATTGAAGGAAGATGATTAGCATTTTGATTGAAGTTGACGTGTACAATAATGAATACTTTCGATAATCTTAGCGTAACCGGCCTTACTTAACTCAGTACTTATCTGGCTTTGATGTTTCCGATTCAGGAGTTCCGCCAATTGCTTCTGGCTCATGCTCGGGTTTCGCCATGCAGCAAGAAAAGATTCCGCCATATTCGGCGTCCATCTTCCCATCAATTCTACACACAATCCGAAGATCAAGTTAACTTGCTCGTTGACATCAGACCATGGCGTTTCCATCCGAAACAATTCCTTTTTAAGTTGATCGAAAGCTTTTCCAGATCGAATAAATGCTTCGCCAGTTGATTCCTGCACGTGCTTTTCCATGCGATCAACAGTTCCGACGCCAACACCGACGCGCACACCAATATTTCCTGCCGCCAATAATTCCGCCATCAACACCATACAGCATTCTACAGCACTTGCCACAGGCAGCTCCGCCTGAAAACTATCTCCGCGATATATATCGAAACGGGTAGCATACTGCTCCAATACACGCCGCAAAGCCTTTCCCCAAACGACGGAATCTACTTCTCGCGAACCAACAATATCTCCTGTTAATATAGCTTTTAATCTCATTTTATGGAATATCAATCACATTCAAATATGTAATATTTGACCATAAGTTTTATGGTTATCCAAATTAAAACATTTTATCACTAAATTCAATGATAAACAAAATATCATCAAATTCAATGATAATGTAAATTATCACTAAATTCAATGATAATACGAAATATCAGCAAATTCGATGATTGTGATTCTGCATATCTAAATTTCGCCGCCGTTGCGAACCCAAAAAACACGGGTAAAGCAATCTCACAACTTTACGAATTAACCTCGTCGATTATTAGCTTAAAGATCACTCCTCCGATCCTCCTTACGATGACGATGTGATTTACAGTTTAACATCATGAACCTTATCAACCTTATAACAACCTCTTCCCTCCAACAACTTTCCAAACCAATACCATCGTAAACTGTTGTCACTAAATACACAAAAATCGAACAACGCATAAACCAAAATTCTATGACAGCATATTCTGAACAATTTCAAGCAGGAAAAAAATTTAGGATCGAGGAATCTCTGACAGCACTCGAAACACCATTAAGCAAGAAAGAAGCGAAAGAAAACTTAAAGGATGTGCGCAAAAAGTTGGCGAAATTACAGGATGTAATGTATGCGCATGCAAAATACAGCGTATTGCTTTGTATACAAGGCATGGATACGGCCGGAAAAGATTCACTCGTACGCCGAGTATTTGAAAAGTTTAACGCGCGCGGCGTGGTGGTGCACAGTTTTAAAGTGCCAACGAGCAAAGAATATCAGCATGATTATTTATGGAGACACTACATCGCTTTGCCAGAGCGTGGTAAGTTCAGCGTATTTAACAGAACGCATTATGAAAATGTGTTAGTGAATCGAGTGCATCCGAACAACTTGGAAAACGAACATCTACCAAACGTTTCGGACACGGACAATCTCCCAAAGGATTTTTGGGAAAAACGGTTTGAACAAATCAATAACTTTGAAAAACACCTGACGGAAAATGGCACAATCATCTTTAAATACTTCCTCAACATAAGCAAAAAAGAGCAGAAGAATCGTATCCTACGCCGTTTGAACAATGAAGACAAAAACTGGAAGTTCTCGCCTTCGGATTTGTCCGAACGCAAAAAATGGGACGAATATATGGTGTACTACGAAGATGCTATTCGACATACGAATACCAAAGAAGCTCCTTGGTACATCGTTCCGGCTGATGATAAATGGAATGCGCGTTACATTGTAGCCAAAATTTTGCTGGAAGTTTTGCAGCAACATAAGGATATACAATATCCAGAACTAGCGCCAGAAATTGCAGAAAACATTAAGTCGTATCGAAAAGCTTTGGAAAACGAATAATCAGACTTATCGAAATATGTCATTCGCTTATTTTATTTTACTATATTTACGATAACGTAAACCTAGTATTATGCAGACAAAAACAGAGTTCCTGATCTGGGACAAGATTGTATGCAGCGCAAAGAAGAGATTTGACAACACGCGATATGTCAAGAAGTTGGGAAACATAGATCCTGAAATCTATGACAAATTGGTGCTTCACATCATATTGGGCTTTGCCTGCGGCGAAGATCACGAAAGCATTGCGACCAACCTGCACAACGAATTGGAGCATATTGGCATCGATATTCGAGAAGATGTGATCGATAAAGTGCTAGCAGACAAACATGAAGCTTGCAGTGGCGAGATATATGCCGCTTACATTGCTTTTACGATGTTGGAGAATGGCGACAATATACATGAGGTACTTGGCTGTGTAACGGATCTTTTAGAAAATCCGTCCGAAGCATCATAATTGCCGCGTGTATCCAAACATCCAATCATAAATCGCATCCTGATGGAAAATATTTTCCACGCTCCCATGCGTGCCGCCCGGAACCACGGTTAGCGTGGCATCCGCACGGGGATTGCAGTTTTTTATGGCCTTGAAAATCTTCTGCGATTCAGAAAGCGGAACAATGCGATCGTTATTGCCATGATGTATCCAAAGCGGCACTTTCGTTAATCCGCACGCCAAGCCCAGCGTTCCGCCACCGCAAATAGCCACCGCCGCCGCAATGCGATCCGGATACTTGCCGGCAACATCCATCGTTCCATATCCACCCATGCTCATGCCGCAAACGTAAATGCGCGAGCGATCCGCCTGATGCGCATCCGCCACCTCATCTACCATATCCATCACCTTATCTGGATTCCAGCCGTTCGATGTCTGCGGTGCTACGACAATGGCATCAATTTGCTTTCCCTTTTCTATTGCACGAATCACGCCATAGCGCTTCACCCGATTGATATCCGATCCGGAAAGACTGCGCCCATGCAAGAAAACCAAAATAGGAAGCGATTGCTTTTTTTCCTCCAAATGATCGGGAACATGAACCCAATAGGAATAGCCACTTTTCTTGCGCACAGCCTGCAACTGAGCTTGCGTAACCGATGTTACCATCGTGCAAAGCAACAACAAATAGATAAATCGCATAATAGGTGATCGTTATGGAAAAATAACGAAGCCGAATATAGGAAAAATAGCGCGACAAAAATAAAATCCTTAATTTTAACTCTTCACATGGATAGCGAAAATACACTATGCGCATACTACATACAGCAGATTGGCACTTGGGCAAACGATTGGATTTCTTCTCCCGTATACAAGAACAACAGGATGTATTGAATGAAATTTGCGAGGTAGCAGATCGCGAAGCCGTAGATGCTGTGGTAGTTGCCGGGGATTTATTTGACACTTTCAATCCTCCGGTAGAAGCAATTGAATTATTATATCTTACGCTAAAACGTCTGACCAATCATGGACGCCGTCCCGTGATTGCGATAGCAGGAAATCACGATTCTGCGGATAGAATCGATGCGCCTGATCCTTTAGCCCGCGCATGTGGCATATTATTCGTTGGATATCCGGATGCACAATTGAGCACCTCTGCAACTACGGATGGATTTAGAATTCTTCGTGCAGACAAAGGATTTGTAGAGTTATTATTACCGAAATTTCCCTATCCGCTACGCGTATTGACCACACCATATGCCAACGAAATTCGCTTAAAGCAATATCTAGGAAACGACGACGATCGGGACAACAGGCTCAACGAAACATTGGCTTCGCATTGGCAATCCTTGGCCGACAACTATTGCGATGATGAAGGCGTGAATATATTGGTGACGCATTTATACATGATGAAACGCGGTGGCGAAGTGTTAGAAGAACCTGAAGGTGAAAAACCATTGAAAATCGGCAACGCAGAACTGATTTACACCGATACTATTCCTCCTCAAATTCAATATACCGCACTTGGGCATTTGCATCGCCATCATCAGCTCGGAACTTCCGACGCTCCGGTGGTGTATTCCGGAAGTCCGCTGGCCTATTCTTTCTCCGAAGCAGGGCAAGAGAAAAAAGTGATTTTGGTAGATATTGAACCTGCCACTCCCCCGTCCTATCAAACGCACACGCTGCACGGCGGTCGCTTGTTGATGAGAAAGCGATTCGAGGAAGTGCAATCGGCCGTGGATTGGCTAGAAGCAAATCCTAATACCTTGGTGGAATTGACGATGGTAAGCGACAGCTTTATGAGCACCGAATCCTTGAAACGTTTGCGCGAAGCGCATGATGGAATTATTCATATCATCCCAGTCGTTCGTCACCTGCAACAATCCAGCTCGTCCAACAAAACAATGGCCGATTTGGAAAAAGATGTTGAATCCCTGTTTGTTGATTATTTCCAAAGCAGGTATCAGCAACAACCGAACGAGGAACTTTTAGCCATATTCCGTGAGATTAATGCGGAAATGGACGAAAATCCACGTCAATCCTAACCCCAAAAAGATTCCGAACATGTTACCATTATATTTGAGCGTAGAAGGCTTTTATTCTTACCAAGAGAAGCAAGAAATAGATTTCACCGCATTGACTGAAGCGGGACTTTTTGGAATTTTCGGCGCCGTAGGTTCCGGAAAATCGTCCATTTTGGAAGCCATCAGCTTAGCCTTGTACGGCGATACGGAACGACTAAATAAGACGGATCGCCGGGGTTACAACATGCTAAACCTCAAATCTTCGCAAGCGAAAATTGTTTTCGACCTGCTCAACTTTGAAGGCAAAAAACACCGTTTCGTTGCACAATGGAAAAGACGTGCATCCAAATTCGAAGACACCAGCACGATAGAAAGAAGCGCTTATCGTTGGGAAGCCGAACAGTGGATTCCTTTGGAATCAGCCGACGGTTCATTGGTAACAAATTTATCCTACGCAAACTTCCGACGCACGATCATCATTCCGCAAGGACAATTTAAAGAGTTTCTAGAGCTGAAAGGAAAAGAGCGATCCGAAATGATGAAGGAAATTTTTCAGCTCAATCGCTATGACCTCGGACCAAAAGTTTCTGCCTTACAACAAGTCAACAATCAAAAACTCGAAAATCTTCGCGGTGCGCTATCTGGCTACGAAAGCATTTCACCAGAAATATTAGCCGAAAAAGAAGCGAACATTACCGCAGAGCGTGAACTTTTGACAAACGCCAAAAAAGAGCTGGATTTGCTGCAAACGCAGGTGCAATTGCTGAAAGAAGCTTCCGAACGGCATCGCGAACTCGCGAATAAGCAATCGGTTCTACAAGAATTGATCGAACAAAAAGATCGCGTTAATTACATTCGAAAAGAATTACAACTATTTGAGAAAACCGTTCAGCTATTCCGGGATCCGTTGCACAGTCTGCAACGCATGGAGAAAGAGAAAGATGGCATCGGACTTCGCGTGGAAGAACTGCAAAGTCATCGCAAATCGCTTTCGGAGGAAATTGATACCGTTCAGGAAAAATTCGAACGTGTCGATCATGATTTTCGTCAAATAGAAACTTGGAGAAAAGAACATGCTGACTTTCATCTTTTGGCACTGATCCGTAAACACAAAGCGTTGCAACAGACTGCACAAATCAACCTGAAGAAAGGCGAACCTTATGTGGAGCAATCGAAAAAAGAATTAGAAAAAACACAACTCAAATTACGTCAAGACGAAGAAAAGCTGGAAACGCTGAAAGAAGAGAAGTTTGATGCTTCCGCATTGATGGAAATTGAAACCTGGTACGTCAGCAAAGACAATATTCAGAAACAGATGGATCAACTTGCTCAGGAAAAGAAAGATGTAGCGCTATCAATCGAAACGATGGAAAAGCAGTTTTCCGAAAGTGGTTATCACCCAAATGATTTCGAAGAAAAAATCAAACAACAAGATACCTTACTACAGGAACAATTGCGCGTTCTCTCCGAGCAAGAAACGCAATGGCAAGTGCAAATTAAGTTAGGTGACTTTGCGCATGCTTTGCGCGATGGCGAACCTTGTCCACTTTGTGGCGCGGCAGAACATCCGCATCCGATGTCCAGCGATCATGCACACGAGGAATTAAATACTTTGTTCGCGCTACGAAAGGAGCTTCAGCAAGACATATTAGCTTTGCAAGAAAAAGCGAAAGCTTTGCGACAATCCGCGAACGCTATTACCAATAAAAAAGATCAAATCTCGCGTTTAGAACAAAACGAAAATCTTTTAAACGAACAACTGCACGTGCACATCAAGGATTTCGTTTGGGAGCAATATTCGCCCGAAGACAAAAGCCTTTTTGGCGAACAGAAATTACGCAATAAGCAAACCGAAGATGCCATTCGCGCATTGGAAGCCGAGTTAAAGAACGGCCGTGAAGAAATCATCCGACAAACGGACACCGTAGCGAAGTACGAAAAGCGGATGCAATCGATTATGGAAGAGATTTCTTTAGCGAATAACTTAATTACACAATATCGCAATCAACTTCAAACTGTGGAGGAAGATCAATATCTACAGCATGATGAAGTAGCTCTAACACAACTTAAGCAGGAGCATGAACGTAAAATAGCGCAAACGACCGAAGATCATCAATCTTTAACAACATTGCTTCATCAGAAGAAAACAATCATGGCGGATATTGCCGGGAAATATCAAACATTGAAAGAGCAATTCAGCTTGCTTCGAGAATCCTTAAAAACATATCGCGCGGAAATTGCACAACTGCTGGCGGAAAATGGATACAGCGATTTGGCTGAGGTCAATCAAATCATTCAAAAAGATTTACCAGTCGATAAAATTCGTACGGAAATTCACGAATTTGATGTGCAGCTGGAGGTACTACAGCGCAGCGTGGCCGATTTGATCGAACGCACAACGAATGACAATTACAGCGCAGAAATTTTCGAAGAGCAACAGGCAAAATTGACGGGTATTCATCACGCGTACGAAGCACAATTGGCACAATTCGGCGGTCTTGAAAAGGAATTGACGCACCTGACATTGGAATATGCGAAGAAAGAAAAGTTGCACGAACAACACGATGAACTTACCAAACGCGCAGAGCAATTGAAGGTGATGGACAACCTTTTCCGCGGCAACGGTTTCGTGAATTATATCTCCACTATTCACATGGAGCGCTTATGTGAAATCGCTAACCAACGTTTCCATCGCCTTACCAAAAATCAACTCAGCTTAAGCGTCAGCGAAGGCAACGATTTCGACGTCATTGACAATCTCAACGATGGCCGACGCAGATCAGTAAAAACGCTATCCGGCGGACAGAGTTTTCAGGCTTCACTGTGCTTGGCATTAGCGCTTGCGGAAAATATACAGTCGCTAAACAAGGCAGACAAAAACTTTTTCTTTATCGATGAAGGTTTCGGCACGCAAGACCACGAAAGCATCAATACCGTTTTCGATACGCTACAATATTTGCATCAGGAAAACCGCGTTGTAGGTATTATCTCGCACGTCGAAGAGTTAAAGGAACGCATGCCAAGAGCGATCACCATTACAAAGGATTTTGATAGAGGAAGCTTGGTGGGCATGGTTTAGGGAGGCCTAGTATAAGGTGAACTTTGTTGCGGCTCACTTTATAAGTATAGTTCTCCGATTCTTCGTGAAAAAATAGTAGTGCTTACTACTTCTTCAACAATTTCAACGCTTGAACAATCTTCTTATCGTCTTGCAAGTTTTCTAAATTATCGCCGAGTAAAACTTCGAAATTTGGCTCGATACGGTCTTTGTACACGTTTAAGTTTCTATCCACCACAAAGTCCGTTGATAGATTAATGCCGGCGGATTCATTTATTTCAAAACCCTGTACAGCCGTCGTGTAGCCTGCGGTAGGCTCACCTACGATGTAGGTGTCCTTGCATCCAATCAACGATATTGCCGTCATTTCCCCTGCACTTGCTGTATAACAACTTGTTAAAATGACGATAGAAATATCTTTATTTAACGGCAAAGCTAGGCTAGTCGCTCTAACCAACTCAATACCATCGATCAACATTTTACCATCTTTGACCGCCCATTCGCCAGTGGATTCATTTTTAGCATTTCTGAAGCCGCCAAATACGATATCTTCTCCAATAAATTCTTTCAACCCGAGTAATATCGGATACATATTTCCTCCGGTATTTAATCTCAAATCCAAAATCCATGCTTTGATCTTTTCAGAGTTCACTTTATTGACATGTGAGGCAATATCGTTGGCAATACTGTCGACTTTCTTGAACGCAAAATCATTATTCCCCGGAATTCTGAGATACCCAACGCTTTCATCAACGACACTACTCACGACCGATTTTTCATGGGACAACTTCTCTTTCAGATAAGCATTCCTGAATGATGGAACTTTCTGCCAGCCGTAGCTTTTGCCGTGATACGCCAAGTTTCCGTGGTGATCTTTTAGCAGTTCAAAAACTCGTACATACATCGGAGCAACGCTATCTAATAATTGAAAATTTTGCGATTTATAGTATAGCTCCTGCCTTATGTATGGTATATTTTCTGTGTGAATCGAATTTGATTGGATAAGTTCGATCGACTTATCAATAAAGATTTTGATGCTGTCATTCTTAAGTTTCTGGGAAAATGCCGGATTAAGAAAAATTAGCGAGGAGATCAGCAGGAAGTATTTATTCATTAGTAGGTCGATTAACAATTTAATTTACGCTATTGATTAGTTGTGGTTTACCATTTTCTATCAAAATGCATTTTGAATTGGTCAATTATTTGGTAGCCTTAGTTCTCTTTTCAACATTTACTGATGATACGAAGTTTTTGTTTCATTAAGTACTTAGCAAAGTATTTATTTACATTTTCCGCATTTTATTTATCTTCTCCCTTCCAAAATTCAACGTATTCCCAATGATATTTAAGCTTGATCGAATGTAATATTCTTCGGCCAACTACCACCTTTCTATATCGCAACCTCACTATATGCGGCATTTTATCTGCCGTTTTTCATTTTTAAAGTTATATCACCAATATTATAGCTATAAACGGATGCTGGGAGGAATGAAAATAATAGATCATCGATTTTTTTGTATCCTGATTGATCAATTGATGTCACTAAAGCCTTTTGGAAACTATTACTTTTGCAAAAGGCAATAAGACTTTTGAGTTCATTGGGTTTATCAAAATAACGGTTACTCCATTTAATTTCGACCCCCCAAACCGGTTTAAATTTTTTATCGTCTACCAAAACTAAATCCACTTCACCTTCTTTCCAACGGGCATACGTTAAGTCCAATTTTTCACGGTGCATCCACTGGGATAAAACAGCAGTTTCAACCATATTCCCCATCTCCTGATCAGTCTCGATTATAGGTGAAAAGAGGGCTGTTCGTAAAGATGGATTGGTTAAGTAAACCTTAAAGCTTGTCACTCTTTTTAAACGCTTGGCATTTATATCAACTTTATTTAAAACTTTGATTAAGAATGCCGCTTCTAAATATTCCAAATATTTTTTCAGCGTATCCTTCTGAATACCACTTTCTTGACTCATCTTTTCGTAAGAAAATTCGTTTCCAGAATTATAGGCTATGTATGTAAAAAATCTATTCAACTCTTGAACATCTTTTATCCCATACAAACTTGGCAAATCTCTCAACAAAACTTTATCAACTATATCGCTCTTTACGTATCTCCCCATATCGCTTTGTATCCTTTCGTTCAACACAACTTCAGGATAACCGCCAAAGTTTAAATAATGTATAAATTCTTTATTGAATGTTTTTACATCATGTGTAAGGCAGTAAGGTATTTGGTTATTCCCGTAAGTAATCTTTCCATCGTAAATGAGATGATTCATTCCCTTGAGATGAATGTATTCCTGAAATGTAAGCGGAGGCAACATGAAATCAGTAAATCGACCTGCCCCACTTTCTGTACTATGCCATTTCAGAGCTGCCGCTGCGGAGCCGGAAACAATAAATTTGGTATTAGGGTAATTATCAACAAGAGCTTTGAGGTGCCGCTCCCAATCTTTCAAGTACTGTACCTCATCAAAAAAAACATAGCAGCCATCTAAATTATCTTGATTGAGAGATTGCTTGCAAAGACTTAAAAGATCTTCTAAACTTAGATGAACATAAATGGGATTATCAATACCTACGAAGAATATTTTTTGCGGATTCGTATTTTCCTCAATTAGCTTCTGAATACTGTGAAACAACATAACAGTCTTACCAACTCGTCTCGGCCCCATAAGTACTAAAGCTCTCCGTATTTTCTCTTCAATTACATAGGGAAAGAATAACTCGAAGTATAAGCGCCTAGACATCGACTTGTAGGTGTCTGGTATTTGCTTATTTACCCACCAGGGATTTTCGTATCGTAAGCGTTCGATTATTTTTTCGGTCGGAATTAAACTGGACTGACTCATGATTTACGTTTAAATGATCAAAAATAGTAAAAATAAGCAGATCCAAAACAATCTATTTAATAGCAAACTAAGCTTATTGATGAAATTTCCAATATTTAGACGTTTAATATTTTTTAGTAATATCAACGTACATTTAAATGTAATTATCCGACCCAGCCTACTTATTAAAATATCGCATCTTGATTATTTTTCAGATTCCCTAAATAATAATCTAATAAACCAACCTATCCCCAACAAATAAAACAGAATTACTTAACGAAACTTCCTTCAGCTTTAGCTTCTCTTCCTTCCTGATCGTGCAAGGTTAAGATCACTTGGTATTCTCCGGCTGGCGCTTCGTCGACGTGTACGTGCTGATGAAAGTTTGTGGTTAATTCCCCGCGCGGTGGCGCTTGATCGAATGTAATATCTTTTGTCCAACTATCGCCTTTCAACGTCACGACAACGCGATCGATCTTCTTCACGGCTGATAACTCCGCTTCAATATGCAGATCATTCTTTTTGGCATTTATCCCAACGTCTAAATCCGTAATCACGGGAATGGTTGTATCAATACGCTCGCGACCATTAGCCGAGTCGGCAGTTTGCACATCATCTGATTTTTTATCGGAAGATTGGCAAGAAAACATAAAGACCGCGGAAGTAACAAGCGCTACACGCACGATAGATCTCGCGAAAAATAGAAAGGATGAATAACGTAACATAAGCTCTTCGATTGGATATAACCAAATGTAAGAAACGTTATTAATAAATGCAATGATGTAGCTTTAGCAGTTATCGTCAGTATTTCTTTGGATAAGCCGACATAAACTCAAAATGATACTCCGGATGCTGTTTCAAGCTATCAATTAAAGCACGTAACTGAGCACGACTTTTGGGATGATTAAACATATCATCGTGCATCAACACCACCACATTATTCGGAAGCAAGGTGTAGTTTTTATCTAAAAACCGACGAATAGTTCGATAGGTATCGCTTACAGATTGAGCAGATTTTCCTGTATTGCCATCAATACGCCATTCTACGTCCCAACCAAAAACTTTGTAACCGCTGTTGTATAACATTTCCGCAGTCGTAGCACCATTTCCGCTATCGGATCTTTTCAAACCATCGAAACGCCAAATATTTCTTCCCGGCAAGCGAGCCACTTTATGCGTCAGCCCCATATCTTCTTGCGCCTTGGCAAAATCAGCAAAAGCACCTGTCGAATCCGCGTAAAACGTTTGGTAGCGATGATGGGCATGCGTGTAACTATGATTATACGCTTCCACTAAAGGATTATCCAGATAGCGCTGTAGAAATCCGGTAAGGCGCTTACTCATTCGAGCGTGCTTCCCAATTAAAAAAGCGCTAATTTTAACCTGCTTTTGTGTAGCAATAGAATCAATAGCATCACTTCCCAACAGTGGGCCGTCATCAAACGTAAGGTAAATATGCTTCGGCTTTTTCCGTAATTCGCGATAAATAGAATCCTTTAGTAATTGCTTGGCTTGCTTTGGCGTAATTTTGTTCAAGGAATCTACCGCAGGAAAAGAAATCAATCCCTTATTTAGTGAATCCAGTTTATCCATCAAAAGCGCTGGAGATTCCATCAGATCTTCATCATACCGAATCGTATCCAACCCTGCCAAAGCACTTGCTTTCGAAGCCGTCGTATTACATGCATTAAAAATGAAAAGGCTACTGCCTAACGCCAAAAAACAACCTAACAACTTACCGCTCATAAACATTAATTCGTCCCAAATTGATTTTAAACACACATGTGTCGCCTATAGGGGAATATCTGCCGCAGATATACGAAAAAACCAATTGCTCATATCATATTATCCGCCTATTTATTAGCGTTTACGCACACCGTTTTGGGCAATCTTCTGCAAATTCATATCTTTGCACAAATTTTAGGACTTATATGGCATTACAATGTGGAATTGTTGGTTTACCAAATGTGGGTAAATCGACCTTGTTCAACTGCTTATCAAATGCAAAGGCTCAAGCAGCCAATTTCCCGTTTTGTACAATCGAACCTAATGTGGGTGTGATTACGGTTCCGGATGATCGATTGAAGACGTTAACGGAATTAGTGAATCCTCAGCGCATTGTGCCAAACACGATCGAAATCGTTGATATCGCCGGGTTGGTAAAAGGAGCTTCCAAAGGAGAAGGTTTGGGAAATCAATTCTTAGGAAATATTCGAACCACCAACGCAATCATTCACGTATTACGCTGTTTTGATGACGGTAATGTGATTCACGTAGACGGATCAGTGGATCCAATTCGCGATAAAGAAATCATTGATACCGAACTGCAATTAAAAGATTTGGACACGGTAGTTAAACGTATCCAAAAGGTGGAGAAAATGGCTAAAACCGGCGGAGATAAGGATGCTAAAAAAACTTATGAAATTCTTTCGATTATCAAAGCGCATTTAGAGGAAGGAAAATCGGCTCGTACAGCTCCAGTTTCTGAGGAAGATTTTGAATTTATCGAAGATCTATCGCTATTAACTAGCAAACCTGTTCTTTACGTATGTAACGTGGAGGAAGCTTCCGTAAATACTGGAAACGCTTATGTAGAGCGCGTAAAAGAAGCGGTGAAAGATGAAAACGCCAGCGTATTGGTAATATCTGCACAAATCGAATCGGAAATTGCACAATTGGAGGATTATGAAGAGCGTCAAATGTTCTTAGATGATCTTGGTTTGGAAGAATCGGGGGTTAATAAATTGATCCGCGCAGCGTATGATTTATTGGATTTAGCGACCTATTTTACGGCTGGTGTGCAGGAAGTGCGCGCTTGGACGATTGAAAAGGGATATACTGCTCCGCAAGCAGCAGGTGTTATTCACACAGATTTCGAAAAAGGCTTTATTCGTGCCGAAGTAATCAAATTTGCTGATTTCGTACAATATGGTTCGGAAGCGGCCGTGAAAGAAGCTGGTAAATTAGCAGTAGAAGGTAAAACATACATCGTGCAAGATGGTGATATTATGCACTTCCGCTTTAACGTATAAACCTCATTTTTTACTAATCTAAAAATCGCTACCTTAGCCTATTAGCAAGGATAGTAAACAGAAAATATGGAGACAACATTTGATTTTGAAAAGCCGATAGCAGATCTGCAAACCCAAATCGAAAAGGTAAATCAGGTAGCGGAGAAAACAAAAGTGGACATGAGCGCCACGATCCGCGAACTGGAAGAGAAGCTAGCGCAGACCAAAATTGAGGTCTATCAGAATATGACTGGATGGCAAAAAGTACAGATGTCACGCCATGCCGGTCGCCCTCAAACGTATGATTATATCGAAATGATCGCTACAGATTTTGTAGAACTTCATGGAGATCGTACCGTACGTGATGATAAAGCAATTGTAGGTGGATTTGCCAAAATTAATGGCGAGTCGGTGATGATCATCGGTCACCAAAAAGGTAAAAACACCAAAGAACGTCAGTTTCACAATTTCGGGATGGCTAATCCGGAAGGTTACCGCAAGGCATTACGTTTGATGAAAATGGCCGAGAAATTCGGAAAACCTATCGTTACGTTGATCGATACCATGGGTGCTTATCCGGGTTTGGAAGCCGAAGAACGCGGACAAGGTGAAGCAATTGCACGCAACTTATTGGAAATGTCGGTGCTTAAAGTTCCTGTGATCTGTATCGTTATCGGTGAAGGTGCATCAGGTGGTGCGCTAGGTATCGGAATTGGCGATAAAGTATATATGATGCAAAATACGTGGTATTCAGTTATCTCTCCTGAATCTTGTTCTTCTATCCTTTGGAGAAGCTGGGATCATAAAGAGAAAGCAGCGGAAGTACTAAAACTTCGTGCAGAGGATATGTTGCAGAACGGCTTAATCGATGGTATCATTGAAGAGCCGATCGGCGGAGCGCATCAAGATCCTTTAGCGGCAGCAGAATTCGTGAAAGCACGTATCGTGAGCGATCTAGCAACATTAAAATCAAAAGACGTAGACGCACTTGTAAATGAGCGTATTGACAAGTTCAGTAACATGGGCGTTGTCGTAGAATAAAACATTTCGAACGTTGCTTTGTTGTATAAGATGAAACAACAGTAAATCTTATGGACAAGTTAAAAAAGTTTGATTTGATGGAAAAGATTTCTAGAGAGCTAGAAGATGTGAGACACAGTCAGCAAGCGGTTCTAGAAAAAATAGCAAAAATCGAAGTCGATAATATCGAATTAGGCGACAAAGGTATTGAAACTAAAATTCCAGAGATCTACGAACGCACAGCGCATAATGCCGAAGCTATCAAGGAGATTTTGGAATCGTTCCAAACCAAAACAGAAGAGTTTGGCGATAAAAACAATATCAGTAAGCTGAAAGAGCAGCAAGATATCGATAGCGTGAAATAAGCTATTCCAATCAGGGAAACGAAAAAGTCCTGGCACTATTGTCAGGACTTTTTCGTTTTAAATTTATAACGCTTAAGTGAGGAAGTTTACCTTACTTCAATCACTGTTCCGTCTTCCAATGGATGTGCCGTGCAGATCAAACATTGCCCATTCTCCACTTCCCGATCCGTCAAAACCTCATTGTAGCTCATACGTACCGAACCATTAGTTACCTGAGAAATACAGGTGCTGCACATACCTGATTTACATGAATAAGGCAAACGGATTTTCTCCGCCAACCCTGCATCTAATACGGTTTTATTATAGGGCACGGAAAGTTCATAGGATTTCCCCTGATATCTTAAAACCACGTTGTAGGCCGTCGTATCTACCTCTTCTTCTTCCCGCTCATCATCGTCTTCCTCCTCTTCCGGAAAATGAAACGTTTCGCGATGAATATCCGCATCCGGATATCCCATGCCAAGCAACGTGAAACGACATAAATCCATATAGAAAACAGGACCACATAAATAAAAAGAAAGCGTACTTCCCTCCTTCTTGTGTGCGTCAATCAAGCGAATAATATATTCTCTATTCAGTCGAGCTGTGAGTAGATTCTTCGCGTTCGAAAATATCCATTCGATATGCAATCGGTCGGGGTACTGAGCTTGCCATGCTTTCAATTCCTCTAAAAATAACGTTCGCTCAGCGGAACCATTGCTATAAACAAGAACAATATTTGTATCAGATTCAGCAACCAAGGCCGTCTTTAGAATCGAAAAAAGCGGCGTAACTCCAACCCCGGCAGCAAAGAGGAAAAGTGTTTTCGACTTCCCAATAACATCAGGGGTATACGCCAACATGCCCTGCGATGGTAAAACCTGAAGCTTATCGCCAACTTGCGAACGGTGGTGCAATAAGCGTGATATTTCTCCATTATCCACACGTTTCACCGTGATAGCCAACGGTTCATCGACGACAGGCGAACTACTGAACGAATAGGATCGACGCACCTGTCTTCCGTTGAAATCAAATTCCAATGTGAGAAATTCACCAGCGAGATAAGCCGGATATTCTCCCGATAAATCAGTTAAGTGAATCGTGACGTTCTCGTTGGGTTGTCGAATAATTTCCGCTATGCGGAATGGATACGTATCTAACAATGTTTTCTCTCCTTCGCTTATAAATAAAAAGTCCTGACGCATGGAAAACGCATCAGGACAAAATTTTATCGGTTGCAAACCGCTATTGGTATGCCCGTAAATGATATATCAGTTGATTACAACTTACGTTTTACTTCTACTTGTTCGTAAGCTTCTACGATATCGCCCACCTGAATGTCGTTAAATCTATCGATGTTCAAACCACACTCGTAACCGAATGATACTTCTTTCACATCATCTTTGAAACGTTTCAAGGATGCCAGTTTACCGGTATGGATCACGACGCCATCGCGGATAACGCGGATATCGTTGTTTCGGTTGATTTTACCATCCAATACCATACATCCGGCAATCGTTCCGACTTTGGAGATTTTGAAGGTTTCGCGGATTTCCACGTTCGCCACAATTTTCTCTTCCAATTTCGGCGCCAACATACCTTCCATCGCAGATTTGATCTCTTCTATCGCATCGTAAATGATCGAATACAGGCGGATATCGATTTGCTCTTGCTCTGCCAATTTACGTGAACCTTGCGTCGGACGTACTTGGAAACCGACGATGATCGCATCGGAAGCCGAAGCTAACAATACATCGGATTCAGAGATCGCACCCACCGATTTGTGAATAATATTCACTTGGATTTCGTCCGTAGACAGTTTCAATAACGAGTCAGATAATGCCTCGATAGAACCATCCACATCACCTTTAACGATCAAGTTAAGCTCCTTGAAGTTTCCGATTGCCAAACGACGACCGATTTCATCCAAGGTAATGTGTTTCGTAGCACGCATACCTTGCTCACGTTGCAATTGAAGTCGCTTGTTCGCTACCTGTCTTGCTTCCGGCTCGCTTTCCATTGCGTAGAACTTATCACCCGCTGTCGGTGCACCACCCATACCTAAAATCTGTACTGGTGTTGCCGGACCTGCTTCTTTCACACGCTCTCCGCGCTCATTGGTCAAGGCTTTTACCTTACCGGAGTGGGATCCTGCTAAGATGGCATCTCCAACGCGCAACGTACCACCTTGAATCAATACCGTAGTAACAATACCACGACCTTTATCCAATGCTGCTTCGATAACTGAACCAACCGCACGTTTCTTAGGATCGGCTTTCAGATCTAATAACTCAGCCTCTAAAAGCACTTTTTCTAGCAACAGCTCCACGTTGTCACCTGTTTTTGCCGAGATTTCCTGAGCTTGGTATTTACCTCCCCATTCTTCGACTAAAATATTCATTGCGGAAAGTTGCTCACGGATTCTGTCCGCGTTCGCTCCCGGCTTATCTACTTTTGTAAAGGCAAACACAATCGGCACACCAGCTGCTTGCGCGTGGTTAATCGCCTCTTTCGTTTGCGGCATCACTGCATCATCCGCAGCAATCACAATAATTACAATATCGGTTACTTTAGCACCACGAGCACGCATCGCTGTAAAGGCTTCGTGACCCGGCGTATCTAAGAAAGTCATCTTACGACCATCATCCAATTTCACCGCGTATGCACCAATGTGCTGCGTAATACCTCCGGCTTCACCACCAGTAACGTTCGATTTACGAATATAATCCAATAAGGACGTTTTACCGTGGTCAACGTGACCCATTACCGTTACAATTGGTGCTCTGGAAACTAAGTTTGCTTCAGTGTCCGCTTCTTCCAGATCAGCTACTTCCTCATCTTCCGGTTTGATAAATTCGATTTCGAAACCAAATTCATCCGCTACGATCGTTAACGTTTCCGCGTCCAAACGTTGGTTGATGGAAACGAACATACCCAAGCTCATACAAGTCGAGATAACTTGTGTTACCGTAACATCCATCAAGTTGGCCAACTCATTCGCTGTTACGAATTCCGTTACGCGCAAGATTCTTGATTGTGCTTCTTGCTCCATTGCTGCCTCTTCCGCCGAAAGCGCGACATCATCACGTTTCTGACGACGAAGTTTAGCACGTTGAGCAAATTTACCCGACTTACCTGCTCCGCTTAGGCGAGCAAGTGTTGCCTTGATTTGATCTTGGATATCCTTCTCTGAAGGTTCCTCCTTCGGTGTTTGAGGTCCGCGACCGCGATTGTCATGTCTTCCTCTGTTTCCAGGGTTGTTTCTATCACCTGGTCTTCCAGGACCGCCCGGACGATTTCCGTGAGGACCACCGCCTCCAGGACGATTTTGTTGATTTTGATTTCCACCGCCTTGCGCGCCACCTGCTTGAGGTGTATTGGTGCGCTTGCGCTTTCTTCTATTATCGTTGTTGTTCGAATCCGAAGATGAAGCAACAGGTTTGTTCGATTTAAATACCGGAAGATCAATTTTTCCGATCACCTTTGGACCGGATAAAGTGGTTGATCTCGCACGAATCACTTCGTTCGGATTCTCCGGTTTCTTTGTTGAAGCAGCAGCATCCTTAGTTTCTGCCGGTTTCTCTTTCATAACTTCTGGCTGTTTTTCTTCCTTTTTAATAGGTTCAGCTTCCGCCACGGGTTTTTCAACCGGCTTCTCTACCACTTTTTCCTCCTTAACCGTTTCCACTGGAGCAGTTTCTGCTGGAACTTCTTTAACTGGTTCTTCTTTTTTCGCTGGTGCTTCCGGCTTCTCCACTACAGGAGCTGCTTTTGGTTCTTCCTTTTTAGGCTCTTCTGCTTTTGGCGCAGGTTTACCTTTTTTCAGACTATCCAAATCGATTTTACCAACTACTTTAAGTGGGCTTTTCTCTTCCTTAGCTTCCGCTGCTGGTTGCTCAGTCGCCGCTGGCGCTTCACTTTCTTTAGCAGGAGCTGGAGTAGATTCCGCCTTACTATCGGTATCAACAGGAGCGTCAGTAGATGTTTCAGTCTGGTTTGCAACAGGCGCTTCATCACGACGAATCTTACCAATAACAATTTGTTTTGCTTCGTCCTTTACTATCTTATCTCCCTGAAACTCCTTCAAAAGAACTGCATACATGTCCGGTCCTAACTTCGTATTAGGTTTCGACTCCACGTCGAATCCCTTCTTATTCAAGAAGTCCACGGCAGTACCGATTCCAATGTTTAGTTCTTTTGCTGCTTTCAGCAAATTAATGCTTTTACCTTCTGTCATCTAACTTATACTCGCTATAAAATATGATATTACAAAAATATGTTTTTTTTACACCTATTTAACATTTTTTAATGAAAAATAGCCCGGCACGCAAATGTCGCAACGACTATTCGAATTCCGCTTGTAAAATGCGTACGATTTCTTGAATCGTATCTTCCTCTAGATCTGTACGGCGTACTAATTCTTCTTCCGACAATGCTAGTACTGATTTTGCGGTATCCAAACCAACGCGTTTGAATTCATCGATAATCCAGCTATCGATTTCATCTGCGAATTCTTCGATATCCACATCCTCATCAATTTCATCGTTCTCACGATATACATCAATCTCGTAACCAGTTAATTTACCAGCTAATTTGATGTTGTGACCACCGCGACCGATCGCCAAAGAAACCTGATCCGGTTTCAAATATACCGCAGCCGTTGAATCTTCGTCGCTCAACTTAATAGAGCTGATACGAGCTGGACTCAATGCACGTGTGATGTATAAAGAACTGTTTGTCGTAAAATTGATCACGTCAATGTTTTCATTGCGCAACTCACGAACGATACCGTGAATACGAGAACCTTTCATACCCACACATGCTCCAACTGGATCAATGCGGTCATCGTAAGATTCTACGGCTACTTTAGCACGCTCTCCTGGTTCGCGAACGATTTTCTTGATCGTAATCAATCCGTCGAAAATCTCTGGAACTTCCAATTCGAAAAGGCGTTGCAAGAATTCCGGAGCAGTACGAGAAATGATGATCTTCGGATTGTTGTTCATCATATCTACTTTATGCACTACCGCGCGGATGCTATCTCCTTTTTTGAAGTAATCGGCAGGAATTTGTTCGGTTTTAGGCATGATTAATTCATTACCATCTTCATCCAATACCAAAATCTCTTTTTTCCAGATTTGGTAAACCTCACCAATAACCAACTCGCCTTCGCGATCTTTATATTTTTTGAAAACTTCGTCTTTCTCTAATTCTAAAACTTTAGAAACCAAGGTTTGACGGGCAGCAAGGATCGCTCTACGACCGAAACTTTCTAAGGTAATTTGTTCGATGTAATCGTCGCCAACTTCCAAATCCGGATCGTAGGTGTGTGCTTCTTTCAATTCGATTTCTAGATCATCATCTTCAGAAAAACCATCTTCCATCACCGTACGTGTACGCCAAATCTCTAAATCCCCGTTATCCGGGTTTACGATAACGTCGACGTTTTCGTCTGTACCGAAGCGTTTGCGGATCATACTGCGAAATACTTCTTCCAGTACAGTGATAACCGTAGGACGGTCTATGTTCTTGAAATCTTTGAACTCCTGAAACGAGTCAATTAAATTGATATTGCTGCTGCTCATTTTTATTTAAATGAAATTAACACCTTAGTCTCCTTGATATTTTCAAATGGAATTTGACGCGTTTCTTGTTGCGCTTTCTTTCCCTTTTCTTTTACTTTTACTGATAATTCAATCGCCGCATCGCTCGCACTCAACAATTCGCCTTCTTGCTTGACATCATCTTGCGTGGTTACCTTCACTTGGCGACCAATATTCTTCTGGTACTGACGAAGCATTTCCAACGGAAAATCAACACCCGGCGAAGAAACTTCCAAACGGTAGGCCTGATCCAACACATTCTCTTCCTCCAAATGATATCCCACATGGCGGCTGATCTGCGCACAATCCTCAATCGGTAAGCCTTGATCTCCATCCACTAAGATAGACAAAACTCCGTTTTTCTGCATCTTAATTCGAACGATAAACAAATCGTCGCGATCTGCAATCTTCTCTTCCACCAATTCCCGTACGCGTTGTTCTACCTGCATAACTTTGATCCAATTATTGAATTAAAAAAAGGGGGCAAATACATGCCCCCTTCTTTTCAGATGTACAAAGATACAAATTTTATTTAAATAGCAAACTGCTTCGTGAACTTTAGTTCAGGTGTTTGCCGAAAAAGCCCATCATCGCTTTATAAAACTGAATTTGGTTTTCTTCTTTACCGAATCCATGTCCTTCATCGTATTTTACCATATATGGCACATCTACACCTTTTTCGCGCAATGCTTTTACGATTTGATCCGCTTCCGCGATTTTCACACGTGGATCATTAGCTCCCTGCACAACAAATAATGGCGCTTTGATCTTCTCGATATGGAAAATTGGGGAAACTTCTTTTGCAATTGCAGCTTCGTCTTCCTTATCCAAATCGTACCAAATTTCGTACAACATATCTTTATAGGGTTTCCAGTATTCCGGAATCGAACTCATCAAGGTAAAGATATTGGATACACCAACATAATCTACACCAGCCTTGTACAGATCAGGCGTTTTAGTCAAACCACGCAACACGGCGTAACCTCCGTGACTCGCGCCATAGATTGCAATATTATCTTTATCAGCCCAACCTTGCTCGATCACATATTGGATACCATCTTCCACATCATCCATCGCTTTACGACCGACTTGTTTGAATCCGGCACGCAAGAAATCTTTCCCATAACCACCCGAAACGCGGAAGTTCACTTGCAATGTAGCATAACCACGGCTGGCGAATAATTGCGTTTCTGGATTGAAGCCCCAGCTATCACGAATACCTTGCGGGCCACCATGTGGATTAACAATCAAAGGCACTTTCTTACCTTCCAAAGCGGCCTTTGGCAACGTAATATAACCGTGAAGCGTTAGACCGTCGCGCGATTTGAATTTAATAGGGCGCATCTCCGCCATATCTGCCTCTTTCAATTGTGGCATCAAATCTACTAACAAAGTAGCCTCTCCGGAAGCGGTATCATAGTGATAATACTTACCGTATAACTTGTCGCTTTGCACAACGATCAGTAATTTGCTTTCGTCGTCGGTTTTGCCTACGATAGAAAATTCGTAACCCGGAAATTGCTTTTCTAGGTTCGAGTAGATTTTTTTGAAGGTGTCGCTGATCGGTTTAATTTCCACCTTCTCCCCTTCAAAACCTACGAAATCTACTTCCCAATTGCGTTTTCGCGAAAGTGAAATTAAGTTTGCATCAAACTCATCGTGTTTGAATATTTCTTTGATCTCCTTATTTTCTTTCAAATCGTACAATACAATACGCGCTTTATCCGATGTCAAATTCGTGATCGCATACGCTTCGTCTTTATTGTCGGATGCATAGTTGAAAGAAACAATACTAAATGAATCATCCCAACGTCCGGTGTGCTTCTTTACAAAATCTTGTGTTCCGGCAGCGCGGTAATAATATTCCGTCTGCGTACCGTTCAACATTTTCGCATATCCACGTAGCGTACCTTCTTTATCAAAATCATATCCTACAATAGCATTTGCTGGATCTTCGTTGGTAAATAATTTTTCTAAATCACCTGTTTTGATATTGACTTTATAAGGTTCGAAAACTTGCTTATTATCTTTATTCATTTGGATAATAATGAAGTCTTTTTGTTCTTTCAGCATATTTAAAATGCTAGCCTGAACACCGTCAAACGGTGTTAAGTCGATGTTATTTTTTCCATCGATATCGATAGCAAACAAATGGTAATTTTCATTACCGCCTTCATCCATCACGTAGATCAAGCGCTCGTCGTTTACCCAACCCGTACCGCGAATTAGCTCATCTTTTTCTTCGATCGCTTTAACCACATGGCCAGTTGCGACTTCTTTGATCATGACATGGCGTTTGTTGTTTGAATCTTTTTCGCGGTAAAGCAAATATTTACCATTCGGCGAAAGCTGAAAGCCGGACATTACTGGTTTCGCAAAGTAATCCTTCACTTCATAAGCAAATTTACCTTGATCCAATGCCGTCAATGCTTCTAAATCTTGCGGACTGGAAACTAAAGTGGTGTCACCAGGCTTGGTAACCACGGTTTTCTCTAAAACCAATGGAAGCTCCATACCGCCTTGTGAATACGTTCCGGTCACTTTTTTGTCCGCCAAAACGCCTTCATATTTAATTCCGGCTTGCTCCATCGCGACCGTCAGCTTATTATCTACAAAAGTTGCTGGAGAAAGTGGCAATCCGGTCGCACCTTGCAAAGGCACGTCCAAAGTAGCGGTAATACCATCAGGAGTTTCGGTAATATGGAAAATCAAATCAAGTTTGGTTCCCTGAACATCCAGCGTGCCTTTCCAATCGCCGGCAATCTGCGCAAAAGTATTTGTCATACCCAAAAGTACAAATACCATTGAAAATACTATTCTTATCATGCTTAATCGTGTTTTTCACTATTAGTAGCATGGTACATAAAAATGTTACAAGCGCAACAAAAAAAACTTTGCACGAATTCCCATGTTTAGCAATAGAATAAACATGAAATGATTATGAAACGACCTAAACTCATTCTATTCGCATTTTCTACTTTTTCGGCATTGGCCATAAACATCGCTTGCCAATCGAGTAGCGACAAACAATCGGGAAATCAGGATACGGTATCCATGATTGAAAAGGAACATAGCGAAACAAAATTGACGGAAGTACCGTTCGCAATTGCAAAAAATTATTTTGTTAAGAACGATGCTTCACCATCAGAAACCGCTGTCATAAAAACGAAAGAAGAATTTGACAAGATTTTTGGAGCGGCTGCCGTGATGGGCGAGCAAGGCACACCAACTCCGATCGATTTTGACAAGCAATTTGTGATCGCTGTGGTGATCGAACCCACCGAATTTTCTACAACGATAGAACCGCTGGATTTAAAGGTGGATGAAGGGAACATAAAGCATAGATACAGCGTACATATAACGCAAAAAGAGCTTCACATTTCCCACCCAGCAATGATACTTATTGTGGATAAAAAACATGAAGCTCCTGTCGTTTTCGAACGACCTGATCAAGCCTAACATCGCTTGATCAAGTCGAATTTTAGTCTTCCGAAATTGCCGGAGGAATCAGCTTATAAATTACTGGAGTAACCACACGCGACAGCAAGGTTGAACTGATTAAACCGCCAATCATTACAATGGCTAAAGGCGATATCAATGGATTGGACGACCAAGCAATTGGCATCAATCCACCAATAGCGGTTAACGAAGTCAAAATAATCGGCAAGAAACGGATTTCCCCAGCTTTTTCAATTGCTTCATTCAATGGCATGCCCTCCCGACGCAATTGATTCGTAAAATCCACCAACAAAATAGTGTTCTTCACCTCTATTCCGGCAAGCGCCACAATACCAATAGTCGCTACGAACGACAAAGTATTTCCCGTTATCATCAAAGCTAGCACCGCCCCCACGATCCCCAAAGGAATAACCGACAACACGATTAATGTACTTTTGAATGTTTTAAACTCGAGGATCAGCACCGCGATAAATAGGAATACTGTAATGATGATAATGGTCGAGAATCCTCCGAACGCCGCTTCCCGACTTTCCACTTCTCCGCCCATGCTGTAGCTGTATCCGGCAGGAAAATCAAACTCATCCATCTGCTCAATCACGGAATTAATTACTTCATCATTGCCGAATCCTTTTCGCACGAAGGAGTTAACAGAAACCGTCCGTTCTTTATTTCGGTGATAAATACTGGATGGCGACGATTCCAATTTCAACGTAGCTACCTGTCCCAAAGGAATCGCCTGTCCTTGAATATTTTGCACAAAAATCCCTTCCAGCGTTTGCAAATCGGCATACGATCCGCGCGGAACGGTTACCAGCACTTGATAATCGTTGTCGTCTGAGTTTGGATCAGAAAATGTTCCGACAGGATAACCGGCCAATGCAACTCGCACGGTTTGATCAATCGTACTTGTCGGAATGCCAAATGCCATTGCTTTCTCGCGATATACCGAAACGCGCACATCGGATTTATTGCTTTTAATTGGATTATTGACATATTCCGTTCCCAGCGTAGTTTTCAGTAATTGCTCAACAGACGCTGCCAAACGTTGTAAGGTATCCAAGTTCTCGCCCATTAGACGTACTTCCACCGGAGATATAACCGGAACACCTTGCTCAAAATCGCGCACTTCCACCTTCGCACCCAAATACGGTGACCAACGTTTACGAAGCTGTTCTACTAAGGCTATTTTATCCGCATATTTCACATCATCATGCAGTTGCACAAAAATTTCCGCATAGGATGGATTCTCTGTTGCTTGCTGCATGTTATAATATACGCGTGGATTTCCTTTACCAACATTGCTCGTGAAATACTTCACGTCGTTGATAGCTTTTAGTTCTTTCTCAATTTGTTTGGTAATGCTATCCGTCGTCGCTACACTGGCTTGTTGCGAAGCGGTGATATTGATTGTAAATTGTGGTTTTTCCGACGGCGGAAACAAACTGAATCCAACAACCGGAATCAATGCCAACGAACCCAAGAAAATTCCTAACGCAACTAATGTGGTCATGATCGGATGTTTCAAGGCGTGATCTAACAGCTTACCATAGGTTTGGTGAATACCTTTTTGCATGGTGCGCAAAATGATATTCCCACCTTCATGCTCATGCGGTTTCAACAACTTGCTCGCTAAAAATGGCACCACCAAAAGTGCTATTAACATCGAACCAATCACCGAAGCAATCACAGCGGTCGGCATACTGCGAATAAATTCTCCAGCCATTTCCGGCATGAACATCAACGGCATAAAAGCAACCACCAAAGTAACCGTACATCCCACCACCGCTAATGCGATTTGCTCTGTTCCCTTAATGGCGGCATCCAAACGTGAATACCCATCGCGCATCCAGCGCTCTATATTTTCTACCACAACGATACTGTCATCCACCACTAAACCCAACGCAACCACGAAACCTACAATACTCAATTGATTGAGCGAATAGCCGGCAATATTCATTGTAATCAATCCTAAACCCAAAGAAAGTGGAATGGCAATCATAACCACCAACGACGCGCGCGTTCCTAAAGGAAGAAGTGTAATTAACACCAACGTGATCGCAATAATAAAATCAATTCCCAATCCACCCAGTCGCTGATTGACATTATCTCCTTGATCGAACGAAAGCACCAAATCCACATTGCTAGGTAGCTTTTCTTTAAACGTATCCAGCACTTTCAAATAAGCTTCCTGCGTTTCCGAAATGTTTTCACCCTGCTTTTGTGCGGCGTTTACCAAGACACATTGGTATCCATTCAAACGCGTGATGTGCGTATTCGGCCCGAAGCTCGGATATACATCCGCGATATCTTCTAAAAAGACATTTCGGCCTTCCGAACTGGAAACCACCGTACGCCGAATCTGCTCCATATCTTGGTAACTTCCACTTGTGGTTACACTGAAGTTACGTGTACCCGCATCCAAACTGCCGCCTGGAATATTTTGCGTTTCACTTTGCACAATCTGGATTACGCGATCCATCGGAATGCGTTGTTCGCGCATTTTAGCCATATTTAGGTCGATGCGCACCTGCTGCACGGGCATACCGGAAATCTCCACTTCTTTCAGCGCTTTTACTTTTTCCAATTCGCCTTTCAGATCATCCGCCAACTGCTTCATCGTGGTTCGGGAAGCATTCTCCGAAACCAAAGCAGCCTGGATAACACTCACATTTGTCGGGTCAACCTTCAGCACATCCATGCTATAAATATTCTCCGGAAGTTCAGAGCGCGCAGCATTTAACTCACGAACGAGTTCTTGATATTTGCTATCGTAATCGGTTTTGAATTCGTATTCGACGAAAATAAACGCCAATCCATTGTTGATCGTTGTTTTAATGACCTTGATATCATCCAGCCCGTAAAAACGTGATTCTAGTGGTTTTACCACCAAATTCTCCATATCCTTCGGACTCGTTCCGGGGTACACCACAACGACTGGAAATGTTGACGCTTTCATATCCGGATCTTCGGCGCGCGGCATCGTAAGCAGTGTACTGATGGCAACAACCATCACCATCACCACCATAATCAGCGTGAACTGATAATTTTTTATGGGATATTTAATTAAACTCATAGTTGAAATGGTAAGAGATGGTTCTTATTTTACGACTCGAATGGCTGATCCTTCAGTTAAATACGGACTACCAGCTACTATAACGCCTTGAATATTCTCTAAACCGGATTCTACATGTACAGTATGCTGGCCGATCGTTCCTAATTTGATAGCTTGTTTGGTCGCAGTTTTTCCATCGCGCGTTACAAAAACATACGCTTCGCTCCCATCCGCATTCACCAAAGCTTCATACGGCAATTGCCAACCGCTTTCCGCGCCCGACTTTTCCGTTTTCGTCGTAATGATTTTAGACTTACCAAATACACCCGCCGCCAGCTTTGCTGATTTAGCATCTTCGATATCCAAATAAATAGTGAATGTTCCTGAATTTGGATCCATCGCTTCCGACTTTTTAGAGACAACGGCTGACAACGTTTGTCCCGAAAGCGCATCCGTTTCAATCTCCGCACGATCGCCTTTATTGATCTTCGACCATTGGCTATCGCTTACGCCAACCTTCAGTTTCCAGCCATGCGAACCTGCGCCATTTACTTGCAATACCGGCGTTCCCGGACCAACAACTTGTCCTTGATTCGCTAATTTCGCTAACACGAATCCGGAAACCGGAGAAATAATATGCAATTGATCTTGGTTGTATCGCACCGCATCCACATCGCGACGCGCCAACTCCCAAGCCGAACGGGCGTTTTGCATTTGCTCTAACGTGGCTACGCTATCTTTGTATAATCGCTCCGCGCGACGAAAATCGCGCTCCGCCTTTTCCAACGCCACACTCGCTTGTCCGGCTTTAGAGTCAATTTCCGTCGCTTGAACAGAAGCCAACCGCTGACCTTTACGAATGGCATCCCCTTCTTTCACATAAATTTGCTGAATGACCCCGCCATTTTTAAATCCAAGGACCGTTTCGTCGTCGGTCGTAAATACGCCCGTCGCTTCAATCATTTGCTCACTACTATTTTGCTCCAACGACAATAATGTTACCGGTATGGTATCTTCCATCGGGATTGCCGATTCGCGCTTCGCGTGACCACAAGAAAATAATATCGCTGCGCTTAACACGCTAAAAGTTGTCTGTAAAATGTTCATAGCTATGGATTAGTCTAAAATATAACTTGCTGTCTCTCTTTCCAGTTTTGCAGATGCGATAAGCCATTTATAAAGAGCCAAATTTTCCGCAAGCTGCGCATTGGTTAATTGAGATCGGGCATCGATGGTTTCTATATATGTATTAACGCCTTCGTTAAAACCACGTTGGATTAATCGCTGATAAGTTGCGGCAGCTTCCAATTGTTGTTTGGCGTTTTGGTAATTCTTAATGGAGGAAGTCACATCGTTGTTTGCTATTCGCGCCGAGGTTTCCAACTGCTGTTGAACGCGCAGTTTCTGTTGCTTACCTTCCGCGACGGCAAGCTGACTTTCTTTGATCTTCAACTTATTCCTTCCGCCTTCGAAAATTGGCATCGATAATTGCGCACCAATCATCACGTACTGAGAATTACGATTGAAACGCATATTTTCCGCTTGAGAACCTAAATCCACAAAGGCATTCAATTTTGGAACAAAAACCTGCTTATTCATTTTAACCAACGTTTCCTGCATATTGATCTGATTGCCCAATGCTTCCAACTCCTCTCTACTATCGATTTGTAAACCCGAGGATTGCTGTCCTAGATCGCTGGCGTTTGTCGTTTGTCGCTGAATAATCTCTTCCGCTTCGCGATTCAGCAGCATATTGAAATAGTATTTTGCATTAGAAACTTGCTGCTGTGCTTCCACCAATTTGGCTTCCGCTTGAGCTATTTCCGCGTTCGCGCGAACGACGTACGCATGAAGTCCGTTTCCAGCGTCGACCATTCGCTCATTTACGCGCTTTCCTTCTTGCGCCAGATTCAACGCGTTTTCATACACTTTTACCCCATCTTCTGCACTACAATAATTATAATACGCTACCTTAATATCGCGCACCAACTCCCGCTCATAAATCTCCACTTCATGTTCACGCATGCGCACCATTTGTTCGTTTACACGCTTATTGTGCTTGATATCCGTATTCAGAATCGGCATTCCGGCGCGAAAACGCGCATCATAGTAATTCCGCGGTAGAAAGTTGATACGCTCGTTTTCTATTTGTGGGAATGATTGAGATTGCGTGAGCTGATTTAGGGTTTGGTAAACCGGATTCAACAAGTTGCCAACTGGCAATTCAATCATACGACCACCATTTGCAGTCGTGTATGTTGCATCGAAAGTTAAGCTCGGCAAATACATGCTTCGCGCCATTTCCAAATTGGTCATCGCTTTTTCCAAGGAAAGGCTTTTCTCTACAATCGTGAGATTATGCTTTCGACCAAATGCGATGTAATCATCCAATACATTTTGCGCTTGCAACCAAAGCGGTGCAATTACGCACCATGCAATTAGGAAAGTCTTTAATAGGTTCCGCATAGTTAACAGTGTTTATTTAATTCTTTCTAACATATTCACGTACAACTGAAAGGTGCTTTCCAAAAACACCGATTCTTCTGCTGCAGAAAAAATAAGGTTGTTCATTTTTTTGAGATGCCCCGATATAAAAAGTGAG
Source organism: Sphingobacterium corticis (assembly GCF_042684745.1). Classification (NCBI taxonomy): domain Bacteria; kingdom Pseudomonadati; phylum Bacteroidota; class Sphingobacteriia; order Sphingobacteriales; family Sphingobacteriaceae; genus Sphingobacterium; species Sphingobacterium corticis. Next base: position 399,315 of record NZ_JBHUMA010000006.1, on the reverse strand, counting down.
GCGATGCCATGCGCCGTGCTCCAAGCTTGGAGCGAAAGTGTACTCGTATCCATGTTTTTGAAATATCCCTGCTCCTGACAAGATTTTATTGTTTCCTGCAGCATTTCAAAAACACGATCACCTTCTTCCCATTCGCTTTCCACACAATTATCATCCAAAAATTGCATCGGCTCTTTTTTCATAAATAGCAATTCATAATAACCTGGCTCACTAACTGCAAAGGATAAATATGCTTTACCAATAGCTTTAAGTCGCTCAAAAGGATGTTCAACATGCATTAAAACCTGCATCTGCTGGCGCAACAGCGAAAAGCCTTCCAAATGCAAGGCATAAACAATATCGCTTTTGTCTTTATAGTATAGGTAAATGGTGGTCGGACTGAAAGAGATGGCATTTGCAATTTTCCGAATAGAAGTAGCTTCTATCCCTTCTTCCACAAATAACTTCTTTGCTGCATTTAAGATTCTACTCCGAAAATCCTCTTTATATCGTCGCTTTTGTTCTTGCTTACTCATAACGATGCAAATATACTTAACAGTGTTAAGTAAACAAATTCATTTTATAGCATGACCGAAACATGACGATGTAAGTGGATCAAACTAGATCAATTTTGATTGAAACCGGATTTTTTGTCACACAAACATCGTAATAAACGACATAACGTCATGGTTATCAAACAAAAAACCGCTCGGCATTCCATTTGTTACCTGCTTGAAAAGTAAACCGAGCTTGCGAGCTCATAGAAAATAATCAGATACAATATGAACTTCAATAATTACACGATTAAAGCGCAAGAAGCCATACAAAAGGCTTCGGAAATAGTTGCTGGAAATCAGCAACAAGCTATTGAACCCATACATATATTAAAAGGATTAATCAGTTCCGATGAGCACGTAGTGAGCCATTTACTAAAGAAATTACAAGTAAATATTAACTACGTTAATGGAGAAATCGATCAGATTATTGCCGCTTTACCGAAAGTTTCGGGTAGCAATGTGTACTTGAGCAATAGCACGAACAGCGTACTGCAAAAAGCACAATCCTATTTAAAAGAGTTCGGCGATGAGTTTATTTCCGTCGAACATCTTCTACTTGCAATTTTACATGCTGGCGATAAAGCTGCTTCGTTATTAAAAGATCAAGGGATTACGGAGAAAGATCTTAAAACGGCGATCAAGGAACTTCGCGGAAGTAATCGCGTGACCGACCAAAACGCCGAAGCCACTTTCAACGCATTAGCGAAATATGCTCGAAACCTGAACGAATATGCCGAATCCGGCAAGCTTGATCCCGTAATCGGACGCGATGAAGAAATTCGACGCGTGATGCAGATTTTGTCCCGAAGAACTAAGAACAATCCAATTTTAGTAGGTGAACCCGGTGTCGGTAAAACTGCGATTGCGGAAGGAATTGCTCACCGAATCATCAAAGGCGACACGCCAGAAAATCTAAAGTCGAAAACGGTTTTCTCTTTAGATATGGGAGCTTTAATCGCGGGAGCAAAATACAAAGGCGAGTTTGAGGAGCGTTTAAAAGCCGTTGTCAAGGAAGTTTCCGATAGCGATGGCGAAATCATTTTATTCATTGATGAGATTCATACGTTGGTAGGCGCTGGTGGCGGCGAAGGCGCTATGGATGCGGCCAACATCCTAAAACCTGCACTAGCGCGCGGAGAATTGCGCGCAATCGGCGCAACAACGCTGAACGAGTTTCAAAAATATTTCGAAAAAGACAAAGCGCTCGAACGTCGCTTCCAGAAAGTGATGGTAGATGAGCCCGATACGCAAGATGCGATTTCTATCCTACGTGGGTTGAAAGAACGTTATGAAACGCACCACAAAGTACGCATTTTGGACGAATCCATCATTGCGGCTGTTGAGCTTTCGCAACGCTACATTACCGACCGTTTTTTACCTGATAAGGCGATCGATTTGATCGATGAAGCCGCATCAAAACTAAGATTGGAAATGGATTCCGTTCCAGAAGTGGTGGACGAATTAAATCGTCGGATTATGCAACTGGAAATTGAGCGCGAAGCAATCAAGCGCGAAAACGACACACGTAAAGTGGATGAGCTGTCCGCTTCCATCGCGAATTTATCGAGCGAACGAGATTCTTTAAAAGCAGCTTGGCAATCGGAAAAAGATTTGGTCGATCGTGTCAATCAGGAAATCCAAAATATTGAGGATTTTAAACTGGAAGCGCAGCAAGCTGAACGTGCTGGAGATTACGGTCGTGTGGCGGAATTACGCTACGGCAAAATTAAAGAAGCACAGGATAATGCAGAAAAATTGAAAGCGGAGCTGGCAGAAACGCAGCAAAATAGCCGCATGTTGAAAGAAGAAGTGACCTCGGAAGATATTGCCGATGTGGTGTCGCGCTGGACAGGAATCCCAGTCAGCCGCATGATTCAATCCGAACGCGAAAAGCTGTTGAACTTGGAAGAAGAATTGCACAAGCGCGTCGCCGGACAGCAAGAAGCGATTGGAGCTATTTCCGATGCGATCCGTCGTTCTCGTGCTGGATTAAGCGATGCAAAACGCCCGATCGGTTCATTTATTTTCTTAGGAACGACTGGAGTCGGAAAAACCGAGTTGGCAAAATCTTTAGCAGAATTTTTGTTCGATGATGAACAAGCTATGATCCGTATTGACATGTCGGAATACCAAGAACGTCATTCTGTATCGCGTTTAATTGGAGCCCCTCCGGGATACGTGGGTTATGACGAAGGCGGACAATTAACGGAAGCAGTACGTCGTCGTCCGTATTCGGTCGTGCTATTGGATGAGATCGAAAAAGCGCATCCAGACACCTTCAACATCCTGTTGCAGGTGCTAGACGATGGACATTTGACAGACAACAAAGGACGTGTGGTAAATTTTAAGAATACGATCATCATCATGACATCCAATACGGGTTCACATATTATTCAGCAAAATTTTTCAACGCTGACCGATGAGAACAAGGAAAACGTGGTAGCAAAAACGAAAGATGAGGTTTTCGCGTTATTGCAACAAACGATCCGTCCGGAATTTTTGAATCGTATCGATGAGATCATCATGTTTACACCGCTTAGTCGCGATGAAATTGGCGATATCGTTCGCATGCAATTTGCACATGTGCAAAAACAATTAGCCGAGCAAAATATCTTCATTGAGGCAACGGAAGAAGCCATGGATTGGTTAGCGCAATTAGGCTACGATCCGGTATATGGAGCAAGGCCGTTGAAACGCGTTATTCAAAAACGCATTTTAAACGAATTATCGAAGGAAATCTTAGCGGATAAAATCAAAAAAGATTCGATCATAAAAATAGATACATTTGAGGGTCAATTTGTTTTTGTAGAGAAGGACGCCGCTGATGTCGTTTGATAAATACAGCCACAAAATGAAAGAAGGGATTGAATCAGCCGATTCAATCCCTTCTTTCATTTCAACAGGTACACAAAAAAAACCTTACTTACTCTTAACCATCTCTACAGCGGCAGCAAGTTGCGTATCATTTCTACTCGCTAACTCTTCGAAAGTGACATTTACCTCACGGTTCGGAGTAAATCCAAAACCTTCACGACTTACCTTATCTAAGGGAACAAACTGCATAGATGAAGTATAGACAAGATTCATAAAACTAGTACGATATTGCCCTCCATTGTAAACAAAATTCGCAATTAAAGGTCCTTGACCTCCCCATGTACGCTCACCAACCACACCACCTTTTGGAAAAGCTTGAACGGCTGTTGCAGTGATTTCGGACATACTTACCGAATGTTGATCGACAATAACCACAAATGGGATATCCACTTTTTTACTGTCTTTTGTGGGATTAATTTTAGCTGGTATCCATTGCGAATAATCCAATCGGTTGTTATCCATTTTTGATTTGGTGTAGCCAAAATGCAAAGGTTCGGTAATAAACCCTCCTAACAGAAAATCCAAATCGGCCAATGCACCTCCACCATTGCCTCGAAGGTCAATGATAACGCCACGAGGTGGAACATCTGCTTTTACGCGATTAAAGAAATCATCCAAAACAGACTTAAAAGCTTCATTTGTATAGCTTGATTTTAGGTTAAATGAATTGAAACTGAGGTAAGCAATATCTTGCTCAATCGTTCCAGTAACTGCCGTGATAGTGCGAAATCCAGGGTCGAGAATACCTGTTTTTTTGTAACCAGAATCTAAATATAGAGTCGGAATACCGCTATAAAAATATTCTAAAGGAATATGCTGTCTTGCATTTTCGCGTTTAGAGTTCCTTGCAGCTGATGGCTGTATCGCTCCAGAATCTGCCAAAAGTGCCGAATTGAATTGCAACGTATAATGGCCATCAGAAAGACCCTGCGTCATCTCTTTGAAATAGGTATAACTTTTCCGAATATCTGCTGTGTCGTTTAAGTTCATCTCTGCAAATAACGGCTTGTAGTGTCTATACACACGATCCCAATCCGTGGTGTCTTGATCCCAGAATACGTAATTATTATTCATCCCATTCCAAAATGACTCAAACACTTCCTCAAAGTTACCTCCTAAATAATCTTCAGGGCGTTCTAAATCTGGTGCTTCTTTGCGGCAAGCCCCCAATGTAGATGTGATCAAAACAAATAAAGCACCTACGGATAAAAAGTGAAATATATTTTTCTTCATTGTTGTATGTAAAAATTGGTAAATAGTATAGTCGATTGTTCGCAGCTTATTTACTCCATAAAGCGTAAAAAACGCCTGCCTGCAAACCTATAGTATTGTTGTATCGCGGTGTTTGATTAATCATGTAATCTTTCTGCAAATCAGTGGCACTGTAATAGTAACGTGCCTCCGCAAACACCTTGAATCGTTCGTCGATACGGTACTCAGCCCCCACTCCAGAAACTAAACCTAGCTCTACTCTCCGGTCGCGACGGCTATCAAATTCTACTTTCCCGCTATGCGAATAATAATCAACTAGATCATTGTAGTTGTAAATTTGGTCGTTATCGTCCAACTCTTTGTCAGGTGAAAAAGGGTTTGGCACTGTCGATTGGAACCGACTACTTGTCCAATACCCAACGTATCCTCCGAGATTCAGGAATCCACGAATTTTTTCGGTACCGAACGAAAAATGAGCCATCAATGGCGCTTGGATAAAGTTATTGGTGATTTCACTATTTACGCCTTCAAAAAAGCCAGTTCTTTTCAATGCATAATTTTTTTGGATATAAGACAGGTCGAGTTGTATACCAAACCAATCGTTCAAGTGATACTGCACTGGTACCGACACCTGAAAACCAGCGGAAGGTTGGTATTTGGTAAAACTTCGGTAGCCAACGTCCGCAGATAAGGTGTTATGCGTGTAGCCTCCTGAAAGACCAATTTCCAAGCGTTGTTGAGCCTGCGATTCTAACGATCCGACCAAGGATGCACCGCATATTAAAAGCAAAAGTTTTTTGTACATAGTACATTAGATAAATTAAAGAAAAGATTAATAGATAATGTTAGTTGAAAGAAAATTTGGTTAATTGAGCGCTCACAAATTTCACTTCGGGAGCAAATTTAAAATAAAAAAGGAGAAAATAGCAACATTTCCTCCTTAAATTTGGCAGAATCATAAATTCAAAGCATAAATTTTGGTTAATTACTGCTTTTACTACTTTTTTTAACACAATTCGGAACAGTCTTTCCATTCTTTTTCTTCGTCCCATCCTTTTCGTAACCCGACCAGCACGGGTCTTTTTGATCTTTCTTTTTCATAATACTTTTTTCTTATTCAACATAGAAAGCAATAATGTGTTTCTCAATCTCTGGTATTTCTTCCTTAACAAAATGAAATTCCGTGTGTTATCATAAGATGAAAATACTATTATCCGGTGCCAGCGGTTACATTGGTAAGCGATTACTTCCGCCGCTTTTAGAAGCAGGACATCATGTCGTTTGCTTGGTGCGCGATCCAGATCGTTTGCAACTTAGTGTTTCCGACAATGCAAATCTGTCAATCTACGAAGGCGACTTAACTGATGCTTCTACCTTGCAAGACCTACCAACCGACATCGATGTGGCTTATTACCTGGTACATTCGATGGTAACTTCGGGGCAAAGTTTTAGCGAAACCGAACGTTATTCGGCAGAAAACTTTGCAGCCGCTATAGGGCGTACCTCTGCAAAGCAAATCATTTATTTGGGAGGCATTGTGAATAGCAAAGAGCTCAGCAATCACTTGGCGAGTCGCAAAATGGTGGAAGATGTGCTCCGTGGAGGCACGGTTCCGGTGACTGCGCTACGTGCCGGAATCATTATTGGATCCGGCAGTGCTTCATTCGAAATTATTCGTGATCTAGTAGAAAAACTACCTGTTATGGTTGCACCGAAGTGGCTAAAGACTAGGTGCCAACCAATTGCGATTCGCAATGTTATCCAGTTCTTAGTGGGTGTTTTGCAACAAGAAGATTTATATGATCAACATATTGACATTTACGGACCAAATCTCCTGACGTATAAACAGATGCTCGAAGGCTTTGCAAAAGCACGAAATCTTTCCAGAAAAATCATCGTTGTCCCTGTGCTTACGCCGAAGCTATCTTCGTATTGGCTATACCTGATTACGTCAACCTCATACCACTTGGCCAGACATCTAGTAGATAGTATGCGTGTTGATGTTATTCCAAAGGAAAACAATTGGGCAAATCGGCTAGACATTGAACTTATTTCTTATCCAGAAGCCATAAAATTAGCCTTTGGCAAGATGGAACAAAACTTAGTTTTGTCAACATGGAAAGATGCTGGAACGCGGCGAGCGATCAAGCGATTATCGAGCTATTTGGAAGTACCTACCTATGGTGTATTGACCGACAAAAAGGTTTTGTCGCTTCAAAATCCCGATCAAACATTAGGGCGCATTTTTGCTATTGGAGGTAGAAATGGTTGGTATTACGGCACATGGCTTTGGCAATTTCGTGGATTTTTAGATCGATTATTCGGCGGCGTGGGTTTGCGTCGAGGTCGAAGAAATGCTGCGGAAACTTCCGCCGGCGATGTGCTGGATTTTTGGCGCGTGCTATTTTCGAGCAAAGCTGAAAAGCGCTTGTTGTTGTATGCGGAAATGCGTTTGCCGGGCGAAGCTTGGTTGGAATTTAAGATTAATGAGAAGAATGAATTGGAACAAACAGCAACATTTCGTCCGCACGGATTAGCCGGAAGGTTGTACTGGTTTGCAATGCTACCCTTCCATCATTTCATTTTTAACGGTATGATTAAAAACATCGCGAAATGATGGAGCAAAGGCCGCTATATTTCAGAAGAAATCAGGAATTAAATTAGATAATTATGTGGATCATTTGGGCATTGCTTGCCGCCGTTTCTGCCGCGCTGGTGATTGTTTTAACGAAAGCCGGATTAAAGAATGTCGATTCCAGTTTGGCATTTGCGATACAAGCCATTTTAATCCTTATCATTACTTGGTCGGTCGTAACCTACCAAGGCAACGCGTTCGCATGGAAAAATATTGATAAAAATTCGTGGATTTTCCTACTAAGTGCTGGCGTATGTACCGCTCTATCTACACTCTTTTCCTACAAAGCGCTCTCTATAGGAAAAGCATCTTATGTGGTCACCATTGAGCGGACTTCCTTGGTTATTGCTATCACGTTATCGGTTCTTTTTCTTAAAGAAAAAATCACTTGGCAGTTGATCGTTGGCGCGGGCGCGATGGTTGCTGGCGCGGTACTCATTGCGCTATCAGAAAATTCAGAATAATCCTACACCAAAGCTTTTATCGTTTGCGTACCTTGCTGGAACGAAAATGATTCGCCTTGTTGTTTACCCAAAATCAATTTACCAATCGGAGATTGTAGTGAGATGGCAAAAATCGTTTGTCCTTCGCAAACTACTTTTCCCAAGCCAACTCCTAAAAAGTAAACGCCTACTTCCGTAGTTACTAAGCTTCCCAACCGGGCATGCTTTGCTTCCTTGTCTGAATATGCTGGAAGATCAATGATGGATTGTAAAGTTTGTTGATCACGTTTCGCTTCGCTCAACTGCTTCTGCAGGCGATCCAAATCTTGCTGAATCATTTCTCGGGAAGTTTCGTATTTATCGCCCGCACTACTTTTTGTGTCATTCACCAAAGAATCTTGAGCCAAATCCATAGAAAGTTGAATTTGATCCAGCTTTTCCTGAATCAATTTACTGCAATGCGCTATTAGTTTTTCTCGAAAGTTTGCGTCCATAAAAATGATCCGATAAATAATAAAAACAAAGTGGGCAAAGATATTACATCCCGCCCACTCCGAAAGATTTTAGTTCAACTTAAACGTCGATTATTTTTCGCGAATTTGAATCGCATATCCACCAGCTGGTGCACTTTTCAATTTCAGTTTGCTATTTAGCTTCACTTCTACTTCTTTTATCGTGTATGCTTGCGGATTCGTTTTGTAATGCGCGTCCGCTAAGTCCGCATAGATCTTAGCTATGTATTTTTTACCTTTTTCTAAAAAATCTAATTTCAACTCGGACGTATGACCATTTTCTCCGGCAACACTTCCTATAAACCACTCATTCTTACCTTTCGCTTTGCGTGCAACCGTCACGTAAGCTCCAGGTTCCGCTTCCAGATAATGACTTTCGTCCCAATCGATCGCCACGTCTTTGATAAACTGAAACGCGTCCGAGAACTTTTCGTAGTGCTCAGGCAAATCTGCCGCCATCTGCAACGGACTGTACATGGTTACATATAATGCCAATTGATTTGCTAGCGTGCTGTTAACATGTGAAGTATTTTCCGGATTGATTTTAGAAACATCCATTTCGAAAATACCCGGCGTGTAATCCATCGGTCCTCCAACCAAACGCGTAAAAGGAAGAACGGTTACATGATTAGGCTTGTTTCCACCAAAAGCTTGGTATTCCGTACCACGAGCGGATTCATTTCCGATCAAGTTGGGGTAAGTTCGCGTAATTCCTGTCGGACGCACAGATTCGTGAGCATTCAACATAATTTTGTATTCCGCCGCTTTTTCTAAGGCATATTGAAAATGATTCACGATCCATTGACTGTAATGATTTTCGCCGCGCGGAAGAATATCCCCCACGTAACCACTTTTCACCGCGTCGTAACCATGTTCTTTCATGAAACGATACGCAGTATCCAAATGACGCTCATAATTACGAACGGATGAGGATGTTTCGTGATGCATCATCATCTTGACATTTTTTGATTTGGCGTACGCTTGAATACCTTTCACATCGAAATCCGGATATGGCGTCACGAAATCAAATACGTAATCTTTCGAATTGCCAAACCAATCTTCCCATCCTACGTTCCAACCTTCCACCAACACGGCATCAAAACCATGCTTTGCAGCGAAATCGATATAGCGTTTCACATTCGCTGTATTCGCACCGTGTTTTCCGTTTGGTTGCAATTTGGTATAATCCGTTTGACCTAACTGCACACTGCTTACCGCGTCAGTGTATGCCCAAGTGCTTTTTCCGGTAATCATTTCCCACCAAACACCTACATATTTGGTTGGCTTAATCCAGGATGTATCTTCGATTTTCGAAGGATCATTAAGATTCAATGTCATTTTCGAAGCTAAGATTTCACGCGCATCATCGGATACCATAATGGTTCTCCAAGGTGATTTTCCCGGCGACTGCATATGTCCCTTATCTCCTACTGCATCGGGCGTCAACCAAGAATTGAACACAAAATTCTTATCGTCCAAATCCAAATGCATACACGCATAATTGATGAGCGCTGCTTCGTGCAGATTGATATATAAGCCTTCATCCGTTTTCATCATCAACGCTGTTTGTACAGCTGTTGGCGAAAAAGATTTTTGCGAAATATTGGCTGTTACGGCTTTAGTCATAACTTCGCGAATATCCGATAATTTGGATTCGGTATAATCGTACTCTTGCGTATCGTAATCGCCCGGAATCCACCACGCGGTGTGATCGCCGCTCATCGCAAATTGCGTACGCTCTTCCTTGATAACGAAATAAGCTAAATCCCTTTGCGCAGGAAACTCATACCTAAAACCTAAGCCATCATCAAACAAACGAAACCGAATGGTCAACTGACGATTTGTTTGCTCCTGCTGTAGGGTAACCGCCAACTCGTTATAATGATTACGAATTTGATTCACTTCGCCCCAAACCGGCTTCCATGTTTCGTCGAATGTAGATGTTTCTGTATTTGAAATGGTAAAATGATCGAATAAGGAACTACTCGAAGCGCCGTCGTTCGCTGTATAATTCGCGAAATCCTTACCCTTGTTATCTCCTTTCAGCTCCAAACCCAATGCGCTGGATTTGATAACTTGTTGATTTTTGTAATCCAATTTATACGTCGGAATACCACCATCAGCAAGTTTAAAAGTCATTTTTAGCTGTCCATTAGGCGACTGAAGTTCCTGTGCATGCACGCTTGAAAACCAAAAAAGGCAAGCGAAAAGAAATAGGTTTATCCTCATAGATTTAAATTTAGATCACAAAGCTAAACTATTTTTCGGGAACGTTCCCGAAAAGTTGAAAAAGTGATTTTCCGTGATGTTTTGGCTATATTTGGATCGACAAGCGCTCTGCTTCACAATATTTAATACTAACATATTTGTAATCCGATATTTATTTCTACCTTTGCACTTCCGTGTATGCGGATAGGATTTAATTAACAAAACTTATTAAACAAATGCAACAGTACGAATCTGTCATCATTCTTACCCCGTTGCTTTCTGAAGAAGCTGCGAACGAAGCAATTGCTAAGTTCAAAAACATTCTTGTAGAAGGCGGAGCCGAAATTGTCGCTGAAGACAATTGGGGTTTGAAAAAATTAGCGTATCCAATCCAGAAAAAAACTACTGGATTTTATCACTTAACTGAATTCAAGGCTCCGGGTGAATTAATCAAAAAACTAGAGGTTGAATACAAACGTGATGAGCGCGTTATGCGTTTCCTTACTATCTCTTTGGACAAGCATGCAATTGCTTACAGCGAGAAAAAACGTAGCGGTGCATTCAACAAAAAACCTGAAACCAAAACTGAGGAGGTAGCAAACTAATGGCAAACGAGAACATTCAATACGTAACTGCCCCTAAAGTAGAGGACAATCGTAAAAAATACTGTCGTTTCAAAAAGAACGGCATTAAATATATCGATTACAAGGATGCTAACTTCCTTTTGAAGTTTGTGAATGATCAAGGTAAAATTTTACCTCGTCGTTTAACTGGAACATCATTGAAATTTCAACGTAAAGTAGCTCAAGCCGTAAAACGTGCGCGTATTGTTGGCCTATTGCCTTACGTAACTGATTCATTAAAATAAGGAGGACTACGATCATGGAAGTTATATTAAAACAAGACGTTAAACACCTTGGAGAGAAAGACGATGTCGTAGTAGTAAAGCCAGGTTATGGCCGTAACTATTTGATTCCTCAAGGATTCGCTACATTGGCTACAGTATCGGCTAAAAAAGTATTGGCTGAGAACATCAAACAAGCGCAATTTAAACAAGAGAAAATCCAAAAAGACGCTGCTGAATTGGCAACTAAATTGGAAGCTGTTAAATTGACTATCGGAGCTAAAGCTGGCGAAAGCGGTAAAATCTTCGGTAAAGTAAATGCTTTGCAAATTGCTGAAGCATTGAAAGCTCAGGGTTATGATGTAGATCGTCGCCGTATTACATTCGAAGAAGAGCCTAAATCTTTAGGTGAATATGTGGCTAACTTGAACCTTCACAAAGAGGTTAAAGTACAAGTTCCTTTCGAAGTAGTAGCTGAATAAGCTTTATACCACGTATAAATATTAAAAGGGAATATCGCAAGATATTCCCTTTTTTCGTTACATTTATCTTAAATATAGGATATTCGTTATGAACGCAAAAAACATTATCTCCGCCGTCATTCTTGCCACCGTGATTATTGTTTTGTTTTTCAACAGAGAAGAAGCGACATTTTGGTTATTCGGGGAAATCCGCACGTCGAAATTAATCATCTTAGGTGTTTTCTTTTTGCTCGGAGTAATAGCAGGCGGATTCTTGTTCAGACGCCGTAAAAGGAAAGAGTACAACGTTAGTAACCCAAACGTTGTGAGTGGATATAATGCAGAAGATGCATCCATCGAATCCCAATCGAACCTATCCGACGCCGATCGCGATTATCTGCGCAGAGATTAAAAGATCTTACACCCTATTTATCTATAGAAATTCTTTTTAGTATTTGGACTAATTCGCGGACGCGATCTTTCGAAGTAAAGGTTTGTGGTTCGTCCATCCCATTAATATCTAAATTTTTAAATATCGCGGAAGATTTTTGTACGGTTTTGGCGGAAGTATGAATACTTTTAGCTTTCGTAACATGAATGAGTTCTTCGATGTTACTCTCATCGACGCCTGATCCAGGCATAATTTCTATCCGATCACCAGCTTGACGAATTAATTCCTGAATGAGCATTCTCCCCTCCCACGCAGTTTGCTTCTGCCCTGACGTTAGAATTCGTACACAGCCCAACTCAATGATCGTTTCCAATGCTTCTAATGGATTTCTGCATAAATCAAATGCCCGATGAAAAACGACCTGCATGGAACCAGCAGCTTTAATCAATCGTTGCATGTGCAATTTATGCACATCACCATGTTCATTCAAAGCGCCAATTACAACACCATCGCATCCCGAATCCGCACAATATTGAATATCATGGATCATCTCCTCCACTTCTAAATCAGAATAGATAAAATTACCTGATCGCGGTCGAATCAATACGAAAATGCCAATATCCAATTGCTCTCGAACAATTTTTATTTGCGCGTGCGTTGGTGTTAATCCACCACTTTCTAGGTTTTGACAGAATTCTATTCGACTAGCTCCGCCCGCCTGCGCAGCAATCGCTGACGTTGGCGAGCTGCTGCAAATTTCCAAGATATAATTTCCTGCTTTTTTTTCTGATTCCATGCGAAGCAAAGATAAGGAAAACAAAAAGGTTCACGACGTGTTAGCAGATCAGCAATTTAATTTACGTTAAAAGCATTTGCGTACTGAAACAAAAATCATTTTCACTATTTTTAACAATCTAGTAACCAGCAGTTCAACTACATTTACATAAAATATGAAATTATGGGTAATGAATTTAATTGGTCAGCTATGGATTTCGTTGTCGCTGGCTGTATCCTAATCCTTTTGACGGTGGGTTTAGTATTTATCGCCAAGAAGATCAATCGTAAATATCGATTAGTAGCTTCGGCAGGTTTCGTGTTATCTATTGCAATAATCTGGGTAGAAATGGCCGTTGGAATATTCGGATCGCCACTTGCTGGAAGTTAGATTTTAATTGCTTTCTATAAATCCTAATAATACGTATACACCTTAACAGATTCTTTTCTCGAAACCAAGCACAAGCCAAAACGAGCAAGATCATTTTGTATATCGTCCGAAGAGTTGTCCCGAATAAGGAAACTAAAATACGCATTGCCCAACCCTTCCTTAATATAAGAAGATTTTCATCTACAACAAGATCATCTCGTTGAACTCAGTCAGATTCTGCCAAATCCAGCAAAGCCAATATTGTTTTCCAATTTCGGGTAGTAGCAACGACAGATAACTGTCGTTCTATGAAATTGTTCGTCAACTTCGTTTTTCCGTATCCATGAGGACAATACAGATAAATGCCATTTTCTGTGTATTGGATTTTTTCGCTATCGGCACGTTTAGCTTCTATTTTTTGCTCAGCGGAAAATTTTCCAAGCTTTTTTTGAAACAACGTAACATGAAAATGGGAAAGATCGTCATCACGATTTTCTACAAAAGGATTTCCTTCGACAACGGTTTTAAATTGAGGAAGAGAAAGAATCAACACCTCGATTTGAAGATCAAATGACTTTTTGATTTCAGCAGAAATACGAAACGCCACATCATCCGCTCGTTCGTCATCGTTGGAAAAAATCAAGTTTCCGCTTTGAAGATAGGTTTTGATACCATGCAACCCGATGGATGATAAAACATTTCTAAGCTCCTGCATTTTGATCCTATTTTTTCCGCTTACGTTCACGCCACGCAAAAGCCCGATGTAGGTCATCATCGCTCTTCCCAAGCTTGTAGCATATCTTGAAGTATGCGATATTGATGAAGGAAAGCACCATCTAGCTCCGGATGTGCTTCTCCAAATGCAAGGAAAAACGCTTTTGATTGCTCATCGCCGGACAATGTAGCGACAAACAAGCGATCTAGCAAACACATCTCCTGCTCGTTCAATTCCTTAGAAGAGCTTTCATAATCAGATAGGATTTGTTTAATCTGCGAATCAGAAAATAACATCAGATTTTGGTTGATATGCTTGGAGCGTTGGAGAACGTCATTTTCGTTATAATATAACTTCTCAATCGTCCAGACAACTTCCTGATCTATAAAGTTATTGCTCAAAGGTAATTGGTACAACTCTTTTAACGTAAGTGTGTCGTGTGAGAAAGTAATTTCACAGGTCGTCATGGCATCCCAAAATCCGATTATTTCATCATTGCCACATTCTGCCAAAACGAATTCAGATAGCGTGGAATCGGCAATATCCTCAATCAAATATCCACAAGCAACGATCGATTTTCCATTGGAGAAATCATATTGATATATGGACCCCGTCGATGTAAATTGATTTTCAGGGCATGAACAATCTCGTATTGAAGGCTGTAAAAAGCCAAGAAACGATGTAAATAGTCCAAGTAACATAGTCCAAAGCGTTTCCATAAAATAGTGATTACATGGCGTTAATCGATTTATTACCTAAAGATAATGAAGTTTTTTTATCGACAGACATTATAGTAGTTTATATGCTGTACACTATTAGTCAACGTTTAGCGTTTTTAAGGTAAACCTTTTCCAGAATGAAAAAGCAAAAATTAAATCCAGTATTGCATGCTCTGAGCTATCTATTGATAATAATGCTTTCTAATGGGTGCAGTAAAGAAGAAACAGACAAAATCGCAGTTGGTGCTATCATCAAAGAATATGCATCACAACAGGAACTTGTCGGCGCGGCTTCCGGTTTCGTAGATGGTTTTTCCGTTGGAGGCTTAAATGACCCAATTTTTTACTTCAATGACAATTACCCTGCGGACATCGAAGGTATGTATTACAATATTCCTTTTACTCGCAATGTGGCCGGATTTGAATACAGCCGACAAATTATGGGGCGTACCGCCGTAAGCTATGCAACTTTTGAAGATCATATTACTAACGGTGCGAACAAGGGTTATGTCGCGTTCGATGATGAGCGGTTAAATGAATCCCGTTATCGCAACGTAAGTGTAGCAAGGGCACCACATAACGACGAAAAAACACAGACATATATTGCTCATATCGATTTGAAAGAATCTCATAATAGCATACAGATTTTATTATTGCATTCTATTAGAATGGGATTTAATGGAAACGAAGATGAAGCTTTACCTGCTATAGATGAAGCGACTGCGGTTACCTACTTTTTGAGGCAACTACAAGATTTATAAATAGAAAATCCCGCACCATTCGTGCGGGATTCATTAGATGCTATCTTGTTTAACGTTAAAAATTTCGATCTGGAGTTTGCTTTCCGCTATCGGATCCAAATGTATCTTCATTGCTGGAATCCTCAGATGCTGGCGGAATTTCGGAAATCGGCTCATCCGCTGACGCTACATGTGTATTTGTGGCAGCCACAGTATGCCCGTCGGCCACGCGATCTGCCTGCTGATTCTCGACATGATGATCTGGCACTTCACCTTCATCTTGCGTATCTTCATTTTTGCCACCGCCGACCAATCCATAAACAATAAATCCGAGTAGAATTGCACCTACCACTTTCCCACCGTAGCGCGTGTAAAACGGTAGCCCAAGCAAATCATCTTTGTCTAAATTATTGGTTCGCACAATTTCATCCAACTGCTCATTTGTAAGATCGTAATAGATATCTTTTTCAGCGTCTGATAATATTAACCGCGGCTCTTTTGTTACCCAAAGTGGGAGAACCCAAGCAATATTGAATTCTTCATGGATCGTTGCCAAATCAAGCAATTTACCTCCATCAGAAACCCGAAAATCGTCGGTATCGGGTAGGTCGTGAACAATATTTATTTTTTCAACTTTTCCGACAGGAACTTTAAGGCGTGCTTCCGCAAATTGAGCACCTAATATAAGGGCACAAAATAATAAAATTGGTTTCATAGTAGATATTTATTTCATTAGTCGCTATGTACCAATCAATTACCAAGCCAAGTTTTTCTTTAGTTGTGAAGAGTTTTGGACAGAAACCTGGAATTTTGGTTGAATCCAATTTGGATGAGATCGCCCGTTTTCGTCAAGAAGCAAATGCTTCGTCAGCCAGCAATTTATTTGCTACCGCGCCCGCCATTCCTCCGCTATGAACGGCGAAAGCAACAGATCGCCCTTTTCCGGTGTTATCACCACAAGCCAAAACACCCGGAACCGTCGTGCTGAAAAAATCGTCTATTTTAACATATCCACTTTCATTTAATTCGCAGCCCAGCTTTTCTGGAATATCTGAATGTTGCTTAAATGGTAGCGGCGCATAAATAGCACGTACCTCCTGCGACGAACTATCTTTAAAAACCACTCGTTTTACATAGCCATTTTCGTGAACGATTTCAGTGATTTCAGCTTCCACGATGTAAACTTTATTTTTAGTCAGCAACTGTTTTTGTTCTTCGCTAAGGGTTGCCGGCCCGTTAGTCAATACGGTGAAATCTTTGGAAAGGTTAGCAATTAACGGACTCATATGAACGATCGTTTCATCGCTAGCCAAAATTGCAGTTTTTTCATCCCGGAATTCATAGCCATGGCAATAAGGACAGTGAATAACGGAAATACCCCAACATTCGGAGAATCCTTTTATATTTTGCATTTGATCTGCAACTCCCGTCGCAAAAATTAGCTTTTTCGCAGAAAACGTTTCTTTATCGGCTGTTATCACTTCAAAACTTTCTTCCATTTTCACCGCGTCAACCGCAAGCGCATTTTTGAATTGCACCGTGTCATATCGCAGTACCTGTTCCTTAGCTTTAGCAGCAATCTCACCAGGACTTACACCATCCTGCGTAATGAAGTTGTGGGAATGCGGCGTTTGTCGATTACACGGCAAACCGCTATCCAAAATCAATACGTTTCTTCTTGATCTTCCGAGCGACATGGCGGCCGAAAGACCAGCATAGCTTCCGCCAATGATTATAACATCGTATTTTTTTATCGTTCTCATTGTTATAGATTTTTTGTTAAACGATGAAACTGACTTCCAATCGCTACAAAAGGCCGTTTAAAAAGTTCTCCGAGACATGCTACCAAAACCGCAGTTAAAAAACAAACGCTTTTGCGAAACAGTAATTCGAACCCGAATCTTCAAAAAACTATATAAATCCTTATTTCTTTGGAACGAGCGCTTCCAATTCAATCTCGATCATCATGCCAGGCATACCCAATTCCTTAATACCAATCCAACTTCCAGTCGGAAAATGGTTCGGATAAATTTCATGACGATAAGCTGCATTTTTCTGAAGTTCTTCCATACTAGTGGTGTAAATATTTTCCAGAATAACGTCATCGAATGTCAACCCGTAATGCTTCAAGACTTTCTCTAAACTGGCGTAACAATTTTTCATCTGCTGCGCATAGTCTCCTGCAGCAAGCGGTTTGCCTTCATCGTCGATACTGATTACGCCGCCAACTTTTACCAAGTTCCCCACCTTAACTGCTTGCGTATAACCATACATTTTTTCCAATTTCGGCCTTAGTAAAAAATATTCCGCGGAATCGGCTTTAGTAGTTACCGCTGTATGGTTGCCAGTATCGTCCGTTTTTTGATCGCAGCTTGCTAGAAATGATGGTATACATGCTATCATAACAAATATCAAAGCTTTTGCGAATAAATTTTCCTTTTTCATAAAGTCCATTTTAGACAAAAATAGTTGGTTGGATCCTTTATTGCAAATAGTTTGCAATAAAAAAAATACTATTTTTCCGCTACCTTTGTTATGTAGAATCGAATATGAAGCGCAGAAATACACCAACTAAGGAAGCCATCTTACAGCTTTTAGTGAAATCCGGAAAAGCAATGAGCCGGGACGCCATCGAGGAAAAGATTGATGTTGCTATGGATAGAGCGACAATCTATCGTGTTTTAAATCGGTTTTGCGATGATGGTATAATACATCGAATCGTGGCGGAGGATGGCAAACAGTACTTCGCTGTATGTATGCGTTGCGATGAGCATAGCTTCACAAATAACCATTTTCACTTCCGATGTACACAATGTGAAACCATTGAATGCTTGCCACAGGAAGTACACTTTAGCTTACCAAATGGTTATCAGGTAGAAAATGTGAATTGTGTGCTTGTAGGAATTTGTAAAGATTGCGCCGCGAAACAAGCGGAGGAAAAGAAATAGCAGGTTTAGCGATTGCTAAAACAAAAAATCCCGCTTTTGCTAGAGCGGGATTTTCTTGTTTTGGAAACCGAATGCTTTGGAAACACACGAAGTACGTTCTTACCGGCGCAGCGGTTTTTCACGATTGATTTCAACCATATCGACCTCATCCATCTTAGAATCTCCAATCAGATGCTGTGAAAAATAATCAGCCATTTTCCAGAAGAAATATTCAGTCATATCGCCAAATCCATGTCGTTGTCCAGGCAACAAAAGGAAGTCAAAACGCTTGTTTGCCTTAATTAGCGCCTCCGCCATACGGATTGAGTTGGCAGGATGCACATTGTTATCGATATCGCCAGTCGCAATCAACAATTTACCTTTTAGGTTTTTCGCTAATGCAGAATTTCGGTCAATATCATACGTAAATGTCGTATCGCCTTTCGCGCTTACTTTCTCGCCTACGCCGTGGTGACGCTCGCTCCACCAACGATTATAAATATTATTTTCATGATTTCCAGCGCCAGAAACGGCCACCTTAAAGAAATCAGGATATACCAACATTGCCGCGGTCGACATAAATCCACCACCGGAATGTCCCGTAATTCCGACACGATTCACATCGATAAATGAATAGCGATCTGCCAATTGCTCCGCAGCTACTTTCTTATCTTCCAATCCGTAATCACGCAAATTTCCGTATCCGTAAGTGTGATACCATTGCGAACGCGCAGGATGACCACCACGGTTTCCGATTGTAATAACGATAAAACCCATTTGCGCCAAACGATCGATACGATCCATGCTTCGCCCAAACGCTTTATTAACCGCTTCCGTTTGTGGGCCTGGATAAACATATTCTACCAACGGATAAGTTCTCGTTGAATCGAAATCAAACGGCTTGTACATAACGCCGTATAAATCCGTGATTCCATCACCCGCTTTCACCGTGAATGGTTCTGGAAATTTGTATCCAGCATCAAACAAACGCGACAAATCCGCTTTCTCCAACTTCATAAGAAGTTTACCGCTTGCCGAATACAAATTCGACTCCGGAGCTGTGTTTACGCGCGAAGAATTGTTGACGAATACATTGCCGCTTTCACTTGCAGAAACTTGATGATCAAAATCGCCCGAATTCAACAATTTAGCTGATCCACCATTCAAGCTTAAGCTGTAATAATGCAAATAATATGGATCTTCTCCTTCTTCTTTCCCGTTCGCCGTGAAGTAAATCGTGTTATTAGACGATTGAAACGCTTGTACTCCATCCACGTTGTACGCTCCGGAAGTTAATTGGCGCACCAAATTTCCTTGAATATCATACAAATACAAATGTCCCCAACCATCGCGTTGCGACCAGTGTACAAATTGCTTTCCGTCGTTTACTAAATACGGCTTTTGAATATCTTGATATACATTCGAACGCTCCTGCACCAAAGTGCGCACGCTACCATCTACGCCGACCGCTAAAACGTCAATGCGTTTTAGATCGCGGCTAGATCGCGAAACGTAAAATTCTTGATCATTACCATGCCAATAACCAATATAACGTTTGCCGATCATGCTACTTTTATTGTAGTCTTTACGCCAAACTCCGATTGTTTGGTTTTTGTAGGCTGCAACCTGAACACGTTTCGGCGACAAAGTTTGTGCGTTAAAAATGTACAGATCCGTTTCTGTTGAATCTACCTCACCCGGCATTTGGTATTTGTAAGTTTCCAACGTAGGGCGTTTTCCACCAACATTATTGATTACCCAAAGCGGACTCAAATGACGACTATCTTTACGCGTAAGCACAAAATATTGGCCATTCGGCGACCAACTTAAATAAACACCTTTTCGCTTTTCTTCTTCCTTTTCGCCGCCGGTGGTAATGCTGTATTCGTCACCGCCCCAAGCATAATTGGAAACGCCATCGGTTGTGAATTGATGTTCTACGATCGTGCTATCTTTGTCATCTTTAACCGCCTTGTCATAATCTGCTTTACTCATCCAATACAGGTTATAACTTTTCGCGAAATAAACACGCGTAGTATCTGGATTGAAGCTTGCCCAAGGAAGGTTTCTTTTCTCTTTGGTTTGATCGCCGATTTCGGTCAAGGTTTTGGAAGCTAAATCGTATTCCAAATGGTAAAGCTTCTTCTTAATCGTATCCGATTTGTTTTTCAGCTTCGCAATTTCTTCCTTGCTTTTAATCGTATCCTTGGTGCTTTGAACTTCGAAGCGGATGCGTTTTTCATCATCCGTAAAACGCAAATCTTTTAGATCCAAATGCTGACCATCGAAAGGATTCTGCACGATTCGCGTAATTTTTGCTGCCATCTCATTGTGGTCGAACAACTGCGTTTTGCTTTTTGATGCCGGATCCACCAAATACCAGTTTTTTCCAGACGGTGTACTGTATTCGTACCAAAATCGATCTGTATGATTGATCCAATTCGGAGAAACATGTGTGGAATGAATTAAGCTTTTAAGTTTCTCTGGCGAGAATTTAGCGGCTAAAGCGTAGTTTGCCTTCTCTGTCGGTTTTTCCTTCTCTTGTGCGTTGGAAAACATCGCCAAACAGACAAATGATGCGAGAAAAAGTTGTCTCATTGGGTAACTTGCTGTTAGTTATAAATTGATGAGGCCGAAATTAGAAGATTTTTGGCAGTTTTTTATATTTCAGACTGTAATATTTTAGTGTTGTTCAGAAATACTAGTAGAAGCTTTGAGCGAAAATTTCTTTTGTTCAGTATATAATAGATTGGAAATACAAAATTACTTATTAAACCATTTTTCTTCTCACTACATCAACTTCATCTTCAACGCGACAAACTGGGTATTCACTCGGTTTTCAATGTGCTCTTCCTCAATCGGAATAATTTCGTGCATAGCTTTAGATTGCTGTAAAAATGACTCAATAAGCTGCATCATATACTCATTTCCATGGTAACGTTGTAAATCATCCTTATAATCTGCCCATGTAGTCGATTGGTTTTCCTTGGAAATGTATCCCATTCCATAGAATTTCCCGTTCTCGATCCATATGCAACTTTTCTCTTCCAAATTTCTTCCTTGATCTACAATAATATAACTCGAGGATTTGGTTTGGACAGCTTCCATTGCCTTTTCTACTCGCTCATTGTAACCATCCAATTCCGGTAAATCGATGGATCGCCTCGCTCTTATCTCTAAGGTCGTAGGTAAACTGACTTCCGAAGGGAAATGACAAAATCGTTTATCCAAACTAAAATGTTCTATTAGATTTCGTAAACTACTGACGCCCTCGCGTAAACTATAAAACGGACGTATGCAGCGCTGATGCTTGGCCAACTTGATTAAGCTAACATGCATATAACCATCCATTCCCGTGTAATTCACTAAACCATATTTAGCTTCTGCTCGTTTCAATGCACGGTTGTACTTGGGCCACAATCGGTTTATTTCTTGGCATTCTAAAAGCAATGCCATTAATTCCGTACCACATAGCTGGAATGAAATGTTATGAATTTCCTTCAGAAAATCCTGACGTTTAGCTTGGATGTTGTGTCCGGTGAAATGTCCGGAAACGCGCTTTTTAATATTAATTGCTTTTCCAACGTAGATTACTTTTCCACTACGATCGTGGAAGTAATAAACACCAGCTACCATCGGTAAATTATCGAAGATATCTTGTGAAAGATTGGCCGGCAATCTTTGTACCGAAGAATTTCGTTTAAGCATTTGCTCTAGGACTGACTCACTATCCGAAGCAACAAGCAATTCGAATAATTCGGCGGTAGCGGAAACATCACCGCCTGCGCGGTGACGATCATTCAATCGAATACCTAAAGCATCGCACAACCGACCTAAACTATATGACGCAAAACCGGGTTTTATTTTCCGAGCTAAACGAACTGTGCATAATTTTGGACTTTGCCAGGTTAAACCTGATTCGCCAAGCTGGTGCTTTAAGAAAGAATAATCAAAATTAACATGGTGTGCTACGAAAATTCGCCCATGTAAATAGTCGTAAATCGTACTAGCTACATCTTGAAAAATCGGCGCATCAGCCACCATTTCGTCGGTAATTCCAGTCAAACCTTGAATCGAAAGCGGAATATATTGTTGCGGATTAACCAAGGTTTCCCAACGGTCAATCACTTGCTGACCATCGTGAATAATAATGGCAACTTCCGTAATTCTGCTTCTATCTGCACTTCCACCTGTGGTTTCAATATCCACAATTGCATATTCCCTCGCCTGCTTCGACATGTTTTCCTCGGTTGAGATTCAAATATACTAATATATTTAGTAAATCATAACAGCTTGAATGGTGATTCTACACAATTATTGTTTTTACACAAAAACCTGGATAAATATGCTAAATTCTGATATGATCCATTCGACGGGTTGAGAATTGATAACGTTCCCCGAAACGTTATATCATTTTTTCATCTTCGTCGTCAAATCATTTCTCGTAAAATATTTATATTGAGCGATATAAACCTGTATTTATGTGCGAAAACCAACTCACTGCGGAGCACCTCGCTTTTCGAGATAGCTTACGCGCTTTCATTACAAAATCTGTACTTCCTCATATCGACGTTTGGGAAAAAACGCAATGTATAGATCGCGAAATTTGGAAACAGATGGGCGAAATGGGATATCTCGGTCTTAACTTTCCGGAACAATTCGGCGGATTAAATCTGGATTTCTACTATTCCATGATTTTTTGTGAAGAATTATCTCGTTGCTTTTCGGGTGGTTTCGCTATTTCGGCCCTTGTGATCCAATACATGTCGGCGCCGTATCTCTACAAGTTTGGATCGCTGGAGATCCAAAATCGTTATTTGCGTGGCGTTATAGCTGGCGAATTGGTAAGTGCGGTAGCCATTACCGAACCTGGCGCAGGTTCGGATGTGAAAAATATGCAAACTACTGCGGTGCGTGATGGCGATTTTTTTATCGTGAATGGAGCGAAAACATTCATTACGAATGGCTATTATGGCGATTTTTTTATTACTGCCGTAAAAACGGATCCGAAAGCGGGCAGCCGGGGAATCAGCTTGCTTGTAGTTGATAGGAACGCGCAGGGAGTCACCGCGCGAAAAATCGACAAAATGGGCTGGCATGCTTCGGATACTGCCGAATTGTATTTTGATAACGTACGTGTTCCTGCTAACAATTTGGTGGGCGAAGAAGGGAAAGGTTTCAGCTATTTGATGGCCGGCTTGCAATTGGAACGATTAACGGCTGCCATTCACAGTATTACTACAGCAGAATCCGCGCTAGAATATGCACTAGAATATGTTCGGAACAGGTCGGCTTTCGATAAGAAGTTGAAAGATTTTCAAGTTCTTCGGCATCGAATAGCACGAATGGAGGCCGACATTGCCGTTCAAAAAGCCTTTGTGAAACATTGCTGTGATTTGCAAAACCAAGCTATTTACGCGGTAAAAGAATGTTCGATTGCTAAATTGCAAACCAGTGAATTAGCGATAAATGTAGTTGGCGAATGTTTGCAACTTTTTGGCGGATATGGCTTTACCGAAGATTATAAAATTGCACGATTGTACCGAGATGTTCGCGTTGGCACCATTATCGGTGGAACGTCCGAAATCATGCTGGAAATCATAGCCAAAATGACAATCGACGAAGTGGATTATCGTTCCAAAGTCAAACAATCCTAAATAAACCAAAAGACGATGTCAACAACAGAAAATTTCGAATCGTTTAAGCGTTTCCACCTGCAACATCTTGAAAATGGATGGATAGAAATCGTGTTTTCACCATCGGCAGATGAAAATCTTCCAAGCGAAAAACATCGATTTACGATAAACGATTTGTTCGAATTTTTGGAGCTAGCTGTAAAAAATTTAGTGCACACCGATGTTACCGGATTAATTTATAGATTGGGCAATACCGAAGCAAATGGCGAATTGGACTACAAAACGGTGTTGTCGGAGGCAAAATCCGTAGATGAATTTCGAGCATTCCTAACAAGTTTGAATACGATGCAAGTTAAAATTCGTCGTCTCAGAAAGCCTCTTATTAGTATTGTCGAAGGCGATTTTAAAGGTACATTGTTCGGCTGGGCATTAATGGCCGATTACCGCATCGGATTTGGAAAAACGACAACCGTTGGATTTCCGGAATCGGCGTATGGCATATTTCCTGGATATGGCGCATTTAATAGAATGGTCGATTTGTGGGGTATTGATTTCGCATTACGAATGGCTAATCTTCCCAAAAACTATTCGCTTGCCGAAGCGGAAAATCTTGGCTTGATTGATAATCAAGTTAGCAACTTGAACGAAGCTTATGCACTCGCAAAAAAATGGAAACAGGATGAGGTAGAAATTGATTACAAAACTAAAGCGGACAACAGGAATGCGCTTTCCTCCTATCACGTAAATACTAACTTCCCGAACGTATCTGCAACCAAATCTATTTCCAAACACATCGACAAACCACTAAATGAACGGCTAAGCTTCGAAAGCGATCAATATTTACACGTCTTGCGCTCCGAAACAACTTTTGCTTTGCTGCGAACAAATTACTACGGCATTCGAAATATTCAAAGCAAATTAGCGGGATTGAACAAAGAGCAATCGAATTCGATTCGCAAAATTGGGGTTGTTGGAGCAGGAATGATGGGCTCCGGCATTGCTTATGAGGCGGCTCGTGCGAAGATGAATGTTGTTCTGCTCGATGTAGATTTAGCGCAAGCTGAAAAAGGCAAGCAATACAGCCAACGCATTACGGATAAGCAACTCGCAAAATCGGAAATCACAGCAAACCAACAACACGCACTATTGGACCGCATTCAATGTACGAAGAGTTACGAAGATTTATTCGACGCAGATTTAATTGTGGAAGCCGTTTTTGAAGACACCGAATTGAAATCTAAGGTGCTATCAAAGGTTTCTGTAAAATTGCACAAAAATGCCGTCTTAGCTACTAACACCACATCACTTCCGATTGAAAGTTTAGCTTCTGCAACCCAACGCCCAGAAAACTTTGTGGGCATGCATTTCTTTTCTCCCGTGGAGCGGATGCCGCTACTAGAAATTATCGCAGGAGCAGAAACGAGCGAAAAAACGAAAGTCTTTGCCTTGCAAATCGCGCATAAACTTGGAAAGATTCCGATTATCGTGAATGATGGTCCGGCTTTCTTTACGTCCCGAATTTTCTTTCATTATTTACTGGAAGGAATAACGATGTTGCTCGAAGGCATTTCGCCGGACATGGTAGAAAGCGCTGCGAAAAATGCTGGTTTTCCGGTTGGACCGTTGCTTGTTTTGGACGAAATTTCCCTCCCGCTCATGATACATGTTTACGATCAATTGCCGCAACTTCATGATGCACAAAGAAAAGCATATCAATACCTGCGTTCGGTAATCGAACAAGGGCGTTTGGGGCGCAAGGCGAATGCCGGACTTTACGATTATGATGAACAAGGAAAGCGCATCGCTTTGTGGAAAGATGTCCGTTTAACACCAAGCGAATCAGTCCACGACGAAGCCGATCTGCAAGCACGATTGCTACATATCGTGGCATTAGATAGCTTTCGTTGTTTGGATGAAGGAGTTTTACTGAATACGTTAGATGGCGATATTGGCTCTATTTTAGGAATTGGCTACGCACCTCATACTGGCGGGGTATTTAGTCATATTGATCAGTTCGGATTACGCAATTTTTTATCAGATTGTCAGCGTTTCTTGAAGCATGGCGAGCAATGGAATGTTCCGCGAAGATTGGTTGAATTAGCTGATCAAAATTTCAAATTCTACACCGATTTTCAATCGAACTGGAAAACCGATGTAGAATAATAATACGTTAAAGCGCACTGTTTGGAATAGTCATTTGATCAATAAGCTCATTTACATTTTGCTTGATAAACGTTTCGTAATCTAACGTACGATCCAAAATCGCACGTTGTTGTTTCTCCGCGAAAACACGATTAAGATTGATCTTATATTTTTCAATCAGTTTCGGAATGCCTTCGTCGCGTCGGCGACGATGTCCTATTGGATATTCAACGACGACTTCAGGTAACGCTGTCCCATCAGATAAGGTTACAGTCAGCGCATTTGAAATCGCGCGTTTTTCCGGGTTATGATAATCAGCCGTAAATTGTTTGTCCTCTATGCAAGAAATCTTTTCTCGCAATAGATCAATGCGCGGATCACTCGCGATGGCATCTTCATAGTCTGCTGCCGTCAACCTTCCAAATAACAACGGTACAGCAACCATATATTGCAAAGCGTGATCGCGATCGGCAGGATTATGCAATGGCCCTTTTTTATCGATAATGCATATAGCTGCTTCGTGCGTTCGAATTGTGATCAATGCAATATCATCCGCAGTTTTTCCTTTTTGTATTAATTGCCGATGAATGATGATGGCTGCTTCGACGGCCGTTTGTGCATGAAATTCTGCCGGGAACGAGATTTTAAACAGTACATTTTCCATCACATACGAGCCGTATTCCCGTTGAAATTTGAACGCTTTGCTTCCAAACGAAACATCGTAAAAGCCCCAAGTTGGCGCAGACAAAACAGATGGATAACCCATTTCTCCCGTTTTTGCGATCAACGCCAAGCGCACCGCACGCGATGTAGCGTCCCCAGCCGCCCAAGATTTCCGACTTCCTGTATTCGGTGCATGGCGATACGTACGCAAGGATTGTCCGTCCACAAATGCCAGCGAAAGCGCGTTAATTAGTTCGTCTTTGTTCAAACCAATCAACTTCCCACAAACTGCCGTAGATGCCACTTTTACCAATAATACATGATCCAATCCTACTTTATTGAAGGAATTCTCTAATGCCAAAACGCCTTGAACTTCATGTGCCATGACCATGGCTTCCAAAATGGTACTCATTTTAATCGGTGGCTTACCATTTTCTATTGCTGTACGACTCAACCAATCGGCGACCGCTAAGATACCGCCTAAATTATCGGAAGGATGTCCCCACTCCGCCGCCAACCACGTATCGTTGAAATCTAACCACCTCACCAACGTGCCGATATTAAAGGCTGCCTGAACGGGATCAAGCTGAAAGGACGTTCCTGGAACCTTCGCACCGTTCCGCACCTGCGTGCCAGGAACGATAGGTCCAAGCAATTTTGTACAAGAGGGGTAACTCAGTGCTTCAAAACCACAACCAATCGTATCTAGAAAACACTGATGCGCCGTTTTCAGTGCTAAATCACTCGTTATGGTATAATCAAAAACATAATTTGCAATATCGACCAACACCTGATCGGGTTCCGGCCTTTGATTCGAAATAAATGACATATTTATCTATTAGGTTGATAAAAATTAACGTGCGTCTAAAGAAACGAAAGGTCGATTCTCAGGACCGATGTAATTCGCGCTTGGACGAATAATCTTTCCATCTTCGCGCTGTTCTATGATATGCGCGCCCCATCCAGTCAATCGAGCGAGCACAAATAAGGGCGTAAACATATCCGTGGGAATGCCCATGCGATGATACGAAACAGCAGAAAACCAATCCAAATTCGGAAACATTTTCTTTTGTTCCCACATTACACTTTCCAGCCGTTCAGCAATTTCATACAAAGGCATCTCCCCAGCATTTTCGCTAAGCGATTTGGCAATGCCTTTTATTACTTGGTTTCGCGGATCGGAAATCACGTAAACAGGATGCCCAAATCCGATAATCACTTCCTTCTGTTCTAAGCGCTTAAGAATATCCACCTCCGCTTCGTCTGCCGATTGGTATCTAGATTGAATTTCATAAGCAACTTCATTTGCGCCGCCATGCTTCGGTCCGCGCAATGCGCCGATCGCACCAGTGATTGCAGAATAGATATCGGATCCGGTTCCAGCGATCACCCGTGACGTAAAGGTCGACGCATTAAATTCGTGTTCTGCATAAAGATTTAAGGAAACCTCCATTGCATGCACCCAATCGCTCGGTGGCGCTTGATGATGCAAAACACGTAAAAAATGTCCCCCAATGGTTTCATTATCGGTAACCACATCTACTCGCTTTCCATGATGCGCATAATGGTACCAATACAGTAAGGCTGAACCCAAGCAAGCAATTAGGCGATCGATAATATGCTGTGTTTCCTCCTTCGTCGGATGCTGCGATTCCGGCTCCAAACTTCCTAAGACCGATACGGCGGTACGCATCACATCCATAGGATGTGAAGTTTTTGGCAATTGCTCCAAAACCAACTTGAGTGGATCAGGAAGATCGCGAAGACCGATCAACTTTTTTCGGTAGCTTTCCAGCTCATTTTTAGTCGGTAATTCACCATAAATGAGCAAATAGGCTACTTCCTCAAAACAAGCTTGTTCAGCCAAGTCTAAAATATCATAACCTCGGTAGTGCAAATCATTACCGTTTTTTCCAACCGTTGAAAGTGCGGTGTTTCCTGCAGTTACCCCGGAAAGCGCAACGCTTTTCTTAGGTTTGAATGTCGTATTATTACTTTCCTTCATTCTGTTGTTGGTTTAAGTAATCTTCGTAATAGTAGTAATTGATGCTTTTGTACAATTCTTCACGCGTTTGCATGTTTGGCAAAACACTTTTTTGAGAACCTTCTTCAAAAATCGTTTTGTAAACGTTCGCTGCTGCTTTATTGGCTGCGCGGAAAGCGGAAAGTGGATAAAGAACGATCGAAACGCCGTTGGCTTTCAATTCGTCGACGGTGAATAATGGCGTTTGTCCAAATTCCGTAATGTTGGCCAAAATTGGGACATCCAACGCTTCTGCGAAACGTGCATAATCTTCTAAATTGTTAACTGCTTCCGCGAAAATAAAGTCTGCGCCGGCAGACTGATAAGCTTTGCAACGCTGAATTGCTGATTCGATTCCTTCGTTGGCGATTGCATCCGTACGCGCGCCAATAACAAAACTTGAGTCTTCTTTTGCGGACACAGCTGCTCGAATACGATCAACCATTTCTTCGGTAGACACGATTTGTTTGTTTGGCCGATGGCCACATCGCTTCGCTACCACTTGATCTTCGATATGTACTCCTGCGGCGCCCGCTTTCCACACATTTTTAATGGTGCGAGCGATATTAAAGGTACTTGCACCGAATCCCGTGTCGATGTCGACAATCAATGGCAAATCGCAAACATTTGTAATTCGATTGATATCCGTAAGTACATCATCTAAAGTCGTTATTCCTAAATCCGGAATACCCAATGAGCCTGCTGCTACGCCTCCTCCAGAAAGATAAATCGCTTTAAACCCAGCTTCCTTGGCTAATAAGGCGTGGTTTGCATTGATTGCACCGACCAATTGTAGAGGTTCATTTGCAGTAAGTAAATATCGAAATCGAGCGCCTGCCGAAAGATTTACCATAATGATATTATTGCAATGTTTATAATTTGGTTCTTACGAAGCGGAAGAATTTGCTACTTGAGCTTTCTAAAGCTAGCAAAATAAGATGAGTTTATAAAGCTTCCTATTTTTGCCATTGCACTTAATACGCGATATTCGATTAAAACCACCTAATTAACGGGGATATTTTTGAAGCGCACATAACAACGATCGGTCACTAAAAAAAAGTAAACTTCTGATTTACAAATAATTATACAAATAAAAAACAGTGTACGGCAGAGAACCACGTAAAAACCGCAACAAATATGAAGCTTATCGCTTATTATAAATTCTTCGAAAATAGCATAGTATTTGTAACATATATAGAAAGAGCGTTTAGTGGAAGCTCGTCGATATAAATTAGTTGAATTGTAAATCGGTATCTTATGTATTATCTAAACTTCAATAACGTACAAAATGTTTTCAAAAAAGCGATTGAAAGCGGAATGGATATTTTGCATAAGCGCTTTTACAAAATGGCAGGAAATCAAATCGCAGGATTAAATGGTGATCTTAGCATTCAACTGCCGTTGGGAGGAAGCAACGAATACAACGCGCAATTTGAAGATTTGCAACCCAGCAATCATCGTGACGAGGAGTCATCTGACTTTCAGAACACGCTGGATCAGTTGGATGCGAAAGCTTATGCTACGTTTATGATGCATTTGGAAGGTTACCGTACGAGCGAAATTGCGTCTTATCTGGAACAAACGGAAAGCGAAGTAATATTGCAGATCGCGGAATCGAGAAATGCGTTAAAAATTAACTCAAAGGCTGCCGTAAATTAAATTATTAAGCAGCTTTATGCAATAAGCTGCTTATCAATAGAAAAACGAATCAACTCCACATAATTCTTAGAATTGGTTTTTTCTAATAATTTTTGACGGTGCCCTTCAACCGTCCTTTTGCTAATAAACAATTTATCGGCAATTTCTTTAGTTGTATGTCCGTCCACCAATAACTGAAGTACATCAAACTCCCTTCCTGATAAATCCAATTCTTGTAGTACTTGCTTAGCATCTATTTTGCTAACAGTGGGTCGATTTGACATTAATAATCGGAAGCTGAGTTCAGAGGAAAGGTACGTGTGCCCTTTCATAATATGTCCCAGCGCAAATAACAACTCATCATAATCAGCATTTTTTAATAGATATGCTTTCGCTCCAAGATCGAAAACGGCCTTGATTTCAATTTCGCTATCCACCATACTCAAGAATGCCACTTTTACATTCGGATAGCGTTCAGCCATGGTACTCATAAGTTCTTTTCCACCAACTCCATGCATATTCATATCGGTTAATAGAACATCAACATTAGCGTTATCTTCCAATATAGCGAGTACTTCTTCGCCATTAGTGGCTTCACCAATAATTTGAACATTCGGCTGTGTTTCTAGAAGAAGTTTGAGGCCGTTTCTGACGACACGGTGGTCGTCTGCTAATATAATACGCATATTGTTATTGGCTAATGAAAGTTTGGTAAAATAGTAAATGCACGATAGCTATCATGTATCTTCAATTATTTTTTTTCTAAGATTTGTTTTACCATCTCTTCTAAATCGAATATGTTAAACGGCTTTGAGAGGTAAGCTTCAGCGCCGGCTTTGTCTGCCAGCAGATGCACTTCGTTATTGGCGGAGCAATAGATCACGGGAATATGCTTATAGTCCGGATGCTGCTTTAATAATTGAGTAGCTTTCATTCCACCAATATCCGGAATCCAGTTATCCATTAAAATAGCATCCGGCTTAACTTGCTCTACGCGTTCAATAATATCGTGCGAAGTCTCTGAAACGGCTACATTATACCCCGCGTCTGTGAGAATAATGGAACAAACATCTAAAATATGTTTATCGTCATCAAAAATTAATATCGTTTTATCGTTCATATCTATTTATTAAGCACTATTATTCGTTTTTGCAAACCGATTGATATAAATCGGCATGTCTTGTGGTTTTAGCAGCTGATCAATTTCTACTTTATCGACCGCTCCAGTTGGCATGGCGTTTACCTCAGCCGTTTTCGGATCTTGCACTAAGGCCAGACCACCATTTCTTTTTATAAATTTCAATCCGCGTACCCCATCGTGGTTCGCCCCAGATAATAACAATGCGGCAACGTTCGAGCCAAAAACTTCGGAAGCCGACTGAAATGTGACATCTATAGACGGACGCGAATAATTCATTTTCTCTGAATAATCTAAAGCCAATTCCGTTCTGCTCTCTATTAATACGTGATAATCAGCAGGCGCCAAGTAAACCGTGTTCGCTCGGAGCGGCATCTTATCTTCGATTTCATAAACAGGCATATTCGTATATTTTTTAAATACAGCTTCTAAATGCGATCCAGGCGCAGCTTTTCGATGGATGACAACGATGATCGGAAAACCTATGTTTTCATTTAATTGAGGAAGCAAGTTGAATATTACCTGCAAACTACCTGCTGAACCTCCAATTAGTAAAATGTCGATATTTCGAATCGCTTCACTCATAAATTTTTGGTTTGCTTAATTCATTTTCCGCCAGATCTTTTCTGTACCCAATCGCTTATATGTACTCTCCAAGTTCGAAAATCGGATGCTCTCTTTCGATCCCAAAGCCAGGTAGCCTAATTTATCTAAACTGTTGTCAAACAGATTAAATACCCGATTTTGCAATTCCTTCTCGAAATAGATAAGCACATTTCTACACAATATAAGTTGAAACTCATTAAATGAAGCATCGGAAACCAAATTATGTGTGGAAAATACGACCCGTTGCTTCAACTTATCGTCAAATTTCACCACATCGTAATTTGCTCTATAATACGATGAAAGTTCACGAGCACCACCTGAAAGATTATAATTTTCAGAATATTGTTTCATATGCCGGATAGAAAATACGCCTTGCTTTGCTTTTTCTAGTACGGTCGGGTTGATGTCAGTCGCATAAATCAATGATCGATGATATAAGTTTGCTTCTTGCAATAAGATCGCCAATGAGTATACCTCCTCGCCCGTTGCACAACCAGCCACCCAAATTCGAATGAAAGGATTTGTTGCGAGTTGCGGAATAACTTCTTCACGCAAGTTCTTATAAAAAAGTGGATCGCGATACATCTCGGTTACGTTCACCGTAATTTCTTCCACAAATCTTTGCAAATATTCTGGATGATTCATTAACTGGTAACGCAACTCCGCAAAACTGTAAAAGTTATCCATCACGCAAATACGGTTTATTCTCCTTTTTAGCGAAGCCTTACTATATAATGTAAAATCATATCCATAGCGGACAGCGATATCTTTCAGCAAAACATCCAACTCCTCATCTTTCACAATTGCTGGCTCGATCATCTATAATAGTTCTCTTATCGTACTTAGTAGTTTATCTATATCAATCGGTTTAGAAACGTAACTATTTGCGCCTGCTGCAAGGCATTTCTCTCGATCTCCGGTCATTGCTTGCGCAGTGACAGCTACAATCGGAATGTGTTTCCGGCTTTCCGTAGTTCTAATTTGTTGAATAGCTTGATACCCATCCATATCCGGCATCATCATATCCATTAATATTAGCGCTACTTCCGAGTCATGTGCTAATATATCCAAACCTTCTTTCGCAGATTGAGCCGTCACCGAGCGAAATCCTTTCACGCGAAGTGATAGTTCCAGCGCGAAAATGTTCCTTGGATCATCATCTACGATTAAAATCTTTTTTTTGATCTCCATGTTTGATGCTTATAAACGATAACTACCCTTCGTACAACCAAACTCGCAGAAGCGACAATAACTGATCGGCATCTACCGGTTTCGAAATATAATCCGACGCGCCCGCCTGAATGCAACGCTCCCGATCTCCAGTCATCGCTTTCGCAGTCACTGCAATAATAGGTAGCCTAGCGTATTTCGGTATTGATCGAATCTCACGAATACTGTCATAACCATCCATTTCCGGCATCATCATATCCATAAGGATGATGGAGATGTCAGGATTTTCTTCCAACTGTGTAATCGCTTCTTTACCATCAATCGCTGAAAAAACTTGCATTTGGTATTTTTCCAATGACTTGGTAAGCGAAAAAATGTTGCGCACATCGTCGTCAGCAATCAACACTTTCTTACCCGCTAATATTTCTTGTAAGGCGCCCAAACCATTACTGCTTTTTGATTTGCTTTTTTGGGTCTGATCACCGATGAGATGTAAGAACAATCCTACCTCATCTAAAATGCGTTGATAAGAATGTGCTGTCTTTAGTACAATAGAATCAGCGTATTGTTTTATCTTAAGTTCTTCGGCGTGTGATAAGTTTTTACCCGTAAAAATGATGATCGGCAAATCTTCCAGGCCTGCTTGACTTTTAATAGCTTCTAAGGTTTCATATCCGCCGCGGTCAGGTACGCCCATATCTAAAATAACGCAATTTACATCCGAAGAAACGAGCGCGCTAGCACTTTCCTGCACCGATGTTTTGATTTCAGATGCGACATCAAACTGGCTTAGATAGTATGCCAAAGCTTGTGCATGTTTTGCGTTTTCTTCGACAATTAAGACTTTCTTTGGATGTCTCTCCAATGCTTGCTCAATCTTTCTGAACATACCTCCTATTTGTTCCGAAAGCATGGGTTTGCGAATAAAGTCGATCGCTCCTTTCAGCAAACTCTCCTTCTTAACTTCCAAAGAAGACATAATATGCACTGGGATGTGCTTAGTATCCTTGTGCGCTTTCAATTCGCCCATTACTTGCCAGCCGTCTTTCTTCGGTAATTGAATATCCAGCAGAATAGCCTTAGGTTGATATTTTCGAGCATAATCTAATGCAACGTCACCACGAACAGCGATTACCGCTTTATAGCCTTGTTGGCGTGTATAAGTCAGTAATGCTTTAGCAAAGTTAACATCATCCTCCACAATCAAAATTACACGATCTTCGGCACCAATTTCTTCGCGATCGTCTGCGATCTCCGCCGGCACATCATCCAAAATGAGGGAATTGTTGAAATCTTCGCCAACGATGTGTGTCAGTTCCTCTACATCATCAGTAAGACTCTGTAGCAGATCTTCCGTGGTAGAGACTGGAGTTTCTTGATTTGTACGACGAATCGGAATAATCAGTGTAAATGTACTACCTTCATTTTCTACGCTATCCAATAATACTTCTCCGCCAAGTAAGCGTGCGATTTCGCGACTAATGGAAAGTCCCAAACCTGTTCCACCGAACTTACGTTGTGTGGATCCATCTGCTTGCTGGAAAGCCTCAAAAATTAACTTTTGTTTATTTGGAGCAATACCAATACCCGTATCTTTTACCGCAAACACGAGTTGGTTCGGGTCATCGTGCTTTAGATGAAGGCTTAATGTTACGCTACCGACCGTTGTAAACTTAATGGCGTTTGATAACAAATTACGCAACACCTGATCCAACCGCTGTCTATCTGTTTCAATAACTTCCGGCACATCTTCTCCAACGACTATATCAAAATGGAGAGATTTTTCGGTAACAATCGGCGAAAACATACTTCTTAAATCATGCGTTACGTCTTTAATGGCGATCGTCTCATAATCCAGCTCCATTTTACCCGCCTCAATTTTAGACAAATCTAAAATTTCATCGATCAACGTAAGCAAACTAGAACCCGAACTAAAAATAACGCGCGCGGATTCTACATGTTCCTCATCTAGCAGTCCTTGCTCATTTTCAGATAGCAAACGAGATAACAAGAGAATGGAGTTCAATGGCGTGCGCAGTTCGTGCGACATATTTGCTAAAAACTCCGTTTTGTATTTAGTACTCAAAGCAAGTTCTTCTGCTTTTTGCTGGATCTCAATATTCCGTTCAGCGATAAGAATGTTTTTCTCCTCCAACAATTTGGAGCGCTCTTCCATCTCTTGATTGGACTGCAGCAGTTCTTCTTGTTGTACTTTCAATTCTTCTTCGGAAGCCTGTAGCTTCAAGGTTTGTGCTTCTAGTTCTACATTTAGATTCTGTAGCTCCGCATGTTGAACATGCAGCTCTTCGGCCTGCGCTTGGCTTTCTTCTAGCAAGGTTTGCACCTGCTTCCGACTTTTTGCCGCAATTAAGGCATTTGCAAGGGTAAAGCCAGCCTCAGCAAAGAAATCTAATCTCGTCTTATCGAATGGTTGTAGAGCGCCCAATTCAATTACACCTAAACATCGTCCTTCGCTGACAATCGGCATCCACAATAGCGCGTGGAGCTTTATTTTTCCGTTTGCAAAGCTAATGAGGTATTCCTCATTCGGCAGATCATCGATCACCTTGTATTTTTTGTCGAGAAAAACTTGTCCAACCATTCCCTCGCCGGGCTGGATAGCTTGCTTCATATGCTCCTCCAATCCGTGTGATCCCTTTAAAACAAGCTCTTCTCCTTCTAACAGATAGCATGCTCCGTTGGCTAAACCACTATACTGAACTAAATGATTCAAACAAGCCGATGCGAGCTCACTCTCATTTTTATTACCCGTGAGTTCTTCGTGCAGTTGCGCCATTCCCGTTTGTTCCCACTCATTATTGTTTAGTGTTTCAAACGAATTTTGTAAGGAAGTGCCCATTTCGTTGAGCGACTGTGTCAGGTTGCCCAATAAATCGTCACGCTGCTCATCAATTTGCACGCTATAATCTCCGTGAGCAATTTTATCCGCCATGTTTTGCACCTTCGCTAATCTCTGTTGCAATTCTGCATGAATTTTAGATAATTCTGCCTGAAGCTTTTCTCTGCTTTTTAGCTCATCTTGTATGCGCGTGTAGAAGTAGAACGTAATTAATAGTGACGCAATACCAGCGCCTATAATCCACCATGTGGTTGTATTGGATGAAGCATACAATTTCTCAGAACGTATCTCCAGCAAATAGTTTTCCGTCTCTACAATCCGATCGATTAACAAACGGCAGTTGTCCATGAAACGGCGACCTTCTTCTAGTTCTGCTAACGAAATTGATTGATTATTTCGCTTATTCCGAACCAAGCGTCTTAAAATACTTAGTCGCGTATCTATCAGTCTAAATAATGAATCTACACGCGCTGTCTGCTCATTGTTGTCAATAATAAGCGAACGCAAATCTTTCAGAGAATTAGGAAGACGTACCAAGCTGGCAGAGTACGGCTTAAGGTACTCCTCGTCGCCTGTGAGAATAAATCCGCGTTGCCCGGTTTCGGCATCCTGCAAATCAGTCCAAACTCCGTTCGTCGCATTGATGACCTGATAAGTATGTTCCACCATCGACTTATTATCTATCAGTTTAGATATACTGACATAAGAAGCTACAGAACTGGCAATTAAAATGACAAAAGATATACCGAAACCGATCTGTAGGTTTCGGACAATTTGTTTAGGCATAGGTGTTGGTTTGTTGATATGGCAGGGTAAAATAGAAAGTGGAACCTTGTCCGATTTCGCTATCTAAGCCATAGGTTCCTTGGTGTTGGTTAATAATCTCAGCGCATATATATAGTCCAATGCCAAGCCCTTGGAAGCGCTCAGAGGATTCCTCCACACGATAGAATTTATCAAAAATATTTTTGTGTTTGTGCTTTGGTATACCAATACCATAATCTGTAACGCTCACTTTTATTTCCGTATCCCATTTTTCTGTTTTAATAAGAACTCGGCCGGAGTTAGGAGAATATTTGATGGCGTTGGTAAGATAATTGGTGAGCACTTGTTCAATACGAATTTCATCGCCGACCAAATCGTCGTCAATCAAATCACCCTGCCGTTCCAATTGCACCTCAGTTTGTCCAAATGTTTTGTACATGGTATCTACCACATTGGCGATCATTCTCTCCAAACTAAATGTGGTTTTATTAATCTTCAATTTTCCGTTATCTATTTTAGAGATATCCAGAAGATCAGCAATCAATCCATTCAGCTTATCCAACTGACTTTGGACGCGTTGTAAATACGTATGCTTCTGACTTTCCGGATCTAGCATCCTATCTAGCAGTTGGATGTAAGCTTTAATACTTGTTAGCGGAGTTTTCAACTCGTGGCTTGCGATACTTAAAAACTCATCTTTCTTCTGCTCGACCTGCTTCCTGTCATCAATATCCGTAAATGTTCCCACCCATTTGATAATCGTATCACCTTCTTTGATCGGAATAATTCGAAGCAAGTGATATCTGTACGTGTTCGAACCTAATTCGCGGATTCTAGTTTCTAGTTCGAACGGATCGCCATTTAGTAAATGTGGCGACCATGAATCCCACAACAATGGATCGTCTGGATGCGTTTCTGGAAATAGTTTGGATGTTACGGAGTAGCGGAACCATTTGTTATTAACGAACTCCACTTCCCCACTAGCATCCGCCATGAAGGCAATTTGAGGCAACGACTCCAAGATAGAACGTAAATGGTCGACACGTTCACGTAACATGTATTGCGTACGTTTGCGTTCTTCAATTTCTGATCGGAGTGCTTGCTCTGTGCGACTTAATGCAAGCGTTTGCTCATACAATCGGTAAAATGTTTTGACTTTTAAGATTAATATATCCGGATCCACCGGTTTGGTAACATAATCTATTCCGCCAGAAGCATATCCTTTCGTTATAAATTTTTTGTCTGTATTTACAGCAGATAGAAAAATGATTGGGATTTCCTTTGTCTTGTTAAATCCGGATAAGGATTCGGCCACTTCAAATCCATCCATACCGGGCATTTGCACGTCGAGAATAATTAAAGCATAATCATTCTTCAAAACCTTTTTTAAGGCTTCCTCACCAGAGCTTGCCGAATCGACCTCAAAACCTTTGCTTTTAAGCAAGCGCTCTAATGAGTAGATATTCTCAATAGTATCGTCAACAATCAGTATCATGGTAGATTTTAAAACAAAACATGTTCGCTGCGCGAGCTACATAATTCCAACTTCATATACACGCAATAGCATAAATATGCTATGGATGCTACAATGCGCACTCATCTACAAAAACCGCTCCATTCGAATACAGAATAATGAGAATGTTAAAAAAAAATAAACATAATAAAAACACGATGGCACCGAGTTGCGCTAACCTGTTGTAATACAAGAGAAAAGCAAAACCGAGCTAAAAATAATTGTAGCTCGGTTCAATAACCGTTCGTTGAATTAATTTAAGTTAGGACACCTAAATCAAATCTGAATCTAGATCCGCATCTTTTTTGGGGTATCCTTCTTCATCCAAATTGTCATCAAGATCCTCGGGTTGTTGACTGAGCGCTTCGTCTACAGGGTCAAGTTGAACATCATCGCTAGTAACTACGTCATCTAACTCCTGTAATTCTCCATCCAACTCTTGCCCCTTTTGTTGATATTCATTTTGAGCATATGGATTAGCCTCATCATAGATTTGTCCATCTTCCTGCGCTTCAGTAGTAGCAGTTTCGTATGGCAATGGATGATCGTAATCGGTATCTTCGACATCTACATCCAATTCAAAACTATCTTGTTCTTCGTTAAATTTTAATGTTTCGCCAGTTGCTTCAATTTCTCCTTGTGATTCCTCTTGATCGAAAGGTAAACTATTGATCTCTTTGTTTTCTTTATCTTTTTCAGACATGATATCCTCCTTGTTTAACTGATAAATTACGTTCTGATATTACAACAAAGGATTCGGAAATGCGTTTGCAATTATTTCGTTATTTCGAGTTAAAAATTTAATTGCGCTTGCAGGCGGAGCAAGTTGCCTCGTTGAAAATTATCGGGCAAAGCATGATCTTCGTA
Organism: Sphingobacterium corticis; assembly: GCF_042684745.1. Lineage (NCBI taxonomy): Bacteria > Pseudomonadati > Bacteroidota > Sphingobacteriia > Sphingobacteriales > Sphingobacteriaceae > Sphingobacterium > Sphingobacterium corticis. The sequence continues at coordinate 359,933 of NZ_JBHUMA010000006.1, read as the reverse complement.
ACGGCGGGAAGACATCGTGTACATAGCTACCAATTCGAAATATTTTGATGGTTGCCATTCTACGCCTAGTTCCAGTTCTTTTACATCATAACTTCTCGCATCCTGCTCGTGTTTCTTACCACCTTCGTATTGCTGAATACGAGAGAAAGGAATGAGCACATGATCCTTGATCCTGGTCATGTAAGATAACGTGACATAACCTCCAGCCAAAGACTTCGTCCCAATCGCCTGTTGCATTTTATCATATTCTGGTCCGCGTCCAATATTGTACTCCGCTTGGATCCCGAACGGTTGCGGATACAAAACAAAACTTGCACCTACACGCTCGTCAACGTATTCGCGATTGTCATTTACAGCAACACCTTCACTAGTCCGATCATTCGAAATGATGTATTTACCCGTATAACCTTGAATACCGGGTTCAATAATTTGATTTCCGATTTCAAACGGATAACTTAATCGAGAAACGATATGCATACCTTTATTGCTCCCCGGATTGTTTGCGGTTTGCCCATTATATACGCCGAGTGCAAAAACTCCGTAATCTCCAGATCCTTTCAGACCTTTATCTACCAACGCAGCGAATAGCTTTCGCTTTTCCTCTGGTGCCCAATAGAAAAACATCCCTAGATCCCGTTCGTTGCGCAACGCACTATTCGTTCCGTCCGCACGATCCAGTGGTAGACGATTCTGACTGGACTGCATATTCTCAAAGCCGAATGGAACTTTACTTTGACCAACGCGCAAACGGAATTCATTTTTACGATCTAGACCTAAATCAAAATATACATCTCGAACCTGTCCGTAATGTAAACCTCCAGAAGCCGAACTTGCAAAATCCGGCTGAAAATAAAAATAGACACGCTCGTTCAACTGTGCGGAAAACTTTAAACGAACACGACGAAGAAAAAATCCGCCGCCTTCGCCCCAGCTGGCATCACATTGCTCACAACCTAAATTGGGATTCGTTTCTAATAAGCGATTATACCTCGCCTGTACGTAGCCCCCAAGTTGAATGACTTGGTACCATGGCTTTTTCTCTTGAGCAAAGCAAATACAGGATGGAATGAGCAAGATAAATAACAGCAACTTAGCGCGATTCATATGTAGTTAAAATGAATTTAATGTTAAAAACTGAGGCGAAAATAATTACCTAACATTTAATTAACATAGCGCGGTTTCAGATTTAACCAATTGATAACCTTCCCTTCATCTTTTGATAATTGGAAATTAATATTGAGTTAACATTAGCTATTTAATGAATATTCTATTGGGGTTATGAACTTGCCTAAACGTAATTTGGCAACATTATTGGAAGTACATCAGAAAATTACACGATAACTATGAAAAACTTTTTACTAGGGCTACTATTGATTGGTTTGCTATTCACATCTTGCGGCACTACGCGAAAACTCAGCGACCGCAAAAGTAATATCACAAGCATTTCGTTTGAACGAACGCCGTGTTTCGGAACTTGCCCGGTTTACACAATACAGATCGATAAGAATTGCGAGGCGACATTACAGGTAGAAAATCATGTTACTAATAAAAACGCTGGACGTTATCACACAAACCTACCGGAAAAAGAATGGTTAAAGTTATCGTCCAAGTTGGAGAAAATGAACTTCGAGGAGTTGGATAGCAATTACGGCAACCATCAAATATCGGATTTGCCTACAGCTAATACGGCAATAGCCTACAAAAATGGCGGAACAAAAGAAGTTAAGGATTATGGCGCAAGAGGGACAGAAGCACTTAGCGCGTTTTATCTACATATGGATAGTCTAGTTAATCATTTAGATTGGGAACTCACGAAGTAAATTTTTCACAATCATAATTTTATATAAGAGGCCGCCATAGTGCGGCCTTTTTTGTAAGTTTTGGAAATAAACAGTATCTAAAATTTGAATTTGTTGCATACTCGAAGTTATTTTTAGATATTAGTCGCTGTACTTCAAACCTACTTCAACTTACTGAAATACAGATACTAACTAATAATCTAATTATGAAAATTTTTATAAATCTCCTATTGCTCGTTTTGGCCGTTTTCATTTCTTCTTGCTCCACGGATGATTTAGATGTGCAAACAGACAGTTTAAGCGAAATTAAATTATCGAAAACCTCCTGTTTTGGCACATGCCCAATATTCGATATTCAGTTAAATAAAAATCTTGAGGCCACACTTGTGGTAACGAATTTTGTTGACGGCAAAGAGCCCGGACAGTACAAAACAACAATTACCGAGGATGAATGGCTGAAACTATCTTCCATGATTATAAAAATGAAGTTCAGACATTTGAAAGGCGATTATGGTGATCGCACGTTGGCTGATTCGCCATCTGCTAACAGCGCTATCACTTTCAAAGATGGATATGTTAAAGAAGTAAGGGATTATGGAGCAAATGGAACGAAGGATCTTCGCAGTTTATACACCAATATAGATGATTTGGTAAATAGGGTTGACTGGAGGTTTGTCGAGTAGCTTTTGCAACAATGCTTAAATACTGCGAGCCGCTATTTAGCGGCTTTTTTATCTTCAAATTTTTTTTATGAAAATATATTTCTTTAAAAGAATATGAATTTCCTAATTTTAACACCTGTTAGCCATAACGTATTACCGAAATCTTTGTATTATGAAAAGTAATTCAATTTATATGGTGTTAAGCTGTTTATTTGGACGAACAGCTTGTAGTAAGGATATCGAAATTGATGCTGAGGTTTTCGCAGAACAGAGATCAGGATGATTTGATAATACGCCTTTTTTTGGAATTTCATGTCGGATCCTAATAGTACTAAAATTTTCATCGGCGATTTAGATGATAATATAAACAACACATCCGCGAAGTTCAAAACTAAAGCATCTTCAAACTCCGTATTTATAGGCAATAACTCTAACTTGTATCCTGGAGCCGTATATCTCAAAGAAAGTGTTGACAATTTCACCTTTAACAATGAATATCCTTTCGAAAAAACGCCGTTCGACTACTATTTCGGATTCACGAGAAAGTTTATAGCTCAAGATATTTTTCATACATATGGCCGAGGTTTGAGACAATACTTTATTGCCGAAGAAAATGCACTAAACTCCCAAAAATTTTAAAGATTACATAAAAGCAACTGAATCTCGTAAAGTTGAGTTCAGTTCCACTGAAGTCTACACCTATTCCGATATTGAAAAAAATTTTTCGGCGAATGCGTCATTTGGAAAAATATTCACTTCGAAGATGACTCAAAACAACAAAAGCACTAAATACAAAAGCATATATTTCGCTCGATTAGAAAACGCAATCTTTGATGTTCTATTCGAACCTGATTATCGCGATTTCTTTTTAGATGATGATATAAACAGCGATTTAAGTGGTGCCACATTTCCCTTGAACAACCCAAATCGTGGTGCAAGTACCGTTAAAAACACATCGAAATATTTTCAGAGCGGAGAACCACTCTATATTAGAAGTATGTCCTACGGCAACTATGCCTATTTAGCAGTTGAGAGCGAATATTCCTTCTTTGAAGTCAAAAATGCTATTGAAGGCACGTTTAATATGTGGAAAATCGATGCAGGAGCTAAAGTTGATAGAAAAACTGTTGATATATTATCTAAATCATCGGTCACGTTAATGATTAGTGGCAAAGCGAAAAATTCCACCAATACAAACGAAACATATTGGGCAACTTCATTGGATAAACTTGTAGACATTTTTACAGTGAAGTATACGGAGAACTACATTGGAGCTCCCACATTTATCGAGATAAGGAAGGTTCTGAAGCATACGACTTATATCCCTAGAAACGATAGTTCGACGGCAACAATTAGAAGACCAATGTCACCAAGACCAACAAGAACACCAAATACTAATACACCTCAAAGAAGAAATCGACCTGGCAGTGGAAGAGCAAGCTCTTGATAAAGTTATTGCATCACGGAAATGAAGTAGATTGGGGATTCCTATCATCGCAGGCGATGGCCAATCGACCTTCGCGCGCTCCTGATTTACTAGCTATCTAACAGCTATCAATACAACAATATTTGCGCAGCGAAAACAAATTTATTCCATTTTAAAAGCATAATAATAAGGTCGCTGCAAATAAATGAAATTTTCACAACCTCATTAATCTTATCTTAATACTAAGAAACGATATGCAGCTAACCATTTGACAATTATCATAAAATAGTCAAACTGTAAAAAGCGCTTTTTTATATTCGAAAATTGCATTTCCTTTGCACTATGATTTATACTGAACATTATACTATAATAGTCAGTTAGTACCGCAATAGAAATGAAAAACTCATATTTCAGATATATATTTTTAGTTTTGGCGACTTTCACATTTGCCACTTTTAGCTTCGCTCAAAACATTAAATTGACCGGAAAAATTAAGGACGGCAACACTTTAGAGGCAATCCCTTATGCAAGCATTCAAATTTTAGAAACCGCCAGCTCCGGAACTTCCAGCAACGAGCGAGGCGAATTTACTTTAACATTAACAGGTGGCAAGCGAAAGATTCGTGTTACTTCTGTTGGTTACGAAGCGCGCGAAGTTGAATTGAGCACAGATGAAGAGCAATACGAACAAGTTTTCCTATACGCGCAGAACGCTATCGAAACGGTAACCGTTAAACCTCCGAAACTAAAATATTCGAATAAAAATAACCCTGCCGTAGAACTGATTCGTCAGGTAATTGCTCACCGCGACGAAAATCGATTAAGCGGACAAGAATATGTGGAGTACAACCAATATGAAAAAATCATTCTGGGTCTGAGTAATTTGAGCGAAAAATTCAAGAATCGCAAAATCTTCAAAAATTACCAATTTCTTTTCCAGCAAGATACGGCGAATACCGATGTACCATCGTACATGATTCCAGCTTTTATGGAAGAGAAATATTCAAAAAATTACTACCGTAAAAATCCAAAAACCAGCAATCAGATTGTGATTGCGCAGAAACAAGCGGATTTTGATCCCAAGTTTGTGGATAATGCGGGCATGAGCAATTATTTTAAACGCCTGTATGACGAGGTAGAAATCTACGACAATAACGTAACTATCCTTACCAACCAATTTTTAAGTCCGATTGCAAACTCCGCTCCTACTTTCTATCGATTTTATATTACCGACACATTGGAAGTGGACAATGAAAAGTTGGTGGAACTAAGCTTCTTTCCTAGGAATAAAAACGATTTACTATTTAAAGGCAAACTGCTCATTACTTTAGACGGTCAATATGCTGTAAAACATGCGTACATGAGTACGAACAAAGAAATCAACCTGAACTTCGTACGCGGATTGGATATTGAATTGGCTTTCGGGAAAGACAATAAAAACAAATATTACCTGAATAAAAGCAGTTTGGAAATCGATTTTGCGCTAACTGGCAAAGGCAAAGGTATTCGCGGAAAGCGGGTGATTATGCTGAATGATTACAACAGCGGAACGGAACGACCGGATAGCGTTTATAGCATGAAAACGCTACCCGTAAGTAGCAATCAAGTGATTGCTACCACTGCTAAAGAAGTGGATTGGAACACATTGCGTCCAGAACCACTTTCCGAAGGTGAATCGGTCGTTTACCAAAACATAGAAGGCCTGCAAAACATGTCATCGTTCAAACGGGTGATGGACATTTCCGCTTTGCTATTGGCTGGATATAAACAATTAGGTCCGGTCGAAGTTGGTCCGGTAAATACGTTTTATTCCTACAATCCGGTGGAAGGCTTACGATTGCGCGTAGGCGGTAGAACCACGGAACAATTGAGCGAACGCTTCTACGCGGAAGCTTATGGCGCGTACGGAACTAATGACCAGCGATGGAAGTATTTCGTGAGCGGAACGTATGCGTTGAACAAAAAATCGCCCTACAAATTCCCACAACATTACTTACGCGTTTCTGCTTCCTACGACACTAAAATTCCAGGTCAAAACCTAGAATTCATTCAAGAAGACAATATCCTGTTATCATTCAAACGCGGTGAAAACCAAACATACTTATATAACAACGAATATAAATTAGATTACAAAGCTGAATTTGAAGGAAACTTTGCGATCACTTCCGGCTTAAAAATTTGGAAACAAACGCCTGCAGGTGTATTAGCGTATCGACAATTGCAACCCGACGGAAGTACGCAATTGATCGAATCCTTAAACACCACTGAATTAAGCCTTGGCTTGCGCTGGGCACCAAAAGAACAATTTTATCAAGGAAAAAACTACCGTACGCCGATTGTTAATGAATTTCCAATTTTCAATCTCCAATATACAGCTGGCTTGAAGGGCATTTTTAACGGCGAATACAACTACCACAATTTTTCCGCTGGTGCATTCAAGCGCTTTTACCTATCGCAATTGGGTTATGCCGATGTTAACTTAGATGGAACGTACATATTAGGCAATAATGTACCCTATCCATTGTTGACCATCCATCGTGCTAACCAAACATATGCTTATCAACTAGCTTCGTATAACTTGATGAACTTTATGGAGTTTGTGTCCGATCATCACGCTTCGTTGCAAGTTCAATATTACATGAACGGATTTATCTTCAATAAAGTTCCTTTACTGAAAAAGCTAAAATTACGTGAAGTATTTAGTTTTAAAGGCATCTATGGTGGCTTGCGTGATGCAAACAATCCGAATCTTTCTAATGGCGTTTATGATTGGCAGAGAAATACAGATGGTGCTATTTCTTCCTATACATTTTCGGAAGATACACCATACATGGAAGCCAGTGTTGGTGTAGCAAATATTTTCAAAATTCTACGCGTGGACGCTGTGAGACGTTTGACTTATCTAGATCATCCGAATGCACCAACTTGGGGCGTTCGTGCGCGCATCAAGTTTGATTTTTAAGCTTTCAGAAGCCCCGTTTTTTTCTTAATTTCGCCGTATTATGGAAACCGTTGTTAGTGGAATTAGGAGTACCGGGAAGTTACATCTTGGGAATTATTATGGTGCGTTAAGCAATTTTGTAAAGATGCAGGAAGAATACAATTGTTTCTTCTTTATTGCAGACTTGCACTCCCTAACCACGCATCCTACGCCTGGCGATTTGAGCCGTACCGTTCGTCAAGTTGTTGTAGAATATTTGGCGGCGGGTATTGATCCGGAAAAATCTACTATTTACGTACAATCGGATGTTCCGCAAGTAGCGGAATTGTATTTGTACATGAATATGAATGCCTATTTGGGCGAATTGGAACGTGCCACGGCCTTCAAGGATAAAGTGCGCGCCAATCCAGACAATGTGAATGCTGGTTTGCTAACCTATCCAGTTTTGATGGCTTGCGATATATTAATTCATCATGCAACTAAGGTTCCGGTAGGAAAAGATCAAGAACAGCATCTAGAAATGACACGGACCTTTGGTAATCGCTTCAATCGATTGTACCAAGTGGATTATTTCAAAGAATCATTTGCTTTCAGCTATTCCGACAAATTGGTAAAAATCCCTGGTTTGGATGGACAAGGTAAAATGGGCAAATCGAATGGTGATGCCAGCTGTATTTACTTATCAGATTCTCCGGAAGTGATTCGTAAAAAAGTGATGCGCGCTGTTTCCGATTCAGGACCGACCGAACCAAATCAAGCAAAACCGGAATCCATTCAAAATCTGTTCGATTTAATGAAAGTGGTTTCTTCGGAAGATACATACAGTCACTTCGACGATCTATACAACAACTGCGCAATCCGTTACGGCGACTTTAAAAAACAGTTAGCGGAAGATATGGTATTAGCGACTGAACCAGTGCGCTCGCGCATCGAAGCGATTTCTGCAGATGATGCTTACCTAAGCAAAGTGATCAAATTGGGCGCTGAAAAAGCGGCTGCAAGTGCGGATCGCACGATTAAAGAAGTTCGAGAAATTATTGGATTGAAAAAAATATAAACATGCATATAGCTGTTGTTGGAAATATTGGAGCTGGAAAAACAACCTTAACGGAAAAGTTAGCTCGCCATCTAAAGTACGAGCCTCAATTTGAAGCTGTAGAAAACAATCCATATCTAGAAGATTTCTATAGCGACATGAAACGTTGGGCTTTCAACTTGCAAATTTTCTTCTTGAATAGTCGTTTCCGTCATATCGTAGAATTACAAAGCAGCAAAATCGATATGATTCAGGATCGTACAATTTATGAAGATGCCTACATCTTTGCAGAGAACCTCTTCGATATGGGTTTAATGTCGGCGCGCGATTTCGAAAATTACAGTAATATATTTCAAAGCATTGTACACTATATCCAACCACCGGATTTACTAATTTATTTACGCGCTTCCGTACCGACTTTGGTAAACAATATTCAAAAGCGTGGACGCGATTACGAATCGGGCATTCGTTTGGATTATTTATCTAAATTGAACGATAAATACGAAAAGTGGATCGGAAATTATAAAGAAGGTAAATTGCTGATCTTGGATAAGGACAACTTGGATTTTGCAAATAATCCGGAAGATTTAGGACAGGTGATCCAAAAGATAGAAACCGAACTTTTCGGTTTATTCTAACATAAAGTTTTAGTCATCACATCTGCGGTTAGCGCAGATGTGATGTATATCCCTCCCAGCGTAAACCGCTTTCCAAATCTTCCTTCATTTCCATATCAAGCGGTGTCAACATGCTCGCCGCCTTCAAAACATCATCTAATTGTTTCATAGATCGAATTCCTACCACCAATCGTTTAACCGAAGGTGGTGAAATAGCGTAACGTAATGCGATGGAGGTTGCCGTTGATCCCGTTTCATCTGCGACACGCTGAATATGGCGCTGCGCTAAAGCGACTTCGGCTTCTGTGTGATGCAAATACGCTTTTGTCGGCTTGTTAATCAACAAACCTTGTGCTAACACACCGCGTGCAACAATATCAACTTGCGCATTTTCCACAGCATTGAAATATTCTTCCGGACGCCGATCCAAAATATTGTATGGCATCATATTACTGGATATACCCGATTTTTCTGCGTAGTTTAAAAACACGTTTGGGCGAATGGACGAAATTCCGTACGCTCGAATCTTTCCTGCTTTAACTAACAATTCGAAGGCCTCAACCACCTCGTCGAATGGGTCTTCAATCGTGCCGCCGTGCAATTGATATAAATCAATGTAATCCGTTTTCAATCGCGTCAACGATGCATCCACTTCCTTTAAAATATGTTCCGCGGAAGCGCACCAATCTAATCCTTCGTCATTCGATTTCCATTTATTGCCGACTTTTGTCGCTAAAATAACTTGTTGACGAAATCCTTGAACTGCTTGCCCTAATAGATTTTCATTCAAACCTTTATCATAGATATCTGCTGTATCATAATAGGTAATTCCGCCATCGAAAGCTCGTCGAACGATATCTAAGTTTACTTTCGTAGGTCCTCCACTGATCGACATGCATCCCAATCCAATTTGCGATGCCTGCATATCGGTAGCTCCTATGGAGTTATATAGCACGCCTATCCTCCCTTTTTGATATCTAGCAATTCAACATCAAAAATCAACGTAGCGTAAGGAGGAATTTTTCCAGCGCCACGCTCGCCATAACCTAAGTTATAAGGAATAAAAAAGCGATACTTTGCGCCTTTTTGCATCATCGGGATAGCAATTTGCCAACCTTTGATCATCGATCCCGTATTAAATGTAATGGGCTCGCCTCGATCGTAGGAGTTATCGAATGTTGTGCCATCTTCCAACTTACCGATATAGTGGACAGTAACCTCGTCTTCAATAGTCGGATTCGCACCGGAACCAGGTTTCAGCACGGTGTACTGCAAGCCAGATAAATCGGTATGCACATCCGGCTTCTCACCATTTTGCTTGAAGAACCGTTGGCTCTGTTCTTTAAAAACAGAGGTTTTCGCTTCTTGTGCCGCCATGATGTGCTCACGAATAATACGTTGCGATTCTTCTTTCGTAAATACACTTACTTCTCCCGCTAAAGCTTTGGTAAGGGATTCGCTCATGATCTTGGCGTCTAATTCCACACCAAATGCCTTCATAGATTGTGCTATGTCTTGCCCCAAAGCATACGACAAAGAATCTGTTGACGATTTCAATTCCTGCGCTTGCGTGGATAATGCAAGCCCGCCAAACAAACCTAAAGCAACTATTTTCTTCATAAATTATTTGTGTTTCTGCACGATATTGTGGATGATCTCGGCAGTTTTATTGGGGTAGTCGACCGCAACACGCGATTTACTATACAACCAAGATTCCATATCGTACTCGTATTTCTTTTTTAAACTTTTGATAACCGGCACACCCATTTCTTTCAACGAAGCAGCATTCAAATGTTGCTCATATTGGTTTTTCATAGGAATGACCAACAATTTCTTTCCCAAATATAGCGCTTCCGCAGGAGTTTCGAAACCTGCTCCGCAAAGCACACCGGACGATTGAGCCATGCTATTAATAAACGCATCACTATTTATAGGATTGATTTGTACATTTTTCAAAGAAAATGCCTTCTTATTATGTTTGGAAAAGACCTGCCACTTGACGTCATCAAACCTAGACAAATGTTTTAGCAAATGACCGTCGTCATAAGAAGGCAAATAAACGGTGTAATGCCCCTTGTCTTCTATTTCCAAATCGCGCACCGCCTGCCGAATTACCGGCGTGTACATATTCTCTGAGTACGATTTAAAGTGGAAGCCATACGCAAAGGTGGACGGCGCATAGTTTTTCATAATAAACTTCCCCAGCGTGTCCGACTCATTTGGTTTTGGACTTAACGGATCTAGCGCGCCGATTTGATGACTCAATCCAATACAAGGCTTATCCTTTAAATGGCAAGCCCAAGCAGAAATCGGCTCGAAATCGTTAATTACCATATCGTATTGTTCTACCGGCAGACTATTAATTTCCTTCGAAAATTTCCGAACAGTAGAACTTATGAAGGTACGCCACAAATCGACACCACCATGTTTACCAAAAATAAAACTCAAACCGTGCAACTTATATTTTACGTCAAAAGGAAGTGGTATATCCGCTTGTATACCACTTACTAAAACATCCACTTCTCCATGTTCTTGTAAACACGGGATAATATCCATTGCACGGCACAAATGTCCGTTTCCCGTTCCTTGTACTGCGTAGAGTATTCTCATCACTCAATTTTTATAAGCAATCTAAGCAATTTCGTCAACAGCCTGAGCCTCAAAAACCTATTTTATATTAGCAATAATATTTCGATAACATGAGGGTAACATTCAACGAGCTAATTATCCTCATATTTAAACGTGCGCAGTTTTTCTTGAAGTACGCGAGCGATCATATTAAAATACCGCTTCTGCTTATACCCCATTACCCACTGAATACCTTGCACAGCATTGGTACAGAAGATTTCATCCGCTTCTTTCATAATCTCTGGACTAATCTGAGCTTCTACTACGGCTATTCCTTCTTCTTTAGCCATATCCATCACAACTTGGCGCATAACACCACGAACACAACCTTCACTAATTGCGGGCGTGTAAAGGGTTTTGTTATAATAGACAAACACGTTTGAGGTTAACGATTCACAAAGGTAACCTTCTTGGTTTAACAGCAACACGTCGTCATATCCGAATTTAGTTTTAAACAATCCTGCTGTTACGTAAACCAACGCATTTAGCGATTTCAACATAGAAAGTCCGCTGTACGCTTTTCTATATTCTTCATACAACCCGATAATCAAACCAACCTTTTTATCTTTCGTCGCTGGCTGTAATAAATCTACTTGCAAGGTATAGCTCGATTTATTAGTCACAGGGCTATACAATCCATCTCCTGATCGATATACTATTAATCGGACGCGCACGTCTTTTCCGACTAGATTATTTTTGCGGATCAGCTCTTCGGTTTTCGAACGGATAAAATAGCTGTCGTACAGCACGTAATCTTCTATATGCAACATATCAAGCGACTTTTGTAATCGCTGCACATGTTGAGCTAAAAATCGGATGTCGCCAGCCTGCCAAAGCATGGTTTCAAAAACACCGTCGCCATACCGAAAACCACGATTATCTATAGAAATGATGGTACTGTCTTGCGACACCAACGTTCCATTGGCATTAATATAATGTTGGGGCATAAATTTTTTTAAACTGAATATTTAGTCTTTCTGCGCAGCATACGCGCGCCATTTATCCAATGCAGACTGAAAATCGTCTGGCAACGGAACTTCGAAAGACATGCGTTGTTTGGTCGTTGGATGCTCGAAACCCAAGTTACGCGCGTGCAACGCCTGCCGTGGCAGTAAAGCAAAGCAGTTATCTACGAATTGCCTGTACTTCGCAAAAACCGTTCCTTTCCGAATACTCGCACCGCCATAAGCGGCGTCATTAAACAGAGGATGACCGATCGATTTTAAATGCGTGCGGATTTGGTGTGTCCGCCCAGTTTCTAACGTGCATTCGATTAGCGTGACATATCCTAAGCGTTCTAGCACTTTGTAATGTGTTACCGACCATTTTCCTTTTTCCGGATCATCGTACATCGTCATAATGCGGCGATCTTTCAACTCACGCCCAATGTATCCTTCGATTGTTCCGTCGTTTTCTATATCGCCCCAAACTAATGCTACGTATTTGCGATCGATGCTATGTTCGAAAAATTGCTTAGCAAGGAAAGTCATCGACCATTCATTTTTCGCTATTACCAATAATCCGGATGTATCTTTGTCAATACGATGCACCAAACCTGGACGACCGGTATTCCCCGGCATGGTCGGTAGTTGATTTAAGTGGAAAGTCAACGCATTCACCAGCGTACCCGTGTAGTTATTGAATCCGGGATGAACAACCATGCCCGGCTTTTTATTGACCAGCAGCACATCATCATCTTCGAAAACAATGTCCAACGGTATATCCTCCGGATATACTTCCGTGTCTCTAGGTGGATCTGGAAAAACTACCGTTACCAAATCCAGGGGTTTTACCTTGTAACTCGCTTTAACAAGGTTGTCATTAACGCGTACTGAACCAGCATCAATTGCGTTTTGAATACGATTCCTTGATGTGTTTTCTACCCGATTCATCAAAAACTTATCAACTCGTAATAGCGCCTGTTTCTTGTCGGCAACGATCCGAATATGTTCAAAAAGTTCCTGCTCGTCTTGTTCTTCGTCTAAATGATCAACCATCCTGCAAAAGTACATGTTTTTGGATTATTAAAAGGATGTAGAAAGAAATAGTAACTTTGTACAATGGCTTTGGATTTCGATTTCAGCAGTCCTGTAGAGGCAATTACACTACCGCTATTTGCAGCACATCAAGTAAAGGTTTTCGTTAAACGAGATGATTTGATTCATCCCTTTATTTCCGGCAACAAATGGAGAAAGTTGAAACCTATTTTGAATCTAGCGGAAGCCGAAAACAAAAAAACGCTAGTTACATTCGGGGGTGCTTGGTCAAATCATTTATTAGCTACAGCTTGTGCTGGCGCAAAATTTGGTTTTCAAACACATGGATTTGTGCGTGGTGAATCCGTCCAAAATCCAGTGCTTTCACTCTGTCGGCTTTACGGCATGGAACTGCATTTTGTAGATCGCAGTGCCTATCGGGATAAGCAACGGTTGTTCGATGCGCATTTTTCGTTGGACGACGCCGTTTATATTCATGAAGGTGGTTACGGAAAATTGGCAGCGAGCGGATGTGCGGAAATAATCGAGGAATTACCGCAAGTTTACGACCATATCTTTGTGGCCAGCGGAACGGGAACCACCGCTGCTGGATTAGCGTCAGCCGTATTGGCGAAACAATGGCCAACGCAAATTCATGCTGTCCCTGTTTTGAAAGGTGGCTCCTTTCTAAAAGACGATATTCGAGCATTAGCAATCACTCCCGACGACATCGTTTTCCATTTGGAATATCATTTCGGTGGATACGCCAAACACAATGCGGAATTAATTTGTTTCATTCGCGATTTTGTGCGTGATACTGGTATGATGATTGAGCCAACCTACACCGGAAAAGCTTTTTATGCATTGACGGATTTAGTGAAGCGCGGTTACTTCAATGCTGGCACAGAAATATTATTGATACATACTGGCGGCCTGACCGGATTTTTAGGCATGTACGAACAATTTTAATAAGTACTTTTTATAATGATTCATCGAATCCTTTTATCGTGTTTTCTACTTGTTGTCAGTGGCCTATCTATGGCATATTCGCAGACTGAGAGCACGAACAATGAAAAAGATACTGTATACACGATTAGCCAAACTGACACCATACGTGGCGATCAAGATGCTTTTGATATTGTGGACGGCTTTCGCACGATTTTTCCTAAACGTGATACGATAGGTAAACCGCAACGTAGATCTGGAATAGCTTACTTACCGAATATCAATTACAACCCTAGTATAGGAGCACAAATCGGTTTGAAAGTAGTAGGTGGTCATGTTTTCGGCGATCGAAAAAATACCACTATGTCGACCTTCGCAACCGCGTTATCCTATACAACACGTGGAATTATTGTCGGGTACTTTAATCACGACATATACACACGAGAAAACAAATGGAATCTAAAAGGTAACATCATGTTAGCGCGCATGGTCGGTTTGGATTACGGACTGGGCATTGGACGTCCCCTTGCAAATCCAACAGAAGACGAACTGCTTTTGAATAACCCGGATCGCAATCGTTTCACCTACAATTACAACGTCTACAATTTCAATGAGCGCTTATACAAGAAGCTCTTTCCCGGTATGTTTGTCGGTGCAGGTGTTTTCTTTGAATTAAAGCGAGGAATTTCTGTTAATAATGATTCCGGTGTGTCGCCAAATAGGACCTATAGCGAATGGAATGGTTTCGATGAAACGCAAAACAACAACAACGGGATCATGTTGAACGTACAATATATGACGCGTGATAACCCAAATAACGCTTATAAAGGGATCTACGCAGACGTGGTGTTACGTGCTAATCAGACTTGGATGGGTAGTACAAAGAGTGCTTATCAAATGGTAACCGATTTTCGAAAATATTGGAATTTATCAAAGGATGAAAGCAACCACGTTTTGGCTTTTTGGAGTCTAGGTTCATTCAAATTAGGCAAAGAATATTTACCGTATTTAGATCTTCCCGGAACCGGAAAAGATGCATACGCACGAAGTGGACGCGGATATACGTTGGGATATTTCAAAGGTTTATCCTTCTACTATTCTGAGTTGGAATACCGATTCCCGATCTTATCTAACCGTTTCTTGAGCGGAGTGGTTTTCGCCAATGTACAAACGGCTAATGACCAAATGGGCACCAACTTGTTTCGCTATTGGCAACCCGCCGGAGGAACAGGCCTGCGTGTGCTATTTAATAAAACCACTAGAACGAACTTGTGTATTGACTATGCATTCGGACGTTTCGGACAACGCGGTTTCTTTCTAGGTTTGAATGAAGCTTTCTAATATTATCAATTAACCAAATTAATTATATAATCATCGCTATGCGTTGCACCATCTCTATTTTAGCTGTATCTGTTTTTATGCTCGGCGCTTTACCAAGTTCCTATGCACAATCGACATCCGACAGTACGATTCAACGTATCGCTCCGGTTAGTATTCGCTCCTACTTTTCAAGTCAACCGTTTTTACAACATACTTCATCCGCGAAAGTGCTTACTTCCGAGTTACTTCGATCGCAAGCACCCGGCAGCATGTTGCCTGCCATAAATACGACTGCTGGTGTCCGGATGGAAGAACGCTCGCCGGGCAGCTACCGCCTAGCACTTCGTGGTTCCATGCTTCGATCGCCTTTCGGCGTCCGCAATACTAAGATTTATATGGACGAAGTACCACTGACAGATGCCGGTGGCAACACATATTTAAACAGCATTGATCCGGTCGGGATTCAACAAATTACGATTATCAAAGGTCCAGATGGATCTCTGTTCGGGCCAAATTCTGGTGGAGTAGTTCGTATCACGCCGAATGGTTTTGATACATATCAGCCAACCACGTCAGCGCAAATTGCAGCGGGATCATTCGGGTTGTTTCACCAACAACTTACCCACAGTCAACGTTTAGGCGATAAGTATCAATTTTCTTTTGATCAGTCATTTATGAGATCCGATGGATACCGTGATCACACCGCATCCAAAAGACTGTACTTACAAACTGCACATCAATGGGACTATACTGATAAGGGAAGATTAAAGTTGCTGGCATTGTTTTCTGATTTGGATTACCAAACGCCAGGCGGACTAACTCAAGCACAGTTTGACGAAAATCCCCGACAAGCGCGTCCGGCTACAGCGGCTATCCCAGGTTCACGTGAACAAAAAGCAGCAATCTATAATAAAACATTGATTGGTGGCTTAACACACGAATACCAATTTAACGAGCATTGGACGCACAGCGCTACGCTATTTGGCAGCTATACCGATTTTCGAAATCCGTTTATCAGTAATTACGAATTTCGATATGAAAAGAATGCAGGCGTTAGAACCTTTTTATCTTACACACCAACGGGAAGCGACATGGTGGACTGGCAAATGCAGGTGGGATTGGAAGCGCAACGTGGTTGGTATGATGTAAAAAATTACGACAATAATTTAGGCGTGAAAGGTGATCCTCAACAATTCGATCGTTTAGAAAATGGCCAACATTTCTATTTTTATCGTGCATCTGCCCTATTTTTCGACAAGCTGAATGCAGAAGCTTCCATCGGATGGAACTTCAATAACACACAATTCCGACAGCTATATCCCGAAGCAGCAAATGCGCAGGGAGACATAAATTTTGATCCAACTTGGATGCCTCGATTTGCGCTATCTTACCTACCGCATCCGCAATTTGCTATTCGAGGTTCTTTATCCAAAGGATACTCGCCGCCAACGTTAGCAGAAGTACGTTCATCAAACAATGTCATCAATGTGAACCTACGTCCGGAGAATGGCTACAACTATGAACTAGGTTTGCGGACTGAAACGAAAGACCGTCGTTGGATGGCGGACTTTAGTGCATATCAATATGATTTAAAGGAGGGTATTGTTCGCCAGCTAAATGAAGCTGGTGCCGAGTTCTTTGTTAATGCGGGTGCTATTCGACAACGCGGACTGGAGCTACAGCTGATGGGACAGATCGTACCGACCAAACAAAGCGGGTTCATTCGATCAATGCAACTATCCAACGCGATTACCTATCAAGATTATCGATTTAGAGAATATGCAACCGTCACAGGCAACACCAATACAGATTACAGCGGAAATGCCGTGACATCGATCCCAAGATGGATTTCTGTAAACACCTTGCATACCGAACTACCTAAAAATACGGGGATCAATATTATGCACAACCACACCTCATCCATTCCACTGAATGACGCAAATACCGTTTCCGCCAAAGGTTATAACCTGATTCAGGCGAAGGTGTTTTGGATTATTCCGACAGGTGCAAAATATCGAGTAGAATTGTTTGCAGGCATTGATAATTTACTCAACGAAAAGTATAGTTTAGGTAACGACATCAACGCTTTCGGTGGAAGGTTTTTCAATGCCGCGCCCAGTAGAAATTATTATGGTGGATTACGCGTACAACGTTAATTTGTCCAATCTCCTGTACTGTTGAGTAATAATTCTAGGTGATGCACATCAAGCCCGAAATAGCTTTTTAGTTCCGCAAGCTCCTTTTTGATTTGCTGCTTTTTAGCTTCGCTTATGGATGTTTTCTTTGTGGCAATGATCAAGACATTTTTCGGCGTGTGCGCGTCGGAAATGAATTCCATCACTTTGGTTTGATAACCGTGATACTCCAACAGCAATGCGCGAATGCTATCGGTAAGCATTTCCGCATGTCGCTCTAGAAAAATCCCATGACGTGTCATGAAAGCCAAATTATTCTTCACTTTCGATTTCTCCAATTCGCGACGCACTTGCTTGTGGCAACAAGGCGCAACGACGATCATCTGCGCATTATGCTGAATTCCTTTGAAAATCGCGTCGTCCGTAGCGGTATCGCAGGCGTGCAATGCTATAAGTACATCGATATCCGCGATTGGTTGATAGCCATCAATTGTCCCTTCGACGAATTGCAATCCATCCATTTTGGAATCTGCAGAGATGGTGTTGCATAAGTCAACAAGATCCTTTCGGTATTCAACTCCTGTTGTGATAATCTGTTGGTTCTTCGTTTGTAGGAGATAATCGTGCAAGGCAAAAGTGAGGTAACCCTTCCCCGCACCCATATCAGCAATATGTAAAGTTTTAGTTTCTGATAAATTAGTTAATTCACTACTCAACAGCTCGATATAATGATTAATTTGTTTCCATTTATCTTGGGACTTTTTAAATACATTCCCTTCCTCATCTGTTAATCGGAGCGCATGTAGGTACGGACGTTTTGAATCACTAATTTTCCGATCTTTCACTTTATTGTGCGATAAACTAGGTGCGCACACATTGGAAACCTCTTCTGTGCGAAAAGTCCAACCTTTATTTTTTTGAAACTGAAAAAAGTTGTTCGACGTTTGTCCGAACAAGCTTACCGAATGAAAATCGGTTTGTTCAATACAGTTTAATATCTCATCAATAGCTGCTTCGACAGAAAAATTTTTGACGATATCGCGTCGAGCGTAGCGATAAGTAAACGACAAATGATATTGATTTTTGATCAATATGGGCTTTAGATAAATGTTCTTTAATTCGGCATCGCTCCCGTGATAGCTTCCAAAAGTCGCTTTAACAAATAGTTCGGAGGAAAGACTGTTGCGGATCGCTTCTAAAACAATAGATTTGTCGACGTATTTCATAAGTGCAAAGTTAACGATAATTCGAACTGCTTACCGCATCTGCAGGTAGGATATACGGCGAAATAATGATATGTTTGTATATGCAGTCTTCCACAATAAAAGCCGTATTTTTCGACATCGATGGCACCCTGATAAGTTTTAATACGCACGAGGTGCCACTTTCAACGCAAGATGCCATCCGACTATTGCAGAAACAAGGGATTAAAGTGATCCTATCCACAGGAAGATCAATAAACAGCCTAGATCACGTTAAGCACTTTAATTTTGATGGTTACAGCACGTTTAATGGCGGATACTGTGTTGATGCTTCAAATGGCAATGTACTGCATAAGGCGACCATGGATCCTAAAGATATCGAACGATTGATTGAATACAGCAAGGGAACACCTATTAGCTATTCTTTCATGTCGGAGAAAGAAGTAACTATCTACCACGTTACGCCGGAAATCGACATGATGTACGAAACCGTGAATCTACCTACCCCGCCATTAGTTGATTTTGAAACCTTAGACACCTCCAGCATCTTGCAAACCAACGTATTTATCCATCCCGATCTAGAGGAGAACTTCATGCGCACCATTATGCCAAATTCTATTGCAACGCGTTGGATTGAAACCTTTGCGGACGTCAACCCAATGGGGCAAAGTAAACGCGTAGGTTTGGATGTCTTCTGCGAGCACTTTGGGTTTGATATATCGGAAACGATGGCATTCGGTGACGGGGGAAATGATATCGAAATGCTTAAACATGCTGGAATTGGCATCGCTATGGGTAACGCAAATCCGCAGGTAAAGGAAAACGCCGACTACGTCACAGATCACGTGGACGAAGACGGCGTTTGGAATGCGTTAGTACATTTTGGCGTAATTAGCCAATCGTAAAACCATTTTCTATGGTAACACCTTTCTTGATGATGACAATGCCATCGACGATGGAATATTTATCGAAATCACCGTCTTTAAGTTTGCCTCCACCTTTTATGCGAACATCGTTGCCTATTCGGCAATTTTTATCTAGAATGGCATTTTCGATATAGCAACGCTCTCCAACGCCTATTGGAGGTGGTTCTTGCGTCTGATACATATCCACTAATTCATCTAAATTCTCATAAAGATCGGCGCCCATCATATAGGTCGTACGAATAACCGTTCCTATACCTATTCGAGAGCGAATTCCGATTACCGATCGACTGATCTTATCCGCGTGAATGATACAACCATCCGCAACGATGCTGTTATCAACAGTGGTTCCTCCAAATTTCGAAGGCGGCAACATACGCGCTCTGGTAAACACCGGATTATCAAATAAGTTGAACTTTGGAATATCATCCGTAAGGCCAATGTTCGCATCAAAGAATGAACTAATAGTACCAATATCCGTCCAATAATCCTCGAATTGGTAACTCATTACACGATTCACACCGATAGCATCCGGAATAATGTGCTTACCGAAATCCATTCCTGGGTTTTCTTCTAAAAGCTGCTTCAATATACCTTTGGAGAATACATAGATTCCCATAGATGCTAAGTACTTTCTTCCTTCCGCTTCCAAATGATCAGGCACTTCTGATGCCCAATCCACTAGTAAATCCGTGGATGGCTTTTCGATGAAGGATTCTATCTCATTTTTCTCATTCGCTTTCAGAATACCAAAACCCGTCGCATCTTGTGCATTTACCGGAATAGTTGCCAAAGTAATCTCCGCTTTCGAGTCCACATGAAAGTCGATCAGCTTTGAGTAATCCATTTGATAAAGCTGATCCCCGGATAGCACAAGGATGTAGTCATAATCGACGCCGATTAAGTTCTTTTGCGTACGACGGACAGCATCTGCTGTTCCCTCAAACCAGCGGTCGCCCTCGTTCGTCTGTTCAGCCGCTAGAATATCTACAAAACCCTTACTGAACACGCTGAAATTAAACGTATTCTTAATATGTTTATTCAGGGATGCAGAATTATATTGAGTAAGAACGAAAATTTTATTGAATCCCGAATTCAAGCAATTCGAAATGGGAATATCCACTAAACGATATTTACCAGCGATTGGAACAGCCGGTTTAGACCGCTGATCTGTAAGTGGATACAACCTTGTACCTCTACCCCCACCTAATACTATGGAAACTACTTTATGCATCATAACTTTCTACTAAACGGTGATATAATTTGACGTATTTCTTTGCAGAATTTTCCCAAGAATAATCGAGCTGCATGATAAATTTACGGATTTGATCGAATTGTTTCTTTTCGCTTATCGTGTTTACAGCGCGAATTACGCACGCTGACGCTTGCTCCGCGTCTGGATCAGGAAAGACAAATCCGTAACCGTCTTTTTCGCTGACGTCTACGACCGTATCTCGTAATCCTCCAATGCCACGAACAACAGGAATTGTTCCGTACTTCATAGCATAAAGCTGATTCAAACCACAGGGTTCTACACGGGACGGCATTAGTAAAAGATCGCCTGCAGCATACACTTTGTGCGCCAAGCTTTCGTTGTAACCGAAAAACGTTGCCAAACGGCCTTCGTATTTTTTAACACGTTCTGCCAATTGCTCACTAATGGTTTCATCGCCCGAACCCAAAACGAAAACCGCTACTTCGCTTTTTTCTAACAATTCATCAATAATTTTTGGAAGCAAATCTGCTCCTTTTTCGAAGGCGAAACGACCTACAAAAACAACCAGCGGCACAGTGGATGAAAAACCATAATTTTTAGCAAGCCATTTTTTATTGGCGGATTTTCCGGAACGGAAACTTGTTTTGCTATAATTCTTTTCTAAGCTGGTATCTGTTTCTGGATTCCAAAAAGCTTCATCAATACCATTGACAATACCTTCGGCTTTATACGATTCAATTTTAAAAAGATCTTGCAATCCGTTTGCATCTTGATATAATTCTTGCATATATCCTTCAGAAACGGTTGTAAAGGCAGAACAACATTTTATCGCGGTCGCTAAAGGATTAATTACGCCGTCCCAATCCAACAATCCCCATTTCCATGTGTCATAAATCGGTAATAGCGTCGCTTTCTCCCAATCCATCCAGCCTTGATATTGTCCGTTATGGACGGTAAATACGCTTTTGATAGATTCAAATCGATCACGATAATCCAATGCATGTTTCAGCAAAAATGGAATTAAGCCTACATGATGATCGTGGCAATGAATAACATCGGGAAGTTCCTCTTGTTGATGTAGATAATGTAGAAAAGCATGTTGAAATGCAATCCATTGTTCGGCTTCATCGGGATAGCAATATACCTCGGGTCGGTCCAATTTTTCCTGGATGCGGATAAAATATAAAGGGAATCCAAGTGTATCTTCCTGCTCTTTCAGCACTTCGTAATCGAGATAATCACCTCCCTGCTTAATTGTTCCATTAGCCACCAACTCAGTACTATGCTGTGCGAGAAAAGGTCGATCGAACCATGGCATCACCACAGACGCATCAATCCCTAGCGTACGTTGATATTTTGGAAGTGCCCCAACTACGTCTGCTAAACCACCAACCTTAGCGACCGGAAAACATTCTACACTTAAATGAACAACTTTCATCCTATTTAACTTTTGATTTACGCTTCCAAACTAAACCTGCCAATGGTGGTAGATCTATACTAATCGATTGATCGCAGTGCATCCAATATGTTGGCTCTGCGTTTACTATTGACTGACTGATCCCACTACCATGATATATTGGATCATCCGAATTGAAAATGGATTCCCACTCACCCAAAAATGGAACACCGACTCTAAAATTGCGACGCACCACCGGTGTTAAATTTAGTACGACCATCAGATCGTTTGCTGCATCGTGACCTTTCCGTAGAAAAGCGAATACACCTTCTTCGCGAGCACCCATTTCTATCCATTGGAAACCTTCCGGACTAAATGCCTTCTCATAGAGCGCAGGTTCATTCCGATATAGACGATTCAAATCGCTAACTAATTTCTTAATTCCTTGATGTGGCTCATAATCTAACAAATGCCAATCTAAGGATTGATCTACATTCCATTCTGCCGTTTGCCCAAACTCACTTCCCATGAATAAAAGCTTGGTTCCCAAAAATGTAAACATATATGCATAAAGTGCACGTAGATTAGCAATTCGTTGCCAGTCATCGCCAGGCATTTTGTAGTGCATAGAGTGTTTCCCATAAACAACCTCGTCATGCGAGAACGGCAACATAAAGTTTTCATGGAAGCCATAAACCGTTCCAAAAGTCATGTTATCATGTGCATACTTACGATTTATAGGATCTTCTTTAAAGTATGCTAAGGTATCGTGCATCCATCCCATCATCCACTTCATGCCAAACCCAAGACCGCCCTGATAAGTCGGTCTGCTCACGCCTGGCCACGATGTCGATTCTTCCGCAATCGTCTGCACAGATGGGAAGTTTGTGTAAACGGCTTCATTGAATTCTTTCAAAAACTGTACAGCATCCAAGTTTTCATTTCCGCCAAATACATTTGGCTCCCACTCACCATGATTTCTCGAATAATCCAAATACAACATAGACGCAACTGCGTCTACCCGCAACCCATCAACATGATAACGATCCAACCAAAATAGTGCATTGCTGATTAGAAATGAACGAACTTCGTTTCTCCCATAATTAAAAATGTATGATTTCCAATCGGGGTGATAACCTTTTCGCGGATCTTCATGTTCAAACAGATGCGAGCCATCAAATCGATACAATCCGTGTGCATCTCCGGGAAAATGAGAAGGTACCCAATCCAAAATGACACCAATTTCAGCCTGATGTAACGCTTCTATAAGGTACATAAAATCTTGCGGAGATCCGTATCTGGATGAGCATGCAAAATAGCCGGTAATTTGGTAACCCCAAGACGGGTAATATGGGTGTTCCATAATAGGCATAAATTCTACATGCGTAAAATTCATCTCCTGTAAATAAGGAACCAAGCGTTCGGCAACTTCTCGATAATTCAGAAAACGTTCCGGGTCTGCTGGATCACGCATCCACGAGCCAATATGCATTTCATAAACAGAAAAAGGTTTATCTAGCGCGTTTTTGTCGTATCGACGATCCATCCAGTCTTGATCTTCCCACATGTACCAAGTGGTATCGACGATCGAAGCGGTACGAGGCGGCAATTCGGTACGGATAGCAAATGGATCCGCCTTTTCTAATTTCTCACCTGTTGCAGTTCCGATATGGTATTTATAATGTGTTCCGTTTGATAAGTTGGGAATAAAACCTTCCCAAATTCCACTTTCATCCCAACGAACCATCAGTGGATGCTCCGCGCTATTCCATCCGTTAAAATCACCAATTACCGAAACATAGTTCGCATTCGGCGCCCATACGGCAAAGTAAACACCATGCTCACCATCTACCTCTACCGTGCGAGACCCTAATTTTTCGTATAGCTTATAATGCTTTCCCGATCGAAATAGTGCAATATCAAATTCGCTAAACATGCTAAAGGCCGTTACAGGCTCACTCATATGGATGGTGTATAAATTTGGATGATATATGTCGTGTTTTCACCGCTTTCCTAAGCATGTAGACATCACTTTCATAACAGCCTTACCGGCGGTTTGTTCTACAATTGGCCAATTATTTTCTTAAATGCGCGATCAACAATGATATAATCGCCCGCCTCGTCTCTTTGGATTGCTACTACCACCCCATCTACCTTAATAGATTGTGGATTAAAAGCCAGACCAACTAAATAAAACTTATATGTTTTATAGTACGGGATGTAATGTCCTTCTTCTAGTTGGGAAACTTTGAATGAGTTTGTATCAGATTCAGTAATGAAGTGGTGCCAAGCATATTGCTTATCCTCGTAATCGAAGGTTTCTCCTTGATCATCATACACAAACGAGTCAAACCGGCCTTCTGCAAAGAAGAAACGCAATGTCAATTCCTCGATTTTAGTTTCTGATGTATATTGCATAATAGGATACTCTGGAATAATGCTACCACCCCGGACAAAGATCGGCATCTCATCTGCTGGCGTATCGATTTGATGTTCCGTTTCACCTGTAAATGTTTGATGGTTAAAGTAATAGTACCAAGTACCTTTCGGTAAATACACCACCTTGTTGGTTTGACCGGGATTAAGTACGGGCGATATCAAAATATGATCACCAAATGCAAATTCTTCTTCGCGTCGTAGATTTTTGGGAATATGCTGCTCTAACATGGCGATCGGACGTAAGATAGGATCGCCAAACTTGTGTTGTTGCCAAAATGCCGTATAAATGTACGGAAGCAGTTGATACCGTAATTCGATGAATTTCTTACAAATAGCTTCCCATTCCGGACCGAAGCTCCAAGGTTCGCGATCGCGCGTATCACCTGCAGAATGCACACGCATAAATGGCGAAAAGACTCCAAACTGCATCCATCGTGTATAAAGTTCTCCATCCGGATTGCCGGTAAATCCACCAATGTCTGTTCCACAGAAGGATAATCCGGAAACCGACAAGCGTTGCAACTGCAACAAGCCGATACGCAAATGCTCCCAAGTGGCCACATTATCTCCTGTCCAAACTGATGAATAGCGCTGTACACCGGAATAGGCGGCTCTTGTAATGGTAAATGGGCGTTTATTGCGATACAACTTCTTTAGCCCATCGTATGTTGCGCGTACCATCTGCATTCCATAAATATTATGCGCCTTGCGGTGCGATCCGCGGTGACCATCGAATTGATGGCGAACATCATCTGGAAAAGTGCCTCTTCCAAAAACTGCTGGCTCATTCATATCGTTCCAAAACCCAGCAACACCGTCTTCTACCAATCCTTTGTACAATCCACCCCACCATGTACGCACTTCCGGGTTGGTATAATCTGGGAATTGGCAGCGCCCAGGCCACACAAATCCCTCCATGAAATAATCGTCGCCGCGACGGCAGAAGTAGTTTTTGGCTTGACCCTCCTGAAACACCCAGTAGTTCTCGTCCACTTTGATTCCCGGGTCGATCATGACAACGGTCTTGAAGCCATCGGCCGCCAGATCAGCAATCATCTTTCTCGGGTCCGGAAAATATTTAGTATTCCAAGTGAAACATCGGTAACCGTCCATGTAGTCGATGTCTAGATAAATGGCATCACATGGAATTTGACGTTTACGAAACTCGGTTGTCACATCGCGCACCATCTTTTCAGGGTAATAACTCCAACGGCATTGATGGTATCCTATTGCCCACAAAGGCGGCAAATAATGAGTGCCAGTTAATTGGTGATAGCGGCGAACAACGTCGATAAGTTGCGGACCTTGAATGTAGTAATATTGCAATTCACCGCCTTCCGACCAAAAGCTTGTTTGATCGGTCTGTTCGGCAGCAAAATCGAAGTATGTTTTAAATGTATTATCGAAGAAAATTCCGTACGCATTACCTTCCGTAACACCCAAATAGAAAGGAATAGTCTTATATAGCGGGTCCTGATTGAAAGCAAAAGAATATGTGTCGGAGTTCCAATTCTTAACGCGATGACCGCGTAAGTTTAAGTTTGACGCCTTATCTCCCAAACCGAAGAAAACTTCATCCTGAGGAGCAGATTTCGTGCAATAAATATAGTATCCACCAAAATCCGCATTTTCCTCCCAGTGCATCGGTTTGCAATCTTGATTTATAACCTGACCAAGCGCATCTCCGAAAGAAATATGAAAGTCAGATTTACGCACAAAACACGTAGTCCGCGCTGTGGAGATCCGGTAAGCTTCTTCGGTTTCCTCTATTTTATATGATGTCGGAGCACTAGCCATTTCTGCAATGGCATAGGAGAAATCTGCTAAAAAGACCCCTTCTGGAGCTAGACGAACACGAATGATTTCATCAGAAAAAATTTTGACCTCAACGCGCGCACGACCATCTGTGAAATAAAAAGCATGTCCCTCTCGTGTATATCCTGTTACCTGCGTTAGATATTTTTTTTCAATCTGGGGTAGATCTAATACCGGGTTATTAACGTGGTGAATTTCGTCTTGCAAGGAAGATGGAGTTTCAGCAGCTTGAGTATCTTTCATAAAAAATCGCCTTTCGAGTAAACAATGTTGCTTGAAAATAGGACTTTTTCATCAATAAGCGAGCATGAAATAATGAATTGGCCGATTTTTTTATAGCATTCGCCGAAGGACGGACCAGATTGGCCTAAAGTGTATTAAGCTCAATTGAATTATTGACTAATTTCCGCTCTATAACTAAATCATTGTTTACCAAAAAGGATAATATGAATGTATTGATACATAAAATAGTAGAATGGGCGGCAGCCTGCGCTACTGCCCTTACCGATTACTTTTTCGGATAAATTATTTCGTACAATTATTTTTTATCAGCAACCGCGTTGATCGTTTTTTGCATCTGCGCCATCATGGAACTAATAGCTTCTAACGACGGTTCCGGATTTGGTTCCGGCAGTTCCATACTTATGGATGCTTTCGCTTTCCAAACTTCCAACACATCGGACGGATCAACCCAATATGGTTCGTATGTTTTGTTGTCAGAAACAAGCTTCAAGCCTTTATCTTCCTTGTATTTTTGGCCGATTCTTTTGTAAACAATACCATCCGATTTTGAAACCACAACGTAAGTTTGTCCAGTTTTAACTTCCGTCCAATTTTCTAGATATTCTGCAATTATAATGCTACCGGAAGGTAACGGAAGCATAGAGTCGCCTTTGATCTCGAAAGCGCGGTATGTTCCTTGATTAAACATAGGCAAGGAAAAACGTGGCAATTCGCGAACATATTCTGGATCTCCGTATCCATTCATGTATCCAGCACTTGCTTTTACTGGAACCAATTCGATGTTTTCTCGATCTTGATCATCTACCGTAATACTAATTACGCGCAAATTGGAAGCTTGAGACTTGGCGACAGGCTTCCACTTGTCGTCAATAACTTGATCCACCAGCTCATCCATGGTTAAATCAAAAAAATCAGCTATCTTTTTTAGCAAATCGTATTTCGGCTCTGCCCTATCTTCCTCGTAAGCGCCGACAGACGCTCTTTTTATTTCTATTGCATCTGCAAACTGCTGTTGTGTAAGTCCCTTTTTCTTACGTAGATATTTTAGGTTGGCCGATATATTTGACATTTTCTCGCTTATATTTTTGTAAAACTAAATTTATTAGTAATATTGTGCCAATAAAATTAGTAAAAAAAACACATGCAACCAAATTGCTTAGCAATTTGGTTGGACGATAAAAAGTTTGATTATGTATAGGGTAGTTTTAGTAACAGATAACAATAGACAGTTTTTGGAAGGAATACTAACACAAGATATATCGCTTTTGTTGCAAGAGTTAGCGGAAGTTAGGGAGAATCAACTGATTGGCAAACCTATGCTAACTCGTGTTGTATACGAAGAAACTTTTGCCACAGAATCTATGGCTAATAAAAAGTTGTTGGAGTTAAAAACGTTCACCAGAATGCAAAGAGAACGGTTAATCCGTAAACAAAACCCAAACTGGCTGAATCTCTACCCAAGTAAACCTTTGCTATCATTGTATCGTTCTGCGTGCCAAGCTAGCTAACAAACAGAACGACACAATATATTTTCGGTTTTCAGGCTTATTTTACTACGCGCACAACCTTCGAAGCTTGATGCTCTTTACCAAACATATCCACAGCACGCACATCCAAACGGTGCTCCCCAACCGGCATTTTTGGATATCGCACCTTCCACAAGTGAGTTGAATTCTCTGCATTGGAAGGTCTTTTACCCGACTTAATGTTAGCCACCATTTGGTCGTACCCCAACGTGTGAAAAGCGTAGTCTGGGTCAATTTCTCTGGTATAAATCATATCTTTCCACTCGCCGTCATTTAAGCGATATTGTACTTTATCACGCTCTGAACCAATGAAAAAATTAGCGTACAATGCTTGGCTTCGAACAAATTCTTCAGACACAATCTCAGCTCCGGTTAGGGCGATTTGGTAATCTATATCTTTGCCAGCAACCTTATAATCAAACTGGTAATCGTGCCCGTCGATATGTAAAAACATATATCCTTTGGGTGTTCCATCTCGCATAGTAGATATCGGAACCCCCTCGTCATTTAATTCACCCGAATACCAGTCGCCGGATGTTGTTCCGACATTGTATTCATGATGCGGCTTCTCTCGTTTCCACCCATCAGCCTGATCAAAAAAAATCTGCGTCTGAAAATGCGTATGTGCGGATAATGACAAGGTATTCGGAAACTCGGATAAGATATCCATAAATCGTTGTCTGTCCTTTGAGCGAAAATGTTCCGAATTTCTATCATTCAGCAACATCGGAATATGATAAGCAACAACCACCAATTTTTCCTTCGGTACAAGTTTTAAATCATTCTTTAGAAACTGTAATTGCTCTTCGCGGAACCCACCAACGTAGCCTTTTCCTGTAGCTGGATTGGGATAAATGATATTATCTAGCACTATGAAATGCGCATTGCCATAATTGAACGCATAATTTGCTGGACCGAAATTCTTTTCAAATGTTTCATCCGAGAGCGAATCGACGGTCGCATCATAGTTCATATCGTGATTCCCCATAACATTAAACCATGGCAATTTCAATGTCGAAATGGTAGATTTATACAATGGATGCAAATTCAAGTTGTCGCCAACTAAATCTCCCAAACTCAATCCGAAAGAAAATCGCTCCGTATCACCAACCTCATCGATAATACCTTTCTGAAAAAACGTCATATCGCGTTCATCATACGTTTGCGGATCTCCGAAAACCAATACGTCGAATTGATCGCTTTCGTCCTGTTTCAACAAACCAAAGTCGACCGATTTTGGAATACCTCCAGTTGGGTTAGAACCTGCGTATTTCATGTCCACGGGAGAACCTTTAGGTTTATGAATGTAGTAAAATTGATGTAAGTTGTCCGAATTCCTTCGAAAAGTGTATCCACTTGGTTTTACAACGAAAACAATATTATCGTCGCCGATCGGTAATTGATATTTTCCGTTTTTATCGGTTAGTACTACGTCTCGGCCATTGCTTACTGCTACGCCTTCTAACGCCAATTCGTTCTCATCCATTTGGCTATTGCCATTTTGGTCATTATAAATCGTACCCGACACCCGATCCTGTGCGAAAGCGGAAAAAGCTAGACATAAGCCGAGTCCGAAAAATATGAAAGTAAACTTCATTCTCTTGCAAAATTGTTATTTCGCAAAGGTAATTTTTAGAAGACGGCTACCTGATGATGAGCTATTAAGATATTATTATGAAAATGTGAATAAACTTTTCACATATCAATATTGGCTGTTTGGAATCGACGATTTACTTAGGAAGATGTTGTAAACGCATGTTTAGTGTCAACATGAAATATCTTCCTAACCGATTGTTTCTGGATTCAAAGATATCGTTCCCTACATATTCCGTAACAACACCTACGTTTTTATTTTGATCTAGCAAATCGAAACATTCGAGCCGGAGCAAAGCCATCTTGTTTTTCCAAAATGAATATTCTACGTACGCATTAATTATGCTCGGACTCACATCTGTGATATCCTGTGCATAACCGCGTAAAAACTTCTGAGACATCTCTGCTCCACACATGAAGCGGTCGTTAACATATCCTCTCCCACCCAAACTAAATAATACGGAATGCGCGGCCACACGCTGACGTCTCGGCACTTCAAAATTCGCTTGATTTAGGAAATAGTTTGTGTTAAACACAGATTCGAAATACTCGTCCCAATTATAGCGTAGTTGCAAATTTTGCGCAAATAAATACTGACGCGTCAAACTGCGTTGACTGTTCACAAAAACGATGTTATTGAAGTAATCCAAGTTGCCAGATACATCCATATTAAGACGATCTGTAAAAAGCGGACTGTTGAAGGTATAATAACTTTTCAATTCGTAATAACCATCTGTATTGGTAAATGTCGTTTCTTGAATGGTTTCTCCGGAGGTCGCAGTTTTAGAAGATACAATCTTATTGCTCGTGAAATTGTAAGCTAAATTCAATTCCAAATACTGGCTTTTATTGATAATCGATTTTCGAAACACCGTAGAAAGTCTATTAACAAATTCAGCTCGCAATAATGGATTTCCGATCACGATATGTCTGGAGTTGGTGTTATCTCGGATGGGTGCAATATGCAGAAAATTGGGCTGGCTATTCCGTCCATTATACGTTAATTGCCAATCCAATTCGTCGTTAAAACGATATCTGATTATTGCCGAAGGCACCAAATTGATGTTATGATAGCGATGCTGCAATGTATCGTTAGCTACCTGTCCAGTTAATCGCAATGGTTGCACAGCAAAACCTACGTTCGCTCTAAAGCGTTTGTTTGGTTCATACTGATACAACAATCCAGTCCGATTACTACTAAATGAGTAGTCATATCTTAATCCCAACGAATCTATTTGTATGGGATCTCGATCGCCGGGAACACGCACGCGCCGCGACATCTCGATATCGGTAAGATCGTATTCGTACGATATTTCCAGTAAGCTATGGTCGAAAAAAGGCTCGACATACGAAACGGCAGCCTTAACTGACCGAGTTCCATCATATTGGTTCACAATTTGATCTTGATTAAACCGACTGATCGATGGCGCTCCACCCGTAGTATCAAAAATAACATAGGATTCTGAAACATCTTCAAGCTTATCTAATCGATCATATCCCATTTTCACATCACCAACTAGTTTGCGTTTGGGATGTTCAAAGTTTTTTGAATACAGTGCATTTAATTGATAGCTAGGCCGCTCTATAGTTGATGAATCCTTATAAATACCATCGTTTCTTAGTCTGAAATTTCGCAAAAGAGTGCTACGCTGATTGTCCAGCACATATCGATTGAGACTTACAGTCGGTGTCACTTTCAAAATATCGTTATTTCGAAACTTGGAATTAATTTCGAAATTGATCTTATGTGTTTTATCTTCTGTTATCGACGTAAAATCGTCAGCTTTGGTAATCTGATAACCGCTATACGTCGATCGCAGCATGGAATTACCTGTTGTCTCATTGCTTCGTTTGCTGAACGCATAACTTCCTGATAAGCGCGTACGTTGCCCGATATCGTCGGAGAAATTTACACCAAACGAATTGATTTTATTCAAACCATCCGCCTGATCTGCATAATCTCCAATATCCGATAGATTAGGAGAACGTCCGCCCGCTCCATCTGGAGATCCAAAAGCAAATAAGCTGGTATTCGTATTATTGGTAGATGCTAAGATGGAAACCTCTCGCCCTCGATCGAATTTATTCAAACCAACACTTCCGAGATAACGTTCGTTTGTTCCTCCACCAGCCGTTGCCTGACCAAAAAATATTTCCTTACGATCATCGTGCAGAATGATATTGATAACCTTTTCGGGCTCTGTATTTTTAATTCCCTTTACTTCAGCCATGTCGCCATAATGGTCAATGACCTCGATCTGCTTGATATAATCCGCTGGTAGATTCCGAGTTGCCGTCAAAACATCGCCACCAAAAAATCTTCGTCCATCGACCTGTACGGAAGAAATTACCTTTCCGTTATAGAAGGTCGTACCATCCCGCAGCACATTGAAGCCGGGCAAGGAACTGCGTAAAACATCTTCTAAAAGCGAATGTTGTAAATATGTAAAACCCGACATCGTAAAAACGGTAGTATCTCCCTTTTGTAGAATAGGCTTATTACGCAAAATGTGTACTGGATCAATATTCGAGAAACCTGGAAGTAATTTTACGGTTGATAAAACAATGGTATTGCTTTCTTGATCAGCCACATTGATGTTAGCTAATTGACGTTCTCTGCCTAACATAAAATACGTCAGCCGTAAATCGGCACCTACGACGCCCTTGAACCGATAAACCCCTTGGGCATTGGTAATGGTGTAAAGTGTATCTTTTTCCGATTGTAAAAAAACATTAGCACCTTTCAAACCATTTTTTAACGAATCCGTAACCGTACCTGTAACTACTTTACCGCGCACCTGAGCATTTGCTTGATGCGTAAAAAGCACGGCAAGAAGCATTGAAAATATCCAGTAGTTTACTCGTCTAACAGGCACACGTAACGAATCAAATGGCGGTATCAAATTTTAGTTAAGCAACTCATCCCAAGTTAACATTATAACGTTATAACTTGAAATTATTGTACAAAAAAAGGGTTTAATATAAAATTAAACCCCTTATTCAACTAAGCTATGACGCTTAGTTTACATTATCCCTCATCAAATGTAACTTTTATTAGGTGTTTGTCGATTTCGAAACGACCTGTACCTTCTTCACCAATTACGTCGAACAATTCGATGATGCGACGAGCTACGTATTCTTCCTCGACTTGCTCAGCCAAGAACCACTGCACGAAATTGAAGGTTACATAATCTTTCGCTTTCATACAAACATCTGCAATGTTGTTGAATTGCTCTGTTACGAACATTTCTTGCTCCAATGTTTGTTCGAAAACACCGCGGAACGATTCGAAATCGTTTGGTACGTTCGTAATTTCTGGAGACAAAGCACGACCACCACGATCGCCAACGTATTTGAATAATTTCAACATGTGCTCACGCTCTTCGTTTGATTGGCGAGCAAAAAATGCTGCCGCATTATCAAAACCTTGATCATCACACCAGCTTGACATTGCTAGGTATAATGCCGAAGCGTGTGCTTCTACTTTAATTTGTGCGTTTAGTATGTTTTCAATCTCTTCTGCTAAAGAAGATTTCAATTTTAATAGATCTTTCATAATATCCTTATTTTATTTCGAACAAATATATAACCAAGTGCTGGCTCGTTTTGTTTGATACAAAGATACAATGAGGCGAAAGGATTTGGCTAAAAAATGTGCAATACGAATTCAGTCTAAATTACACAATAGAAACGTAAACTGTTTGGAATCAGTATAATTACAAATCGAATTAAGCTATCAAACAACCGCGGCGTAAGCAACGCTTAACTTCGCTATTCAGCTGAATCATAAACTTAGTTCCTGAAAGAATTTCACGAAGATTGAGGATGTCTGAAACAGTTAGAAGAAAGCATCTTTCCGTCCTAAATGGCATGATAATTTCAAAATCATTTGCTCTTGATGAATCCGAAAGCATCAATTCTATATCGACGGAGTCAATACGCTTTTTGAAAAGAAATAAATCGGATATTTTGAAAGCCGTCGTGCTACCTTGAAATTCTAACCAATAGCAGTTTTGGCGACTACATTGGTAAACCACACCGTGTTCGGTATCGAACACCTTCTCCACATTTGCTAACGGACAGACCATAATTCTTTTAACTGGAACAAATCTAAATACTATCTGGAACAAATCCAAATATATAAATAACTTTTTGTCCCAGTCGAGATCTTAAATAGAGAGATAGTCTATGTAACAAAAACCTTCTATATTTTTTGAGGTTTTAACAAACGCCCAATTTTGATTGGTAATACCTAAAACGCTAACCTGTTCTTCCTGATCTAACTCATCTAAAATCGGCTGATTGACACTCGGACCTAGCCTTATTGCTACTTTCTCTTCATCTGCGCTTCGAACCGTTGCCAACTTGAGATCTTCCACATCCTTCACCTTCAGATGCAACCGCAGATCTTCCGAAATATGATTGGGATCAATACGGTTGTAGAGATCCCACATTTTAAATAGTGCATCTGCCGATAGAGCTAGGCCAGAAACAAATAATGAATGGTCTTTTTCCTCTACAGCTAAGTTCTCCACCTTCAATGATTGAGCTAATGCGATCAGATCCGCGTACTTGTCAGTTAATGCCATCTTAAAATTGTAGGATTTAATCTTTATTAAAAACGTCCTTGACCTTGTCGCTTACACGGTGGTAAGACGTATCTAACGCATCACCGGTTCTTTTAGCTGCTTTTCCAGTTGCGTCCACCGCCTTATCGGCTGCGTTCCCAGTAGCTTTTGCTGCTCTCCCTACCGCATCGCGCGTTTTCTTCCATACATCGGATGCTTTATCTAAAGCCGATTGAGCTTCCTTCTCTGCTTTTCTATCACCGCGTTCTTTCGCTCGCGCTAAATCCTTCTTAGCTTCTTCCATTGCTGCTTCTGCTTTTTCAGCCTCCGCACGCAATTGAGCTTCCGTTTTATCTGCCCCATTTTCTACTCTGGCGATTGCAGAGTCCAAACGCTGCCCCGGAGTTGGCTCGTGTACTGTTGTCATATCCACCGTGTCGATTGATGAACCGGATGAATTAGCATCGTTGTTACCCTGATTACAGGAAACAAAAACAGCCGAACTTAATGCGGCTGCTAAAATTATAGACTTGCCCATCGAATTTATGTATTGGTTTACAAAATTTGATGGCAATATTTATACCAAAAACTAGTTGGAATAGATCGTACCTTTAGCTGCTTCTAATGTATTTTTCAATAAACCAACGATAGTCATCAATCCGACACCTCCGGGAACTGGTGTAATCCAAGAAGCTTTTTGAGAAACTGCGTCAAAATCTACATCTCCAAAAAGTTTAAATCCTGATTTCGTTTCATTAGAAAGTTCTCTGTTGATACCCACGTCAATAACGATAGCACCTTCTTTTACCATCTCTGCAGTCACAAAGTTTTTCTTACCAATAGCCGCAACCACAATGTCACCTTGCAAAACCTCTTCCTTCAAATTTTGCGTGCGGCTGTGTGTTACCGTTACCGTACAATTCCCAGGTTTGGTGTTCCGAGCTAACAAAATGCTCATTGGAGAACCTACAATATTACTACGCCCTACAATTACCGCTTTTTTTCCAGCCGTTTCTATATTATAATGATCCAACATGAGCATAATACCATAAGGTGTTGCAGGAATAAAACATGGCAAGTTGCGTTGCATACGGCCCAAGTTTATAGGATGGAAACCATCCACATCTTTGCGATAATCGATCGCTTCGGTGATTTTATCTGGATCAATATGCGGTGGTAATGGCAACTGTACAATTAATCCATCAATGCTGGCATCTAGATTAATTTCTTCAATCTTTTTGATCAACTCTTCCTCGGTAATCGTTGTATCATAACGCAGGTTCGTCGAATCAAAACCCACCATTTCACAATTGCGCATTTTACTAGCTACATAGGTTTCGCTACCACCATCGTTACCAACTAAAATAGCTACTAAATGGGGTTTGCGACCAGCAGTTTTCAAAAATTCTGCAGCTTCCAGTTTAATATCTTCTTTTATTTTGGCCGATACAATCTTGCCGTCTAGTATTTGCATAATATCTGTTTTTCGAGGTATAGAATATAGATTAATCCAGTTTCAAAACGGCCATGAACGCAGATTGTGGAATTTCCACATTACCTACCTGACGCATACGTTTTTTCCCTTTCTTTTGTTTTTCCAACAACTTACGCTTACGCGAAATATCACCACCATAACATTTTGCAGTTACGTCTTTACGCAAAGCAGAAATGGTTTCCCGAGCGATGATTTTTGCACCGATCGAAGCTTGAATACGAATTTCGAACTGCTGACGCGGAAGAAGTTCTTTCAACTTTTCACAAATTTTCTTTCCGAAATCGTAAGCATTACTGCGGTGAATCAAAGATGATAAAGCATCCACAGGCTCATCGTTCAATCGAATATCCAACTTCACTAAATCAGAAGCGCGATATCCAATCTGGTGATAATCAAACGATGCATAACCTTTAGATATTGTCTTCAATTTATCGTAAAAATCGAATACAATCTCGCCCATCGGCATCTCGAATACCAATTCCACACGATCAGAAGTCAAATACGACTGATTGATAATGGTTCCGCGTTTTTGAATACATAAGGACATCACCGGACCGACAAAATCGGATTTGGTAATGATGTTTGCTTTAATATAAGGTTCTTCGATAATATCCAACTTGCTCGGATCCGGCAAATCGGATGGATTATGAACCACAATTTCTTCTTTATCTTTTGTTAAATAAGCTTTGTAAGATACGTTGGGTACGGTTGTGATTACCGTCATGTTGAATTCACGTTCCAAACGTTCTTGGATAATCTCCATGTGAAGCATTCCCAAAAAACCACAACGAAATCCGAAGCCTAAAGCTGCCGATGATTCCGGCTCAAACACCAAAGAAGCATCATTTAGCTGCAAGCGGTGCATCGATTCGCGCAATTCTTCGTAATCTTCTGTATCTACCGGATAAATACCGGCGAAAACCATTGGTTTTACCTCTTCAAATCCTTGAATCGCTGAAGCGCACGGCCGATCTTTGTGCGTAATGGTGTCTCCTACCTTCACTTCACGTGCTTCCTTAATTCCGGAAATGATATAACCTACGTCACCGGTTTTGATGACATCTTTGGCAACCTGATTCAGCTTCAGCGTACCTATTTCGTCTGCAAAATATTCACGACCCGTTGCGACGAACTTCACTTTGTCGCCTTTACGAATTTCTCCGTTTTCTACTTTAAAATAGGCCATGATTCCTCGGAAGGAATTAAATACGGAGTCAAAAATCAACGCTTGTAGCTCTCCTTTCGGATCTCCCACCGGTGCAGGAATTCGATCGATAATAGCGTTCAAAATATCAGGAACACCCATACCTGTTTTTCCAGAAGCAGGAATGATGTCTTCGCGCTTACCGCCAATTAAATCAACAATTTGATCCTTCACTTCTTCCGGCATCGCGCCTGGCAAATCCATTTTATTCAGAATCGGAATGATTTCCAAATCATGCTCCAAAGCCAAATACAAGTTGGAAATGGTTTGCGCTTGAATCCCTTGCGATGCATCGACGATTAATAATGCACCTTCACAAGCTGCGATAGAACGCGAAACTTCGTACGAGAAATCGACGTGCCCCGGCGTATCGATCAGGTTTAGCGTATATTTTTGCCCGTCGCGAATGAAATCCATTTGGATTGCATGGCTTTTGATCGTGATTCCGCGTTCTCGTTCCAAATCCATGTTATCCAATAACTGCGCTTGCGCTTCACGCTGCGTAATGGTATTGGTAAACTCCAACAATCTATCCGCCAAAGTACTTTTACCATGGTCAATGTGCGCGATGATGCAAAAATTACGTATATGCTCCATAAAAGGTTCTACCGTCTCAAATATAATCGGCAAATATAGTTCATTTCAATGAGGTTTTCGTATTCTTGGCATAGTAATTAGGACAACAAGTTATCGAACTCATTTTAAATTATAGACATACCCATATATGAAGACCGCTTTAGCGAAACCAAGAACATACGTACCAGAAAACATGGTCATTTCCTGGGATAATTTGAAACCCCTATTCAAGGAACTTTTGGAGCGTGAAATAAAGAATATCAGCGCGCTTGAAAAGTGGATGAAAGATCGAAACGAGCTGGAAGCGGTACTTCAAGAAGACAAAGCTTGGCGATACATCCATATGACGTGTCACACAAACAATGAAGAATACGTTTCGTCCTTTCAATATTTCGCCACCGAGATTGATCCTAAAATAGCACCTATCAATAATGAATTGGACAAAAAGTTGATTGAACACGAGCTTACCAAACAGCTGGATGAGGAAACGTACTTTATCTATTTGCGGAAAGTGCGCAACGCGTTGACGCTTTTCCGTGAAGAAAATATTCCGCTGTTCACGGAAATTGAACTCAAACAACAAGCTTATCAAACGGCTATTGGGAATCTAATGGTTCACATAAACGGGAAGGAATATACTGTACAACAAGCCACGGCACGTCTGTTAGAGCCGGATAGATCGGTGCGGGAAACAGCTTGGCATGCGATAGCGTCAGCACGTTTGGAACAAAAGGATATTTTTGAACAAATTTTCAGTGAACTTTTACCGTTGCGCCATCAAGTAGCATTGAATGCTGGTTTTGACAACTTCCGTGATTATATGTTTGCTGCAATGGGACGATTTGACTATAACGTTTCGGACTGCGAAGCATTTCATCAGGCCGTCGCAGAACATGTCGTTCCAATCCTGAAAGAATGGACGAACGAGCGAAGGGCCGACTTGAATATCCGAAAGCTACAGCCTTGGGACATGCAGGTTAACCCAAAGGGCTTGCCTCCGTTGAAACCTTTCGAAAACGACAACCAACTTATAGATAGCACCGAAATGGCACTAAGCAATCTGAACCCGTATTTGGGACATTGCATCAGCACTATGAGGAAAAACAATCTTTTCGATGTGGGGAGTAGAAAAGGAAAAGCACCTGGTGGATACAATTATCCGCTTTATGAAAGCGGAGCGCCATTTATTTTCATGAACGCTACAGGAACGATGCGCGATGTAACGACGATGGTGCACGAAGCAGGGCATGCGGTGCATACCTTTTTGAGTTCGGATTTGATGTTAAATGAATTCAAGGATGTACCTTCCGAAGTAGCTGAATTAGCCTCTATGTCTATGGAATTGATTTCGATGGATCAATGGCATCATTTTCTAAGTGATCCGAAAGATTTAGCGCGAGCAAAAAAAGAACAATTGGAACAGGCGCTCGGCGCATTGCCTTGGATTGCTACCATCGACAAGTTTCAACATTGGCTTTATACAAATCCAATGCATAGTATCGAAGAAAGATCAGAAGCTTGGGTAGCAATTTTCCGTGAGTTTGGCAGTGGATTCGCTGATTGGTCAGATCATACAGAAGCTGAAAAATACATCTGGCACAAGCAAATTCACA
The DNA here is from genome assembly GCF_042684745.1 of Sphingobacterium corticis. Taxonomy (NCBI): domain Bacteria; kingdom Pseudomonadati; phylum Bacteroidota; class Sphingobacteriia; order Sphingobacteriales; family Sphingobacteriaceae; genus Sphingobacterium; species Sphingobacterium corticis. The sequence continues at coordinate 320,639 of NZ_JBHUMA010000006.1, read as the reverse complement.
TCTATGAGGTTCCATTTTATTATATAGAATACGGATTTGCTCAATTGGGAGCCATTTCTGTTTGGAAAAACTTTAAAAAATCTCCAGATCGAGCACTTTCAGCCTATTTATCTGCACTTAAGCTTGGGTACACAAAGACAATTGGGGAAATATATAAAGCAGCAGGTATTTCATTTGATTTTTCGGCAGATTATGTAGCAGGTTTAGCTCAATTTACGAAAGAAGAAGCAAATAAATTTTAATTGGCATACCTATTGCTTTTCTAGCTTAATTTAGTTAATTTCAAGTTAGTTATCAAATCAAATAAATTATGAGAAAATGGTTGTGTGGATTGATCCTATTCGGGTCAGTTTTCGGTTCGGTGGCACAAACGATGAATGAGAATGAAGCGGAACACTCCCCGACCAGCTATGTATTAATTGGCATAGGCATATTAGTGGTAGTTATTATTATGCTTTACCGCCGACAGAAAAGAAAGTTTAATGATTAAATAAATGAGAAAACGGTCTTCAGTTGAAGACCGTTTTCTCGTAATAGACTTTTCCGGCTGCTTACTTTTGATCCGGCAAAAGAATAAATTTGAACAATTCCTGCTCCTTCAAATATTTATTTGCAACAGCTTTTACCGATTCGACATTTACCTTCTCCAAATCGCTTGGCAAACGTTTGATAGATGCTAGCTCCTCTTCGTTGTTCAACGTGCTATTGATAGAACGTAACCAAAAACCGTTTTCTCTCAGATTCACTTCATGTTGACGTTTTTGTTCGATGAAAAATTTATCCAAATCGCTTTGCGTAGGTCCGCTTTCTTTGATCTTACGGATTTCGTCTAAGGCAGAACTAATCAAACTTTGGTATTTATCGACGCTCGTTCCAAACCCAATATGTAAAGAATAACGTCCTGTTGGCTTCTTGCTATATTGGACACTTGCTCCCGTACCATAAACACCACTTTCCTCTTCGCGAAGACGTTCTAGCAACTTATTGGATAGCGCCGATTCTAAAGCTTGCATATTGAGGTTTTCTACCTCATCGAAATCATAATCGCCAAAAAAAGATAGGCGTACTTGCGCTTTTTGCTCCTGCCCTTTGTGTACGATTTTCTCAAAACCTTTTTTCGGTTCTAAAATTTTTAAATCTTTCGCAGCATTATCGCGATCTATCGTCGGCAAGGAAGCAACATACTGTTCCAGCAAGGGTTCGATCTCTTCATTAGTGAAAGAGCCCACTATAGTGAATGTAAAATCGGACGCATCGGCAAAGCGCTCTTTGTAAATTGCTAAAGCGCGATCTTTATCAATGGATTTAATACCTTCAGCTGTAGGCGGATTTCTGCGGATATTATCTCCGTACAAACTTTTTTGTACCGCTTCGCTGAATACGAAAGAAGGATTATTCTCTCTATTTTCCAATGAAGACAACGAACGGCTAATCGTACTTTGGAAAATATCATCTTCGATACGTGGTTCAGTAAAATACCCGTAAATCATTTCGAAAGCTGTTTTCAATCCTTCCTTATCCGAATTGCCGCTCAAACCTTGCGTTCGTTCGCTGATATACGGACTGATATTCGCTTTCTTATCCGATAGATATTTCTGCAGTTCTATGGTATTTAATTGTCCTAAGCCACTGCTATTGACCAAAGATGCTGCATTCGATGCGCTATAATAATCCGAATCGCTGTACAGAGAAGTCCCTCCCGGTCCAAATGCTTGAATGATGATCTCATCATTCTTAAAGTTGGTGGGTTTCAGTACTACCTTTACCCCATTACTCAATACTATCTGCTTTCCTTCAATATCTTGCAATTCTGTACGACCTGTGATAGAACCCTTTGCCGGTTCCGCGGCAAGCATCGGCAAATCAGAAACCTTATCTTCATAAGCGACAAGTTTTTCTTTGCTTACTTCCGCTAACCACGCTGTCACTTTTGTTTCATCCGGTAAGTTTGCTTTTTCCTTCTCCGGTGCCATAATCAATACATCGCGATTTTTGTCGACATAATACTCTTTGCCAATCGCCTCAACTTCGTTCAGGGTTAGCGTGCCAAGTAATTCCTTGGTAATCCGATAATGGTCTTCTGAACTCAAAACGGGACTTTCTTTAAGAAAATGTTCTAGATATGCCGACACGAATCCATCTGATTTCCGCTTGTCGCGTTCAGCGTAGCCACGTTCCAAGTCCTTCTGCATGGAAATAATCGTCCGCGAGAATTCAGTATCTGTAAAGCCAAACTCACGAACGCGCTCCAATTCTCGAACCACCGCCTTCATACTTTCGTCCAGCGCACCAGGCTTAGCTACAAAAAACGCGGAAAGATTATCTAATCCTCCAATGAATCCACTTATACCAATTCCAGCTTGCAAGAATGGTGGGTTCGCAGATTGAGACAATTCACCTAAACGGGCATTGAGCATGCCGTTGTACAGATCTTTCAATAAGCTACGGCGGTAATCACCCACGTTTTTTACCTTTTCTTCCGGATGTTTAATGAGAATTTGACCTACCGTGTATTGCATCTCCGGATCGGTTACCGCAATAAATTGATTTTTATTAAGCAGCTCAACAGCATATTTTTTGCGATCAACCGGATTCTTTTCCACACGCATATCGCTGAAAAGACGCTTGATTTCACTTTCAATCGCTTCCGGATCGATATCACCGACAACTATTAAACTTTGCAAATCTGGACGATACCATTTCTTGTGAAAATTGCGAATGACCTCCGGGTCGAACTTAGTAATTACCTCTTCCAAACCGATTGGCAAACGATTAGCATAGCGCGAACCATTTAATAAGACTGGAAAATATTGGTCACGCATCCGCTGTTGCGCTCCGCGCGAACCACGCAATTCTTCCATGATTACGCCACGTTCCTTATCAATTTCTTCGGTATCCAGCATAGCATCCTGCGCCCAATCGCGCATTACTTGCAAGCCATTTTTTAACAATTGAGGATCGTCGGACGCGATAGGCAATTGATAAACGGTTTCGTCGAAACTTGTATACGCATTCAAATCACTACCAAAACGAACACCCGCTTTTTGCAAATAATCCACTAATTCATTTTTTGGGAAATGCTTTAATCCATTGAAATTCATGTGCTCCAAAAAATGCGCTAACCCTTGCTCCTCATCCGTTTCTAGAATAGAACCGACTTTGACCGCTAAATACATGGTTACACGATTCTCTGGCTCAGTATTTTTTCTGATGTAATATTGAAAACCGTTTTCCAGCTTACCCAGCTTTACACCTTGATCAAAAGGTAAAGGCATTTTCCAAGACGTGGTATCTTGCGTTAAGATCGTTTTCGCTTGGGGAGTAAGTCCGGTTACGGATTGTTTGGTATGCTCTGCTTGAACTCCAAGTGTTGGCAGTAGAAAGGCCAATACTAAAGGTTTGAAAATTGTCATGTCAGTTTGGTATGGAATTCGTTAATCACTGCAAATTATCAAAAAAACAATAAAGTTGCAATAAAAGAAAATGGGATATCCATTTTTGAACATCCCATTTTTAACCTTATAAAGAAATTTTACCGCTAGCTAAATCCAGTTAGCAAAATAATTTGGCAGCTTGCTTTTCTGCAACAATTTTTCTCAAAGATGTAGCTGAAAATCTATGCGATCGAGGTATAAATTTCATTTCAATATCTAATTCTGTACAAACTGTCTTTCCGGGAAAAGTTTGTTCTTCGTATTCAGATCCCAAAAATCGAACATCCGCTCCTATAGTCTGTAATATATCTACAAGATCTTCGTCATTTTCGTAAGGGATTATTTCGTCTACATGTGGATTTCCTTCAAGCTGTATATAGCGCTCTACCAGCGACTGAACTGGCTTATTGGATCTATGCTGCTCCGTTTGTCCATTGGTACATAGCCCCACAATCAAATAATCGCAATCTCGTTTAGCTTGTGCTAAAAAAGTAATTTGTCCGGCGTGGAGCATATCAAATGCGCCAAAAGTAATTCCTATTCTCATCTTTATCCTTTACAATAATTACAATACCAACTTTTGTTTAGCGGGAGAAGAAATCATCAGAGGTTCTTTAATAGGAACAATCGTCGCTTCTTCATCACGTTGTTTCTCGAAGACCACTTGACGCAAAGCAGAGCTTGAAAAGCGATTTTCTCTTCTGTTAAAATACAATTCGATCCCTTTTTGCTCACAATATGCTCTACCTGTAAAATTCTTGTGAGCATATTCATCTCCTAAAATGCGTACATCTATTTTAAAGGATTGAAGAATATCCAGCAGATCCTGCTCGGTCGCGTACGGGATGACTTTGTCGACATGTTTACATCCTTTCAGTTGGATGTAGCGTTCAACTACAGTTTGAGTGGGTTTGTTCTTTTCAGCACGATCTAATGTCGGATCTGTTTGAAGACCGCATATTAAATAATCACATTGATCTTTAGCATCTTCAAGCATCTTGACGTGACCAGCATGCAGTAAGTCGAAAGCAGAGAATGTAATTCCAATTCGCATAATAAAACTAAGTTATAAATTCATGTATCAGTGTGTAATTCGTCGGTGTGAATCACCGTTGATGCTAGTTGCCAAACAAATCAATCATAAGTAATCGCGACCGTCGCAATTAGTAAACAATATGTAGGCCACAAAGTTTACTTGACATTATCAAGAAAAATGGAATCGACGGCCAAATTTCTGTCTACAAAAAGACAATTTAACGCCTTAAAAGGCTATCGAGCGGGATTGATTGCAAATGCAAGCTTATGGAGTTGTTAGAATTTAGCTATTGGCCCATTATCAATCAGGTATAAACCCACGTATTTAACGTATTACACGCATCCCATAACGCATTTACGCGACGATTATAGCCGATTTATTTGAGTAAAATATGCTAAAAATAAATATTCGATTTACGAACAATTGCAGGTAAACGCTGTTTTATATCCGACAAACCAAACCGATAAAGCGCGTGCGAAATTTGTCATTCAACCACTAATAAATAACACTACATGGAGACAAAAATACTCACGGGCTCGCCGTATCCACTGGGAGCAACTTACGATGGAAAGGGCGTAAACTTTTCAATTTATGCTGAAAACGCAGAAGGCATAGATTTATGCTTATTCAACAGCACGAATGATCCGACGGAATCCGTAAAAATTCGAATTAAAGAAAGAACCCATCAGGTATGGCATGCGTATGTACCGGATTTACACCCCGGACAACTGTATGGTTATCGCGTACACGGACCTTATGAGCCGCAGAATGGTCATCGTTTTAATCCCCATAAATTATTGATTGATCCTTATGCCAAAGCAATTGCAGGAACTTTGCAATGGGATGATTCTTTATTCGGATACGAAGTAGGGCACGAAGATCAAGATTTAAGTTTTAGTACAATCGATAGTGCGCCGCACATCCCGAAATGCGTCGTTGTGGACGAATCTTTTGATTGGGAAGGCGATAAAGCGTTGAAGATTCCTTTACATAAAAGCATCATTTACGAAACGCATGTAAAAGGTTTTACGCAACTTCATCCCGGGATTCCAGAAGATATTCGGGGCACTTATTTGGCGATGGCACATCCTGTGACCATCGATTATCTGAAGAATTTGGGAGTTACCGCTGTAGAGTTTATGCCGTTGCATCATTTCATCACCGATAGGCATTTGAAGGATCAAGATTTAACCAATTATTGGGGATACAACACCGTCGGTTTTTTCGCTCCTGATGTGCGCTATGCAGCCAAAGGTATGCAAGGTGAACAGGTACGCGAGTTTAAAGAAATGGTCAAAGCGTTGCACCAAGCCGGCATCGAGGTGATTTTGGATGTCGTTTATAACCATACGGGCGAAGGTAACCAAATGGGACCAACGCTTTCATTCCGAGGAATTGACAACGCGGGCTATTATCGACTGACAGAAGATGCGCGCTTCTATATGGATTATACGGGAACCGGTAATACGTTAAATGCGATGATGCCTAGCGTGCTTCGACTGATTATGGATAGTTTACGTTACTGGATTCAAGAAATGCATGTGGATGGTTTCCGATTCGACTTAGCTTCCACCTTAGCGCGTGAATTACACGAAGTGAATAAATTGAGTTCATTTTTTGATGTTATCCATCAGGATCCGATTATTTCTCAGGTAAAACTAATCGCCGAACCATGGGATATCGGCGAAGGTGGATATCAGGTAGGAAAATTCCCTCCGGGATGGGCAGAATGGAACGGCAAATACCGCGATTGTATGCGCGATTACTGGATTGGAGCAGAAAGTATGTTAGGGGAGTTTGCCGAACGATTTATGGGATCTTCGGATTTATATCAAGATGATTATCGCAAGCCTACAGCTAGTATAAATTTTATTACAGCGCATGATGGATTTACCTTGCATGACTTGGTTTCGTACAACGAGAAACACAACGATGCAAACGGCGAAAATAATCAAGACGGAGAAAGCCACAATCGCTCCTGGAATTGTGGCGCAGAAGGTCCGACGGATGATCAGAACATCATTGACCTACGTCGTAAACAAATGCGTAATATGTTAACTACCATGTTGCTTTCGCAGGGCGTTCCAATGATCGTAGCTGGAGATGAATTCGCGCGTACGCAACAAGGAAATAATAACGCATACTGCCAAGACAATGAAATTTCTTGGTTAGACTGGGAGAACATGGACGAGGGATTACAAAATTTCACCAAACAGTTGATTGAATTCCGCAAATCGCATCCATCTTTTTGTCGTCGCAAATGGTTTCAAGGAATGCCAATCAAAGGTATTGGACTAGAGGATATCGCTTGGTTTTTGCCAGACGGTAGCGAAATGTCGGACGAACATTGGCAAAATGATTTCGCTCGCTCATTGGCGGTCTTCCTAAATGGCAATGGTATTCGATCTTTGAATGATGAAGGAGAAAAAATTATAGACGATCATTTCTACATTTTATTCAATGCTCACTTCGAAACCATTCATTATAAAATCCCAGCTGCCTCTTACGGAAGTAGTTGGACTAAAGTCATCAATACGGAGTTTGAAACCATCGAAGAGCATGACACGTTTCAACCGGAGGAAGAAATTGCGGTTCAAGGCCGGTCAATTATCGTGTTGAAGGCTTCCAACACACACTAAAAAATTCAATTGTGAACACACCAAAGAGAAAGTACCTCGGCGCTAGATTGTCAAAAGATGGATTACATTCCACTGTTTGGGCACCGCAAGCAAAATCAGTGGTTTTGCAAACAATCGAATCAAACAAGCAATTGCCACTTGCGCCTTCGGATTACGGGTATTGGGAAGCCCACTCGACAGACATCAAAGCGGGCGAAAGGTACATGATTGTTTTGGATGGCAAAAGCTACCCCGACCCTGTTTCCTATTCACAACCGAACGGGGTGCATGAAGCATCGGAGTTGGTCGATCTTGATTTCGCCTGGAGCGATGAGCAATACGTATCGCCATCGTTAAAAGACTTTATCATTTACGAACTACATGTAGGTACCTTCTCTCATTCCTATGATTTTAACGGTGTTATCGCGAAATTTCCTTATCTCAAAAAACTCGGAGTTAACGCAATAGAAATCATGCCGTTGGGGCAGTTTCCTGGAGAAAGGAATTGGGGGTACGATGGTGTTTTTCCTTTCGCGGTGCAATCATCTTATGGCGGTCCGAAAGGATTTCAACAGCTGGTAGATGCAGCACATCAACATGGCATTGCAGTAATCGTAGATGTAGTTTACAACCATTTCGGACCCGAGGGAAATTATGCACAACAATTTGGACCTTATCTTACCGACAAATACGGTACACCTTGGGGATCTGCAGTGAATTTCGACGATGCTCATTGTAACGGCGTTCGAGATTTCGTGTTGGCCAATGTACGCATGTGGTTCGAAGATTATCATGTCGATGCGTTACGCATTGATGCTGCACATGCGTTAAAAGATTTAGGTAGTACTCACATCTTGCAGGAAATTCGAGAAGAAACGGACACCTGGATCAAACAACAAAACAAAAAGCATTATCTCATTATCGAGTGCGACCTAAACGATCGACGTTATTTGGATTCAACGGAAAAGCACGGCTTCGGCATGGATGCTCAATGGGTGGATGAATTTCATCACGCACTGCGTATAGCGGCTGGTGAAAAACCACAAGGTTATTACGCAGATTTTCACGGGGTGAAAGATTTGGCGAAATCCTTTCAAGACGCATACGTGTATACCGGGCAGTATTCCAAACATCGTGAAAAGTTTTTCGGTAGCGACAGCACTGATCTATCCGGTAAGCACTTCGTGGTATTTTCTCAAAACCATGATCAGACGGGGAATCGTATGCTGGGTGAACGGAGCAGCATGTTATTTAGTGAAGATATGCAACGCTTGATGGCGCTCGCGGTAATGGCATCACCATTCGTTCCGATGCTTTTTATGGGCGAAGAATGGGCAGCTTCTACCCCATTTCAATATTTTATCGATCACAGCGATGAGGAGTTGATTGATGCAGTTCGCCGCGGTAGAAAGGAAGAATTTAAGTCATTTCAGAGTGACGAAGAAGCGCCGGATCCACAAGCTGTAGATACTTTCGCAGATTGTGTTTTGAAATGGGAAGAGCAAAAGGAAACAAAGCACGAAAACATGCTTAATTACTACGAATCGCTCATTGCCTTCCGGAAATCCAATAGCATTTTGCGCCAAGTAGATCGATCCGCTCTGCGTGTTGAGCACGATGAGCAAAAGAAACTCATTATCCTATATTATAGCTTTGAAGAAGTTACAATGATTGGCGTTATGAACTTTTCAAAACATTCGCAAAATATTGATTTGTATAGTGAGCATAGTTGGGAAAAGATTTGGGAAACCTGCTCACCAACTTGGGGTGGCAGCACACTCCTACCCGATTTATTTACCAAAACGCTGAAACTTCCAGCGGAATCTGGAGCATTTTACCAACAGTTACAATAGTTACGTTCTTGATTTATGGCCAAACCAACCAGCACATACCGCTTGCAATTTCATAAGGATTTCAATTTAGATGCTTTAGAAGAAATTGTAGAATATTTAAACCAATTGGGTGTTCAAACTATTTATGCTTCACCGTTATTAGCTGCAACGCCGGGCAGCACGCATGGCTACGATGGAATTGATACGCAACGAATCAATCCGGAAATTGGAAGTAAGGCTCAACTCATTAAGCTGAAGCGAAAATTGGACCAACTCGGAATGGGATGGTTACAAGATATTGTGCCGAATCACATGGCATTTCATCCGAAAAACAGCTGGTTGATGGATGTTTTGGAGAAAGGAAATTCATCCGTCTACGCGAAGCATTTCGACACCTCATTTGGAAGCGATTTCATGAGCGATAAGTTAATGGTTCCGATACTTGGCCAGTCCTTACGTCAGGTTTGTGAAGCCAAAGAAGTACAAATTGGTTATGCAAAAGGAAGATTCTTTGTCATCTATTTCGATCAACAGTTCCCGGTTTCTATAAACGCATACGCCGAACTGCTGTACCCATTGCTCGATGATTCTGAAAACAAAGCAACTATACAGAAATTGATCCAAGATATCGTGCCTTTAATCGACTCCGCAAATGATCATTATGTAAAGGTAGATGACTGGAAGGCGATTCAAAATCACATTCATGCTACGATTCGATTAGCGCCTTTGAATAGCATATTGCTCCGGCATTTGAATTCCATTAATAATGATCAAACCGCGTTAGAAAGCTTTCTTGAACGGCAGAGTTATCGCCTTTGCCATTGGCAGGAAACCGATAAGCAAATGAATTATCGCCGCTTTTTTACCGTAAACGGTTTGATCTGTATGCAGATTGATCGGCCGGAGGTTTTTGCAGATGCACACCAATTGATTAAAGAATTGGTGGATAAACGCATTTTTGACGGTTTACGAATTGATCATATTGATGGGTTGTATAATCCTTCGAAATACCTACGTGATCTCAGGAAATTATCTGGCGAACAAACCTACATCGTCGCCGAAAAAATTTTAGAAACCAGAGAAGATCTACCTACCGATTGGCCGATCGATGGCACAACGGGTTATGACTTTTTAGCATGGTGCAATAACCTATTTACCAACCAAAACAGTGAATGTGCTTTAACGGATTTTTACAATGAATTTACGGGCAATATCACTGATGCATCAAATTTGGTACTGCAGAAAAAATCAGATATTCTTACCAATCACATGCAAGGCGAACTGGATAATCTCTATCGTTATCTGATCCGTTTAGAATTGTTACCAAACGATGTTGACGTCGAAAGCACTAATCTGAAAGCAGCTATTGCTGCGTTATTGGTATATTTTCCGACTTACCGACAATACGACGAAAGTTTTCCGCGGAAAAAATCTTCCTATCGAACCGTAAAGGAAGTATTTGATAAAATACTTATTGATAAATATGCTCCGAAAAAGGCGGTAAAAGCTTTATGGGACATCGTGAAGAAAGCACAAAAGGATAGCGACGAATTATTTCGCGAGCGGGCTACTAAATTTTTCACACGCTGTATGCAATTTACGGGTCCTGTTATGGCGAAAGGTGTGGAAGATACGTTGATGTACACCTACCACCGCTTAATCGGCAGACATGAAGTAGGCGATCACCCGGAAAACTTTGGATTGTCGGCAGATGCATTCCATATCGCTATGAAGGAGCGTGCAGAAAAATGGCCAAACGCTATGAATGGAAGCGCAACGCACGATACGAAACGTGGCGAAGATCAGCGTGCCCGCTTGCAAGTAATCGCAGCTATTCCGGAAATTTGGATAGAACAAGTAAAGTCCTGGGAACAAATCGTCGAGCGAGAGTTCAAAAAGTCACTTCCGCATCCCAACGATCGTTATTTTCTGTATCAAACCTTATTTGGATCCTACCAAATGCCTGGAAATACGGATGACACATACGAAGATCGTCTGCGCGCCTATTTGGAAAAATATCTTCGTGAAGGAAAGGAAAGATCTGACTGGGCCACTCCGAATGAAGAGTATGAGGAAGCATTTTGTTCCTTTGCCTCCGATTTACTTAAAAATGCTCCGGCATTTCTAAATAGCCTAAAAGATTTTATAGCCAACTATGCGGATTCGGGAATTATAAACGGGTTATCGCAATTAATATTAAAGTTCACATGTCCTGGAATTCCAGATACCTATCAGGGCACCGAACTATGGGAATTGGGCTTTGTCGATCCAGACAACCGAAGGCCCGTCGATTACGATTTGAGAAAAAAATACATGCGAGACATCACGTCAAATTCTTTCGAAAATCAATGGTCGGATCTTTGGGAGAATCGCTACTCTGGCAAAATAAAATTAGCGCTTACACATCGTTTATTGCAGCTTAGAAACGAGCGAACGGAACTCTTTCAATCTGGCAGCTATGTACCCTTGCGAGTGACTGGAGTTCTTGCAGATCGCATTTTCGCATTTGCACGGCGCTATAAAGATGATTGGTTAATTGTCGCCGTACCGTTGCACACCGCTGGCTTTTCAGCGTCTGCTGAGCCTACCTCTCAAGCTTTTGATTGGCAGGACACTAAAATTCATTTCCCGGACGCGAAGCAATTACATTGGAAAAACTCGATATCAGCAGAAAAAGGTGTTGGATCAACATTGCTTGTTAGCGATATCTTCGCCGAAGCGCCATTCGCTATCCTAACCGCAGAAAGCGAGCACAACGAACGCAGCGCCGGTATCGTCATGCATATTACGTCACTTCCTTCCGAAAAAGGTTGCGGCGACTTAGGATTTTCCGCTTACCAATTTGTTCAGCAGTTGTCCAAAGCTGGACAACGTTGGTGGCAAATCTTACCTTTAGGTCCAACAGTTAAAGATCAGCATTATTCGCCCTACAGCACATGGAGTGCATTCGCAGGAAATCCGTTGCTTATTGATACTGATCAGTTCACTGGAAGCGAACAAGTCATTAACGAACAAACTCGAAAATTCAAAAAGGCAAACTTCGATTTTGCTCACCAATTGAAAGAACCAATTCTTCGTCGCGCTTATAAAGACTTCAACGTGAAATTGGATCGATCTTTCCAAAAATTCTGCAAAAAAGAGCAACACTGGTTGGATGATTACGCTCTTTTTGTAGTCATTCGGGAAAAGCAAAAAAATCGACCATGGTACAAATGGGAATCGAAATACAGGGAGCGCGATATGGAAGCACTCTCGGAGATAACCGTCAAGTATGCTGAAGATATTGATTACCAGCGATGGTTACAATATATCTTTAACCAGCAGTGGCAAAAATTAAGAAATTATGCACACGCTCATGGCATTTATTTTTTAGGAGATGTGCCGATCTACGTGAGTTATGATTCAGCGGATGTATGGGCAAACCAAAAACTATTTGCCCTAAATACAGATGGATCTATGCAATATATTGCCGGCGTTCCGCCAGATTATTTCAATGAAGATGGACAGCTTTGGGGCATGCCTGTTTTTCGTTGGGAAACGCACATAAAAAGCGGTTTTAACTGGTGGATTGCTCGTTTGCAAAAAAATATAGCTTGGTTCGATAGCGTTCGCTTAGATCATTTTCGTGCCTTTAGTTCGTATTGGGAAGTGCCCGCTAAAGCTAAAACAGCGCGAGATGGAAAGTGGCAACCTGCGCCCGGCAAATTGCTGTTTCGTCGCGCAAAAAAAATACTCGGAGAATTGCCGTTCATAGCGGAAGATCTAGGTGATATCGATGATCAAGTTTACGCTTTGCGTGATAGTTACAACATGGCGGGAATGAAGGTTTTGCAATTTGCTTTTGGAGAGGATATTGCGACCTCACCTCATATCCCACATCAGCATACAGAAAACTTTATCGTGTATACAGGCACGCACGATAACGACACGACGCGTGGCTGGTTCAAAAACGAGTTAGATAAAGCAAGTAGAGACCGATTATCAACCTACACAACATTGGATGAACATGCGATCAGCGATTCACTTATCAAGTTGGCATACGGATCGAAAGGAAAAATGGTCATTATTCCAATGCAAGATGTACTAAATCTCAAAAGCTCTTCACGCATGAATAAACCGGCCACAACAGAAGGAAATTGGCTTTGGATGATGAAGTCGGATGCCTTTACAGATGAAAGAATCCAATTTTTAAGGATGTTGACCGATGTTTTCGGTCGAGATTAATGTAGTTGATTTGATTTATAAAGTTGATAACGTTGATAATTGCGATCGAATAGACGGAAATGAAGCCAATCTGTGAATTTGTAAAGGTGTAAAGCGCTAATACGATCCGTTGGGTAAGTTGATTTTAGAGGGCATAAAGTTGTTCCTTCGTCTACTCCTATTAGTTATCCGATGTTCTCCCGATCATTATTTGCAATAGTGCAATATAGGATCGACGTTAACTAGCTTCGCATAATCGATGGAAGGAATATGGCTATCATGGTTTTTATATTGCCATGTCCCATCGTCATCTTTCTGAAAAGTGATGATGTAGTTAATTCCTAGCGGCGCTTTAGGTGGTTGTGGTCGATGGACATAAATGCTTACGCGAACGCAGTCGCTTTGCAAGGTGTTTTCCCCTTCTTTTTCTTCGACAAATTGACGCGCTTTTGCTATGGCCTTATCTAAAATTGTTTGTTTGGTGTTCATAGAAAAAATGGCTTGGATGGTACAAAAAAGTAGTCGATAGCATGACTCACATCCTTTCGACTACTTGAATACGTTTTCGTTTATTTCCGAACGAATTTATGGATGACCATATCCGCCAGCTACGCCAACGATTTGACCATGTGAGTAACTAGATGTTGTGTCCGCCAACAATACAAAAACTGCGGCCAATTCAACTGGTTGTCCCGCTCTTTCTAAAGGCGCTGTTTTTCCAAATTCTGGGATAGCGTCTGCGGGCTGTCCACCACAAACTTGCAATGGCGTCCAAATCGGACCAGGCGACACGCCATTTACGCGAATCCCTTTAGGGCCAAGCTGTTTAGATAACGATTTTACATAAGCTACATTTGCAGCTTTAGTTTGTGCATAATCAAATAGATTAGCGCTTGGGTCATACGCTTGAACGGATGACGTGGCAATGATGGCCGAGCCTGGTTGTAGATGCTCCAAAGCGGCTTTGGTAATCCAATATGGTGCGTAGATATTTGTTTTCATAGTTAGATCAAAATCCTCCGAACTAATGTCGGCGATCGACTCATGGCTTTTTTGCTTCGCTGCGTTGTTTACCAAAATATCTAAACCACCCAGTTTCTTTACAGCGCTCTCCACCAATTCGATACAAAAATTTTCATCAGTGATATCCCCGGGAATTGCATAACCTTTCTGCCCAGACTCCGCGATGTGGCGAATCACTTCTTGCGCATCTTCCTCTTCATGTGGCAGATAATTGATAACTACATCCGCGCCTTCCCTCGCATATGCAATAGCGGCAGCTCGTCCTATTCCCGAATCTCCACCTGTGATGAGTGCTTTTCTTCCTTTTAGTTTACCTGATCCCACATACGATGTCTCTCCATGATCTGGAATAGGATTCATTTTGGAGGCTAAACCAGGAAATGGTTGCTGCTGTTTCTCATAAGGAGGTTGAGGAAATCGAGTAAGTGGATTTTCTAGTGTTTTTTGATTGTCATTTGCCATATTATGTGTGTTTTGTTCTTTAGTTGTGTATTTGTCGAATACCAACATTCGCGTTGATATATCTAATACGAATTACGAACAGATATGTTTAAAAGAATGTGACAACACGAATCCTCAACATATCTATTGCGGTTTGTACGTTCGTACTATAGCCAAATACTTTTCTTTTAACGTGAATAATCTGGTTTTACAAAGCATTCTTTTTGTAAGTAAACCAAGCACCTGATCAATTGTTATTCAATTACGGGTTATCAAACAGTACGCTTTGTAGTCTCGATATACTATGGGACGAAATAAGTGGCGGATCGTGAGATGACATGTGTTTAGGAACATAAAAAACAGGAAAAATGGTGGTAGGAAAAAAACGGTCGAACTGGGTAAAACATCTTATGAGAATAAAACTTGGGGCATTTATGTTGTACGCAGGCATAGCGCATTTAACTTTTAAAAGAAAATCCTTTCGTGCACAAGTTCCTCCTAACCTACCGATCTCCACAGATCGTGTGGTTGTCTGGTCAGGTTACGTAGAAATATTATTGGGTTTACTCGTTTTATTCAGAGGTCATCGCGACCCGCGAGTCGGGAAAGCATTAGCAGCATTTTTCGTTGCTGTTTTTCCAGGAAACATAGCGCAATATATTTATCGTCGCGACGCATTTGGATTAAATTCTGATCAAGCAAGATTTGCTCGTTTATTTTTCCAGCCTATTTTGATTGCGTTATCACTTTGGAGTATGCATGCAACTAAGCATAAGGAACTAGTTTAAAAATATAATATTAATTCAAATTCACATAAATCAAAAAAAATAATATGGCACAATTAAGTTTAAACAGGGCAGGAAAAACAACAGATATACATTATTCTGATCAGGGATCTGGAAAACCAGTTGTATTGATTCACGGATGGCCATTGAGTCATACCTCGTGGGAAAATCAAATTCCAGCGCTGGTGGACGCTGGATACCGCGTAGTTGCTTATGATCGTCGCGGTTTTGGCGATTCTACAACTGGAGATAGTTATGACTATGATACGTTAGCTTCAGATTTAGACGCTTTGTTGAGCGAGTTGGATCTGCACGATGTTACTTTAGTGGGATTCTCGATGGGAGGTGGTGAAGTCATTCGCTATGTGACCAATCACGGAACAGATCGCGTTTCAAAACTTGCATTGGTAGCATCCATCGTCCCTTTAGTGAAACAAAAATCTGATAATCCCGATGGCGTACCTCAAGAAGATTTGGATGAAATTCTAGAAGCGGTGAAATCAGATCGTATTGCGTTCTTAAAAGATTTTCACAAACAGTTCTACAACGCTGATAAAAATCCTGATGCAGTTTCGGAAGCGCAACTTAGCACGGATCTAGCCGTATCATCCGCCGCCGATGCTACGGCTACTGTTGAAGCTGCGAAAGCTTGGATGGATACTGATTTTCGAGCAGAATCAGAAGCCATCACATTGCCTACATTAATTGTTCATGGAAAAGCAGATCAAACTGTACCGATCACTACATCCGCTGAACAGGCTGCCAAACTAATTTCCAATAGTGAGCTAAAGGTTTACGAAGATGCTCCCCACGGATTGAATGTCACCCATGCAGAAAAATTGAACAGCGATTTGATTGCATTTTTAGGTAAATAAATAAAATAGGTGAATAAAATAATAGCCGAGCAAATGAAGAATTGCTCGGCTATTATTTTTCGCAACATATGCTAACGTCTTTATGCAGCACTTCCAATAGCCTGCTCAATCATATTCAAAAATTCTTCTACATCAAATGGCTTCGCCATAAATTGATCGGCGCCCGCTTCATCGGCTACTTGTAATCCATCCCTACTGGCGGAAATACAAATGATATACAGGTTTTTAAGTTCCTGATTTGCTCGGATTCGTTTGATTAGCTGATCACCAGTTACGATTGGCATCCAAAGATCGACAATCAAAATGTCGGGTTTAAACTGCAATAGGCGGTCGTATGCGTGAACACTGTCCGTTTCCGTAAAAGTATCTACATCTTCCAGCTCCAAAACCATCTCCAGCATATCTGTGATTCCTTTGTCGTCGTCACAAATAAAAACTCTCTTCTTTGCCATATTTTCCTAACCGATATATTTGTTTACACATCTAAATATCTACTCAGCTTCATACGCTAACGATGATTTAGGTATACAAATGTATGTACCAATTGTCATACCAGAAAAGATTTTTAAAAATTTTCCCAATTAATTTTTAAACAAAAGGAAGATACTGGAAGTGTTGCTTGAAGTGTTCAAAAATTTGGCTTCTCCACCGTATTCTTGCATCAACCTATTCAACGTTTTAAGTGCGATAGGCTGATCGTCCCCAGGTATTCTCGCATTCGTCATAATATCGTAAACGATAAAGTCGTTCTTTGTTGAGCTATTGACAACGATCTCCGTATCATTCGTAGCGTATAACGTACCAATGTTTAACGCAGATTGTATGGAGAGTGAAAATATTTTTTTGAAAAATGCTTCCGAGATCTTCAATGGCGCAATCTTTCCGACACGAAGTTGGCTTGGTTTGATTTCCTTGCAAGACGTATTATATTCGTAAATCTTCTGAATCGCACTTTGCTGCTTGCTCGCTTCTGCAGATGAATTGCCCTTGTTGACAGTACTATTGTTACCTAGCTTATCGGCAATGAGCTTTTCCATACTTTGTACGGCATCTGCAACCATGCTTACCCATTTTTTTTGATCGTCAGCCGTCATGTTGGGTCTAGATTGTATATACTGCATGCCGAGCTTTATCACTGAAAGTGGATTTCGTAAATCGTGTGATAACGCTCGATTTTGCGATCTCATTTTCTGATCCAAGGAAGTACTGCTTTTGCTTTCCACCACCTCTTCAACGTAGTGAAACATGGCTTCTGTGTCGCCTGCATCGTTTAAGACAGGCTGCAAATACCAATCGAGGTATTTCGTGACCACATCTCCATCGAGTTCTAGATAAATAGGGTAAGCATTTACGCGGTAGTTTCGTTTGCGATCCCAGACTTCTTGTAACAACGTATTTAGCCCTACATTAAGCGTATCTGTAACGATGTCTACGAATCGCTTCCCCACTAATATGGTCTGGTTTCCCAAAATTTCTGCCATCCCCTCATTGGCAAATCCGACCTCCAAATCTCTAGATATATATAGCATCGCCGGATGATTAGAACGATGCAATATGTTTAAAAGCACTAACTCATTATTACTCATGCTATTTTTTAGATTCATTTACACAGATGACACACCGACGTCAACAGAACTCAGTTCTTGCTTTATGCCTTCTAAAAACTGACTTCTAAATCTTTCGATTTGTCTCACATTTTTAACACCAACTTGGATAGATACCTTATAAGCATCAGCTTGAATGTCCTTGGTATATACCTTCATAGGTATCGTTTTATCTACATATCGATCGTTTTTCAAACGCGTTTTCAAACGATCTTTCACATTTTCGATGTCTGACGACCCGGTAATAGACAAGTCCATATTCACGCGAATGTCTGTATTTGAAAAAGTCCAATTTACCAACCTTCCAGAAAACAGGTCCGCATTTGGAATGATGACTTTGGCACCCTGATCCGTTTGCAAAACACTTGACCGTATCCCAATCTCCAAAACTTGTCCTTTTTTATCTGCCAACTCAATGTAGTCGCCAATTTTGAAAGGTTTTTCGAAAATCAAAATGACACCCGACACCAAATTATTGATGATATTTTGCAACCCGAAACCTATCCCCACCGTTAATGCTCCCACGATAACCGTTAATTTATCGAGACCGAGGCCCAATATACTTATCGCGATGAAAAAACTTACAATTACAAGTATAAGGCGAAAAAGCGGAAATAATGACATCCTTTTCACTTGTAACTCATCAGAAGAGGGATCATTGAGTAAATGTTTCAAATTCTTTTGAATCCAGTTTGCGCCCCAAATAACAAAAATTGCGATCAATAAATTCGCATAGTTAAATGTTATTCCACCTAGCGGGCGATCTTTCAGCATGACGCTTTTGATGAATGTAGAAGTTTGTTCGGTGATGGCTAAATTATTAATTAACACTATAGCTGCTATGATGGTCGTCAGAAAGGATAGTAACCTTCTAAAACTTCCCAACATACGCAGTAAATCGAACCTACGGAGGAGATTGTCTGGTGTAACGGATTGATACTGTTGCTCGACATCGCGTAAGATCATCTCGCAAAATGCACGCAACGCCAATGCCTGAATTAATCCGACGCTAGCCGCTATGCTACATACCCGAGCAGCGTGCATGTATCCAAGTGCATTATTTATAATAGCAAGTGCGAAACCCAATAAGATAATCCATTTGGCAAATGGACGGATATAGCTAACGGGTTCTCGTTCTAAGTTTTGCTTACCTAATCGCCAAGTTAACCACAATGCAGCAACATTCAATAGCCCAACTATAGCTCTACTCCAAATCGCTTCCGAAATGATCAGATTGCCCGCAATTAGCAATAAATAGAGAATAAAGAGCACTTGAAATATGCGCTTTTGTTCCACCGAAAATTGCGTGTACAGCAGAATATATAAGAAAATAAATATAACCAAGTAACTCAGCTGAATTACAACTATTGGAATGATATACGACGTGAGTGGCAGCAAGATCAAAAAGAAAACAAATGATTTGAGTATTGGAATCCAAATTGGAAAATGCTTAAATAAAACCCATCGATGGCGACTGTTATCTTCTTTTCTCCCCAATAAAAACATCCAGTACAAATAGCCTATTGTCAATAAAATCAATAATATTCTACCGCTCCATGCTGGATAGTCGAAAAATTCGTTTATAGGTTTATCACTATCCAAATTTCGGCGAATGGACGTGATGACACGTTTAGTAGTGGGCGGCTGCATCAAGTCTTCCGAAGCATTTGCGTTTCTTAAACTATCATTGGTTAGAGAATCATCTGACAAGGTTCCATTACTTACTACGCGATCCAGTAAATTATCTAAACGTTTATCTAGTTGCAACAAAGAATCTTCGACACCTGCCTGTAATGCCCTCACTTCTTGCATAATTTGCCCACCTTCAGACGAATCGGAATCCGGCAAATTATTTTCCTTCTTTTGACGATCAATTTCTTGTCTGTATTGTCGGATATCTCGCTTTAATAGCGTAATATCTTGCACACGGCGATTAAGAACCTCCTCAGGAATCGGCGTAAGTGTATCGGAGTTTCCCACCTGTTTAATGCCGTTACGGTCTCCCTGCAAGCTATCAATTTGCTGGGTTAGATTGCCAACTCGTAACTGAAGGTTGGTAAGTTTAGTGTCGACAGGTTTTGTCCTAGATGATTGATCGGAACCACTATCTTGTTGCTGTAAATTATTGTTAGTAGAAATTACGCTATCAACGTCATTATCGGAAAGGCTACTGTCCTGCTGTCCGAAAGTCGGTATTGCTAACGAGATAAAAATGCCCACAAACCACATTTGTACGGCTATTTGGAGTTTTTTTGTCATAACTCCCCATATAACAATTCCTACTAAAACATGTTTTCAATAATTCGGGCAGATCGTATTTATGCGTATCCAATCGCGTATTTCGGCAGAGAACCATTTTAGTAGAATGCTGTTATCAATAAGAAATGTACTATCAACGGATTAAAAAAACAAACATGATTAACACCACATACTTATCCAACTCATCAATTCCAGATCACGAGGATGTGCCTGATCCAGAAGAACGCGACCATCCAACTCCTTTAGAAGAAAACGGCGAGCCAACCATATTGCCACCGATACCGGATCGCGGATTTCCCGGAGAAGAGATTGGCGATTAAATAATTAAACAGAACTATTAGATTAATATGATTGAAACAGCGCAACAGAAATTAGAATCGGAAGCATTCTATAAGCAAGCACTAGAGTTGTTAAACGAAAGTGGTTGCCATTACATGCTGGGCGGAGCCTTTGCCATGTTTCAGTACACGGGCATTTTTAGGGATACCAAAGATTTAGATATCTTTTGTAAAAGCAGCGAATACCCTAAAATATTAAAGGCGTTCGCCGAAAAAGGTTATCGTACCGAACTTACGGATGTACGTTGGTTAGCCAAAGTTTTCCATGGAGAATATTTTATCGATATCATTTTCGACACGGTAAATAACATCTGTACAGTCGACGATTATTGGTATGAGCGAGCGACTATCGGCAAGTTTGCGGGTATCGATGTCAAGTTTATCCCTGTGGAAGAACTAATATGGTGCAAACTGTATGTACAAAATCGCGAGCGAAATGATAGTGCGGACGTGAACCACATTATTCTTCGCTATGGCAAGGATGTAGATTGGAAGCATTTACTATACCGAATGGATCCACATTGGCACATCTTGCTGGCGCAATTGTTGATTTTTCAGTTCGTCTACCCTGCTGATTATCGCGAGATACTACCACAATGGTTATTCGACGACTTAATGAACAGAGCGCATGAACAATATGATCTTCCTGCGCCGGTGGAAAAAGTTTGTCGAGGCCCAATGATTGATCAAACGCAATATCAAGTCGATATTAAAGAATGGAATTATAAGAGTTATACGATTACGACGATATAGAACGATAAAGTATGAACGCAAAACGTAGCAAGAAGAAAGTAGTAGCGGCCATGGCCGACATTCACATCAAAATGGGCGACCGTGGCAAGATGAGGGAAATCTTTGAAGAGGTTTCTGATCATGCGGATGTGTTGGTGATCTGCGGCGACTTGACTGACACTGGCGATGAAGACGAAGCGAAGATATTGGCGGATGATCTGCGCTATTTGCAGATTCCGGTCCTGGGCGTGCTGGGAAATCACGATTACGAGAAAGGTCGCCAAAAGATGATTAAGCAAATCCTCACAGAGAATAACATGACCATTTTGGATGGCGAGGCAAAAGTAGTTGCCGACATTGGCTTTGCAGGTGTGAAAGGATTTGGTGGCGGGTTCGACCAATACATGTTGTCTGTGTTTGGAGAAGACATGATGAAATCCTTTGTACACGAAGTCGTCAACGAATCATTGCAATTGGAACGCGCATTAACGCGCCTAGATCAAGAACATCCCGAAATTCCTAAAATAGCCTTGCTCCACTATGCTCCTATCAAAGAAACTGTTGCCGGCGAGCCAGAAGTGCTTTTCCCATTTTTAGGATCGTCGCGACTGGCAGAACCGCTAAACCGGGGGAAAGTCGTCGCTGCATTTCATGGTCACGCACATGCCGGAACGTTGGAAGGTGCTACTACCGAAGGAATTCCAGTGTTCAACGTGGCGTTACCGGTTTTAAAGAAATCGAAAATCGACTGCTGTTACTATTTAATGGATGTTTAAGGCATTGCGTATTACACGCAGTTTCGTGCAAAATACCTAAATACAAAGCATAGACATTTACCAAGTAGTATTGGCCTTAAAGTTGTAAAGGATGCGTTGAACACATAAAAAATAAATGGAAGATACCGTTTTCGACGAGCATGTTTCGCGATATGAAGCGAAATTGAGAGGGACGTTAAAAGAGAAAGTGCTAAAAAAACTTATCAACAACGAAGTAATTATAAAGCGGTCTAGATGGGCCACTAATGCATACCTGGGCGCACGCACTGCTGGAAATCCAGAAAACTATTGCGAGCAAATTGCGACCAATATATTGCTAGATGGGTTATAGCATTTAGCTACCATAATCAAACATATGAAAGAAGATAAAGATACTACGAAACAGAACGTGCCTGCTATGAACACGGAAAATATAAGTCCGCTTTTTCAAGCAGCGTTGAATGCTAGTGTATCTGGTATAATCATTACGGACAATAGTTTACCTGATAATCCGATTATTTATTGCAACAAATCATTTGAACGGATAAGTGGTTATAACCGCGAAGAGATCATTGGCCATAACTGCCGATTCTTACAACGAGAAGATCGAGGTCAAGAAGCTCGTGAGCAGTTGCGCGAAGCGGTGAAGAATGGAGAAAGCGTTAACGTGGAGGTTCGCAACTATACCAAAGAAGGTACATTGTTTTGGAATGAACTATTTATCTCGCCTATCAAGGATAACGACGGAAAGGTAACGCACTTCATCGGTGTGCAAAATGACGTTTCCGATCGTAAGAAAATAGAGCAAGAGCTTCGGTTTGAACGCGAAAAGATGGAAGAAAAAGTCATCGAACGCACAGAAAGCCTTCGCTTAAGTCAAGAATATTTAGAAAGCATTATCGAAACCGTTCGTGAAAGTTTATTGGTTTTAGATCCGGATCTAAAGGTGCTTACCGCTAACGAAGAGTTTATGCGGACTTTCAAAGTAAATCGTTCTGAGACCATAGGCCAAAAGCTTTATGAATTAGGAAATCGACAATGGGACATTCCGCAATTAAGCGATTTACTAGAAAAGATTCTACCAACAAACAATCCGGTTTTAGACTTCGAGGTGGAACATAACTTCCCGCATATTGGCCAAAAGTTAATGCTTTTAAATGCACACCGCATTGAGTTAGAAGGCTCGTATAAAGATCGTATTCTTTTAGCCATTGAAGATATTACGGATCATCGAGCTATTGAGGTTCGGAAGGATGATTTTTTAGCCGTGGCAAGTCACGAACTGAAAACACCATTAACTACTATTAAAGGTTACGTTCAATTTGCGCAACGTTTGTTACCAAAAGATTCTGAAGATAAGTTGATCGACATCATGGATAAGGCTAACATCCAATTGGATCGTCTAGGTCGGCTTATTGCTGAATTGTTGGATGTCTCAAAGATTCAATCCGGAAAATTTGAATTGCATCGTGATGAATTTGATTTTAACAAGATGGTTCACCAAGCCGTTGACGAGCTGAGACAAGCAACCGAAAGTCACGAAATAGAGGTTTCAGGAAAGATCGAAACTAAGCTTTTTGGAGACGAGGCACAGTTGGCACAAGTTGTAAACAACCTCATTGCCAACGCCATAAAATATTCTCCGAAAGCAAATAAAATAAAGGTTGACATTTCTACGGTAAGTAATTATGTCAAGTTTTCGGTAAAAGATTTTGGCATGGGGATCAGCATAAACGATCAGAAAAAGATTTTTGAACGCTTTTATCGCGTCCGTAACATACAGCAACAATTTCCGGGCATGGGAATTGGATTATTTATCTGCGAACAAATCATTAAGCAACACGAAGGAACACTTTGGGTGGACAGTGAAGAAGACGTGGGTTCCACATTTAGTTTTACATTACCATTAGGTACAGAGCACGAAAATCATGGCATTTAAGAAAAAAATTATGATTTGCGATGACGACGCCGGAATAGTCAACATGTTGGAAATGCTATTGGAATTTGCCGGAGATTACTCCGTAGAAAGCGATACCGATAGCCTACATATACACGAAAAATTACTCACGGAGAAACCCGATTTGCTGCTGGTAGATTTATGGATGCCGGTAGTTTCTGGTGATCAGGTTATTAAGCGGGTTCGCGAAACCCGCGAGTTGGCTTATTTGCCAATTATAGCCATTTCAGCAAGTCCCGATGGTGAACAAATAGCACTCGATGCGGGCGCCGATTTGTTTTTAGCTAAACCATTTGATATGGATGAGATACTGGCTAAACTCGATCACTACCTCCATGAAGAAGATCAACAAATTTAATTTCGAAGGCAAACAATCCATAAAGTCATTTGTCTCGTATATGATTGTGACAACATTCATTTTTACTATTAAACAAAACACTAAAACACTACTATGAAAAAGAAATCTACACTATTTGTTGCGTTAGCTGCGCTTGCAGTTTCCTTTGGTTCAAGCTCTTGCTCCGATGATGATATGGGTAACGACATTGTTGGTCCAAACGTTGAATTTTATGCCATCGATGGCGAGAACCACTTACTTCGATACAATGCGCAAAACGTAAACAAGGCAGTGGCTGAGCATACTATTACAGGTACAGAGAGCAATGAAAAAATCTTAGGTATTGATTTCCGTCCAGAGAATGGAGAATTGTATGCAATAGGAAGTAGCAATAGAATCTATGTATTGAATACCCAAACTGGTGCAGCTACCGCAGTTGGAGCTACCGCTTTTACGCCAGGTTTGAACGCTGATATGGTTGGTTTCGACTTTAATCCAACCGTGGACAGAATTCGAGTTGTTACCGCTCAAGGACAAAATTTACGTATTCACCCAGATTTAGGAACAGTTGCATTTACAGATGGTGAACTGAATGGCGTAGCAGACGCTAAGGTTACCGCAGCAGCCTATACAAACAATACAGCTGATGCAACGACAACGACATTATACGTTATTGATGTTACAACCAACAGGCTATACAAACAAGACCCGCCAAACGATGGTGTCTTAGCTTTAGTTGGCGACTTGGGATTGGATATTACCGCTGCAGGCGGATTTGATATCAGTGCTGATGGAACGCATATCTTAGCGACATTGGAAGTTGACGGAAAACATGCTGTTTATAGCATCAACTTGGAAACAGGTCGTGCTACAAAGACTACAAACAATTTTAGCAAGCCAATTTTTGGTATGGCTATACCAACAAGATAGTTTGCAATTATAAATTATCGAAACAGAAAACCACGCTATATAAGGTGTGGTTTTTTGTTTTTATTATTCATACGTTGGCTGCTGTCATTTCAATGTGATAAACACCCAAAATTACTACCGTACACTACCAACAAATAAACTTTGTCCTATCTTTGTGGCCATGTCTAAAATTGAAGAACTACAAAATGCTATCGCGGAAGAACGCGCTCTTTTACTAAACCACCCACTTTATGCGCGGATACAAACTGTTCAAGATTTGCGCGCTTTTACGGAAGGCCATGTGTACGCTGTTTGGGATTTCATGTCATTGCTCAAAGCATTGCAGATTCAATTGACATGCACCAGTACGCCTTGGTTTGCTAGTTCGATGCCCAATACCCGATATCTTATCAATGAAATTGTTTTGGCAGAAGAATCTGATGAATACATTGACGGAACTCGCTTAAGCCATTTTGAAATGTATTTGGACGCCATGCAAAGTATGGGCGCCAATACGCAGAAGATTGCTAATTTTATCGATGTAGCAAAATGTTCTTCGGATATCATCGATGTAATCAACAACTTCGATTTAGATCAACGAATCAAAGATTTCTTAATCTTTACCTTTACGGTAATCGCAAGTGAAAAATCACATCAAATCGCTTCTGCATTTACTTTCGGACGAGAAGATCTCATTCCAGATATGTTCACTTCGATATTGAGAGCATTACAAACTAAATCTCCAGCGGTTGACATGTCGAAGTTTATCTACTATTTCGAACGCCATATCGAGCTAGATGGTGATGAGCATGGCCCATTAGCGATGCAAATGATTGAAGAGCTTGCTGGTGACGACGAAGTCAAATGGATGGAGATGCAGGACGTAGCGCGCGAAGCATTGGTAAAACGTGCTGCACTTTGGGATGCTATTTCTGATCATATCGCTTAGGAGATACTGCTTCCTTGGTTCAAGTTGAAATAGAGTTCTTTTCATAGATCGTGCGCGACGAAAATTAGACTTACTAAATAATGTGTTCGGATTTTGGGAATTTTTCCGATAATAGATCATTTTAGAATTATTAATCAGACGCGACGAAAAGCCTTATTTCGAGAATCTTTTTTTAAACTTTCTAACACCGTCTTCCGATTCGACAAATGCTTTCATTTTAGCATAATTCAAAGCGGAGTAAGCTGTTGCTATAAAAAATATCCCTACCACGATCAATAAAATTTTCAACCCGCTAACTTCGCTAAACGTGAGTAGTCCGGATAGCATGAAACCTAGAAGCCACGTTATTGCAAGAGGTACACTAAAAAGGTTGATCAGTAACTTTGAAAAATCTATTGCTCCTATTTGTTTTAAAATCCAATCGAATAGCATCAGTATTATTCCAATTGGAATAATACTCATGCGATCATTGCGAAAACAGCACCTCCATTTTTGTCGATATACGAAAGAAAGTCCAGTATCATATCCTAAAATTTAATACCGCCGAACGCTTTTTCGGTATCCGGAATTTGCAACAAATGGCGTTTAGAAAAACGGAGTACGCCTGCAAATAGCAAAACGGGAAATTCTTGTATGCCTGTATTGTATAATGTTACCGATTCGTTGTAGTATTCCCGACGATCTGCAATATTATCTTCCAATCCGGAAACTCTATTCTGCAAACTGATAAATGAATCGTTGGCTTTGAGCACCGGATAATTCTCTGAAACAGCAAAAATGGAACGCAACGATTGTGTAATTTCATTACAAACCGTTACTTTTTCGTCGACCGTCGGAGCAGCTAAAAATTGCGTACGCAACTTGGTTAATTTCTCCAACATACTATCCTCATATGCCATGTATTCCTTTACTATCGCGATTAAGTTGGGAATTTCTTCCGCACGTTGCTTCAAAGAAACATCGATATTTGCAAAAGCCTTATCCACATTGTTATTCAAGAAAACAAGTCGGTTATAGATGCGGATTGCGGCGCTAACCAATCCAACCAACAAAGCGACAATAATAAGCAGAGCTAAAGCATTTCCCATAAATTCAGTTTAAAAAACAGTAAGTACTTGATTGATATATTGGTGAAATGTAATCGAAATTCCGTCATTCGTAACTTTGATATCCGAAGAAAGCACTAACGACATCCAAAGCAGGAATACAATAAAGTATGGTTTTAGATGATTCAGAAACTTCATCGTTTCCTCATGATTTTCCACTTCTTCGCTTGGCGTCATAGATAAAATCCGATGAGATTCGTCGTATCGGATAACCATTTCGTTGTCTTTTCGCGCCGCTTGCCCAATCATCAAATACGTTCTCATCGGGTTTTCTTCAATGATATATTCGACATATCGCTTGCCGGCGGAGCGATAAGAACGCTCTCTAAATTGGAGCAATTCCAGCTGATCAGGAATGACTTTTATCCGCCCTGTTTCATCCTCCAAATAAAAAGGTAAAAACTGGGAATCGCTGTAAACGGTATGGAAACTTTCCCTCCCATCGTAATCTCTCGAAATCTCTTCGACAAAATAACTGTAACCTGCACAAGGTAGATCATCAATCCTACTTGCGATGAAGTTATCAATCACAACTTTTCCTTCTATTTCCACTAATCCACTTGCTACCGAACGAATTTTCGACGTCGGTAAAGATCTTTGTAATTTGAATAAGCTTGGTCCATTTTTCCATTTCGCAAAAATGCCGCGACCGACAAAATATATTATTACACCAATAATATGCAGATGAGCAAAAAGAAACAAGAATAGCACAACGTGAAAAGCGTAATTTACGAACCGATGCAAGAAAGGCTTCTTCGGTTTGTCATCCAAAGATTGCTTTGGACGCTTTTTATCCATCTCTTCTCTGAAACGATTTCTTTGCGCACGCCTAACAAAAGGTGTAATGACTATAGCAATAATGGCGAGCAGAAACGTAGAAAGAAAAAGAAGAATGGTTATCAACAAAGCGTAATGCTGTTCGATCACGTATCCACCAAGTACCAAAGCAAAATAAATCAATGATAGCCTACGAAATTGGAACTTGGCAAAAATACTTTCCAATAACATCCGATGTCCGAATCCAAGCAATAATGAAACTACTAAGAATACCACAATCGAAATGGGGGGCAAATTAGATTCTCTTATATGGTTAAGAAATTCCTGCATTAATTTTTTGAATGTTGAGATATAATTTTCGGTTCGCCTTCAGAGTAAAAACAATTCAATATAAAAATATTAGTTCGCAAACGTTATTATTATTTGTAGATTCATCAAGATCAAAATAGCTAACAACACGATATGTTGACACACATTCACCCAAAGTTACCTATGCGGGATAAATCGATAACGCGTAACTACTACGTCGATGGTTTAGGATTTACAGAATTGGGGAATACCGATTTTCACGATTATTTGATGCTAAAAAAAGACCAAATTGAAATTCATTTTTTCCTTTTCCGAGAACTGAATCCTTTGGAAAATGATGGGCAAGTGTATATTCGTGTTGAGAATATTGAGGAATGGTACCGTTCGCTTGAAAAACGGGGAATTGCCATCCATCCAAATGCACCGCTACAGCACAAACCTTGGGGACAAAGCGAATTTTCGCTATTGGATCCCGATCATAATTTGTTGACATTCGGACAAGATTCGAAGATGGAGTAATCGTTCACATATTACGTATCAACCTACATTTTGCTTCAAAAAACTGTAATTTTGTATTTTACTGAAGTAGAAAATAGATCAGAATGGATCTATTTTCCAGAATACAAACTTGCCGTCGATTCATTTCAAAAAAATGCAAAAAATAAACCTAACTGTATTTAAGAATTTTTTCAAATCCGCCAACGCCGGTGGTATTTTGTTGTTATTATGTGTGATTGTGTCACTTGTAATCGCAAATAGTCCGTGGAAAGACAGCTTGCAAAATGCTTTAGATTTCTCGTTTGGATTGCAGAATGAAACCATACATCTTAAATATCCATTATTACTTTGGATAAATGATGGTTTAATGGCCGTCTTCTTTCTATTGGTTGGGCTCGAAATAAAACGTGAAATCGTAGAAGGAGAACTTTCATCGCCCCAAAAAGCATCACTTCCAATACTATGCGCCGTCGGTGGTGCAGTGGTTCCTGCGATAATCTATTTGTCCTTTAACAGCGGATTACCCTCTTCTGAAGGCTGGGGAATTCCGATGGCAACCGATATTGCCTTTGCACTTGCCGTTATCAATTTACTAGGAAATCGTATCCCCGCCAGCTTAAAAATTTTCTTAGCTGCTTTGGCAATCGTCGACGATCTCATCGCTATTTTAGTCATCGCATTCTTCTATTCGTCGGGTATTGAGGTTACGTATCTGATGTATGCCGGAATTGGATTATTAGTGCTTATCGGCATGAATAGAATAAATATCTTAAATCCTTATTTGTACCTAATTCCTGGTGTGTTTATTTGGTATTTTGTGCATCATTCTGGTATTCATGCAACAATAGCCGGTGTGCTGGTTGCTATGACCATTCCAACGAATAATACCGACGTAGAATCTCCATTGGAAAAATTGGAACACGCACTTGTACGACCCGTTAATTTTCTCATTATTCCGCTATTTGCTTTCGCCAACACAAACATCACTTGGCAATCGGAAATGGTGCATGGCCTAACTGCGCCATTAGGGTTGGGCATTACCTTCGGTTTGTTATTTGGAAAGCCGATTGGCATATTTCTAACAACATTTCTTTGTGTAAAAATCAAGATCGGACTCTTGCCTGCGCAAAGTAGTTGGATACACATGATTGGCGTAGGATTACTTGCAGGTATAGGCTTTACTATGTCGATTTTCATTGCCCTGCTTTCCTTTTCCGATCCATTACATATAGCAGAAGCTAAACTATCCATCCTATCCACCTCTGTTTTGGCAGGAATTCTTGGCTATCTATTGTTAAGAAACACGAAATATAAAGACACCCATGAAAGCCGGAACCTAAATGAGGATACAATAACCATCGGCGAGTCACTGCAAAATGAGAAGTAATTTGTGGTTTAGTTTCAATCAAATTACGTATCGATCTTCGTGATGCCGTAAGAACAGTCCCGGTTCCAATTTTAGAGAGATTTTTTTTTGCGCAAAATATTTATTTTAGCATCTATGGACAATATCGAAATAGAAAACATTTCACAACTCGAGAAATACGTGGATAAATTGATGGATGCCGCGGTAGCTATGGCTCCAAGGATCTTCACAGCAATCATTTCTGCTATATTGATTTATCTAGTTGGTATTTGGCTTATTCGACTAATTAAACGTATCGCATCAAAAGCATTTATCAAACGGCGAATGGAAATTTCTTTGCAAAATTTCCTGATTAATTTGATTTCTTGGTCGCTTAATATTCTACTTTTCATCATCGTTATTACGCAGTTGGGCGTTCAGACATCAGCTTTCGTTGCGATGATTGGTGCGGCAGGTTTAGCCATCGGTTTAGCACTTCAAGGATCATTATCCAATTTTGCTGGCGGTATATTGATTTTGGTTTTAAAACCATTTCGCGTAGGCGACTATATTTCGTCGAGTGCAGGCATTTCGGGGACCGTTCAACTTATAGATATTTTCAACACAAAACTATTGAGCCCGCAAAATCAGCTAGTTGTGGTTCCTAACGGAACATTATCGAACTCGCAGATCACCAATTTTACTGTTACGGGTACACGCCGCACTTGGTTCGATATTGGCGTTAGTTACGATACCGATTTGCGCTTGGCAAAACATGTTTTGATGGATGTTATTTCCAAAAATCAACATGCTTTTAGCGAGCCAGCTCCACAAGTCGTCGTTACCGAATTAGGCGATAGCGCGGTAAATCTTTCTGTTCGCGTAACTACAAACAACAAGGATTTTTGGGCGATGCAAGAAGAATTGATTATCGAATGTAAAGTGGCGCTGGAGAAAAATGGTATAGAGATTCCATTTCCGCAAAGCGAGATCCGCGTTCGAAACGGAAATATTTCTTCTTAGATAAGAGGTGGGAAAAGTAACGATTTAAATCGTTGCATAACACGGAGAGCCGCACCTACATGCTTGGCTCTCCTTGCTGATATTTTCTATTTAAACCCAAAATGATCGGCTAAAACAGTTTTTGCTGCGTGATATCCAGACATACCGTGCACACCTCCACCCGGTGGTGTCGAGGATGAACAAATGTAAACATCCTTTATGGATGTTCTGTAAGGAGTAAGTGAACGAACTGGTCGCGTGTAAAGCTGCCATATATCCATAATACCACCATTTATATCGCCTCCAACGTAGTTCGGGTTATAATGCTCCAATTCCGCGGTGTTGTATGTATGTTTGGCCAATATGGTATCTCGAAATCCGGGTGCAAAACGTTCCACCTGATTTTCTATTTGTTCCGTATAATCATCTATTGAGCCATTTGGAACATGACAATACGCCCAACCAGTATGCTGCCCAGCTGGCGCTCGACTTTCGTCAAAAGCGCTCTGTTGAGCAAAAAGAACAAACGGCTTCTCTACTTTTTTGCGTAGGTGACTTGCCTTCTCCGCCGCAGCGATCTCGGCGTATGTGTTTCCCAAGTGAACGGTGGAAGCTTCCTGACATCGAAGATCGAGAAAGGGGGTTTTCTCCGATAATGCCCAGTCAATTTTAAACACCCCCATGCCTTGTCTAAAATTTTGGAGCTGGCGCTTATATCCTTCTGCAAATTGCAAACCTTTTAAAGCGAGCAACTGCTTGGGCGTTAAATCCAAGATCAAAACTTTGTGATGAGGCAAACTGGCTATGTCTTCTACCCAAGTACTTACTTGTATCTTTCCTCCTATCGATTGGTAATAACTTGATAGGCCATTCGCAATGGATTGAGATCCGCCTACTGGCACCGGCCAACCAAAGGAATTTCCTACCGCGGAAAGCACTAATGCGATTGCCGAAGTGCTCCAGTTGCTCAGCGGTTGAATGCCGTGGGCAGCCATACCAGCCCATAGCGCTGCCGCTTGCGGTGTTTGAAATCGTTCTGCGATCCATGTCGCCGGTTGTAATGCACGCAAACCGAAAGCAGCCAAATCAATTGGTTTCTTTGGAAATCGCAATGGTCCCATAATCGCATCTGCCAACGCATCCCAATCTTTCAAAACCGGACGTATAAGTCGCTCATAGCGTTTGCCATCAATGCCCAATCCGTGCGCTGTTTCCTCGACAGAGTTATGCAGAAATGCTGTATCTGCGCTATCTAAAGGATGGGCAGCAGCATATTTCGGTTTTACGAAGCCTAATCCATGATCGGCCAAAGGTAGCTTTCGTAGAAATGGCGAAGCCATTGCCATCGGATGTATAGCCGAACAAACATCATGTTTGAAACCGGGTAATGTGAGCTCTTTTGTCCGCATCCCACCGCCAATCTGCCCATCGCCTTCCACTATAAGTGTAGCTAGGCCGTGCTGTTGCAACGTTATGGCAGCAGCTAAACCATTAGGACCAGACCCTACAATAACTGCATCAAACTTACTCATCCACCTTTGTTGATTTTTCTAGTTGTTCATACATAGTTTTGGTGCAGATTATATATTAATCGCACCCCGTATTTGGTTGAGCGTCTTTATCTACTACCGTAGAGTCCGCTGCATCAACTACTGCCTCATTATTATTTTCTGTGCTCGACCCGCAGGATGCTACTATAAAGGTAAACACTCCTGCCCACAATGCGAATTTTAAACGATTTTTCATATTTATTGCTTTTTTAAGAAGTAAAATATCTTCGGTAACGTGCCTTAAGTTCCTCTCTCTGTGTACTATCCAATTTCACTTTAGGATCCGTTTGCGAAACGACAGTGGACACCACTTTACTCACGCCCTTTCCTTTTTCAATGTACAGTACCGTAGGCGATGATATTCTTTTGATAGAATCCACGCCGACGGCGGTGTATGGATTCCATATATCTTTGAATTTATCCAACAATGCTTGGTAACCTGCGCTACCTTTCTTGGTAGTGATCACCTTTCCATCTTCAAGTTCTTTAAAGTCACGGATATCGTGAATATTAAGATAATATATTCGGACATGATCCTCGTTAGCGAATTCGATAAGCGGTTCTACAGCATTTCTAAACCATGGACATTTGGGCCATCCGAATAGTACGACTCCATTTTGCAAGTTCAAAATTTCATCCTCATTAGCATAGATGATTGGTATGCTATCAGGAAGAATTACCTGAACACTTGTGCTATCATTCAAACTTTCCAGCTCCTTCTTGAACTGCTGTGCTTCTTTGTTGTCGATAGAAACCGCGCTGTTCTTAACCGCATTCTTCGATTTTGCTTCGGAATCGCAACTGTAAAAATGAATCAGGATTCCGAATAATAGCAAATAGGTGATTGTTCTTTTCATGATTTTGCCTCGCTTTCTATTTTTCAGTTGGTGTATATTTTTTTATTTTGTTTCCCATATCAATAACCGTTGCTTTAGGCAAATATCGTTGTATAAGGCTTGTCGCAATTGCAGACCGATACCCGGACGCACAATGTATCACAATAGGTTTATCTGCATCGAGTGACGATATTTGCTCTCGCAGCTTCTGCAAAGGAATGACATCTGTTTCATTAAAAATCGGCTTAGCCTGTGCTTCCTCCTTAGTACGAACATCTAGAATTTGATAAGTGCTTCGGTTATGATCAAAATCATCTTGGTTAAAATCAAGCGATTTTACAGCGTTGACCGGATTATGTACGATCACTCCTTTAACTAAGGTTTCGTAGCCGATCTTGCTAATAGTTTCCAACGTCGTTTCTACTGATTTTTCATTTTCTACAATTAAGTAAAACTTTTCTTCAGGATGCACGATCGTACCGAGCCAAGTTTCCCATTTATTTCGTATTGGAATATTTAATGCCCCCTTTATATGCGCTTTGCGAAAATCATCCGAAGATCTGGTATCTACTACTATATCCGCATTAGACTGATCAGGAATGGCGGTGATTGCCGGAATTTTTGTAATACTATTTTCCAAATTATCTGCACCTCGCCTATTTACCTCAATCGCAAATGGGAAATATGCTGGAATAGTCAATGGATCTTTCAACAGGAAATCGACAAATTCTCGCTCTGATTTGTACTGAAAAGCAGGATTATTTGCCTTTTCGTACCCAATAGTACTTTCTTTCGCATCGCTAAGGCTTTGTCCGCACAAAGATCCTGCACCATGGCCTGGATAAACCACAATGTTATCTTCTAATTCATTATATTTTGTACGTATCGTTTGATACAATTGCTTAGCCAGCTGTTCTCGCTGAACGCTAAACTCTCCGTCGGATTCTCGCAAGTCTGGTCGTCCTACACCACCAAGCAATAGCCCGTCGCCTGTAAAAATAACTTCCACTTTCCCATCCACTTCGAGCAATACCGAAATACTGTCTTGGGAATGGCCCGGTGTGTTAATTGCTCGAAGCGATACGTGGTCTGTTAGCTTCAGCGTGTCATTATCGTCGAAAACTTCATGCGGATAAGTCGCTTTAGCATATTTACTTATATATATAGGCACATGCTGCTCCTCGTGAACTTGTCGATGAGCGCTCACAAAATCGGCATGTGTATGTGTTTCTACGACAGCGATTATTTTCGAATTTTGCGTAGTTGCATAAGCATAATAGTTTGAAGGATTTCGGGTCGGATCAATTAAAACGATCTTTCCCTCCGCCTCTAACGCGTAAGAGAACTGCGCCAATCCCTCATCCACAAATTGCTTAACGGTATATAGCTTGTTGGCTTGTTCTTTACTTGAATTTTTACACGATGAAACAACACCGTTTATCAAAACAAGTCCAAATACGCTCAACGATTTCTGTAGAAATAGTTTTCTTTTCATAGCTAACTTATTTATCGATCTGCTAATAGCGGAATAAATTATTTTCCATATACCATTCTTTACCTGTCAAGTAATCTTCATCCAATCTATCTAAAGCGATTTGTACGTTATTGTTATTAGCATCCAATCCTTCCAACGTAATTTTATGCTTAGACGGTCTTGTATAATGCCATCGCAAAATCCCCAAACCTTTTCCCACGGAAGTTCCATACAATTCATTTAATCCGACATCAAGCTTTTTATCTAAAAGTTTGCGCTCATCATTACTGAATTCTCTGTTTTTGTCGATTAAGTATAAATCCTGATTTTCCAAATCTATTTCGTAGTACAAGTAAGTTTTGCCACCTGCACGCCCGGTAAACTCATACGTTTTTAATACATCGTTTAATGCTGGCGTACCATTTCCCAAATTAATATCATAGGGCTTATTGACCTTGTACACCAAGGTGGAATAGCGTTCGAAAAATGCTTCATGCCAACGCACCGAGTCAGCCGGGTGATAGGGCAGATCTTTTCCGTTTACCGAAAAAGACGAAACGGTGTAATGGCCAGCCGCTTTCGCAAGTCCAGGGAGTACAGGTTCCTTCAAACGACCTTCGTTGTAAAAACGATCGTAACGGAAGAATCCATAAACAAAGACAAACAGTACAATAACAATTATCTTGATCGACGTATGAGCGATTCGCCACGTCGGCTGAGCTATTATTGGACGATAATAGTTCGGTGAGATGGGTTCACGCGCGATAAACAACTTCCAAATATCCGGCAGGTATTGCACCAATAGAAACAACGATAATAAAACGAAATAAGAACTATATACATGTACAGCACCGTCGTACGCAATATTTGCATGTCCGATATTGAATAAAACACCAGCGTTAATAATAGCACCTATGGCGGTAGTACCTCTAAAAAATAATAGCGCGCCGCCCAGAATTTCCAATACCCCTAAAAATATTTCGTATTTGTAAGACACACCCACGATTTGCCAGTAAAGTTTAAATGGTGCGTATTCGCCCAAATCTGTATTTAGATTGGCTAGTGATGGAAACGGCATTTGCATCGGAAAAAACTTGATAAACCCAAATGCAATCAATCCGAAAGCAACACGATAGCGCACGATTACGCGAAGCCAATAATAAAGTACCTGATAATTTGTTTGAGAACTATTTCTTGCCAATATGGTCCACACCGCGGTACCGATCGCAGCAACTAATGCTGTCAGCCACCAGGATACATAGGATGCAAATCCCCAAGTGCCGCTTTCGCTAGCAATGCTTATCCATCCGGCGCGAGATCCGCCAGCAATACTTGCTAAAAAATCGTATAGGGAATCTGGAGAGAAAAGCTTACTATACCAACCGCCGTCCATTGGCACGACCATGAGTATAAAAAATATAAAGACGAATCTAAATCCCACTTGTTCCCAAGGCTTCCAAATGGGCGGTTTGTGATCTTTATCGTAAGGTCTTATTGTAAAAATAGTATCCATCGTAGCATCGTTATCGTTAGTAAATTTTAATAGGATTTCTTCTTCCTTCTTTTATCAAATAGCGTTTTTGCTGCTGCTGCAAAGTCACGTTCAATGAATTGCCCAACTGATCGCTACCAGAAAGAATTAGGATGTTTGGCGCTTTTTCTTTAACAGAAAACGTAAAGGTATTTTTAGAATTTCTTCGATCTGTCAGCCTTAGTTTTGCCGTCCTCTTACCCTTTTCTTTTTTATAGGTGTAACTAAAGAATTTTCGGGAAGCATTGCCTAAAAACTCGTAATCGCGTAAGCGATTGGCCGCGATCTTTGGTTTCAAGCTATCTGCTGGGAACTTCAAGTTTGACCGAACACTAACGGTATTCCACGCCTCGAAAACCACATCTTTCCATCGCAAAGAATCCGTAAGAGAATGTGCTATGCTGTCGCCATTCCACACAAAATCCTCCACATCATATACTCCCTTCCAACGCGATACGCCTTCTTGTTTAGGAAAAGGATAGTTGCTATCCTTCCAAACGCCGTATGCTACGACACTAAAACTTCCGATGATGATCAGAAAAACAACTTGCAAATACGGTCGGTATTTCCAGATTGATTGCGTAAAATGCGGTATAAATTGATCAGGCGTTGCCGCATTATTTTTTACTAATAAATTAAAAAATCGAGGGAGATCATGGAGAAAGATCGTGAATGCAACTAAGAGCAGAAACGAACTATACACCTGCTCGCCGATCTCGTACACATAGTTAACAATCACAACGTTCAGTAGCGTAGCTAGCAATAATCCAGCACCGATTACTGCGGTGCGCCTATTCAAAAGAAATAATCCGGCAACTACTTCTAAAGCACCGATTACAGGCAGGTAACCAGCGGTAGCAATTCCATTGGTCAGATAATACAATTTCCAGAGCATAAAATCCCCGTATTCGGTATGCAGTTCGCTAAGCGTTGGCTCGGGAATTTGAATCGGTATTACTTTAACAATACCGATAAAAGTTATTGCCAACGCCAGTCGATAGCGCAACAGCACACGCAGCCAATAATAGATGCTATCGTCATCCAAACTTAATTTGTTTCTCGTAGATCTTCCGAAGACGACTACGAATACGACCGCAACGAATAGCGCAATAATCCAATTATAATAGCCTATCACATTACCACCCGCGTATTCGCTTTCGGGTACAAATGATGTGCGGTAAGTAGCCAACTGAAATAGGTTTTCGAAAGAAAATACCGATCCGTTCGATAAAGACTCGAATAGCGCCAAATCATACGGGATAGAAAGTATCAAAAAGAACAGCACGGCTACTTCCAACAGGAAGCTATATCGTGTTCTTTCAATTTGCGATGATGTATTCGTATTCATTTATACAAAATTTAATCTAATCCTGGATTCTGTTCTAAGCTGGGATCTATGGCCAATTGCGCGAAAGGAATGGGCAATAACAACCTATTTTGGTCGGTAATATTCAATACTTCCTGCGCTCTACCCGTACGCACCAAATCATACCAACGGTGATTCTCGAGTGCAAATTCGACCTGATTTTCTCTTTCTATATGGAGCAGTAATTCGGTGGAAGACGTAATATTTGTTAAGAGCGGAATATTCGCTCGGCTTCTTACGGCATTCAAATCAGACAACGATGCTGCTAAATCACCTGCACCGTTCCGTTGGGCTAATGCTTCCGACCGGATTAAATACAATTCGGCCGTACGTATCAAGAATGCCGGATCAGTTCGATTAACGCGGTAATACAAATTACCTATCAAAACATTCGGATCGGTAGCAGTCGAAGTTTTGTAAACTAATGCAGCACGATCGCCTCCTATTTGTGGGTTATTCAACAAATCAAATATTTTGCTGGAAGGTCGGATCCAGGCGGTTCCACCGTTTGCACTCGCTAACCATTGCCCTGCTTGATTATTCGTATTGTTGACGTCATAAAAAAGTTCAAAAACAGTTTCTTGGGTGTTCGATGCATTATTAGCGTAAAACGATTGATAAGGTGCAACCAAAGTGTAATTCGCTTGGTCACTGATCAAATAACTAGCATAGCGAATAGCCTCTTCCCAGTTTTGTTGATAGAGGTAAAACCTAGCAAGCAGTGCTCTAGCGGTCTTTTTGGTAGCGCGAATTCGATTGGTCGTTTCCGGCAAAAGTTCTTCCGCACGTTTCAAATCGGAAAGCACTTGTGCGTAAGTTTCCTGCAGGCTGCTCCTAGGTAATGTTGGAAGTGAATTGGCAGAACTTGTGGGTTCCAAAACCAACTGAACGCCGCCCCAAGTTCTAGCTAGATCGAAATATGCCAACCCCCGTACGAAATACGCTTCTCCGGTAAGTTGGTCGTTGATCTGCTGCGTAAAGTCCGTCGTTATTGGCAAACCGGGAACCTTTGCTATCACATGATTCGTTCTGTTAATCGTGTGATAAATTTGATTCCAAACTGTTGCCAGCACAGCTAGATCAGATCTTACGCTATGATTAGTTAATGTTTGATGTACTGTTTGACTACCTGTGTATACGATGTTATCTGCAGAGAAAAAGCCCAAAATCTGAAAGCTATATCCATAATAGCCATCCGACCGCAATGCGCTATAAATACCGCGAACAGCGGTTTCTGCTGAACTTCGATCCACTATAGTGACATCGTCCGAAACAGAATCTTTTGGCGCGACGTCCAAGAACGATTCGCAGCTAGTGATACTAATCGAAAAGATCAATAATATAATGTAGTTAATAAATTTCATATCCGAATGTGTTTGAAAGATCAAGAAAGGTTTATAGCGTGACGTTTAAGCCCAATTGGAATGTTCGCGGTTGTGGCGGTGTGCCAAACGAGCCGATTCCTTGTGCGTTGGGATTGCTTGTTACGTTAGATTCCGGATCGCCCGTATATTTACTCCATAAGAAAAGGTTGGATCCCAGAAAATAAATCCGAGCGTTGGAAACCCCTACCTTTTCTGCTATCTGTCGCGGAAGCTTATAGCCAAAAGTGAGCTGACGAAGTTTCAGAAACGAAGCATCCTCAAGATAACGGCTGTTTGCATCTATGGTGTAATTTAGGCCAACCGATGTTAACCGAGGCACATCCGTCTCATCTCCTGATTCCTGCCACCTGTTTAATACATTATCAAATACTCCACCCGTGCTCGGGTTGCGCTCTCTGAAATAACGATAAAGGTTCAAAGAGTAATTTCCGTATTGAAAACTGAAATCTACACCCAAGTCAAATTCTTTGTAGGTAAACGTATTTCCAATACCGCCGTAAAATTTAGGATAGGCATTTCGAAAGATCTTTCGAGCCGATGTAGGCAATGATCCATCGGCAAGTTGCCCATCGAAGACTGCATTTCCCGTCTGCGGGTCGACATACAATTGTTCGTACAACCAAAAAGAATTTAGTGAATGTCCTTGCTTTAAAATTACCCAGTCGCGGGTGTATTGGGTAATTTGACTAGGCAGGTATTCAATATTATTTCTGTTGCCAGAAATATTTAATGTGGTGTTCCATGAAAAATTTTGATTCTTAATATTAACCGCGTTGATTAATACTTCGTAACCTTTATTACTTATTTCACCCACGTTTGCCCAGTAATCGGAGAAACCTGAGGATCCTTTAATCGGCTGTTCGAGCAACAGGTCGGAAGTGTACTTATGGTACAGATCTACGGTTACGCCTAATCGATGTCCGAATAAAGATAGGTCGACGCCCAAATCCGTCTGAGCGGTACGTTCCCAACGCAAATCATCATTTCCTAATTGGAATGGACCAACTCCTGGCAACGCGGTTCCATGAATATTCGCATAGCTAGCATCTCCCGACCACAGCCCGCGCGCTGCAAAATTGCTGATTCCGGCTTGATTACCTGTTATCCCATACGAACCTCTAATTTTAAAGTCATTTAGCCATTCAGCCTGAGATAAAAAGGCCTCCTCACTAATACGCCATCCGGCAGAAAAGGCAGGAAAATAACCCCATCTATTGTTTGCGCCAAACTTGGAAGATCCGTCCGTCCGCAAGGTCGCTTCTGCAAAGTACTTGTCGGCATAATTATATCCTACCCTACCAAAAAATGATGAGATAGTATATTTCGTCCAATTTTCCGAACCGCGAATCGTAGCTGCAGAAGATATAAGTTTATACGAATCATTCGCAAATCCATTGCCCTCCAGATAAGAAAAATCTAAAACGTTGCTTTGCAGGGTATTTCCCACTAACGCATTCAATTGGTGGTTATTTGCAATTGTCGTTTGATAAGAAAGGATTTGCTCATTTATCCATGTACTGTTACGTGTAATCCCAGATGTTGCTTGATTACCATTTGCTATCCCAATACTGGTTTTACTATTCCAATACTGCGACTCATCGTACAAATTGTAATCCGCACTAAAAGTTGATTTTAATGTCAAGCCTTTGGCTAAGTTAATCTCGGCAAAAGCACTTCCGATATAGCGTAAACTTGTGGTATTGACATCATAATTATCGACCAAGGTATACGTATTATCGACGCCATTTATAGCACCATCTGTGGTGAAAATAGGGATATTAGTGGCTGACGATATCGCAGAATTAAATAAACTTACTTGCGGACCATCGCCCGTACGCGCTTGATTTCGATATGTTCTGGAGAAGTTGTTTGTAAGTCCAATTTTCACGCGATCAGAAAGCTGGTGGTCGAAGTTGAACTTCAAATTTGCTCGTGAGAAATCGATTACTTTGATGTATGCCTGCTGCCCGGTGTAACCTCCTCCTATATAAAAACGAGTTTTTTCTCCTCCGCCCTGTATACCTATGCTATAATCCTGAAGCTTTCCATGGCGAAGCAAAAAACCCAGACGATCGTATGTCTCTTGATCTTCCGGATTGCCTTTACCGCCCTCCGAAACAGGTCGGAATGGCCGGTTAGCAAATGTTTGATTTAATCTTGGGTTATCTAAACCCGAGTTAATCCACCACTCGTTGGCGAGGGTAGCAGTTTCCGAACCCGATGCCAGCTTTGGCAATAAAGACGGATTTGCCTCTGCCCATCCGGAAAGCACGTTTACATCAATCTTAGTTTTACTGCCGTAACTTCCCGTTTTAGTGGTAATGATGATCACACCGTTTGCACCTCGAGACCCATAAATTGCTGTTGCGGAAGCATCCTTTAATACCTCAATGGACGCGATATCCGCAGGATTAATATCCGTAAGCGGAGAACTGGTTCTACCGCCCAATCCAATCGTTTGTAGGGAGGTATTGTTCAAGAATACACCGTCGACAATGTATAGCGGATCACTACTGGAATTAATGGAAGTTGTTCCACGAACGCGCAGAAAAATGTTTTCGCCAGGTACGCCTGAGTTGGTTACCACCTGAACACCAGGCAACTTACCCTGCAACTGGGCGTCGAAACTGGCGACAGGTATTTTGTTCACTTCAGCAGCATCGATTTTTGCCACGGCGCCAGTCAAATCGCGTCGACGTTGCGTGCCATAACCGACAACAACCATTTCCTCTAATCGATCAAGACTTGCCTGTAAAACAATTTCTATTTGCGGCGTATTTGCAACGATATTTTTAGTGTAATAACCTATGGATGAAATAGATAGATTGATAGGAAGTTTTTGACCTGTAACGATTTCAAAATTTCCTTTCGCATCTGATTTGAGACGATGCGTTACTCCTTGTAATTGTATAGTTGCCCCTTCGATGGGCTCTCTAGTTAGAGAATCGATAATGATTCCTTTTAGCGTAGCATTTATCAAAGGTTGTGATACCTGCGAAAAAATAGTAGACGCCAAAAAAAAGGTCATAAGAAATGACAAGGAGTACTTAAATACTCGAATATGCATGAAAGTTTATTTAATGGTAAAAGATTACAAGTGCCAACGCCAATTTTTACTTGCTGTTATCTCTATGCGGAGATTTGTTCCCCTATGTAGTCTACTTAACTACACATTCGGGCATTCAAAAATATTCTTGCGAAGTACCGGTGATGGTGTATTGATTCGGGAAATTCCGTGGTAGGTGTAATAATAATGTGGTGGTGCATTTTGAACTGTTTATACGTTTGTTAAAACCATTTAGCGATCTATTTGATAAACAAATGTAAATAATAATTTTTTAATGTCTACTGTTTTGGTAGTTTTTATTTTGAAATTATTTCAATGTCGTTATCGGTTCGAGTGTTTTCTGCTTTTGAGGGCTTTAGCACAGCAAAAATCATCACCTAATCAACGTGCGCATAAACCTTTATTGTGCGAGAAACGTTCCAATCAATTTGTC
The DNA here is from genome assembly GCF_042684745.1 of Sphingobacterium corticis. Taxonomy (NCBI): domain Bacteria; kingdom Pseudomonadati; phylum Bacteroidota; class Sphingobacteriia; order Sphingobacteriales; family Sphingobacteriaceae; genus Sphingobacterium; species Sphingobacterium corticis. The sequence goes on along the minus strand of NZ_JBHUMA010000006.1, from coordinate 277,873 downwards.
AAAGTTGATACCTAAAAATAGAACTTACAACGAATGATCAACCGCTATGCAATTGCTGATGTATTCATCAACTAACGTTTGTCCGGTTTACTATAAAGCCTTTTGTGGCGCAATATCCTTCACATCTGCAAGATAGACTTTACCATCTTGTTCGACATCCCAACCTACGACTGGGTTAAAGTGATAACCTCCTTTAGATTCGCGTGCCGTGACTAATTGACTGTAAGTGGGCTGCTCATATCCTGTTTCATCGATTGCTTTACTTAATACACGCGTTGGCTTACCATCCCAATTCCACATCAATCGAAATGCCGTATGCGCTTTCTCCAAAACAGGTCCTTGCAAATGCGCATCTTCCCATGATTTGCCATTATCTGTACTGATAAGCACCCTACTTACTTTGCCTCTCCCGCTCCATGCAATACCGCGCAACTCCTGCCATCCTTTCTCAATTACTTTCGGATAGGATGGGTAAGTGATTATGGACCGTGCATCCATGACTAAGCTAAACATCCTAATCTTACCGTCTTTTACCTTCTCTGTATATTTAGAGGTTTCTTCGCGCGTCATGACCGGTTCATCGGTAACCTCAATTCGCCTTAACCATTTTATTTGCGTATTTCCCTCAAATCCTGGAATAACTAATCGCATAGGATAACCTTGTTGTGGGCGGATAGCTTCTCCATTTTGCCCGTAGGCGATGATTGCTTCCGTCAACGCTTCCTGAAGCGGCACGCTTCTGGCCATTAAAGCGCCATCTGCACCTTCTGCCAAAAGCCATTTCGCAGATGGCTTTACACCTAGATCGCGAAGTACGGTCGATAGTAATACGCCCGTCCATTCACTCTGACTCGTTAGTCCACAAACTTCCTGTGGTGTCATTTCTCGTTTTCCATAGCGGAAATTACCCGAGCATTCGATAAAACAAATACGCGAAACGGAGGGATACTTTTTAAGATCAGCCAATTTTAAACGAATAGGCTTCTCCAATAAGCCATGTATCAACAATTCATGGTTTTCCGGATCAATTTCCGGAACTCCGGCATGATGCCTTTCGAAATGTAAATCCGAGGGCGTTATGGTACCTTGTAAATCCTGAAGCGGTGTTCTGGAAGCGGATGCGTAACTCGCTGATTTTGTTGGGCGTTCAAAGGGTGAGCGCCAACCATTTTCGGACGATGGAGCACCTTGAGATTTACTCGGATCGACAACGATTTTAGAATCAAAATCCGGCTCAACAATCTGATTAGAAGATTTAAGATAGTATGTGGTAAAAACGCCAGCGATAAGCAAAACAACCATACTACCTATTAACCATTTAATCGATTGATATATTTTTTTAAGCTCTTTGTTTTCCATTTTGTGTTATCTGCTTAATTACTTTATTTCCTTACCACCTTTTCGATCATCTAAAACATACTGTTTACGAGCGGGCATTTCGATCTTCGGCAATGATTGTTCATTAATTTCATCATCTGCATCAATAATTTGATTTAACGATAATAAATACGCAGTAATATCGTACACTTCTTGATCTGTCAAAGATCCCGGTCGATCGAATGGCATGGCTCTCCTTATGTAATCAAATATTGTAGTCGCGTATGGCCAGTAATTGCCAATGATGTTAGCACCTGATCCATCATCGACCAATTTAACTTCCGGGCCCTCATACCCATTCTTTCCATGACAGGAAGCACATTTCTGCTTATACATTAATGCTCCATAAGCGGGTCGTCCATTGCCTTTTGGAAGTCCTCTCCCATCTGGCCGAACATCAATATCCCATTTGGCTATAAATTCTTTCGATGCAGATCGACCAAAATCAAAACGATTTGGCCACGATGCCTCATATTCTTTTAATCCGTCAGACCACGATTCAACAGGAACATTTTCCTTTTTCGATTCGTTAACTGATGAATTTCTACATCCAACTATGCCAAATATTACAATGACCAGAATCATCATGCAGCATTTGAAGGTGTTAATCATATTGTCCTGCGTCAAGCTTTCCCGGAGCAAGTTTGAAATGCTTATTCACTCGATCCAATTGTACGTAAAGCGAATCATTATTTTCGTCGACGCCTCTCAACACCACTTCATTACCATTATTAAAAACATCGTAGTGAACGACAAATCTGCGACGAACCTCCTCTTTAGCCAATTCATCTGCACGCGCAAACTCTCGAATACGCCTTGTCGTTCTCGCTCTTGGGTGTACATCGTCTACTTCAGTAGCGAACTTTTGCTTAATCTCTTTAGGAATCCATTGATCATAACTGATTGCAGGCTGGCCATTTTTGTCCAAACCAGATTCTTCCGAGTAATTACGCACGCCTCCATCGCCACCATCTCCAGCTGTGATATTTCGTTGGTCGGGAATTAATTTGTATTTATCCTCCAAATAAAGCGTTTGCGTTTCCGTATCTGCATAATAATGAAAAGCACGTCTTCCGCCCGCTACTCCCGATAACTCAAATGTTCGGTTGACATCTCGTTTAGGATCGCCACCGCCGTTTGACAAATCTAGTGGCAACGGGCGATTTACCTTATAGCTCAGCGTAGACCATTTTTCAAACGTAACGGATTGCCAACGAATCGAATCTTCAGGGTTGAAAGGATGCTCTTTACCATTTAATCGGAACGTAGTCACTTGATAATTACCACGCAGATTTTTGACGCCCGCGGAAGATGGTTGTTTGTATGGATCATAGCGAAAATCAATATACTGCAAGTAGAAAAAGACGCCGACGAATAGGAAAATGACGACAGATTTCGAAACGTAACGCGCAGCATTGCCGGCTGTTGCAAATTTTGGATAGAATAAAATGACCTTCGCCGGAACTTCCTTCACGAAAAGTTGATAAAATGGCACGAAATAAGGGACCAGCAGGAACAAACTTAATAATACGAAATAGCTGCTATATACGTGCACGCCACCATCGTAAGCAAAATTGACAACTACAATAGCTCCTAAAGCGCCAACCAAAAGTGTCGCGCCGATTGCTACCGTTTTGCGAAATAGCAACATCGTTCCTGCAGTCACTTCTAGTACGCCTGCAAAAACTTGATACCAAGGAACAATACCAAATGACAGCCAAAATATCTTCTGAGCGGTCAGGTCGCCATAATCTGTATCCAAAATCCCTAACGATGGATAAGGCATTTGTACGGGAAATACTTTTGTAAATCCAAAACCGATAATTCCTAATCCAGCACGGTACCTAACAATAACATTCAGCCAATATAACAACGTATTGTATTCAAGACGAGGCGATTTAAACCACTTCGCTAATGCTGTCCACACAAAACCAACGATTACCGAAAAACCGAGTGTATTTACCCATATACTATAACCAGCTAATCGGTAGCCAAAAATGGTGCGACCAAACCAGTTCACACCGGAACCAAAACGACATATATCGTATAAATCTCGATAATCAAGATTCGTCCAATCAATAGCGAACACATGCTTGTACCACAACGGATTGTTCGGAATACTTATGATGATAAAAAACACGAAACTAATCCGGAAAGCAATACGCTGAAACGAGGTCCAACGAGGTGAATTCACTTCATGAAAGTTATATTTTGTAGACATGTTATCTGAGTTATAATTTGTAACCTAAGCTTCGTCTTCCCGATTTTTTAATCTCTTCCAGCAGATATTTCTTATTTGTTTTTGTAAGGGAAACAGACAAGGAATCTCCCCGTAAATTAGCACCAGATAACCTAATGTGCGCGCTATCGGGGCGCTCAATATGTAATCGGTACACATCCTGCGTGTACTGATCATTTGGATTTTTTAAGTGCAAACTATCTCCTTTTACCGTATAGCGGTAATACAAGCGATCTCCCGTATGGGTATGTTCGTAATCTCGCTTTTGAGTTGCTCGCTGAAACAATCCTTCCGATACGGCATGATGGACGTTTCCTGCTTCTCGTCGAATACTTAACGTATTCCACTTTTCGAAGACCACATCTTTCCATCGGATAGTATCTGTGGGGGAATACTGCAACGTATCACCATTCCAAACAAACTCATCCGCTACGTACTTACCTTCAACAGCTGGCAATCCTGCGTGTTGCGGATAATGTAAGGAATCATTAGCGTTGCTGTGTATTTGATAAGCGCGAATTCCTACTAAACCGAAGAACACAATGGCGAACACCAGTTTTCCAACTTGTCGCCAAAGGAATAGTGAAGAATCGCTCCAGTTGACGCGATTCGTAGATGGATTTGTTGGTTTTAAATAGAGGACTAATGATCCCAGCCGTTGTACGTCATAGAGAAATATTGGCAACGTTAGCAGTACCACGTATGCAGATGCAAAATACGTTGGACCTTGATAAGCGACATCCGCTAGAAATGCATTTCCGTAAAACGGAATGATAAAAACTACCGCTAAAAATGACGTCTTTCGAAATAGCAATAAACTAGCTGCTAGGAGTTCCACAACACCGAGAAATACAAGATACGCGGGCGCGGCCGATAAGCTTAGCAACAAGTGCTTCCAATCCTCGAATTGACCGTAAGCGGTGTTAAGGTGACTGAGTGATAACTGCGGTGCAAATAAAGGAAACAACTTGATAAAACCCGCAACCAAAAGAATAGCCGCCAATTTGAACCGAACAAATATGCGTAGATAATAGTAATACCTAAATTCTCTTAGCGCTTCGGGCCTACCTTTTTCTGCTTTAAGCCAGACGAACGCACCAATCAACGCGATAAACAAGATTAATCCCCAATCATAGAAACCGTTTAGCTTGCCAAAATAGTGCGGTAGATAAGTGAGTAAGTTAAACAAATCAGGGATTAGCGACGACCAACTTATCGTGAACAGCGTTTGATAAAAGTCCTTATGCACGGGCAAACTTATGAAGGCAATAAAAAGGATGGCAACGCGCAAGAAAAACCTTCTTTCTAAACCAATGGATGAATCTGTAGACATAGCAAATGATTTATGAAGAATAACCTGGGTTCTGTTCCAAAATAGGATCCGCTAATATTTGACTAAATGGTATAGGCAGCAACAACCTGAAGGATTCTGTTATCCCCAGCACTTCCGCTGCCCGCCGTGTTCTCACCAAATCAAACCAGCGATGTGCTTCTAAGGCAAATTCTAAACGGCGCTCGTCTTCCAACCAACGGAGAATTGTTTGTGAATCGTTCGATTGCGGTTTTAAACCCAACCCTGCCCGTCTTCGTACGCTATTTAAATCATTAACAGCCGTAGTATAATCATTCAACACAGCCGAAGCCTCCGCACGAATGAGATAAAGTTCAGCAATGCGTATGATGTAAGTAGGATCTGCACCGGTACTTCGATAATATAAATTCCCGTACCATCGATTTTGATTATCTAGAGCAATCAAATCTTTTCGCGATCCGCCAGTTTCGGGGTTGTTCAATAAGCTAATCAATGTTTGATTCGGCGCCCATTGTCTGGTACCGCCATTCGTTTGTGGCTGCCATTGTCCACGGTGCGGGTTTGTTTCATTCACGTTGTAAAACAACTCAAACACCGACTCCCGTGTACCAGCAACGTTATCTTTAAAAAATGCGAAATACGGATTAAGCAATTCGTAATTAGCACTGTCTTCTATCAAACGCGTCGCGAACTCCTTGGCATTCGCCCAATCTTCGCGATATAAGTAATAGCGTGCCTTTATTCCCCAAACCGTTTTCTTTGTAAAGATGAATCGATTGGTAGTAGTCGGAAGCAACTCCTCTGCGCTATTCAAATCGTTGATTACTTGATTATAAACTTCCTCTACCGTGCTACGAGCTATTCCGACATTATCGCCGACGTTTTCCGTTGGTTCAGTAATTATAGGCACGCCACCCCAAACACGCACCAAATCAAAATAAGCAAGTGCGCGAATTCCATAAGCTTGGCCGAGTACCGAATTTTTGACCGACTCAGATATCGATTCGCTGGTAGTCGACTGCAAAGCTTTAATCACGTGGTTTGCGCGATTTATCGTTTTATAGATATCAATCCATGTAGTGGACAGCGTGGCGTTCTCCGGATTCACACGGTGGTTAATAAATTCCTGCACGAGCGATTGCGAACCGGTCCATTGCACATTATCGCCAGATAAATAGGCAATAGATTGATAGTTTAAACTATAGTAATCACGAAGCCCAGCATACACGCCATTAATTGCTGCTTGAGCAGAAGTTTCATCGTGGATAACGTTGTCTCCAGAAATGGAAGCTTTGGGATCTATATCCAAAAAAGTAGAGCAACTGCTTAAGACGAACGTGGAGATTACGATATATATGTACTTTTTCATGTTGATCTTATAAGGTTAAATTAATGCCCAATTGAAAACTACGCGGCTGAGGTGGCGTACCTAAATCAATCCCTTGCTGATTCGGGGCGCTATTTGCGGCGGATTCCGGATCGAGTCCGGTATAATTAGTAAGCGTGAAAAGGTTGGTTGCCTGCGCGTATAGTCGCAATTTCGAGCCAGACAAACGTCCAAGCTTTGACGTATCGAATGTGTATCCTACACTTAGTGTCCTAAATCTGAGGTACGACCCATCTTCCAACCAGCGTCCGCCACCATCGCGGTAGTTGTTATTATTTACACCGTCCGATCTCGGCACATCTGTGATATCACCCGGATTTTGCCAACGCGCTAAATTGCTTGCAAAGATTACCCGTGCTGCATCGCGTGCTCCCCCACCTTCCCCAAAAAACCGATTGTGGTTATAGATATCATTACCTACTGAGAATGTGAAAAAGGTACTGATATCGAATTTTTTATAGCGAAAATCATTGCTTAATCCACCGAAATAATCCGGCCATATATTACCCAAAATCTGTCTATCGTCCGTCGTAATCCGGCCATCGCCATTTACATCCTCATACACGGCATCACCAGTTTGCGGATCTACATGCAATTGGTTGTACACCCAAAAAGAGTACATCGGATAGCCTTCCCGAAATTGGATCAAATTGCGACTTCCATAATTTTGAGGAGTTTCTAATTTTTCAATCTTATTGATGTTCCGAGAGACATTGAATTGGGTGGTCCAATTAAAATCGGCGCGATTAAAGTTTACAGAACTAATACTAAACTCGAAACCTCGATTACTGATCTCCACGGCGTTGTTTATATAATCATTAAACCCAGTAGTTCCAGGCAAAATCTCTGTCAACAACCCGTCGCGCGTGTATTTGTGGTAATAATTGGCTGACGCCGAAATACTTCCCTTCAAAAACGTTCCGTCCACTCCGATGTTAAACTGTGAAGTCGTTTCCCAACTTAACTGTCGGTTTGCCAACTGCTCAGGCGAGATGCCGGCAACACCTTGATAGGATGTACCAACACCCGACCATAATTGACGTGATGCAAAAGAGTTAATACCGTTTTGGTTGCCCGTCAAACCATAACTACTTCTAATTTTGAGATCATCTATAAAAGAAACATTCTCTAAAAACCGTTCTTTACTCAAGCGCCATGCAGCGCCAACCGCTGGAAAATACCCCCATCTATAACCGGGATTGAACTTGGACGACCCATCTGCACGTACCGAAAAATCTACGAGATACTTCTCGTCGTACGCGTAATCTATTCTTCCAAAAAAGGAAGCCAAACTGTACTTATCCCAATCTTGGAAACTGGTAGTTGTAGCGGCCGCACTTATTAACTTAAAATCGTTCGTTGCAAACCCACGTCCTTCCGCTGATGTAAGCGAAAAGGTACTTCCTTGCAACGTGTTTCCCAACAGCACACCAAACGTATGCCGATCAGCTAGTTGCTTACGGTAAGTTAATGTTTGCTCGTTAATCCATGTAGTAGATTGAGAGATCGCAGAAGTAGCTAAGCCATTCGGACTGCCTGCAATCAACAAGTTATTCCAATATTCATGCTCATCATAGTTATTATAATCGACGCTAAACGTGGAGCGAAATTTTAAGGATGGCGCAATTTGGTATTCACCGTAAACATTTCCAATGTAGCGCAAGCTTACAGATCCCACATCGTAATTGTCCAACAAAAGCGTCAAGTTATCAAACCCGGCTCTTCCGACCGCTACGCCAGCATCGTTAAATGGGGAAAGATACGTAGGCGTATGTAATGCTGCTTGCAAAATACCGCCTTGAGGACCATCTCCTGCCCTTCCCTGATTGCGCCCAGTGCGAGAAAGGACATTGCTCGTTCCTATTTTCAAACGATCGTTGATATCCTGATCCAAATTAAAACGAAAGCTTGCTCGGTCAAACGAAATGGGTTTTAAGATAGATTCTTGTTTATTGTAACCAGCTCCAACATAATAAGTAGTGCGCTCACTACCACCAGAAACAGATACATCCGCGTTGTAGATTCCTGCAGTGCGGAATGCTTCTGAAACTCGGTCGTAGGTTTGTTGTTCACTCGGCAAACCTCGGCCCCCATTTGCAGTGGATCGAAATGGCTCCGCCTGACCAATATTTCGGAAATATTCGTTAACCAAAATGGCATGTTCCTCGCCAGTCACAAGATCCCACAATCGGGGAGCTTTTGCCGTACCAGCATATAAATTAGCATTGACCTTCGCCGATTGCGATCGGTTACCACGTTTCGTTGTGATAAGGATAACGCCATTCGCTCCACGCGACCCATACAACGCCGTTGCTTCCGCATCTTTCAACACTTCCACGTGTTCGATGTCTGCCGGATTAATATCTGCAATCGGCGATGTAGCTTTGCCACCGGTGTTGATGGTCTGCAAACTTTCCGAATTCAAAAACACACCGTCGATAACGTACAAAGGATTGTTATCTGTATTGATCGAAGTGGCACCACGTAGCCGAACATGCAAAGCTTCTCCCGGCACGCCCGTACTCGCCGCCACCTGAACTCCCGGTATTTTGCCCTGTAGTTGCGCATCAAAACTTCCGGCAGGAATGTCCTTAACACTTTCCTGCGATATCCGATCCACAGCACCTATCAAGTTTTTACGCTGCACAGTGGTATAACCAACGACCAGAACTTCATCCAAATCCTCAGAAGAAGGATTTAATTCAATAACGGTTGGTGAACTATTTATCGTAACCTTTTTGGTTTCATAGCCTATAAATGAAAATGTAGCTGTTAGTGGTAGTTTCTGACCTGTAACAAATTGAAATTGTCCATTTCTCCCAGATTTGATGGCATGTGTTACAGCCTCTAACTGAATAGTTACGCCTTCTATGGAACGTTTGGTCTTAGCATCTACCACTTTACCAGACAAGGTAGCGTTAATGATCGGCTGTGAGCGCTCTTGGGCATTTGACGACAAGTTTGTCAGTAAGAGCGGAAAGAAAAGTAGGCAGAAAGAATACCGAAGTACTCCCAAATTTTTCATATTTTTGAGATGTTTAATGGTGAAAAGATACAAGTGCCAACGCCAATTGATTACTTGCTTTCATTATTTGACACACGGGGGAAGCTTAGGCTTCCCTTTTTGCATAGGTCGTTATTCGTAGATCTATGCGGTCCAGCACATTCGTGTCAAAAGCTTCATGGGAGTTGAAAAACATAAATCTAAAGATTGCTCATTTCGGTAGTAGATACGCTGCATGTGACGTTTATATAGAATAAATGATAAAATTAATTTCAGGATAAATTCGGAGGAAGTCCTAAATCGTTTTTGTTTCTTCTCACACAAATATAGTAACAAAAAAATAAAGACTACTATACAAGTAGTCTTTATTTTTTAAAGCGGTTTATTTTGCAACTACTTGGTATGTGAAATATCTTATTACTTAAGCCATCTTTTCGTACAATCACCCTACAAGAATGGCTAAAACCGGCTTATGAAGCAAGAAGTCTGGAAGCTTCCGGAGTTGAGGTAAAGAATATCGGAGGTGGTAAAACCATTACATATCAGCACATTGCGATCGAAGCGCAGGATATAACCAAGAAAGGGGAAAACGCAGAAAAATTCTTCATACATGAAATGCTATTAAATGTCTGGCTGACGTTCTTCACTGGCATCGCGCAGTACCCCGAACACGGCTTTTGTACAGACTGCCGTAACAGGCAGAAAAAAATGGAGAAACGACGCGATTGAATTCAGTAAATGATTCGGAATATCATAAATAATAATCGCATTAAGGTATTATAAATACATTTCGAGGAAAGCGTATTTGTTGCGACAATCGATATCAACAAAATATTGGAAAGGCTTCAGATTCGACAAATAGGATTCGACGAATTTGACTTTATCAGCTACCGCAACCTTCGATAGGTACGCGCACAGCCCTCATCACACCAATAGGAATTTATCACCAGCGTATTATCGTCGATCAGAATCGCGTTAGCGCTTCCACTTATCGAATACCATCGGTTGTATGATGGCTGGCAGTTTGAAAATTGGACTACTAAGTTATGGTTGCCGACGTCTTCTACTTTGTCAAAGTATACATCGTAAGTACCTTCGCATGGAAAGTCGCTGGATTTCACTTTACCAGTCGTATCAAAACTGATAATATAATTTTCACTTTCGGTATTTACTTCCAAAATCTTTGCTCCGTCGCTCGTGGTCGTCTTCACTAATTTCCATCTACCAAAAAGATGTGCTTCGGTGGGTTCCATTGCATATTCTGATTGCGCATCCTTTTGACACGACATCAAGGTAGATATTAAGGTTAAAAAAATGACTGATCGAATCATATTTTTGATGTTGATAATGTGGTTGTGCAAGGTTAACATATTGAAAACGCTACGAAACAAAACGTGCTACATCAAATCATAAAAAAATCCGCTTTTCTATATCGAAAAGCGGATTTTTTCAAATATTTTATCACTAATTCCAAGCTGGCGGATTAGTATGCAATAAATGCTTGACGAAGAAATCCCGGCGCTTGCGTTCTCCGAAATCGCCACCGGAAGAATGGCCCATCCCCGGAACCATGATAAAATCATGATCTTTTCCGTGTTTAATTAATTGATCGACGAGTTGATAAGTCGACGATGGATCGACATTGTCGTCCAATTCTCCGACTATTAAAAGTAGTTTACCTTCTAAACGATGTGCATTTTCCACATTCGAGCAGGCAATGTACTCCGGTCCTACCGGCCAACCCATCCATTGCTCGTTCCACCAAATTTTATCCATGCGATTATCATGGCATCCGCAAGAAGAAACGCCGACTTTATAAAATTCCGGATGAAACAACAAACCTGCCGTTGATGATTGTCCGCCAGCCGATGTCCCATATATACCAACGCGATCTAAATCCATGTAGTTATATTTTTGTGCGGCAGCTTTCATCCAAGCAATTCGATCCGGAAATCCAGCATCTTTCAGATTTTTCCAAGCAACATCGTGGAATGCTTTCGAACGATTCGACGTACCCATTCCATCAATTTGCACGACAATAAATCCGAGCTCTGCAAGCTCGTGCATGCCCGACGGATTTGCATAAAAAGATTTTGGAACGAAGGAACTATGTGGACCTGCATATATGTATTCAATGACCGGATATTTCATCGATGGATCGAAGTTGGAAGGACGAATAATCACGCCCCAAATACTTGTTTCCCCATCGCGACCTACTGATTCGAAAATTTCCGGAGCATGCCAACCTGTAGCCTCCAACTGCGAAATATCGCCTTCTTCCAACTTCATAACCACACTACCATCTTTAGCATCACGCAAAACAGTGACTGGCGCTTGATCCACACGGGAATATTGATCGACGAAAAGATTGTGGTTGGCATTAAAAAAGGCTTGATGGTTGGATTCTTCCGGAGTCAATTCTTTCAATCCCTTGCCATCCAATCCAATGGAATAATAACGTACTAAATAGGGATCTTCGCCTTTCTTCATTCCCGAAGCTTGGAAATAAACTTGTCGAGCAGATTCATCGACATGTGTCACGCCGCGAACTACCCAATCCCCTTTCGTAATTTGATTTTTCACTTTTCCGCTTTGCGCATCGAATAGATACAAATGATTCCATCCATCGCGTTCGGAAGCCCAAACGATCTCACGAGCAGATTCTAAATCTTTCCGAAACTTTTTGCCACTATAGTCAATGAAGGTTGGACTGGTTTCCGAAATAATTGATCTTGTTTGGCCGTTTACCGCGGATAATTCCATAACATCATAGCGCTGATGTCCGCGCTGATTGTATTCAAATGTAACCGCCGTATTTTGCTTGTTCCAAACCAATGGCGATACCGAAAATTGATTGCTCACCATTGTAGGATCTACCGACTTAACATCACCAGTTTCCACATCCAAAATAGTCGGGTAATATTGCGGTATCGCGTCGCCTGGTTTCACATAATCCCTGGTTTGCAATTTGGGTTGCAACTGATCAGCGGGCGAAGATTCCAACAAAGTAAGCTGTCTAACTTCTGCTTTGCGGACGCGAGAAACGGCAATCTTCTTGCCGTCGCCCGACCAATACAAACGTGCAGAATAAAATTCCCCCGGACTACCATCGAACGTCAGCTGTTTTTCAGCATCTTTAGCGGTTTCCGCTTTTCGTTTCACATAAACATTGCTGTTCTTAATGTACGCAACGTATATATCGTTTGGAGATGTAATGGGTTCCCCTTTTGCATCATCCCATCTTCTACCCCAATAGCCGTTGTTTGACTCTTCTTCTTGCTGGTCAAGTTTGCTAAGTTGTTGGGATTTGTTATTCCAATTCCATCGATGTTTTTGCGCCGCAAACTGAAAGTTCTGCGCATCAATGACTTCAAATCCGCGAGCGGAAATATCTTCTATTCCTGTCGGGGTTCCAGTTTGCTGAGAAAGCTGCCCGGCCAACTTTTTAATATCCACATAGGTTTTAGCTTTTTTGTTGGCATTCACCAACGCGTACGTTTCCTCATCTTGCGATGTGCGTACGCGATAGGCAAACGCGCTTCCATCCTTAGACCATGTAATCTGTTGCGGAATATTATACACTTTTCGTGCATTTTCGCGCACTTGCTTCGCCCGATCGTAGTCCGAGGACAATCCTTGTGCAAAACCAGATGATATATAAAAGGCAGATAAAACCGCCACCAATGCTAATCTCATGCTATTTTATTGTTCTTCTTTATTAAATAATACAAAGGAATTCCCGCCAAGGTAATACCAATCCCAGGTAAGGTAAACTGTGGTTTATAAACAACTAGCAAACCGATGAACAGCAAACCCATTACGATGTAAATGGCAGGTAAGAATGGATAGCCAAATGCTTTGTATGGTCGTGGTAAATCAGGACGTTTTTTTCGAAGGATGAATACACCGATGATGCATAGCATGTAAAAGATCACGACGACACACGTAATCATATCTAGCAGATCGCCATATCTTCCTGTTAAACACCATAAGGCGGCTACAATTCCTTGCAACCACAAGGCGTAAGCCGGAACAGCGTTTTTGTTTAATTTTCCGGTTTTCTTAAAGAATAAACCATCCTGCGCCATGGAGTAATAGATGCGCGCTCCAGCTAAAATCAATCCATTGTTGCAGCCGAAAGTGCTGAGCATAATCATGACCGCCAAAATGGTAATTCCGACGGGACCGAAAATTTCCTGCGCTGCAACCATTGCTACACGGTCTTTCGGTGCGGAGGCCATTTGATCCAACGACAAAACACCGGTGTACATTAAATTCGTCAATAAATACACGACGGTCACGATGATCGTTCCGAGTGCCAAACTTAAGCCGATATTTCGTTTTGGATTCTTAATTTCTCCAGCAACGGCGGAAGATGTATGCCAAGAATCGCTACTAAATAACGCACCGACCAAGGCAGCCGACAATGCGCCTAGCCCACTAATAAAGGTGTAATCACTCCTGCTCCAATCTTTGGAAATACTTTGCAAATGCCAAGTTTCGGCACTCGCCCAATTCTGTTGCCATACCGCCGAATCGAATGCCCAAAAACCAAATCCAACTAATAAGATTAAGCTTAACAGCTTTAGAATCGTAATAACAGTTTGTACGGATTTTCCATTCTGCACACCTTTCGTATTGATGAAAGTAAGCAAGAAAATCACCGCGATAGCGAGCAACTGCGCATACGAAACTTCATAGCTTCCGATCGACCAAAAGATCACATCCTCATCCAAAATAGGAAAGAGATATGCCGTAAATTTCGAGAAGGCCACACCTACCGCAGCTATGGTCGCTGTATGAATTACAGCAAAAAATGTCCATCCGAAAGTGAAACTCACTAAAGGATTATAGGCTTCTTTCAGATATACATACTGACCGCCAGCGCGCGGAAACATTGCGCTGAGTTCGCCGTAGCTGAGCGCGGCTGTCAAGGTCATAAATCCTGCGATCAGCCAAACTACCATCAACCATCCGACCGACCCTGTATTTCTGGCAATATCGGAGGAAACGATAAATATTCCCGATCCAATCATGCTTCCAGCAACCAGCATGGTCGCATCGAGCAATCCTAATGATTTTTTAAATTCCGAAGCGTTTTCACTCATATTTAGGTTAGTTGTAAAGGCGATCAGTTAGTTATTTGAAATCATAAAATTTCCACGTGGGCTTGTAGTTCATGGGTAGCTTTTGATCGGTTAGGATTGCGCGCAACATTTCCATTGGAAGGTAATTTTCCTTGATTACGCGATCGTGAAATTCCGCATACGACATTTTGCCACTACCAACTAATTCATCGCTGATGCTCAATAGTTGCAATCCACCAATCATATAAGCTAATTGATATAACGGGTCGTACGAACCTTCAAAAGATCTTTTTACCTCGCCATGTGCATTCGCCGGTTCGTGTCCAACTTCGTTCACCAAATAATCAATACATTGTTGCGGTGTCCATTCCCCTAAATGGAACTTGATGCTAAATGTTATGCGTGCACAGCGATGCATTCTCCAAAACAGCATTCCGATGCGCTCTTCCGGCGTTTGAGCGAAGCCCATTCTGTACAAAAGCAATTCCCAATATAGCGTCCAGCCCTCGGTCCAAAACGGCGTGTTAAAATGCTGCTCCCGATAGGGTTTATAGCGTCGGTTCATGAAGTATTGCAAGTGATGACCGGGAACCAATTCGTGCTGTACCGTACCGAGTGAGAAATGTGGATTGTTACCACGCATGCTCATCACTTTCTGATCGTACGACATATTGTTCGTCGGATATGAAATGCTGATTTCTCTTCCTCCAGTAAAGAACGGATTGACGAGTTGTCTTTCCGGCGTCATCATGATCATTCCCCATGTTTCATCTGCCAAAGGCGGAATATCCATCAGGTTGTTTTGTTGGATGAACGCTTGTGCTTTATCGTACAACTGATTAATCAATTCGGGTTGTTTTCCGACAGGAACGTATGTGTTTTTGACTTTTTCTTGCGCTGCGCGCCAATCATCGCCAAATCCCATTTCTCGGGACGCTTTTAATAATTCTTTCACGCACCAAGCCCATTCCTTATCAGCAATTTTCAACAATTCGTCGGCTGTATACGCAATGGATTCATCTTGCAATTTCTGATTCAACATTGCCTTTCCGATTGGCTGTCCACCGATATTGCTTCCGTCATCGAAAACCTGCCAATCCGATTTGGATTGTAAGGCTTCCTTATACTCATCTAAACGTTCATTTACATCCGCAAACGACGTAGGAACCCACCAAGTAAATTCTGGATCGTACTCATTATAAAATTCAAATGCGCTAGTCAATCTTTGTTTCAGACTTTCTAGCGCATTGGTTAAGAACGTTACATCCGCGGAAGGAATTGCTTTTCCGGTTTTAATTTCTTTGGACTTCTCGTGCAACTGCCTTGATACATGTTGTAAATCCGTGGCAAGCTTCTTCGCATCTAAAGCATGCCCGCGGCGGCGCGTTTGCTCGAAATTGTAAATAACCGAAGCAAACGGCAAGTAGCCTTCCAAACGCGCATACGTTTGTTGATCCTTCTTCAAATCTTCCGTATTGCGCGCTATTTTTCTTTTTAGCAATTGATAATCAACTTGTCCGCCAGTTGGCAAATGTTGATAATCAAGTTCATTCAATTCCTTTAAATAAGTTTGATCCAGAGCTATCAATCGATCAATTTGTTGCGGAGAAGCCGCAAATCGCTGATAGCTTCTTCCCTTCGGCATAGGACCATAGAAATAATTCACCGCCTGCACATCATGTCCATAACGGACAACATACGGTTCTAATGCTGTAGTATGTGAATACATATCGCTGTTTTGTCCTTGAACAAATGAAGTTGCCATTAAGCAAAATCCTACCATTATATTTTGACGAAATGAACTCATAGCCAAGTTTTTTAGGGTTTATTGAAAACGATCCGTTCTGAATCCTTCGATGTTTGTTTTTGGTGTTGATCCTGCCAATAAATCAGCGATTGTTTTCCCGAAAGCAGGACCTAAACTCAATCCCATCATGCCTGCTCCGCCAGCTAAAGATACATTCTGATAGCTCGCACAACGCCCCAAATAAGGTAGACCATCCGGCGAACAAGGACGGTAGCCATACCAAATTTGCTCAGGATATGAAACATTGAGATCAGGAAAATACTTTGGAATAGATTCTACAATTCCCTTTACACGATTCGGGTAAATCCGATCGTTGGCAGGACCAAGTTCCATCGTTCCGCTAAAACGGATTTGGCCATTCATCGGCGTCACGGCTACACGCGCTTCCACCAATAACGCAGCATGTTCCATAGCCGCTTCTCCTTCGGGGTCCACCATGAAAGAATATCCTTTACCAGGCATTAACGGTGTTTTTAATCCTAAACCTTTTACAATTTTCGGCAAGGATGCACCACCGGTAACCACAATCTCATCCGCTTTAAATGTTCCTTTGTTTGTTTTAACCGCAGAAACTTTGTTTCCCGAAACATGGAAACCTTCTACTGCGGTTTGAAATTCAAAACGTACACCGACCGATTTTAGGTAATCCGTCAACCCGAACATCAATTTAGATGGCGATAGGATACCATCGCATTTGTATAAAATCCCACCTTCCGCATCTAAACGTAAATTGGGTTCCAAAGTTTGAATCCCTGCTCTATCGTAAGCGACAACGTCTAATCCTAAAGATTGCGCACGTTCGGCCAATTCGCGTTCTTCGTGCTCCGCAGCCTTCGATTTATACAGCATCATGATACCGTTTTGTCGCAATTCAAAATCGAAATCGACCTCTCCTTTCAACTCGTCGTAAAGCTGACTGCTATATAAATTTAGATCGCGGATTGCTTCCGCATTTTTATTGACATGCTTTTCATTAGCATGTTTTAAGAATTTTAATCCCCAATTAATTAAATCTGGATTAAGCGACGGACGAACGTAAAATGGACTTTTACTATCTAGCATCCAACGGATTCCTTGCGCAACGATTCCAGGCGCAGCCAACGGCGTAAAATGACTTGGAACAATCATTCCGGCATTGCCGATTGAACAATTATTTCGCCCGTCTTCTTTATCCAGCACGCTGACTTGCCAGCCATCTTTCTGCAAATAATAAGCAGTACAGAGGCCAGCTATTCCGGCTCCGACGACTAGCGCCGTGCCTTTATTGTTTGTGTTTATTGTAGTTGTTGACACGCTTGTGGTGGTATTTGGTAGTTTGTTATGTTACTTGAAATCCTTCGAAATAAGGATCCTCGTCGTCGATGATAATTTGGCTATAGCCGGTAATCCGCGCCCAACCTTCTATGGATGGAATGATCGCTGCTCGATCGATAATCGATGTTTCTTCTTCAATACGACCGATAAATTGCGAACCGATATAACTTTCGTGAACGAATACATCGCCCGATTTCAATTTACCTTTAGCATGCCATTGTGCTAACCGGGCAGATGTTCCTGTTCCGCAAGGCGAACGATCCAAAGCATTCTCCCCGACTAAAACAGCATTTCTTCCCGTAGAATTCGACTTAGTCGGTTTTCCTGTCCATTGAATGTGCGTCAACCCTGCAATTAACGGATTTTCTGGATGCACGAAGCTGTATTTGTCGCTCAACAATTGGCGGATAATCTTTCCATAGTGAATCAATTGTGCTGCGCTGAAATCACTGATATCCCGAAAATTCTTCTGCGGATCGATAATGGCATAAAAGTTACCACCGTAGGCAACATCCGCTACAATTTCACCTAAATCTGGACAGTCAACAGTCAATCCTTCTGCATATAAGAAAGATTTTATGTTGGTCAACTTCACGGTTATCACTTTCGGACCTTCCTGAACGTAATCGATATGAATTAATCCTGCCGGGGTTTCCAAACGCAATTTCCCTGGTGTTTTAGGTTGAATTAATCCTTCCTCAATAGCAATCGTTACCGTGCCGATTGTGCCGTGCCCACACATTGGTAAGCAACCGCTCGTCTCAATGTACAGCACGCCCACGTCATTAGCAGGATCAGTCGGCGGATAAAGCATACTTCCGCTCATCATGTCGTGGCCACGCGGTTCGAACATCAGTCCTTTGCGAATCCAGTCGTACTCGGCCATAAAATGTAGCCGTCGTTCCATCATACTGCTACCGTTCAAAAACGGTACGCCACCGGTAACCAATCGTACCGGACATCCGCAGGTATGGGAATCAATACAAAAAAAAGTCTTTTTCATTTTGCGTCGCGCAGATAGACATATTTGTTATAAAATATCGGATGTTGGCTGACCATCGACGGTGCGCGTCAGCTTTAGTGGATTGCTCGATTGTAATTCGGCCGGCAGAAATTGCTCCGGCCAATTTTGAAACGAAATCGGACGAACAAAACGTTTTACAGCATCTGGCCCAACCGAAGTAAATCGCGGATCGCTGGTTGCTGGAAATGGTCCGCCGTGTTGCATCGCATATACGACCTCAACGCCAGTTGGCATTCCGTTGAATAACAAACGACCAACCTTATCTTGTAAAACGCTCGCCAAAGATCGGTTTGTAGCCAAATCATTTTCTGTTCCAGCGATTGTTGCAGTAAGTTGACCTTCCAAGGCATTCGCAATTTCTACGAATTGCTCCGTGGATTGTGCTTCTACCAACAAGCCAAACGGACCGAAAACTTCCGCAGATAATTGTGTATTACTTAAAAAAGCTTCCGCATTTGTCCACGCAATGGTGGGTTGCCCTTGTGTTTGCTCTGCTTTAGTGGCTGATTCTGCCAATATGGTTACCTGTTCCTGACTGTGGAAAGGTTGCTTCTTATCAACATAATTTTTGGCAATGCCCGGATGCAACATCGCTGTTGGTTTTGCTTCTTGGATCGCTTCGCTTAAAGCCGCTTTCAAACGCTCGAAAGCACTTCCAGTCTGCGCTACCAAAATACCGGGATTTGTACAGAATTGACCTGTTCCTAGTGTCAACGATGCAACATATTGCTTCGCAAATTCCTCCGCCTTGCTTTCCAACAATTCAGGAAGAGCAAAAACCGGATTGATGCTTCCCATTTCGGCGAAAACGGGAATTGGCACTTCGCGCTTCGCCGCGACAGCTACCAAAGCTTTTCCCCCCTGCTGTGATCCCGTAAATCCGACTGCTTGGATGGTAGGATGTGCGGTCAAGTAAGCACCGATCAATGTATCTGTTCCTTCTACGTAATCTCCAGCCACATGTCCGAAAACGCCTTCCGGCCAACCAAATTCCTTTACGGTTTTGCTGATGGCATCCGCCATGATTTGTGATGTTTCCGGGTGACCGGGATGGCCTTTAACCAGAACTGGACAACCAGCACCAATCGCACTAGCTGTATCGCCACCGGCGGTAGAAAATGCGAACGGAAAATTACTTGCACCGAAAACCACAACAGGACCTAAGCCCACGCTGTATTTACGAATATCGTTTTTACCGCTTTCTGGATTTGCGCGATCGATGCGTGCATCGATATAAGTACCTTTAGCGACCGCATCGCCGTAACTGCGCCATTGCCCAACTGTTCTGCCTTTCTCGCCCTGAAGACGAGCCATCGGCAAGGCAGATTCTCGATGAGCAACTTCAAACAAGTTGTCGTCAAGCGCTTCAATATTATCAGCAACGGCGTGCATAAAAGCTGCACGCTCCGTTACCGTTGTTGTTTTTAAAAACTGAAATGCTTCCGCGGATTTCTGCACGTACGCATCCAATATTTCCTTTGTTTGATTCATTGTTCTTTTTTATGCTTGCACCGCATCCAAAACAGGACGCGTAGCAATGCTATCTGCAATAATCTTTTGTACTATTTCCGCTTCTTCGCCAATTAGTGGAAGTCGTGGTGCACGAACGTGCGGTGTTGCGATACCTTCTGCTGTTGCAGCTAATTTGATGTATTGGATAAGTTTTGGATGAATATCTAATTCCAACAAAGGCATAAACCAACGGTAAATTTCTACTGCTTTTTGAATCTCTCCATTCTTTGCACAGTTGTACATCGCCATCGTTTCATTCGGGAAAGCATCAACCAATCCGGCTACCAAACCATCTGCACCCAATAAAAGAGATTCTAAACAAATGGTATCCACACCACCAAGAATGCTGAAACGATCGCCAAAACGATTTTTCATACGCGTAATATTTGCCAAATCACGTGTTGATTCTTTTACAGCTTGTACGGAAGGATAATCTGCTAGTTCGGCAAACATATCCAAGGTTACGTTGGTACTGTAATCTACTGGGTTATTGTAAATGAGGATAGGTAAATCGGTAGATTTTGCAACAGCTTTGAAGTATTCTAATACTTCGCGATCATCTGCTTTATAACGCATCGGTGGCAATAACATCAATCCATCGGCACCTAATTCTTTCGCTTTCTGAGCAACGGAAACAGCGTTTTTCGTGGTGTTTTCGGCGATATTAAGAATAACTGGAATTTGTCCACCAACGATTTGTTTTGCGTACTTTAATAAGTCAAATTTTTCTTCGGTCTCTAAGGTAGCCGAATCGCCTAAGGTACCTGCCACGATAATTCCATGCACTCCTGCTTCTATTTGTGCATTCGTGTTTTTCGCGAACATGTCGTAATCGATTTCTCCGTTCTCGGTAAAAGGTGTTAATACTGCGGGATAAATTCCCTTCCAATTTAAATCGGCCATAGTCAGTTTGTTCTTAGTTTAATCCATCTATTGTTTACTAGTATCAAAGCTACCGACTAATCTAAAGGACAACTAACCACCTTTTAATCATTCCTTATTAAATATTAACCATCAGAAATTTATTGATATAATAGATTTTGATAACTAAGAACATATTCTTTAGGTGACAAGCCTGTAACACTGCGAAATACGCGATTAAAATTAGTGATGCTGTTAAAACCGCAGTCATACGCTACACCGGAAATGGATTCATACCTGGACGACCCCAAGAGACGGCACGCTTCCCTAACACGAACCTCGTTTAAATAAGAAACAAAAGTTTTTCCGGTACTTCGTTTGAAAAATCGACAAAATGCTTGCGGTGTCAAATTCGCCTTGTCGGACATGGCATCTAGACTGATATTTTCTCGAAAATTTTGTTCGATATAACGACACAACGCGTGGATACGAATAGATCCTACTTCTTCCGTCTCACTGATGGAGATTCCTGACAATGGCTTCAATTCAGAAGAAACTGCATTCAGTGCGCGTAGCAGGTAACAAAAGTTGATCAACTGATCCATGTGATCAGAGCGTTTTAAGATATCGAAGCGACGACGTACGCGCGAAAGTTGCTGCCTAGGCACCTGAAATCCGCGTTTGTTTTTGCTGATAAAATCTAACAGAACGCTCAATTCGGGCAAATGCAACATATTGGCTAAAGCACCTTTATCACTAAAAAATATAGAGATAGAGCGGACACGTTCACTTAACGGCGTGTTCTTGAAGACATGTGCTTGGTTGGATCCCAATAAGAAGATATCGCCTTCCTGAAAGTCGTGCAAATTATCATCGACAAGCAGCTGTCCGCCGCCTTCTACAATCCATATCAATTGATATTCCTCGTGCCGATGCATGTATGGATAAAATTTGTCCAAAACATCTTCTTGGATAAACACGGTTCTGTCTTTTGGTACAGGAACGCTGTATTGAATAGGTTTCATAGCAGAAGTTTGTGTTAGTTGTTAACACTAAGATAAACTTAAAAACGATTCCTTCACAAGAAATCAACTAAAATTTAACAAAAAAAATTAGGCTGAATAAAGTGATTAATTTCTGCATGGAATCCGGTAAAATCCGGTTTATGCTAAAGCCCGACGTGTATTAAATTTGTCAACACAAACGACCAATCATCCCCTTCTTATGCTAACAAAACTATATTCCGCAACCACCATTTTGCTATTGCCTCTTTTTTCGATAAGCGTTCAGGCGCAGGAAAACGAACATCCGGTGTGGAAAAAGGTAAGGCAACAACCTCAAACGCTCCACTTGGATTTGGGCGAAAAACAATTTGCATTACCGCAGCTGAAATTTTCTATTTTAAATGCTTCGCAAACCATCGCTTCGCTACAACCGCAAAATGGAGACAATGTATTTGATTACACGCCGAAAAACTTTTTGTCCAAAAGAGATCGAAATCACTTCTATCATTTAGGAGATATCAATCTTCGTATACGAAAGGATTCGGAAACGGCGTGGAAAGATTATTCTACGGCATCCGATCGAAAAGATGTAAAAGCGTTGCCAACTGGGAAAGATGTTTTGGCATCTGCCGATTTATCGGCCAGTTTGCAGGGAATCCCTTTGCATGTGGAGCGATCATGGAAACAAAAAGGCGATGATTTGGTATTACAGTTTACCATAGAAAATAAAACCGATCAAACTTACGAGATCGGTTCCTTAGGCATTCCATTGCCATTTAACAATAATCTGGACGGCAAAAATTTGGATGAAGCACATGCTCATAATGTGTTTTTCGATCCGTACATTGGTTTGGATGCCGGATATGTGCAAGTCAATCATCTGCATGGACGCGGAAACAGTTTATTGGTATTGCCGGAAGAAAATGCTTCCTTCGAAGCGTACAATCCACTGAACGACGATCCAACGCCGCGAAGCATTACGTTTGAGGGTTTCCATGAATGGATGATCCATAGCAAAGCACATGCGGAAACCGATTGGAAAGGTGTCGACCAGTGGAATAAACCAACTTCAACGCTATTGAAACCCAGTGAAAAGAAAACTGTCGCACTTCGATTTGCATTCGCGCCAAGTATTCGGGAAATTGAAAATACATTGGTAAAGAACGATCGTCCGCTGGCGATTGGCGCATCCGGTTATGTGCTACCGATCAACAACACCGCAAAATTGTT
Source organism: Sphingobacterium corticis (assembly GCF_042684745.1). Taxonomy (NCBI): domain Bacteria; kingdom Pseudomonadati; phylum Bacteroidota; class Sphingobacteriia; order Sphingobacteriales; family Sphingobacteriaceae; genus Sphingobacterium; species Sphingobacterium corticis. The sequence goes on along the minus strand of NZ_JBHUMA010000006.1, from coordinate 254,715 downwards.
TATCCAACATCAATCGCCAATCAAAGATATTACCGTGTATCCTGCACATGCGCTATCTGTTTCCAAAAAGAAAACCGATCATGGCAAATGGAAAGGTTACGAAATAAAAGGAAATCAATGGGGACGCGCTCGATTGACGATTACCTACGCCGACGGCAAACAGCAATCCGTACATTATAAGGTTATCAAATCTGAAAAAGATGTGGTAAACGATTTAGGGAATTTTCTAACGACCAAGCAATGGTTTGAGGATGATAAAGATCCGTTTAAGCGATCGCCTTCTGTCATAACCTACGACAACGAAGAAAAACGGCAAGTGACGGAGGAACAGCGCGCGTGGTATGCAGGCTTGAGTGATGAAGCAGGTGCCGGAAGTTGGCTGGCGGCTATGATGAAACAAGTGGTACAACCAAATGCGGAGGAACTTGCAAAGCTCAAGCGCTTTATGAACGAAACGCTGTATGGCAACATTCAGCACCGTTCCGGAAAGAACAAATATGGTGTGGTAAAAAGCTTATTCTACTACGAACCAGATTCCTTGCCAGCAGGCACATACAGCGATAGCATCAATTATACGACATGGTCGGCTTGGCCGAAAAAAGAAGCCGACAATGTCGGAAGATCGTATAATTATCCGCACGTGGCTGCTGCGCATTGGGTGTTTTACCGCTTAGCGCGATACCAACCGCATTTGGTTGCTGAGGAAAGCTGGGATACATATTTGGATCGTGCCTACGAAACATCGGTTGCTATGGTTGAACAAGCGCCGCATTATGCACAATTCGGACAGATGGAAGGAAGTATTTTCTTGATAATCCTTAACGATTTGCAACGGGAAGGAAAGACCGCAGAAGCTAGCAAACTGGAGGATTTGATGCAAAAGCGTGCGCAACATTGGCGCACACTAAACTATCCTTTTGGCAGTGAAATGCCGTGGGATTCGACCGGACAGGAAGAAGTTTATATGTGGTCGGATTATTTCGGATTCGACGACAAAGCTACGGTAACGCTCAACGCTATTTTGGCATACATGCCAGCCATTCCGCATTGGGGATACAATGGTAGCGCGCGTAGATACTGGGATTTTATCTATGGCGGAAAATTGTCGCGTGTAGAACGTCAACTGCATCATTACGGATCGGCATTAAATGCCATTCCGGTTTTGTCGGCTTATCGCAAAAACCCGGAAGATTATCATTTACTTCGCATTGGCCACGCTGGCATCATCGGCGCACTTGCCAACGTGACCGAAGAAGGTTTTGCGCCGGGCGCTTTCCACTCCTATCCTTCCACGTTGGCCAACGATGGAATCACAGGTGATTATGGTTCCGGATTTTACGGATATGCTTCCCACGCGGGAACTTACATCGTACAGCATCCGGAATTTGGATGGTTAGCTTTCAGCGGAAATTTATCGGAGAACAAAAATGGTGTTCAAGTTGAAATTACTACCGCATCTCGCAGTCGCGTTTACCTCGCACCGGAGCAATTGCTTATTCAAACCACATCCGGCGAGATTCAGCAATTAAACTATAATCCAAAAAATAAAGAAATCATATTAACCTTTACCGAGCAATCAGATAATAAGCAAAACGTTTCGGCGCATCTTTTATTGGAGGAAAACAACGGAACAGAAAGATATTCGATTGAAGGAATCGAGCGAGGCGAAAATGGCATCTACGTCATTCCAAACGGCACAAAACAAGTGAAGTTAAGACAGCAATCAGGCCGTTAATTAAACGCAAATCGATACATTTGTACTTATATGTTCTCAACAACAACCTATCAAAATAGACGCAATACCCTGCGAGAAAACGTTCCCAGCGGTATATTACTTTTTATGGGAAACATCGAAAATCCCATCAATTTCGAACACAATACCTATCCGTTCCGCCAGGATAGCACCTTTTTGTATTACTTCGGATTATCGGTTCCTTCTTTAGTTGCACTAATTGATGTAGACGAAAATCGAGAAATCATTTTCGGTAACGAAGCTACCATTGACGATTTGGTTTGGACTGGTCCGCAAGAATCGATCAGCAAGAAAGCGGAACGCGTAGGTGTGCGAGAAGTTCGTCCAATGGGCGAATTGGCGAATTATATCAAACAGGCTGTTACCAGCGATCGCACCGTGCATTACCTTCCGGCTTATCAATCCGCTAATAAATTGCAGTTAAGCGAACTGCTTCAAGTGAATTACAATGCATTAACGGCTTCCGCTCCATTCATTCGGGCGGTAGCGGCTCAGCGTTCCATTAAAGAGGATCAGGAGATCGTTGAAATCGAACGTGCAGTTGCTGTATCTACCGAAATGCACTTGTTAGCTATGCGCTTGGCAAAGCAAGGCATGAAAGAAAGTGAGGTGGTAAGTGCTGTACAAGCATTCGCAGCAAATAAAGATTGCCCCTTAGCCTATCCGCCGATCATCACGATTCACGGACAGATATTGCATAATCAGGTGCGTAGTAACGCCCTAAAATCGGGTGATATGGTATTGATCGATGCGGGCGCAGAAACAGCGATGGGCTACGCTGGCGATCTTACGCGCACTTTTCCGGTTTCGGCGGCGTTCGATAGCAGACAGCGTGCCGTTTATCAAATCGTTTTAGATGCGTTGACGGCAGCTCGAGCAGAATTACGTCCTGGAACTTCCTTTAAATCGGTTCACCTGCATGCTGCAAAAGTTCTTGTGGAAGGTTTGAAAGGAATTGGTTTGATGAAAGGCGATACTGAAGAGGCTGTTCGCGCACACGCGCATACCATGTTCTTCCAATGCGGACTCGGACACCTGATGGGACTGGACGTGCACGACATGGAAGATTTAGGCGAACAATATGTTGGATACACCGATGAGGAGCCGAAAGATACCTTAACATTTGGATTGAAATCCTTGCGTTTAGGCAAAGCTTTAGAACCGGGATTTGTGCTAACCGTAGAACCGGGTGTTTACATTATTCCGGAATTGATCGATCATTGCAAAGCCAACAAACAATATCTTGACTTCATCAATTATGATGAGTTGGAAAAATTCCGTGATTTCGGAGGTATTCGATTAGAAGATAATTTCTTGATCACACCGAACGGACACCAACTTTTGGGTCCGGACCTGATAAAATCTATTGACGACGTTGAAAATTACCGCGCACAATATGTATAAACCTTTTCGTATAGCCCGGCTATTCGTAGCTGGCTTGGCAGCATTGCTGTCGTTTCAATCCGCCAAAGCACAAGAACAGTGGTCGTCGGACGGAAATGCATATTATGAGTTTTCTCCCGAAGGGATAAAGCTGGTTCATTTGTTGGACGAATCCAAATCTAGCACCTACATCAAATCCGAGCAATTGATTCCGAGCGGAGGTAAAGCGCCTTTGAACGTACAGTCTTTTGTGGTTTCTCCGAACGGAAAAGATTTATTGTTATTCGCGAATACGGAGCGCGTTTGGCGCGATAATACGCGTGGCGAATATTGGATTTTCAATCAATCCACGAATCAACTGCAACAATTAGGAAAAGGCTTGCCAAAAGCATCCTTGATGTTTGCGAAATTCTCTCCTAATGGCGATCAAGTTGCTTACGTTTCCAAAAACAACATTTACGTAGAAGATTTGAAGAGCAATACCTACGTAAAAATAACGCAGGACGGCAGTGATAAAATGATTAACGGAACATTCGATTGGGCGTACGAAGAAGAATTTGGTACGCAGGATGGTTTTCGCTGGTCGCCGGACGGCAAACGCATTGCTTACTGGAAACTGGATGCGAAAGATACCCGTCATTTCTTGATGATCAACAACACGGATAGCTTATATGCCTTTACCATTCCGGTGGAATATCCAAAAGTCGGCTTAAATCCTTCTGCTAGCAGTATTTGGATTTATGATGTGCAAAACAAAAAACAAGTTCAAGTGAACGTTGACGGCGATCCGGCGCAGCATTACATTCCGCGTATGGAATGGTTGACCGACGGATCCGGCGTGATTTTACAACGTTTGAACAGAAAGCAAAATGCTAGTGCAATTATCACAGCTGACGCGGTATCCGGACAATCGAAGACGATCCACCAGGAAACCGATCCAGCTTGGATCGACATTAAATCGCGTTGGAATTCGGGTGATCCCAGCGGTTGGGATTGGTTGGATAACGGAAAAGCGTTTATTTGGGTTTCCGAAAAAGGTGGCTTTCGTCAGATTTATAGCATCGATCTAAATGGTAAAGAAAAACTGATTACCCAGGACGCTTTCGATGTTATACAAATCGACCACATTGACCAAAAGCAACAGACCATTTACTTTTCGGCTTCGCCGGAAAATGCGACGCAAAAATACTTGTATCAAATTCCATTACGTGGTGGTAAGGCAAAACGTGTAACACCTAACGCAAGTGCCGGAACAAATATGTACCGCATTTCGCCAAATGGCGTTCTGGCATTTCACACCAGCACGAGCACCAAACATTATAGTTTGGATGCGCTAGTTAGCTTGCCTACGCACAAACAAATCAAACCTGCCAAACGTACCTCTAATTTACCGAACGGTGCAGCATCTGCTGAGTTTTTCCAAGTAAGCACGGTAGATGGAATCGAGATGGACGGTTGGATGGTTAAACCAAAGAACTTCGATCCAAACAAAAAATATCCAGTCGTTTTTTATGTGTACGGCGAACCTGCTTCACAAACGGTTACCGATAATATCTACGCTGGAAGAAATCGCGTTTACGAAGGTGATATGGCGGAAGACGGATATATTTATATTTCCTTAGAAAACCGTGGAGCGCCAGCGCCAAAAGGACGCGAATGGCGCAAAGCGATCTACAAAAACATCGGCATCTTAAACATCCGCGATCAAGCGATGGGCGCAAAAGAAGTGCTAAAATGGGATTTTGTAGATACGGCACGCGTGGCAGTTTGGGGATGGAGCGGTGGCGGCGCGACAACGCTTCATTTGCTAGGACAATATCCGGAGATTTACAAAACCGGGATATCCATTGCTCCGGTAACCAATCAATTGTTGTATGATAACATTTATCAGGAACGCTATATGGGATTGCCACAAGAAAATGAGGAAGATTTCATCAAAGGATCGGCGATTACCTACGCGAAAGATGTACGCGGTCATTTGCTTCTCGTTCATGGAACAGGCGACGATAACGTGCATTACCAGAACGCAGAGGTGTACATCAACGAATTGATAAAACACAATATTCCGTTTCAAATGATGTCTTACCCGAACCGCAGTCATTCGATCAACGAAGGCGAAGGCACTTCGGAACATCTAGCAAGAACATTTACTAATTTCTTGAAAACGCATTGTCCTCCGGGCGCAAAGCAATAATATCGACGTTTTGACACTAAATTGCCTACAAAATGATCTCATTTTTGTAGGCAATTATTTTTTTGGAAGAACTTAAAAGCGCTAGCTTTCCGAATTATATCTTAGATTCCTTTTTTCAAACCCAACTTCAAGTTTCAATCCTCAAACAATTCTTTTAGTTTGGAAGATAGCATTTCTCCACGTAGATCCTTAGCAATGATCTTTCCATCTGGATCAACCAACAGCGTACTTGGAATCGCTCCGATTCCATAATACGCAGACACCTCATTATCAAACCCTTTTAAATCGGACACTTGAAGCCATGGCAACTGATCTTGCTTAATAGCTTCCTTCCATTTCAATGCATCTTCATCTAAAGAAATTCCTAATACGGTAAAGTTCTTCTCTTTGTACTTGTTATATTCAGCAAGCACGTTTGGGTTTTCTGCTCGACAAGGTCCGCACCAACTTGCCCAAAAGTCCACTAACACATATTTGCCCCTGAAATCGTTAAAATTCACGGCATTTCCGTCTTGATCATTTTGGGTAAAATCAAACATTTCCTCCCCCAATCGACTTCGCTTTAACAATTCGAGTCGTTCAGCAAGCCGAATGCCTTGCACTGTCCGTTGCATACGTGAAGAAAGTAGTTTAAACGTGGGAGCTATATCTTCGTAAGATCCCGTTATTGCATCGTTGTTCACCAAATTCAAGCTAAAATAACTATCCGGATTTTTCGAGATATATTCGACTCCTCGCTCGCGCCGTTCGCGACGTAGTGCATAAATTCTCTTTTCTAATCCGCTACGTTCCTCTTCGGACGCCTCGCCCCATAGTTTGTAAATCGCCATCTCCTTGTCGGTCAGATCTTGTAAAGATTTTTTGTGTAGGTCCGCCTCATCCTGAACTTTTGATCCATAAACACGCAATCTTGATATAGAATCTGCAGTTCCCACAATGGAAATATGTTCGTTATTATCGGCATAAAATTGAAAATTTTTTGAAGGAAATTTAATTAGAAGGTTTTGTGGCTCCTTAAGATAGCCTTTCCACGTAAATTTGCCATTTTTTATATTTACAGTATCTATCTTAGATTCACCATTATGCGACGAATTGATAATTAATTGTCCATCTCCATGTCCAGCAATATCTCCATTTACCACAGTTTGTTGAGCCATGATTCCGCTTGATAAGCTCATAAGCAAAATCATCAATACGATGTTTTTCATAACGCATTTGTTAGTTTATAATTTGTTAGTGCATTTCAAAGTGCGACGTCAAAATACAAATTATTCAACAAAAACTTTCTTTAATTCTTACCCATGAGATTTAATCCTCTTGGCTTTGGCTCCCTATTGTCTTATTCATTTAAAACCGAAAGGTTAATATCCGACAGTGAATCGACAAAATAAAGCAAACATCCCATCACGATACTATCTAATTTACGAAAAATAAAATGGTGAATGATGAAAGTATTAAAACGACTCCCCTATTTTCTCGGATGTACAATAATAGCGTTGCTTTCCCAGTTTGGAACAGCGATAGCGCAAAGCGGCGATCAGATTCTGGATGGAATCGGTGAAACCGGAATGATAGCGCGTTATCTATTTCGCGGCGACCTCAAAGATTGGTCACGAAACAACTTACATGCGAAATACTTAGGTGAAAATACGCCTACATTTAAAGATGATAAACCGGGCAAAGTACTGGCTTTAAATGGTTCTCAAAAGAACTATTTGCAGCTCCCGAACGAAGCACTCAACGATTTAGAATCGCTGAGTATTTCCAGTTGGATATTCCTTTCCAAGGATGCGAAGAATTCCTATCTTTTTGATTTTTCATTCGACAAAGAACATGAGGTTGGCGGACAAATTAAACAAGAAGCTAATCAGCATATTTATGAATTTGCTTTTCGTAACCAGAAAACCAAGCATACAGTATCTTTAACATCGCTTCCTGCTGACCAATGGGCACATATCGTTAGCGTGATCGATATACCGTCGAAATCAATTTCTATCTATCTGAACGGTAAAAAGATGGCCGAGAAATCAAATGTTTCGATTGATTTTTCTGGATTATCGCAAAGTAATAACGCGTCAAAACGTCAACTTACTGTTGGGCAAAACAATATAAATCAAGGAAATACACTCCAAGCATTATTACATGATTTCCGCATTTACCGCGTTGCGTTGACTGGAAACCAAGTGCAAACCATTTATGAAAACGCAAAAAATGGTGGGCAATCGAGCGGAAACCGCGTAAATCAACGTCCACACGATGGCGAAGAAATGCCATCCTTCCCGATGACGCAAGCGCAGCTGTATAATGCTTATTTACAAACCGTAGAAGATATAGAAGTAGAAACTTTGGTTGGAGAATCGCCGCGTTTGCCCACTCACGTACAAGGAAGTTATGCAGAGGGTTTGGAAGGACCAAAAGTGCGCGTGATTTGGCCCGCGCCGACCGATAATACCGCCGTTCAAGCAATTGGAAAATACACAGTTATTGGTCGTATTCCAGGCACGAATTTACAACCGAAAGCGCACGTAACCATCAAAGAAAAAAAGGGATCGAAAGCACCAAAAAAAGTATTGGAAGCATTTCCGTTGGATCATGTTGCATTAAATAACAATGCATCCAATGAGAAGAATCCATTTATCTCCAATCGAGATAAATTCATTCAGGGTTTAGCGAACACCAATCCGGATGATTTCTTATACATGTTTAGAAATGCATTTGGCGTAAAACAACCGGATGGAGCGAAGCCTTTGGGCGTTTGGGATAGTCAAGACACCAAGCTACGCGGCCATGCTACAGGACATTATCTAACTGCCATTGCGCAAGCTTATGCCGGAACGGGATATGACCCAAAATTGCAAGAAAACTTCAAGCAAAAGATTTCTTACATGATCGAAACGTTGTATGAACTTTCAAACATGTCGGGCAAAGCCAACAAGGATGGAAATTCCGCTGTAGCGGATGCTAAACTGGTTCCTCCGGGATCCGGCAAAGAAGGTTTTGATTCGGATTTGAGCGTGGAAGGTATTCGAACGGATTATTGGAACTGGGGCGAAGGTTATATCAGCGCCTATCCGCCTGATCAATTCATTATGCTAGAACAAGGTGCAAAATATGGAGGACAAAAAAATCAGGTTTGGGCGCCATACTATACGCTACATAAGATCTTAGCAGGGCTGATTGACATCTACACGCAAACCGGAAATAAAAAAGCGTTGGACGTGGCAACGGGCATGGCCGACTGGGTGGAATCGCGCTTGAGCGCTGTTCCTGCTGACACACTGCGCGCAATGTGGAATACCTATATCGCTGGCGAATTCGGCGGAATGAACGAAACCTTGGCGCATCTTTATCAGATCACTGAGGAAGCAAAATACTGGAAAGCGGCGCAATTATTCGACAATGTCGATATGTTTTTCGGTAATGCAGAACGTACACACGGACTGGCTAAAAACATTGATACATTTAGAGGTTTGCATGCAAATCAACACATTCCGCAAATCGTCGGCAGTATTGAAATGTACGGCGTTTCCGATGAGTTGGATTACTTCAAGATTGCGGATAATTTTTGGTTTAAAGCGGTAAATGATTACATGTATAGCATTGGTGGCGTTGCTGGTGCGCGAAATCCTGTCAATGCGGAATGTTTCATCGCTGAACCAGCAACCATTTACCAAAACGGCTTTTCGTCCGGTGGACAAAATGAAACTTGTGCGACGTACAATATGCTGAAACTAACCAGCAGTTTGTTTATGTACGAGCAACGTCCGGAACTGATGGATTACTACGAACGTGGTTTGTACAATCACATTTTAGCATCGGTGGCAGAAGATAGTCCAGCGAATACTTACCATGTACCGTTACGTCCGGCTTCGGTGAAACAGTTTGGCAATCCGCATCTAAATGGTTTTACCTGTTGCAACGGTACGGCAATCGAAAGCAGTACCAAGTTACAGCATGCCATCTATTTCAAAAGCATCGATAACAACGACTTATACGTTAACTTATTTATTCCTTCGACTTTAAATTGGAACGAACGCAACATTCGTATCGAACAGGAAACGGATTTTCCAAAGAAAGATCATACGAAGCTTACCGTTCGTGGAAAAGGTAAGTTTGCGATTCACTTACGTGTACCTTCTTGGGCAACAAAAGGCGCTCAAGTGAAAATCAACGGTCGTACCCAAAATATTAAAGCGGAAGCTGGATCATACGTGAAGTTATCGCAGAACTGGAAAGACGGCGACGTGATTGAATGGCAGTTGCCTTTCCAATTCCGCTTAGAGCCGGTTATGGATCAACAAAATATTGCCAGCTTATTCTACGGTCCTGTTCTCTTGGCAGCGCAAGAACCGGAAGCACGCAAAGATTGGCGCCCTATCACATTGCATGCAAAAGAACTTGGCAACACGATTACGGGCGATCCACAAGCGTTGCAGTTTAACATTGATGGTGTGGAGTTCAAACCTTTCTACGAAAGCTACGGCCGTCACTCCGTGTATTTAGATGTCACGTTAAAATAAATTGAATGCGAGCTTGATCATAAGGATCAAGCTCGCATAAAACTATTAAATAAAAAAAGGTGATCCATGGATCACCTTTTTTTATTGTTTTGGAAACTTTACTTAAGCGTTGTCTAGCTGTAAAGATTCTTTATAGATTGCTTTCTTCACTTGGGTACGACGAGTAACAGATTTTTTCTCGTAAGCTTGACGTGAACGTAACTCTCTTAAAACGCCAGTTTTCTCGAATTTCTTCTTGAAACGTTTTAATGCTCTATCTAACGATTCTCCTTCTTTTACATTTACAATAATCATAGCTTTTTATATACCTCCTTTCGTCGTGGAATTCTTGGTGTGCAAAAGTAGCTTTTTCCACTGACATATTAAAATGTTATTAAAAAGATTTTTAAATCAAATCCCAATCCTTCAAAATCTTAGCTAAATGCTGTTCTTTGGTGCAAAGAGCCGTGTGTATACCCATTTTAGAAGCGGTTGCCAAATGTTGCGGACTATCATCTATAAATAACGTTTCCGACGCAACGATATTGGCATCTCTCAGTACAAAATCGAAGATTTCTTGATCCGGCTTCCGCATTCCCATTTCGTGGGAGTAATATGTTTTTTCAAAAAATTCGGCATTACTTTCTACTCCGTATTCGTCACGTATATGCTGCATGCAGAACGCGTAATGGATTTCATTATTATTGCTCAACAGAAACATGCGATATTTTTCATTCAGATCGATTAGTATATCGTGGATTCCCTCTGAAACTCCAATCAATAACGCGTTCCAAGCTTGGTCAATATCTTGATCGGATAAGTGAGGTGCTTTTGCCAAGGCACGAATACCGTTCCTAAATTCGGCAGGCGTAATCAATCCTTTATCAAATTGGTCAAAAATTTCGTTTTGCTGTTTATGTGCGAATACCTCCTCTACATTATTTACACCTAATTGGTTGAAAGCTTGTTGCGCGCGTTGGAAGTCAATAGCGAAGATTACATTGCCATAATCGAGTATGATATTTTTTATTTTTTGCATGCGAAGATTTTGATTTGTCCCGACAAATATCGATAATTGCATCGTCAAAACCGCTTTTAAAAGGGTTATTGATGATCAAAAATTACTGCGCCTATAGCTCAGTCGGTTAGAGTAGAAGACTCATAATCTTTTGGTCCCTGGTTCGAGCCCAGGTGGGCGCACTGAAAAACCCTGTAAGTTGCTAACTTGCAGGGTTTTATTTTTTATTAGGGGGCTAAATGGGGGGCTGGATTGTAACAATGATGGAGAGGATTTAAGGTTCCACTATTCGAATTTAGCTTTTTATCTTTTTATAACTAATAATAGATGAGAACGGATAAGAATTTGCATTGACGTGCCAATATTCCGTAAATCCGTGACGTTCTTTTTTTTCAAAGTCTCCCCATTCATCTTTGATAATTTCTTGAATGAGCTTAGAGATTGAGATTAATTTATAATTATCTTCTTCTCGGATTAGATTGTCTAGATATAGGGGTCTAATGACGTCAAATATTCCGTTATAAACAAAATCATCGTGCAACTTGTCGAACAATTGAATGTGATTGAACTCATCTCTTTTTTTAATAAAATTTCTTAATCCACCTTTAGTTAATGGTTCACAAGTGTTGCTTACATTGTCTATATATGTGAAAATTATTTCATTATCCTCGAGAATACCAAGCGCGTATTTGATTGTTTTAATTTCTACATCTAAATTATTTCCACTAATGCTTGACTCTTTTGAAAGGTATTCAATATATCGTAATGCCCAATCTATTAAGGCCTCATATGTTATTCCGGATTCGTATTGATCTCTGTTTAGATTTTTGACCTCTGGGACATTAATGAATCCCATTATATTCCCTTGCATACTTGTAATTCTGATACCTCTGGAAAGAATCACGCCAGTGTCTTGACTAACTCTCCCATTTATATAAGGAAGTACTCCAAGCTGACCAACTATTTTATTTTCTTGATAAATCGGTAAAAGTTTCCTTTTTGTATCTTTCAAATTATTGTGTAAGACTTCTGAACCGCCTTTCTTTTTTTGCAAACAAACTAGATCTGAAAAAGATTTGAAATCAAAATTTGTGTAGGTATTGAGCGAAAGCTTTTCTATCATCTTCGCATTATTGTTTTCTAAAATTTCAATTTGATGGTCAATATTAGGAGCGAGATATTTAACGATGTTATGTAAATTTGGATTTTCTAGATTTGCTTCATTTACAAAGCCTCCATCTCCATACGGATCATTAAACAGTTTTATTCTTACACTAGTGCCAAAATCTGAATCGAGCTCATTTACTTTTTTAACTACCAAATTAGGATTTTCTAGGAGACCTTTTTCAAATTTAAGGATATTTCGGCTGTTAATTTCATCACCAAATTTTGTAGAAATAACCTCAATTTCATCCCCTAGCATGAACGCTGAATAAAAACCTATACCAAACTGCCCGATAGATTTGAAACTTTTCTGAGCTACTCCTACATACTCGTCGTAGAAATCGTAGCTATCCCAATAGGATCGTCCAAAATCCAGAAGATGATTGATCATTATATTCTTAGACATCCCAATACCATTATCATTCACATATAAAAACCATTCGTTTTCTTGATTTTGTATCTCAATAGTTATCTTACCTTGAAAATCTTTTTGCTTATATTTTCTTAGATGAAGAGCGTCAATAGAATTTTGAACTAATTCCCTGAGCGCTAAATAAGTATAATTGTACAGTTTTTTACCGCCTATATTAAGGGCTAATAAATTAGGCTGAGAGACTTTTATTTTTGTATCAACGGAGTCCCATCCATTAGTTCTTATATATTGTTGACCTAACAATAAAGTATTATCAATTGCCTTCACGCCTTTCGCTAGAAATCCGTCGGCGCCACTTTCAAAAAAGAAAACAGCTGCTTTTTTCAGTTCCTCATTTAATACAGAGAGCGCTTCAAAACATAGCCACCATGCTCTTCTCTCATTCTTATCAAAGGATTTTACGGAATTGTAGACTATTAAGCCTTTATCAACAGATGGAAAACCAATTTTTTTCTGAAATACCCAATGGTTTTGAGAATCTCCAGAAATTTTTTCACTTATTTCCTTTTCACTTAATGGAGTTCTTAAGCGATCTATATGAGCTGCATCTGATACCCGTAATATATATGCCAATTTCTTTGAATCAATTGGGAAATGGGTGTGTTCGGGACTGTTGTAAACAAATAACTCACTATCAATATAAGCGATATCCATCGAGTGACTCTTCGAGATTTTTCCAATAAGTTCACCAAATTCATCTCGAAGATTTTCATTTTCTATTACCATCCTTTCTGACGACAATTTTGATAGTGGAATTTGTTCCGCAAATTCTCCATGTAATTTTCTAACGCAATAAAATAATGCTTCTTCTTCTAAATTCTTTATATCGGGATTTAAGGCTATAAAATCAAGGTAGATTGGTAATCCCTGCAAGTATTTTTTATTATTTAAAATTGAAAAACACATTCCGGCATCATGTATTAAAAAACACATGTGCAAAATATAGCCTTCCAATGGATTTAATCTCATTTTACCTCCAAGAATCAAATCTGCATACTTCCAAAGCATTTTAGAATGCAGTAGAGAATGATCAGTTAAATTTGGAAAATCAATTCTAATAGATTCTAAATTTGCCTCCAAATTCGATTCAGATTTATTTATTTCCGAGAGTAAAAAATCAATGTATTTTGAGTCGTTTGGATAACGAATTTTATCAAATGTATCTGTAAATAGTCTGTTAGAATCCACAATAAACAAAAATTATTTAAACCTCTAAAGCTTTATCCACTTCTTTCATCAACCGATCTGTCGCCATTAATGCTGCTATTATTTTTTGGTAATGTAACACATCGTCAAAATCCAACTCGCGTTCTTTGCGGTCTTTGAGCCATTTTTGAGCGGGTTGATAACCACCGATGTAGAAATCCCACGCAACTTTAGGAACTTCTTGGAAAAATTGAGTTTCGTTAATATAAACTCTACCAATTTCATAAATAGGATCGATAAGTGAGATTTTATCACCATCTATGATTTCATAATTTTCTTCGAAATATGGTTTCGTTACTTGATTCGTGCCGGATATCGGATAGGAAGTAATTAATTTGTTTAGATGGGGGCTTTCTAGAAGATGAAGTTCACGAATCTGCTGTCCTAACTCCACAAGCTTCCAAAAGATAATTTGACCGGTGGGATAAGGCACTCGTGGGAAATTTATTTTCAGAAACTCTTTATATTTCTCACGATAAGCTGATGAGTGCAATATAGCATAGATATAATCCAAAATATCTATAGGAGCAAAAGTATTTTCTGTATTTTCTTTCTCATTGGTGAATTGCAACCTTAAATCTTTGGCGATTTTATCTACCGTCTCCCTATTGAGATTGGGAACTCTTTCGGATGGTTCTTCTATGGAAGTTTGACCATTGGTTTCGGGATAGAGATAAAGGGGGCATACGATCAATGAATCTCCAGCAGAATCTAAAAGATGTAAATCGCAAATTTTATTCGACAAGAAAAAATAAGAAGTACTTAAAGCTCTATTCGCTCTAGTTACAATTATTGCCAAATTATCTTTAAGCATATGGCGCATCAAATTTCTTCTTGAATCTCCTCTTACAATAATTTTAGAAATTTTATCTTCCGGATAATATGTATATCTATAATCAAATGGACGATAGTCTACGATTTGTATGTCTGAAAACTCATATTTTTTAAATAACAATTTTTTCTCATTAATTTTCCAATCTGGAGTTTCTTTAAAATTGTATTTGTTTTGTAAATCATTAGTAGATAAAGAATTAATATCATTAATCATTTCAACCACATTGTTTTTGGCAAAATGGGATTTCACCAAAAGATTATCTTTCCTAAATTTAACCCCTGTATTATTTATTGGAAATAAAATATTTAAAGAAAATCCTTTTTCATATTCTTTTTCTTCTTCAAAATCTTTAGGAACAAAAAAGAAATTATCATCATTAAATTGGAGCTGTTGCCAGTTAATAGTTTTTAGACCGTTTTCGTTTAAAAAACTATACTTAAATTCTCTTCTACCGAAAATTTCAGAATGAAATACTTTCCCTAATTCATTGCGCTTCATGTTTCCTGTTTTCACAAAAATGTTTATAGATACACCCTGCATAATATCAAACACATTTTGGTCAATACTCCCATCAGGAGCTTTTTCTTTTTTCTTTGAATTGCCATGTAAGTCCAAAATGTAGGAAGAATTGAAGCATCGTAATAAGCTTTTTCGCATCTGTCTAAAAACAATACCGTCTATGAAACTATTATTAGATATAAATGCTAAAATTCCGCTTCCCTTTTTCTCAATGTGGTATTGTCCATATCGAATGAATTTTACATAATCATCGGAAAGAGAGTTATAACTTTTTTCATTTAATTCCTTTTTATAATCTGTTATTAACTTACCAATCCAAGTTGGGGCGCCATCCTCATCTACTATTCTGTTTTGACTGCTTACGGCGTAAGGTGGATTACCAATAACTACCATCACAGGGGTGTCTCGTTTGACTTCGTTCGCTTGACTGGATTCATCCGACAACCACGAACTAAACAATGTATTGGTATCTGGATGTGCTTCCTCAAGCGAGTTTGTTAGGTAAATCCGAAAACGTTGATTGTCTTCAGCAGTGTAACCTGTTTCTGTTAACAGCATATCTAATTTTAGATGTGCCATCGCATATGATGCCATTAACAGCTCAAATCCATTCATCCTCGGGATAAGGTCTTCCTTGACATATTTTGGCCACATGCCCTCCATTCCCTTAAATTTGGAATAGATGTGTTTGATCGTTTCAGCTAAGAAAGTTCCCGTACCAGTTGCTGGATCTAGTACTTGTACACGGTGAACTTCTTTTTCGAAGTCGGTAACACCTCCTTTGTGTCTTTTGTCGGCAGATTGTACTTTGATCTTAACCTTGATCTTGCTTTTATCAGCTAATCCTTGCGGCAATCCAAACTCTTCTTTGAGGATATCATCAACTGCTCGAACGATGAAATTAACAACGGGTTGGGGTGTATACCAAACACCTCGTGCTTTTCTTAAAGATTTATCGTATTCCGCCAAAAAGGTCTCATAAAAGTGGATGATTGGATCCTCCATTTTGGTTGATCGGCCGAAGGTTTTCATGATTTTTGCCACATCGGTAGCTAAGAAAATGGTTACTAATTCGTCGACTATCCAGACAATCCGAGTATCCACATCAAAACCAGCAATATCATGAAATAATTTTCGCAAAAAAGGATTTGATTTAGGAATAAGTTCCGCAGCTTCTATCCTTGAAAAAGTGGGTAATGTTGGATCATGGTATCTTGCTGCAAACATTCCATAAGCAATCGTTTGCGAGTAGATGTCAGCAAATGAACGGTTGTTAATGTCATGGATTAACATCGTCTTGAAAGATGTTATTTGATTCTTTAGATTAGAATTCGTTCCCATTTCGTCGTCGAAGTCCAAAGATTGCTCGATTATATTTGCCATTAATCTAGCCTTGCCCGCCATCAATTGGGCAAGTTTACTCGGCGATTTGATAGATTGCGTGACAGTATTAGCGAAATTTAGAATTAGTGATTCGAATTGTTCGAAGTTTGATTCAATGGGTATAATTGTATCATTTTCGGTTTTTGCAATTCTTACTTCGGTAATAAATTCACCATCTCGATAGAATTTGAAGTTTAAATAGTCGGTAAAAATCAAATTGGATAAGCCTGATTTGTATCGATCGAACTGCTCCTTTAGACTTTTATGGTTTAGATCTACTCCGATATCTTTCGCTTCAATATACCCAACCGGAATGTTAGCTGCTCCGCTTGTCAATACATAGTCAGGTGCACCACATTGCACGCGTGCTGGTTCGTTGGTCACCAATATTTCCTTTGGCAATATATTCATCAACAACGCTTGTAGGTCTCCACGATATGAATGTTCTCGTGCATTTCTAGTTTTGTACAATCTATTAATATTGTCTATGTATTGTCTAGTTTTAGAAATCATTGATTAAAGTAAATTCAAGTGGTTTGTCGTGCACTAAAGGTAGTGAAAACCATAATCAAGAAAAAATCCAATTGGCAATAAAAAACCGTAAAATAAAGGTTGTTATTTATTGAGACTCGGGGAGAGCCAATTCGGGTTATTCGGAAATATTCACAAGAACAAAAACACTAGACTATTCAGCCTTATTAACCTATCTGCGATAGCTAACACGCTACCGCTTATTCATCTCCCATTCTATATGGTTTTCAATTAAACGATACAAATCATAGCTTGATTGCTCCAGTTCCTTGTAGATTCGCTCATTTTCTTGATCTTCCATTGAACAGTTTGGGATATGTAAGTTTTGGTAATAATTATACCAAACGTATTTTCCCATTGCGTAAATCAATTCTGATTTTAAACTCTGGTCGTCGGTGGATTCATACAGCTCTATTGCTTTGCAAAATCTTCGAGGGTTTAGGATAGACTTTTGTAAATCCTCATTCGAATCTTGAAGTTGTTTCTGATAAGTAAATGCTTTGTTGATTCTTTCTTGCAGTTCGTTTAAATACATAGCATGTAGTTCAAATTTAGAGAGCATACCAACTATAAATTTAGCGTTTTCGTTTCTTTCTTTTGCGATCTTCTGCATCATTTACCTGACCAGCGCCAACACTACTAAGTAAGCCGCCAATACCGCTAATAAAGGTACTTGCACCAATAGAAAATTGATTAGGAATTGCTTTTTCAGTTCCTTGTTCTGCTTCCTCATCATTGTAAGTTCCTCCATGACAGGATTCAAGTTTATTTTCACTTTTGCTGTATCGAGGGTTTCCAGCTTCCGATATATTACTTGCTGATTGTCGGTAATTGTTGCCTGCGTGTCGACTATATGAGCGATCATTTTTTCTGTTTTCGCGAAGCGTTCTGTCAAGTAAATCTTCAAATCTTTCTCTTGTTCTATCGTTTGTTTCGCTAATTGCCTGACGGTCTCTGCCTTGTTCATAGTTAAATTTTTGG
The DNA here is from genome assembly GCF_042684745.1 of Sphingobacterium corticis. NCBI lineage: Bacteria > Pseudomonadati > Bacteroidota > Sphingobacteriia > Sphingobacteriales > Sphingobacteriaceae > Sphingobacterium > Sphingobacterium corticis. The sequence goes on along the minus strand of NZ_JBHUMA010000006.1, from coordinate 236,816 downwards.
TTTATATGTGACCATTTGAATTGATTTCCTAGTTTTTGACCTTTAGCTATAAATCCATCTTTCGAAATGTAAGCTATGCCAGAAACTCTGCCTGTACTTTCTGATTGATTAAAAATTAGATAAAAGCCATTATTTTCACATTTGGTTATAAAATCTATAATATTTTTTGATGTAGATAAAGCGTCCTTGACTCTTTCCTGCATCAGCATTCGATGAGAAAGCACTCCTGTTCGCTGAATCATCTCCAGTTCATCCTTATTGGGCGCTCGATCTTGTGCATCTTTCGATGACCTTACAATCTCTAGCCCGTACTTTTGTTCGATTTGCCGAGATAACTTCTCGCTACGCTGATAATTATTGGAGTCACTGACCAGTTTTGTTTTTCCGGTTGCGGGATCAATAGAGAGTCGATGCAGTAACAGGTGAACATGAATATGCTTATGATCTTCACCGTCATTATGCTTGTAAAGCAGAAACAAATGATCATCGCTAAATCCCATTCCTTTTTTTTAATCATCTGCAATGGATTTAAGGACTTCGTCGGAAACAATGTCTTTCTCAGAAAAACTCAAAGCAACATGGTAGCCATCATTTTTCATACGATTACTATGAAGACTATTGATCATTTTGATTTCTTTTAAAACAGCTTCCCCAGTCGGGTTTAAGAAATTGTGGTCTAATAACTCTGCTCGCTTACCTGCGTCCTGCAGATTCAATTTCTTTTCATTGTATTTTAGGGCATCTGCGAAACGGTGTACTTTTTGGATGGCGATCATGACTTGCGAATTTTGTATTGTACGGTATCTAAGATATCCGAAACCTGCTTGCCTATATTCCGGTCTATTTCTGTAATACGAGCTTGATTAATTGCTTTCATATATGCATTATAGGTTAAGCCAATTTTTCGCAGTTGGTAATACGTTTGTATATCTAAAAGAGGAACCGAGGCATCAGGCAGCTTTCCTTTCATCAACAGCTTTCTGAATATATCGGGAGCATGTGAATTGGTTCGATCGATGATTTTTTCAAGCTTTTGTTTCTCTCCAATATTCAAGCGGATCTTCACTTCGAAAACCCGCTTTTCATCGTTATGTAATTTCCTTTTTTTCATAACTAAACAAAGTGCAGTTTACCGATAGCAAGCGGATAGAAGACCCTCGCAATATTTTGCTGAGGGACTCTATCCATGTCTTGCTATCCTTCATAGTGAATTATATGTTTTCCTTTTTCAAGATATTCTCCAATATCCTTGCAATCTTTGTAGAAAGCATTAAGTGGGATGACTCGATCCTGAAATTCATCAATCAATACTTTTTGGATATCATAGCCTGCTGTATCATTATCTGTTGCAGAATAAATAGTCGAATAATTGGCTGTTTTAATCATCTCCATCAGTCTATCTCGCATGGAGACACTGTTCAAGATTATAAAATTGTTACGATCTTCCATCTTTGGATAGAGCGTTAAAAGCGCTAGAAAATCACTCCAAGATTCCGTAACGACCACGCTAGTGCTTCCCGTTGAAAATGATGTCATATCTTATGCAAATAAGGCATGTTTTTACGCGTGTAAATTCTCCTGTATTTTGCTTTCTATATTCGTAGCTAATCTCATAGCCTTTGCTATCATTTTGAAATGCTACACCAAAAAAGGAACGGCCGTAAATCTCGTATTCAATTTCCAATAGGTACTTTTTGCAGAGTGACTTTGAGATCTTTCGTCTAGCCAAATAGTTTACTAATGCCGGATGCGCGACAGATTTAATAGATTTGATGTTGTAAGTTCTTTTATTCTCTTTTTTCTCAGCAGATATGATATTCAAATTGCTATGCTGAGAAAAAGAAAAATCGATTTCTCGGAGAAAATTAAGTGTTTTTGGGATATCAAATTGATAGTATGCACAGATATAATCTACCACAGTCCCCGAGAGACCATTACCATAATCGTAGAACGTATTCAATCTTGAATTATAGGAGAAACTGGCGATAGTTTCGGTCGGTCTGAATGGCGATATAAACCAATGGTAGATTACACCTTTATTATTTTTAGTATACGACGCTCTGAAACCTTGTCGGTTCAATATATCGAGCATTGAAATTTGCTTCGCTTGTTTACAATCCATAGTCAAAATTTTAAATTTTCTTGATGATTTGATGATAACGTAGTTTAATCATCTTATTATTAATTAGTTGTGTCGTCATCATTGCGTCATCAATCAATCATATTCTGATGATCATCGATGATTTTGGGTAGTTTGATTAAGAACACTTTGATGAATGATGACCGCTTGATGATCGTTTGATGATGATATAATGTTTTGATAGATAATATTTTATAGTTAAAAATCATCAGAGCATCAATATTTTATTCACTTGCGATCTTTCTATCGTATAGAATCGTCCTTTTTGCTGCGATTCATATACAATACCACTCATATCGTACTTGTACGTCGTATAATTAAAAGTGTTGTTTGAAACTGGAATATTCCAGTTGTCAATAATTCTTTTTGTCTCGACACGATTGATGCGAATATTATTACTTTTCAGAAGTTCTATTGCATCCTTATTGGTAAAATGAAATATTTCCAATTCAAAGCTTTCCATGATTTCTAAGATGATACTTAGTAGTTCTGTTTCGACTTTGTTTCTGAATCGTTTCTTGATTCTCAAAAGCGAATCTGTTACTAACTGCTCTGGAGTGAACCACATTCTACTCTTCTTTTCAGTAATAATCGGTCTTTTCGCTAAGAAATACATTAAAGCAGGTACTTCCTCCTTCATCTTATCTAGCATAAATGGATCAATCGATGTTAATGGATGAATCTTACGGATCCAGTATCTGGTTTCTTGAGGATCGATGAAAATAAAATCATCTTCATTGTTGGAACAAAGAACAAATTTGCCAAAAAATTCTGTCTCGCTTCGATCCACACCTTTTGCTTCTACTTTGTATGAGCGTGCGGTTGATAGATTTTTAATCTTCTCAGAATCTTCTTTTCGGTCAAGTAGTACCTCATCCACAGCAATGATCAGCTTGTTTACCCATGAATCATTAAAATTCGAGCGAAAATCTTCGTTACTATTAAATGTCATGTTAGCCCCAAAGATTGCCTTGAGTAAAGACAAGAAGGTAGATTTCCCAGTGCCTCTCTGAATACTTACTAGACATAAAACTGGAAGCAGCTCAGTAGGTTTTTGAAATAATATTGTTAGGTAGTCTAAAGCAATGTCAAACTGTTCTCCGAATATATGTTTTAGAAATGCTAGAATCGTTTCGAAATTGCCTTCCAAAGGCGAGACTGGCAAAGGTTCATATTGGTTATAAAACCCCCTATATGATCTTTTATAATCTATATGCGAAGGTATATTAGTAAAGCCATCGTACTTCGGAATCTGATCAAAAATCTCAGACCATTTACGTCCGTAATCTTGTTTGATTACATCAAGCGACCAAGGCGCTAAGGTTTCTAAAAAATCTCCAGAAAGCAGGGGCTTTTTGATTTTTTTAAAATAAGTTGTTCTTACCCTTATGTAGGGATATGATTGATGATTTTCCATATCACGTTTGTTTACTTGGGTAGAATGCTCTAAATTTGATTGAGTGGTTTAGATAGAGCAAGTACCATAAGAAATTGAAGCGTCAAGCGAGCAGGCTTGACGCTTTTTTAGTGCTTAATTAAGTGCTGATTTTTGCTTGCCAACTTTATAAGTTGTGATCTGGAGTAGAACGGTCGGCTGAATTGATTAATCTGATAAAAAGGAATTAGATTTTTCTTTTCCAGTTGATAACGGTCTGTGGCGTGGCGCCAAATAATTCAGCCACCTCCTTCAGGTTAATTCTATCTTCCTTAGGAGGAAAGAAATCATCTTGTTTTTCTTTTTTTGAATTGCCGTCTCCTTGAACGGAAATTCCTTTTTCACTGAATTTGTTCATATTTTAAATGATTTTGATTCGCAACAATTTGCTTGAACAAACCTCCATAGAATAGACATTTTATTATTTACACTTCATTACATCTGTAAATAATATATGTTGTAAACATCTGAAATTAAGATAAATATCTTTCATACATGTTATCTGTGTTTTCCCTGACAGATTCATTAATATTATCTTCTTTTGTGAAAAGCTGTTTAATAGAAGTTGGCTTAAGTTTAATTCGCTTTACATAATTGTAAAGAATCATTGGAAATTTTGCGGTTGCATTTGAAAGATGGTCATCATCTCTCAGTCTATTCAGCAATCCTATGAAATATTTCAAGTTTACGCCATCATTTATTCTTTCCGAAATTTGATTCTGGTTATAGCAGTATTCATGAATTTTATATTTTGATGGGTAGAGACTAATATTGTCCCAAAAGACGTCGAAGACTCGATTACCATATTTATCAATTGTTAAATCGGTGCTTTGTTCAAAATAATTGGAGAGCACACGCCTAACGATGTCAGGACTTTTAACATCAAGATCCAAGTTTAATCGAAATTTGTTGTCAAGGTTCAACAATGGTATATCTGTTCGGAAGTAATTGTAGTTGGTCAAGATTTGATTAATTTCTTTAAACGTTACAAATTCTTGATTTATATTTTCAAAAATGGATGGATTCGAATAATTTGAAAAATTCAAATAGGGTATATGATCTAGCTTTATCAAATCATATGTTCTCCCGGCAAAAACTTGAAGATTTTGAGCCAAAGTGTCAAAGCCAAATACAGAAGTTTGTTTGAAAATATAATGCTCAAATTTTTTCAGCGCATCGTCCTTTGGATTGACGAGAAAAATGCTAAGAGCGTCCTTATCTGTATTGATTCCGTTGCTCAAATAGTTCTTAAGCACGGATATGTTTCTAATAATTTCGCTATCTAATTGGATTAAATACCAGTCAATTAAGCATTTTATATAGCTGGAAATTGATTGGAATTTCAGTGCCTCGTTCTTTTTATTCAGTAAAAAGAGTATGTATTCTCCTTCATTTAAACTTAGTTTAGCATTATAAATATCAGTGGAGAATGTTTTCTTAATTTCACTTCCCGAGTATAGAATTTGATAAAGAGTTTGTAATGCTGGTATTCTATCAAAGTGACTGTCTAATTCGAGATAATCTGTAACACTAAATTCCTTTGTAATGGCATCAGACAATTCTATCAAATCAGTAAAATTGATCTTGTCAGTAGATAGCATTATTATAGTTTGATCAGATTTAGATAGAAATTTAGATCTTTTCATAGATAGAAATTTAAAACTACTTTAAATGTACGGAAAAATAACGTACATTTGTGTTATTAATTGATTAGGTTTATGGCTACGTTAGTGAATGATAGGATTGATGTACGCATCAGCAAAGAGCATAAAGAGCTTATAAAATATGCTGCTGAGATCAGTGGCTTTAAGACTGTTTCAGAGTTTATTGTGACTTTGGCAAAAAATGAAGCTAACCGTATCATAGAAGAGGAATCTAAAATTCTAAAATCTATGGACGACAGGGTTCTTTTTGTCGAAACCTTACTGAATCCACCAGCGCCAAATAAAGCACTAAAGACAGCATTAAAAGATTACAATCAATTCTCCAATTTCTCATCGGATGACCTTAAAGGTTTTAGAAAAAAAGCATAACCGAAAAGGTTTTTCTTGTGGTGTTGTCGAACTGGACAACTACATTAAACAATATGTTAGCCAAGATGTAAAACGCAAATTGGCTGTCTGCTGCGTTCTCGACGATGAGGATGCAAATTTAATTGCCTATTACACGTTATCCTCTAGCAGTGTTGATCTGAACGATATTCCCGACGATCTTAAGAATTCATTAAAGTACACTGAAATTCCAGTTGTGATCATCGGTCGTCTTGCTGTTCACGTGGACTATCAAGGTAACAAATTAGGACAAATCCTATTAATTGATGCACTAAAGCGTATTATTGAAGTTAGTTATCTTGTTGGTAATCATGCCGTTATAGTAGATCCAATTAATGAATCTGCCGAAAAGTTTTACGCCAAATTTGGCTTTATCCAATTAAAGGATTCCAAGCGCATGTTTCTTCCCCTCAAGACAGTAGCTACTTTATTTGAAAAAGAATAAAGGTGAGTTAAGCACCTTTATTCCATTTTGTCATTTCTTTGGACAAATAGCTGCCTTCTAACTTTACGTATCTTCTGAAGCTACGCTCGTCTTTGTGATTGCTAATGTTTTTAACAACTCGTTCAGGAATACCAAGTTCCAATGAGACAGATATGAACGTTTTTCGTGCTACATGACTTGTGATCAATTCATAACGACGAAATTCCTTTCTTATAGGTCTAGCACCACGATACCTTGTTAATACCACCCGTTCATCCCAGCCCAATATTTCTGCACATTTCTGTAAGTTTTTATTGAGTTTAGTACTTGTGATTTTTGGGATAGGTTCGTAAATCGTCCCTTTATATTTCAAGACCAATTCTTTTAACGTATCCATCAAGGGGACTATGTGATTCATGGTTTTCGTTTTAACAATGGTCATATTCAAAAAATTCTCTTCGAACCTAGCGTCTGAAACAAGAAAAACATCGGAATGACGAAGTGCTGTGAACGCACCGAAGCAAAACATATCCCTTGATCTTTCGAGGGCTTTATTTTTAAAGTCGTAGTTATACAATTCCATGAGCTCTTTGTATGTGAGACGAATTACTTCTGTTTCATTTTCAAGACGTTTCAGGTCATGGTATTCGCCACTACTGTGATAACCTCTTTTCTTAGACCACGTCATAAAGGTTTTTATCACAGCAATCAATCGACTGTAGTAATTATTGAGATATTCTTTCTCATTAAAGCAATAATTCATAAAATCCTCCTCAAATCGTACATTAATCGTGTCAAAACGTAAAGGATATTTGGTAAAAGATTTGAACTGCATGAGCTTGTTTCGTGTGGTGATGAATTTCTTAACAGAGCTTTCCGCCTTGGTTAACTTAGATACTTTTATGTATTCATCAAAAGCATCGAAGAAATCAACGGCAACATTCTTGTCATCGTTTTCAAATCGATCTAAGAACTGCTTCTCGTTAAATTCCACTTCGTTATATTCAAAAAACTTAAAAATGGATTCCACTTTGTCTTTAATCTCGATGAGCGATCTGTTCCATTCTTTATACTCTTTTTGATAAGGATGTTTCCGATCGAAAACGATAAGTTCATTTTCAGTATCCCAATTTTCAATTGCACTACGCACTTCGAGATTTTTGCGAATGCGAATTTTCTCATGTTTCACTACCAATCTGATTGGCGCTAGTCCGTTTTTCGACACTTTGTCTTTTCTGATTTCTAAATTATACCTCATTGTAACAAACATTAAATTAGGGGAACCAAAGGGGGCAGATTTTAGATTAAAATGTATTAAAATGAATTAATATAGTTTAAAATATATTCACAACAATTTGATTACCAACACACTAAAGTATATGAAAACAAATTAAAAATGCAAATAAGTGCAGGTGGGCGCACAAAGTATAAAAGTCGTTTTTCTGTACGGAAAACGGCTTTTTTCGTTTCTCAGGGCACTTTAGGAGTTTGTACCCTGCGCTAAATTGGAGTTCTCCGATTGGTGTGATTTACATCCTTTTTTGTTGAACTTCACGTAAAACGGTTACAAATAGGTTACAGTCCTTTTGCGTGACAATTTTAAAATTATGGCAACAGTTAGCGCCAAGGTGTTTGATCATCAACAATCAATAAGGAAAGGAATAGTCAACTAAAAAATTACTACTTATACTACCAAACGACCTCATCGATCGAGTGAGCTAAACTACCTAGTATTCGAAATGAATAGCCACGAAATAGCTTATAAAAGTTGTTCGAAATACTTCGCTCCTATTTTTTATCCTATGTAAAATATATTCAGCGCAATAATCTGGAGATTTGCGATCATTTTAAAATTACACACTTCACTTCGCATGAAACAGATCTTATCCCGAGCGACTATCTATAGACTATCCTTCATTTGGGCAATGGTAGGAATGATCTCTTTATTCGGTAGACACAGTTTCACGACAGGTATGTCTAACATTGGCGCGGGATTGAGCTTTGTCATTCTTTTGATTACGATTATCGTGGCGTCGTTCGGGGTAGTAAAACAAGCGGATCAATTAGCGCACAAACTCGGCGAGCCTTACGGAACACTTATTCTAACCTTGTCCATTGCATCTATCGAAGTTATTCTAATCAGTGCTGTCATGTTGGGACCCGCTGAATCATCGAGTACCATTGGAAAAGATTCTACTTTTTCTGTGATGATGATTATCATGAACTTGGTGATCGGACTGTGTATCCTCTTAGGGAACCTTCGTCATAAGGAGCAGGAGTACAATGCTTCAGGAGCACTGACTTATTTTGCTATGATCATTATATTAGGTGGAACGGCTCTAATACTACCAAACTTTGTAATCGGCAAAGGCACTGGAGAATTTACTTTCGTACAATCGATTGCAGTGGCCATTATTGTTTTCATTATTTATGCATTCTTTCTAAAATATCAAATCACGGATTATCGACACCTCTATGTGCAGCCTGAAGCAGGAATGATGGATATTCCCTATCCGAGAAATCGAGAATTAAAGCCAGAGGAAGTTTCCTTTGACAAGGATGTCACTCCGTTGGGTACAGATAAATCTGAAATTTTCACTCGATCCATTATACTCATATTAATGATCCTACCGATTGTGCTACTATCTCATAATATGGCTACTGTGGTAGATTTTGGAATAGCGGCGACTGGGTTGCCAATCTCCCTTGGTGGCGTTCTTATTGCGATGATCGTATTTATTCCAGAATCGATAACTGCTATTCAGGCCGCAAGAAACAATGAATTTCAACGTACCATCAATTTATGCCACGGAGCTTTTGTTTCTACGGTCGGCTTAACTGTGCCAGCGGTATTAATCGTTGGATTAGTCAGTTCCAAACCTGTTTTGTTCGGATTATCTCCATCAGAAATGATTTTATTTGTGCTTACATTGTTGTTGAGTTTAATCAGTTTCCAAGGCCGACGAACTTCTCCAATTTTGGGTGTTGCCCACTTGGGCCTTTTTGCGCTATTCGTACTTTTGATTTTCGCTGGTTAACGGCAGTGAAAACCAAAATGTACTTCCTCTCCCCAACTCACTGCTAACACCAATTTCACCGCCATGCCGTATGATTATTTCCTTACAGATGTACAGCCCAATACCAAACCCGGATTTTAACTGGACTTGTGAGTTTTCTGCGCGATAAAATCGATCAAATATATACCGCTGATCTCTTTCTGATACACCTACTCCTTCGTCCTTTACCTCAACCACCACGGAATTACTTTTGCGAAAGCACGAAATGTTTATAGGCGAATTATTTCGGGCATACTTGATGGAATTCCCGATAAAATTCACAATAACTTGCTCAATCTTAGCAAAGTCGGCTTCCACTGTAACTTTCTCAACCGGACTAAATAGTAAACTATGACCAATAACTGTGGACGACATCTCGCTCTGAACGGATTGAATTAAATCAGACATATCAAAACGCGTAGTATCTAAATATATTTTTCCCTCTCCGCTACGAGCAACATCTAAGAACCCCTTAACCATACCAATCATTTTGTCGACTTGATTCTGAGCCTTAGTACCAAGTTCTAGCGCCGTATCATTTTGACCACGCTTGATTTTACCCGTCAGAATTTGCAAATAGCCGCTGAGCGATGTGAGTGGTGTGCGCAGCTCATGGCTTACCATGGCAATCAAATCGTTGCGTCGCTGCTCGTCCATTTTTCTACTGGTTATATCTGCAATTGTACCGGAAAAGTGGGATTTCTTTTCTTCACCCTCAAAAGCGTATAATCGACCGGTAGCGTGCACCCATCGTAATTTTTTGTCATGAAAACCTATGATCGGGTATTCCAAATCATACGGCTCGCCGGACTCGATAGCCGCGTTGACCAACTCTGTTACTCTGGTTCGATGCGAATCGACAATTTGTTCTATTGCCGCTTCATAAGGCATCTCGTCGTCAGCATAAAAACCAAACAACTCCTTCAATCGATCCGATGGCAGAAACTCTAGTGTATCCGCATTGATATACCAAGTTCCTAAGTTAGCTGAAGCCAATGCCATTTGTAAACTCTCCCTACTCTCCGTCAAACGTTGATGGAGAAGAATTCTCTCAGAAATATCGGAAAAACTGGCAATAGCTCCGGTGACTTCTCCCCGATCATTCTTTATGGGACTGGTATTCATACTTAAGTAAATCGATGTACCATTCGAGTCGCGAACGAGAAATTCAAAATTTCGAACCGTTTCGCCCGTTTTTAAGGTTATCGTCACCGGATGTTCATCGTCGGGCAGTGGTGTACCGTTCAAGCGTTTGTTGCCCCATATTACCGATGTATTGCTCAACTTGAGCATGTCATCCTTATTCACTTGAAAAATCTCCTGATTGCGGCGATTTGTATAAACAATGTTCCCTTTCTCATCCGTAATCCCCACACCTTCTCCCAATGAATCAAGGATGTATTGTAATCGCGCCTCTTTAACACCTAAATCACGATACAAATTTTTCAAGGTTAGTTCAGATGCGCTCAGCGCGTTATTCAGCTCCCAAAGATGTCCATTAGTTTCTAATAATTTTGCTTCATTTTCTTTATACTGAACGCTGTTTATCACTCTATCAGTTACCTCGGTGGCCATATTGATGATACCAACGACCGCATTATTTTCTACGATCGGGGTGTAAATGTAATCGTAATAAGCTATTTCCGATTTTCCAGTTCCTCTTTTAGAAACTGCTTGATCTTTTTTAAGCATGGGTTGGCCAGTACGATAGATCTCGCGGAGAATTTCCCAAACCTCTTGATCTTCAGGATTGGATAACACTTCCAAAAAAGCCTTTCCTTTAATACCCTCATCTTTATTCAGCAACGTCAGCATTAACGGATTGACGGAATCTATTATCATTTGGGAGCCGCTGAATATAACAATAGCAGTTGGGGCTTGATTTATGACATTACGAAGGTATTTTTCAGTCCTTAAGAGACCTTGTTCAAACGTTTTGCTCTCTTGTCGAGCTACCTCCAGCTGTTTTACCCTTTTCCTCAGCGTCAGCTTCTCTGCAATTTGTTTAGAAAGGATACGCAACGCCATTTCTTGATCTGCGGTAAGTTTGCGTTCTATTGTATCTATCACACAAACCGTCCCTAAGGCATGCCCGCTTTCATCCACAATAGACATACCTGCATAGAAACCAATTTTTGGATCACCTGTTACCAATGGATTCGATTTGAACCTATCGTCCTGATGGGTGTTTTCGACTTGAAGGATTTGTTTCGGATTCTGAATTGCTACCGTACAGAAAGACATTGATCTAGCAGTTTGGCGAAGATCTAGGCCTTTTACAGATTTAAACCATTGCCTATTTTTGTCAACGAAACTGACTAAAGCTATAGGTGTATTACATATTGCGGCAGCCAAATTGGTAATTTCATCAAAATCCACTTCGGATGGCGTATCGAGAATATCATAGGAATGTAAAGCATCTAGCCTACTGCTTTCGCCGTGATCAGAGAATTCATCAGACATATTCGGATATCAGTTCATTAAATATGGTAACTAAATTACGTTTTTCTGCACCTAAAAAAATAGATGTAATTATGTGTAAAAGCGTTTTTGTGAAAAATGGTTTTAGTTTGGAGGCGATGTTGCGATGTTTTTAAAAAACTGTGTTAGCCAATTCATGCAAAACTATCCGCTAGATTCGTATTATTTAAATAGGTTGCGACTGACTTTGATGATCATTACATGAATATCAAACTATCTAATGCTTGCTTCTGGAATTAATACGAAAAAGAATCAGGTGTTTTTACATCACTGAACGAGTGCTTGTCGGCCAAACTGTTTCTATCATCGTATGTTGAATAAATAGAATGTTTTTATACTATTAAACAGATTAAATCACACTAAAAAATTTATTATGGCTTTAGGAACAGGTAACGAAGGAAAATTAACAAAAGTGGTAGAAGATCAAACGTCAAAAATACCATCAATTGTATTTTTAGGTGCCGCGGTTGCATCGATGGGAATTTCTCTAACGTTGAAATGCTTATGTAAAGACAAAAACGCACTTTTCGTAGGACAATGGGCTGCACCGTTCTTGCTTCTTGGTATCTACAACAAGATCGTAAAGACAGAAGGGCACGATTAAGATTTGAAATCTTAACTAATTGAAGAAGGCTTTCAAAATTTGAAAGCCTTCTTCGTTTTTAATCATGGGTCGATTCCACATATGATTTCAACTGGTTTAAAGCATCTTCCCAGCCTTCCGAATGCGGATGTACACCTTCCTCTTCCGACTCGTTTTCCTGTACAACCGTTATGCTAGACCCATTCTCCAATTCTTCGAACGTCACTTTTAGTGTATAAAATCCATCTTTGATAGGTAAATCATCGAAATACCAATTCCATGAATATTCCAAGCGCTCATTTTCAACCTGCTCATGATATTCGCTTTTTATAATCAGATCTTTCTCGTCGACGTTATCGTCCGAAAAATGATAAACGACTTCTTTCTCTCCCTGTTTAATATCCACATGTTTCAAGGTTTTTTCTAGCGGCTTCCACCAAGATTTCAATTTCTGTTGATCCGTCCAAGCGCTGTATACGGACGCAACATCCACCGTGAATTCTTTCGTAACTTCTATATTATTTTTTACCATATTAAAAAAAATTGATTGCATTTAAAGAACATAATGCCGCATAATTAGTTTTATTATATACTATTATTTAGCAACAAAAGGTATAAGTAACTTCACGATCGAGTAAAGCTAAAACCAGTAGGGTATTTATACTTTAAAACGCAACATAGATGATTAAATAGACGACTGCAAAACGTGGCTAATCGATAAATACTAAATAATTTAGTTATATTTGTAATTCTTCATGCTTTGCTGGGCACTATACAACTATGAATAAAAAAATTTTAATTTTTGAGGATGATAATGCTACTGCTGAATTTTCGGGGATACTCGCACAGCAATTGGGATTTGAAGTTGCGTTTCGAACAAAAACAGATAATGTTTTGAACGATGTGTTGGAAGAGGCTCCCGACCTTGTCGTGATGGATAATTGGATCCCCGGCGAAGGAGGATTATCGTCAATAGACATGCTCAAAAATACGGCTTCAACAGCGCACATTCCGATTATCTTTTATTCTGCTAATACAGATTTCGAAAATTTGGCAAAAGATAGTAAGGCTGATATTTTTCTATCCAAACCATTCGATATCGAGGATTTTGAAGATGCGTTGAACCGCCTAATACCCGACAGTTCAAAATGACGAGCGATCGAAGATAATTAGAAAGATTTCCTATTTCGTTTGATTTAATAGCATAACAGTGCTAGCTTATACAGAGAATCCAAGCAAATATATTCTACCCGTTTTTCGGGTTGGAACTTCTGCGAAAATTTCCGTCACAAATTCAGAAATTGGTATCGCAAAAGAAAATTTCAAACGCGTTTTTAGCCGATTTTATCAAGTGCTTGCAAATGACAAGGCCTAATTTAGGACAGCAATTGGTTTGACTAAAAACTATATATTCTAAGATCCATCTTATCAGAATTAATCAGACATCTTTATACACGAGCACATCAAACTATTGCTGATTATTTACCACTCCATTGCTTCGTCCATTGAAACAATCCATCCATCAATAACAATAATTCCTCTGCCTTTTTACTTAACAAGTAAGTTACCTGGGTAGGTACCGTGTTCATCACTTCGTGTTTAGTGATTAACTCTTGATCTACAAGATCTTGGATACGTGTCGCTAAAACCTGCTGAGAGATTTCTGGAATGCTTTTTTGCAAAGCCGAAAACTGATTATTCCCTAAAGAAATTTCATATAGAACCATCATTAGCCAGCGTTTACCCGTGATCATAAGCGTATCGTTAACACTACATCGTCCTACTAAGGAGTTCCTATTTATCTGATTACTACTGCCTTTTTTGATTATAGTTCCCATATTACACGACTCATTAAAAAGTGAGTTATTGCCTACATCCGAGGTGGATAATAGCTTTGTACCAAAGTTAATCATTACGTTATGGAAATACGAAGAGTAATGCTACCAATAGCTACAGATGAGTTTGACAAAACAGTAGCGTTTTATAAAAAGATCACAGGTAAGGAAGTTGATATAACTGCCGAACATGATGGCTATAAACTGAGTGCGATAGATAGCTTTGTCGTGCTTGGTGCGGTAAGTTCTCCTAAGGCCTTAGAGATTCCGAGTCTTGTACATGCCATATTCATCGTTGATGACCTTCAACCGTTTTGGGAAATATTAAGCAAGGTGGCGAAAAATATTATAATTCCTATCAATCGCGTCAGCACTGGAATTCGATTTATCGTTGAGCAACCAGATGGAAAAATAATTGAATACCTCCAGCTGAATGAATAAATGTGAGTAAAATAGCGCCATAATCTAACATTTATGACGGGGGGGGGTGCCATCATCATGCATGAATTCGTAACCAAAGGATAAAAATTGCGTTTCGATCTGTTAAATTGCATTATGGAAATTTCAGATTTGCAAAGACTACGTCGAACTATCAATCAACTGCTGGAAATAGACGATAGAAACTGGGAACTCATTGCGCATAACATCTCCTATGTTAACCTAAAAAAGGGTGAAAAATGGATTGTTGAAGGTAAAAAAGAGAACAGAATTGGTTTTATTTTAGATGGAAATATGCGGCATTATTATACGCGCGACGGAGAAGAAAAGACGACCTACTTTTATTTTGCAGATCATCTTGTTAGCGCGTATTTCAGCGCCCTTACCAACGCGCCTTCCAAAATGTCTATTCAAGCTCTAACCGATTGCAAACTTATAACGTTTCCGTACAGCTTACTGACGTCGCTTTTCGATGAATCAAAAGTTTGGGAAAGATTTGGACGAAAACTTGCCGAATACCTCGCAATTGGACTGGAAGAAAGAATGGTCGATTTGCTTGTACTTTCTCCTAAGGATCGCTATCTACAATTGATTCAAGGAAACAAACGTAAAATTGTAGAACAAATACCACAGCATTATATCGCTGACTATCTGGGGGTCAGTCCCGTTAGCCTGAGCAGAATACGAAAAAGGATCTTTTCGCAAAGATAATTCTAAAATGAATTTATTAGCTTTTGTTAACGGCTTACAATTTTCGTTTCATGACATTTGCGTATCAAACATATACGAAAATGAAAAAGATTTTACAGGCGGAAGCCATTGCCCCATTTATCATAAGCGTGTTATTAATACACACAATGGATGTAAATTTCGCTTGGTGGATTTGGATACTCATCTTTCTATTACCAGATTTAAGCATGTTTGGCTATGCATTCGGAAACCGCGTTGGAGCGATTAGTTACAATGTTTTACATCACCAAACCTTTGCGGCAATACTCGCCATATTCGGCTTTATATTACAATTGCCTTACGTAGAATTGGCAGGTTTAGTATTGATCGGACACAGTAGCTTAGACAGGCTGATGGGATACGGATTAAAACTAGAAGCGGGTTTTCAATTTACACATCTAGGTACAATTGGACACAAACGAAAGTTGTCGAATTAGCTTTATCTAACTATTAAAGTCAGCGCCTTAGAAAAGAACTATTTCAGTCAACCTGCATCGTTGTTGACGATTGTGAACAATATGTATAAAACGAATAAGTTGCCGAATTGACAACTAATTCATTTTGCCAGCATATAAATAGTAAAAATATTTACCGTTCGCAACGTTTTAAGGCAAACTTATCTAAATCGATGGGCAATTTCGCTCTCAATGCGCTTCAATGTATAGATATTGCTTTCAGAAACGCGATATTTTAGCCGGATTAAATCTTCTTCTTATTTAACGGATGTTTGTTGTACTCACTTTCAGTAAGTACGCGCTGTAAAAACTCTTGTGTAAGCGCATCGTTATAAGAGGAAGCGAGCAGTTTGTCTACGTTTAAATATATGATAAAGGGATAATCCTTCTTATCTAAATGATCAACAATGTTACTAATCATCGTGCTATTAGCGTTATTGATTTCCCGTTTGAGCATATTCGACCACATAAATACCACAACGTCCTTATTGCGAGGTATCGTAGATTCGCTTAGCCCGACTTTTTGAATGAGATCATCTAATGTCCACGTTTCGTGAGATACATCAGCCGCCGACTTAGGGAAATATTGCTCCAGTCGCTGTTCATGATTCCAATTGAGTTTATTGATACTTCCGGGAGCTAAACAGTTTGTATGATACGACACAAGCTTTCGTTGCTTGTCGAAATAAAGTATCTGTATAGGCTGAAGCGAAAAATTGGGATATATCGAATCGAAAAGCGCCGAATACCGAACTGAACTTGTGTCCGAAATAGCAAAACTAACTTTTTGGCCTGGATATTTTTTTGTGAGCTGGTCGGACTTCTTTTGATATTCAACGGCGTTAAAACTTTTAATCTCGTGTATTCCGGCAACTTTTAGGAGGGTAGTTACACAGGAGCTCATGACAAACAGAATGGAAACGGAAAGAAATGTTAGTTTTAGCTTATTCATAGATGGTTAGGATAAAGTGCGATATTTTTTGAACAATGAAGATTTCTTAAATACGAATCCAATGTCCCGTATTGTGATCGTTTAATTTCATATCGAAGGTTAAATTTACAAAAATAATTGAAAGTCGACGAGCGGAAAATTCAACATTTATTGACCCACGGCTTACCCCAATTCCCTACAGATAAAAAGTGTTAAAAAATTGATAAATTAACTATTTAAGTAAAAAAGTCAGTATAATTGTGAGTCAACTTAATTTCAAAACTATGAATGAAAATAATTCAAACAAGATCACCTCTAAACAGAAAACGATCCATTCGTCATTAGAAAAATTAGTTCCCTCATTCCATACTGTGTTTCCAAACACTCATTATTTCGAAATTGATTCGGAAAGTGCGGGAAACAGATTTTCGGCATTTGTCACTTTACCTGCTACCTATGCAGACAACGAAAACGAGCTATTTCCGGTGGTGTACCAATTAGATGCCAACATCTATTTCCCATCAACCGCCCCGTTCCACTTGGCTACACACGGCGACATCATGTCAACTTTGCGACCTTTTATTCTAGTTTCCATAGGGTATTCTGAACAAGAAAGTCAAGAATGGGACTGGTTACGCGTGCGCGATTTGGTACCACCGGAAGAAAGTGTTCCCGAAATCTTTTATCAAACATTAGATGCAAGCGTTCAAGCAGGTCTTGTATCACAAGAAAAGAGTGAGATATACCGCGAGATGTTCGGGAAACCCGCTGGTGACAAATTTCTAAGCTTTTTAGAAAATGAACTTCATCCTCATTTAGAAGAAGCTTATCGAATCGACAAAAATGATGCTGGCATTTGGGGCTTCTCTTATGGCGGACTTTTTACGTCCTATGTAGCCTTGAAAAAGTCCGAATTATTTAAATATATTGGCGCTGGAAGTCCCGGCATCGTTGGAAACGATAGCTCTATCTATAAAATGTACGATGAATCAGTATCTTCCAAAAAGGACTATTCTGGAAGACACTTACATATTACGCTTGGAGCTAGAGAACTTGCCGATTTCGGTCCTTATCAATGGCTTACTGCTCGAGGAACGAGTGAGTTAATTGCAAAGGCATCACAATTTCCACTATCCGGTATGCGAGTTACCAGCGAACTAATTCCCCTAGAAACGCACTTGACAGGGGGAGTTTCTTCCTGGTTTAGCTTTCTGCGGACTTGTTACGCAAAAAAATAGATTTAGTTCGAAACAAAACAAGCTTGCGCCAAGGTATGCTTGTTTTGTTAAATCATAAATCGCGCTATCACTGCGTAATTATGAATAAAATACCCTTATTAGAAAATGAGCTTTCCTGATTACCTACTCATTATTACTCACAAACAACTCATTATCCTCTTTAGAAACAATACCTAAAAAACGATCATAGTGCTTAAGCACGTCGCTGATCAGTTCATTTTTAGTGAAATATTTCACGTCGTAACCATCGCGCCCATCGCCAAAATATGTTTTCGGATAATATGTTTTTGCATTTTCCACGTCTGGAAGGTTATCTTCTTTCACAAAAAATTCCGCGACTTGTTTACGTTGACATTTTACGCCATACAGAAAATCATCCACCGCATCATGCGCGATATCTATTTCTATGCGAAGCGGATTTTCCAATTTCTTGATGGTAGCGTGGATATTATTTTTCGCAAACTCTTCCTTCAACTCATTAAATGCTGGTTGAACTTCATTTTGGATGTATTGGTGCACAGCATCCTGCGTATTGAATCGTACGATCTTCTTCAGTCGATCTTTCCAAAATTCGCCCGACCAAGGAATGGTAGTAACTGAAAATTGGCTATCGTAATAATTCTGGTCAATAATTAGGGCTTTCAACAAAGCGACCGCGAACAGCACCATGATCACAGAAAATGGGAGTGCGGTAATCAATGTCATGATTTGCAAAGATTGCAGACCGCCGGCATTGAGCAACATCAGCGCCAACAAAGCCAATAAGACGCCCCAAAATATCGTTTGCCATTTGGGTGAATGCTTGGCATTTCGAGTAGCAATCGTATTCATTACTAAAATTCCTGAATCGGCTGATGTAACAAAGAAAATAATCACGATGACAATTGCTAATACACTTAACACATTTGACCAAGGTAGATAATTGAAGAATTCAAACATCATAGAATCTGGATCGGAGACCATCGCTCCGAGTGCTCCTGATGCGATATGAACATCTGTCCATATTGCGCTGTTCCCAAAAACGGTCATCCAAATAAAGACAAACAAAGTTGGCAGCAACAATACCGCAGCAATAAATTCGCGTATCGTGCGCCCTCGCGATATTTTGGCAATAAATAGTCCTACGAATGGCGCCCAAGAAATCCACCATGCCCAATACAATATCGTCCAATTGTAAAACCAAGGCAATGTTTGCTCTTCGTAGATGTGTGTATCGAACGTTAAATTGAAAAAGTTGTTAATATAGTTACCGATTCCACCGGTAAACGATGCAATAATATAATTTGTAGGACCAAGAAATAGCACCAATAAAAGCAGAAAAATAGCGGCAATTAAATTTGCGTTACTAAGCAGTTTGATACCTTTATCTACCCCAGATATTGCGGATATAATCGACAAAGAAACCATAATAGAAACCAAAATGCATTGATATAGGAAGCTTGTTTCCGGAACGATTCCAAGACGTTCCAACCCGGAATTGATTTGGACTACACCAAACCCTAAGGTAGTGGTAATGCCGAAAAATGTACTACATAACGCAAATACATCAATCGTAGTTCCCCATTTTCCAGTTACCCTGTCTTTCAATAGCGGATATAAACAGCTTCTAAGCGAAAGCGGTAGTTTGTATCGAAACGCAAAATACGCTAATGCCAATCCTACTAATCCATAGATCGCCCAAGCATGGATACCATAATGAAAGAAAGTGTACAATTGTGCATTACGCGCTCTATTTTCATAATTGGTTTCGGCGAAAGCTTCCGAAGTATAGTGCGTCATCGGTTCCGCCACGCTGAAATACATCAATCCAATTCCCATTCCTGCGGCAAACAACATAGAAACCCAGGAAAAAAATGAGTGCTCGGGTTTACTATCATTAGCGCCTAGCTTGATATTGCCATATTTGCTAAAAGTTAAGAATCCTAAGAAAACTACAAAAATGGTAATTGCCCAAACATACACCCAATTTAAGTTGACAAAAACGAACTCCTTGATGACGGTTAGCGCTTTTTCTGTAGATTCAGGTGCTATAGCTGACAACACGCAGACGCCCAAAATAAATAACAGACTCGGGATACTTACGCCCAAATCCATAGTAGTTTTCAATTTTCTCATAAAACGTATTTCTGATGGATAAACTCGACAGTAAACAAATTGTTCAAAATTGAATCATAATTATAAACAAACGCCATTATTACGCTGTATCGCTTTACTAAAAATCAATAAAAATAAAAATAACTAATAGTTAACAACTATAAACATCATGTTGATCGTTTATTGAAAGATCTTTGATAGCGTAAAGTATGTCGATCATAATGGCATCATGTTATTTCTTTACGATGAAATAGAAACCACATACGATTTTCGTAAATTAGTAACAACTTAAAGCAAAACGCTAAGCTATGGCGGACCAACACGCACATCCTACGACGAGCAGTTGCTGCTGCGAATCGCACGTGGAAAATCTAACGGATTCGCATAATCCTGAAACGAACCGATGGAAACTCTTCCTGCCGTCGATTATTGCTTTAATATTATTGCTTTCGGCGCTTTCTTACGATCATTTCATCGCAAACAACTGGTTTGAAAACGAAATTTTGTTGGCTTGGTATGTATTGGCTTATGCGATCGTCGGATTTCCTGTTTTAAAGGACGCATGGCGAAGTATTCGCAAAGGAGATGTTTTTTCGGAGTTTTTCTTGATGGGCATTGCAACATTAGGCGCATTTTACATTGGTCAATATCTAGAAGCTGTTGCCGTGATGTTATTTTATTCTGTGGGAGAAGCCTTTCAAAATTTAGCCGTATCACGAGCGAAAACTAACATCCAAACCCTACTCGACCAGCGGCCAGATCAAGTAACCACCTTGGTAAATGGAAAACAAATAATTACCAAAGCGGCGGAGGTAGGAATCGGTACGATTTTGCAACTAAAATCCGGAGAAAAATTAGCACTTGATGGTGAATTGATATCAGAACGCGCCTCTTTTGATACTGCAGCTTTGACAGGAGAAAGTAAACCGAATACCAAGTTTAGGGGACAAGAAGTACTTGCCGGAATGATAAATCTCAACGCACCAAGTCAGGTTCGTGTGGGAAAAGCTTATACAGACAGCAAATTGAGCAAAATATTGGAATTGGTCCAGCACGCTACTACGCAGAAAGCACCGACCGAACTTTTCATCCGAAAGTTTGCCAAAATATACACACCCATTGTGGTGTTTTTGGCGCTTGGCATTTGGTTGCTTCCCTATTTTTTCGTCGACAATTACGTTTTTGAAACTTGGCTGTA
The DNA here is from genome assembly GCF_042684745.1 of Sphingobacterium corticis. Classification (NCBI taxonomy): domain Bacteria; kingdom Pseudomonadati; phylum Bacteroidota; class Sphingobacteriia; order Sphingobacteriales; family Sphingobacteriaceae; genus Sphingobacterium; species Sphingobacterium corticis. The sequence goes on along the minus strand of NZ_JBHUMA010000006.1, from coordinate 215,728 downwards.
TCGTGCGTTGGTCTTTTTGGTTCTCTCCTGCCCTTGCGCGTTAGTTATTTCGATCCCACTCGGTTATTTTGGCGGAATCGGCGCTGCTAGTCGCCATGGAATTTTATGTAAAGGAAGCAACTTTTTGGATGTTTTGGCGAATGTCGACCATGTGGTCATGGATAAAACCGGAACTATGACCGAGGGAATTTTTCAGGTGCAGCAGGTAAGCATGCATGATTCCTTTGATAAAACACGGATGTTGGATTTTGTAAACGCACTGGAAAGCTACAGCTCCCATCCTATTGCTTCGGCCATTAAAAACTATGTAGGCGACCAAATAAGTGATATCAAGTTGGATCAGGTAGAAGAAATCGCGGGTCAGGGTTTGCGCGCATTTTTTGAAGGAAAGGAACTTTTGGTTGGTAATTTCAAATTGATGGATCGATTTGAGGTTTCGTACGATATGGATCCGAAATCGCTTGTTTATACAACCATTGCGATTGCATTCGATGGAAAATTTGCAGGTCATATCACAATTGCGGATCGCATTAAACACAGCGCAGCGGATACCATTCGCAAGCTTTCTGCTATGAACATAAAAACCACGATGTTAAGTGGAGACAAATCTTCTGTGGTCGAAGCGGTGGCGAATGATTTGAAAATTGATGCAGCTCATGGCGAACTGCTTCCGGAAGATAAGGTCCGTCATTTTGAAGCCATCAAACGAACCGGAGCAACAGTGGCATTTGTTGGTGATGGCTTAAATGATGCTCCTGTTGTCGCTTTGAGCGACGTTGGCATCGCCATGGGTGGATTGGGAAGTGACGCTACAGTCGAGACCGCCGACGTTATCATTCAGGATGATAATCCTTACAAAATTCCGATTGCTATACAGATCGGTAAAAAAACACGACAGATTGTTTGGCAGAACATCGCGTTAGCTTTCTTCGTAAAAGCAATGGTATTGATTTTGGGTGCCGGCGGATTGGCTTCCATGTGGGAAGCGGTGTTTGCGGACGTTGGCGTGGCTTTGCTTGCTATTTTAAATGCTATACGCATCCAACGTGGAGATTTTCTTTAAAAATTTTATTTATGCATGGGATAAGATTGTTGTCTTGATGCGGTAAAGATATCTAGCGCAAATAGACATATAAGATACTAAACGATAAAACTGGTCGATGAAAAAATCGCTGAAATATTTTTGATAAAAAAAACAGACCAGTCTGTTCATTTTTATTATCTTTGCTTTATGAAAACAGAATCGAAGGTAAGAAGGCGAATCTTAGAAACAACCGGCCAACTGTTTTATCGACAAGGCTATCAGTCGACCGGCATCAATCAGATTATTGCCGAGTCGGGTGTTGCGAAAGCGAGTTTCTACAGTCATTTTCCTACAAAAGAAGATTTGTGTGCAACCTATCTCAAGCTTGAAAGTGACGCTTGGTTTACTATTTTAAAGCGAATAACGCTGGATGAAAAAAACATCGACAATAAACTAGATGCTCTTTTTAATCACTTGATTGAATTTCATGCTGAACACCGTTTCAGAGGCTGCGCATTTTTAAATATTCGCGCCGAAGTTGGCAGCAGCAGTCCAAAGATTGCTCAGGAGATTTTGACTCACAAAACACGGTTACTGAATTTTTTCCACTCATTGATTCCGAATGAAAAAAAAGCAAAACACATTTATGTGTTGTACGAAGCTGCATTAATGGAATGTCAGGTATTTTCGGCGAACTGGCCAGCCGAAGAGGCAAGGGAATTCGCATTAGAAATCATAAAATTGGATCACTAAATACATAAAACTATGAGTAGAGCATTATTAATTGTAGATATACAAAACGATTATTTTTCTGGTGGAAGAATGGAGCTGGTCGAACCTGAAATAGCTGCTTCAAACGCCAATAGGATTGCAGAAGCATTTCGTAAAAAAGGCCTACCTGTGATTTACATGCAGCATATCTCCTTGGAAGAAGATGCAGAATTTTTTCTGCCAAACACCATCGGAATTGAAATCCATCCTTCGGTATCACCGCAAAAAGATGATACTTTGTTCAAAAAGCACTATCCCAATAGTTTTCGGGAAACCAAACTTCGTGAATATTTGGAAGCGAACGGTATTGATCACTTGACAATAACCGGAATGATGACACATATTTGCATCGACACGACGACGCGTGCGGCTGTGGATAGCGGGCTGCACGTTGAACTGATTGCGGACGCTTGTGCTACACGCGATTTAACCTTCGCTGGCAAAACAACACGCGCGGAGGAAGTGCATACTGCTTATTTGGCGGCAATTAATTATGCATTTTGCCCGGTAATTACAACCGACGAATTTTTGAAAGCTTTTAAATAAATCACTTGCCGATTGCTGCGCCTGATATGAAAAGCGTGGCTTTACATTGTAGCCAAGGAAGAATGCCTATTTGAACGCTTCTTCCTTATACCTTTTGGTTTCCGCTTATTCCACCAAAGAATATATCCGGTAATGGGAAGACTAGCACAACCTAAAGAAATAAGGAAAACCAAGATCTTGGTACCCATGCCACCAATGCTTCCGGTATGTAGATCAAAATTTAGCGCAGCCATCAATTCCCCGTTCGACAAACCTTGGTTAGAACGTATTTCATTCATGTTCAAATCGCTCGTCTTCATATAATACCAGCGAAATAATCCACTGCGATCTTCTTGCAAACGAACTTGTACATCCACCAAGGGCGCGTCGATTCCGCGTAATCGTATCGACATCATTCCGGCATTGGGATGCCTTTCGAGTACGTACGCCAACAGGTTATCGATAGGTTGATCGTATCGATTGATAACATTTTGTGCGAGCTCTTGCACCGGCGTTTGGTCTTTTTGAAAAAATGTAATTTGATCGATAAATCGGCTATAAGATTGCTTCCAATTCGGAAAACTGAAGAGCAATCCGGTAATGCACAGCACAAACGCAATTGGAAACGTATAAAATCCCCACACATTATGTAAATCGTAGTTAAAGCGCTTCCATTTGGTCTTACGATTCAACCAAATGCTACGTTTCAAAGTCTTACCTTTCCACTTTTTTGGCCACCAAAGAATCATTCCCGTAAAAAGCAAAAACGTAAATACCAGCGTGCTATACGCTACCACCGCATGTCCGTACGTTTTACCCAGCAACAAATTCATGTGCAATTGAAGCACCAGCTGAAAGAATTCATTTTTGGAATCTTCCACCGCAACGCATTCTCCGGTGTACGGATTTACAAATACGCGTTTATAGTACCGGAAATAATTCCAATGTCCGAACGCTCCCTCATTCGTTTCGCTTGCGCGAAATACCCAGCTACGGCCGTTCGAGGGATAAAGATCTACCCGAGAGATGCGCTCGCCTTTCGGAAGCGCGTCTTGCGCATGTTGAATTAAAATGCTAAGTGGTAAGCGCTCAACCTTCGACGTAGTTTCGACAAAATATTTCTCTGGATATACCAACAACTTCAACTCATCGTGAAACGTGTAAATAGCGCCAGTAAAACTTACTACAAAAATGACTAGACCCGTGAATAAACCTAGCCATTTATGTAGCCAAAGCGATGCTTTCTTGAACATGCTTAAAATCTATACTGTAAGTTTAGCGAGGCTAAAAACCCCTCTCCACGTACATAGTTGGCTGCATTAGCACCATATTGGCTGTATACTGGGAAATAGGTTTTATTTAATAAATTAGAAACTGCCAATCCAACCATCCAATTTTTACTCATTCGGTAAGAACCTTGAAGATTTAGTAAATCGACTGATTTTACCGGACCTTCATTAGCACGATACACGCCAGAACTATTTGGCTCAAAATGATCACGCGTCCCAGTATGCACCCAAGATAATTGGAAAGAAAGTGTCGATGTCGGATCGAAATTCAGATACCCTGTCGCTTTCGGCGGCATTATACGGCTACCGTTTAGGTATGTTTCTGTACCGTCCTCTGCTTCTACCTTTCCTTCAACAAAAGAATACGTTCCGCCGATCGTCCATTGCGAGTTAATGCGCGCATCTAATGCTAGTTCAACGCCCTGTATTCTTTCCGGCGCTCGCTGTGGTACGAAAAAGCCGGCTTCGTTGGCTACCACGCTAACGCCCAACTTCGAAGTGCTGATAAAATAGGCTGCGGAAAGATTGAACATCCTCCAATGACTTGAAAACCCAACTTCATAATTGTTCGTAACAATTGGATCAGTCTGCACGCGTGTAAGATCGCTTTCTGTAGCGTTTCGAACAATCCGACCAAGCTCGTTAATGGTAAAACCTTGAGAGAAGCTGATGAATGGGTTGAATAAATCGTATTTGCTGTAACGAAGTCCAGCATTAAATGTGGTTCCACGATAAGGAATAGTTCCGCCATCCACCGCCACGCTCCCTTCGCCGTCCGGACCAGAAGCAAGGGTATTAAAATCGTTGATCTTGACGGAAGCGTTTTCGTAACGTACCCCGCCTTTGAAGGTTAATTGTTCAATCAAATTAACAGTTAATTGGGCGAATGGTGCGTAATTCATCATATTCATTCGCGGCACGAATACACGTCCATCCGTCAGATCTTGATAGGTGACGTCGTTCAATACATCGAACCCATACGTAACTTCTGAAGGCATATTGCCAATTGCAAATGGCGTATTCAAATCTAAGCGAAAACCTTTTTTATTGGAGTTAATTTGTGTTTGCCCAGGACCGAACCAAGATGGTGTTTGCACGACATAACGATTCATTGACCGGAAGCTATTTAAGAAAATAGATGCGTTTAACGATGATTGAGCAAATAGATTACGATTGCTGTACGTTAGCATCGCATTGTGATTAAACCGAGTTCCGGTTTGGGCGCCCGGATCCACGCCTAATATTCCTATAGTAGGCACTAAGCCGTAGGCTCCCACCTGACTGATGTAGCGTGCATCTTGCAAACTGTTGAAGAAATTATATACTAAAGAAACTTCGGATTCCTCACTGATATCGTATCCGAGTTTCAAAAATCCATTCCGTTGGCGATTGTTAGACAGACCATCCGTTTGCCCTAAAGGTACACCATCACCATCGCGTTGTAGCCCGGTGTAATCCAATACAGCACTTGCCGCATAACTCCACTTATTGCTTCGACCGTATAGGCTTTGTGCAATGCGGTATCCAGAGGTTTCGTCTGCGTTCCATGGCGCGAGCGTTCCGCGCAATGTCGTGGTACCACCAATACGTGGTGCCTGCGGATCATTCTTTTTGGTGATATAATTAATAATACCTCCAGCGGAACCATTACCGTAAATGGACGTTGCGCCTTTGATCACTTCAACGCGTTCCAAAACAGCTGGATCAATAGAACGAATATCACGCGCTCCATTCATGAGCGGGGTAGATTGTGGGATTCCATCGATAAGTATCAACACAGACCGACCCCGCAACGTTTGTCCGGCGTTACTCCCTTTGGCTGTAGAAACACCTAATCCAGGGATAGTATTGCCTAGTACACTCGCCATATTGGTGCTTATTTGGCTTTGCGTTTCTATATCCTTTTGAGTTAAAACAGATATGGATGATGGAACATTGGCAATACTTTCAGGCTTTCTGCCAGCCGTAACAACCACCTCTTCCATACGCTGCCCCTCTTGCAATACGAACCGTATGTCGTCGGCCAATGTGTCTACCCGGACAGAACGAACTTGATCGTTATAGCCAGAACGGCTTAACCGAATTTGAAATTGACTTTTAGTAGGTTTCGACAAATACAGAAGCCCTTCAGCATCAGTTCTACCTTGCGGTCGTGCATCTAACCAGACTTGTACGTCGGCTATTGGTAGAGATTTAACATCTTTGACTTGAATCGTCAAGTTTTGAGCGAATACAAAAAGAACTTGAACACAGAAACATGACAGGAGCGCCATGCGTTTCCAAAAAATATTGGTCGACGACATTTTTATTTAGACTTGTTTTAAATAGTTGCCAAACATACGAAAAACAAGCTAAATCGAAAACTTACAAATACATTTTTTATTAAAATAACTACATACCTGTCACGGCATACAAAACGCGTTAGGTAGCTTCTGAAGATCATATTGCAATAGAAACGAATTGTGATCATCGATCATATTCCACCGTTCAACGCACTAAGATCGTATACAGATTTGTCTAGGTCATGCAACTAAAGGGAGATTAATTAGCTCAATAGCACGCTTAAAACTTACTGCTCACTGATATCATCGCATTCCTAGGTGAACCAACAAAACCGCGCGTATAATCGAAGCCTCCTAAATAAAAATACTTATCAAACACATTGTTTACATTAACCGCTATTCTTAGTTTACCGATGTGATAGTAAACTGCTGTATTTAGCACGGTGTACTTTGGCCATTGATCCCATATATTTTCTCCTAAATCTGTGATGCTGGAAGCATTATCCATCCGGCGTTTATCGACGTAATTAATCCCCATCCCCAGCCCAAAGCCTTTTAATTTATTCTGCAAGAAAGCATACTTTGCCCAAATTCCAGCCGTATTTCGGGGAGCGTTAGGCAATGGTTGCCCCATTTCACCCGGTAGGGTCGACGAAAGAACGTTGGTGTGATTGAAGCTATAATTGGCGGTCAATTGGAATGCTTCACTCAACTGTCCTCGCAAATCGATCTCTATTCCTCGAGAAATGACACGACCTGACTGGCGGTAGATCGGAAATCCAGTGTCTGATATTGCTCCAGTTGCCAAAAGCATATTATTTCGTGCGATCTGATACAACGATAATTCGGTTTGTAGTTGATTGTTCAAAAAAGCGGTTTTCATTCCTGTTTCCAATTGGTAGCTATCCTCAGAAACGAAAGGTTGACTTGCGCCATAATCCTTAAAATTATAAATGAAATCTGCACCGACGGGAATGTAGCCTTTCGAGTAGCTCGCGAAATAATTAACTGATGGGTTAAGGGTAAAAGTCAATCCAAATCGAGGAAGCCACACATGTTGGGCAGTTTGGAAAGTAGCAAGTAGATCCGCGCTACTCGACCTAAAATATTCGTGTCGCAATCCGACAATCATTTTTAGGCGTTTAAAGATTGAAATCTGATTTTGTATATAAAAACCGGTACTACGATACGGGTTTAGAAATGGAAATTCAGCTTGCTGCCTCCATACATAGGTAGAAGGATCAATAACGGGTTGCTCGCTTGCATTCAAATCTAATGTCAGCGGAATTTCTTGATCCCCGATTCGGCGCGATCTGGCTTCGCGGAGTATATTATCTGGATCGCCCGCATATTTTGCGTAGTCAACTCCAAGTATAAATTGATATTTATACGACTCTCTATTCCATTTATACCGAAAGTAGCCGACGAAATTATCGGTATAATCAGTAGCCTTCTTGGATTGAAAACGCATGTTCATCAAGGTGTTTTCCGGAGCATTAGCGAACGTATTCAACGTACGAAATTCATTTAGTTCTTCCTTGTATATCGACTTCATATAATTGGCGTGAAACGATAAAGTAGGACTGATTTCTTGGATTAATCGTGTTGATAGGGTAAGAAAACTAGTTCGAAGAAAATCAGTTGGTTGATTAACGTTGAATGAACGTGACTGTCCGTAAAAATTGTTGTTTCGAATTCCTAAACCTCGATCTAAAAAGCCATCGAAGCGATCGTATGTGAGGTCGACATCCAAAACGGTGGATTCTGTAGGTCTAAACGTAAATGAAGGCGCTATAAGCAAATTCGTTCTTTGATTTTTGTCTCGAAAAGTACGAGTATCCTCATATGCCAGATTGAGTCTGTACAGTACATTATGGGTAGAATCTATTGCACCGCCTACATCTAAACTCGACCGAAAAGTCTGAAAGCTTCCGATCGAAAATTGTATAGATCCATGCTTGTCTGCCAATGGTTTTTTGGTTACTAAGTTTACGGTGCCTCCGGGAGCAATATCGCCAAATAAAGATGCGCCCGACCCTTTCAGTACCTCGATACTTTCAAGGTTTGCTGTCAGCGGAGTCCGCCAAAAGCTGGTTCCATACCCATAACCAGATCGCATACCATTTACTAACCGAAAGCCGCTAGTATATCCGCTATTGAATCCACGAATCGTGAGATCGTCATAAGCAGAAGCTTGATTTACACCTGCGAGATCTTGTACCATATCGGTAAGCATAAAAGCCTGACGATCCTCCATCAATTCTTTGCTAACGAGTGCTACAGACTGCGGCAAATCCTTTACTGATCCAGAAAGTTTATTGCCCAATTGGGCGTAGTCATTCAAGTACGAATTATTTCTTCGACCTGTTACAGAAATTTCTTCGACCGCTACTTCCGATGGGAAAAGCTGGATATTCAACGTGCTATCTGAACTCAGCCGCTTAGCGTCCACGTAAATAACTTTACTATCGTAACCTATGCGTTCGAAACGAACATGTTGCGGAAATGTAACCGATTCGGTAAACGCGTACATTCCGTCCTTATCGCTTTGAGTGCGCGCCACATTAACGATAACTATATCGACACCGGCGATAGGTTTTCCTTTTGGATCTGTGATATGACCTCGGAGTATTTCCAAATGCTGCGCATGTGCTTTGACAAGAAAAAAACAGAGGACCAGCACCAAGAATAATCTTGTTTTGTAAAGGATCATTATAAAGTTAGAGCTTCCGCTGCATGTGAATGGTATCAAATCCGGAGTGCTCGCGTTCAGCTACGGTCTCAAACCCCATTTTTAGCCAAAAATCATAAGCGCCGGTTAAAAACGGATGGGTATGTAAATACAAGGTGTGGATCTTTTGATGGCGCGCGTAAGAAATAAGTTTGTCGACCATGTTTGCGGCTAAGCCTCTGCGTCGATGTGAAGGATCAATATACAAGCGTACGACTTCCGCCACGCAACCCGCTGAAAAACTCAAAAAAGAAAAGCGATGGTCATAAGCGACCAAACCCAATACACCTATCAAACGATCAGCGTGATCTCTAGCTTCTAGAAAAAAGCCGATTTCCTGATCAATATACGTGGCTTCAAACTTTGCCAAATCCTTCGGTAGTCGTTCATGATCTAGCATAGGAAAGAGTTCCTTTCTCGCTCCCATCACGTAATTAACCACCTCATTCGCAGTAGTTAAATACACTTGTCTAATATGAAAATCTGCCATACGCTAGGGTTGAATTTTGGGAACGATCAAAATTTTTCCTCCGTGCATAATTGTTTCCAACTCCACTTGATATGCTTCCTCCAATAACTGATGAATGCGGTATGTCCCTAAATCCGATAAATCATGCAAGCGACGTTGCTGCATCAAGAAAAACCGATCGCCATACAAGAATGCAAGATTAGGATCGTGCATGATACAAATGACACTGATGCCCTGTTTGGCTAGCTTACGTAAATTCTCCAACACCTTAACCTGATAGTGTAAATCGAGGTGATTGGTCGGCTCGTCCAGCAGAAGCACATCAGGTTGTTGTACCAGGACACGACACAACAGCACCAATTGCCGTTCTCCGCCAGATAGCTTCGTGTACGGCTTGTCTTTGTGCTTCCAAAGATCAAAGCTAATTAACACATCCTCGACCTTTTGGTGATCTTCCGATCTTGGTGCAAATCGTGTAAAAGATGCTCTTCCCGTCATTACGACATCGTACACCGAAAACGGGAATGTGGTCTGATGAAATTGCGTCATAAAACCGACTTTGGGTAGCTTCGTTCGAGAAATCCGACTCGATTTGTCTTGAAAACCGCCTATCAAAACTTCACCATCATAATCTTTCTTGATATTAGCGAGGATTTCAAATAAGGTAGATTTACCACTTCCATTCCTACCAAGAATGATGGACACCTTTCCCTGCTTGAATGAAGCATCAAGTTTATCAAGCACACTATTTTTTCCGTATCGGAAAGAGAGCGATTTTATCTGAATAACATCCATATTAACCGTTCCAATTGATCGCGTTTTTCCGCATCAGATAAATAAATAACGGCGTTCCCAACATCATCGTAAATACGCCAATAGGAATTTCGAAAGGCAATAAGGCTCTAGAGAAGTTATCGATTAAAAGCAAAAAAATGCCACCTATCAATATATTTGCCCATACACCAATTCCGTTGCTTGGACCAAATAACATCCTACTGATATGAGGCACAATTAATCCAAAAAGACTAATCATTCCTACTGCAGCTACCGCAGATGCAGTAATCATCGTTGCTGCTCCTATCATGATCAGTTTGATCATTTTCGGATTCACGCCTACCGCCAAAGATTCTTGTTCGCCAAGCGAAAGCAAATCCAACTTCCAACGGAAAGCAATAATGATAACGATACCAATCAAAATAGGGAAAAAAGCAAGGCGGAGTTTACTCCAAGAAGCGGTATGTAAATTCCCCATGGTCCACTGCACAATGGACTGCAACTTATAGGGATCGCTTAGATACTGTAGCACTGTAAGGAAGGCTGTAAATACGCCTGATATAATCATGCCGCCCAAAACCATAGTAACTAAGGACCCTCGCGCACCGCTGTACGAGACCATATAGGTTATGATCACGGCAATCACGCCAAATATGAACGCAGAAAGATTGAGCGGAATCAATGAGATCAGCATAGAAAGTGCGGCTCCAAACGCCGCCCCAGACGAAATACCTAAGGAAAATGGATCTACAATAGGATTACGAAAAACTGCCTGCAAAACTCCACCAGCAACGGCAAGCGCTGCGCCCACCGTGAAGGTTAAAAGAATGCGGGGCAACCTAACCTGCCATAAAATCGTTTCCATATTAGCATCTAGTGCGATTGTTTCCACACCAGCCCACGATGCAACAGCTGCATACACATAATATAGCAACTCCGTTACACCAACAAATCCCGTACTTCCAAGAGCAAGGGATAAAAACAGTATCACTAGGGATACTAAAACCAGCCACGTCAATTTCCACATTACAGATTTCTTATTCTAATTTCATATTCTCACCATACAGAAACTGGAGCATTTCCTGCAAATCCCTTTGGAAAGCTTCCTTTCCGTAATTTGGGTAGCACCAGTGTTTCAATTGCTTTGCAAAAAGCAGGAATTTGACCGTATGTGGATCGAAGTAAAACGTAGGTTGCATCACAAAAACTTGCTTATTCACGACTGCCGGTAGCGATTTTAGTTCCTGAAGGCTATACACGTCTTCCACATCCGAGTTCCAAAGAACAATTAAGTCGGGGTTCCATTTGTAGATGGATTCCGCACTTATATTCGGCGCTTCCATAGCTAAGGGGCAGGCGTTTGCTGCTCCCGAAACTTCCACAGAAAGATCAACCAAAGATCCTCGTCCGGATGTCGAAAACACCCGACCTTTCGACCATGCATAATATACTTTCTTTTTTACCTTGTGCTGATTTACTTGCATAGCTTTAACGCCAGTTTCCACACGCTGCACAATTTCTTCTGCCCGTTCTTTTCGATCAATTAAACTAGCCACACCTATCAATTCCTTATAGATACAGGATTTATCGCGACTGGACACGGCAAACACCGGTATGCCCAACCCTTCCAATTGCTCAATAGTTTCTCGATCATGTTCGTAAACAATAGCCAGATCCGCGTTTAATCCAACTATTGTTTCCGTATGGCTCGATCGCCCGCCAAACGTCGGTGTTGCGATAGCACGTTGTGCAATACGCTTATCCAATTGCGACAAAGACCGAAAAGTACTGGCGTTCTGGTAAATTTGTTGGGGAATGCCTACTAACTTATCGCTCGCTTGCAGCATAAACATCGCATCCACAAATGGCTCAAACAAGACGACCACACGATCAGCATATTTATCTAAACCAACCGACTTTCCTCTTGCATCTATTGCGTGGATAGTGGAACTTTCTTTTCGGTGTTCCGAAGTGTACTGGCAACCCATGCAAACGATCAGCACGAAGCACCCGATCCATACTTTTGAGTTTTCTAACCAATAATTCGAGCGGTACGCCATACTAAAAATTAAAACTGATGCAAGGCTTTGACAGGTATCAACTTAGCTTGTTCAAGCGAAATCAAACCTTTAAATTTCGAAGAAAGTGCCTCATACAATCGTGCATCGTACGCCACAGCAAAAGCATTATCGTCCACGGAAAATACCGGCAAATGCCGATTTCCAACGTCGAAGCAAAAACAACCTATTACCACTGCATCATGCGTTCTTAGCACCATACATACACACGGACGAATAACTATCCGTACGAATAGCTCTTGGTTTTGATACACAATCTGTCCATCTTGCAAATACTTTGCGAAACGACGCGAAAGTTGCGTCGGCGTATCTGCGGATGTGTTCCGCTTTATCAACGATCTGCCTGCTTCAAACCATTCTATAGCAATATGCTCTTCCCGAAGATTGGAAGGCACAGATTGGTAATTATGATCTGTGAGCTCAAGCATAAACGTTAGTCGGCAAGCTCCAGTGCAGATTTTTTTGCTTGAACTTTTTCTGTCAACCAATTACACCACTCATCCATCCCCTCGCCTTTCAAGCTACTCATCGTAATTACATCCAAATTAGGATTAACCTCGCGAGCATCTTTCGTAACAGCATCTACCGAAAATGGCACGTGGGGCAATAAATCGGCTTTCGAAACAACCATTAATTCGCTTGTAAGAAACATCCGCGGATATTTTTTCGGTTTATCATCGCCTTCGGTGGCGGCTAACAACGTGACCCGATAATCCTCCCCTAAATCAAATGCTGCCGGACATACGAGATTACCTACATTTTCAATAAATAGTAAATCGACTTGATCCAGATTAATATGATCCAATGCCTGTAATATCATCTGTGCCTCTATATGACACATTCCACCCGTCACAATCTGCAACGCATTAATGCCGACCTCCCGCATACGAACCGCATCGCGTTCCGTTTCCGGGTCACCTACCAAAACAGCGATATTCAAATCTTTACCTAAACGCTTTCCTGTTTCTTGCATTAAGGTTGTTTTCCCGCTTCCCGGCGATGAACAGATGTTAATGACACATACATCCTTCAATCGTTGACGAATGGATTTTGCCACGAAATCATTCGCCTTCAACAAGTTTAGCGATGTGTTCTCGCATTGCACGGAACCTACCGGCATCTGATTACTTTTTGGATTTATTGTATTACTCATGATTGTTCTTTTTAAAAATAACTTGACTTATTCTCAATTCTTCCCCTTGTATTACCTGATCGGATGGTTTGCCGCAGGTACAGACAAACCGATGAAAAACGACTTCAAAGGCTTTCTGGCAATGATTGCAAAAAGCATGGATCGGCAATACTTTGACTTCTAACTCTACGTGGGCGAAGCCTGGTTCATCAATTACATATGCTTCGAAAGCATTTTGGATTAATATGGGTTGAATATTACTAAGCAATCCCGCCTCCAATTGAATTTTAACGATCGAAGAATAACGTGATGGATATTCTTGCTGCAACGTTTCAAATATTTCCTGTACTATTCCCGTTTCATGCATACCTACTTGCGTTCGTTTTATGCAGCACTTTGTTGTTTTTTCTTTTTTTGAGATGCAGAAGCATTCGCCTTGCTAGCTTTCGCAGTGTTCGGCTTTTTTACCCTATCTTCTTTCGGATTTAACGGGATAGGATCGAATAATTGCTTGTGCATCGTAAATTCCCAACACATCTGTCCCAGCATCGTTAGGAAGCTGTAAAGTAACTCTCCATCATGCCCAAGAGCTCGCAGTAGTATGGTTTGTTCTCCACAATCTGTGAAACCAAATGTGATATCCTCATACTCACCGCTCAAAATTTCATCGAGTTCCGCTTTCATACCCTCTGCATAAGGACCAGAATAAATGAAGGTTGCTTGATGTGTGTATCCTTCAAAAAACAACAACTCGGATACCGGTTGATCAACGGTTCGTAGCACCTGATTGTCCGTAAAAATAAGTTGCCCGTTTCTATACAATGTGGTCTTTGTATGCAGTTTGTTGAACAAGAATGACTCGTTCATGTATATCCGACCTGAACTGAGAATATCGCCCCAAATTAAGGTGGAAGATTCGTTCATTTGAATCGTATTTTGCGCTTTGAAGATCGAATCTTTAAATGGAGTGACTGGGTGTGGTATATAATGGAGAATACTGTTTTCTTCCAGCTGCACATTCGTATCCTGGAAAGCACCGTTCTTCATCGGGTGCAACTTATTGAAAGACTGCGTAAACAGCTTCATCTGAGCTTGCTCTTTCACGTGGACATTGATCGTTAGGTGATCGCCATCCATAATACCCGGCGAGGCGCTCATAATAATCATCTCTAAATGCTTCTGTGCTCGCGGAGCTCCATAGTGGGTAAGTTTGTAGGGCGCATTATGAAAGCTCTCTTTCAGTACGCTGTAATTTTCCTCCCGCTCGACATTAATATTGATCCTGCTCTCCATAACACGGTCTTAGTTTTCTAATAAGGCATTTTTTCGGATCCAGCTTTTTACATCTTCCAAACCTTCTAAAGTCATGAGGTTGGTAAAAATAAAGGGGCGATCACCTCGCATGCGTTTTGTATCGCTTTCCATTACCGACAAATCGGCGTTTACGTAAGGTGCTAAGTCAATTTTGTTGATTAATAACAGATCTGACCGCGTAATGCCGGGGCCGCCTTTACGTGGTATTTTTTCTCCTTCAGCTACATCAATGACGAAAATGGTCACATCCGCCAAATCTGGACTAAATGTTGCGGTCAGGTTATCGCCACCACTTTCTACAAAAACAATTTCGGTATCCGGAAAACGCGCTACCAATTCTTCTACGGCTTCAATATTCATCGAAGCATCTTCCCGGATTGCAGTATGCGGACAACCGCCCGTTTCTACACCAGCAATACGTTCGGCTGGCAGTGTCGAGTTCTTTTGCAAAAATTGCGCATCTTCGCGCGTATATATATCATTGGTAACGACACAAATGCTGTATTCCTCAGCCATTTGTCGAGTTAATCTTTCTATTAATGCCGTTTTACCAGACCCCACGGGACCTGCCACGCCAATCTTTACATATTTTCTTTCCATCTGATTCTCTTTGTTGTATATTATGAAATATAAATTCGTGTATAGAGCTTCTCATGCTGCATACAACGCACGTCCTGTGCGACGCAACAATTGCCCAACATGTCCTCGTCCATATTATTTTGTTGCTCGACAAGTTCGTTGATGAGTCCTTGCAGGCTGAACAATATCTGCTGTCCATCCATTTGACTGATCGGAACAAGCTTAGCACAATTCGTAACCATCCCGTTCAAGGTGTTGTAATAAAATGCGCTCAGCGCATCACTATAAGTGATCTCCTGCGCTTGCGCGTACATCGCAAAAGCAATCGGGTAGTGTCCGCCAGCTTCTCCCTTTTGGATGGCTTCCAGATAAATTTTACAGCGCCTGGGCGCACCAAACTTATCAACCACCTTCAAAAAACGAATTCCTAACTTCTTGCTCGCTTGTCGTATTTCGTACGGAGATTTATAGGAACTAACTAGACGATCTAATGCGAGTAATTTTGCTTTGGAGAATTTGCTTTCGCACAATTGCCAGGCCTTCGCGAAAAATGCTGCGTCATTGTAAAATACATTGTGCCGAAGCATATTTGCAGCATACGTTTTAGCTGTAGCGCTGTCGTGCACAATTCCTTTGTGTATATACGTTTCCAATCCATAGGAATGCGTGAAACTTCCTATCGGAAATACCGAATCGTTAATTTGAAGCAGTGTCAATAAAGGATTCATGGATGTTCTTTGCTAGGGTTACTTTAAATTTTGTATTGCGAGTCCATTGGTGGATTCTTAACGTTTGTGTTTGTTCTAGTACAGCGATTTCTCGATCGATAGAATAGCCTTGTTTTTCAAATAAGTGATACAACGGTTCTTCGAACGCGACCATTAACTCCGACTCGGAACGAATAGCAATAGGAATATGGCGATTGCCAATATCGAAGCATATTTTCGCCATTTCCAATTGCGTATTTGGCCGAATAATTAGGCATAGACAAGGTAGAACGCGAACGACGACGCAAAATTTTGTATCGTGAAAAAGCACATCGCCGTTCTTCAGCGACGTGCCTTTACTGTTTTTAAAACCAATATCACGTCCGCCAGTTGTTTGGCGGCGTAATCGTCCGCTGTCCACCTCAAACCAGTCCAGTGCGAGATAATCCTTTTCTAGCGCATCAAAAGCTGCCGAATTACTTTGTATATTGCCTAATATGTCGGTAGCCAAAATCATATTAAAATAAGAAGTAGCGTTGTGCCATCGGAAGTTCAGCCAAAGGCTCGCATTTCGCCAAAACGCCGTCTACTGTCACATCATATGTTTCGGGATCGACAACAATGTTTGGCGTTGCATCATTATGCACCATATCCTTCTTCATTACGGTACGACATCCCTCCACCGGCAAGCTTTTTCTCGCCAATCCTAACGAATCGATGGTACCGTTTTCAATGGATATCTTCGACACGAAGTTGTAACAGATATTCGTCATTGCTTTACCGAAATTGCCAAACATTTGTCGGTAAATAATAGGTTGGGGCGTAGGGATTGAAGCATTCGCATCACCCATTTTCGAACCCAAAATCATCCCACCTTTGATGATCATTTCCGGTTTTACACCAAACATTTCGGGTTTCCAAAGAATAAGATCGGCATGTTTGCCTGGCTCGATAGATCCAACATATTGATCTATACCATGTGCTTTCGCAGGATTGATAGTAAATTTCGATACGTAACGTTTTACGCGGAAGTTGTCATTTCCTGTACCATTATCTTGTTCCAAAGGCCCTCTTTGCACTTTCATTTTGTGTGCAGTTTGGAATGTACGAGAAATTACCTCGCCCACTCGTCCCATTGCCTGACTATCGGAACTCATGATGGAGAATACCCCCATATCTTGCAGTATATCTTCAGCAGCAATAGTTTGTGGGCGAATGCGAGAATCCGCAAAGGCGACATCTTCCTTCACGCTTTTGTCTAGATGATGACAAACCATCAACATATCTAAATGCTCTTCCGCAGTGTTTACCGTAAATGGTTTTGTCGGATTTGTGGATGCGGGAAGGATATTTGGATACATCGAAATTTTAATGATATCTGGTGCGTGACCGCCACCAGCACCCTCCGTATGGAACGTATGGATTACGCGACCGTCGATCGCTGCCACGGTATCTTCCAAGAATCCCGCCTCGTTTAGCGTATCGGTATGGATAGCCACTTGCACATCATACTTATCAGCAACCTTTAAGGCAGCGTCAATCGTCGAAGGCGTTGCGCCCCAATCTTCATGAATCTTTACACCGAGCGCTCCGGCCTCTATTTGCTCTTCGATAGGGCGTGTGGTAGAAACATTCCCCTTTCCGAAAAACCCAACGTTGATTGGCAAGTTCTCAAATGCCTCCAACATTTTATGAATAAACCATTTACCAGATGTAACCGTCGTGGCATTTGTACCATCAGCGGGTCCTGTCCCTCCCCCAATAAACGTAGTTACACCACTATACAATGCCGTTTCTACTTGTGTCGGACTGATAAAGTGAATGTGCGTATCAATACCTCCGGCAGTCAGGATCATTCCCGCTCCGCCGTGTACTTCGGTAGACGGACCAATGATCATACCTGGAGTAACTCCATCTTGAACATCCGGATTTCCGGCCTTACCTACACCAACGATCTTCCCATCTTTAATACCGACGTCTCCTTTAACAATACCCCAATGATCTATGATGATGACATTGTTGATGCAAAAGTCGAGGACATCCTCATCGCGCAATGCACGAGCTGATTGTCCCATACCATCGCGAATGGTTTTACCGCCTCCAAATTTGTTCTCCTCACCATAGACGGCGAAGTCCTTTTCGATTTCGATCATCAATTCCGTATCTGCCAACCGTACGCGATCGCCAGTCGTAGGTCCAAATAGGGAAGCATATTTATCGCGTGGTATATACAGCTCGCCATCTTCGTAACGGATGGAGGATTTATCTAATCCTAGCTTTTCTAAACCTAGCGCATTCAACTTCGTCGTAGCTACGCTGGCTGATGCCAATCCTACGATCTTGATCCAGTCTCTTCTATTCCATTCACCCATAATACACGTTTCTTTTAGTGTTATTGTGTTGATTTATAGTTCTGTTTCTTCATTTTAGACAAAGCTGCCTTCTTCACTTTCTCGTCAGTGTACTTCCCATTGGTTAAGCCATTAAAGCCATGGATCTCCCTAGAACCACCAAGTTCGACAAGGATAACATCCTTTTTCTCTCCTGGCTCAAAACGGATTGCCGTACTGGCCGGAATGTTTAGGCGCATTCCAAACGCTTCTTCGCGCTCAAATTCTAACGCTTTATTTACTTCAAAAAAATGATAATGCGAACCCACCTGTATTGGTCGATCTCCCGTATTCGCTACTGAAATAGTTGCAGTACGATATCCTGCATTCGCTTTGATATCGTCCGCTTTTAAAAAATATTCTCCAGGTACCATATATGTATCTTTTTAGATTAACGAATTGGATTATGTACGGTAACGAGCTTCGTTCCATCGGGAAATGTCACTTCGATTTGTACATCATGTATCATTTCCGGAACGCCCTCCATTACTTGCCTACGTTTAAGGAGTTTAGTGCCCCACTCCATCAATTCGGCCACTGTTTTTCCGTCGCGCGCTTTCTCCATCAGCTCAGCGCTGATGTATGCAATACTTTCCGGATAGTTCAGTTTCACGCCACGTTTGAGACGCTTTGCGGCAAGTTCGCCGGCGAGATGCAACATCAGCTTCTCGGTTTCTCTTGGTGTTAAATGCATATAAGTATGATTATTAGATAAGACCTTTCATTATTTAATACGCCTAGTAAACCGGAATGGTAAACAATCCGCCCACGGCAAGGCGGCTGAATTGCACGGGTTCAATGTTCAGGCTTTTATGATAAGAAACACGGTTACCGATGTAGCCCAAATAGAATCGTAAATCTTGCTTCGCCAATGGCTTATGTTGTATAGCTGCGAAATAGGTATAATTCGTTCTAAAATCGTTACCGAACGTTTCATCGTTACGACTTCCAGCTGTTTCTACCGCGCCCTTTAATGCCAATTCCCATTTATCAACTAAGAATTGATCGTATCGCAAAACGGCAGATTTGTAAACGACATTTTTTGCAAGTTGTCGTGCTGCACCGGTCATTGCATAAAAATCGTTGATCGCTCGCGAAGCAATAAGAGCATGATCGACACCTAGATGTGAGTACTGTAAATCGAGGTAGACCATTTGTCGATTCCCGATGTATTTATTTGCCAATGAAACTGCCTGTGTTGGCTTTCCTTCTGCAAACTGTGCTAAATTGTAAGACCATTTGGTGCGGAAGCGTTCATCGGCAAACGATCCAACCCAAGTCAAATACCCACCTATCGGAGCTTTGGCTCGTGTCAAATCTCCTGCAGCAAATCCATTAGTAAGAAGATGTGTGTCGAAAGAATTATTGACGGTATTATACATTTGCAGGTGAAAGCTATGCCGATCGTTCAGATCGTAAGATAGTTTAGCACCCACTACAAACAGATTCAAAATACGATCTACATAATCGGTAAACAGGAATTCGTAAATCGGGTTATTTTCAAACTCGTACGAACCGACCATCGCACTTTGCTTTCCCAAAGTAATGGACCAATCGCGTTTTTTTCCAAACGCATATTTTAAGGATGCGAAATCTAATGCTTGCGATGAGTTGTCTAATCCGGAGTGCGAAAAGGATCTATTCAATCGAAACCGAATATTGTAGCTCAGTCGATCATTGTATTCGCCATGAAATAAGACACGAGCTTCTTCCAAATTAAATCTAGAAAGCGCATCTTCACTTCCTATATTATCTGCGTCGAATGCCGACCGCATCAAAAAATCAAACTTGAATAAACGGGCTCTATCGCCCTCTCGTTCTGCTATCGTGTCTACTTGGTTGCTTCCAATACTAGGTATAATGGGTTCGCGACCATCCTGCGCATAGGATTGCATCAAAACACTTCCGAGAAGAACGCCAATAAAAAATCGTTTCATAGGTATATAGGAGATTGCCCTACAGCAATAATACCTCACACACCTTAGAGCCACCTAAGAGCTACATTAAAACAATCTTAGAGTGCGTTATATTTGGGCAATATAACACTCACATGCGTCCCCTCTCCTTCTACCGAATGTATAAAAAGGTCCCCATCATGAAGATCAATGATGTTTTTGGACAATAAAAGACCTAAGCCTGTACCTTGAATATTTCGAACGTTGCTTGCGCGGTAGAAAGAATCGTAAACGAAATCTTTCTCTTTCGACGGAATACCGACACCTTGATCTCGAATATCCACCACGATATCTTTTCCCTGACTTTTGATAGAAAGAACAACGTCCGCATTTTCGCCATATTTGCACGCATTCGATACAATATTACTTAGTGCGATAAACAGCAAGTTCTCATTGCCAAAAACCTCAAGCAGTTCGCTGCTTTCCGGCGAATCATCCATATCCAAAAAAATCGACGGATGTCCACTTGCTTTACTTTCTGAACTAAGCACTCGGAACAATACTTCGTCTAAACGTACGTTTGTATAATTCTTCTTGCTATCGTCCAATCCCGATCTGGCAATCATCAGCAGATTATTGATCATGGTAATAATCTGATCGGTTTCGTGAATAATACGATGCAATGATTGCGAAGCATCTTGATTCAAATTGCCCACTTGCAACGTCAACTCTGCTTCGCCACGTATAATAGTCAAAGGCGTGCGAAAAGAATGCGAAGCGTTTGCAATGAAACTTTTTTGAGATCTGACCGAGACTTCCAGTCGTTCGATCATTTTGTTGAAGCTGTCAATTAATACAGATATTTCATCCTTCGCTTCATTCGGATTCGCTAAACGTAGATGTAGGTTGGCTATGCTTATTTTGTTAATTTCTCGATTGATGCTCGCAATCGGTTTAATGATATGCCGCGCAAACAAGTAGGAAATTAGTGCAATGATAAGCATGCAAACTCCAGCAGCATGTAACAATGTACGATCAAGATCCACCTGCTCACTTAAGCCGTAGTCGTCCCTTCCCGAGGAGATAATCACTAAATCTTTCTCGTGCTCCGGATCTGCAAAATGCAAAGCGAGGTAGGCGGTATCGCCATGCATAAATTGGCTGCGCCCATCTGCAATGGCTTTTTTATAAAAATCCGTCGGTAGTGGAAGATTAGGCTTTACTAATACATCTGGATGTCCTTTATCCACCCTTAAAATATAATCTTTCCCGGCTGAAAGCTGCCGAAGATAGGTGCGCATAATCTCATAATAAATCTCATTGATATGCTCCGCCTCTTCAATCGTGTGCTTACCTACAATTTGAGCATTTTCTTCTAATCGATGGAAAAACTTTGTTTGCAAACTATCTCTCGTAAAATAAGAGATGTAAATAGCGAATCCGGTAATTAAAGCCAGACATATTAAGTTGAATAATACGATGATTTTAGTTTGCAGTCTCATCAGGATCCTTTAGTACATAACCCATCCCGACCATAGTATGTAGCAATTTCTTTTCATACCCTTTGTCGACCTTATTGCGCAGGTAGTTGACATACACGTCCACCACATTGGTACTTAAGTTGAACTCCATACTCCACACATTCTCCAAGATATCCATACGAGATACCACGCGTTTTGCATTTCGGATGAGGTACTCTAAGAGGCGGAACTCTGTGGCAGTTAGTGCTATTTGGTTGTTAGCTCGTTTGGCAGTCTTACTATCCAGATCCAACGTTAGGTCAGCGAAAACAAGTAGATTAGATTTCAATACTTCGGGCGCTTGGTTTCGCTTCCTAGAAAAGCGACTTACCCGAGCCTTTAACTCCTCCATATTGAATGGCTTCGTAAGATAATCGTCGGCATCATTCTCAAATCCGTCAACGATATCTTCCGGCTGATCTAATGCAGATAAGATTAGTATTGGGACTTGATCGTTAGCTTTCCGAATATTCCGACAAACT
This sequence comes from Sphingobacterium corticis, assembly GCF_042684745.1. Lineage (NCBI taxonomy): Bacteria > Pseudomonadati > Bacteroidota > Sphingobacteriia > Sphingobacteriales > Sphingobacteriaceae > Sphingobacterium > Sphingobacterium corticis. The sequence continues at coordinate 193,766 of NZ_JBHUMA010000006.1, read as the reverse complement.
TTCAATCCATCCATGCCGGGCAACATTACGTCCAAAATAATGAGATCGTAGGCATTGGCCAATGCCATCTCCAAACCGGAAGGGCCGTTCAATGCTACAGATATATTGATATCCAACTCCGCTAAACCTCTGCGGATCAGCGAAACAACGGCTGTATCATCTTCTACCAATAGAATTTCCATCATAACCTCTAACTATGCGGTCGGCGAATTCTTCCCGCAATGTATTTAGGAATTGAATCCAAAGATATCAATTTATTGGGAACAGATCGATGTTGTACATCAATCAGGATATGGAAGTAGCTCGACTAAATAGCTCTACTTCTCAAAAATCGATTAACGTTATCCACAGCCTCCTTCGCGGAATTTGTTGTTTGATGTAACTCAACGGATTTTACTCCGGATTCTTTTAACCAGTCTTGCCAGAAGATTTGTAAAATATCCCAATCTGTTGGATGAACGGTTGCGCCGCCTTTTTGATCTTTGGAACGATCAAACATTTCCATCACGATTACATTCAAATTTTTAAGTAAAGGATTATCAACCGGGATAATTCCATATCCTTCTTGTTTAAAAAATGCCTTCATATCTTTCGAACCAGATTGCTTGAAGGCTTTTCGGAAATTGTCGATTGTTTTTGAATCGAGGTAATAACATTTGTTTCCTTCGCAATGTGCTTTCGAGTTTAAGCCCGCTTCGATATAACCGTCCGTAAATAACACCAAAACATTGCATTTGATATCACGATTTAACCGATTTTCTATTGGATTTGGACGTTCGACAACCGATGTATCCACCACATCGATTTTGATTCCGTCATTAAAATAGGACCAAATATCAGCTCGTGCATTTTTGCTGGCATATGCATCATTTAACGTACTGAACGACTTCACAAATTCACTTTTGTCTTTAGGATATTTATTATTGATATATGCGATTCTGTCAGCTTGATTTCTATCAAACTGTGCAAAATTCAACTCTGTTACATCAACGCCTTTTTGTCCGATGGTCTGTTGATTAATAAATCCAATACGCAATACATCCAACTGTCCAGTTTTACGCATATCCTCTTTTCCTAACCTTAAACTGTATCTAACGATGGTTGGATAAAAAGCTTCCGTAATACGGCTCGTAATTTCTGCATCGGAGACAGGACGCTTGTATAAAGTCGGATTTATTCGGTTCGACAAATCCGGCGCTATAGTAATATTATAATGCGCTATATCATTTATACTGACCTTATCACTGGAATTTTCTATTGCAATATCATCGTTTGATGATTGATGATCGGTAGAATTACAACCAGCAATCAAAGCAGAAATAGCAACAGTTAATGATGTGATTTTTAAAATGATAAATCGATTATGAAACACGGTGATCTAATTTTTGGGTAATAATTTTATTGTTTTGCCAATCGTCGACGCTGTTCGTTGCAGCTTGCGACATTTCCGTTGCTTTTGCGATAGAATATTCGCGGTGTAGAAAATCGTTCCAACCTTCTAAAAAGATATTAATACGATCTTTTAATGCATTCAAAGAGATTGGAAAACTATCGTTCTCGATATGGCTAATATATATATCGGTGGTTTGCTGTGTATGTTGATTCTTTTGGCTTAGTACCAACATCAACTCTTCTTTCGCTCGAGATAAAGAAATCGGCGTTTCTTCAATCTCCGCCTGCAACAATTGGTTTTCCGCGCGAAGTAAGATATTTTTTTGTTCCAATACGCCAGAATCATCTGCAAGTTGGCGAATGTTTTCTTGACATTTTTGTTGACCGCTTTCGTGTTGACGAATTAATTCTCTACTTTTCAACGCCGCGTGATCTGGATTTCTATCTTCAAAATAGCCAATAAATTTTCCGTAGACAAATTTAAACAGAAATAAACCCAGTGCTCCCAAGATTAATACCAAATAGAAATTGGTATCAAAAAATATTTTGGAGAAATGCCACTTTTCTAAAATATCACCGCGTAGTTCCATGACCCGATGCACAACGGAAGCGACTTGGTAAGCAATCACGCCATCTACGAGAATAATTGCTACCCAAGTAAGCTTGTCTTCCTTTTTACTAAAATTTGCAATTCGACTTAATACGGACAAAGCCAATGGAACCAACACGAAGGTGCTTACAAATAGAAAAGCAACGAAACCTTTGTCCCAAGCTGACGATAACGCTTGTGGATTAAAAACTTCCGGCAATTGAACATAACCAATTTCCATATTGCTTTCCGCATCCGAAGCACTATAAATCATGATGTACGCAGCTGACGAATAGAAAATAAACAGGTACGAAAGCAGTAACATTCCAAAACTTGCCAACGGAATTAACTCGAACCAACGATGTCTCGGCTGTATAAAAGCAAGTTGCTGTTCTTTGATATCCGCATCCAACTTTGCAATTTGATCTTGTTCAGATTGCGCTTTGCGATTATGCTGGTTGATGCTTTCCACATTTATGGCAATAGCGGAATCGTTGTTTACGATGGAAGATGCAGCTTGCTGTTTCTTTAACTCCGCCTCAGCTGCTTGCTGATTGATTTTTAAATCCGTCTGCTCCTTATCCGCTTCCATCGCCTTCAATTTCTGCTCCTCGACTTTGCTCAATAGGCGACGCTTTTTATCTTCCATTACATCGATATCGTTAATAAACATCGAATAGACCGTATCCAAAGCTTGCGGTAATATCTGATGATCGCCATTATTAGATTTCGCACGGTCAAAACCTTGCTGACGAAGAAGGCTGCGATCAAAACCTGCAACTTCCGCAGCAATCATGGAATCCAAAACTCCGGAGAAAGGATCGCTTTGAGAACTAACCATTTGGTTATTTACACCATCCTGCGAAGCATTTACATCAGCGAAAAGATGCTGTTGGCTTTGTTGCTTAGCCACTTCCTTAAGCTCGTTAAATGTTTCAATAAGTTTCTTGACCGTTGAGTCATGATTGGTTAGGATAACACTTTCGCTATTATTCTGTCGAGCATTATATGTCCAATTGTAGCTCCCGTGAAGGGCAGTCGTTTTGTCAACAACGCAAAACTTATGGTGCATCATTCCGGATCCGGAATTGCTTACGCGATAGATAGAAACTAAGCTTGTTGGTAATACATCAAACGGAAGGCGCGTGTTATCGTGGTTATTTGCCAAGATAATTTCAATCTTGATACCTTCGTCAGCACAATTTTTAACAGCGTCGAACAAATCTTCATCTGTAAACCAAGCGGCAGCTATTAATATCTCCGTTTTGGCAGATTTCAATAGTTCAATAATTGCTTCGTGGATAGCTTGATTATCATCGATAGCACGCTGGTTCAATACAGGCGCTTGGTCATCCGGCTTGGACGATGAGAATAGTGTTTTAAAATTCATCTGTTTTGATTTTCATAGTTCGGTCAACGAGCTTATGATTTGGTTGTTAGTTCGTTAACGATTCAAAATTACCGTAATCGACTTAAGATTTTTTACGGTTTTCCGTAAAGACCAAAAATTCAATCAGATGATTTACAGATTATTAAAAAAAGAAGACCGCATTTGCGGCCTTCCTTCGATTAACAGATCATTTGGTTGGTTTGAAATTATTTTTAAGGGATATTAAATCAATCCTTTTTCTTTGCAGTAAACCGCAAGTTGCTCATTCTTTGAAAATCCAAGCGATTCTTTCATAACATTCAATCGCTTCTCCACGCTACTTAAACTACTCGGCTTCAGTGCTCTTTGCTTTAGTTTGAATGGAATATTCTTCTGTAATTCTCCCTGATAAAGCAACGATACGATAGCGATATCTACCGTAGTAAATTCAAAAGAATTTTCTTGTTGGATAGCTTGGCGCACATCCGACGGCTGATAACGTTTGTCAGCATAAACAGTGTGAATCGCTTGCTTTAAATGATCAGCATCATGACGCGCTTTGCGTACATAACCATTGATTCTCAAATCTTCAAACAATTCGTCGATGACCTTTGGCCTGTTTTCTCCGGAGAAAACGATCACTTTCAAATCCGGTTGAACTAATCTCGCTTCGCGGATCAAATCAGTCCCATGTACTAAGTTTTGTTTCACATCATCCGCCTCAAAACTCAAATCCGTAATCAATAAATCATACGGCTCGCCATCTCGGTTTGCATTCTTCAGCCAGGAAATAGCGTGATCGCAATAATGGAGGTAGTCCGCTTTTTCAATGCTCAGTTCTTGCAGGGTTTTCTGCAAAGACAAGCTTGTCATTTGATGATCTTCAGCAATAAGGATTTTCTTAAACATACTTTTTCTTTATACGGCTACGGGAACTTGAATAGTCACTTTAACTCCTTTTCCCGGCTCTTGTACAAAAGTAATTGCTCCGCCAATTCCCTTTATACGGGAAACCGTATTTTCCATACCTTTTCCCTTTTTTGAATGCTCAGCCATTCCTATTCCATCATCTTGATAGTGGATAAGTAACTTTTTTTCATCCCGTTCAAATCGTACTACGACATTTTCAGCGAGACTATGTTTAGACATATTTACCATTAACTCGATCAATACTTCACGAATTTCATTTTTCGCATTGTTACCAACATGACTCCAAATACTGGGTTCATTTCCAGCGAGCAAAACACGACGATTTTCTTTTGCGAAGGATTTCAGTTTATCAGCTAAGGCATTGTGATAATCCGGCGTAGATACTTCTTCGTCTTCCTCCGCTTCATGTGAAATATTTCGAGATTTATTATACATATCGTCCAAACTGTCCAATAATTGTTCTTTGTCCATGTTTGGATTATATTCGATCTGACTCATTACATAGTAAATTCCATTAGCAACTACATCGTGTACTTTCTTGGAAGTCTCCAATTTACTGGCTTTAATTTTTGCAGCCGCTTCCAGCTCCAGCCGTTCTTTCCGTTTTTTGTACCAAAAACTACCTCCGCCGACAAATAGTAACATTAAGCAAGTCAAACTTCCCGTCATCACACGCTGCCTAAATAACCGCGATTCCTTTTCCGTATTATCATTTTGCAGGCGCAAATTATCGGCTTTATTTTTCTCTACTTCATAACGAATCAATGCAAATTGATTCTTCGCAGCAGATCGAGCATTATCTAAACTGTCGCTGAGCTTGGCATACGTTTGGAAATAATATTGAACAGAATCTTTGCAACCCGAATCAATCAATCTTCGCAAAGCTTTGACTTGCGCATCCGGACTTTTGATTTTAATAGCTGTTTGATATTGCTTTTGCGCGTAAAATAGCGCAGAATCTGGTTTGGTGCTTTTGTAGTAATCTGACAAATGCGCGTAGCTAGCGTTCTGACCTCTGACGTCCTTTTCCTTCAATCTAATTCGCAACGCATCTAACAATTGAGGAACAGCAAAATAGGATGAGTCGCTTTCCCACCGTGCGTTTGCTTGATTGGATAAAACACGAGCACGTTCTTTGTTACTGATAGATTGATCAGCGAGAATTTGTTGGTAAATGCTATCCGCCTTACCGTAGTTTTCTAAGTTTCGATGAGCAAGGGCGATATTATTCAGTGCAATCTTACGATTTGCAGAATCAAGTGAAAATTTTACTGTCTCCTCGAAGAATAACAAGGCTTGATCATAGTCTTCCAAACTTCTACTGGTTGCGCCCAATGTATTATAATTTGCGGTTATATATGGGAAATGCGATGAATCGTTTTCGTTCAAGAATTCCCTTGCTTGTAATGCGCTTTCTTGGGCACCGAAGTAATCCCCAGCATCTCTTTCAATAATTGCCATCCTAATTAAACTGTTAGCGACATCCAAACTATCGCCGGATTCAAGATAGACATCCTTTGCTTTAGCAAAAAGCAAAAAGGCGCTATCAATTTCACGTATTGAAAACAAAGAATCTCCCGTCCGTAAAAACTCGTCTCCTATAGGATTTCTTTGTTTGACCTCTATTTTATTATCACACGCGAATAGAAAAACGAGCAAAATTGCTAACAATGGCAGATATCTCACAAAATAGATTTTTTGGAAATTTAATAAAAAAACAACAAAGGGCTACATTTTGTAGCCCTTTAATTATTTAAATAACTGTAAAAATCTAAGGTTTTTTCGGCGGCAAAGGTGGCAAAATGGTCCCTTCTTCTCCCTCATCTCCACCTCCACCATTTTGCGTTTGTGCAGTTGTTGTTGGTGTATTTTGGTCGGCTGAAGTTGTTGATTGTCCGCCTTGTCCGATTGATAATAATAGGATTAAATACCACATAATTCAAAAAATTAAAAGTCAAAAACTAGGTAGGTCCGCGTGCACCATGCACGGGCTTACTACGATTGTTTTCAGAAGGCCTTCTGATTTTTTGGGAAGTGGGTGAGATCGTACTGCGGAAGACTAAAGCTGCTTCCCAAACCGGCTAGAGAATGCCGCAGTATTTTCTCGATTTAGAATCGTTCTCTCGACTTTCCTAGAAAGACGATGCTGATCTAGCAGCTGATTCTGAGAACAAATGTATAGCGGATAACATCCTGACTAAAGGACACTTCCGATGTTTCCGACTATTCCGATGCATTTCCGATAATTTCGATCGAATTCCGGTTTTTCCGATTAAAAAAGATGTTGAAACAAAGGTTTTAGGTTACGGTTTTCCGTAAATTCCGATACCGAAATCCAACTAATTTTGTAACCATGCCTACGATTAATGAATATTATGACGCAGTACTTCGCTGCGCGATAAAAAAGAAACAAAATGACGATTTGACCAGCGGTCTGAAATGGACTCCTGCTGCTATAAGGGATAGAATATTGAAAAAGCTGAATAGCAACAAACTGGATCAGCATGATCTAAATATTCTTAATAACTTTTTCGACAACTATAAAGATGGTGACCATCTCATAAAAATTATTCGAGCGGATGGTGCAGATAAATGTAAACCTATCACTCAATTCGTTAATGGGATAACAAACGCACCCAATGATCATACTAAGGATCTCATATCAGTTCTAATTGATTTCCAACCTCGTCCTTACAAGGCTTGGCTTGAACAATACGAGTCAAAATCAGAAAACGACGGTAAATCTTCTGGAAAAGAAAATAGCGTAACCGAATCCAATCCAAATCAACTCCCGCAAACTTCCAACGGCATTGAAAACGAAACGATCGAACTCGTAACAGAAGAAAAGAAAGAGGAAAATCAATCGACCTTAAGTGGAACGGAATTAAATAATTATGTAGCACCTATTAGTCCGGATAATAAAGACGATCATAAGGAGAATTCTCTCTTAACCGAATCCAAAAAGCCTTTACATAAAATCATCTCTCACAAATGGGCTGGCGCTTCCATAGGAGCTATCATGGCAATTGCTTGTTTAGCCTTTTATCCTTGGGCGAAGAAAGATTGTATGTATTGGAATGGAGAACGCTACATCGCAATCTACTGCGATGATAATTCAAACATCGATGGACAAGTGATCGCGAAAAATGAGGAATTGCTAACTGGCTTTCAGAAAATTATGCGTGTAGATACGCTTACCGCAAAACATGCCGGGAAAGTTTGGTATCTAAAGATGAATGGCAATGTTGAATTTTTCACAAAATTAGGTCAACATCCTGTTTTCCAAAACCGCTCATTGAAAGAAGCTACAGAGCATATATTAACTAAGTACGCCGGAGAAAATGCAGACGAAAAAAAAAGCGAGATTAAGTGATTAATCCCGCTTTCCAATTTCGCTTATTTTACGCGTCATAATTGGCAACCGTTTCGGACAATTCTTCTGCATGGCTATAAATATCATCCAAATGATTTATATCCACTTTAGTCTCCTTTTTATCGCTATCGAACAATCCTAAGCGCAATCTATTTGTCGTAAAATAGAACCTACAGATCGGTTTCCGATTGTTATCATCCAGCAAAATACCGCAATACGACTGATTGTCGCGCATAAATACGCGGCCGACTTCAATATTTTTCCTTAAGATCGATTTAACAATGAGAAATCCGTCAATCTCATCTTGCGTAGTGATAATGGCCGAAGTTGGCTCAATCGGCTGAGGAGCTTCTTGCTCGCCCACTTCTGTTTCCTTCTTAAGTGCACTTTTTAATCGCTCGGCGATCTGATCGTTGACGATATGTGTAAAAACGCGTTTTACCAAAGGCACAAATTGCTCCAGCACCTTCGCCGTAACCATGCTTGGATAAACTTGCTTTGCGAAATAACGCACAAATTCATCGGTTGGATTTTGCATTTCCGAATTGATCAGTATCGAAAGCTCGTTGGAAAATTTCAAATCGCTTGCAGCCGTGGAGATATTATCCAAATCAAATACCGACTTATGAAATTTCTTCAATTCTTGTATCTCCGCATCTTTGATGTCCGAAATTTTAAATTCAAAAAATGGTTTATCATCCATCTTATTTACCGTTACCAAATCTGTATAAAATCGGTATTCGACTCCATTTGTCAACAAACCGAATTTCGCATCCGTCGTGTGGAAATAACGAAACAACTGGGAATTGTGCGGATCCAATCCATCCGCATAATGTTTACATTCAATTAGAATAACTGGCTTCTCTTCCCGAAGAATGGCATAATCCACCTTCTCCCCTTTTTTGATGCCGATATCGGCTACAAATTCCGGATGTACTTCAAAAGGATCGAATACATCGTAGCCCAATATCCTCAGAAATGGCAACACCAATGAAGTTTTGGTAGCTTCCTCGGTTTTGATTTGTGGTAAAAGTCGTTCTACACGTTTTCCAAATTGTTTGATTTCATCTTTAAAATCCATAATACATATTCATTTAAGTAGATAATAACGTTGGGTTGGTTAATTGCTTTCTATGTGTTAAAAGTAATGACTTACAAAGACTTACAATTACGGGAAACCATAACGAAAATGCCTCTTCGTTCACGAACTTTGTCAAACAGATCGCCAAAGAAAAACATGATGAAAAATTTATACGCCTTACTACTACTTGTATGTTTATCATTGCCTGTAGCAGCGCAATCGCAATACGCCACTACTACGAGCGGAAAACGGGTAATTTTAAATCAAGATGGCACTTGGAGCTACGTCAATTCGTCCGTCACTTCGTCATCAGATTATACCTCTACCTCAAACAAGTCGGCATCTTCTAGATCTACATCTGCAAGTAGTTCGAAAAAATACATTCGTGGACCACGTGGAGGGTGTTATTACATTAATCGAAATGGAAACAAAACGTATGTAGATCGAAGTATGTGCAATTAGTTAATTGCAATTGACTGATTTTCCGTAACTTTGCTGGAATGAAAGTGATTCAAAATGTGAGAAAGATTGGTGTAACGGGATTATTTTTGTTCGCTAGCTGGGGATTAACGACAAAATCCGATGCCGCTTCGCATACCAAAGGCACAGGTGTTGACAAAATTGAATTGTCGTCAAAAACGGATAATAACAAAGATCCAGACATCATATCTTTTGCTAAGAAATTCCTCGGCGTTAAGTACAAATATGGACAAACCAGTCCGTCCAACGGTTTTGATTGTTCAGGATTCGTGTATTACGTTTTTAAGGAGTTTGGCATCAACCTACCCAGAAGTTCATCTGGAATGGGGCAAGTGGGAAAAGGTATAGAAACGGCCGACGCACAAGCTGGCGATATCATTTTATTTACTGGAACAAATCCTGCGAAGCGACAAATTGGACATGTCGGTATTGTCACATCCAATTCCTTGAACAGCGGTTTGGAATTCATTCATGCAAGTTCCGGTAAGGCACAAGCAGTCACAGAAACCAAACTGGAAGGAAGTTATCAAAAACGATTTATGAAAATTGTTCGTGTGCTTTAGTGGTTAATAGGGCGATATGGTTCTCGTGAAACCGATTAGGTCGAGCCTTTCCGTCCTCTTCCTTAAAAAAACATTGCTGATACTCTTACAAAGAAAACGTTGGTAATGTGCTAATAACAAGCTTTTGAATCTTATACGCAGCTGGAAACCATCCTTTTATTAGTTTTCCGATAGCATTCGTTACGTTTGGACACTTTCTATTTTAATTCGGAATTTTGTAGTCCGAAACACAAACATATATGGCTTCTGATCTTTTAGCAAAAGAAATTGCATTTATCAAGGAAATCGACAAGTTGAAGTACGTTCAGCGCATGACCAAATTGTTCAACAGCGATCGTCGAGAAAACAGTGCGGAACATAGCTGGCATCTTGCCATGATGGCGATGGTTATGGTAGAACGATCGAATGAGCCAGTCGATTTATTGAAGGTTTTAAAAATGGTATTGATCCACGACGTGGTAGAGATTGATGCTGGCGACACCTTTATCTACGACACACACAAAAGCCATGACAATACGGAGGAGGAACGCTTAGCAGCGCAGAGAATTTTTGGCATGTTGCCAGATGAAACAGCACGCGATTTCATCGAGGTTTGGGAAGAGTTTGAAGCAGGAAAAACTGCGGAAGCGAAATTTGCACGCGCTATGGATCGACTTGAACCCTTACTGCAGAATAGCTCGAATAACGGAGGGACTTGGAAAGAGACTGGCGTAAATTATCAGAAGGTACATGCCAAAAAGCGCGTAATCCAAGATGGCGCAGCTAGCATTTGGCCGTATGCAGAAGGACTGATTAACGAAGGCGTAGAAAAAGGTCTTCTAAAAAAAGATTAGGGGTCGTTTCACTTTAAATTATCGGAGTTAATCGACAACGATTCGGGATATATTTTAGAAAAATTGTTGCACTACATTCATTGAGTAGAATAACCGCTACAAAATTCAACTTTGAAAAAATCCGTCTAAATATTATACCTACTTTTGTCGCGTTGATTAGCAGGTTAAACATCGCAAACTACTGTATTTCAACACAACGAAAAACAAATAAAATCTAGCGAAGGCATTTAGACAGATGCTAACGCTTATCCATCATTAAAAGAGAAATGTCAAATTTTCAAAACGCAAACTTGCTGACGAGAGGCACCAAGATATATCAATCCCCTATGATTCAAATAAATTTGATAGAGATTGAACATAGTATTGCAGCAGGCTCTGCCACCGTCAATCCAGTCAATTCGGACAACCAAGTTAGGGAAGAATGGGAAACCTCGCCAGATGTAGTTGGAAACATGGAATGGTAAGTTTTAAAAGCTTTTGATTTTTATTTTTCGTTTTTCTTAAAATACCCTCTATTTACCAAATCATCAATAAATATATTTAACAAAAGAAGGATCTCAGGGGATCCTTCTTCTATTTAAAAAACAATCTTATTTAAACTTGGAAAGATCAGCGTTCTGGGTATATCTCGAACGTTACCGGCCCCAACAGGCCAGCCTTATGCAAGGCACTATCTTTCTTATAAGGATTGACAATCGTCCAGAACTTCCTTTCATCTTCTGGCTTTTGTTGATCTCCGATCAAACTGTTTACCCAAGTATTTGTAACCTTGATATCAATGTGATTGGATCCTGATTGACAAAACGAGGTAATATCTATACTATAAGGATCCGTCCAAACTGATCCGACCTCCTTTCCATTAATACTTACCGATGCCAATACGCCAACCTGACCGATATTTAGCACGACGCGTTTCTTTTTCAAAGAAGGCAATTGGTATATATCAATTTCATAATGCGCACTTCCAGAAAAGTATTTTACCTTATCGTCCGCGTGTTTAGACCAATCTGCTAATTGATCAAAATTTCTGGTAAATTTAGAAGAATCTGGATTAATGAATGTTACCTTCCATTCGCCCTCAACGGTTATTACCTGCTCTGGATCGACAAAGTTTTTTCTTTTATTTGATTCTGATGCTTTTGCAGGTTTTTTATTTCGGAATATGACAAATGCACTGCCTTGAGAAGCTAATTCCAAAGGCACACGCGTAATCGATCCATCCACATAGCATTCAGGTAGGTTTCTAATACGACCTGAAAGCGCATCCCACAATTCGACGGTTTTATTAGTACTTCTAAAACTCGCTTCAAAAGCGACCTCTTGACCACTTTGATTAGACAAAAAGTACATATCCCCATCTTGTAGTTTTCTATGTAAGTAATGTATGTTCTTCTCCGAATCAATCTTAAAATCTGGTTTTAAATCCAACAGTGCAAAAGCATCCTCCAAAGACATGTTGTTTAACACCAATCCTTTGCCATACGTATTTTGTTTAATGGCGTTTCCATCAATATTTCCCCAAAGCTTATCGGCCAACATCCTCACACGTTCATCGGCGTCTTTAAAGTTTTGTAAACTCGGGGAACGCGTAGGTTTGGAACCTAAAATGACACCCCCATCTTTTACTAGCTTTTCTATCTTTTCCAGTAATTCTGGACGTATAGTTTCAATAGCGGGAAGCACTAAAATCTTGTAAGACAAACCATCTGGCAACGTAAATCGACCATCTTTCATTTCCATGCGATTCATGATCACTTCGGCGTTCATATAATCGAAATCATATCCGCTTGGCAATGATGGATTTTGTTCTCCGGTCATTTTAGGCGTATCCTCCCCAATGAAATAGGCAACATCGGCTACATACGTACCTTGTTGCAACATGTAATTGGTCCGCTTTAGATACGATATAAATCCTCCCATCTCATAAAACCAGGTATTCAAACGATTGAAATCGTTACCAAACCATGCATTTACGCCAGGCAGCTTATCCTCATAAGGTTGGTGGATATAGACGTGAAGCAACGTATTATTGATTCCTTCCGCGAAAAAACGATCCCCACGTTCCTTAAACATAGCGGGATAACGCCCAAAAACGTTTCCTGCAGAGGTAAAGGACTCCGCTGACACTTTAGTTTTACCGTAGATGTGGGCAGCCGATGATGCTGCTCGGTTTTCAATATCACCCAGGTTTCCTTCGCTCCAAAATTCGCCTCCGACTTCGTCCGATTGTCCACCATACTGCAAAAACTCGCCCGGAAAGCCCCAATGTCCATAATTCTCCAACCAGGTTGTCAATCCATGTTCATGACTGATTTTGCGAAACCCACCGACATATTCATATGCCACCTGATCAGCGACAAATCTGCGCATGTCCCACAGAAACCTATCCGATTGTTCTTGACTGCCAACCACGAGACCGTAGTAGGTGGGCAAATATGGCTTTGGATCGTACCCGAATGCTTTGACGAACTTTTCTTCAAAATCATCCGTCCAGTTTTGTCCGCCGGTTTCATAGCTATCTTGCACAACAACCTTGAAGCTTTTCCGGTCTTCGGCCGGGATGCGTCGAATAATCGCACCTATGAAATTGTCAAAATGTGATGCTACATGTTTCGTACTCATCTTATCCACTTCAATACCTCGACCTAGTTCGCTCGCTGGAGCATTGAATGCGCCCGTAGGCAACATACCCATCTGCATGATCATCCATTCCCCTTCCGGAACATCCCAAAGCAATGATCCATCGGCGGATAATTTTTGGGTCAGATCTATCACTTGTTCCGGTGCGATAGCATGTCCCTTGGTAGCATCCACTTCAGCTTGTTTTGGCCACATGTAATGGTGCCAAAACGGTAATGGTGTCGGGTGCATCTTGGCGAACGTCTTTTCTTCAAAGCGCTCAATAACAGGAATCGTTTTTAATTCAATTTCTCGAACCCCAGCCTGCCCATAAGTTTGATCAATTGTAATTCGATAAGTGGGACTTTCTACCGCTTCAAATGATATAGCTGCAGGTGCAAACGCGTCGAATCCGACGTTTTCTGCTGGGTTTGTACGATCCACTCGATATGTCCTGATGGCGCTGAATTCCCCGTCCTTCAAGACTTCTAAAGTCACATTAAACGCACCCGTCTTTTCTGATGGATAGATCGTAAGGCTTCTTGCTGTAAAAGGTTGATCGGCGGAGAAGGTTATTTGAGTGGATTTCCCATTTGGGAATACCACTTCTCGCTTATTTCCTTTTACGAAAAGTTGTTCGACTGGTTGATCTTTCAAGTCGCTCTTTACTTTCAATTTTTGATCAGCAATATTAGCGCGATAATCCTTTGGCAAAGGAAAGGCAATTACATTTGTCGGCTGAAAATTGGCTGGTTTGCCCGCAATTTTCCCGTTAAAAGATCTCGCGCCTTTTACGATGGTGTCCACACGATGCAAATAGCGCATCGACTGATCTTCTTTAATCCAAGGTCCGCCCGATTGACTCCATCCCGGCCCATTGAACATTCCGATATCAATACCTAGCTCTGTAGCTGTCGCGCATGCTGTACGCAAAATTTCCCACCACTCTTCGCTAAATAGTTTAACGTTCCCCCATTTTTCCTTTGGGATATCATCTAATCCAATGTGGCCAATAAATGCTCGATTGATACCCACTTTTTTCATGGCGTGTAAATCCTTGATCACGCCCTCTTTCGAAATATTATCGGATATCCAATACCAATAAACGCTGGTTTGGATTGTATCGTGAGCTTCGGAAAAAACGGTTTCCATATGCTCCCAATTAGGTGGAGCTATTTTACTTCTTGTAACACAAGAAACCGTTAAAAAAATAGCTAGAGCGATTAATATCTTATTCATAAATAGTTATGTTTTAATTGGTTTACCAATATACTACATCTTTGCCTAGTATCCCTGATTTTGAGTAAGCGTGCTATTGATCAACAATTCGCGATTCGGTATTGCGTAGATCAGGCGATTGCGATTTAAGTTTGTTGTTAACCGTTCGGAATAAATCCTAAAATAAAATCACTTAGTTGTACTTTGATCATTTTGTGCCCAAATTCCTATACAGATTTTTCGCTTTTTGAAGTGGTTGCGGAATCATTTTGCATCTGCAAAAATTACAGGATTAGTTTGAGCGCTTCTATCGATCTTTGGTCGCTTTCGTTGTTACTGAGATAACACGATTTACAGTATGCCCCGAAAACGCTTCGCAACACCAAATCGCGATCCGTAAACATAAGTCATGCACTATTCATTGCGGTTCGCGAAGCACTTCGAGGTCCGTATCCGACCTTTTACATCTCGGGTTTAAATAATCGCTTCATATCTCTTTTTTAAATGATTCATCATCCAAAGATTTACGGCATACTGATCGGAAATCGGTTCTTTTGTGAAAGGTTTAAATGGCAAATATGGATACGGGCCAAATTCTGGTGTTATCGTTGCTATTTTAACGCCGTCGGCATCCAATCTGCTTACCCACCTATCCCACCAATTGAGGTGATGTTGTAATGCTTCCCTATTTTCGGGTGCGCTGGGATCGAGCACTTGAGGACCCTGCGTATGTCCGACACGCGCATGAATATGTCGGGTATGTTGAATAGCTAAATCTACCGCATCTTGTTGATCCTCCAAGTAGCTCTCAGACACACATACCCAATGTGAAAGGTCCAACGCCAACTTTAACTCAGGGAAACGCGCTAAGTAATCTTTTACTACATGCGCGGCGTACGACCATTTGTTTCGATGAGTTTCTTGAATGATCTCGATTCCTGATTCCTTGGCTATACGGTTGCAGATAGCAAAACATTGCTCCATTTGATCCATTGAATAATACTCCCTTCCCGTTTGGGTTACAATAAACCGCGGCTGCATCTGTTGATTTTGATAGTCTAGTAGACGGTATAGATTACGTTCCAACGCCTCAAGATATTTCTCAAAGTTTTTGCCCTCTTTCATTTCTGCATGAAGCAATATGTAGGATAAATTTTTCTCTTCTAACGCAGATAGCATATCCTGATTTGTACTTTCATCGCCCAGCGGATAAACTTCGACACCGACATAACCATCGTTTGCAATTTTCTCAGCAAATTCGTTCCATTGTAACCCTTCCGATCCCCAACGCGGACAAAAGAAATCGATCTTCATGTTATGGGGCTTTGTAAATGAGCGGATTTTGTGCATCGCTATCCAATGGTTCGCCTATCGACAACGCTTTCACATAGGCATCTGGTAAGATATTTGGAATTCCGTTGTACACATTCCCATCAGGCATATATGCGCAGGTCATAGCGCGTCGAAATCCTGGCGTCATATTGGCATGGGCGCCGTGGATGGTCAATCCGTTGTGAAAGGAACAGCTGCCAGCTTTTATCACAACGGGTTGAGCTTTTGTTTTTCTAAACTCAGGGTACACGTCGAAAATGCCACCCATATTTTTACCTATTCCGGTATTATCAAAGGTCGTTTTTTTGTGCGATCCGGGAATAAAAAATAGGCAACCGTTTTCCAAAGTAACATCGTCGAGTGCCACCCAAATCGACAACGCTCGACGATCGGTAAACGACCAAAATGGTGTATCTAAATGCCAAGATGTGGGATTCGCCCAAGGTCGCTTTATCAAAGCTTGATCGTGCCATATACGTATCCCGTCAACATCGGCAAGTGTTGCGGCCATTTTTCCAATTTGTTCATCGAGCATGATCTCGCGCACCTGATCGCTAGTTTGCCACAGATTCAATAATTGGTCAAATACGTTATTAAAGTAGGTAGCATCCTCATTGATACCGTCTTCTTCACCTACGTGAACAGACTTACCCGGCATCTTTACGCCATTTCTCTGAACAATAGCTGTATCGACTGCATTTCTCCATTTCTCCAATTCTAAAGGAGAAAGAAAATCGTTAATAATGATGTATCCATGTTCTTGATAGAACGCTATTTGCGCTGCACTTAGATTGGTATTCATAAAAATAAGATAGATTTATTTACAAAATTGATAGCAATACAAATCTACCGACAGCAGCACGACCGAACATCTCTGAAGTGATATATTTTTTGCACTTTTTGACTTAATTGAATAACTTGGGACACCAAATATAAACCGATAAATAAATGGAAAATTTTCACAAATACCTTAACATAAGCGAACTAGAAAGAGAATGGGGATTTTACGTCACGACGGTCGGATACAGTAAAACTAGTAAAAATTTTCAGTATCCCGCCTCCGAACAGCATCCTGTTGATCATGGATTTTCATGGAATAAAGGCCGTGTGTTACATGACTATTATATTGTATTTATCACACAAGGAGCGGGAGTTTTTGAGTCTGCCGATTTACCAGAAACCACTGTCGAATCAGGCACCTGCTTTATACTTTTCCCAGAAACATGGCATCGGTATAAGCCTAATTCTGAAATTGGCTGGGAAGAATATTGGGTGGGATTTAATGGATCTTACCCAAAAGAGTTGATGAAGAAGTTTTTCGATCCAAAAGTGCCATTGATAAAAACGGGATTGAATAAAGATTTATTAAATGCATTTACAAACTTACTTGGAACCGTAGTGAATGGACAAATCGCTTACCCACAACTTATTGCAGGAACCACGATGCAAATTGTCGCACTTCTGAACCGCGTAAAACTGTTAAAAACTATAGAAAATGATTCCGAAGCGCTATGGGTATCTCAGGTCATCTTCTTGTTACAGCATCAGCTGGACGATAAGGTCAACATGGAAACGTTAGCAGATAATTTCCCGATAAGCTATTCGAAGTTTAGAAAGGCGTTCAAAAAACAGACTGGAAAATCACCGAATCAATATCACATCGACTTAAGATTAAATAAAGCCAAGGAATTGCTCGAAGAAAGCAATATGAGTATCAAGGAAGTGGGTTACAATACCGGGTTTGATTCCCCTTACTATTTCTCCCGTTTGTTTAAACAAAAATTTGGACGAACACCAAAGTCTATGCGCGTTACAACTTAGGAAGCTATAAATATAAACTCCGTCGAGTATTTTGATTTATCCATTCGAGCTATTTTTCGATGTTTATGACCATTTTAAGCTAATTATTTACCTTCCTAAAATACAACCCACTTATACCTACGTCACCTCCACGTACATGACTAATTCTTACACGAATAGACCCTTGTGTACGAAAAGTATAATATCGCAACTTACCACTTGGCGCAACAGCAATCGTCGGATAGATCATCTTTTTGCTATCCTGATCAAACAGATCAATTACCATTTCTCCGATTTCCGTATTTTCTGCGGTGCGAATCGTAAATTCATACCTATCATCGTTCGTTGTTAGAATATCTACTGCATAGGTTTGTTGACAGGTTTGTGGGTTACGCGTAGCTAAAACAGGTATCTCCGAACTCTGCTTATCACGCCAAACATCTAAACGAGGTGTTCCATTTCCCTTCATTTTCCATGTGACATCTTTTATATAATCTGGTAAGGTAGTTTTATCAACAGAGCCGTCTTCACTGGTAAAATGTAAGTAACCATCTGCTAGAAATGAATGGTCATTTTTATTACTGACGCTGTCTATACCGACTAAGCTTATCTTATTATTTGTTATAGATGTGCCGTCCTGGTCTTCGGAGTCGATAAGCATCTTGCTTCTGGATTGCGCATATTCTACTTGGATATCGTAAACACCACCTTTCAATGCTTGGAGAGACAGATACTCTTGATTTTTCGATAATTCGCTATCGCGAACCACGTCTCCGTTTAAACGCACGCGAGAAATCTTTTTACCCATTGTCGGAATCATCAATTCAGCAACCGTATTTTCAGGCACCGTCAACTTGCCGGTGCCACTTTTACTGTCTAATGCAAAATGAATTATTCCTTGCGGAGTGGGAACACCACCACGGACTTCGGATATCTCCTCATTTAGGAATGGCTTCACAATAAACCGTTTGAACCCTGCTTCTATCGGTTGTATGCCTAAAACTTCTTCGCTTAGCCACTTTGTAACCCCGCTGCTCCATGGGTGGCAAAGACTCGTGTATCCGTGCTGACCGTTGGGAACTGCACTATGTGGTTTTAAAAAGGCTTCCCATTCCGGACGGTAACATTCCCAAAATGTGGTTGCACCAAGACGCAACTGACCGCCCCAACATAAATCGATCGCGTGGAGTGCTTGTTCATGCCAACCCTCTTTTGCCATTGCTCGGATTATGAAATATTGATTAAATGGCGAAAAGGAAACAATTTGACTATCGTCCACAAAGTGCCTTTCAAGCATCGCTTTGGTTTCCACATCGGAAAGATATCCTCCGTTAATGGCTTCTGTAGCCGCGTGAATCCCTATTTTGGACCAACGATTTACATCGCTCTTCAGTGCGGATAAACTAGCAATCGCCGCGTCCGTATATTTTTCTTCCGCTTCATTTTGCCCCAGCGATTTCAAAATGGGGCTCAGCATGTTACAGGTTTGGATATAAAGAAGTTGGTAAGCGGCTCGGCTTTCTGGATTATTTGGATCTTCAAATCCAGCGCCGATTCGTTCGTCCCAACCGTAAAAACCAAGGTGGGATTGCTTTTCTATCACCTCGGCGGCATGAGTTATCTTAAGATCAATGGTGGAAAGGTGTTCACGAAAAAATACTTCGTCGCCGCTGTATTTATAGTAGTCTAACAAACTATGAATCCATAAAAGGGAATAACTTTCTATGGCGTTATCATCTTTGGCGGTACGTTTTAAATTTTCCTTGATAAGATCATAATTTCCAAACGCCAGCATGCTTACCCCTTGGGATACATAAGCATCCCCTGTCCACGAATATCGATCACCGCGGTCAATGAGAATTGCTCCGAGATGATCCTTCAACAAGTTCAATTTTACAGCGTATGCGCCCGTGTACCACATGCGATTAAGTAATACGCTGGAACTCTCGAAATAGCCTTTGTAATTAGCTGGCTTTGTTTGGCAAACCAGACGCACATCTGTAATGTGCCACGGTTTATCGATGGCTTTGACTTGTATCCATCCGAAGCGAACGCCTTCATATAGTGCTTTATTCAACTCCAATCGATAAGTATTTCCGTGTTTTACCGGCTTGGCCGTTTTTGTTGGAGCTTGCGGACCTAAGTTGAAAACCCCAGGTTGATTGTATTCGCTGATGCTCATTTCTACGTCTCCATTAAAATCAGGACTGTCGAATTCTAACCAAGCTGCACTTTCTGTTCCGAAATCAAAACATAACTCCCCAACACCATTTACTGTAATTTCACCGGACGAATGAAGCAGAGATTTCGCATTTTCAAATGCCTCCTCGTTGTTGACAGAAATGCTTGTCGGACGCAAATGATAAACCTGCAAATCTGCATCTTCATTTTCCCAATAATAATTGACCATAGGATCGGGAGAGGATGAAATTCCATGATTCCCCATCTTTCCGCCAGATACAATCTTGTACGGAGCGAGGACGCTTTTACTTGGAATGGATAATCTTGTCTTTATAGAATCTGAATACAGAAATTCAGCGGATGCCTGCAAAATGAAACAGAAAAAGTACATAAAGAAAATAGAAAGTGGTAAATATGTTCGCATCATAAATAGGTTAGATTGACTGTAAACATATCCCAAAGGCACAAAAAAAAGATGCACATTAGGCATCTTTTTTTATACTTTTTGGCAAGCTACACATTGCTAACGTATAATCTTCACACCTTTAGGCGCTTTTATCTTCGATTTTATTTTACCATTTTCTAACTTGGTATGCTTTACCCATATATTGCCGAACGGCGTTGGGTAGGTACCTTCTACAAAAGTAAGATGACCCAAGTTCGGACGCACTTTAAATTTTCTACTACCTGGCTCAATCACTTGAATACCTAAAACATGTTCGGACAGCCAAGCTGTAGGGCCGGATGCCCAACCGTGACAAAAACTATGTCGATAACCCAAGTAGCAGTATGCTCCGTAATCACCGTGAATATCCTTTTTGCCTTCCGGCACCAACTCATCAATTCGGGCGGCGTTGGGAAGCCATTCCATATTAAAGTCTTCCCAAAATGTGGTCGCCCCCAGATCCAACATTGCCCCCCAAAATTCATTAATGATCGCCATCGCTTCCTCGTATTTTCCAGCCTTAGCCATCGCCTCTAACATATAATAACCATAGAAAGTCGAAAAATTCTGTGATCCGCCTCTCGACAACACCTGATCATAAGCTTTCCCTGCATCCAACAAATCAACATTCGCTAACAACGCTGCTGCCTGCTTAGAATTATTGTGTTCCGGCACATATTTACGCATTGCTGCTACCGTTTCTTCACATAACTTTTTCGTATCAACATCGTGCAACGCTTCGCTAATTTCCGCGGCGCGCTCCAACGACAAAATCGCCAAGGCTTGCAAACCTGCGTGAATTGCCTTCGGGTCTTCACTCGATGGCCAATCTAAAAAGCGATTACCATTCATATCTTCTTTGCCATCCTTTACCTTTTCGACGATTTGCTTTACCAATCCTTGCAAATAAGGCTTTTGCTCGGCCAAGTATTTTAAATTACCATGATGCATATACCAATCATGATGCAGAATAATCCACCACATAGAATAGGTACTAATCCCACACATCCAACCCGGAAGCGGCGTAGCATCCCGCGCTAAATCTAAACTTTTGGGCACAACATCGTTGTAACCGAAAACTGCATTTACAGTAGCGACTTCCGGATGCAAATCGCCTACCCAAACTAATCGATCGCGTTTAATTCCATCCCAAAGATAATCTTGCATATTCAGGTGCACAGTGTATGCACCAACCTCCCAAATTTTATTTAACCGCTCGTCGCTACTATGAAAGCTTCCTTCGTAAGGAATGTCCCGAATGGTAGAAATTACCCTAACTTCCCGCAGATGTAATTCGGCATCCTTGTCTAAAAAATCTATGCGTGCAAACCGAAAACCCGATTCTCCAGTTTGATTTTTCCCCAACCACGGTAGAGCCAGTTCAATGTCACGCAGTGCATGATCATTCGTAGCACCTTTCTCACCCAGTTCGGCCATCGCTTCATTAGCAGATTCACCGAAACGTACGCGTATATTTCGGGCACCGCCTCCCGGCCACATTCCGGTAACTATTTCTAGGGCGCCATTCATCTCCTTGCCAAAATCTAACAAAACACTACTTCTACTCACTGAAGTATTTTTGAACTTAGCCACGTTCGTATTGGTCAAATTTGCTTGTCCGTTTCCTTTTTCCAGCAAATGCGGGACGTTTTCCAAATTACCTTCCGACCAAAGTACTCGAGTTGGATAAACGTAAGTTCTGGTTAGTGGACTTACCAATTCGATTTCGTTGCTCCGCTTTTGGGCGTAAGTATCCCCTACCTGCAACAGTAACAACAAAAGAAAAATTCCGTAAATTCTTAACAACATCGTTTCGGTTAATTGCTTTAAAGTAATTCGTAAATATACAGTTCATCCGGAAAAAGTAGTTGTATAAAGTGTTTCATATAATTCACTATTTGACAGAACTAATACGCATATTTCACTTTTGTAAAAACATTTTAAAAAAAAGTAAGTTTCTCCTATTGATGAAGCGCTAAAATCGGATGGAAAAGGTTAAGAAAATGATTGCGGAGAATTCCGAACTTTTAGAACATGATGGATTTTGTTTAATTGATCTGCGAAGTAGACAAATCAATTATGCTAACGAAAGTTTCCTTCAGCTAATTGGTCGCACGTTCGAAGACACTTTTAAGTATCCATTTCATCAAATTTTAGACCCTATTTGGCTTCCAGAACCGTTTAGCTCCGCAAAGCTAACTACCGAAGCCCTTCCTAACTCTCCGAAAACGTTCGAATTTGATTACCTAAATAGACGTGTGTTGGTTAATACATCATATGTACTCCGGTTTTCTTCGGATGAAGAACCTACATTTTTGGAAATTTGGACCAAGTTGCAAGCAACCGACACCGACAATAATATAACAATAACGCGTTTAGATAATCTTTTGCGCGAACGTGAGGAAAATTTACAGGCAGCTTTTGATGCAGGTAATTTTGGCAGTTGCGGCATTGATTTCATCACGGGCGAAGTGACCCTATCAGAACGAAGTAGAGACTTATTTGGATTGCCCCTAACAGGTGACGTAACTTGGGAAGCAATCTTAGTAGCTGTTGATGAAGCCTTTCATGAGGAAGTTAACCAAGCATTTACAGATTGTTTAGAAAAAGGTAAATCCGTAAATTGTACTTACTCCATACAACACTTGATCACTGGAGAAAAGCGATGGATAAAGGTAGTAGCTAAAGTGCACCACGATGCTAAAGGAAATCCGTTAAAGGTTTTAGGAATTGTTTTAGATGTGACCAATGAAATCAAAGAAGACGAGCGCAAAAATGATTTTATTGCCATGGTTAGCCACGAGCTGAAGACACCATTGACCGCAGTAAATGCGTACACACAGATGATTACTAAACAATTGATGTCGTACGGCGATTCGAAACTGTTGGGAATGGCGCAACGCGCGATGGGACAAATTGGTCGCATGTCGGATTTAATCAATGGCTTCCTTCACATATCTCGTTTGGAAGCAGGAAAAATGGATTTGCGTAAAGAACCTTTTGCATTGATGGATCTTTTGAAAAACGTGGAGAAAAGTTGCCGTGATTTCTACCCAGCCTATTCGTTTACATTTTCCATCAAGGCACACATGGAAATTCATGCCGATCAAGGCATGCTAGAACAGGTTTTGAACAACCTAATATCTAACGCAACGAAATATTCATCCGCGGGAAGCACTATTCAAATCGAAGTGGACATGGGTTCCCGCAACAATCTAGAACTTAGCGTTACCGACAAAGGAGTGGGAATTGCCGAGGCAGATTTACCACAAGTTTTTGATCGATTCTATCGCTCAAGAGCGGAAGCAAAAAGGCACGTTTCCGGTTTCGGAATTGGCTTGTATCTTTGCCGCCAGATTATCGACCTACATGGCGGAAATATATGGGTGGATAGCAAGTTGGGCGTTGGTACAACGGTGTCATTTACAATACCTCTCAAAGCCGAGATGATCTTAAGCGCTTAGTCAGCGCTGCCTACATTTTTGCATATCAAATTGTGAGTAAATAACAGCTTCATTTACAAACATTCCAATACCGTGGAAGGTTATTCTATTATGACTCGGAACGCTACATTAATCGATAAAGAAAATAGTCCTAAGACGCCCTATTACTATCAACAAAAAGATATTGATTTGCTATTTGATCACTTAGAAGATCAGGAATTATCGAAAAGTAATTTGCTTTATCAGCTTCCTACTGGAGGTGGCAAGACATTGATCTTTTCCGAAATTGCAAAACGCTTCATCGAAAAATATCAGCAAAAAGTTGTTGTCCTAACCCATCGTTCAGAATTGTGCGCACAAACCAATCGCGCGTTGCAGGAAAGTGGTATTATCAACAAGGTTATCAACAGCGCTGTAAAGCGAGTTCAAAAGAAAAACTTATTCCATTGCTATGTCGCTATGGTCGAAACGCTCAAAAATAGAATAGATGAGGGTATGATTGACACGAGCGATATTGGATTGGTTATTGTTGATGAAGCACACCACAATTCGTTTAGGAAACTTTTGAATCGATTTGACAACGCCAAGGTAATCGGCGTTACGGCCACGCCGTTCTCAGCGGATGTAAATTTGCCAATGAATAAATTTTACGACAAGCTTATTGTCGGCGCTCCAATCGGTCAATTGATCGATGAAGGTTTTTTGGCGAAGCCTAAATATCAAAGTTACGATGTAGAATTAAACACGTTGACTACCGGAATAAATGGAGATTTTACGATCAATTCTTCCGATCAGCTTTTTAGTTCAGATGTCATGCTCGACCTATTGTTACAAACTTACCTGAAGCACGCGAAAGGCAAAAAAACGCTAATCTTCAATAATGGTATATTGACTTCACGAAAAGTACAACAACTATTTAACTCACAAGGTTATCCCGTACGACATTTAGACAATAAAACCTCGGCGGCCGAACGTAGAGAAATACTTTCGTGGTATAGGAAAACCAAAGGAGCGATTTTGACTTCCGTATCTATTTTGACGACAGGTTTCGATGAGCCGAAAACACAAGCCGTAATACTCTATCGAGCTACGACCTCGATAACATTGTACCATCAAATGGTTGGCAGAGGTGCGAGGCGTTTACCAAATAAGAAAACGTTTCAGATCATCGATTTGGGCAACAATGCAGATCGATTTGGCGATTGGGATGCAGAAATCGACTGGCAGGACGTATTTCAAAATCCAGAAATCTATCACGAAAATTTGAAACAGCGTACCGACAACATTCGATACATTGATCCGGAGATGCGAAGCAAGTTTCCGAATAGCTTAGAAACATCTTTCGATATGTTTGCCACTTATGAGAAGCTTTCGCAAGATGGTCAGAAAACAAAAAATGCTATACGAGATTCCATTCGGCAACATGCTACCATGTGTCTTGAAAATAGCGAAACAGTAAGCGAAGCTATGGCACTTTCTGAATATCTTCACAAAGAAATTGAAATTAGGGTTCGTGAATATGCAAAATGCATTGGAAATGGAACAAAAAATTACCGAGAATGGTTATTTGAAGATTACAAAAATCGGCTTACACACATGATTCGGCGCTTAAAAAGCAAATTAGCTGGCTAATTTTGAGTATTACTTGTTATTTTTGCTGCTAATATGATCACTTACAGCACCGCGGCACTACTTTTTCCGGCAATAAGTCTAATTATGCTCGCCTATACCAATCGATTTTTAGCGTTGGCAGCTTTAGTAAGAAGCCTGCATGCGAAATACTTAGAACATAGGGAGGGCGGTGTTTTGAAAGGACAAATCGGAAACTTAAGATTCCGACTAAAATTATTGCGACATATGCAGGGAATGGGCGTCTTAAGTTTCATCGCTTGTATCATCTGCATGTACGGTATTTATTTAGAAATAGCCTTGTTTGCCGAAATTATGTTTGCGCTCAGTTTGCTATTTTTTACCATCTCTTTACTGCTATCTTTTGTAGAAATCCAATTCAGCAACAAAGCTTTGGAGCTGGAATTGAGCGATATGGAAGAACATGACAATCGTTCGTTGGTAAGGTACTTAAAAAAGAAGTTTGACCCGAAAAAGAAAGGGCAAAACGAAGATCCAAATACGATAGATTAGCAGTAGCTTTTAGTCAATTTTCCCGTCGAACGATATTAAATCCGCCCTGAACCTGTTATTGAACTAAATAGTTGTTATAACATCTTTTTTCGTATCTTTGTGCATGATTTTACCGAACGAGAATTTCTGTTAGCGATTGGTTTTATCATGTTAGTAATAAAAGTTTTACAACCCCAAACAAGGAGGATTCGCTTATGAAGAAGTTAGGTTTTCTATCATTTGGACACTGGTCTAATCACCCAGCCTATCAAGCAAGAACGGCTAGCGATACGCTGTTGCAGTCTATTGATTTGGCAGTAGCAGCGGAAGAATTAGGCTTAGATGGCGCTTATTTTCGCGTGCACCATTTTGCTCGTCAATTAGCATCGCCGTTTCCCTTATTGTCGGCCATTGGTGCGCGAACCAAAAGCATTGAAATAGGGACTGGTGTAATCGATATGCGTTATGAAAATCCACTTTACATGGTGGAAGATGCTGGCGCTGCAGATTTAATTTCTGGCGGCCGCCTGCAATTAGGAATCAGTAGAGGATCGCCCGAGCAAGTAATCGATGGATGGCGTTATTTCGGCGAGTCGTTACGCGATGGCGAAACGGATGCCGATATGGGGCGCCGAAAAGCACTGGAGTTTTTAGAAAAGCTGAAAGGCGAAGGATTTGCTGAACCAAATCCGTATCCGATGTTTCCTAATCCTCCGGGCTTACTTCGCTTAGAACCGCACGCTCCAGGGTTGCGAAACCGCATTTGGTGGGGTGCAGCATCGAATGCGACAGCAATTTGGGCTGCAGAAAAGGGGATGCATCTACAAAGCTCGACATTGAAGTACGATGAAAACGGAAAGCCATTTCATATTCAACAAGCGGAACAAATCCGTGCATATCGAGAAGCGTGGAAGAAAGCAGGGCATGCCGGCGAACCCCGCGTATCTGTCAGCCGTTCCATATTTGCGATTACGAACGATCAAGATCGTATGTACTTCGGTCATGAATCCGATCGCAATGACAAAATTGGGATGATCGAAGCAGACAAACGCGCTATCTTCGGACGAAGTTATTCTGCGGAACCTGATCAGCTCGTTAAAGAACTAGCTAATGACGAAGCTATTCAAGAAGCAGATACATTATTGTTAACGATTCCGAATACTTTAGGAGTTGATTATAATGTACATGTTCTTTCCAGCATCCTGCAATATGTTGCTCCAGATTTAGGGTGGAGATAGGCGTATCGTTCCTTTTTTATCTGTAAAAATCAAGAAGCCTGACGAAGTAATAATTTGTCAGGCTTTTTTTTAATAAGTGATTTCGCTCCCAATCTATAAGTAGCTTTACATGCTATATCGTATCGCCAATTTCTTCAAGTGATTTGCCTTTCGTTTCGGGTATAAACAAAATAAACACGAACGAAACGACCACCATAATTGCGTAAAACAGGAAAATATAAAACGCCCCATCCTTTATTTGCTCTACTATTACCGGAAACAGTCCAGAAACGATTGCCGCGAATAACCAATGCGTGGTACTGCCAATAGAAGTACCTTGGGATCGTACTTCGTTGGGAAATATTTCGGAGATAAACACCCAAATAACGGCACCTTGCGACAATGCAAAGGCAGCGATAAACCCAACGATATACCATAATAAATATGGTGTCGCACCGTCACGCAACCCAAAAGCCGCACACAATAGAAAGACAAACATACCGACCGCACCCGTCAGAAGTAATTTCTTACGACCAAATCGATCGATGATACTCATACCAAACAACGTGAAAATGAGATTGGTTCCACCAATGAATATGGGTTGTAAATACGATTTATCGCCGTCGAATCCTGCCATTTCGAAAATACGCGGCGCGTAATACAATATCGCATTTATACCAACCATCTGATTGAAAAAGGCCAATAACACAGCCATAACAATTGGTTTGATGTATTTCTTTTGAAATACACTCACTTTACTAATTTGGTTATCCGAAGTAGCAACTGCTGCTGGTTGCCCGATTTTTTGAAATAACGGAGTCGCTTTCTCCAAACCCTGATGCATCATTACCCAACGTGGACTTTCGGCCACGTAAAACATCAATATCAAGAACAACAGCGACGGAATAGCCATAATCCCTAACATATAACGCCAAGCATCATCGCCCATTCCAGAGAACAAATAATTCGTTAAATAAGCGACGAAAATTCCGGACACAACCATAATTTGAAATAATCCAGTTAATTTCCCACGGTCTTTTGCTGGAGAAATTTCGGATATGTAAACTGGTCCAGCGACCGAACTTATACCTACTGCCAGCCCTCCTAAAAGTCGAAAAAATAAGAACACCGACCATATTGGAGCGATAGCACATCCTAGTGCAGATAGCAAATATAAAGCCGCAACAAAGGTTAAAACGGACTTTCGCCCGTATTTCTCGGCCAAATTTCCGGCCACGATAGCTCCTATAATTGTCCCTATTAGCGACATTGCGACCGTTAGTCCATGCCAAAAGGAATCTAATTCCCACAGTTTTTGAATAATCCGCTCCGCTCCCGAAATCACGGCCGTTTCAAAACCAAAAAGAAAGCCGCCTAGCGAGGCTATGAGCGAAAATTTCCAAACATTATTCATAAGGTTTATAATTTTTAGCAGTCACATTCATCGATAAAAATGGGATAGCCCCAATTCATCGTATGAACACATCTTTTAATTGATCTTCTAAAATAGGTTTATTAATCGTTAATAAACAAACGATCTGTATCAAAATAATGCATAAATTAATCGAAAGTAAATGTATTCGCCTTTCCTAGCCTAAAAAATCAGCGTACCATTTCCCCGAATCCTTGATAATGCGTTGCTGCGTTTCGAAATCCACATGTACCAAACCAAAGCGAGGATGATAACCTTCCGCCCATTCGAAATTATCGAGGAAAGTCCAGATGAAATAACCGCGTAAATCCACACCTTCGCTTTTTGCTCTATGCATTTGAACGATAACTTCTTGCAAATACGATGTTCTTTTCGCATCCGAAACCTCTCCATTGACCACTTCATCGGCAAACGAAGCACCGCTTTCTGTGATCATAATTGGTGGCATATTCGGATATGCTGCAAACTTTTTGAGAATATGATAAATCGATTCGGGATACACTTCCCAATTCATGGTGGTTACCGGAACTTTGCGTTGCGTGGCGGTTACTAATTTGGTGCGCAGATAAGGGATAAAATAAGAATGCTCGACAATTTCGCGTGTATAATTTTGTACACCAATAAAATCCATATCGAACTTTAATTTCTGCTCATCCCCTGCCTTCATAAACTTTTCAACCTTACGTAAGGTTTTAATCTCATCCGTTGGATATCCCATTCCCAAAAGCGGTTCCAAAAACAGGCGATTAAGCAAAGCATCTGCCCTTTTCGCGGCAAGCACGTTCCGCTCAGATGTATTCAATGGTTCGACATGCGAACTGGAAAATGTAGTTCCGACCGTACTTTCGGGCAGAAGCGATTTAATTGTTCGCGCACCTTCTGCTTGCGCGAGTGCGGCGTGATGCGTAGCCGCCAAAAACGAGTTTAATCCGCGGCGACCCGGCGCATGAATTCCAAGAAAATGTCCTGCTCCCGTAAAAACCATCGGCTCGTTAAGAACCATCCAATGTTTTACGCGATCGCCAAAATACTTAATACAACAAGCCACGTAATCCGTAAACCAGCCAACCACGTCACGATTCGTCCATCCGCCG
The DNA here is from genome assembly GCF_042684745.1 of Sphingobacterium corticis. Classification (NCBI taxonomy): domain Bacteria; kingdom Pseudomonadati; phylum Bacteroidota; class Sphingobacteriia; order Sphingobacteriales; family Sphingobacteriaceae; genus Sphingobacterium; species Sphingobacterium corticis. The sequence continues at coordinate 164,254 of NZ_JBHUMA010000006.1, read as the reverse complement.
TGAATTTCCAAAGTCGAAGGTAAATCCCAATGATACAAAGTAATCCAAGGTGTAATTCCCAGCGCTAACGAATGGTCGATGAGTTTGTTATAGTAATCGATTCCTGCTTGATTAACTTCACCTTTCCCGAAAGGAAAAATTCGGCTCCAGGAAATAGAAAAACGATGATGGCGAATGTTCATATTTCGCATCATTTCTAAATCCTGTGGATAGCGATGATAGAAATCACAAGCTACGTCCGCGTGTTCATTATTAGATATTTTACCGCGTTTACGTACAAAATCATCCCAAATCGAAAATCCTTTACCATCTTGCAGATATCCGCCTTCAATCTGATAAGCGGCTGTGGATACGCCCCAAACAAAATCGTCGCCGAAAGCGTCTTTGGTTAATCCCATGAAAGTAACTTACTGATTTTAAGGTAGCCGATTTCTAATTTATCGTCGGCAACGTCGTCTTCTGAACGCACAATCGCTAAGTGGTAATTCGATTTAAAATGAGCGTCGAGCAAATCTTGTATTTCATAAATATCATCCACATCGATGCCGTACTTATCATCGATATGAGAAGAATTATGGTGTTTCCAAAAAGTTGATGCTTTAGCTATTTTGGTAGCTTCCGCTAAACTATTCGCAACGACCAATTGCTTATAATGATATTCCTCCATATCCTCCGGTTTGTAGCCACCCAAATTAACGAAGAATAATTTGTTGCTGGACGATTCTTCCGTTTCTGGTTTTAGTTTTGATTTTGGGACAACAGCAATATGGTAGTTTTGAACTTGGGATACTTTCCGCCACGAATCAATATGCATACGATCTGCCAATTCTGGCCAAAAACGATTCATTTCCGGCACCAAATCTTTCAAGGTTTCGGCAATACCGAAAAACACATCGTGCTGTTCCGTATGCCGACCTTCCGGCTTTCCGCCCAACACCACCATAAATAATTCCATTTGCTGTAATTTAGTCTCAAACAGATCAATAGTTGTGCCTAGCTTGACCGAATTAGAAATATTTTCGCCCGTCGGATAGACTACTGAAACGCTGTTCTAAAATCGGACGGAGATTGGTTTGTTTTGGTTTTGAAAAATTTACTGAATGATTGCGCGTGTTCGAAACCCAACTCATAAGCGATCTCACCAATTGTCAATGCGGATGTGCTTAAGCGTTCTTTCGCTAAGGAAATGAGTTTGTTTTGAATATGCTGTTGCGTATTTTGCTCCGTGTGCAAGCGCAATAACGTACCCAAATAATTTGCAGAAATATGCATCTGTTCCGCAATCCTTTGCACCGAAGGAATCCCATGCTTCAGCGCTTCGCCGTTTTTGAAATAATCAGTCAAGATTCCATCAAACCGCGTCAACAATTCGGCGCTCGTTTTAGTTCGTGTCAAAAATTGACGCTCATAAAACCTTTCCGCGTAAATCAATAAGGTTTCTAACTGTGCTACAATAAGTTGTTGACTAAACTTATCAATCTTCGATTGGTATTCATTTTCAATCGCGACCAGCAAATCGACAATCGTCGCTTCTTCCTTGTCCGACATAAATAAGGCTTCATTAGCTGCATATTGAAAAAAATCATAGGTATTCATTTTCTTAGCCAAAGATGTGTTCCACAGGAAATCCGGATGAATAAGTAATAACCATCCCGTCGGTTCAATCTTGGCTTCGGGATTCATTTCAATGCGCAAGAATTGTTGTGGCGAAACAAAAGATAACACGCCGGCATCGAAATCGTATTCCTGCTGACCGTAATTAAATTTAGCATTCACATTTCGCTTCAATCCGACCGAATAAAAGTGTTGAATCCACTTCATCTTATTATCGTTTACCGGATAATAAACCTGACTATAATCAATCAAACTGATTAAGGGATGTTCGGGATTGGGCAAACCGCAGAATTTATGAAATTCAGCAATCGAATGGAAGCGAAATGTGTGATCCATCTTTTCGTTGTAAGGTGCTATAAATTTAATGCAAATTCATGGAATGGATAAAGCTTAAAAAGCTTTTTGCGCTGTCGGACGTACGACCAACTCATTCACATCAACATCCGCAGGCTGAGCAATAGCAAAAGCCACCGCCCTAGCGATTGCGTCTGCCGGAATCGTTTCTTTTCTAAACATTTCGATCGCCATTTTCTTTAACTCCGGATCGGAGATGGTGTTTGCCAATTCCGATTCCGTCGCTCCGGGCGCAACCAATGCAACACGAATATTGCGACTGACCTCTTGTCGCAAACCGTCGGAAATAGCACGAACAGCAAATTTAGTCGCACTGTAAACCGTTGATGTTGGTCCTACCCACCGATCTCCAACCGACGTAATATTAACAAACTGTCCGTTGTCCTTTTCTTCAAAAACCGGAAGCGCTGCCGCGATACCATGTAACACGCCCTTGATATTTACGTCAACCATGCGATGCCATTCTTCTAATTTATATTGGTTCATCATGGACAGCGGCATAACACCTGCATTGTTAACAAACACGTCCAATTGTCCAAACTGTTCGAGGGCAAATGCTACAAAAGATTTTACGCTTGATGAATCGGTAACGTCCAATTCCTGATAAACGGCGGTTCCACCATGGGCATGAATAGATTCAGAAATCTCTTTTAAGTGATCCATTCTCCGTGCACCCAAAACGACTTTAGCACCTTGCGCAGCTAAATGTTTGGCGATCGCTTCTCCTATTCCGCTACTTGCGCCCGTGATAGCGACTACTTTTCCTTTTACGTTTTCCATTGTTTTAAAATTTTCTAAGTAAAAAATGATAAAACAAAGTTGATAAATAGCCTTAGCGAGGATGTAGCTGGATCGTGGAGATTCGTAGCTGGATCGTGAAAAATTAATTTTAATTAAAAAAATGAGGTGGACTGTTACTAATTAAAATTAATCAACTGGAATCGACACTTAGGATATGGATTGATTGGCTTTCTTACCGAGTTGCATCAGCGTTGGCGTAAAAAAGGAAATAACTCCAACAAAAGTGACTAAAGAACCTGCAATAATAAAAGCTTTTGCGACGCCGACCTGCTCCGCAATAGTCCCCGTAAAAAGCAGTCCGACTACGCTCGGCAAAATAGCCATACTGAAATAGAGCGAAAATACGCGACCGAGCATTTTAGGATCCACTTCTTCTTGAATCGTCGTCATAAACGTAGCCGAAAAGATGGAACATGCCATACCAGAAAGTGCAGTAATAATCACAAAGGCCATGAACCAGCTCGGCGGAAAAGCACCGCAACAGACAAATGCGATACCCAACGCAATATGCATTGCATTCGCTAAAATGACCTTTCTCGTTTTAATTCCGAGAAATCCAATTGCCGAACCACCGATCAGCATTCCCACTCCCCATACAATTTCTACGATACTCATTTCCAATTTTCCGCCACCGTAATGTCCGGTAGTTAGTAAAGGAAACATGATGGCCGCAGGCATAACAAATAAGGTTGCCAACATCGCGTACACAAATAAGAAACCCAACCCACGATTATTATGAATGGCTCCAAATCCTTCCTTCAACTCTACGAGCACATTTCTAATGGATGAATTTGTTTCGATTTTTAAATGTGGAATACGAATAAACAACAAGGATGTAATCGCTGCAATCGCGCCTACAATATCCAAATAAAGTACATCAGCGATGGCAAAATACGTAATCGCCAAAGTTCCCAGCGCGGGACCAGCAATTGTACTTACGGATTGCAACATTTGATTAATTCCGGAAACGCGCAGCAAATCCTTTTCGGGAACGATGAGCGGAGCGATTGCTTGCATCGCCGGCGATTGAAAAGCGTTGCCAACAGATCGGCAAGCTAACAGCGCGTACACCCAATGCAAATCAGGTTGTTCCTCGCGGAGCAGAAAAGTCATAGCAAATGCGCAGATAGCGATAAATCCGTCGGAAAACATCATCACTTTCTTACGATCCCAACGATCGATAAACACGCCCGCAAAAGGGCCGATAATAGCTTGTGGCAACATACCTGCTATTCCAGCCAAAGCCAAAACTTCTGCAGATTGTTGTTCCAAACTCAACCAGATAATTACCGCGAAATGCACGGCGTAACTGGTGACCATCGAAAAAAACTGACCCACCCAAATGAATAAATAGGTTTTCAACCACGGTTGATTTTTCATCATGAACGTATTATCGAGCTTGCAAAAGTAGCTATTTATCAGCGCAAAAAGGCACTCCGTTGAAAGAGTGCCTTTTCTTATAATCAGAAGATGCTAATCGTCCATCATCAATCATTTTCTTCTTATCATAATAAAGCGGATCAAAGTATATAATGTAACATCCATACACAGACTTTAGCGAAGCGTTATACTAAAACCTTCTCCTAGAAAGATTATTTCTTCGAAAAAGCCATTTGCTATTTTCGTATATTGATAAAAACTTAGTGGAATTTTCAATTGAAACAATTTTTTGGCTTGGTGTCACGACGTAGTACAGCCTATTCTATCAAGACCTAATTATAATTTGCCTTTTAGTAAGTATTGACTAACACAAAATCGACATAACCATGCAGATCAAAAGAAAATATCAAATCTTCTTGATAGATGTCCTGTGCATTATTTTTTTCGCTGTTTTCGCAGCAACTATTAAAAAGGGATTAGAGATCCCCAACACCAATCTGAGCCGGATCGTATTCTTTGCGTTATTATTCATTTATTGTAGATACGCAATGCCTGCAATATCTAATTGGGTTACAAAAAATACTAATCAAATCTAGTCGACGATCGCATAACTTTTCATCACATTCACATATTTTGTGCGAAATATTGGAGTATTGAATTGAAATTCGGCAGTCTTGATGTTAATAATTACTTATATGATACGAAAAACGAGACTAACCGTTTGGATAGTCTCGCTTTTTTATAAAATTAGTGAAATCTGCTTATCAGCAGTACTAAAACTTAACCTTGAATAGAAGGAACGTTAACCAATTCATTCGTATCTGCTTCGTAATCGATTCCATCTACATGGAAACCAAACAAACGGAAGAATTCATCGCGGTATCCGCTGATGTCAGAGATTTCTTCTAAGTTCTCCGTAGATGTCTGCTTCCACAACGCATCCACTTCTTCCTGAACATCAGCACGCATTTCCCAATCGTCAACACGAATACGTCCTTTTTCGTCCAATGCTGGCGCTTGTCCGCTGTACAATTGTGTAGCAAATAAACGTTGCATTTGCTCGATTGTACCTTCGTGAATACCTTTTTCTTTCATCACTTTGTACAACAAAGAAATGTATAATGGCACCACCGGAATAGCGGAGCTAGACTGCGTTACCAACGCCTTATTTACGGATACGTAGGAAACACCGTTTAGATCTGCCAACAATTCGTTCAACGCAGGTACCGTTGCTTCCAAATCATCTTTCGCACGGCCGATTGTTCCGTTGCGATAGATTGGATAGGTTAATTCAGGGCCGATGTATGAATAAGCAACTGTTTTCACGCCTTCTGCCAAAACGCCTGCAGCTTTTAATTCTTCCATCCAAAAACGCCAGTCTTCGCCGCCCATAACCGCAACAGTATTGTCGATATCTTCGTCGTTCTCGATTGGATTAATCGTGATATCAGAAACCACACCGCTGTGAAAATCTACCGTTTTATCGGTAAAAGGCTGACCAATTGGTTTCAATACCGATGAATGTGCAACACCCGTTTTAGGATGCGTCCGACGAGGGGATGCCAAGGAATAAACCACTAAATCCACCTGACCTAAATCTTCTTTGATCAACTGAATCGCTTGTTTTTTTACTTCATCGGAAAATGCGTCGCCATTAATGCTTTTTGCATACAATCCGGCAGCTTGCGCTTCTTTTTCGAAGGCAGCTGAATTGTACCAACCTGCGGTACCTGGTTTTCCTGCAGCAGCAGGTTTTTCAAAGAAAACACCCAAAGTTGCCGCATCCGAACCGAAAGCTGCCGTGATTCGTGAGGATAACCCGAAACCTGTAGATGCACCAATTACCAATACTTTTTTGGGTCCATTGCTGATTGCACCTTTGCTTTTAACGTAGTCGATTTGGTTCTTTACGTTTTTAGCTGTACCATCCGGATGTGTTGTCAAACAGATGAAACCTCTTACGCGTGGTTGAATGATCATATGCTATACTTAAATGTGTTTAATTGCTAATTTGAAAATCAGGTTGCAAAATAAGCAAATATTCCACGTAATCCCATCGTTATGCCCGTTCTTTTACCAACATTCGCGGAATTTAATTTTCTATCTTTACCAAATGAACTGGTCGACCTGGAAAAAAGACTTCAAAAGATACTTGCTTTTAGAACGTGGATTATCGACCAATTCAATCGATGCGTACTTGCTTGACATTGCGAAATTAGAAGGTTATGCAGAAAGTCAGAAGTTGACTTTGCCTCAATTTGGCAGCTCGGATATACAGCATTTCCTGTCGCACATGAACCAGCAACACATCGCTCCTACTTCACAAGCACGATTGCTTTCCGCGCTAAAATCCTTTTTTACTTTTCTACAAATTGAGCACGATTGGCCTACTAATCCAGCCATACTTATCGAAGCGCCTCGCCTGATGCGTGCACTACCCGATGTTTTGCACATCCATGAAATCGACCAATTAATTGCTGCAATTGATCTGTCTTCGGCGGAAGGTCCTCGAAATCGTGCTATTTTGGAATTACTTTACGGATGCGGATTACGCGTTTCCGAATTGGTAAACCTTAAGCTATCCAATCTTTTTTTAGATATAGAGTTTATTAAAGTCGAAGGAAAAGGAAATAAAGAACGATTAATTCCGATTGGCGAACAAGCCATCAAACATTTGAAAATCTATTTGGAGCATAGCCGATCAATGCAAACAATAAAATCCGGACAAGAAGATTTCGTATTCCTGAATCGGCGCGGTGCAGGAATGTCGCGTGTAATGGTTTTTCTCATCATAAAAAAACTAGCCGCCGAAATTCAGCTTGCTAAAAAAATCAGTCCGCATACCTTCCGACATAGCTTTGCTACTCACTTGGTCGAAGGCGGCGCCGATTTACGCGCTGTGCAAGATATGTTGGGGCACGAAAGCATCAGTACCACCGAAATTTACACTCATTTAGACAGCGCTTATCTGCATACAGTAATTACAGATTTTCATCCGCGTTCGCAAAAAAGAATGAACAGCGAAAAATAAACCTTGCAACATTATTGCATTTGATCTACCTTTGCACTATCGTGAGAAGGAAGAGACAGTTTCGGTTTTTCGGGATGCTACTAAGTTTGTTGCTATGGACATTATCTGTGGCAGTCACCACTGTGCATCATCACGATCCGATCGAAAATCAACAAACGCACGATAATATCGCGAACCACGATTGCGATCACCATCACGACAACTCAAACCCATCTCATCAGGATTGCGGGTTGTGTTTCGTCATCCACAATCAATCTTCGATCCATCTCGATTATTGGATAACATATGCTGTTGCATTGTATCCGACAACGATGGCCGATGTTAACCCGTCCTTTGCGATCGTTTCGCTGCCTGAACTAAATCACACGGCACATCAACTGCGCGGACCTCCCCTTTTTTCGCGCTCGTAGTTAATGCAAATCCCCTATTATTTCATTTTTCATTTAATAAATAGATCGAACATATGCTTCGAAATCTATGCATGTTGCTCCTGCTGAGCATATTTATTCAGCAAGCAAATGCACAACAACGCTCATGCGATTTAATTCTTCAAGGCATTATTGTCGACGGTTCAAACAAACCGTTGGCTGGCGCAGCTATTCGTTTATCTACCGATAAATCAATTTATCACACGGACAGAAATGGTCGATTCAATATCAATCGCCTTTGTCCGGGCGAAGTGGAAATGCAAATCAACTCTTTGGGTTACGAGGAAGTGAAGCGGAAAGTGATGTTGCCAGCGAATGAGGAAATCCGTGTTCAACTGCAGATTTCTGAAATGCATGTGCAAGATGTACAAGTTACAGGCATTCAAACCGAGCATATTACGAGCAGCAGGCATTTAATAAAGGGCGAAACGAAACAGGAATTTCGTGCGAAGCCATTAGCGGAAATGCTTAGTCAAATTGCTGGCGTCAATCAATTAAACACCGGATCCAGCATTTCAAAACCCGTGATTAATGGGTTGCATAGCAATCGTGTTTTGATTTTAAATCACGGCGTGCGCCAGGAAGGACAGCAATGGGGCGCGGAACATGCACCCGAAATTGATCCTTTTACTGCTGATCAACTGGAAGTGATTAAAGGTGCAGAAGGCGTTCGTTATGGCGCTGATGCGTTGGGCGGCGTTATCATAAGCACGGCAAATCCAATCCATCGAGATAAAATAGCTGGACGCGTGGATTTATTGGGGCAATCTAACGGGCGCGGCGGTGTCGCCAACTTGCGCTTGGAAGGTGGTGTTTCTTCCATAGCCAATCTCGGTTGGCGCATACAGGCTTCCGGAAAAAAAATGGGAAACCTGCGTACAGCGGATTATTATATGGGAAATACGGGTGTGGAAGAATTGAACGTTTCCGGCATGTTGCAATACGATTTTGGCAAGCACGATGTCGAATTGTATTACAGTCACTTCGGAACGGATTTAGGTATCTTTTATGGCGCACACGTGAGTACGGTGGAAGATATCCGCACGAATATTGAGCGTGGCCGACCATCTACCGACTACGATTTTAGTTATGCTATCGGATCGCCAAGACAGCGCGTGGATCACGATCTCGCTAAAATAAAATGGAACTACGCGATTAGCGGTGAAACCAGTTTGGAAACGCAGTTTGCTTCCCAAAGCAATCGCCGTAAAGAGTTTGATTTACGTCGCGTTCTCGCCGATGACGTGCCAATGGCGGACATGAATTTGAGCACGCAAACGCTGAATGTAACGCTGAAGCACGGACATCATCGCATCGGCGTGGACGGCATGTTACAGATTAACAACAATGTTCCGGGAACCGGAACGACCCCGATTATCCCCAATTTTGATAATCATAATTTGGGCATATTTGCTATTACGCAACATCATTGGGGCAAATTTCACGGGGAATTGGGCGCGCGCTACGATTACCACTATTTCGACGTTGCCGGATACCGCTATGATTACAGCAACATCGATGAAAATGGCGTAGTTCGCCAATATCTACTTACCGATCGCCGCGATTTTCACAATTGGAGCGGATCGGCAGGATTGGCGTACCACGCATCTTCCAACTGGACTATAAAAAGCAATATCGGCTTAGCCTGGCGTGCACCATCTGCCAACGAATTGTATAGCGACGGACTGCATCACGGAAGTGGAACGTACGAAGTTGGAGATCCGAATTTGAAGTCGGAACGCGGATTGAAATGGGTGAATTCTATGCTGTTTAAAAATGAGCGTATCGCGCTAACAACCGATTTATATGCGCAATACATTCAAAACTATATTTACGCAACGCCAAATCCGGATTCCGTTCGACAAACGATCCGCGGTACATTTCCCGTTTTTAACTACCGTCAACACGATGCCTTTTTCTATGGCGTAGATGTGCAATTGGATTGGAATATCGCTCCAAGATTTACTTACGCATTGAAAGGATCATTGGTTCGTGCGCGCGATTTGGACAACAACAGCTATTTCCCATTTATCCCGGCGGATCGCTTGCAACATAGCATTAAATGGCAATACGGCGAACCAACCGAAAACTACATTCGTTTAGCGCAAACCTTTGTCGATCGACAAAGAAGATTTGATCCAGCGACCGACTACACAAATCCGCCGCCATCCTATCAACTTTTTCATCTTTATGGTAGCGCACAACTACCTATAAAGAATAACCGTATTCAATGTAATCTAGGCGTAGAAAACATCTTTAATGTGCTCTACAAAGATTATATGGACAGAATGCGGTATTTCACCCATCAAATGGGAAGAAACATAACATTAGGTTTTACTTATCAATTTTAAAAAACATCATGAAAAAAAATTTAATTTTCTTATTCGCAGCAGTTGCTGGATTATCCATTCAATCTTGCCAGAAAGATGATCCCGTTCCGGAAACCGATCAAGAAGAAACAGGCACGGCAACATTAATCTTGACCGAAGTAAATGTGGAACCACACGGTGATCATGTCCACTATGAAGATTTTAGTGGTGCGCATACCGACACGATAAAATTCACGCAAACAGGTGGAAAATTACTGCCACCGGTAGGCGCGCACTACCATTTGGATAAGGGCAAAACCTATCGCTTGGAGTTGCAAAGTACTGATTTCGCCGGACGCCGCTCCGAGCAAACTTTCGTTGCGAGAGATGATATTCATCAAGTTTTCTTTACGGCCAATCCTGCAACAGAAATTAACACATTCGATTATGTGTACGCTGATAAGAAAGAAGATGGAACCGCTGTTAATGTTGGGGTGACCGGATACTTAACCGTATTAGAAGCTTCCCAAACATTTACGTTGCGCTACGTTTTGCGTCACTTGAACCCGGGTGTAAAAGCGAGCATCACCGCTGATGATTGGAATAGAACTGATTTTATGAATTTCGCTGGAGCGACAGATTTAGACTTGAGCGTAGAAATGCATTTCGTAGACGGACATGGCGGTGGTCACTAAAAATAATAAAACACAATAAATTAGAAGGTTGCTCGTGTTAGCAACCTTTTTTTGTTTAAGGGATTTCTAAAATATAAGAAACACATTTCTTTTTTTGTTGTCGAATATACTATATTTGTGACAACAAAAATTTTTAAAATGATTCAATTGACATTTGCTTCACTACAAGTGAAAGATTTAGAAGCTTCAAAGGCTTTCTACACCGAAAAATTAGGTTTCGAAATTGAAAATGCTAATCCACAAGCTTGTGTTTTCAAATACAACAAAGGTCAAGCGAGTTTCGCAATTCGTACGCCATTAGAACCTTTGGAAGATCGCGAATTGGGCGTTGGTGTTGCGTTGTGGTTTGCGGTCGATGAGGAAGTGGACAGGTTACGCGAAAGTTTTATTGCTAATGCGTTGGAAGGCGTCGGTCCTATTATCGTCACACCATTTGGTCGCGCATTTCATGTGAGAGATATCGACGGATACAAGCTTACATTTTTGAATGAAAGATAGAGCCACCCAATTTTGGGTGATTGTTGCATCGAAGGATCATGTAAAATCCGCGGTGGATCAATCCATCGCACAAACTTGTCATGGGAAATCCACTCCGCTAAAGCGGATGCATAAAGGTGATTTTGTCATGTTTTATTCAGGAAAACAAACTTTGGGCAAAACCGAAAAATGTCAGTAATTTACGGCATTGGGAAAGGTATTGGATGATGAAATATACACATTTAACGCTTCTGCCGACTTTTGTCCTTCGCGAAGAGATATCGAATTTCTTAAAACCGAAGATATTTCTATCTTGCCACTGATTGATGATTTGGAGTTTATCCAAAATAAAAGCAGTTGGGGAATACCATTCCGTTTTGGTTTTTTGGAAATAAACGAACATGATTTTAGTTTAATATCCTCGAAGATGCTTAAAAAATAAAATGCAAAAAGATATCGAATTTCAATTCAAAACGCCCAACGACAGTCCGGGATATTTGTTGGGGCAAGTAACGCTACTTTGGCAACGCAAGCTAAAAAAAGAATTAGATCCGCTAAATCTAACGCAAACGCAATTTGTTTTATTGGCGGCGTTAGGCTGGTTGAGCAAAACGAATGATCAGGTTACACAGGTTGACATTGCTAATCAAGGAAACGCGGATCGGATGATGGTTTCCAAAGTACTTCGTACGTTGGAGGAGAAAGCATTTATCAGTCGACATGAACACAGAACGGATACGCGTGCAAAAGTTATTAAGCTGACGGAAGCTGGCGCACTGATTTTGCAGGAAGCATTAACAGCGGTGGAAAATGCAGATAAAACCTTTTTCGCACCATTGAATGAACGCTTATCGAACTTCAACGAGTATATGTTGGATCTTATAGCTGTGCATAAACGATGATTTCTACACCATCACATAGCTTAATTTTCGAGTACAATATAAACGCATTCAAAAATTCAACACCATCGCATAGATCGCCGAGAGTAGTTATCGGCTAATTTCGCTAATTAAGATGACTATTAATCAACAGGTTGCGTATTTGATTTGTTTTTTCGACAAAAGCTTCAAAAAAACACTATTTTTGCAGACACCGCCTGCGTAGTTCAATGGATAGAATATCAGATTCCGGTTCTGACGATGTGGGTTCGAATCTCGCCGCGGGCACAATAAAAAAAGCGTCTAACAATAGTTGAACGCTTTTTGCATTTGTATGCTGTCCGACTCGTTATGGACGCACATTCGCAAAGTCTAGAAATTCCCTATTTTCTCCATTTTGCGGTGTCAGTTGCCGTCGTATCCGTTTGCGTGGTATCCAAATTAATCACCTCTTCATCGGATTGGTTGATGTTGTAAAGCTGTTTATCAGCAGGTTCAACCGGTGTCAATTCACTTTCCGTGTCGCCAGCTTTTTCCTGCGATGAATGGCATGCTACAAAACCGAATGAACCTATCCCCAAAATCATGTATATTAGCTTTCTCATAGTATTGTTATGTTAATGATTATCAATACAACAGTCCAAACCGCCAAATTGTTTCTTGCAAACACACTGCGCAATAAAATAAACGGATGACGCACACACTTTTATTTATACTGATTGCTTTAACGGTAATCATCATTTTACTTCAGCTATTTAGAAAAAACGATGGCAATGCCGCCAATCGTTGGCAGCATCTAGATCAGCAATTGCAACGTTTGGCGCATCAGCAGGAGCTGTTGGAAAAATCGATTCGCGATGATTTTCATCGGCATCGCACGGAAGCCAATCAACAATCGCAAATTAACCGGGAAGAATTAAACAATAGTTTGCGCTCCGTAGAAAAGCATACGCAACAACAAAGTCAAGCTTTGCATGAATTGCTGACTTTACGTTTTTCGGAATTAACCAAGCAACAACACGACATCAATCGTTCAGCAGCGGAACATCTACAAGGATTGCGCGAAGATAATCGTCGGCAGCTGGAACAAATGCGACAAACCGTTGATGAAAAGCTACAAACGACGTTAGAAAAACGATTAGGAGAATCGTTTAAGCTGGTCAGCGAAAGATTGGAATTGGTGCATAAAGGTTTGGGGGAAATGCAAACTTTGGCAACGGGCGTTGGCGATTTGAAGAAAGTGCTTTCCAACGTAAAAACGCGGGGTGTACTCGGCGAATATCAATTAGCCAATATACTGGAGCAACTGCTCACTACCGATCAGTACGCGCAAAATGTGGCGACCAAAAAAGGTTCGCAAGCAAATGTGGAGTTTGCTATAAAACTGCCTGGTAAAGATAGTGATGAAGCAGTTTGGATGCCGGTCGACTCAAAATTTCCAGTTGAAAGTTATCAGGCACTTTTAGATGCTTATGAAGCTGGCGATAAATTAACGATTGATATACACCAAAAAGCTTTATTGCGAAGCGTTGAATCTTTCGCGAAAGATATCAGCAGCAAATACATTGATCCGCCGCACACCACGGATTTTGCGATTATGTTTTTACCCATCGAAAGCTTGTACGCCGAAGTGCTTCGCCATCCCGGCTTGTTTGAAACATTGCAACGCAAATACCGCGTTACCATCACCGGTCCGACCACCCTTTCCGCGCTACTCAACAGTTTACAAATGGGCTTCCGCACATTGGCCGTCCAAAAACGAAGCAGCGAAGTTTGGAAAATCTTGGAAGCGGTAAAAACGGAATTTAAAACTTTCTCCGATCAGCTCGACAAAGTGGACAAACAATTGAGTTCTGCTTCAAAATCGTTGCACGACCTTCGATTAACACGCACAAACGTGATGAGTCGAAAATTGCGTGATGTGGGAACGTTGGAAAGTCAAGAAGCGCGCAACATTTTGGATTTGCCAGCATCAACCGACGATTCATTTACTGACGAGGACTAGAAATTACGCGTCCTACAGGATAAAGGAAATGCGAGTCCTCGTAGTACACAGATTGTTTGTAAATCCAATCCAATTGCGCTTGTCCATTGCTGGCAAAAGCAGAATCAGCTGCTTTCTTTGCTTCCAATTTCTGTTTCCATTCCGGATGTTCGTTGAGCAGTTTTTCGGCTTCTTCCTCAAAGATATATGCTGAAAAATATTCCTTTTGACTTAAAATTCCGTCGAAGAAATTCCAACGAAAGAAAGAATCGTGCGCTTCTGGCTCCAAGGTTTCGACAATATAACGATTGACCGTTTGATCCATTTCTATCCACCAATCACCAGCGTAAAATTGTCTTTTCATAGCGACAGGTTTGAGCTGAATGTCCGTGTGCATGTAGTGTCCTTCATAAACATTTGGAGATGTTTTCAGGGATTGGATATAATACATTTGCACCTCCATAACCGTATCTTGCTCCAACGGTTTTAAGCGAACACCATTTGCCAGCAAACGTTCTACAATGCGATCATAAGCTTGTGGCAATACGTAAACCATCGGCTTTTCTATCGTTCGCGTTGCGTAATATTCTTTGTAATGCGGAATCTGAATTGTTTTTGGCACAGAACGATCGTAATACAAACGATCTTTTCCGCTTATCTTACTTGGTTTATAGCCATGTTGAAATCCTTTGAATGAGAATGAATCGATTTTCGCCGTGTCCAAAGCCCACGTTATCGGGAAATGGGATTGCGATTTTACGGTTTCCTTAATTTGCGAACGCGCATTTTTCAAAGCATCTTTTTCGCTTACCACCAAATCCAACAAATGCTGCAAAAGCATGTACGTGGATTCCACACGTTGCTCGTAAGGTTTCCACATGTGCGTTTCGGGCATGAAACCAATCGTATGATGCAATGCGGCGAAGCCGGATGAATAACGCGGCGTTTCCAAAAAATCAACCAAACCAGATTCCGGCGTTGCTGCAATGGTATTGACATAAGGCACCATATCGTATCCGGATTTTGCCATGCGTTGATAAAGTTCGGGCAAAAAGGTTTGTTGCATCATTTGGCTCAATGGCGCAGCCAATTTATCTTTTTGCGTAGCAATCAACGTCATGATATACTGATAATCCGCACCATTACTGGCATGCGTATCGAAAAACATATCCGGATCCCAATTTGTAAATGCTTTTTGGAATAAAAGGGAATTTCGCGTATCCGCTTTGATAAAATCGCGATTCAAATCATAATGTTGCAGGCTTCCACGGAAACCGTACGAGGTCGGTCCGTTTTGGTTGACTCGCGAAACGCCGCGATTTAACATACCGGCCACGTTGTAAACCGGAATCATACAAATCACGACATCTTTCGGCAACATATTTTTTTGCAGCATATCGCGAGCAAACATCATCCCCACATCAATCCCTTCGGGCTCACCCGGATGAATCCCGTTATTTATGAACAACACTGCTTTACCTGCTGCTTTTACCCGCTCAGGATCGAACAGTTCATCTTGCGAAAGCACGAGCAAATGCAACGGTTTGCCCACGTCCGTTTTTCCTAATTCCAACAACTTGGCTTTTGGCGAAGAATCAGCCAACGTTTGATAGTAACGAATTAGTTCCTCATACGTAGTTGTCGTATTATGAGCAGGGTCAAGTTCGTAAGGCGTTTGCTGTGCAATCGTTGTTTGATTGAACGAAAACACGAGAAAACTAAAAAATAGAATGCGTTTGAAGGCGAACATGGCAGATTGTTTTGCACAAAGATACCAAACATGCGCTCAGCTATAAAATTCCTTCGTCGCGAAAACTAAAATAGCTTTGATCTGTAAAAATTACGTGATCATTTACGCGAATATCCATCAATTTTGCTGCCTCCACCACGCGATCTGTCAATTGCTTATCTGCTTGACTGGGCGAAAGCGTTCCCGATGGATGATTGTGAATCAAAATCATCGAATGTGCATTGGCTTGCAACGCATGTTTTAAAATAATTCGCACATCAACTGGTGTAAAATCATTTCCACCACGACCGATTTGCTGTTTATTAATCAATTTACAACCTGTGTTGAGATACAACACCCAAAATTCCTCGTGCGGAAGATCGATCAATTTATCGCGAAAAAAAGTGTACACGCGCTTGCTACTATTCAGTACGGACGGCATTTCCTCTGTCGCTTCCTTTCGTCGCCGCCCGAGTTCCATCGCGGCAATAATCGTGATTGCTTTGGCTTCGCCAATGCCGTTATAGCGACAAAGTTCCGAAACTTCGAGTTTAGAAAGCGCCGATAAACTATTATCAACATCCGCAAGCAATCGGCGACAGAGCTCCACCGCAGTTTCCTTCCGCGATCCGGAGCCGATTAAAATCGCCAACAATTCTGCATTGCTCACCGCCCTTCTACCCTGCTCCAGCAATTTTTCTCGAGGACGATCGGCTTCATCCCATTCTCGAATGACCATCTTTTCCATCATCATGATCTAGGTTTTTAATTATCATTAAAGTTAATATTTTTTACACAAAATATTGTTAACCATTTTTGACGCCGTGCTTGACGTTCTATTCGCGGTATAATATGTATCTTTGGCGTTTAGCAATTTTATAGTATGAGCAAAGCAATAATCAAAACTGAAAAAGGTGATATGACCGTTCAATTTTACACGGAAGATGCACCTAAAACTGTAGAGAACTTCATCAAATTGGCCAAATCGGGCTATTATAATGGTTTGACATTCCACCGCGTAATCCCTGATTTCGTTATCCAAGGCGGTTGTCCAAATACGCGCGAAGGCGCAACTGGAATGCCTGGAACTGGTGGTCCGGGTTACCACATCGACTGTGAGTTGACTGGCGAAAACCAATACCACGATCGCGGTGTGCTTTCTATGGCGCATGCTGGAAGAAACACAGGCGGTTCTCAATTTTTCGTTTGCCATAGTCGCAACAACACCGCTCACCTAGACCGCAACCATACTTGTTTCGGCAAAGTGATTGAGAATGTTGATGTTGTTGATGACATCCGTCAAGGCGACCGTATTTTGAGTATTGATGTTATCGAAGATTAATAATTTTAGGTAAGCATGAATTTAAGAGGATTAGTTTCAGTAACTGGAAAGCCCGGACTTTTCAAATTAGTTGGACAGAATAAAGGTGGTTTCATCTTAGAAAGCTTGGACAACGCTAAAGTGAAGACCGTAATCAACTTGTCGAACACGAAAATGGCGACGTTGGAAGATATTACTATCTACGGCGAGGAAGAAGAAATCCGTTTATTAGATATCTTCGAAACGTTAAAAGCGGGTGAATTGGAAGTGCCTTCAGCGAAAGCAGATGGAAATACATTACGTGAATTTTTCCGTCAGGCTGCGCCAGGACATGACGAATCACGCGTATACAGTTCTGACATTAAAAAAGTAATTAGCTGGTACGCTATCATCAAAGAACTTCCACTATTTGATGAGGAAACGCCTGAGCCAATTAGCGAATAGATAACTAGTTGTCTAACAATAAAAAGTCCGGAATCGTATATACGATTCCGGACTTTTTATTGTTAATACTATTAGAAGATATAAAATCTATGCTTCTTTCTTCTCTTGATTTTTGCGAATAATATTCAATGCCGCTCCAGCCTTGAACCAACCGATTTGCTGCGCATTGTATGAATGATTTACCTCAATCTCCTCCGACGATCCATCGTCGTGATGAAGTACCAACGTCAGGGATTTATTCGGAGCAAAATCAGTTAATCCGATAATATCGATCGTATCGTTCTCTTGAATTTTATCGTAATCATCTTTATCGGCAAAGGTCAAACCTAGCATACCTTGCTTTTTCAAGTTTGTTTCGTGGATACGAGCGAAAGATTTCACCAACACCGCACGAACACCCAAATGGCGAGGCTCCATGGCAGCATGTTCACGAGAAGAACCCTCTCCGTAATTCTCATCACCCACGACGATCGAACCGATTCCTTCCGCTTTGTAAGCACGTTGCGTAGCCGGTACAGCGCCGTATTCGCCCGTCAATTGATTTTTTACCGTATCGGTTTCATCATTGAAGAAGTTAACAGCACCAATCAATAAGTTATTGGAAATATTATCCAAGTGACCACGGTATTTCAACCACGGACCGGCCATGGAAATATGGTCGGTTGTACATTTTCCTTTCGCTTTGATTAGAAGTTTTAGACCTTTCAAATCTGTACCTTCCCAAGCAGCAAAAGGTTCTAGCAACTGCAAACGATCCGAATCCGGAGCAACATCTACAGAAACCTCAGATCCATCTTCTGCTGGCGCTTGATATCCCGCATCTTCAACCGCAAAACCTTTTTCCGGCAGTTCATCACCCGTCGGCGCTTCCAATTTAATCTGCTCACCGTCCTTGTTCGTCAAGGTATCAGTTACCGGATTGAAACCTAAATCCCCGGATATGGCGATCGCAGCGACCATTTCTGGGGATGTTACAAATGCATAGGTATTGGGATTTCCATCCGCACGTTTTGCAAAGTTTCTATTGAAGGAGTGAACGATCGTATTCTTCTCGCGTTTATCCGCGCCAGCACGATCCCACATACCAATACATGGACCACAGGCATTGGTAAATAATGTGGCATTTAGATCTTCAAAGGTTTTCAACAAACCATCGCGATCGGCAGTGTATCGCACCTGCTCCGAACCGGGATTGATCCCGAATTCTGCCTTGGTGACCAAACCTTTATCAATTGCTTGTTGCGCAATTGACGCAGCCCGCGATAAATCTTCGTAAGAAGAATTGGTACAAGAACCAATCAATCCCCACTCAACTTTCGTTGGCCAACCATTTTTTTCCGCCTCCTCACGCATGCGCGAAATCGGCGTATATAAATCCGGCGTAAATGGGCCATTTAATGAAGGTTCCAATTCCGATAAGTTGATTTCAATCAGTTGATCGAAATAAGTTTCCGGATCAGCATATACTTCATCATCTCCGGTCAAATAATCTTTGATTTTATTCGCGGCATCTGCAACATCTGCACGGTCGGTAGCGCGTAAGTAACGCTCCATCGATTCATCATAACCAAAAGTGGAAGTCGTTGCTCCGATCTCCGCTCCCATGTTACAGATCGTTCCTTTACCCGTACACGACAAAGATTTTGCACCTTCGCCAAAATATTCTACGATAGCGCCAGTACCACCTTTTACGGTAAGAATTCCGGCTACTTTTAGAATCACATCTTTTGGTGTCGCCCATCCGGAAAGTTTTCCAGTCAGTTTAACACCGATCAGCTTCGGAAATTTTAGTTCCCAAGGAAGGCCCGCCATAACATCACAGGCATCAGCCCCACCAACACCGATAGCTACCATGCCTAATCCGCCTGCGTTTACCGTATGCGAATCCGTACCGATCATCATCCCACCGGGAAAAGCATAATTCTCCAAAACTACTTGGTGGATAATTCCTGCTCCAGGTTTCCAAAAACCAATACCATATTTATTTGAAACGGAGCTCAAAAAGTTGAACACCTCTGAGCTTTCTTGCTTAGCACGCGACAAATCTTCTTGCGCTCCATCTCGAGCCTGAATTAAGTGATCACAATGCACCGTAGACGGAACAGCTACCTGCGGTCGGCCCGCTTGCATAAATTGCAACAAAGCCATTTGCGCGGTCGCATCCTGCATCGCCACGCGATCAGGCGCAAAATCCACATACGATTGTCCCCTTTCGTATGCTTCTTCCGCATTACCATTCCACAAATGCGTGTACAGGATTTTCTCTGCTAAAGTTAAAGGTTTGCCAACCACCTTACGAGCAGCGTTTACACGCTCCTCGTAGTGATCGTAGACCTTTTTAATCATCTCAATATCAAAAGCCATATCTCTTCTCAATTTATGTTGTAAACTCTATTGTTCTGAACAAATCAAGTTCAAAGTAGTTTTAACCTACTAAAGCTTTTTCAGGCGGAGCGAAAGTCGTCAAATCAATTCCTTCCACTGCAACACGGTATTCTTCCACATTTGGAATACGTCCCAAGATCGCAGAAAGAACAACTACCGGCGTTGAAGCCAATAACGATTCGCCTTTTTTGCCTTCAGAATCTTCCACTACACGACCTTGGAAAAGGCGCGTAGAAGTTGCCAAAACAGTATCTCCCTTAGCTGCTTTTTCTTGGTTTCCCATACACAAGTTACAGCCAGGACGTTCCAAATACATGATGTTTTCGTATTCGGTACGCGCAGTGCTTTTCGGCAAAAGATCGCTAAACTCGAATCCTGAGTATCTTTGAAGGATATCCCAATCTCCTTCTTCTTTCAACTCATCAATAATATTATAAGTAGGTGCAGCAACAACTAAAGGCGCGTGGAACTCCACTTTACCTTGTTGTTTTTCTAAGTTTTTCAACATCTGCGAAACGATTTTTAAATCGCCTTTGTGCACCATACATGATCCTACGAAACCTAAATCCACTTTTTTCTCGCCACCGTAGTACGAAAGTCCGCGGATGGTATCGTGTGTATATCTTTTAGAAACGTCTGCGTTGTTTACGTCTGGATCGGCAATCATTGGCTCGGCAATAACATCTAAATCGATCACGACCTCCGCATAATATTTAGCAGTTTCATCTGGCGTTAACGCTGGTTTTTCGCCTGATTTAATTTGCTCAATACGTTTGTTTGCTTTGTTGATCAATCCCTGCAATACATGGTTATCATTTTCCATGCCTTTGTCGATCATAATTTGGATACGACCTTTAGCAATTTCCAAGGATTCGATCAAAGTGTCATCTTGCGAAATACAAATAGAAGCTTTCGCTTTCATCTCCGCAGTCCAGTCGGTAAATGTAAATGCCTGATCCGCTGGAAGCGTTCCGATATGCACCTCAATAATACGACCTTGGAATACGTTTTCTCCGCCGAATTGCTGAAGCATTTGCGCTTGTGTAGCATGCACCACATCACGAAAATCCATGTAATCTTTCATTTCACCTTTGAAGGTTACTTTAACAGATTCCGGAATCGGCATAGACGCCTCACCTGTCGCTAAAGCCAATGCTACTGTACCAGAATCGGCCCCGAAAGCAACACCTTTAGACATACGCGTATGCGAATCGCCACCGATGATGATTGCCCATTCATCCACGGTAATATCGTTCAATACCTTGTGAATAACGTCCGTCATCGAGTGATATTCTCCTTTCGGATCACGCGCTGTGATAAGACCGAATTCGTTCATGAACTTCATCAATTTCGGAATGTTTGCTTGCGCTTTTTTATCCCAAACCGATGCCGTGTGACAACCAGACTGATAAGCACCATCCACGATCGGAGAAATGACCGTTGCAGCCATGGATTCCAATTCTTGTGCGGTCATCAAACCTGTTGTATCTTGCGATCCGACAATGTTAACTTCCACACGAACGTCAGAACCTGCATGCAGCACTTTTCCTGCGGCAACGCCAACTGCGTTTTTGTTGAATATTTTTTCTACTGCGGTCAATCCTTGCCCTTCTACTGAAATCTCTTTCGATGGTGCAAAAACTGCCGTAGGTTCGATTTCTAAAATACGAGCTGCAATGGTTTGGATTTTCTTACCAAATACGATCGCATATGAACCACCTGCACGAATAAATTCCATTTTCTGCGGTGTCAACGATTTCGACATATCGATCAATTCCTGATCGCCATTGTAAAGTTTCTTCGCTTTCGTGTTGATGGTGAATGTAGAGCCTGTCGCTACGGAATATACTTCTTCTAGAATTGGATCGCCTTTTTCGTCACGAACGACATTTCCTTCCGCATCCGTTTTCTTCACCCAGTTTTTCAAATCGATACCGATACCACCCGTCACATCAACCGTAGTTAAAAAGATTGGAGAAATACCGTTCGTACCACCAACGATTGGCGCAATGTTCACGAAGGGAATATAAGGACTTGCTTTTCGACCTGTCCACAACGCCACATTGTTCACGCCTGACATTCTGGAAGATCCAACGCCCATCGTACCTTTTTCAGCAATCAACATCACGCTTGCATCTGGATGCTGTGCTTGCAATGCTTTAATTTCTTCTTGAGCGGCTGGCGTGATCATACATTTACCGTGCAACTCGCGGTCAGAACGGGAGTGCGCTTGGTTACCTGGAGATAATAAATCTGTAGAAATATCACCTTCCGCAGCAATGAACGTCACGATCTTGATTTCCTCTGGAACGTCCGGCAACTTCGTGAAAAACTCTGCTTTCGCATAGCTTTCCAAAATCGCTTTGGCTACTGCATTTCCTTCTTGAAAAGCTACTTTCAAACGATCGATATCCGCATCGTACAGGAAAACCTGCGTTTTCAATACTTCTGCAGCTTGTGCCGCAATTGCGCTATCGCTACCTAAAGCCAAATCAAGCAGTACTTCAATCGACGGACCACCTTTCATGTGCGACAATAGTTCGAAAGCAAAAGTGGCTGAAATTTCTGGAACGATTGATTCGCCCAAGATAATTTCTTTTAAAAATTTTGCTTTTACGCCAGCTGCACTTGTAGTACCCGGCAATGTATTGTAGATAAAGAATTGAAGAGAATCTTCGCGATTCGCGTTATCAGCATCTTTAATCTGACTGATAATTTCACTCGCCAAATCTGCACCATCAATTGGTTTTGGATGAAGACCTTGTTCTTCTCTTTCCTTAATCTCTTGTACGTATTCGTTATATAAACTCATATTATAATTGTATTCAATCTAACAGAGCGTCGCTGAAAGCAAACGCATAAACTTCTAAAATACTCTCCTATTAAAATATTTGAACTCACTCCAATCTCCGTAGTAGACATCGGCACATCGTCGATCGACGAATAAACGTGTAGGCTCCCCACATTCTCAAAAACTTCCGTTACAGCTACCCGACACCTTCTGACCACCAAGTAGAAAAATGAGTACGGCGACCGCAAAAGCTCAGCATCCCGCTTCGCACGATCGCCCCAAAAATAACAAAAATGAATGTGTAAACATAATATGACCAAGCGCTTCCTTAATTTGGAAATATTCTAAACAAAGAGCGCCACTCGAGCCGATATATCAGACATTCAAGCAACTGATAAATGTTTTAAAGGAACTTTACTTCAGGATTGACGTCCTTCAATTGTTGAATGGTGGAAACCGGGTCAGAAGAGTTAAACACAAAACTACCTGCAACCAGCACATCCGCACCAGCAGAGAGCAGCGCTTCAGCGTTATTCAAGCTAACTCCGCCATCAATTTCGATCCACAAATTATCATTCACGCCTGCGCTCATTGCACGCAATTCACGGATTTTGGCATAGGTATTTTCAATGAATTTCTGCCCACCAAATCCCGGATTTACGGACATAATGCACACTAAGTCAATATCGGCGATGATATCATTCAACAAATGAACCGGCGTATGTGGATTCAGCGCAACACCAGCATGGCAACCTAAATCTTTGATGGCCGCAATCGTGCGATGCAAATGTGTGCAAGCTTCGTAATGCACCGTGATATTGGCTGCGCCGGCATCGCGAAATTCCGACAAATAACGATCAGGTTTTTCGATCATCAAATGTACATCCAATGGTTTCTGCGCATGCTTGGCTATTGCACTCATCACCGGAAAACCGAAAGAAATATTCGGAACGAATAATCCGTCCATAATATCAATATGAAACCAATCCGCCGCGCTTGCATTGATCATTTCGGTATCGCTTTGCAAATTAGCAAAATCAGCCGCCAGCATGGATGGCGCAATCAGGTGTTTAGAAGCCGTGTTCATGTGTTTTTATACTAAATCCAAAGATACGGGTTCTGAAGTAAAATACTGTTTTTTAATAATTTAGTATTTATCAATTATTACTCTTATCTTTGCACCGCCTTAGGCAATATCGCCTATTGTATATTTTATTTCATGAACCCATTTTTAGAATTGGGAATCCGTCATGAGATTGTTAATGCAGTCACCGAGTTAGGTTTCGAAAAACCTTCTCCTATCCAGGAACAAGCCATTCCTGTTTTATTGACTGGCACCAACGATTTTGTCGGATTAGCCCAAACCGGCACAGGGAAGACAGCAGCATTCGGTCTTCCATTATTAGAACAAATCGATCCTTCACAAAAGCATCCGCAAGCCTTAGTACTTTGTCCGACGCGTGAGTTGTGTTTGCAAATCTCTAGAGATTTGGAAAGCTTCGCGAAATACATTGACGGCGTTAGCGTGGTTGCTGTATACGGAGGAGCGAACATTAGCGATCAACTTCGTCAAATCAGACGCGGTGTGCAGATCGTAGTAGCCACTCCAGGACGTATGCTAGATATCATTGGCCGTAAAGCCATCGATTTCTCAGACGTTAACTATGTTGTATTGGATGAGGCAGATGAAATGTTGAACATGGGATTCCAAGAGGATATCAACAACATTCTTTCTGAAACTCCAGACACGAAAAAAACTTGGTTATTTTCTGCAACGATGCCTAAAGAGGTACGTCGTATTGCGCAGAAATACATGACCGATCCGTTTGAATTAACCGTAGGTACAAAAAACACGGGAAATGCAAACATCGAGCACCAGTACTTCTTGATTAGAGCGAGAGATAAATACGCTGCTTTCAAACGCATCGTGGATTCTTATCCTCAAATTTTTGGTATCGTATTTTGCCGTACCAAAATCGAAACGCAAGAAATTGCTGAAGCATTGATGAAGGACGGTTACAATGCAGATTCTTTGCATGGTGACTTATCGCAACAACAACGCGACAGAGTAATGAAGCGTTACCGCGATCGCAGTTTACAATTGCTTATCGCTACGGACGTTGCTGCTCGTGGTATTGATGTGAATGATGTTACGCACGTAATCAACTATTCACTTCCTGACGAGGTAGAGAACTACACGCACCGTTCTGGTCGTACAGCTCGCGCCGGTAAAACAGGTATCTCTATTTCTTTGATTAACGTGAAAGAAATGAGTAAAATTCGTCATATCGAAAAAATCATTGGTAAATCTTTCGATAAGAAAGAAGTTCCAACTGGTGCTGAGGTATGCGAAAAGCAACTTTTCAAAATTGTTGACAAGATCAATCATGTCACGGTTAACCAAGAAGAGATTGCTCCGTTTTTACCATCCATCATGGAAAACTTGCAAGACCTAAGCAAAGAGGAAATCATTGCGCGTTTTGCATCATTGGAATTCAACAAATTCCTAGATTATTACCGTAATGCTCCAGATTTGAATGTGGATGCGCGCGATATCAGAAATGATCGTGGCGAACGCGGTGATCGTCGTGAAGGACGTAACAGAGAAGCATCAAAAGGTTATACTAGATTGTTTATCAACTTAGGTTCTGTAGATGATTTCTCACGTGGTGACATGTTGGGATATATCTGCAACAACACACGTATCTCTGGAAAAGACATCGGTAAAATTGACTTGAAAGGTGTTTTCACATTCTTCGAGGTACAAGATGCTGAAGTAGAGAAAGTGATTCAAGGTTTCCAAGGCGTAGATTTCAACGGACGCGGTGTACGCATCGAAGTTTCTGGTGAAGAACGTCGCGGTGGTGGCGGTGGTGACCGTCGCGGACGCAGTGGAGATCGTTCAAGAAATGGCGGCAACCGCTCTGGGGGTTCCGGCCGTTCATCTTACCGTTCTGATCGTTCTGACGACAGCCGCGGTGGAGGTTTCAAAGATTTCTCCGGAAAACGTAGATCTTCGTCTTCTTCAAAAAGCAGATACTAAGAAGAATCTAATAAATAGTAAAATAGGTCAACAGCATGCTGTTGACCTATTTTTTTTGATGGATTTGTTAAAAAACTGTTTGCAAGGATTAAACGGTCATTCCAAAAGATTTTATCACGTTGAATATCTCCACCAGCTACAGAACTTGTACTTCGCGCTTACTGGTAAAGAACTGGAGGTAGGCTTGCAAGACAATCCGAAAAACTTAATCGAATCTTTTCATAGGTGTATCCATATCAACGGATATGACACTAGGAAAGTCTGATATAAGAGATAAAAACCTCATTATTTCTTCCTTTCTACCAATAATTCTTATCACTAAAGTACTTGGATCAATAGTCTCAATAATTCGAATAGCAAATCTTCTTTTAAGTTGCGTTAAATGTCTATTAAATTCTTCATCATTTAGATCCTTTAACTCGACCCTAGCGACCGAATAGTAAGGTCTAGTTGAAATAGGAGTTGATCCAACAGCTCTTACTGTTTCTGAACTCGTGAACTTTGTACGAACAGTAGATTCAATTTCATCCAGTCTATTCATGATAATATCAACAACCCCCTTTTCATCCGAAGGTAGGTTGTTAATTTGAGCGACTTCAGTTATTGCGTTGTATACTGGATTATTAATTTCTGTTTGATCAGTACCTTGTTCCAGAATGAGTTCAATTCTTCGATGTAATTCAGGTTTAAGTTCTTCAGCTCCTAAAAATGTATCACTATAGAAAATGCAGCGTTGATCAAAAATATCAAAAGGTAAAATAGTTCCTGCCTCAGCAATCATTATTACAGGCTTACCAAATGAGTGCCTAATCGCCAACTCGTACATTACATTTGGATTGACTCCTGTCAAATTTGCTATTACCAAGTCACACTTAACAATCTTATCTATGATTTGCTTATTTATAGAGCCTGTGTTATCAATCTTGTGTGCTGGAATTGAGATGAAGTTAAAGCTTTCTAATACGGGGGTTAACACCGATCTCAAAAGCCCTTCAGTTTTATTATATATTTCCGAGTTCTTTTTGCCAATTGGTGTTATAATAAAACATTCTTTAGCACTCGCCACAGGATTTGATTCTACAGTCTCATTTGGCATTTCTTCTTTTTTCTTATTCATTACAGGTAAAAGTTTGGTATGCGAATATACAACTCAATATTATTATCCTCAATACGGGAAACCGTATATTTTATTTGTTAGAAATAAATTATATTTATCATTCATTTAACTACAACAATTTATGAGATTTTCGCAAAGATTTGGAATGACGTCCGTAAGAGATACGATTCAGATTGATGATATAGATGACGCGCTTAGAAATAGACTATGGAACTTATTTTTAATGGCTTATTGGAATAACGTAAGGCACGAATTATCAGATTGTCGTCCAGAATTTCGAAACTTGATGTTTCATATTTGGGTTGATTTATTTAATAACCGATATGATGAACTTGCAAGAGATACATATCGTTTAAAACACAAACTCAAAGAATTTTTCTTTGAAACAGAATGGTTTAATGTCTACGATTTTATTGAATTTCTACCTCAACATTATGGCGATAGATTAGAGATACCAACGAATGAAGTTTTTGTCTCGGAATGCAATATTGCTTTAGAAAAATGTATGTCTGGTTATAGATTTATAAATTTTGAGCTAGCTCCTATAACATCAGTGGAAGAGATAAATACTATCGAAGAAGCAATTAATGACAATAAATTCAATGGTGTAAAAGTACATTTGAAAAGTGCATTAAGCATGCTTTCAGATAGAGAAAATCCAGATTATAGAAACTCTATTAAGGAATCTATTAGCGCGGTTGAATCATATTGTAAAGCGTCGACTGGTGATACAAAAGCCATGTTAGGCGCCTCGTTAAATGCGTTATCAAAA
The DNA here is from genome assembly GCF_042684745.1 of Sphingobacterium corticis. Classification (NCBI taxonomy): domain Bacteria; kingdom Pseudomonadati; phylum Bacteroidota; class Sphingobacteriia; order Sphingobacteriales; family Sphingobacteriaceae; genus Sphingobacterium; species Sphingobacterium corticis. The sequence continues at coordinate 136,701 of NZ_JBHUMA010000006.1, read as the reverse complement.
AAAATTGACCTCCATCCCGCCCTTAATTCTGCATTTCAAAAGCTGTATGCATATACTAGCGACGAAAAAGGTATAAGACATGCTCTAATGGATAAAGATGTGTTATCTCAAGAAGACGCGCAATTTATGCTGGTCTCATGTAGTGCATTTATAAACTATCTTCAAATCAAGGAATCCAAAGTATAACTTTTCGACATATTTTAATTATATAATCCATGAATAAGCTCATCATTGTTGGAAATGGATTCGACATTCACAACGGTATCAAATCCCAGTATAAAGATTTTTTGGAGTGGTATCTTATCGAGCGGTTCCGTGAGGCAGTTGAAAAAGGGCAAAGCATTACAACCTTTTTTGAGGTTTCTGTAAAGCATTCATTAAAGTACGATAGACCATATTATGAAATCTCTGATCCTGAATATATGGAAATCATACGAAAAACTATGTTTCAGTATGGAGACACTATGAAGTTCGACTATTTTGTTGATGGTGAACTAATGCTGGTGTTTAATTTTAAGTATTTTTCTGCATTCTTTCGAGAAATAGCATATCATTTCAACGACTTAAGTTGGGTTGACATCGAAATGATTTACTATCAACATCTTTCCAATTGTCTAGAAAAATCAAACAATTTAGACAGTCTAAATGAGGAGTTAAGAGTTCTAAAAAACAGGTTATGCGATTATTTACGGATTGCTTGTGAGTCCAAAAAGCCTAGCTGGAATTTTAAGGTCTGCGCCGATGCTTCTATTGATACTCAAATAGTGTTAGATCAGGCACACATCAATAGAATAGAGAAAGAATACGGAAACCAGATATTGAGTAATCACACGGTTCAACCTTCAAGTACCATGTTCTTAAATTTTAATTATACAGGACTTACTCACCAAATTCACTGTGAAAACTATTCTACTACAGTAGATATCCATGGCTCCTTATTCGACAAAAAGAATATCCCAATATTTGGTTATGGTGATGAGATAGGAGATGAATATATTATGATGGAGAAAACTAATGACAACCGATTTTTTGAGCACATAAAGTCATTTGGGTATTTCAATACTTCAAACTATTCAGACTTATTACGATTCCTTGATTCGAAACTATTCGTGGTAAACATCTGGGGTCACTCATGCGGATTATCCGACAGAACATTATTGAATGAAATTTTTGAACACAATAACTGCTGCGCTATTCAACCTTATTATTGGAATAAGGGGTATGGAGATGATAATTACACGGAGATTGCTCAAAACATATCGAGACACTTCAGGAATAAACAAAAGCTTCGGAATAGGCTAGTTGACAAGACCAAATGCTTCCCGTTGGGTAGTTAATATTAATCCGATAGTGAGCTATTTCAGACACATTCCCATATGTGTAGATATCACCTCCCCAATCATTCCTCGCGCATCAATCGCACACACCATCTTTGCGATTATGACAAAAGTAAATTTAAGACAAGCCATCGAGAAGCTCGACAGCTTGTTACAACTAAAATGGGATGACTCGGACAATGAGCAAGAGGAAAAGCTTTACCTCGATCTTTCCGCAAATCTATCACTCATCAAAAATATACTGCAGCGAAAAGGAATTTGGCAAAACGATGAATTGATGATTGTCGAAATCGATGACGGCAATCCCCCAAACAGTTGACAAAACCCCGGATTGTTGTCCCTTAACGTTTTATCCTACCACAAGCCTCCATACTTTTGTATTCAGGCATACAAGTATGAGCATCGCAGCTCTATACGGTTATAACTAAACAAAGAAGATGGACTTCAGAAAGTTCAACCCTGATAGCCTCTTTGTAACTTGACTGTTTTGGGAGCTTTTCCGGTTAGTGTTCTCATCTGTCGTAAAGCTCATTTTAAAGCATGCCTATAATCTGCATATCGAAATTCCATAGCTCCGACAGCCGATAACCTTCATTTGATCATCAAAAATAACCTAAACCCCAAAGGACTATTTTCCCTAATTCCCATCCAATGGACGGAAAGTTACTTTCTTCATATCCGGAAGGAAATAAGCGACAATACCCATTAACGGCAAATAGGAACAAACGTGATAAATAAAATCAATCGATGTTTGATCTGCCCACCAACCTAAAAACGCGGATCCCAATCCGCCCATTCCAAAAGCAAAGCCATAGAACAACCCAGATATCATTCCTAATTTCCGAGGTAGTAATTCTTGCGCAAACACCAATATTGCTGCAAAGGCGGAGGAAATAATCAACCCAATGATCACAATTAATACGCCTGTCCAAAATAAGTCAACATACGGCAACAGCAATGTAAACGGTGCAGCACCGAGTACAGAAAACCAAATAATATATTTTCTACCTACATAATCGCCCAACAATCCACCAACCAATGATCCGACCGCAACAGCAATCAGAAAATAGAACAGATAAACCTGCGCCTGCACCTCCGTTAACCCAAATCGATCAATCGTATAAAACTGAAAATAGCTGGTAATGCTCGCGGTATAAAAGTATTTGGAGAAAATAAGCAACAACAAAATGACGACCGACCAATTGATGCGTGCGGCCGACAAATCCGGCAACAAAATCGCCTTTTTCGGCTTCGATTGTAAGTTTTTTAAATGTCTGCTGTACCAACGTCCGATATATCCTAAAATGACTTGTGAACACAAAGCAACGACGGCAAACCAAAGAATATACTGCTGCCCGTTTGGAATAACAATCCATGCGATAAGCAACGGCGCTAAAGCAGCACCTGTATTTCCACCAATTTGAAACATTGCCTGCGCAAAGCTACGTCGGCCACCGGCCGACATATAGGCTACGCGAGAAGATTCGGGATGAAAAATTGACGAACCAATTCCGACCAGGATTACCGAAATCAAAATCCACTCATAATTCGCTGCATAGGCCAAAGAAATCATTCCGGCAGTGGAAAACAACATGCCAATCATTTGCGAATAAGGCTTCGGATGTTTGTCCGTATACGCGCCAACAACTGGCTGAAAAATAGATGCCGATAACTGAAAACACAAAGTAATTACACCGATTTGCGCCATGTTCAAATCGTATTTATCTTCCAATCGAGGATAAATCGCCGGAATCACGGACTGCAACAAATCGTTGAACAAATGCGCTACACAAACAGCAAATAGTAATGAATATGTTGGTTTTTGAAGATTATTCGAACTAAAAATAGATGGCATTAATTAGATTTTAGTATTTAGATATTAGTAGTTGGTATTTAGATATTAGTAGATAGATGTTAGATTTTAGTAGTGAGAAACTAGAAGTGAGAAGCTTAGTCTACGATCTAAATACTAGCATCTCAATACTAATTACTCAATTTCCATCACTTGTAATTTATTAACTCGGTAAACAGCAATTCGCCGGAACTTGGTCGTGGTGCATCTTTAAGAACGATTTCTCCATCCTTCACAATGATATAGTAAGGAATACCGAACACACGCTGGCCTTGAACGGTTTGGGAAAATTTCTTCTGAATATCCGTATACAATGCCTTATTTACACGCATGTGCATTCCCGAAAGTTCACGGCGTTCTATAAATTTCTTCCATTTGTGATCATCTTTGTCCTGATCCATGGAAATGTAAAGCAGATCGATATCATTTTTTGCAGCAAAATCATGCAACGCATCTTTATGCGCAAATTCAGCAACACAAGGTCCACACCAAGTAGCCCAAAGATCGATGTAAACCGTACGGCCTTCCAGCTTTTTCAACAAAGCTTCGAACGTATTAATCTTTTGATAATTATCAACAAAGGTGCGCGCACCGTGATCCGCATTCTTTTGCGCAACCACAAACAGTGGCAACATCAACAATAAAAAACAAAACTTCTTCATTGAAATATAGATTGAATTAAACAAAAAGTGAGCGTTTGAAACAACGCTCACTCGATTATTTGTAGATGTAAATTTCTATCGTTCCGTCTTCTTTTACAGCTCCGCGGTACATTCCGGCGGTGTTAAACGGCATGGCGACTTCTCCATCGCGATTGATCGCTATCAATCCGCCGTCACCACCCATTTCAGCGATTTTGGCAATGGTTGCTTTTGCCGCTGCAGCCAGCGTTGCGCCTCCATATTGTATTCGCGCAGCCACGTCGTAAGCAGCTACGCTACGAATAAAAAACTCGCCCCAGCCAGTACATGAAATTGCCACCGTATTATTATCAGCATACGTTCCAGCACCGATGATTGGTGCATCTCCTACCCGACCGTAACGTTTATTCGTCATTCCACCCGTGGAGGTCGCTGCTGCTAAATCGCCATTCTGGTCGACCGCCACTGCGCCCACCGTGCCGTATTTATAATCTTTATATAATTCCAAGGATTCTGCGTTCATGGAATGATCTAAGCGCATAGCCAATGAATCTTGCTTCTTCGCTTGCTGCAAACCTTTCCAACGCGCTTCCGTATGGAAATAACTCGGATCCACTATTTCTAAATTCTGTTCTTTAGCAAACTTTTCCGCACCAGCACCCGTCATCATCACATGTGCTGATTTTTCCATCACAGCTCGAGCCGCCTGAATAGGACTTCTCAAAGTTGTTACGCCTGCTACGGAACCAGCACGCCCTGTTTTTCCGTCCATGATGGCGGCATCCATTTCATTCTTGCCTTCGTTGGTGAATACCGCACCTTTCCCGGCATTGAACAATGGATTCTCTTCCATCACGCGCACTGCTGCTTCTACTGCATCCAAACTTGTTCCTTGTTCAGCTTTTAGAACATCGTATCCCGCTTGCAACGCTTGTCTCAAACCTTCCGTATAAGCAGCTTCCATGGAATCCGTCATATTCTTTTTCAGAATAGTTCCGGCACCGCCATGAATAGCCATCACATATTTGGATTGCTGTGCGAAAACCGCTGAAAAACTTAGCGCGCCAATCAATAGCGAAGCAAATAGATACGAAAACTTCATAGAAAAATTTTATTTGTTGATCGCACGTTGACGAATGGCTTCATAGATCACGACGCCAGCCGAAACAGAAACGTTCAGGGATTTAATCTCACCGTACATCGGAATGCGCGCCAACTTATCCGAAATACGAATAAGATCGTCCGAAACGCCTACATCCTCCGCACCCATAACCACGCAGGTAGGAACGGTGTAATCCACATCGTGAATCGAATCTTCCGTTTTCTCCGTACTGACCACCATTTGAACACCCGATTCGATTAGGAAACGCCCAACTTTGGACAATGAATCTTGACGGCAAACAGGAATTTTATAAAGTGCTCCCGCCGATGTTTTAATTGCGTCAGGATTAATTTCCGCCGATCCCTTTTTAGGTACAATGATCGCATGTACGCCAGCACATTCTGCTGTTCGTGCGATAGCGCCCATATTGCGCACATCCGTCACCCCATCCAACATCAATAGTAATGGCGTTTCGCCCTTTTCGTAAATCGTTGGCAACAAGTCTTCGATTTGCTGATAGGTGATCGGAGAAATAACCGCAATTACCCCTTGATGGTTTTTACGCGTAATACGAGTCAATTTCTCGACGGGCACTTGTTGCGACGGAATATTATGTTCTTTCAACAACGCTTTTAGCTCCATCAATAAACCGCCACTCAGTCCGCGTTGTATAAATAAGGATTCAATTTCTTTTCCACTATCGATCGCTTCCATCACGGCACGGATACCAAAAACCATTTGATTTGTCTCTCTTCGCTCACCGCGGGGCTCTCTACGCTGAAATTGCTGCATATATTTTACTTTTTAAAGCTCAAAAGTAAACATTATCTTCGATGAAGAATGAAAATCTTATCCGCTTCCGATGTTCACACCGTAGATCGTGCTACGATAGAAAGGCAAGGCATCCGTTCGATTGACCTGATGGAGCGCGCTGCGCAACGTTTATTTGAACAAACCCAGCTCGATTTTCCAAACGAAAAAACGACTTTCGTGATCTTTTGCGGAAATGGTAATAATGGTGGCGATGGATTAGCGTTGGGAAGATTATTGTATCAGGCAGGAAGATCGGTTCGTATTCTTTTGCAGAATTCCGAAGAATACAGCGCGGATAATCTAGAAAATCAACAGCGATTGCATAATATGGCGGTCAAGGTTGAGGCTATTTCTAACGAAATCCTCTTTTCAGACGTTGATATAATTGTGGATTGCCTTTTCGGAATTGGCCTTTCCAGACCGCTTAACCAAGATTGGCACGTGCTTATTTCTGCTATCAATGCGACAAAAAACACCGTGATCGCCGTCGATATTCCTTCCGGATTGTATGCCGATCAAACATCTGATTTTACTGCGCCCATTATTCAAGCGGATTGGACATATACATTTCATTGTCCGAAATTAGCATTGCTACAACCTGAGAACGGTAAATATGTTGGATCGTTTCAGGTCTTGGATATTGGCTTATCGGAATCTGCTTTACAAGAAATAGAAAGTCGGCACCAATTTATAACGAAAAAATCTGTCCAACAATTAGTCAGTATGCCGAGTAGGTTTGCACACAAAGGTACGTTCGGACATGCGTTGATTAGTGGCGGAAGCTACGGCAAGATTGGCGCGGTGCATCTCAGTGCCAAAGCAGCATTGAAAAGCGGTTGTGGCATGATCACCATTCACAGTCCGGCCTGCGCATATCCGATTTTACAAACCAATTTCCCGGAAGCGATGCTGACGACAGATGAAACGTTCGAGCATCTTTCTGCTTTTCCAACGGCGATTAATCCATACAAAGCGATTGGATTCGGCATGGGAATGAGCCAGCATGAAAAAACGAAAAGTGCACTTTTCGAATTTTTGAGAAACCTTTCACATTCTTCTACGCACGCAAATTTAGTATTGGACGCAGATGCCTTAAATATACTTTCGCAGCATCCTGAATACTTGTTTTTATTACCAAAGGAAGCGATTCTGACACCACATCCCAAGGAGTTAGAAAGAATTATCGGCTCCTGGCAGAATGATTGGGAAAAGTTAGCAAAAGCACGTGCTTTCGCTCAAAAACATCAAGTTATTGTTTTAATTAAAGGGGCAAACACAGCCGTGGTATTGCCCGATGGAGAAATTCATTTTAACTCGACCGGAAATTGGGGAATGGCGACTGCTGGTAGCGGTGATGTGTTGGCTGGAATAATTACTTCCTTGCTAGCGCAAAGCTTCTTACCAAAAAATGCAGCGATCCTTGGCGTTTATCTGCACGGCTTAGCAGCGGATTGCGCAAGCAGACATATTCATCCTAAAAGCATCATTGCTTCTGATATAATTAGCGGTATTTCTGATGCTTGGGAGGATATTTTGCCTGTATAAGTAAAAACTAACAGCATTATTACGCACAAACTCGTATAATCTGGAGAGATTCACGCTATATTAGCACAACTAACAACACAACACCGCATGTTTAAATCATCATCTATCTATAAAAAAGGGAAATTTCTATGTATTCCGCTTTTTGCGCTTGCAACTTTTTCTGCTACCGCGCAACAAACGCAAAAACCGCCATTGCACGGAAAACATTGGATGGCGATTACGGGAAAACCACTTGCTGCAACTGCTGGATCGCAAATATTTCAGAAAGGCGGCAATGCGGTTGATGCAGCATGCGCGATGTTGGCGGCAACCTGCACGATGTGGGATGTTTTGAGTTGGGGTGGTGAAACGCAAGCTTTGATCTATCATCCCAAACTTAAAAAGGTTATCGCTATAAATGCATTAGGCGTTGCTCCAACTGGAGCGACTGCTGATTTTTTTAAATCCAAGGGCTATAATTTTCCACCGGAATTTGGACCGTTGGCGGCAGTTACTCCGGGCACGCCGGGCGGACTTTGTTTTATGTTGGCGAAATACGGCACAAAAAGTTTAAAGGAAGTACTTCAACCTGCGATGCAAATGGCGGAAGGTTATCCAATTGACGCGCAAACCGCGAACAGCATCGAGCGTGGCAAAGAGCGTATCAAAACATGGCCATACAGTAAAAAGGTCTTTTTGACGCACGAAGGCGAAGAACGCGAAGCGCCCGAAGCTGGAGAAATATTTGTCCAACGCGATCTTTTGGAAACCTTATCCAAAATGATTTCTGCGGAGCAAGAAGCATTGAAAGCAGGAAAAAGTCGGGAAGATGCGATTATGGCGGCATACGATCGCTTTTACAAAGGGGATATTTCGGATGAATTTGTCCGCGGCAGCAAAGAGCAGGGTGGCCTGATTACGAAAGAAGATTTGGCGAATTGGAAACCGATCGAAGAAGAACCTTTGCAAATCAATTACAAAGGAATTGATGTCTATAAATTGCAATCGTGGACGCAGGGTCCTGCGATGCTGCAGGCTTTAAATATCCTCAAAAACTTCGATCTAAAAAGTTTAGGTTATAATAGCGCTCCATATATCCACACCGTTTATCAAGCAATGAACTTAGCTTTTGCTGACCGTGATTTCTATTACGGCGATCCAGCATTTCAACCGCAGACGCCGATAAAAGGATTATTGAGCGATGATTACGCAGCACAACGCGCTGCAACGATCGACCCAACAAAGAATAATCCAAGCACGCAACCTGGCGATCCATATCCATTTCAAAATAGCAAAAATCCGTATATCGATTTACTTCAACAAAGAGCTAAGCTGACCGATACAACAGCGCAAGGTGAAGGGGATTTCGTTCCAAAACATGATGTAACCGCTTCGTTATTGCCCGTTGACAGTCTTTACAACGACCGTTTACTTCGCGGCACGACGAGCGTGGAAGCGGCAGATGCCGAAGGTTGGGTAGTTTCCATTACACCGAGCGGTGGATGGCTGCCCGCATGCATTGCCGGAAATACGGGCGTGGGCATGAGTCAACGTTTACAGAGTTTTGTTTTGGACTCTTTGATCAGTCCGTTCAATGTGGTAGAACCCGGCAAGCGACCGCGCGTTACGCTCACTCCTGCGATGGCGCTTAAAGACGGAAAGCCTTTCCTTTCTTTCGCTGTTCAAGGCGGAGATACACAAGATCAGAATTTGTTGCAATTCTTTTTAAACGTGGTCGAATTTGATATGAAACCGCAACCTGCCGCGGAAGCAGCTAATATAAACAGCAACCAGCTTTGGCTTTCCTTGGGCGGAACAAAAATCGATGATCGAAAACCACGCGCGGGAAGTTTATTATTGGATCGACGCACACCAAAAGATGTGGTTGAACAATTGGAGCGCATGGGATATACCATTCAACTTGGCAATCGCACCAGCGGACCTATTAATGCAATCTATTTCGACGAGAAACATGGAACGCTTTGGGGCGGAAGCAGTAATAATGGCGAAGATTACGGAATTGCTTGGTAAAAACTATCATTTTAGTAGATTAACATAACGCCTTTTTGCGTACTTTTGAAACTCTTTTTACAACGAGTTTAGGTAATGATTGAAGTCAAGCATATTTCGAAGGTGTACACCACCAACAAAGGAAAGCGCGTGCAAGCATTGGATGATGTTTCTTTTTCTGTTGAAAAGGGTGAGATATTCGGAATTATTGGTAGTTCCGGCGCCGGGAAAAGCACGATTCTTCGCTGCTTAAATATGTTAGAAAAGCCTGATGAAGGGGAAGTTTGGGTAGCAGGAAATGCGCTGACCAATATGTCGGAGCGCCAACTGCAAAATGAGCGTCGCCACATCGGAATGATCTTTCAGCATTTCAATCTTTTGGCTTCACGTACGATTTTCGAGAACGTAGCATTACCGCTTGAACTGAGTCAAACACCAAAAGCTGCAATCAAAAACAGAGTTTTAGAATTACTGGAGCTTGTCGGTCTTTCCGAAAAGGCAACGGATTACCCGAATGCACTTTCCGGCGGACAGAAACAACGTGTTGCGATAGCGCGTGCTTTGGCTACCAATCCTTCGTTACTGCTTTGCGATGAAGCAACCAGCGCGCTGGACCCGGCGACAACTAAATCGATTTTGAAATTATTGCAAACGATCAATGCGCAACTGCAAATAACGATCGTTCTAATTACACATGAAATACACGTGGTGAAATCCATTTGCGATCGCGTAGCGATTGTAAAGGATGGCAAGATCGTAGAATTGGGCAATCGCGAACAAATTTTCGGTTCTCCGAAAGATGCTCATACTGCGGAATTCGTGGCGTCGGCGGTGCGCGCGGAATTGCCTATCGAATACCAAAGCAAACTGAAGGAACAACGCATTTCAAATACCGATCAACTTTTGATTCGCGTCCAGACGCGCAATAATGCAGATTATACGTTCACCGCACTTCGTGAGCAGTTTGATGTGGATTTAGAAGTTATCGAAGCACAAATTGAAAGTATTGGTACGTTGAAGTTGGGATCATTTATTGTGAAGATTTCGGGTTCCCGCGCGGATGAGGCGCATCACTTTGCTTCAAAGAATTATACACAAACAGAATTAATAGGATATGTCGTCGGAAGTAATTAAGCTATTGGTGGAAGGAACAGGCGAAACGCTCGCCATGACTTTTGTATCTTGCTTTTTCGGATTCTGCTTAGGGTTACCGACTGGCATCTATTTGTTTATTTCGCGCAAAGGTGGCATGTTGGAAAATCGAACCGCTCACAATATTGCATCGTTTATTGTCAATGTGACGCGTTCCATTCCATTTATTATCCTTATCGTTTGGATGATTCCATTTACACGAAGCATCGTGGGCACTTCCATTGGTTTGAAGGCCGCTTTAGTTCCCCTAAGTATTGGAGCTGCGCCGTTTATAGCACGTTTAATCGAAAACAGTTTATTGGATTTACCTGTCGGCTTGGTAGAAACCGCTCGATCCATGGGTGCTACCCATTTTCAAATCATCAAAAAAGTGCTTTTGCCGGAAGCATTACCATCAATCATTAATCACGCTACCGTGACGCTTATTACCTTAGTCGGTTATTCCGCAATGGGTGGCGCTGTTGGCGCAGGAGGTTTAGGACAAATCGGTTATCAATATGGATATATTGGTTATGATGCAGAAATCATGAACGCGGTACTATTGCTACTAATCATTATGGTTATCCTCATCCAATACGGCGGAAACTTCCTTTCAAAAAAATTCGATCATCGTTAATATTAAAAATATGCACAAAATTATTGCTCCCTTACTTGTTCTAGCTACTGTCTCCATTTTTAGCGCGTGCGGAAGCAACGCAACGGATGAAAATACCATTCGTGTTGGCATCGTAGCCGGACCAGAAAAAGATATTGCTGAAACCGCTAAGAAAGTGGCTAAAGAACAATACAATTTGGAGGTCGAATTGGTGACCTTCAACGATTATGTCATGCCTAATGAAGCATTGAGCACCGGCGATATCGATGCGAATGCATTTCAACACACGCCGTACTTATCGGAGCAATCAAAGCAACGCGGTTACAAATTAGCGGCAGTTGGAAACACATTTGTGTATCCAATCATTGCCTACAGCAAAAAGATTAAATCTTTGGATCAACTAAGCGCAAATGCAACGATTGCTATTCCCAACGATCCGACTAATGGCGGACGTTCTTTATTGATGCTGCAAGAACAAGGTTTGATTAAATTGAAAGATGGTGTTGGCATCCTTCCGAAAGTAATTGATATCACGGAGAACCCGAAAAATCTGCGCATTTTGGAATTGGAAGCACCGCAATTGCCGAAAGTTTTGGATGATCAGGAAGTGACCATTGCCATCATCAACAACAACTTTGCAGCACAAGCCGGATTGAATGCAGAAGAATTTGGCCTTTTCCGCGAAGGAAAAGAATCTCCCTACGTCAATCTAATTGTCACGCGCGAAGACAACAAAGATTTAGAAAAGGTAAAAAATTTCGTGAAAGCATATCAGTCGGAAGAAGTGGAGAAAAAAGCGCAGGAGCTTTTCAAAGGCCAAGCGATTAAAGGCTGGTAAATACCATTTGAAGATAACGAATGGATTTGTGAAACTAGCGAAGTCGATAGTTTTACAAATCCATTTTTTCATTGAGATACTTCCAATAGCGCTTGGGAACATGCTGAACATGCAACTTCGTGTTCTTCCGCTCCGTAATATTTGTACTTCGAAAATATCTTCTCCACAGATCATCGTACAATTCCTCAAACTCCTCTCCTTTCATCATCAATTCTTGATCGGTCGGCAGATCGCTTAAATGAATTTCCGTTACGGTTTTCAAATCGTAATATGCACCGTAATCACGTTTCAAATCATAAATTACCCAAGTTTGATCGGCATAGCGTTGTTCGAAATGGGAAATAATTAAAGGCAAAATATTAAAATCTGGATCGATTCGAGCGAAAAACAAATTATCATTTAACTTTTTGAAACGAACAAAAGCTTTGAAGCGATGACGTTCTCGGGAAACTGATTTGTTGATTTGCTTCAATCGCAACACATCTTCATGACCATAATTTTGTCGAAGCGAATTTCCGACATCGCCTAAATAATGCCGCACCAAACGCAGGATTAAATTTTCGCTATCTTCCAGTTCCGACAAGTAAGCGCAGTAAAGCTCATGAAATCCTGCTTTATCGATCTTCGCTAACAAGCCTTTCTTAACGCGCATGGCTTTCTCCTCCTGCGTATGTACTTCATGGCGCTTCGCAAAAAGGTCGCCTTGATCCGCATATTCCAAACGCTGAATCGAAGCAGAAGTATATTTATACTCATACACCTCAAAGATAGCCGTTAGCAAACCCAACCAACTGCCATCGTAAGCCAATATGATCCGATGCTGCAGCATTAAAATAATGTCAATTGTTGATTGAATACTTTCTTATATTTCGTATTCGATCCAGCCAAAATATAATGTTTAATCATCTCCGCAGGTCGATCCGACAGCAGTGGTAAAAAACCTTGACAAGTAATAAAATAACGGACTTTGGAAACAGAAACGCCAATCTTCTGCAAATGCTCCATGCGCAAAGCACCGAACTTCCGAGCAGCAACGATCTTCTTTGCCGAAGTAACACCAATACCGGGAATACGAACAATCATTTCGTAACTCGCACGATTAATATCGATTGGAAATTGATTCAAATTACGCAAAGCCCAACCCAACTTTGGATCGATATCCAAATCCAAATTCGGATGCAAATCGTTAACGATTTCATCGCGCTTAAATCCATAAAAACGCAGTAACCAATCGGATTGATACAAGCGATTTTCCCGAATAATTGGCACATCCGAACCTAATCCCGGCAGGCGATTATCATTGGAAATGGGAATATAACCGGAATAATAAACACGTTTTAAATGATACTGCGAATAGTAATGATCCGCTGTTTTCATAATGTGCATATCCGATTCACCAGACGCACCAATAATCATTTGCGTACTTTGTCCAGCTGGAGCAAATTTTGGTGTCGACCGAAATATCTTTTTTTCTTCCTTCGTACGAATAATCTGATTTTTAAGATAATCCATCGGAACGTCCATATCCTTCCTATTCTTCTCCGGAGCTAGCAGCTTCAAGCCCGTTTCCGTAGGAATTTCTAGATTTACACTCAAACGATCGGCGTACAAACCTGCTTCATTCAACAAATCATCGGAAGCACCGGGAATGGTTTTCAAATGAATATATCCATTGAAATGATGTTCTTGCCTTAATTTCCGAGCAATTAATACCAAACGTTCCATGGTGTAATCTGCATTTTTAAAAATACCGGAACTTAAAAACAGCCCCTCGATATAGTTTCTACGATAAAAATTAATGGTCAAATCCACCACCTCCTGCACCGTAAACGCCGCGCGCTTAATATCATTACTTCTGCGAGAAACACAATAAGCGCAGTCGAAAATGCAGTGGTTTGTTAACAGAATTTTCAAAAGAGAAACACAGCGACCATCCTCCGTATAGGTATGGCAGATTCCCGCGCCGGTATTTCCTAATCCGCCCTTTTTATTCTTTCGATCACTTCCACTCGAACTACAACTGACATCATATTTCGCCGCGTCCGCCAATATTTCCAACTTTTCCTTAATCCGATCGTTTGCCATTTCCCAAGGTTTATTGCTTTTCAAACCCATCGATTTATCACCGACAAATCAAAAATAATAAAACTAATTTATTTAGCATTATTAACTATAAAAAATAGTATTTATACTTAATCCGTTTGGCACAAGGAATTCTAAGCTGTAAAATGAATAGAAAATGAAAAGAAGCAATCGAGGAATTCACAAATTTAAGGGCATAAAAAAAGGTTTTCAAACGGGGAGAATGAAAACCTTTACTAACCAATTATAAACCTAAATTATGATACCACAAAGATAGTGTATTTTTTACACTATAAAAATTTTTCTGAAATATTTTTAAAAATAGTTTCCTGAGATATTACTTATCTTTGTTTACAACAGAAACAAGCTTATGTTTACAGGAATTATCGAATGCTTAGGAAGCATCAAAGCAATAGAAAAAGAGGAAAACAATGTACATTTCTTTGTCGAATCCACCATTAGTGACGCCCTTAAAATAGATCAAAGCGTTGCGCATAATGGTGTTTGCTTGACGGTAGTTGCTATCGACGAATCATCACATAAAGTAACGGCTATTCAGGAAACTTTAATAAAATCTAGCTTGGGTGGATTGCAGGTTGGCGACGTCATAAATTTAGAACGCTGCACCGTTGCAGGCGGACGATTGGACGGACATATTGTTCAAGGACATGTTGATCAAACAGCCACCTGCGTAGAAATTGAAGATCAAGGCGGAAGCACTTTGCTCACTTTTGCTTATGATCCATCATTGAATAATATCACCGTGGAAAAAGGATCCATCACCGTTGACGGCATTAGCTTAACTGTTGTAAATTCGCAAAATGACCGCTTCTCTGTAGCCATCATTCCATACACCAAAGAGCATACAAACTTTCGCAATATCGCGGTCGGTAAAACCGTCAATCTAGAGTTTGATATCATTGGCAAGTATGTTAGTAAAATCATGTCGCTACGAGATTAAGGTTTTATGTATTTAAGCGATTGCCGACAACAACTTTCCTTAGTAAAAACATACGACCTCCGCGCAACTTCCACGAAAGAAGGCGCAACGGCTGTTTCAGGTTCTGGATTTGTGACAGTTGAGATTGATGATTATAACAATCTTATTTTCTTGGAGAATGGCCATTCTGAAAATGGGCACGGCAAATTTAAAAGCCGCAATGTTTATCAATGGCATTTTGATAGCGTGAAAAATTCCATTTCGCTAGCACACTTACGATTCGGAGCAGAAAATCCCGTTTATCTATTTGATATGAGCTATCGCGGAGATAACCTTTGGTCTTCCAATGACCCACATCTATGTGATTTGGATGAATACAATGGCGAATTGCGCTTTGAAAAATCTTATATTCAATTAGATTGGACAATCCACAAGAAGCACCATATTGAGGAACGCATTTCCTGCATCTACAAATTCTAGGTCGGTCTGATCAGCCGAAGAAAATGCTTAACCAAGAAAATCATCATCGTCGAAATCCCATCACATCCATCTTTCTCTTTGATCGAAACCGTTCCGGAATAGCTTGTATAATTTCCTTTTTCAAAGCTTCAATCGCTTGTTGCTTGCTGTAATTTTTAGTCATAACGATGCTGATTTCACGAACAGGTTCCGGCGCTTTAAAATAGCGAACGTGTTGCAATGCATCCTCATCATAATCCAAAATAGTAAGTTCGGGCAAAATAGTGATCCCGCCATTCACATCCACCATTCTTTTAAGCGTTTCTACGCTTCCCGTGTTATAATCGAATGTTCCAGTTTCAGTTTGATTATGTCGATAATTACAAATATTTAAAACCTGCCCACGCATACAATGGCCTTCATTGAGCAACCACAAATTCTCTTCCGCAATTTCATCTGCTTGCAACAATTTTTTAGCATATAGCTTACTCTGATTCGAAACATAAGCCACAAAAGTTTCATAGTACAAAGGCAATTCCGCGATCGCGCTATCTTGCAACGGCGTGGAAAGAATACCGCAATCCAACGTTCCGGATTTCAATTCTTGCACAATTTTCTCCGTCGTATATTCCCAAATTTGGATCTTCAGATTGGGATATTGATTGGCGAAGGATGCAATAACCGGCGGTAAAAGATATGGCGCTACCGTCGGGATCACCCCAATTTTAAATTCGCCGGACAATTCACCGGAAACTTCTTGTAAAATGTCCCTTATTTTTCGGCTCTCCGCCAATACAACACGCGCCTGACGAATAATTCTGCCTCCCGCTTCCGTTGGTACAACGGGCTGCCGACTCCGATCAAATATCTTCACGCCCAATGATTCTTCCAATTTCTGAATCTGCATGCTAAGCGTCGGTTGCGTCACAAAACATTTTTCCGCTGCTGCCACAAAGCTTCGATACGTATCTACAGCTATAATATATTCTAATTGAACCAGCGTCATGATATAAATTTAAACTATAGCAAGTTAATAAATATCACTCATAGTTTGGAATATCGTATTTTTGAAATCCAACACAAGAAATAAAAATATGATTTCACGCAAAACCATTCTAACCGCCCTCCTACTCAGCGCCAGTGCATTTCAGTTTGCCGCAACGGTTCCTGACGAAGGCATGTTTCCACTGAGCGAATTAAGTCGAGCCGGATTGAAAAAAGCAGGTTTAAAAATTTCAGAAAAGGACATTTACAATCCTGGAAGCGTCGGTTTGGTTGACGCTTTGGTTCGCGTAGGCGGATGTTCGGGTTCTTTCGTTTCAGGCAAAGGATTGATCATTACCAACCATCACTGTGCGTTTAGCGCCGTTCAATTGGCCAGCACGCCAGAACATAATTACCTAGAAAATGGTTTCGTTGCGCAACAACAGGAAAAGGAAATTGAAGCGAAAGGGCTTACCATTCGCATCACTGATTCGTACGAAGATGTTTCCAAACAAGTTTTAAGCGCGGTTGCAAATGTTTCTGATCCGATTGAGCGCATTGATATCATCAACAAACAACGCGAATCCATCGCTCGACAAGCGGAGAAAGAAGATCCGACAATTATAGCGGAGGTTTCCGAAATGTTCATCGGAAAAAGCTATGTGCTATTTAAGTACAAAACGATAGAAGATGTACGTTTGGTGTATGTTCCAAGACAGAATATTGGAGAATTTGGTTTTGAAACGGACAACTGGGTTTGGCCGCGTCACACTGGCGATTATTCTTTTTTGCGTGCGTACGTGGCAAAAGATGGATCTTCCGCACCGTACTCAAAAGAAAACGTGCCTTATCAACCGAAAAAACACCTCAAAGTAAATCCAAACGGCGTGGAAGAAAATGATTTCGTTTTCATTTTAGGTTATCCGGGGCGCACGTTCCGCCATCGCCCTGCTTCTTATATCGCTTACCAACAAGAATTTCTCCTTCCTTATACATCCGAACTGTACGATTTTCAAAATCAACGCATGGAACAAGCGGGAAAGAAAGACAAATCGGTAGAATTGGCGTTAGCGACTCGTATTAAACGAAATGCAAATGTGCTTAAGAATTACCGCGGCAAATTGAAAGGTTTGCGCAACATCGACTTGATCGAAACAAAGAAAAAAGAAGATGCTGCATTAGCGGAATTCATTCAGAAAAATCCGCAACTGCGCAACGATTACGGCACGCTAATGGCAGACATCGAAAAACATTACGAGCAGGTATTTGCCGATGCGCCACGTGAATTGTGGATGAACAACATTTACACGGGTGTTAAATCATTCAATATCGCTAATTATTTTCAATCGTTTCAACAAGCATTAGCGCAACAAAGTAATCCAAAAGCTCGACAAGCACTGTACGATCAAAATATCATTGCTTTAAAAAAAGGAATCAACGACCTTTTTGAAGCGTATCACTTGGGAGTCGATCAAGAAATTGCGAAACATCTATTTGCCCAAGCTGCACAATTAGATGGAGCAAACAGCTTGCAGTTTTTGAAAAGCCAACCAAAAGCGCAACAAGATACAACCGGTCAATGGATTGTTCCGATGTTGGGAAGCAGCAAAATCAATCAACAAGAATCGCTGAACAAGATTATTTCCTCACCGGAAAACATCCTGTCTTATCAAGATGATTTACTAAAGCTACACAGCGCACTACAGCAAGAATATGCAACATTTAGCGCGGAACAAAAACGTCGGGAAGGCACGCTGAACAAGTTAATGGGTGATTACGTTGCTGTCCGTGAAAAGTTTTTGGACAAAGCATTTATTCCTGATGCCAATTCAACTTTACGCCTAACTTTCGGAAATATTAAAGGCTACAGTCCTGCCGATGCAACCTACATGGAGCCATTCACCACGGTGAAAGGATTGATCGAAAAAGGAAATTCAGGACTTCCGGAATTTGGCTATCCTAGCAAAATTAAAGAAGCTTGGCTAGCGAAAGATTTCGGCAGCTATTTCAAGAAAGATTTGAACGATGTTCCTGTCAACATCCTGTACAATATGGATACGACCGGTGGTAATTCCGGTTCGCCAATTATGAATGCAAATGGAGAGCTGATCGGTGTGAATTTCGACCGCGCTTATGACGCAACGATCAATGATTTTGCATGGAATGAAAGCTACAGTCGCTCTATCGGAGTCGATATTCGCTTTGTATTGTGGGTTGCCGACAAAGTGGATAATGCACAGTTTATTTTAACAGAAATGGGCGTGAAATAAATACCGCAAACCTTTCTATAAAATTGATAAAAGCAGGATTGGAAACTCTTCCAACCTGCTTTTTCATTCATCTATCTATCTATTCAAAAAAAATCTACGGCAAGCTATCCCCTCTTGACATAGCGAAGTTTAATCTTCTCCGTGCTCTTCCTTACGCGCTTTTAAATCCAGCTCCAAAATAATATCGCGCTTTTTACCTTCAATAACCGAAATATCTCCGGCTACAAAAATACCTTTAGATCCCGTTTTGACGTTCTGAATACCATAAACATGCGATTCATCACCCGGATCGGTCGCGCCTTCATAGCGATAAATTTGATCGATTTTATAATCGGTCGCACTCGCGTGGAGCTCATCAAATTCAATATTATAATCTACCTCATATCCTTCCGCCTTCAATTTCTCGATGGCTACGGAAGCCGATTCGTAATTATGTTTAGTTGTCATAAGCCCAATTTTATCGTGTCCTACAGAAACAACAAGCGAAATTAAAATGTGTTTTCAGCCGGGCATTTTTTAACTTGCCTCATAAATTAGCAACATTCATTACATGGCATATCCAATACCTTCGGCGGAACCAACAGCAAACGCAGCTTTCGATCGACTTCTAACCGTACTCAACACCTTACGCGTCGCTTGTCCGTGGGACAAAAAGCAAACGATGGAATCTTTGCGATTGTTGACTATCGAGGAAATGTATGAGTTGGGCGATGCGATTTTGGAATCAGATATGCCCGAAATCAAAAAGGAATTGGGCGATGTAATGATGCATTTGGTGTTTTATGCACGAATTGCGGAAGAACAGAAAGCTTTCGACATTGTGGACGTATTAAACGGCGTTTGCGATAAATTGATTTCGCGCCATCCGCATATTTATAGCGATGTGGAAGTGGAAGACGAAAACGACGTGAAGAAAAATTGGGAAAGCCTAAAACTGAAAGAAGGAAACAAATCCGTTTTAGCCGGTGTGCCGAAAGGATTGCCCGCGTTAGTGAAAGCATATCGCATTCAAGACAAAGTGCGCGGTGTCGGTTTCGATTGGAAAGATCCAGCGGAAGTTTGGTTGAAAGTAGAAGAGGAAATGGCAGAGTTCAAAGAAGAATTTGACATCAAGAATAATGAAGCTATAGATGCCGATCGCGCGGAAGCGGAATTTGGCGACTTATTATTTTCTTTAATAAATTACGGCCGTCATCTGGGTATAAATCCGGAAAATGCTTTAGAACGCACCAATAAAAAGTTTATCAAGCGGTTCTCGCATGTAGAACAGCGTGCGCAGGAAGCAGGACAAAAATTATCAGAAATGAGTTTGGAGGAGATGGATGTGTATTGGAACGAAGCCAAACGTTTGTAACCTTAAACATAACATCACATGAAATTATTCGGAAAGATTTTAGCTTCTTTTATCGGCATTATCGCGCTAACAATTGCGCTAGCGTATGCATTTGGCTACGGTTATTTAGTCAAAGCCGTTTGGGTGACATATTTACACGGACACAATACGGCATATTTAGCAGATTACGAACATTTCGATAATCACGTGATTGCCCACGAAAAAGGACAACCTTGGGCAATCGCCAATGCGGATAACAAAATTAATCTTCCCGATTCGCTTCGTGATTTCCATCAAGACATCAAATCCATCGCTTACCTGATCATCCATCGTGATACAATCATCCTGGAAGAATATTTTGACGGTTATCAGGTGGATAGTAAATCCAATTCATTTTCGATGGCCAAAAGTGTGGTTGCTGCGATTTTGGGCAGAGCCATCAGTGAAGATAAAATCAAAAGCATCGATCAAAAGATCGCAGACTATATCCCGGAAATTCAGGGTGAATTCGCTTCGGATCTGACTTTTCGAGATTTAGTAACGATGAGCTCCGGAATGAAGTGGAGCGAAGATTATTATAGTCCATCGTCCATCACTACAAAATTATACTTCGACGGTGATATCCAATCCGTAATGAACACCTTACCTATTTATCAGGCGCCAGGAAAGAAATTCATTTATCAAAGTGGTGATACGCAACTTTTGGGCATCGCCATCCAACGCGCCACCGGAAAAAGCTTAAGCACATTGCTATCCGATTATTTTTGGAAACCTATGGGCGCTGAACATGATGCGCTTTGGCAGGTTGACAGCGAAGAGCAAGGAATAGAAAAAGCATATTGTTGCATAGCGAGTAATGCACGTGATTTTGCACGTTTTGGCAAATTATACCGTGATCATGGAACGTGGAATGGCGATCAGTTATTGGATAGCAGCTATGTAGCACAGTCCCAAACTCCGCGTTTTTCGGATTCTCCGGAATATGGATACGGCTGGTGGATGGGTGATTTCCAAGGCAAGCCTTATTTTTATATGAACGGACATTTGGGGCAATATGTAATTACGATTCCGGAAGATGACTTGATGATTGTTCGCCTTGGTCATCAAACGGATAAGTTATCTGCATCAAACCCAAAATCCAATTTTTATCGCTTTATTCAACACACTTATCAACTGCTGGAAAAATAAGAAAGCCTGTCCCGAGAACCGAGACAAGCTTATAATAGAGGATGGAATAAATACGAATTCTACAATTTCTCGCCGTGCTGACTGAAATCTAAGCCCAGCTCTTCTTCTTCATCGGTAACGCGCAGTGGTGTAATGATATCGGTTACTTTTAATAATATAAAGGCCATAACCAATGTGAACACCGTAGCACCAATTAATCCGATCACGTGCGCCGTAAATAGCGAAGTTTCCCCGAAAAACAAACCGTTAGATTCAACCGCTTCGTTGATTGCGCTGTGCGCGAAAACACCCGTCAACAACATACCGACCATACCACCAACACCGTGGCTCGGGAACACATCTAACGTATCATCCAATTTCGATTTAGTTCTCCATTCGATACACAAACGACTAATTACCGCAGCTACCGATCCAATAATGATAGAATGTGGAATGGTGACGAATCCTGCTGCCGGAGTGATCGCTACTAAACCGACAACCACACCGATACAAACCCCGGTTGCAGATGGCTTAATTCCTTTTGCCGCGTCGAAAAACAAATACGTTAATGCTGCTGCACCAGACGCTGTAGATGTTGTTGCTAAAGCAGTTGCCGCTAATGCCGAAGCGCCAAAAGCAGAACCACCGTTGAAGCCAATCCAACCAAACCAAAGTAATCCTGTACCCATCAAAACATAGGTAATTCTTGCAGGAGTATGCGGATGCGTATTAAAATCTTTACCGTGTTTTAAATAAATAGCCGAAGCAAGTGCCGTTAAACCGGCCGACATATGAACCACTGTACCACCAGCGAAATCCAAAACACCCAAGTTAAACAATAATCCATCCGGATGCCAAGTGGCATGCGCTAAGGGCGCGTATATGAACACGAAGAATAAAACAACGAACAATACATACGACGTAAACTTAATACGCTCGGCAAATGCTCCGGTGATTAAAGCAGGTGTGATGATTGCGAACTTTAACTGATACATCGCGAACAAAACGAAGGGAATCGTCGGAGCACCTCCCCAAGGTTCTCCGTCGACTACACCCTCAAACATAAAATATGTCATTGGATTTCCGATGAATCCACCGATGGATTCTCCGAAAACTAAAGAAAAGCCAAATACGACCCATAAAACTGCAACGATTGCCATACAGATAAAACTTTGCAACATGGTGGAGATAACATTCTTTTTCTTCACCATACCACCGTAAAAGTAGGCTAATCCCGGCGTCATGATCAAAACTAGGGCCGCAGCGGTAAGCATCCAAGCCACATCTGCGCCATCATAATCATAATTTTTAGTAACATCTGGAATTCCAGGTATGAAAAACGCTAAAATAACCACAATTCCCATTAAAATTATTGGGATAAAAGATCTTTTTCCAGATAAACTCATAATTTTTATTGATAAATTAAATATTGAACCAAAAAAACGATAAAAAATTTAAAATATCAAACATATATTTAAAATATTGATACTAAAAACAGAATAAAACATAATTAATATTAAAAATACCGATCACGATTAAAATATTTGTAATAAAAAAAGCTCTCGCTTTCGCGAGAGCTCATCATACACTCTAAGAACTCAACACTATCTTACCTCAATACTTCTTTTCGCGATAACAGCATCTTCTTTCTTACCAATTTCTACTGATAAAACACCGTCGGCATAGTTTGCTTCAATATTGTTGTAATTTACGACATCCGGCAATGTGAAAGAACGACTGAAAGAACTGTAATTAAATTCGCGTTTGCTATACGATGCTGACTTATCGGACTCGCTAGTCTGACGATCAGCAGAAACCGTGATCAAATTTTTATCTACGCTGATTTTAAAGTCCGACTTACTCAACCCCGGTGCTGCTAATTCCAATTTGAAAGCAGTATCGGTTTCGGTAATGTTAACCGCCGGAACACGAGTTACTAAACGGTCGCTGATAAATGAATCGGTAAACAAGCTGTCAAATACGTTATTTACGAATGGGTTAACCGCATCAGTGTTAACGGTACGAGTTGGAAATTTTACTAAAGCCATTTTTATGTTCTCCTATTTTTAAATCAATGTTTATTTAGGAATGGCTTTTCAATTCACATACCAACACTAAAATGAGAATAAAAAGATGACATTATGTCAAAACAACACGAATTTATAAGACAAAATGTCTTAAATCGCTTTTTTTACGATGAGATATTGTCTATCGTTGATAATGTAAGCTCACTACAGATTGCGCGATATCACCTCCGAATGGAGGATTTTGTTTACGAATGGATATCGAAATCGTCTGTAGATTGGCGTATTTTTCTAATAATTTATTTAAAACATCTTCCGCTGCAGATTCCAACAATTCGCGGCGCGGCGCCATAATTTCCACTAAGATTTGATATAGCTCTTCGTAGTTAATGGTATTATCTAGCTGTTCAGAATTGGGGTTATTAAAAGGAAAGGAAACCGAAACGTCCACGTAAAATTCATTCCCCAACAATTGTTCTTCCGAGTAAAAACCAATGGGAGAAAAGAAACGCGCGTCTTTAATGGCGATTTCCTGCGTAATGGTAGCCATGCATAAATAGATTTGTGTATTTAAAGATAACAATAAACACACAAATCCATAACAAGATGTGCGAAACCTACTTCAACAGGTTCACTTCATACAAATCTTTACGGCGATCTTTCAATATTTTCACCGTACCGTATTCATGCAGGTCGCGCAAGGCGTATAAATCGACGTCGGCAATTAATACCATTTCGGTGTTTGGTGTTGCTTCGGCTTTAATCGCATTGTTTGGAAATGCAAAATCAGAAGGCGTAAATACCGCGGACTGCGAATACTGAATATCCATATTGCTTACGCGCGGCAAATTACCTACCGAACCGGCAATCGCTACATAACATTCGTTTTCGATCGCGCGGGCCTGCGCGCATGCGCGAACGCGCATATACCCATTTTGCGTATCCGTCATGAACGGAACAAAAAGTATTTGCAAACCCTGATCGGCCAAAATTCGACCGAGTTCCGGAAATTCCACGTCATAGCAGATCAACAAACCTACCTTGCCACAATCTGTATCAAAGACCTTCACTTCGTTGCCGCCGACCATTCCGTAATATTTGGATTCATTCGGTGTGATGTGAATCTTTTTATAGGTGTCCTGCTGACCATTTCGGTGACATAAAAACGTGGCGTTGTACAACTTTCCACGCTCCATTACGGGCATTGATCCAGCAATGATATTAACATTGTAAGAAACAGCAAACTCCTGAATCTTTGCTACGATTTCTTTTGTAGATTCTGCCAGTTTCTCCATCGCCATCCGCTCCGGCATATCGTTGTACGGACTCATCAAAGGCGTATTGAAAAATTCCGGGAACATCACGAAATCCGAGCCATAATCACTCACCGCATCAACGAAAAACTCCACCTGATCGTAGAATTCGTTCAAATCTTTGAACGATCGCATTTGCCATTGTACCAATCCCAAACGGATGGTTTGGCGGGATGCGCTGTTAAACTTCGCATCCGGTTCATAGTAAATGTTATTCCATTCCAACAAGGTGGCGAACTGCATGGATTCGGCATCTTCCGGCAAATAATGCTTTAATATTTTCTTGACGTGGAAATCGTTCGACAGCTGAAAGGTTAATGTCGGGTCATAGATTTCTTTGCGTTTTACGCGCTCTATGTACATGCGCGGACTCATCGTTGCCGCGTAAGTATGATAATTTGGAATACGTCCTCCGGCAACAATACTTTTCAAATTCATCTGCTCACACAACTCCTTGCGCGCATCGTACAAACGGCGACCTAAACGCAGCGAACGGTATTCCGAGTGCACGAAAACCTCAATACCATACAAGGTATCTCCTTCCGAATCATGCTTGGAAAATTTTCCATCGTCGATGATTTCGTAATACTTTTCGTAGATATTTGTTTTCTTCGTATTGACGATGATCGACAGCGCACAAGCCACCACTTTCTTGTCTACTTCTACACAAATTTGTCCTTCTGGGAACATTTCTACCAAATCATCAATATGTGTTCTGGTCCACGCTTCCCCTGCATTTCCGTCGTAAGCTTCTATCATAGATTCACGAAGATCTTTGTAGTCTTTCTTCGTGAGCGTTCTTAAGTTAATATCCATTTTGTCGTTTGTATGCGTTGTAGTAACCGATGATTTTATCGATTGTTTTTGCTTGAAATTCGATTATGAACAAATAGCACACCAAAAAAATAAGAGGTTCGTTTCGGAACCTCTTATTTTCTATATTAACTTACGCTTCGCCCGTCGGGCCACCGAAGTTCAGTGGTATCGGCATTTCGCGTGTATCGATTTTTCCATTTTGCGCTTCGAATCGATTGACATTGTCCTGCAAAGCCGTTAGCAAACGTTTAGCATGCTCTGGCGTTAGCACAATCCGAGATTTTACTTTTGCTTTCGGCACACCCGGCATAATTCGAACAAAATCCACTACAAATTCTGTATTGGAATGCGTGATGATCGCCAGATTAGAATAAATACCTTCGGCGATTTCCTCAGTCAATTCGATATTGATCTCCTGTCCATCCGGATTAGGATTATTTTGATTATTACTCATCGTATTTTATTTGCTGAATGTTCTGAAATCCTGATCAGGCTGAATAGAAAGAATCATTTCATAAATCAAACGGATTACGTTGTCGACATCCTCTTTGTGAATCATTTCTACCGTTGTATGCATATAACGCAGTGGCAATGAAATCAAAGCCGAAGGTACACCACCGTTTGAATAAGCGAATGCATCCGTATCTGTTCCCGTAAAACGGGAAGAAGCTTGACGCTGGAAAGGAATATTATTCTTTTTCGCTACCTCGATTAACTGACGGTTGAGGTTGATTTGAACTGCTGGCGCATAAGAAACCACAGGACCTTTTCCGCATGCCAATTCGCCTTGCGTAATCTTATTGATCATCGGTGTTGTGGTATCGTGCGTAACATCCGTCACAATAGCCACATTCGGCTTGATATAATCTGCAATCATTTCCGCTCCGCGCAAACCGATCTCCTCTTGAACGGAATTCACGATATACAAACCGAACGGCAATGTTTTCTTATTTTCTTTCAACAAACGAGCAACTTCAGCGATCATGACGCCCCCAGCGCGATTATCCAAAGCACGACCAACATAATAACGATCGTTCAGAACCATAAACTCATCTTCGTAAGTCACCACGCTACCTACGTGGATGCCCAAAGCTTCCACTTCATCCTTCGACGTGCAACCGCAATCCAAAAAGATATTTTTCAAGCTCGGCGAATCTTCTTTCTCGCCCGAACGCGTGTGAATTGCCGGCCAGCCAAATACCGCCTTCACAATACCGTTATCGGTATGAATGTTTACGCGTTTTGATGGCGCGATTTGATGATCAGATCCTCCGTTGCGAATTAAATAAATCAATCCGTCGGAAGTAATATAGTTTACGAACCAAGAAATTTCATCTGCGTGCGCTTCGATAACCACTTTGTATGGCGCCTCCGGATTAATAATACCCACAGCAGTTCCATAATTATCGATATACGTATCATCCACGTACGGTTTCAGATAATCTAACCACAAACGCTGACCCTGCCATTCGAAGCCGGTCGGTGAGGGATTATTGATGTAAGACTCAAAAAACGTTAAGGATTTTTCGTTGATTACTGGTACGTGTGTATTTTCTTTAGATTTATTTTTACTCATGTTTTTGCTTTTGTGCTATGCAAAATAAGTATTTCAAATACACATGACAAAATTTAAAGGCTGAAACCCTATCTTTACCGCATAATTCTACGGCATGCACCTTAATTTATCACATATTGTTTGGGACATTGATCCAGAAATATTTACCATAGGATCATTCGGTTTGCGATACTATTCGCTTTGCTGGTTTTTTGCATTCGCTGCTTCGTACTATTTTATGTATAAAGTATTCGTGCGCGAAGGAAAACCACAAGAACTGTTGGACAAGCTGACGATGTATATCTTTTTAGGAACGCTGATTGGTGCACGCTTAGGACATTGTTTGTTTTATGATTTTGCCTATTACAAAGATCATATCTTGGAAATGTTTATTCCATTTCAGAAAACGCGCGATGGTTGGCAGATGACCGGATTTACTGGATTAGCTAGCCACGGTGGCGCTATCGGAATCTTGACAGCACTTTGGTTATTCTCGAGAAACACCAAAATAAACTTTATTTGGATTGCCGATCGCTTGATGCTAGTCGTACCAATTGCATGCTTCTTTATTCGCTTGGGCAACTTTTTCAATTCTGAAATTATTGGTCATCCAACGGATATGCCTTGGGGAATTATTTTCGCGCAGGAAGATAACATTCCGCGCCATCCCGGACAGCTTTATGAAGCGATTGCTTACCTAATTTCGTTCTTCATTATGTGGGCGATTTATCAGAAAAATCAGCATCCAACACCGGGAAAACTATTTGGCTTATTGCTCGTCTTGCTATTTGGCGCTCGATTGGTCTTAGAATATTTCAAGGTCGATCAAGTTGCTTTCGAGCAGGGAATGCTACTCAACATGGGACAGATTTTAAGCATTCCATTTATTCTAGCAGGACTCTATTTATTGTTTCGAAAACCGAATTCGGTTAAACGTTAAGAGATACGAGCCCTTCCATTCAAGAAGGGCTTTTTAATTTTTGATTTTGTACGCATTTACTTTATGACATTTAACAATTTATCTAAATCCAAACGCTTCGCTATCCTATTGATATTGGGCTTACTTTCTGCGATCGGCCCCTTTTCAATTGACATGTACTTGCCTGCGTTTAAAACGATTGCCAAAGATTTCGATTCCCCAGTAGAAAAAATTCAGCTATCGCTGACTGCATTTTTTGTAGGAATTGCTTTGGGACAAATCATTTACGGACCATTACTTGATAAATTCGGTCGTAAAAAACCGTTGTTGATTGGATTAATCATCTACATTGTTGCTTCCATTCTGTGTGCTTATACGGAGGATGCAAACCACTTAATCGCTTACCGATTTCTACAAGCATTGGGAAGTTGCTCGGGAATGGTAGCGGCGCGCGCTATGGTAAGGGATTATTTTGATCCGCGCGAAGGCGCAAAAGTATTCAGCATGCTGATGCTCGTTATCGGCGTTTCTCCCATTGTTGCGCCAAGCGTTGGTGCATTCGTTTTAGCGCATTTCGATTGGCATGTCATATTCTTGATCTTAGCTGCTTTGGCTACATTAATTCTCGCTGCCGTAATATTCATTTTACCGGAATCATACAAAGGAAACAAGGAAATGTCGCTATATCCGAAAGATATTTTGAGCGGTTATTGGTCGGTATTTAAAACACCGGTTTTCTTATTATATGCTTTGGTTGGCGGATTCGCCGCAAGCGGATTGTATGCTTATTTATCGGGATCGCCCTTTGTGTTACAGAATTTGTACGGATTGTCGGAATCGGAATATGGCATTGCATTCGCGATGGTAGCATCCTGTCTGATTTTGGCAACGCAGTTGAATCGGTTATTACTTAACAGAATGACTAGTGAGCAGATTTCTAAAAAGGCGAGTTACTTTCAAGCGTTTTCTGCAATTGCCTTAGTCGTTTTTGCGCTTTCGGGTATACAATCGCTATATGTTTTATTGGGATTGATCTGTATATTTTTATGCGCGCAAGGATTTATTTTCCCCAACACTTCCGCGTTGGCGCTATCGCCATTCAGCACGTTAGCAGGTAGCGCTTCGGCTTTATTGGGATGTATCCAAATGGCTTTAGGCGCCGCTTCATCGGCAATGGTTAGTCATTTTCACAACGGGACACAATTACCGATGGCTACGGTGATGTGCATCGGCGCGGTAACAAGCTTTTTAATTTATTTGGGATTACCAAAATTCAAGCGAAAACCGCGCACGATATAACTTTCAAAGTTTAATGTTGTAGCTACTACAACATTAAACTTAAAATCCCCAATCGGTAACTATTCAATCCGAAACCGAGAATAACGCCTTTGCAGTTGGGCGAAAGGTAGGAATGCTGACGAAATGATTCACGCTGATGGACGTTGGAGATATGCACTTCCACCACTGGCGTATTCACCGCTGCAATTGCGTCAGCAATTGCAATAGAAGTATGCGTATATGCTCCAGCATTTAGAACAATCCCATCCCATTCGAATCCAACTTTGTGGATTTCATCAATGATTGTTCCTTCCCCATTCGCTTGAAAATACGTCAAATCCACATCTGGAAATTCCGCTTTCAATTCCTCGAAAAAGGAAACAAAATCCTGATCGCCATAAATGCTTTTCTCACGAACGCCCAATAGATTCAAATTTGGGCCGTTTAATATTAAGATTTTCTTCATGTTTAGCTAATAATGCATTTCTATTTGGGCAGCGACTACTAAAATTCGCTAACCAAGCTTTAAATATCGCCGTAGAACGGCCTAAATGTGGATCGAAGTCCAACTGAGATCACACCCGTACGAATCGACGGACGATCTGCCACATTCTGTTGCCTATGCGTGTAACCCAATTCAAAACGTAAGTTATAAGCAGGATTCAGCACATAGGAAGCGCGCATATCCGCAAAGTATAAGTCGTTGCGAATGCCTTGCCCAATTTTGTTGCCGTAAAAGTTTGGATAGTTTTCATACGATTGAAAAATATCTCCGCCGAAACTCGTTCCGTCGCCAGGATCCGTGCCATACAAGCTGTACATCCCTTGCAAAGAAAAATGGAATCGCTTCCAGGAATAATTCGCCATACCGATCAGTTCGCGAAAATTCGCACCGCGCGGATGCGCTAACGGTTCTGCATTATTGCTGTAATTGGAGATTGCAACAAAGTGCTGATAGGTATATGGTCGTGCCAAATTGTATTCTGCCAACAAACTTAAATTACGAACACCGAACATGTGGTATCCTTTCGCGCCCAACTGAGCTGCCCACTTGTTATGGATATAGCCCTTTCCGGCAAAAAACTCACTGCCCGTAAATTCACCCAACAAGAACTGCCCGTAAACGGTTACGTTCTTCCACGTTTTATATTTCGCGTTCAAACCCAAAAACATTTTATCGGGCGACGAGGAGTTATTGCTTTCTATTGGACGCAGAAATGCGACCGGTAGCGCGTAGTTAAAATCGAATCCGCGGTGTCCAGCTTGATTACGATTTGCCCAAGTGATTGCTTGGAAGAAACCAACGGAAAGACGATTGCTAATATTATAATCCAAATATTGAAAAGCACCCCATTTTCGACCATCGCCAAATTCGGCACCGCTATGCAAAGAATCGATTCTCGCGGTATGAGGATCATTCATGTAAGCCCAAACGGATGTATAACGCACATTCCCAATAGTTCCTGTTAAACGCAAATGCGCATAATTGGAAGAAAAATCAGATAGCAAAACGGAGCGGTAACCATCACCAATATGATTGCGATCATAAGCGACGGTTGCTTGAAAGTAATCACCGAAATCGTACGTTGCGTTGGCTGTTGCGAAAAGCCAGGCTTTCCGATCGCCTCCGCGAAAACGTGCCATGCCTTGACCGGGAATCACTTCATTGGTATTAATATAGTCGTTTAGGTAATTCGGAAATACGGCGCGATTATCAATTAGATTACCGTAGAATACGAATTTATCTTTGATATTCAATCCTGCTTGAACTCCTTTCGAGCCCAACCAAACGTTCTTGTTGTTATCCGCTCTCAGATCGGAGCCAATTACCAAATCCGGCAGGAAATCGGCATAAAATCGGTAATCTTCTCCTTTGGCTTCCACCAAATGCTCATTGAAGAGCTTCCTGGCGAACCAATTATCTGAAGCTACGCGCTGATGATTCATCAAGGAATCGTGTGCTGCGAATAACCTTTTCCTGATTAAAAGTGGTTTTGCCGCCGTGAATTCGCGACTATCCGGACTGTACAATGTTTCGCCGTATTGCTGATATAGCGAATAGGAATACGGTAAATAATCAATTTGCGCACTCGCCGAAACGGACAGTCCGAAAACGCCAAAAGCCAGTGTTAAGCCACGAATAATCTTCATAGAAACGAAATTAGACATTTTTTTGAGGTAGCACGCAATTATTAAGCCTAAATAGTAAAGCAAAGACCCACCAAACCGATTTTGTGACAGACATGTTTATAATCAAACATCTTCTAATATTCTTCACCAAAGCTAAAACGATTTTACGCATGCATTTATCAATAAAATATGTATATTGGAGCTCGCAATAATAAACTAAATAACACCTATAATAAATAGTAGCATGAAGCGTAGAACCTTTATACAAAATTCTGCATTATTAAGCGCAGGCGTATTAGCGAGCAAATATTCTTTTGCTGCTGATGCGACTTCATCTTTTCCAATCGTTCGTGTAGCGGAAAAAGACAGACATTTTAAAAGTAAAGTAGTCGAAAATATCATCAAAGAATTCCAAAGCAAAGTTGCCGATAAAGAATTGGGTTGGTTGTTCCACAATTGTTTTCCAAATACGTTGGATACCACGATTTACGATGAATCCACCGCTACTCAAAAATTAACTTATGTGATCACCGGCGATATCGACGCGATGTGGTTACGCGATAGCAGCGCGCAGGTTTGGCCGTACCTTCCTTTCATGAAAAAGGACAAAAGCTTGCAAAATTTGATCTTGGGATTGATCAACAAACAAGCAAAATGTATCAACATCGATCCGTATGCGAATGCATTTTATAATGATCCAACGAAAGAAGGCGAATGGTTTTCGGATCACACTGAGATGAAAGCCGGTATCCACGAGCGTAAATGGGAAATTGATTCGCTATGTTACCCAATCCGTTTAGCGCATGCTTATTGGGACGAAACCAAGGATACTACGCCGTTCGACGCAGAATGGGTGCAAGCACAAGAAAATATTTACAAAACGTTTGTTGAGCAACAACGTAAAGATAGTTTAGGACCTTATAACTTCATGCGTACTACGCCACGCGGAACAGATACGTTGCAAGTAGATGGCTGGGGGTATCCAGTAAAACCGGTTGGGTTAATTTGCTCAAGCTTCCGCCCTTCCGACGATTGTACCATGTTGCCGTTTTTGATTCCTTCGAACCTTTTCGCGATTACGAGTTTGAGACAATCGGCTGCAATTTTAAAAACAATAAAAAACAACACGGATTTAGCACAAAAAATGGAAGCATTAGCGAATGAAGTGGAAGCAGCAGTCAACAAATATGGAATTGTAGATCACCCAACGCACGGCCGTGTTTACGCTTTCGAGGTTGACGGTTACGGAAGTTACATGATGATGGATGATGCTAACGTGCCGAGCTTGCTATCGTTGCCGTACTTGGGCGCTGTTGACAAAAATGACGAAGTATACCAACGCACGCGCAAGTTCATCCTGTCAGAAGAAAATCCATTTTTCTTCAAAGGAACTTATGCGGAAGGTATCGGTGGACCGCACATCGGTCGCGATATGATTTGGCCGATGGCGATTATCATGCGCGCAATGACGTCAACCAATGACGAAGAAATCCGTACGTGCATTCAAACCTTGAAGAAAACGCATGGCGATACGGGCTTTATGCACGAATCGTTTCATAAAGATGATCCTAAAAAATTCACAAGACATTGGTTTGCTTGGACAAACACCTTGTTTGGTGAGCTTCTATGGAAAACCTACCAAGAAAAGCCAAATTTATTGGCGTAAGTTTAGTTTTATAATTATGCAAAAAGGCTATCTCGGACGACGGGATAGCCTTTTACCCTTTAGCGCGCTTATTCAAATCGTAGATCGCAATCGTAATCTATCAAGAATAATGCGTAACTATGCAAAGCAATGAAACAGGGACCCATCGGGATATTTGACTCAGGCTTTGGCGGCTTGACCGTATTTAAATCTATCAGTCAATTGCTTCCGCAATACAGCTACACGTACCTTGGCGATAATGCCCGCGTGCCGTACGGCAATCGATCGTTTGAAACGGTTTACCAATACACCAAAGAATGTGTTTTTAAGTTGTTCGAAATGGGTTGCCCGTTGGTAATCGTAGCCTGTAATACTGCATCCGCGAAAGCGCTCCGCAGCATACAACAAAATGATCTGCCGGAAGGCAAAAGAGTGCTTGGCGTAATCCGGCCGACCACCGAAGTAATTAACACATACACGAAAACCAAGCACGTTGGTATTTTAGCGACGCAAGGAACGGTCAAATCCGATTCTTATAAAATTGAGATTGAACGATTTCATCCTGATATCACGGTACATCAGCACGCCTGTCCGGTTTGGGTACCTTTAGTGGAAAACAATGATCTGTCCAGCGAAGGAACTCATTATTTCGTCAACGAAGATGTGCAAGCATTGCTCGCGCAATCGGATGAAATCGACACCATTTTATTAGCTTGCACGCATTACCCACTGCTACTACCGACCATTCAAGCGCATACGCCAAAGCATGTAAAGCTTGTTTCGCAAGGCGATTTAGTAGCCAAAAGTTTGCAGGAATATTTGCAAAGACATCCTGAAGTGGAGCAATTATGCGAACAGGAAAGTCGATATAGCTTTTATACAACCGACGATCCTGTTGATTTTGGTGAAAAAGCCAAGCTCTTTTTTGGTCGAGAAGTTTTGGCATTCCACACTTCGGTGGAAGCCATAGATGACGATATTAAGTAAGGGAATCGCGCACTTCCACACGCGTCCAATACGAAGAGTATTTTTCTGCCGCAGCTAAGTGATCCGGATGTTTTTCGTAGGTATTGATATCATCCATATTCTCGAAAAACGCCAACCAATGGTACGAAAAGGAATTATCCACTACATCGCGTTTCGTTGTCGGTGCAGGTTTTCCAACTCGGTAAGCAGAAATTCCGGGCACTTTTTTTAGCGCTTCAAAAAATTGAGGAAATTCCTTTTGCTCTTCCTCCGTCAGATCTTCGCGCAACCAAAAATAAACCGAATGAACAATAACGCTTTCCCCTCCTATCTCCAAAGGTGAATTCTCTTTCTTCTCGTCCTGCGCTGCACAGCTAGAAATAATGGAACCGGTTGCCAAAGAAACGCCCAATGTTTTGATAAAAAATTTTCTTTCCATAATAGTAGATTCGTTTTCCGAAAGTTACTATTATTTCATTTGCAAAGCAATAGCGTAAAGCTTCATCTGCTTCACCATAGAAAGCAAACCGTTTGCTCTGGTTGGTGATAAATGTTCTTTTAAACCGATTTGATCGATAAAATACAGGTCTGCATCAGCAATTTCCTTCGGTGTATGTCCGGAAAGCACTTTTACCATCAAGCTCACTAAACCTTTGGTAATTACTGCGTCGCTATCTGCCGTAAACTCGATTTTTCCCGCCTGCATATCCGGCTTCAACCATACTTTGGATTGACAACCTTTGATAATGTATTCGTCTTGCTTATACGCTTCCTCAATTAATGGCAATTCTTTGCCCAATTGAATGATGTATTCATATTTCTCCATCCAGTCTTCGTAAAAAGCGAAGTCCTCGATCAATTCGTCTTGTATTTCGTTGATAGTCATGATTTCTATTTATCGTAACATACTCGCAGCGCGCTCCACTCCTTTTACCAAAACATCAACCTCCTCCTTGGTATTGTACATCGCAAAACTCGCACGAACCGTGCCCGGAATACCGTAAAAATCCATAATCGGTTGCGTACAGTGATGACCCGTCCGGACTGCAATTCCTTGTTTATCCAATAATACACCCACATCATACGGATGCGTACCATCAATTAGGAATGAAATAACCGAACATTTTTCTGCGGCCGTTCCGATGAAGCGCATACCTTCGATTTTGCTCAACTCCGCTGTTGCATACTGCACCAATTCTTCTTCGTGTTGCTGGATCGCTTCCAAACCAATGTTTTCGATATAATCGATCGCATCCGCTAAACAAATTCCGGCTTCGATATTCGGTGTACCTGCTTCAAACTTAAACGGCAAATCGTTGTAGGTTGTTTTCGTCAAGGTAACTTCTTTAATCATATCGCCACCACCTTGATAAGGCGGCATCGCATTCAATAAAGCTTCTTTACCATACAACACGCCGATTCCGGTTGGCCCATACATTTTGTGTCCGGAAAAAACCAAAAAATCCACATCCAACTCCTGCACATCAACTTTCATGTGCTGAATGGCTTGTGCGGCATCCAACAAAACAACGGCGCCGTGTCGATGTGCTTCGGCAATCATTTCCTTAACCGGATTGACTGTCCCTAAAGCATTAGAAACGTACGTAAACGCTACGATTTTTGTTTTATCCGACAACAATTCGCGATAGCTGGCGATATCGAGCTCACCATTTTCGAACATAGGAATGATCTTCAAGGTAGCGCCGCGCGATTCACATAACATTTGCCAAGGAACGATATTCGAATGGTGCTCCATGGCGGAAATCATCACCTCATCGCCCTCACTAATAAATCCTTTTCCGTAACAATCCGCTACCAAATTGATGCTCTCCGTCGTGCCTTTGGTCAGAATCACTTCGTAATCGTGCACCGCATTGATAAACGTTTGCACTTTTCTTCGTGTTACTTCAAAAGCGTCTGTACTAATTTGGCTTAGATGGTGAACTCCCCGGTGGATGTTACTATTCATGGTCGAATAATAGTCCGTAATCGCCTGAATAACTTGTTTCGGCTTTTGCGTCGTTGCGCCATTATCCAAATAAACCAACGGTTTATTATGCACCTGCGTGCTTAAAATCGGAAAATCGGCACGAATGGTTTCTATATCGTATGCTTTCAAACTGCTTATATTCTTTATTATGGTCTACAAAGTTACGATATATCCCTGCAAAATAACGCCCGCAAGCCATCCTTTTGGCAAAACGCTGACGTTTTGATGAGAAAGAGCGGTCGTTTGACTAACTTTGTTTCTGTTATGCAACAGATACCTATGAATTTACCCGAAGGTTCTCGCAAAGAGGTAATGAAATATTTGGAGCCATTCATGTTGAATGAAATGGCGGATTATCTAAAACCTGTAGAAAAAATGTGGCAACCCGCAGATTTCCTACCGGATGCTTCTCGTACGACTTTCTTCGATGAAGTGCGGGATTTGCAAGAAAGTGCGCAGGAACTCCCTTATGATCTCGTTGCCGTTTTGATTGGCGATACGGTAACCGAGGAAGCTTTGCCGACTTACGAATCGTGGCTAACGATGGTGGAAGATGTCGAAAAGAACGAACAAGGCGGCTGGATGAAATGGGTTCGGGCATGGACCGCCGAAGAAAATCGGCACGGGGATTTGTTGAATAAATACCTCTACCTTTCCGGTCGGATTGATATGCGTCAGTTTGAAATATCAGTACAGTATTTAATACAAGATGGCTTTGACATTGGGACCGATGCCGATCCTTACCGAAATTTCATTTATACATCGTTCCAAGAGTTGGCTACCAATGTATCCCATCGGCGCGTAGCGAGCATTTCCAAAAACTCCGGCGATACCTTATTGGCAAAAATGTGCGGCGTCATTGCGTCGGACGAAGCTCGCCATGCCAAAGCGTATATGTCGTTTATCTCGAAAGCATTTACCGTCGATCCAAGTGAGGTGATGATCGCTTTTGAAGATATGATGAAGAAGAAGATTGTCATGCCGGCACATTTCCTTCGGGAATCCGGTGGTCCGAAAGGTGGTTTATTTTCGCATTTTTCCGATGCGGCTCAACGCACAGGCGTATATACCGCGCTAGATTATATCGATATTTTGAAAACCTTGTTGCAGGATTGGAAGATCGATAAAATTTCCGATCTCAATGAGCAAGGCGAAAAAGCGAGAGATTATCTAATGCGTTTGCCGGATCGTTTGTTACGATTAGCGGATCGAATTAGCGTACCACAACAGGAGTATAAATTTAACTGGATTTTAGGTTAAACAATTCGGATTCATCTTCTTATATTTGTCTTTATAGTGTAGCAAGTACACATTTACCCAAAAGAGATAAAGAACTGATAAATAGATTATTGAAAGTAAAACTAACACTCCGACTGGTTTTTTTTCAGATTTATTAAATTTTATTTATCAGAATGAGATAAATAGTCGGATATTTGCAGAAAATTCACATTTCATCGAAATACTATGTTGCTAAATCGGTCTGAGAGAAAGTTTCCAAGAGTTGTCATCATTGGCGGTGGCTTCGGCGGTATAGAAGTAGCTCGTCATTTAAGAGACAAGGAAGTTGAGGTTTTATTAATTGACCGCAACAATTTCCACGTTTTCCAACCACTACTTTACCAAGTAGCTACAGGAACTTTGGCATCGGATTCCATTGCATTCCCGTTGCGTAAAATGTTTAAATCGCAAGATAATTTCCGTTTTCGCATGGCGGAGGTTTTACGTATTGAGCAGGAAAGCAAAATTGTGTACACTTCAGTAGGTGATTTCGATTACGATTATTTAGTGGTTGCCAGCGGTGCTACATCGAATTTCTTTGGCAATGCTAACGTAGAGAAATATTCCTTGGGCATGAAAAGTGTTCAGGAAGCACAAAATATCCGTAGTTACGTACTACAAAACTTAGAAGAAGCGGTGCTTCGTAAAAACGCGCACGACAGAGAACGTTTCTTAAACTTCGTTGTTGTAGGCGGTGGTCCAACAGGTGTTGAATTATCGGGCGCTATCGCGGAGATTCAGTTGCACATGCTGAAAAAAGATTACCCGGAACTTTCTAAACACGAAATGAATGTGTATTTGGTAGAAGGTTTGGGCGAAGTTTTGGCTGCACTTTCCGATAAATCATCTCGCGATGCGAAACGCTATTTGGAAGAATTGGGCGTGAAAGTGATCTTAAACACAGTAGTTAAAGATTACGATGGCCTAACGGTTACCTTATCTAACGGCGATCAAATCCCAACAAAAACGGTGATTTGGGGTGCAGGTGTGAAAGGTCAATTCCCCGAAGGAATTAATCAAGAACTAATTCAACGCGGCAACAGAATCAAAACAAATGGCCAATGTGAGATCGAAGGCATGGAAAATGTTTATGCGATTGGCGACGTGGCGGCAACTGTTACCGAAAAAACACCAAATGGTTTGCCGGGCGTAGCTCCAGTAGCGCAACAGCAAGGTAAATACGTGGCCAACCACATTTTGGGTAAAATGAAAAACGACAACAATGTGGAGGATTTCAAATATTTCGATAAAGGTTCCATGGCTACCGTTGGTCGTAATCGCGCCGTGGTAGATATGGGCAAATTCCATATGAACGGCTTTTTGGCTTGGTGTACATGGATGTTTGTTCACTTACTTTCCATTGCCGGCTTCCGTAATAAATTGGTAACCTTTGTCAACTGGTCGGTGAAATTTTTCACAAAAAATAGTGGTATTCGTTTGATCGTCCACCGTTACGATCGTCAATTACCTTCTGTTAAACCAACCGAGGAAGTGGAGCAAGTTTAAAATAGAAATAATAAATACCTAGTATAAAACAGGAAGAGAGCGGCTTATGCCGCTTTCTCTGTTTATGGGCAACCAATGAATTACGTTGCTCATAATTTAAGTATCTTCGTAGATAATAAACTTCGTAAAATAGATTTTGAGATGGACAACAAAAGTATCGCTAAACGCTTCAAATTATATGGTCAGTTGATGGAACTATTAGGCGAAAATCCATTTCGTACGAAAGCCATTACGAGCGCAGCATTCAAGATCGACAAGTTGCCATTCGCGGCGGAAAAAGCCAGTTTGGAAGAACTTTCCGAACAACCCGGAATCGGTAAGAGCACGGCCGAACGCATCAAGCTTATTATTCAATCGGGCACTTTGCCGGAATTGGATAAATTACTGGAACAAGTTCCCGAAGGCGTGCAAGAAATGTTGCAGATAAAAGGATTGGGACCTAAAAAAATGCAAATCATTTGGAAAACGTTGGAGATCGAAAGCATCGGCGAATTATATTACGCTTGCAACGAAAACCGTTTGGTGGAAGCCAAAGGTTTCGGTTTGAAAACGCAGGAAGAAATCAAGAAAAATATAGAATTTGCCATTGCGAACCAAGGTTGGGTGCTTTTCGCGAAAGCGATCCCTTTCGCAGAAGCCACTTACGAAGCGTTGCAAAAAAGCTTCCCCGATAATCAGTTAGTATTTACCGGAGATTATCGTCGGAAATCAGAAGTATTGCAATTTATCGATTTCTCGATCGATTTACCGCAGCACGTACTCGTTTCTACCTTAGAAAACAAAGATTATGTCTTGCAAGTTGACGCGGATCGAGAAAGCGTTCATTTTAAAGACGACAACAATATCTCCTACCGCATCTTTACCAGTTCGCCAGAAGATTTTGCCAAAAACCTTTTGATCACGACAGGATCGAGCGAGCATTTGGATCTATTAGCGCATATACAGCAAGAAATTCCGGACGGAAAATCTGAAGAAGAAATCTATACTGCGCTTGGTTTATCGTACATCGAACCAGAATTGCGTGAAGGATTTAATGAGGTCGATTTAGCCAAAGACAACCAACTACCGCAATTAATTACGAACGAAGATATTTTGGGAACTTTGCACAATCACTCCACCTATTCCGATGGCGTGCATAGTTTGGAACTAATGGCACGCTATTGTAAGGAAGAAATGAACTTACAGTATTTGGGCATTTGCGATCACTCCAAAACTGCGGTTTATGCGAATGGCTTAACGATCGAACGATTGGAAGATCAGTGGAAGGAAATTGATCAATTGAATGAGCAACTTGCGCCATTTAAAATATTTAAAGGTATTGAGTCCGATAT
Organism: Sphingobacterium corticis; assembly: GCF_042684745.1. Lineage (NCBI taxonomy): Bacteria > Pseudomonadati > Bacteroidota > Sphingobacteriia > Sphingobacteriales > Sphingobacteriaceae > Sphingobacterium > Sphingobacterium corticis. Next base: position 96,851 of record NZ_JBHUMA010000006.1, on the reverse strand, counting down.
TTTAGGAGATGGATCGTTGGATTATCCAGATGAAATTTTAGCCAAATTCGATTTCGTTGTTGCTTCTATCCACAGCAATTTGGGGATGACCGAAGAAAAAGCTACCGAACGACTAATCAAAGCCATCGAAAATCCATACACCACAATTTTGGGTCACCCAACTGGCCGATTGTTACTTTCCCGCGCAGGTTATCCGATTGATTACAAAAAGGTGATTGATGCCTGTGCGGCAAATCAGGTGGTTATTGAGATCAATGCTAATCCGCTGCGTTTGGATTTAGATTGGCGCTGGCACCGTTACGCATTGCAAAAAGGCGTTCTGCTGTCGATTAATCCGGATGCGCACCGCATGGAAGGTTTCCACGATATGCAATACGGTGTTTTGGCCGGTCGAAAAGGTGGCTTATCAGCGGATAAATGCTTGAATGCGTTTAATTTGGAGCAAATTCAGTCATTTTTTGAGGAGCGGAAGGTTAGGAAAGGTTAGGAAAGGTTAAGAGAGTTGATAGAGTTCCGGTGCTACGAAGTTTAATTTAGAAGCTTAGAGTTCTAATAATTCCAAGTTTCGACAATAAGATTAGGTTACGACAGAAAACACAGATTGGGCAATGATGACAATTTTCAATATTTTCTTGGTCTATTGATTATCCTAAATTACCTAATGATTTACCGATTCTAACACGATGCCTTCATATATGAAGACCAAGCGCTATTTTTCGTAGATTTACAATGGATAATATGCGACAAAATAAACATGATAAACAAACTCGCCAAGATTTTACTTTTTTGCACCATTTCGCTCCCAACTGGTGTTTCTGCCCAATTGATGAAAGCCAAGGAATTATTCTCCAAAGCCGATTCACTCCGTGGACAGCTTACGCCATATCGAACGTGTTATGACATCAAATACTACCATCTTGATGTGAAGGTCGATATTGAGAATAAGCACGTTGAAGGCAGCAACTTGTTTCGCTTCGAAGCGGTAAATGATTTCAACAAATTGCAGTTCGATTTATTTGAGAATCTTTCGGTGGATAAAGTGATTTATCAGGGAAAGGAATTGAATTTCACCAGGGAATACAATGCTGTTTTCGTAGATTTTCCGAATACCATTCCGAAAGGGAAGTTGGATTCATTCGTGGTAGAATACTCCGGTAATCCGATTCAGGCCACACGCGCTCCTTGGGACGGTGGTTTTGATTGGAAGCAAGATAGCCAAGGAAAACCTTGGGTAGCTACAGCCTGCCAAGGTATGGGCGCTAGCGTTTGGTGGCCAAACAAAGATCATCAATCCGATGAGGTAGATAGCATGTTGATTTCTGTTGCTGTTCCGAAAGGCATGATGAATGTATCGAACGGCAGATTAGTAAAAACCGAAAAATTAAAAGGCGGATATAACAAATATCATTGGAAGGTTCGTAACCCAATCAATAACTACAATGTAGCGTTGAATATCGGCGACTATGTGCATGTCAACGAAATCTATCAAGGCGAGAATGGTCCGCTCACGATGGATTATTATGTGTTGCGAGAGAACAAGGATAAGGTGGGGCATTTGCAAAAAAATGCGCGCCAAACGTTGGAATCGTTGGAATATTGGTTTGGCCCGTATCCTTTTTATGAGGACGGTTACAAATTGGTCGAAACAGCGCATTTGGGCATGGAACATCAAAGCGCGATTGCTTACGGAAACCGTTTTGGCAATGGCTACATGGGAAGAGATTTATCTGGAACGGGATGGGGTCTGAAGTGGGATTTTATTGTCGTTCACGAATCGGGACACGAATGGTTTGGAAATAACATCACCTCGAACGATTTGGCGGATATGTGGATTCACGAAAGTTTCACGAACTATTCCGAAGCACTATTTATTGACTATTTCTGGGGCAAGGAAGCCAGCCAAACCTATGTAAACGGAAATCGCAAAAGCATAAAAAATGATATTCCAATGCAAGGGCCATACCATGTGAACAAAGAAGGTTCCGGCGATATGTATCCAAAAGGTGGGGTGATGCATAATATGATCCGCACTATGATCGATGATGACGATAGATGGCGTGGAATTCTTCGTGGGTTAAACAAAGAGTTCTACCATAAAACGGTAAACTACTCAGATATTGTCGACTATGTCAGCAAGCACTCCGGCATTAATCTTTCCAAAACCTTTGAACAATTCGTGCAACATCGCGGAATTCCGACCTTAGAAATCAATGTGATACCTGAGAAAAACATCGCTTACCGCTGGATTTCCGAAGTGGAAGGATTTGATATGCCGATTCACGTCAGCCTTGTCGACGGCAAAAAAATCTTACTAAAACCTACTCAAGATTTCAAGATGCTACGCGCTCCCGGAGTGACAAAAGACAATATTATTGTAGATACTTTCAATTACTACGTTGGAGTAAGCATACAATAAACGAGCGCTTTTATCGTTGGAATAAAAAACCGAAGGAACGTCTAGAAGCATCGGCTAAAACCATTATTTTTTATTGGATGACTATAGCCGATAACAATATTTTTTCAGTAGGTTTGCATTTAAAATAAAACTTAGAACATTCGCGCTAGATGGGTCTTTTTAATTGGTTTACGCAAGAAATTGCGATTGATTTGGGTACAGCGAACACCTTGATCATACATAATGATAAAGTAGTAGTGGACGAACCTTCCATTGTCGCTTTTGACCGTACAACTAACAAAGTTATTGCAATCGGTCGTCACGCGATGCAAATGGAGGGGAAAACCCACGATAATATAAAAACAGTACGTCCACTTCGTGATGGCGTAATTGCTGATTTTACGGCTGCGGAACATTTGATTCGTGGCATGGTAAAGTTGGTAAACAATGGTAAAAGTTGGTTCTTTCCTTCCCTTCGTATGGTCGTTTGTATTCCTTCCGGTATTACCGAAGTAGAAAAACGTGCCGTACGTGACTCCGCGGAAATTGCTGGAGCTAAAGAAGTGTACTTAATTCACGAACCGATGGCTGCGGCAGTTGGTATTGGAATCGACGTAGAGGAACCTGTTGGTAACATGATCATCGATATTGGTGGTGGTACAACGGAAATTGCCGTTATCGCACTATCCGGTATTGTTTGTGATCAATCTATTCGCGTAGCGGGAGATAACTTTGATTCGGACATCGTACAGTACATTCGTCGTCAACACAACATCATGATTGGTGAGCGTACGGCAGAAAAAATCAAAATCGAAGTAGGTTCAGCGCTACCAGAATTAACTGATGCGCCAGAGGACTTTCCGGTACAAGGACGCGATTTGATGACGGGTATTCCAAAACAAATCACGGTTTCGTACACAGAAATTGCACATTGTTTGGATAAATCCATCTCTAAAATTGAGGAAGCAATTCTTAAAGCATTGGAGATCACGCCTCCAGAATTATCTGCAGATATTTATCAAACTGGAATTTACCTAACGGGTGGTGGCGCTTTGCTTCGTGGATTGGATAAGCGCGTTCAAGCGAAAACAAAATTACCTGTACACATCGCAGAGGATCCATTGCGTGCTGTAGTACGAGGTACTGGCATCGCACTGAAAAACATTGGCCGATTCAAATTTTTAATGCAGTAATCCACTCCACATCAGGAGTAATACAGACACGTTTATGGTTTTGGTTATTTACTACTTCCGTAAACGTGTCAAATAATTTATGGGAAATCTCTTTTAAGGTAAACCTATAAAATAGAACAATAAACTAACAGGATGAAAAACCTTTGGCTTTTCTTAATTCGTTATAACGCCTTTTTCTGGTTCCTCCTTTTTTTTACGGTAGCTATCTTACTAGCAATCCGCAACAATAGTTTTCAGCGTTCGTCTTTTATCAGCTCATCTAATGCGGTTGTCGGCTCATTTTACGGCCGCTTAAACAGTTGGAAAAGCTACCTCGACCTTGACCAAACGAACGAAGATCTAGCAAGGGAAAATGCATTGCTTCGCCAAAAATTACAACAATTTATCCTGAAAGATACCGTTGACTCTATTCCATTAGCAGATTCCATAGACGAAAGTCGGTATGAGTTTATTGTTGCCGAGGTGGTAAACAATAGTATTCACCAAAAAAGTAATTACTTAACGCTAAACAGAGGTACCAATGCAGGTATTGAAAAAGGTATGGGCGTAATTACATCGAACGGAGTAGTAGGTATCGTATTACAAGTATCAACTAATTTTTCCACCGTACGTTCGCTTCTTCACCCCGACTCACGTGTTTCCGTCACATTAGATAGCACCGAAGCCTTCGGGTCGTTGGTTTGGGGCAATAATATGGATCCGCGATTAGGAACATTACGCGATATTCCGAACCATATTAAAGCGGAGAAAGGCCAAGTAATCCGCACATCCGGATTTTCTTTATTTCCTAAAGGTATTAAGGTGGGAGAAGTTGATGAAACCGGTATTACGTCGGGCGAAAGCTTCTTGGATATCCGCGTTAAGCTAAGCACCAACTTCTATAATTTGCATCATGTGTATGTTGTAAAGGATAATTTGGAAGAAGAAAAGCAATCTTTAGAATCGGAAAGGGAAGACAATGGCTAAAGTAATGATCCAAAATGTACTTCGTTTTCTGGCGATGATCGCTATTCAGGTTGTACTCTTCAAAAATATTGGTTACTACAACCTAGCAGCTCCGTTTCCGTATATTCTGATAATTTTGCTGCTGCCGTTACGCACCTCTAATTTCTTTTTATACGTCTTCGCATTCATTACCGGACTAACGGTCGACGCGTTTTACGATTCTTTAGGAATTCACACCGCAGCGTGCGTAGCTTTAGCTTGGTTTAGAATTGCGTTTATTCGCGTAACACTGGAAATGGATGTTCGCCAATCTTCCAATAGTCCATCTTGGGGCGATTTGGGATCAAAGTGGTATATATCTTACGTCTTTTTCAGCATATTAATTCATCACTTTTTGCTTTTTGTTATTGAAGTCTTTTCTTTCCATAACTTTTTACAGACGATTGGAAGCATCGTGTTAAGTAGTTTAAGTACATTCGTTATCGCTATGCTTATCAGCCTGTTATTTTACAAACGCAAATCAAGGTTAGGTATTTAATTTAATCAGCTATCGCGTATATGAACAATAGTTTCTTTACACGAAAATACGTCATTCAAGGCATCTTTATTACGACGGCACTGCTCATCGTGATTCGATTATTCTATATTCAGATCATTGACGATAGCTACATTTTGTCCGCGAACAATAATGTATTGCGAAAAGTAATTGTTTATCCTGCTCGTGGAGCGATTTTGGATCGTAACGGTAAGATTTTAGTACAGAATGAACCGATTTACGATTTATTGGTTACTCCGCGCGAGGCTAAAGATATTGACACCTTGCTATTGTGCGATTTGATTGGTATCGACAAAGAAGGATATATCCAACGGATGGAGAAAGCAAAATCGCATTCACCTTATCGGGCTTCCCAATTCGAAAAGCAGCTTTCCTCCACTACGTACGCACGCTTGCAGGAGCACTTGTATAAATTCCGTGGATTCTATGTCCAAAATAGAACAGTTCGAAGTTACCCAGATAGCATTGCTGCGCAATTTTTGGGATACATTCAAGAAGTCAATCAACGCGACATCGAGCGTTCCGAGGGATTTTATCGTCCTGGCGATTACATCGGCGCTACCGGGGTAGAGCGCGCTTATGAAGATTTGCTTCGTGGGAAGCGTGGTGTGAAAAATCAAATGGTGGATGCGTTGAATCGTCCACAAGGATCTTTCATGGAGGGCAAATATGATACCTTGGCAGTTACTGGTGATGGAATGGTATCATCGCTGGATCGCGATTTGCAAATTTTAGCTGAGCGATTAATGAAAAATAAGTTGGGATCAGTCGTTGCCATCGAACCTTCTAGCGGAGAAATTTTGGCGATGGTCAGTAGTCCGACTTACGATCCAAATTTGATGGTAGGCCGCGATTTGGGGAACAACTACATGGATTTGTTGCGCAACGAAAACAAACCGATGTTCTTACGTCCAATTCAGGCCTCCTATCCTCCAGGATCTATTTTCAAAATTGTTGCCGCATTAACCGCGCAACAAGCAGGTATGATCGATGCCAACACACGCTTCACTTGTAATGGCGGCTATCGCTATGGTGGCGGAAGAGGTTTAATGCGATGCACGGGCGTGCATGGAACAATTGATTTAGCGAGATCCATCGAAGCATCGTGTAATCCATACTACGCGAATGTATTCGCCCGAATGATTGATGGGCGAGGTATGTCTGGACCGCAGGCTTACGATTTGTGGCGTGAAGCGTTGATGAAATTCGGTTTAGGAAACAAACTAGGCATTGATCTTCCAGGAGAGAAACCTGGGTTGGTACCTACCTCTAACTATTATACGAAGATTTATGGCAGTAGCAAATGGCGTTCGTCGTTTAACATCTCGTTGTCTATTGGGCAAGGCGAACTCGGAATTACGCCGCTCCAAATGGCCAATTTAACGGCTATAGTTGCTAATAGAGGCTTTTATTATCGTCCTCACTTGATCAAAGGGATTGGTGAAGAACAAATTGTGAAACCGGAGTTTGCAGAAAAAATCTCGGCAGGAGTTGATGCTAAATACTACGAATCAGTTATTGAAGGAATGAGCCGCGTTGTCAACAAAAGCGGATCAGGACGTGCGGTAGCGATTCCTGGTATTGAAATGTGTGGTAAAACAGGAACCGTGCAGAATCCGCATGGCGAAAATCACGCCGTGTTTTTTGCATTTGCTCCGCGAGAGAATCCAAAAATCGCTATTGCTGTTTTTGTGGAAAACGCTGGATATGGCGGAACATGGGCTGCGCCAATTGCGAGCATGTTGGTAGAAAATTATATCCGCGATACGATTAGCTTACCGAAATATTTGCAAGATCGTATTTACAACGGTGACTTGCGCCCCAAGCCGAAAAAACCGGTAGAAGTACCACAAACGGCGTTGAACAACAAGAAGGAAAAAGAAAAGCAACAACACGGAACATCAGCTCTATTGGTGCACCACAGTCAAAGACCGCGTAGACATGAATAGCTTACAGAAAAAAAGTTTTTTCGGACAAATTGACTGGTGGACGGTGTGCCTTTGGTTTATGCTCTGTTTAATCGGTTGGTTTAATATTCATGCAGCGGTCTACGATCCGGATCATGCAAGCCTGTTTAATTTGGAAACGAATTATGGCAAGCAATCGATTTTCATTGGTACTGCAATTATCATCGGGTTCAGTATTCTAATCATCGATGCAAACTTTTTCATCACATCAGCGCCCTTTGTTTATTTTATCGTTGCGCTTTTGCTTATAGCGGTATTGGTAGTCGGACGAAACGTTGGCGGTAATCAGGCTTGGATTCCACTTGGAAGCTTTCGTTTACAACCATCTGAGTTTGGTAAGTTAGCTACTTGCTTATTGTTGGCCTTCTATCTCAGTAACCAAATTACTAAAAACCCGAATTTACGAACACTATTTTTCGGTGTGGCAATTGTGCTGTTCCCAGTTTTACTTGTCATGCTTCAGCCCGATACGGGATCGGCTTTGGCTTTCTTCTCTTTAATTTTTGTATTCTACAGAGAAGGTTACGTCGGCACGAACGTACTAGTTATTGCAGGACTTGCGATCGTTTTGTTTCTGTTGGCATTGGTATTCAATCAGTGGATTCTGATAGGAATCTTAGCCGTCACAGCTGGAGTATTTATGTATTTGCTTCGTCGGAAACGAAAAAACCTGATTAATATCGGTATTTTGTTTTTAGCGTCATCGCTGTATATACTTTGCGTTGATTTTGCATACAATAGCATTTTACAAACGCACCAACGAAACCGTATTGACATCATTTTGGGGAAAATTGATGATCCTCGTGGCCAAGGTTATAATCTTAACCAATCTAAAATCGCTATCGGATCGGGCCAGCTTTTTGGGAAAGGTTATTTACAAGGCACGCAAACTAAATATAACTTCGTTCCGGAACAAAGTACTGACTTCATCTTTTGTACCGTTGGCGAAGAATGGGGTTTTGTAGGTTGTATGATTCTTATAGGTGTTTATTTGGCGCTACTGCTGCGATTGGTGAATATCGCTGAAAGACAACGATCTGCTTTTGGTAGGATATACGGATATGGGGTCGTTTCTATTATCTTCTTCCATTTCTTTATTAATATTGGTATGACGATAGGTATTGTACCTGTTATCGGAATTCCGCTTCCATTTATCAGTTACGGAGGATCGTCTTTGTGGTCGTTCACAATCCTGCTATTCATTCTATTGAAATTTGATTCTTCCCGCAAAGGATTATCTAATTTCGGGTAGGAAAAAATCGTGAGAATTGAAATGAGATAATTAAATCGCTTGTGCAATGGCGTAGCCTGAAGCCCAAGCCCATTGGAAATTATAACCGCCCAACCAACCGGTAACATCCATCGCTTCGCCACCGAAATACAGTCCGGAAACTAATTTTGATTCCATGGTTTTTGCGTTTATTTCATCTGTTGCAACACCACCGGACATCACCTCGGCTTTGTCATAGCCTTTGTCGCCGGCAGGCTTTACCGTAAAACTGTGAATCGAATCATGAATGAGTTTTGCGTCGGCTTTGCTTAATGATGCGATCTTCAAACTCAAAGGCAGAAAACTGCCTAATGCATCCACCAATTTCCGTGAGAAATGATCTTGCAGAACTTGAGATACCGTGCGCTTACCGCCAAACTGCCTTTCTTCTTTGATCAGCGCATCCATACGGTGCGTCGGTAATAAATCAACAAAGAACTTCTCTCCCGCGCGCCAATACGATGAAATTTGTAATATCGCTGGACCGCTCAGTCCCCAATGTGTAAACAGCATATTTTCTTCAAAAGATATACGTTCATTCCAAACGCGCGCAAACAGAGAATTTCCCGACAAGGCAGCATACCAATCTGCATCTTTCCCAGTTATAGTTAAAGGGACGAGCGCTGGAGCAGTTCGCACAACGCGATGGCCAAATTGCTTCGCAGTTCGAAGCGCAAAATCTGAAGCGCCCAATTTATGCACGGGTAATCCACCGGAAGCTAGAACCACTTTCGTCGATTGAATGGTTTGTTGACGACCGTCCGCTTCTACTTCCACAAAAAACGCTTCGCTTTCTTTGCGAATGCTTTTCACCAAGCTATTCAGCTGTAAAACTTGTCCGGTTTCCGCCATTAAGCGAACGAATACCTCGACGATATCTTTTGCCTTATTGGATTGCGGGAATAATTGTCCTAAGGTTTTTTCTACGCCTCGGATGCGACCGAAGCTTTCGAAAAATTGAATTGTGTCATCCACGGACCATTGGCTGAAAGCAGCATGAAGAAAAGATGGATTTTCGGAGACGAAATTTTCGATGGATGTATGCAAATTGGTGTAATTGCATCGCCCTCCACCGGAGATTAAAATTTTGGCGCCCGGTTTAGCATTTCGTTCCAGCACCAAAACACGCTTACCCAATAAGCCTGCTTGCGCAGCGCACATTAATCCGCACGCTCCCGCACCAACAATTATGGCATCGAATTTAGGCATACGCAATAAGTTCTCCAGCCAAAGAGATCACGGTTTTCTCCGCCCAAGATTGTTCGCAAAGTTCTAAAATGCGAATAACATCGCGAGCTTGTTTCGGCTGTACAATCAATGTACTATTGCCATCCAATACATCCACCATATTAGCATAAAAATCTTGTCCAGAACCACGCTCGCTCGCAACAGGTTCGATGCGTTCGCCGTGTTCGGGATCCTCAACAGCCAAAGTGCCGTAGGTCGATTCCGGCTCCAATCCCCAATCTGCGTTTAGGTGCGGTAAACTTCCGCTGCGAAGCATCTCCTCCTGCGGATCAGTTCCTGGTTTGATAAAGCAACCTGCCGTTCCATACAAAGCGTACCTCGGCGTTGGCAATTTCGCCAGCATTTGTCCTTTTAGCGAAACTTTCAGCGCATCGTACGAAAGAATAATCTCAAAATCATCGATTGCTTCTGCCCCATCGCGTTGCACGCGAAGATCTGCAAAGACTGTTTGAGGTGCACCGAATAACTGTAAAGCTTGATCGATCAAGTGCGCACCTAAATCGTAATGAATGCCGGAACCAGGCAAATTCTTTTCGCGCCAAGCACCTTCGCGAAGATAATTTCGGAAACGATCATACCGTGCTTCGTAGTTTGTCAATCGGCCGACAGCGTTCTCTAGAATAAGTTTACGAACGGTCTTAAAATCCGAATGAAAACGCGCATTGTGGTGAACGGTTAATAACAAATTCTTTTCAGAAGCAAGTGCGATTAACTCTTCGGCTTGTTCGGTGGTGTTGGTAAACGGCTTTTCGACAACCACGTGCTTTCCAGCTAGCAAAGCTGTTTTTGCAAAATCATAATGCACATCATTTGACGTGGCAACGACCACAATATCAATTGCAGGATCTTCAAAAATATCATTGGCTGATTGTACAGCAACTGCTTCCGGATACCGCGCAGCAAGCAGTTCTTGTTGTTCTTGCTTTCTTGCGGTTACCTTGTAAAGTTGCAGCGCCGGATTGCCCGAAATAAATGGTGCATGGAAAACCTGACCGCCAATGGAAAAACCTATTAAACCAACTTTGTACATCTGTTCTTCGTTACATTTGTTCCGGTACAGTGATGCCCAACAAATTCATGGAATGCTTGATTATTTTCGCTGTCGCAAACGATAGTTTTAAACGGAACGCTTTTTCTACCGCATCGTCTGCCTTCAACACGCTAACTTCGTGATAAAACTTATTATACAATTTAGCCAATTCATACGCGTAATTGGCCAAGTGCGCTGGACTAAACTCTCTCGCAGCCACAGCAATTACGTTCGGATAATTACCTAAGGCTTGTACTAAATCGCGTTCGAAAACCGTAATATTTTTTATATCGGCAGTCGTATTCGTATCTACATAATCCGCCTTGCGCAAGATCGATTTAATACGTGCGTGTGTGTATTGTATAAACGGACCCGTGTGCCCTTGAAAATCTACTGATTCGTTTGGATCGAATAACAGACGTTTTTTAGGATCTACTTTTAGCAAGAAATATTTCAATGCGCCCATTCCGATGGTGCGATACAAAGCTTGCTTTTCCTCGTCAGAAAAACCTTCCGTTTTGCCCAGTTCCTCGGTACGCGTTTGTGCAGTTTCGACCATTTCTGCCATCAGATCATCGGCATCAACAACGGTTCCTTCGCGGGATTTCATTTTTCCTGAAGGCAAATCCACCATACCATACGATAAGTGGAACAATCCATCGGCCCAAGCTTTACCCAGTTTCTTTAAAATAAGGAACAATACCTTGAAATGGTAATCTTGTTCATTTCCAACGACGTAAATAGATTCCTCCATTCCGAATTCATCGAACTTCAATTGAGCCGTCCCCAAATCCTGCGTAATGTAAACCGAGGTTCCATCGCCACGTAAAACCAATTTCTCGTCCAATCCGTCGGAAGTCAGATCGATCCAGACAGAACCATCCTCTTTCTTAAAGAAAACATTTTTGTCCAGTCCTTCTTGGATAATATCTTTACCTAATAAATAGGTGTCTGATTCATAGTAGAATTTATTGAAAGAAACGCCCAAGGAATTGTAGGTAACGCCAAAACCAGCATAAACCCATTCATTCATTGTTTTCCAAAGGCTGATTACCGCTTCGTCGCCTGCCTCCCATTTTTGAAGCATTTGCTGTGCTTCTTGAATTAGCGGCGCATTGCGCTTCGCTTCTTCTTCCGTTTGGCCATCCGCCTTTAAGGTTTCAATTTCCGCTTTGTAAGCTTTATCGAATTCGACATAGTATTTGCCGACCAAATGATCACCTTTCAAACCGGAAGATTCTGGTGTTTCTCCATTTCCAAACTTCTGCCAAGCCAACATGGATTTACAGATATGGATTCCGCGATCGTTGATCAAGTTTGCTTTAACGACATCATAACCGTATGCTTTCCAAATTTCAGCCACCGAAAAACCTAAAAGGTTGTTACGGATATGCCCCAAATGCAAAGGTTTATTTGTATTCGGTGATGAATATTCCACCATAATCCGTTTACTTGTTGCCGGAAACACACCAAATTCTTCGGATGAGATCGTATTGTTTAACAATTTGATCCAGTAATCATCCGATAAAACAACATTCAAAAAGCCTTTAATAACATTGAAGGATACTACATCTTCGATCGCATTTTGTAAAAATTCTCCGATGTCCTGACCCGTTTGTTCTGGCGATTTTTTTGAAAATCGTGTTACAGGAAATACCACAATGGTAAACTGCCCTTCAAACTCCTTGCGTGTTTCTTGCAAACTAATTTGAGTATCAGGAATATCCGCTGAATAAAGTGATTTTACCGCATTTACGGTCTCGGCAACGAGTATTTGTTGAATTGATGAATCCGCCATATAAATGTAAGAATGTTATAAAGCTTCTGATAATGAGGGTGAAAAATTACGGTAATTGTAATAGGGTATTCATTACGAAAGCATATCTTTGCCAAAAATAACAAAAAATGCAGAGCTATCAGGAATTTCTTGACTTAAGTGTCGGCTTCCCTCAAGACGGATTCGACATCATCGATGACGAATTATACTTTCACGATCTAAACCTGATGGAGATGATCGAAACGTATGGTACTCCATTGCGTTTTACCTATCTTCCGATCATCAGCAAGAAGATCCAGCAGGCGAAAATTCTTTTCCAAACCGCTATATTGAAGCACAATTATCGAGGATCTTATAAATACTGTTATTGTACTAAATCTTCGCACTTCAAACACATCGTGGAGGAAGCGTTGAAGAACGATATCCACTTGGAAACATCATCTGCCTTTGATATGCCGATGATTGATGCGCTGGAACGTCAGGGTGCGGTCACTAAAGATATTACTGTTATCTGTAATGGTTTCAAAACGTATCAATACAAGCAATATATCGTCGATATGTTGCATGATGGATACAGAAATATCATCCCGGTATTGGACAACAAAGAGGAGTTCAATATGTACGATGATGAGGTGGAATTGGATGCGCCTTGTAATTTAGGAATTCGTATTGCCGCGGAAGAGCAACCTGATTCGCAGTTCTATACCTCTCGTTTGGGAATCCGTATGGAAGATGTCATTGACTTCTACAATTCGAAAGTGGCGGAAAACCCACATTTCAAAGTGAAATTACTGCACTTCTTCATTAACTCCGGTATTTCCGACACACCATATTATTGGAATGAGCTGGAGAAATACGTGACCTTATATTGTAAGTTCAAAAAAATCAACCCGGATTTGGACACCTTAGATATTGGTGGTGGAATGCCATTCAAGGATTCTTTGGTACACGATTTCGATTATGAATACATGGTCAATGAAATCGTTAACCGCATCAAGCAAATCTGTGCTTCGCACGATGTGATCGAACCGGATATTATCACAGAATTTGGTAAATACACGGTAGCGGAAGCTTCGGGTATCTTGTATAAAGTTTTGGGTCGTAAGCAACAAAATGATCGCGAGAAATGGCTGATGTTAGACGGTTCATTTATCACGAATCTACCGGATGTTTGGGCATTGAATCAAAAATATATCTTGTTGCCGATCAATAATTGGGATTCGGAATACGAGCGCGTGAATTTGGGTGGAATTACCTGTGATGGTCAGGATTATTACAATCAGGAAGCGCACATGAACTCGGTTTTTATGCCTAAAACACGTAAAGTGCAATATCTTGGATTTTTCCATACTGGGGCTTACCAAGAAGTGTTAAGTGGTTACGGCGGTATCCATCACTGTTTGTTGCCTTCTCCGAAACATGTTTTAATTCGTCGCAATCGCGATGAAACGTTTAATTACGAAGTTTTTGGCGAGGAGCAAAACTCTAAGCAAGTAATGAAACTATTGGGTTATCAATAAAATCCATTTACATCTTGAAGCGTTTTATGCAAATACTAATCATTCTTTTAGCGCTGTTAGCTGTAGCCGTATATGTTTTTAGCAAGCAGGATAAGGTTGGATATTACGCAAAGGGCGATCGCTTGGCACGTATGGAAGCAACGCCTAATTTTAAAGATGGTGTTTTCGATAACCTAGAGCATACGCCGAGCTTGGCCGAAGGAGAATCCATGTTCACCGTGATCAAAAAATGGTTGTTCACGAGCAATCCGAACAAACAACCTTTGCACGAATTACCGCACGTACAAACGGATCTGAACGCATTGCCGTTGGATAGCAATGTATTGGTTTGGTTTGGCCATTCCTCCTACTATCTCCAATTGGATGGCAAACGCATTTTGGTCGATCCTGTTTTTAGCGGCAACGCTTCGCCAATTAACAATGTCAAAGCATTTCTTGGAACAAACACTTTCCATGTAGAAGATATGCCGGAAATCGATATCCTCGTGATCAGTCACGATCACTGGGATCATTTAGATTATGCAACGATTTTAGCTTTGAAACCTAAAGTAAAAAGAGTGCTTACCGGATTGGGCGTGGGCGCACATTTCGAAGGTTGGGGATATGAACCAAATACAATCACGGAATTGTACTGGGGTGAAACTGCCGATATTGATGGATTACATTTCACAAGCTGTACCGCTCGACATTTTTCGGGACGGTGGTTCAAACGCAATACCAGCTTATGGTCTTCGTTTGCCGTTCGCGGTCAACATCTAAACCTATTTTTAGGTGGAGATAGTGGATATGGCACACATTTCAAAAAAATTGGGGATGCACTCGGTCCATTTGACTGGGCGGTATTGGAAAACGGACAGTACAACGAGTCGTGGAGATACATCCATATGTTGCCGGACGAAGTCGTAAAAGCTAGCCAAGAACTTCGTGCAAAAAAATTGCTTCCCGTGCATTCATCAAAATTTGTTCTTTCCATTCACGATTGGGATGAACCGCTGAAGCAAGTTTCCAAACACGGCCAAACGAACGGTGTTCCCGTCGCAACACCAAAAATCGGCGAAGTGCTATATCTCGACCAAAACCAGACCTTCCTCCATTGGTGGGAACAAGTTTAGAAAATGGAGGTTATCTTCGCGAAGACAAAGTGAAGCAGAAATAACTTTATCGGAATTTCTTTGGATGGAGAATACATAACTCAATTCCCATGTATCTCTTAACTTAGCAAATCTCTAGAAATCGTATTTTCTCCGTTAACCTTAAATAAATGAAGTTGAATCTAAATCAAATCACCATTCCGGTACGAGATGTCGAAAAATCGATTTCTTTCTACGAAATGCTTGGTTTGAAATTGATAGTACAAGCACTGCCTCATTACGCTCGATTTGTCTGCAAAAGTGGCGATTCAACCTTTTCCCTTCATCAATCAAATAAATTCGGAACCGATAATATTTGGATTTACTTTGAAACGGAAAGCTTAGATCAGGATGTAATCGAATTGCAAACAAAAGGCGTCGTATTCGAATCCTTGCCAAAGGAACAAAAATGGCTATGGAAAGAAGCTAGGCTAAAAGACCCTGACGGCAATCAACTCATTTTATACTACGCTGGGAAGAATAGAAAGGATCCACCTTGGAAGATATGAGCAATCCGTTTCAAACACATAAAATCTCGCTCGGAAACTATATTATCAAGTGATTTCTCGTTTAAACGCGCTTGCTACTAACACCAACCCTAAACAAAGTTAACATAAAGTTCATGTAGCCTTATGTGTAAATTTACAATCCATAATTACCTTTGTAAGGTGGAGTTGTCTACTTTTCTTTTTTCGGATTTTTTAGAAAAAGTAGTGCCGAAAATTTTATCCCAAAAATAGGAACTTACACCGAAGCCTTTTTCTGGATCAGCATAATGATGTAGCATATGGTGATCCTTAATTCTTTTTAGAAATCCCGATTTAAAATTAGCGTGATGGATAGCGTAATGGCATTCGTCATAAACAAGATATCCAATTAAAAATCCGGCAAAAAATGCCGCTAAATAGTATGTAGAAAAGAATAAACTGAAAATCAAATAAATAATCGTCGCCATGGGTATGCTGGCAGATAATGGCATTACCAAACGTAATCTATCTTTTGGATAATCGTGATGTACACCATGAAATATAAAATGGATACGGCGACCTAACTTTCCGGGCAACTCATAATGAAATACCCATCTATGTAACACATATTCCGCCAATGTCCAAAATCCCAAACCATACACGAGATACAAAGCAATAGTGCCAAAGCCCAATTCTCCAATTGCATTTGCTCTCCAAATAAAGTAAGCAATAACGGGAACCCAAAATAGTAATGGCACCGCATAATGCACCTTCGTTAACGACTCCAAAAAATTACTCTTGAACATGCGAACGGACTCGCTGGAGTTGGAAACATAATGCTTCTTTGCCATAACCGATAAATATTATTGTGTTGGTAATAAAATTTTACATACAAATATAAACAAAGTAAGTTATGTTAAAAATATATTAACACGGTTTGACCAAATTATTACAATAGTCAAATCGAATCAAAGAAAGGTTTGGCGCTGTCAACGTTTCTCTAGGACATAAAAACCTGCCTCGGATGGGTGATCAAGTACTATCGTACTTGCATGTAGCTTTCTCATTTTCATAACGATCATAACATCACCTACGGCGGTAACGGTAAAGAAAAAGCCAAAGATTAAAAACAGCCAATTGCCAGTTATTAACGCATAGATTGCAGGAAGCATCCCTAAAACAAATAATGGTGTGAGTGCTCCAAAAATGTATTGTCTAACTCTAAGCGGCTCAATGCAATGACAGTATGGTGTATAACTAGGTTTCATTATCCCGAAGCGAATAGATGCCCATCCAGCTTTTGAGCAAATCGACCAAGCCAAACCGTGCAATCCTTCATGCAAAATAATACCTATAAAAATCACTAAAACAACTAGCGGTGGATACAAAAATGCAGGAACGACATCCAAATATCCGACAACGAAAAATTCTTTGGAAAGATGCGATTTCCATATCAGCAAATACGGAACAACGTAACTTAAAAGCACAGGAACCAGCATCGAGCATCCCATTCTACTCGCTTCAGCCACATCAATGAGATGCTCCTTTTTTGAGGTCATACTATTTTACAAAATATTTAAATGATGTTTTCTAGATCTATTTATCTGACCAAAGTGCCAACTCGTTACCGGATGGATCTGTAAAATGAAATCTGTGCCCTCCGGGAAATGAAAAGATATCTTGTGTAATAATACCTTTCGCTCCGATTACCCGTTCTTTCGCCACCATCAAATCCTCGTGGTAAAGTACTACGAGTACACCATTGATTGGATCTGTTGCAGATTTTTCAAATCCGCCATCCAATCCGCTTCCGGAAAAGGCAATATAATCGGGTCCATAATCGGTAAAAACCCAATCAAAAGCGCGCGTGTAAAAACTCTTTATTGCTACTAAATCTCTGCCCTTAAACTCAATATAGTTGATGTGATTATTAGTCATATTTGTACGATCATTTGGTGATAAAACATTTCGTGCAATCCAAACACCACGAAATACAGCACTCGAATTAACTTCAGCAAATTACGCAAAAAACTACCTCTTGCAGATTAATTTATCTGGAAATATTGACCAAGGACATTTTAATTTGAATACCTTTGCAATAGGAAAACATACTTAAAGAAAGATGAGTAAAGTGAAAGTTGGCTTGGTGCAGATGTCTTGCGTTAGCGATAAGCAGGCGAATCTAGACAAAGCGATTGCGAAAGTACGGGACGCGGCCGCTCAGGGCGCACAAATTGTTTGTCTTCAGGAATTATTTACGTCGCTGTACTTCTGCGATGTGGAAGATTACGATAACTTTAACTTGGCAGAAGCCATTCCCGGGCCATCGACCGATGCTTTATCGGCGGTTGCTGCGGAGTTGAGCGTGGTCATCATTGCTTCGCTATTCGAGAAACGAACGGCTGGTTTATACCATAATACTACAGCGGTTTTAGATGCTGATGGAACGTATTTAGGTAAATATCGCAAGATGCATATTCCGGATGATCCAGCTTTCTATGAGAAATTCTATTTTACGCCGGGCGATTTAGGTTACAAAGTTTTCTCAACGAAATTCGGGAAAATCGGGATCTTGATATGCTGGGATCAATGGTATCCGGAAGCGTCGCGCATTACGGCGTTAATGGGTGCTGAGATGCTCTTCTACCCTACTGCAATCGGCTGGGCAACCGACCAGGATGAGGAAACGAATCAAGACCAATATAACGCATGGCAAACGATCCAACGATCGCATGCTGTCGCGAATGGTGTGCCCGTAATCTCTGTCAACCGTGTAGGTTTTGAGCAAGATGGAGCCATGAAGTTTTGGGGTGGTAGTTTCGTTGCCAACGCGCAAGGAAAGCTGCTGTATTTAGCTTCACATGATCAGGAAGAAGTGAAAGTAGTCGATATCGATTTGAACGAATCCGATTATTTCAGAAAGCATTGGCCGTTTTTGCGTGATCGCCGGGTAGAAACTTACAGCCCGATCACCAAACGATTTATTGACGAAGATTAATTGACATTATTGATGGCAAGCTTCGCTTGCCTTTTTTATAACATACATGGCACAAGTACAATCCGACAAAAACTGGGAGCAAGATTTTCAAACCACTCCCAAAGATTTAGGTTTCACATTTCCTGCTGAATGGGAATTGCAAGATGCATTATGGTTGAGCTGGCCGCATAAAGAAGCTTCTTGGCCCGGAAAATTGCATGAAATCTACGCGCCTTATTGTCAATTCATCAAAGCAGTTGCTGCGCATCAAAAAGTGCGCATCAATGTGGAAAATGAAGAAATGCACGAGTTTGCATTGAAACACCTAAACGACGCAGGTGTGGCTTCCGAAAACATTGAGTTTTTCTATCATGCAACGAATGATGCGTGGTGCCGCGATCACGGACCTGCTTTCGTTATCAACCGCGAAACCGGCGAAAAAGCGGTTGTAGATTGGGGATACAATGCTTGGGGTGGAAAATATCCTCCTTACGATTTGGACGATGTTATCCCAACGCGTATTGCAAATAAATTTGGACATCGCTTGTTCACGCCTTCTATCGTGATGGAAGGTGGATCCGTGGAGTTCAACGGTGCCGGAACGGTTTTGACAACCACCGCTTGTTTGTTGAACGAAAATCGCAACCCCCATCTAACCAAAGAAGATATTGAACGCTACCTGAAAGAATTCTACGGTCAGAAGCAAGTACTTTGGTTAGGTGATGGTATTGTAGGCGATGATACGGACGGGCACATCGATGATATTACTCGCTTTGTAAACGAAGACACCGTCCTGACGGTTGTGGAAAGTGATCCTAGCGACGAAAACTACCAGCTTCTGCAAGAGAACTTACACGCTTTACGCGAAATGCGCTTGTTGGACGGCCGGCCATTGAATATCGTTGAACTTCCGATGCCAAAAGCCGTCGTTTATGAAGACCAAAGGTTACCTGCCTCTTATGCGAATTTCTACATCGCTAACAAAGTGGTTGTTGTGCCAACTTTTCGCGATAAGAACGACGCGAAAGCGTTGGAAATTATAGCGCGCTATTTCCCGGATCGTGAAGTGATCGGCATTGATTCGACAGATTTGATCTGGGGTTTAGGGAGTTTTCACTGCTTAAGTCAGCAAGAACCTAGCGTAAAAAAATAAATAGAATTCACTTCCGCATTGCAACGCTAACCGAGTTCAATAGGATTATAAATCCGCTTCGCTCGTTGGATTTTATCAGGTGCGGAAGTGATTTTCATCGAAGTGTTCGTATTGATGTAATCAAAAGGGGCTTATGTTCATCTAAATATGTTTGTTACGCCCATATTGGATACTGTAAGCATGCAAAAAGAATAATTTTTGTATAGATGGAAGTTTTCTCCTCCTTTTCCGCACCTACTAAAATTCCCTAACGCCACAAGTGTAGATACCCCGCTTCAAGAATTGATGATACGTTATTTGCTAAACATGCTATTCAAATCTTTCGCCAAATTGTTAAAAACGTAGTCATGCTCTTGTTTAATACCCAACTCTTCTAAGGGCCGCCAATAAAATCGTGGATTCAACACAGATGTATATGTAGTTATACGTGTCAATTTGCATGATGATTCGCCTACCTTATCGAAGTAATATATAGCTTCTTTAAAGCCCAGCCAATTACGTCCCACGAGTTCATAATCGACGACGTCCATTTTAAGAACCTTTCCCCGCTCCAACGCTGTGATTCTTTCAACAATGGTTCCCTTTCCGAAATCATATCTACTGGACTCTCCAGCCTCGAAATAACAGGTCCTTAGTCCGCCCACCTCTTCCTTTTCCAAAACGCATTTCACAGGTATTGGCAAGTCGAAATACATCAGGTAAGGTTTCTCCGCATCTAAAGTATCTACCGATTTTATCGCATCGTAAACTTGTTCTGGCGTGAAATTATAAACCCGCTCGGTCTTTATTTCTATGATGGATTCTTTATCCTTTTGTAAGTAATTTTCTGTAGGCGCGGCAATCAAAAATGGTACAATTGGTAGAATCAGGACGGAAAACTTGTTAGTACCCTTGATATCCTTATACCGCTTCACCAGATGGGTAATTATGTAACCTATAAAGATGAGGGGGATAACGAGCGGCAACGTCATCACAATGCAAAGCACACCAGAAAGTCCTGGGAATACCAATCCTATAAAAATTATGGTTGTTGTAACAATCGCAGCATTCAGAACGTGTCGCTTTTTAGGTAAAGCTCCCAATGCTATTCCGAGTACTATCGGTAGCAATATAAAGATTACCCAGCTATACGCAGCCAATCCTAGTAACAAAAAGGCTATTCCTGTTCCCAAAAACAGAAATGTCAAAATTATTGAAAGTTGGAAACTACGATCCTTTATTATTTCTTTCATAACGAGGCAAAACGAATGGTTGAAGCTGCATTTATTGCGCAGACGAAAGTATAAAATATTTTGAAAATTACGTTGTGCAGTGAAATTTATTACGTGTGTACTGATAAAATAAAAGCGTCTGAAACAAAAAAGAGATCTTTGGGATCTCTTTTTTGTTTTGTGCTCAGGAGCAGATTCGAACTGCCACGCCCATGCGAGCGCCACCCCCTCAAGATGGTGCGTCTACCAATTTCGCCACCTGAGCTTGGAGTGCTACAAAAATAGCGGTTTTTGCGACAGTTGCAACTGATTTATTAGCTATTCTCCCGATTATTATCGATGAGCGTTTGAATAATTCCATCCGCCAATCCTACACGCGGAGCAGTGATATTCTTCAACCGTCCGAACTTCATGACTGTTAGGAATATTTCCGCAGCAGGAATGATGACATCCGCACGATCGTTCTTCAAGCCCAATACATTAATTCGATCTTTTAGAGAATACGAACTAAGATATAAATACAGCGCTTTTAGCTTTGCATAGGATATCGGCTTATCGGCTTTCTCGCTGGATAGGCGCGACAATTTATTGATGTTGCCGCCAGTTCCAATTCCATAAATGACTTTATAGGTTTTGGTAAGCTCTTTCAGCCACATTTTCATTTCTTCCCAAGTTTCAGAACGATCTTGATTATCTAGAATCCGAATCGTTCCTAAATTGAAAGATCTGGAATCAATCAATCGTCCGTTGGCAAACAAAGAAATTTCCGTACTTCCTCCACCTACATCTACAAAGAGATAAACACGACTTCTATCTAGCTTCGCGCCCAAATAGCTATTATAAATGATCAATGCTTCTTTGCTCCCATCGATAATATCAATGTCGACACCAACTTCTTTGCAGGCTTTTACTACTTCCGATCCGTTTGCTGCATCACGCATTGCCGATGTTGCACACGCCATATAATCGGTCACCTTATAAACGTCCATCAAATCCCTAAAAGAGCGCATTGTTTTGACCATGTCGGTAAATTTCGATTCAGAGATATAGCGCTGGATAAATGCGTCGTCGCCCAAACGAAGAGGAACACGTAATAACGTATTTTTATTAAATGATATCTCCTGATCCCTAACAATGATGTCTGCGATCAGTAATCGCACAGCATTAGACCCAATATCAATAGCAGCGTATCTCATAAATAATTTGATGTTGTAGTAGAAACAAGCGTTACAATAGCTTAACGCAATGTTAATGAAACTACGTTATTTTATTGTTAACACAAGATTAATTAACGTTAACTTCCTTTATTTGGCCCTAGAATATCCAATTGCCAGACAATTTCGTCTTCGCTAACGTAGTAGGGAGCTGATTGGCGGATGCTATCATACACATGTTGGAATACTTTTTCATAATGTCCGCGATTGCTCGGAACAATTAATTGCTCGAAACTACCATCGTCGTGATGAACAGTAAGTAGCCCGTCCTTTCCTTCAGCTTCTTCGCCATATTCGGCTTGCATTGGGCGAATTCCTTTTATTAATTGCGCTTCCTGCACATCCGTTCTATCTTTTACGAAAGAACCTTTGGTTCCGTGCAAAACGATTGACGCTTGCGGATTAGCCACTAATAAACTTGTAGTAATATATACATTGAGCCCATCCACGTAGTTTAGAATGATATTTCCAAAATCGTCGACCACCGATTGATCACGATAAGAACCGGAAATTTTAGTCATCGATTTTGGTTTACCGAATAAAGAAAGGACCTGATCCAGCAAGTGAGAGCCCAAATCGTACACTACTCCGGCGGCTGGTCGGCGCGTTTCTTTAAATACTTTTGGTCCAATTTCCGGCTTGTAGCGATCGAAGCGAATGTGTAATTCAATCGGCCGACCAACAAACCGTTTTTCCAGCACATATTTTAAAGAAAGAAAATCGGAATCGAAACGACGATTGTGGTACGGAAGCACTTGTTTGCCATACTTCCGACCAAGTGCAAACAATTCTTTTGCTTGCGCCGTGGTTGGCGCGAAGGGTTTTTCGATTAAAACATGTTTACCGAATTCAATGGCTTGCTTCGCAAAATCGAAATGCGTATCATTCGGTGTGTTCACGATGACCAATTCAATCTGCGGATCGCGCAACAATTCTTCGACCGAATCATAACTTATCACATTCGGATAATCCGTTTGCGCATTCTTCTTGGTTCGCTCAACAACTGCTCTGAATTCGAACAGATCGTTATCAACTAAAAATGGCGCATGGAATACCTTACCGGACATTCCATACGCCAAAATACCTGTTTTTATTTTTTGGTGCTTATTCAAATAATAATGCTTTTAGTGGTGTCCACCTGCTTCTTCGGTGCCACCTGCTTGTTTGTATAATTCTGATAATGCTTCCAATTTTGATGCAGCATAATCACGCAATTCTTTGTTGGTGTTACGGCTCAATCTTGTGAATTGATCTTTAATCAAAGCAACCTCATGTTGAACATGATGTTGATAATGATCGGCAGCACCATGAGCGTGTCCGTGCTCTGCGTGATCCGCGTGCGCTATTGCGGCAGTAGAATCTGTTGCAGCAACATGCTCTGCAGTGTGTTCGCCGTTTTCAGCCTTGAATTGCTTAGCACCCAACACTGGGAAATCAACTTGATTTTTAGTAGCTAACGTATCCAATTCAGCAAGCATTCCTGCGAATGTTGCCTGCACTTTCGCTGCCAATGCTTTGTTTTCGCTTGTACCATTTGCTTCCACATGTGATGCGTAATCCAATTCGTACGGCACCTTTCCACCAATAATGCGAATGGCATTGTAAGCGTCTTTATCTACCAACGTAGTGTGCGTATATTTCAATTGACGCTCGCCCATAGAAGGTTGGCATGAAGTGGTAAACAAAACACTTGCACAAGCTCCAGCTACTAAAATTGTATTTAATTTCATGATGATTCTATTTTGACAACAAAAATAATAAAATATCCCTTATTCCATTATTTAACGCCACAATGATCTTAAGCTAAATTTCTTCCTGCATTAACCACGCCATAAACCGTACGCGCGATCAATTTCTCGTATACTGATTTCTTTTCTTCCGAAATTTGTCCTCGATTTAACACGCGAATAGCATAATGTTGAATAGTAAGCAATGGAAGAATAATTTTCTCTCTTTCCAAAATAGAAAGGCGATCCACCGGATAATTTTCCATTAATTGTTTCGCACCTGTCAATTTGAGCACATATTCTTTTGTTAAACAGAACTCGTCGTATAAGCCTTTCCAAAAATCGCCAAACGTTTCATCGTGCTGGATGTACGACGTAATGTCAAAATTTGACTTTGTCATTGACATCATGCAGTTGTCGATAATCGTACTAAACATGCCGGAAGTTTCATACAGATTTTTTACCGTCGACCACAAGTTATTATCCTCAGCCCACTTCAACGCACTACCTACCCCATAAAATCCAGGAATATTCTGCTTCAATTGACTCCAAGAAGTCACAAAGCTAATGGCACGAAGATCTTCCAAACGTAATTCACGATCCGAGTTACGTTTTACAGGACGGCTGCTGATATTGATGGAAGACAACATTTTCAATGGACTTAACACTTCCAAGTATTTTAAGAATAGTGGATCGTGGCGAAGACTTAAGAATTTTTGGTGACTTTCTTGTGCCAACTGATCGATTACTTTCTTTTGTTGTTCCGTCAATGTATCGCCTTCGCGCTGTTTAATTTCGGAAATAATGCCTGCATGTAACAGCTTTTCGATATTGAATCGAGCAGCGTCCAGTGATCCGTATTGACTACTGATCGTTTGCCCTTGAATGGTTAATTGGATGTGTTTATTTTCAATTTCACGTCCCATGCTTGCGTAGAAACGTTGCGTTTTGCCGCCACCACGTGCCGGGGGACCACCGCGACCGTCGAAGAACACCAAATCTACCTCGTACTCGCGTGCAATCGCCGTTAGCTCGATTTTTGCTTTGTAAATCGACCAATTCGCCATCAAATAGCCGCCATCTTTCGTGCTATCCGAGAAACCCAACATAATGGTTTGCTTATTGCCGCGTGTGCGCAAATGCTCGCTGTACCATGGATGTGTATAGAGCGTTTTCATCACCTCCGCAGCATGCTTCAAATCGTCGACGGTTTCGAACAATGGAACGAAATCCATACTCAGTTCCTCTTTCGTCCAACCTTGCCACAAGAATAGTTGCACTAATCCTAAAATATCTGATGCCTTTTGGCAATTACTGATAATAAAACGTTGCGCGGCGCGCTCGCTTCCTGAACGTTGGATATCCTTTACTAAACGGATAACATTTACCGTATCCTCAATCAATGAATCTGGCTCAGCTTCCAGATCCAAGGTAGCTTCTGTGAAACCAATCGCTTTTTGTTTCTCATCTTCTGATTCCAAATAAGACGAAGATGAAATGCCCGTTTCTGTTGGATATTTGTTTACAAGATGATCAAACGTGGCACGCAACACCGAACTATCTTGACGCATATCCAGTGTGCTAAAATAACATCCGAACGTGTTTACTTTATGAATTAAATCGTCCACTAACTCAACAAACAAGCCATTATGCTGCTCAACAATTACTTCACGTGCATCGTGTAAATTTGCTAATATCTCATCCGTTAAATCTGTAGCATCTTCCTTCGGATTGAAACTGTTTTCATAGAAAATTTCTTGCAACTTCTGTAGTGGCTCTTGAACGCCTTGGAACGTAATGCGACGTCGAACCGTGCGGAAATCGCGGTAATAACAGCGGAAAAGAATTGTTCGCAATAGCGAAGCCACTTTTTTGGTGCTTTCCCACGTAACATTTGGGTTTCCGTCGCGGTCGCCACCCGGCCAAAAACCTAATTCCACCAATTGCTTCCCACTTTTTTCGGTGTCGTCCAATTCAGCATCCACCCGTTGATGAATATCCGAGGCAACCTTATAAAATACGTTCTCCAAGTACCAAGCTAAACTCGCCGCCTCATCCACAGGAGTTGGCTTTTCCTTATTTAAGAATGGGGTTTTCCCCAACTGTTGTAGCAATAGATGAATATCTTGAATATCATCCGCTTTCAAAGCATTGATTAAGTCATTGATAATCCCTAAAACCGGCCCTGGATAGAACTGTGTGGGATGCGCGGTCAACACCAGACGAACAGAAAAATCTTTTAGCTTTTTCGCAACCTGCTTTTTAAGTTCGGGGCTATGATTAACCGATTTGAAAAAGGCGTCTAGATTTTCGGAATCATCTGTCTTGCCGAGTTCTTGAAAAGATGAATCTTCCACCGCATCAAAAAGTACCACTTGGCGCTCAATATATTGTACTATCCTGAAAAGAAAATCAACTCGATCATCTTCCTGAACATACTGTTCGTATTGTCCGAAAAAGCTATCTATAATATCCTCTGGCGGAAGACGCTCTTCCACACCTTTTTGGCAGTGTGTAGCAAAAAAAGGCAGGATTGTACCTGTATGCTTGACGCGTTGAAAGGGCAAAGTCAAAAAAAGACTTTTAAACAAATCAAAGCGAACAAGCACTTCGTTCCCGAAAATAGCTTGTTTCTGTAGTGATTTCATGTATGTATTCCGTTATTTACTATTCCTCTATTTTTTAAGCAATCCCAAATATAATATTTTGAAGTTAATTGCCAAATTTTTCGTCAAAACGCATTATGTTTCAAAAATTAATACAAAAAATAAAACAAAATCAATTCGATTGTTATATTATAGCAATACAGCTGCGCTGAATTTATTCGCTTATAAGAAGTGTCTAAAGCAGATAAAGTATTCGCAAACCCTACTGAATTTGTGCGTAATAATTTGTTGGTCGCAACATTTTTGTAAAGCGCATTATGGTTATCTTTGTAACCGAAAACACAAATGAAACAATCCAAAGAAATAAAAAGTTTTTTTTACGGACAATATTTCGCCGAAGGCCTACGCATCACTATAGGAAGTATTATACCTGTTTTGGTGTGCGCACTTATCGATCAGTTGTTTGTAGGCACTTTAATATCTTTAGGAGCACTTCTCATCGGCTTATCCGATACTCCCGGCCCACCGCATCATCGTCGTACAGGTATGTTAGCTTGTTTGGGTGTTTGTTTAGTTACATTTCTACTTACCATTCTGGTCAACGCATCCATTGTTTTTATGGGAGTTGTGCTTGCGTTAGTTTCCTTTTTATATTCCATGTTTGGGGTATTTAATGCAAGAGCAGCTACCGTCGGGGCTATGGGTATATTGATGATGCTTATCCATATTGAAGGAGAATACACGCTAAAGGAAGAACTGCAGTTTATCATGTTTTTCACTATTGGTGCAGTTTGGTACATGATTGTAAGTTTCTCGTTTAATCAAATTCAGCCATATCGACTGGCACAACAGGAATTGGCCGAATCGATACGTCACGTTGCCGAATTTCTGCGTCTACGTGCCAATTTCTACAGTGCGAAAACAAATTACGATGAAAATTACCTAAAGGTAATTGATAAACAGATTGAAGTTCACAAGCATCAAGAAAACGTCCGCGAATTGCTGTTTCACAGTAAACGATCGGTAAAAGACACGACCAAACTTGGCCGATTATTGATCTTGATTTTCAACGATATTGTCGATTTATTTGAACAAACAATGACAACGTATTACGATTACGATGCGATCCGGAAGATGTTTAACGACACCGGAGTTCTTCATCATTTTCGGTATGTAGTAGTCAAGTTAACCCATGAGTTGGATCATTTTGCTTATCAGCTAAATGCCAATAAAATGCCCACGCCGATGCACGATTTCACAAAAGACATCGAGCATTTGCGCCTTAAAGTGGAGCAAATCGACAGAAATTACGAACGCAATACCATTCCTTTGAAAAAGGTAATTGTCAACATTCGAAAGATGACCATATTGCTGAATAATATGTACAATTACAGCCAAGTAAATGCCTCTTCGATCGTTAAAGAGGAAATAGACGACGCAAGCAAATTTATTCAAACATCGCATATTGATTGGAAGAGCTTTAAAAGTAACCTTTCTAGAGATTCCTCCATCTTTCGGCACGCAGTAAGAATGGCCGTTGTAATGACAGGCACCTATATTGGGCTACACTTGCTGAACTTTAGCGATAAGGGAATCTTTTGGGTACTGCTGACGATACTGGTGATATTGAAGCCCGGTTTTGGACTAACGAAAGAGCGAAATGTACAGCGACTCATGGGGACAGTAATTGGCGGTATTATCGGCGCCTTGATTTTAATTACGATTCAAAATCAAATTGTGCTTTTCGCTTTGTTAATTTTATTTTTCCTGATTGCCTACAGCCTATTTCGAATCAACTACATCATGTTTGTCGTGTTTTTGACGCCATACGTATTAATTATGATTAGTTTCACTGGAGTGAATACGTTCGAAATGGCTAAAGAGCGAGTTTTTGACACATTTTTGGGTGGAATGCTTGCGTTCTTATCCAGTTATGTGGTATTCCCGAATTGGGAGAGCAGTAAAATTAAGGAGACGATCTACAAGCTGCTGACGGCAAACTTTGTTTATCTCGAACAAGTGGCTAAAATGTTTACCGACGAACCCATCAACGTGACGGAATATAAATTGGCGCGGAAAGAGCTTTATATCGCATCTGCTAACATGGGCTCTACTTTCCAACGCATGCTTACGGAGCCTAAATGGAGACAAAAGAACACGAAGGATGTCAACAGATTCGTTATATTGAATCACGTTTTCTTTTCTTATTCAGCTTCGCTATTTACAGAAATTGATAAAGCGAGCAACCTGCACATTTCTAATAATCAATACGATTTATTGAAGAAAACAGCCTTCAACTTGTACCGTTTGATTCAAACCTTTAGTGAGTATGATGCACCGGAAGATTGGACGAGCAAGTTTCAAGGTGCGCTCGATGAAGATGAAAATCACGAAGATTCCAAGCTTATTACCGAACAATTACAATTTTTGCGGAAAATATCAACAGATTTGCCAAAAGCAACCGAAGATGCAGTGAAACGCGATTCGATTAAGTTTGATAAAGAGATGGAGGTAACACATGCATAAGGAAATTTACGACCTACTGATTATTGGAGGCGGACCAATTGGGATCGCTTGCGGCATTGCAGCGCAAGCAGCAGGCCTGTCGCACATCATTTTGGAAAAAGGTTGTCTAGTGAATTCCTTATACCATTACCCCGTCAACATGACCTTCTTTTCCTCGGCGGAAAAACTGGAAGTTGGCGGTGTCCCATTTGTTACTTTAAATCCTAAACCCAAACGAGCCGAAGCGCTAGAATACTACCGCCGTGTTGAATATAAATTTGATCTGAACACGCACTTGTTCGAAGAAGTCACATCGGTGGTAAAGGATGAGATTAGCGGCTTTTTTACCATAAAATCTTCGAAGGAAAACTACCAAGCAAAACACGTTGTAGTGGCGACAGGATTCTATGATGTTCCGGTTAACGTATGCATTCCGGGAGAAGATTTGCCGAAAGTGAAACATTACTATGATGATCCACATTATTATGCGAAGCAAAACGTCGTCGTGATTGGATCCAGTAATTCGTCGATAGATGCGGCATTGGAAACCTATCGCAAAGGAGCAAATGTTACGTTAGTGATTCGTTCGCATGAAATCAGTCCGCGCGTAAAATATTGGGTACGTCCGGATATCGATAATCGTTTAAGTGCCGGAGAAATTAACGTGTATTACCAAAGTTGCCTATCGGAGATCACCGAGCATCATGTTCGCATACAAACTCCGGAAGGTGAGATTACGTTGGAAAATGATTTTGTATTAGCGCTTACTGGCTATCAACCAAATTTTTCATTCTTGGAAAAAATTGGAATTGATGTTCCGAACGAAGCGCCCCGAATTCCGGAACACAATTCTGTAACGATGGAAACTAATATAGAAGGGCTTTATTTGGCAGGGGTAGTTTGCGGTGGATTGAACACGCATCTTTGGTTTATTGAGAACTCACGTATCCATGCGGACATGATCGTGAGCGATATCGTTAACAAACTAACGAACCCGTAAACCGTTAATAAAGATAGTAGCCATTTTTTTCTGCATCGTTAAGATCTCATTGAACTCATCTTGAGTAGGCGGAGCAAACATCGTTTTAAAATCTTTCTTCAGGCCAGCTCGCAAGCCGTGCATCGAAGCTTGAAACAAACGTGCGGTATCATATTCATCATCAAGAGCAATTTCTCCATTGGCAACGCCTACCTTTAGAAGGTTTACGACTTGCTGAATTTCTTTTTGATAGATTTTGGGGATCAAATCTTGCAAATCCATTGGCAACTCCATTCGGAAAGAGTACGCATCCGCAAAGATGTTGTAATATTCATTAAAGAAATGCATACGCGCATCCAACAATTTACTAACTATCGTTGCGAGCTCACCTCCTTCTTCAATAATCTTTTCTCCTCGTTCCAGCAGTTCATCCAATAGGTAGTTCCAAACTGCAGCGTACAAACTATTTTTATCTGGAAAGTAATAATATAACAACGCCTTAGAGAACGACAAATCCTTGGCTATTTCTGCCATGGTTGTTTTTGCCATACCGAAATGAGAAAATCTACGCAGGGCAGATTCAATTATTTTAAAACGTTTTGCGTCAGCACTCTTCATATTGGAAATGATAATTCTAGCTAATACGTCCCTTATTGGGTATCTTTAGCCACTTTATTATTAAAGTTAAATAATTTATCTGAATTTTTAGCAAAGATAGTCAAATATGAACGAGCAGATTTCGTACCGAGTTTCCCTAAAACAGTTTAATACGTTTCGTATTGAAGCATTCGCTGATCAATACGTACAGATTTCGGACGAATCGCAGTTGGTAAAATTACATACCGATAATGCATTTGACAAAAGCTTCTTTGTCTTGGGCGGCGGTAGCAACGTATTATTTACAACTGATTACCCAGGGTTGGTCGTTCATATCAAAACCAAAGGAATACAACATTTCATTGATGGCAACTATGTGTATGTAACATCCGCTGGTGGCGAAGTTTGGAATGATTTGGTGTGGCACTGCATCGAACATCAGTTCCCCGGATTGGAAAACATGGCGCTCATCCCGGGGTCGGTTGGCGCTTCTCCTGTACAGAATATTGGCGCGTATGGGGTGGAGTTGATGGATGTTTTTTACAGTTGTCGTGCCTTTGATACAAAAGAAGGAACTTTTGTAACGTTCAACCGCGATGAATGTGGTTTTACCTATCGGGATAGTATTTTCAAAACCAAATATAAAGGACGTTTCATTATTTGCTCTGTTACTTATAAGCTTCATTTGAATGCGAAGAGAAATACTTCCTATGGTGCAATACAACAAGAATTGGACAACCGAGGAATTACTAACCCAACTATCCGCGATATTGCTGAGGTGGTATCATCTATACGTGTTGAAAAATTACCTGATCCGCAAACTATCGGAAATGCGGGAAGCTTCTTCAAGAACCCGATTATTTCAGCCGAACAATTTGAAGGTATCAATATTGAATTTCCAAACGTGATTTCCTATGCGCTTGCTGATGGCAACGTAAAGTTAGCTGCAGGCTGGTTGATTGAACAATGTGGTTGGAAAGGCAAACAAGTTGGCGACGTGTTGGTTTGGCCTAAGCAAGCATTAGTACTTACCAATGCCAATGCGGCCGAAGGAGATGAAATTTTTGACGTTTCTGAACAAATTATCACGGATGTTAGGCAAAAATTCGGGATTATATTGGAGCGCGAGGTCAATATTTTATAAATAATTGTCGGATTTTAAACTTTTTTCATCTTTTTCTATCCAACATAAAAACTACGTTTATTAACCTACTGTTGCATGATCTGCGGAGTTTACGTTTCTACTTTAGCGTATTTTAACCCAAAGATTCCGTATCATTTTTTCCAAATCAAGTTCGTTTTTGCACGGTATTTGTCTTTATCCTAGTGTTATGCATTGAGCATAAGTTGATAGTTAATCACACATTAGTAAACACATAAATAACCAGTAGTATGAACAAGTTAGATTTTAATACACTCGTAGTACAACATTCGGATTCGCTAAAATCATACGCGAGAAACTTCACGAAAGATGGAGACGATGCTAACGATCTAGTTCAGGATACGTTATTGAAAGCAGTCACTTATTTCAAGAACTTTCGCGAAGGAACGAACTTAAAAGGTTGGCTATACACGATTATGAAAAACACGTTTATCAATAATTACAGACGTGTCGTAAAAACGAATTCTTTCATCACAAAAGAAGAAGAAATCAGCAATGCCAACTTAGTTGTTTCTGCAACGCATAATAAGGGTGTGAATAAATTCATGATGGAAGACATTAATAGCGCTTTGGGTAAATTAAGCGAAGATTATTATGTACCTTTTACCATGTATTACGAAGGATACAAATACCACGAAATTGCCGATCATTTAGCAATTCCGATTGGAACGGTGAAAACCCGTATCCACGTTGCTCGCAAAGCAATGAAAAAAACCTTGCACGCATATAGTTAAGACCATTGAACGAATTACCACGCTACAGCAAACCAATGTTAGCCCGAAGAAATGGGCAAGATCGACCAGAAATTTGGGTAGCTTATCGAGGAATGATCTACGATGTTTCCGAAAGTCGACTTTGGCAAAACGGAAAACATTACGAGCACTGGGCGGGTCAAGACTTAACTTCCGAGTTAAGCGATGCGCCACACAGCGAGAAAGTATTTGCACGATTTCCGATTGTTGGTCAATTGGAATGATGATAAAAAAAGATAGGAGGCTACTCGCCTCCTATTTCAAATTTCGATAAAGCCACAAACTGCCCTATCCTATTTTTAATTTCTTTTTGCTCCAGTTCCCGCAATCGATCCGTACCAAATTTCTCTACGCAAAATGATGCTAAAGTAGACCCGTAAATAACTGCATTTTTCATATTGTGAAAATTGACGGTCTTTACTTGGGCGAGATAACCAATAAAGCCTCCCGCGAAAGCATCTCCTGCGCCTGTTGGATCAAAAACTTCAGCTAACGGCAATGCTGGCGCAGAAAAAACCTGTCCTTCTCCAAATAACAACGCACCGTGTTCCCCTTTTTTGATAATCAAATAAGAAGGTCCCATCTCCAAAATTTTCTCGGCAGCTTTTACCAAAGAATATTCTCCAGACAATTGTCGCGCTTCGCCATCATTAATGGTTAGTACATCAACGCGCTTCAACAATACTTTCAAATCCTCTAATGCCGTATCCATCCAATAATTCATCGTATCCATAACGACCAATTTGGGTTTGTTCGACAAGCGATCTAGCGTTGCAATTTGAACAGCAGGCATCAAATTTCCGAGCAACAAGTATTCGCAGTCTTGATAACTCTCCGGAATTTTAGGGTCAAATGCTGCTAGCACGTTAAGATCCGTTTGTAAAGTATCTCGGCTATTCATGTCCACATGGTATTTACCCGACCAAAAAAATGTTTTTTGGTTTTCAGCTATCTCAATACCTGCAATATCTATCCCTCGATCGGTAATAATGCTAAAATTATCTTCTCCAAAATCACCACCAACAATTCCTACCAACTTCACGTGATCATAGAGATATGAAGCAGCTAAACCGGCGAACACAGCTGCTCCGCCTAGATTTTTATCTGCTTTCCCAAACGGAGTTTCGACAGCATCAAATGCAATCGAACCTACAATGACTAATGACATATATAATTTCTTTAATACCGAACAACGAATCCAATTCGCGCTGCAGGAAGTTTAGCTTCCTCACTTCAATTTCAAACGCTTGTGCGACGAAATCGAACGGTTTTGCAAAGATATTATTTTAAAGTTTTAAAATTCGTTGAAAGCGTGAAGTTCTGTTAACGCGGATTCGCTTTCGCTTCAGTTCGATTTGGATGAAAAACAGCTACAAGGTCGGAAGGATCATTTGTCTACCTGCTCCAATAAAAACGCCTGTCCTTTCTTTGGATCGTTCAAAACCCATCTCGCATGATGTTCGATATGGCCTGATTTATCTACAAAAAGATAACTTGGATAACCATCTAAGTTAAATCGGTTGAATAGTTCGCGCCTTTGTTCTTTATTAAAAAGTACATGCACGCCAGACAATTCTCTTTCGCGAATCCGTCCGATCCATTCACCTTGCTCCGAATCACAACATAAATAGAGGAAGACAATATTCGACGTATCCAATCCATTTTTTAGCATTTTCGCTCGTTCGAAATCTTCGTAACAAGGCACACACCAAGTTGCCCAAAAATCTACAAACAATACCTTACCCTTATATTTTGTAAGCAAATGATCAAATAGTTCGCCACCACCAAAGTGATCCACGACGTAAAGTTCTGCATCTTTCGCAAAATCAATAGGAACTAATACAGAATCGCTTTTATTAACTACATTATAATTTTCTTCGTCCGCTGCAACAAGTGGTTTTTGTATAGATTTCACATAAGCATCGATAAAATAAGATATTTTGGGCGTTTCAATGTATGTTAAAATACGCTCGTATGTCTTCGATAAGCTGTCGATCGTTAACTGTTCCTTTCGCGGACCGCTCTTCGCAATCAAGATGTCATCTATTGGTTGGGGGTATCTGTCGGAAAAGAAATCCCAAAGCGTTTGACGATTTGTATCTACCCATTCATTTATAGTGCGTTGTAAAGTTGCGTTATATCGGTCGTTAACAATCTGAAAATTACTTTCAAGCTCATCAAAATAGGCCGGTTTCAGCTCGGTACTTTTGTCCTGTTGATATTGGATAAATAAAGTCTTTGTTCGCATGAGAAGATCGACGTCACCCGCATTCATATTCACGCTTTTAGACATTGTATCCAAAATAAAATCTAAAGCAGGAGATTGTCGTTCTTCTTCCCAAACAGATCGCGCGAAGTAGTATAAGTAATGATAAAACATACTCATGGAAGATAGCAAATACGTTGTTTGGAAAGCTTTTATACGATGTGACAATTCTTCCGGCAGCATTCGTTCCATGTTTGAGTAATAATGTAGTACGTAGGACAAAAATTGCGCTTCATTGGACTGCAAAACAATATCACGAAGCGCGGGCGAAACATTTCTCGAATGCAAAAATTTATTTGTTAAGCTCGTTGTATTTTCCGACCAAGTATTTAGCGCTCGGAAAAACACAGCCGAATCTATTTGCGCATCAATTAAACTGTCGGCGACATAACTGAACTGTTTATATCCTTCCGATTCCTTTAAAGCTTTATTGTGGGAAAACAAGAATTCGCTCGACGTTGCATTTTCTCCCCTGAAATGAACTTCGGGTTCATCACCATGCTGAAAATCAAAGTCCACTTCTATTGAATCGAGCACAAAGAACGTTTCGCTATAATCGCCTAATTCTAAAAAAAGCTCTTGCAAAGGAATGTGATATGGAAGGATTACATCGAACGTGCCGCTCACCGAAATAGGACAGGATATACGGGAATCGCCTTCAACATCAAAGGTTTGAACACGAACATCCGCATAAGGAATTTTGGCAAGTTCCGTTGAATCTAAGCCAAGAATTTTACCTCTGAAAATTCGAACGCTATCCTTTAAGCTAAAAGAAGTATAATCTTGGTGGATGTTGTCTGGATTTTGCGCATAAACATCTGAAAAGTAAAAGAATCCAATCAAAAATGTAATCGCTATGAATTTGACGAAGATGTAATTCATTGGAAAATAGATAATAAAGGTATGTCCTAAGCTACTAATTTTTCCTAATAATAATAATTTAACTAATAAAAATTCTATTTAAAATACATTTATGCTACCTTAAGTTTCATAGCGCATAAACTTTAATTAAATTCAACTTCAAATGGAAGACAATATTGAAAAGCTAAAATATCCTATTGGAAGATTTAGACATCCAGAAAGAATCGATAGAAATGACATTCGCGAGTGGATTCAAACTATTAAAGATTTCCCAGCCAAAATTCACAAGGAAGTTGCACATCTAACAAAAGAAGAACTCGCTAAACAGTATAGACCGAATGGTTGGACAATCTCACAAGTGGTAAACCATTGCGCTGATAGCCACATGAACAGCTTTAT
Source organism: Sphingobacterium corticis (assembly GCF_042684745.1). NCBI lineage: Bacteria > Pseudomonadati > Bacteroidota > Sphingobacteriia > Sphingobacteriales > Sphingobacteriaceae > Sphingobacterium > Sphingobacterium corticis. Next base: position 60,944 of record NZ_JBHUMA010000006.1, on the reverse strand, counting down.
TAGATTCAAACTTACTCTTACAGAGAATACGCCGACAATAAAACCTTATTTTGAAAATGTGTGGGCTGAATTATCGGATTCAAAGTATTATCCGGTACGGAGTTCACTATTAATATTGGAAGGTTTACACGAACGCTGGGTAAATTTAATGGAAAGCCTTAGCGATGAAGACTTGGAAAAAGAATTTCTACATCCCGAGAACAAAGAAAAAATCTCACTCAAGACTAATATAGGAATTTATGCTTGGCACTGCGAGCATCACTTAGCTCACATCGTTAACGCAAAACAAAATTAAAACTTGAAAATATACATGAATCGAACTGAGTAAGTGCCATCAGCTTTCTTTTGATGTTCAAAAATTTTTGCGCTTACGGTTTCCACAATTTTCTTCCTTAAACACGCTGGAATTTCTGTAACGTATTTGTAACATTCCTGCGTGAAGTTCAACAAAAAACTATGTAAATCACGACGACTCGGAGAACCCGAACCGACAAGAGCAAATGTACCTAATCTGCCCTAAAAACAAAAAAAGCCGTTTTTTGATATCAAAAACGACTTTTTTATTTAGCTCCTGAAGCTGGGCTCGAACCAGCGACCCTCTGATTAACAGTCAGATGCTCTAACCAACTGAGCTATTCAGGAATCTAGCTCTTCATTGAGTTACCCCTCTAAAGCGGTACAAAAGTACAATTCCGATATTATAATTGCAAATGGATTTTCGAAAAATTTCATCTTAATAAAAAAATCGCCTCCCGAAATCGGGAAGCGAAAACACACGCTATAAAAAACCACTCTGATTAACTAACGTTCGATCTGGTGTCCCACCACATCTTTTTACCCCAAAAATTGTCTACCACATCCTTGATGAATGGTTCGCTATTTCTTCCATTTAACGTGGTTTCATCCACCGGATAAGGATATCTAAATGGCGGACGAGTATGTCCTGTGAACGCAGAACCCGGTGCAGCAGGCAATAGGGGAAAATCTGTACGACGCATTTCCGACCAGGCTTCATGGCCATTTTTAAACAGCGCTAACCACTTTTGCAAATAGATTTTTGACGTATTTCCATTCCAAGCCACAGATGGAGAGTTGATGTAAGCATCAATTTGCGATGCACCTACGCCATTTTCTTGAAGTGAAGCCCGAACACCATTGTTGTAGGCATCTTGCGCAGTCCATGCTCCAGTACTCCAGCCCAAATTAGCAAGTTCAGCAACAATCAACGCCGTTTCCGCATAATTCATAAACGGACTGAATCCGGCACTGTTATCTCTAAAACGCGATCCAATTCGCGAATACATAGCCACACTCGGAGAACTGGCAGGCCCTATCACAACCCCGCGATATGTACCATCGGAAGGAGCTGGTTTGGCATAGATAGGCAATCGCGGATCGGCGTATTTCGACAAAGAATCAACAATATTCACACTCACTCCATGGTCATCGCGGGTTCTGGAGTCATTATTCCAAGGCTCCACGTACGGATCGGCGCCCGCCCAAACGAAATACGCATTATCATCATTAGATGTCATAATCGGATATTGAGCTGGATTACCTAAAATTTGTTGGACGGTCGCTTGAGAACGTTGCACATCTACTTCCGATAAACGCAAAGCGATACGCAATCGTAAAGAATTACAAAATTTTTGCCATTTGGTAACATTGCCTCCGAACAACAAATCTCCATTACCCAACTGATCATTCGACTTTTGGGCAAATAATTCAGCGGCCCGCTCCAACTGCGCAATGATTACTGGGTAAATATCTTCCTGCGTATCATATTTGGGAGTCACGAAACCTTCATCTCCCTTTACCGCCTCACTAAATGGCATATCCCTCCAACGATCGGTTCCTAATTGCCACATAAATGCTTGGAAAGTCATCGCAGCGGCTTGCATATTAACCGCATCTTGTTGTTCCGCCGACGCAATAACAAGTTGTGCATTCTTTACATCGCGATAAAACTTGTTCCACAAATCGGTAATGGTGCCGGCACGAAACATATAACGCGCTTCGTCAATATAAGCGATCTTTCCCAAATGACCGCTATAGGTCGAAGGTTCGTTCATATCGCCCCAAGCGTTGTAGAAATTCGCTGAAAAATCTTGCAGCACGTAGGCCAAAACATTTGTCATTGGTGCTTCAGTGGGTTCGTTTGGATTGGCATTAATCCGATCAAAATCTTTGGTACAAGCGGCCTGAAAAGAGGCTGCCGCCATAATTCCGAATATCGCTGTCCTATGTTTCTTTATTTTATTCAATATAGTTGTCATGTCTAAAGGAGTTAGGAGCGGTTAAAAAGTAAGGTTTAATTTCATACCAATGCTTCTGTTGGACGGGATTTGATATTGCTCGATACCTAAGCCATCGTTTCCAACACCAAAACCAGTTTCAGGATCAATGTGGGCAAAGTTGCTTTTATGCGTGTACAACAACGCTACGTTGTGTGCAAACACCGAAACACCCGCTCTTTTTATCACTTTCCAGTTAGTAAATAATCGTTGTGGGAAGTCATATCCAAATTGTATTTCGCGAAGCTTCACGAAACTTCCATCAATAATCCCTGTTTCTCTTCCACCCCAAAGGCTTTGGAAGTAATCACGTGCTCCGACGCGGATATCATTTGCAGAATCATCTTCCAACACAAAACGTTCATTTGCCATATAATTTTGTCCCAAAACAATACCGGTTTCTCTTATCCCGTTGCTTACAGTTTCTTCCAGTACACCTGATTGCAAACCGAACCATTGCGTTACACTGAATACATCGCCACCTTTGCGCATGTCTATCAAGAAACTCAGTCTAAAATCTTTGTAGCTGAATCTGTTATTGATCCCGCCAACCCAGTCTGGCGTGATATTACCTAGCTCAACTGGAGAACCTGTATAGCGCGGCAAACCATCCGAACCAACCAGAATTGCTCCCGAATCATCGCGTTGGAACGCTGTTCCACGCATCACACCGTAAGGCCGACCAGGAATAGCGTCAATGGTCATACTCCAAGCGGAAGTCACATTGAAAGATTCCAAATCTTGTCCCGTTGTTGGATCTGTGTACAAGCTATTTACACGGCTGTTATTCTTTGCCCAGTTGATATCCATATCCCAACGGAAACCTTCTTGCTTACGAATAATCCCCAAATTCAACTGCGCTTCTACACCGGTATTCTGAATTTCCCCGGCATTCAGTCGCAAAGAACGGAAACCTGTAGATCCAGAAACATTTACCTGCATAATTTGATCTAAACTTTTCTTGTTGTAATACGTAAAATCTAAACCAATTCGGTTGTTAAGAAATCGCAATTCGGCACCCACCTCTGTACTCTGCGCTTTTTCCGGCAATAGATTCAGCGGAGGAAGGATCGGGCTGATGCTATACAAAGTCACCCCGTTGAATGCTGCAGTATTCGGAACGTAAGTTCCCTGTGTGTAATATGCATTACCTGCACCTTTACCTACAGAAGCCCAGCTTGCGCGCAACTTACCAAAACTCAGAATACCTTCGTTTATTGGCAATGAATTCGTGAATACCCAACTTAAACTTGCCGACGGAAAGAAATAGGATAAGTTGTTAGCGGGCAAGGTCGAGTTCCAGTCATTTCTAGCCGTTAAATCCAAGTAAAGTGCATCTTTGTACCCAAGTGATGCTTGCGCAAACACACTATTCGAGCGAAGATGTTGCGTCGACATACCGGTTACCGGAGATCCTTTTGCATTCCCAATGCGATACAAGTTTGGAACCGTCAACTGGTCGGCACCCAAAAGATCGTAAGCATATTTATAATCACGATAATTCGCTCCGGCGATATAGCTCAAATTCAAATCAGGTGTGATATTACCTTGTCCGGATAAGATTAAATCAGCATTTAATTCATTAAGTCCGATGGAAGTCTGACGAAATTTACCACCGCCCCAGGTACGATTTGCCGCACTTGTTAAGGTAGAATTAGATTTATTTTGCGTGATCTGCATACGCTTCTCATAAGACCAATCATTACCTACACGCCCCATCACTTTGAGCCACGGATGAACCGTATACGTTGCGCTAACATTACCAAACATGCGGTCTTTATCCCGTGAATTCAGATTATTGAATGTCGTGAAGAAGGGATTATCGCTGTAGTTACTGTTCCAGTTATAAGGAAAACCATTTTCGAACTCCGCGTCGCGCATATCTCTCAGTCCATTTAGATCGACTTGACGACCAAACCAACCTCCGATCGACTGCATCGGATTGAAACTGTTGTATCCCTGACCAATAAGGTTATCATTCTCCAAGCGAACGTAGTTCATACTTGCATTCACTTCCAAGCGATCGGTCAATTGCTGACTGGTATTTAATGATAAGGTGTAGCGATCCTGATCTGTATTCGGAACCGTACCTGCTTGATTTTGCGTACTCAAACTTAAGCGCGCATGGCCTTTTCCGACCGCGGAGCTTAAAGAAAGTGAATGATCCATAGTATGTCCGGTTTGGAAGAAATCACGCACATTATTCGGATATGATATCCACGGTGTCGGCGTACGATTACCTTGTGCATCCAGCGGACTGCTATATTGTGGAAGTAGTAATCCGGCATCTAAGCGTGGTCCCCAACTTTCATCCACGTTATCATTGATTCCACTACCCAAACCATCCACGTATTTGAAACCGATCATTTCTGCCCATTCCTGATACGTTGTTGGATTCAGATTGTTGGAATATCCAATATCAGACAACTGTAGATTGCCTTCTCGGTATAGGTTCCACAAATATTCTTCGCCATATTTACCTTGTCCGTAACTGTTTTGGTATTTCGGAAGGATGTATGGGTTTTCTGCTGAAATCCCACCGTTGTAACTAATCACTGGCGTTGTAGCACCTTTACCATTTTTTGTCGTAATGATGATAACACCGTTCCCTGCAAGCTGGCCGTACAATGCGGCTGCATTTGCGCCTTTCAACACGGAAATAGATTCGATGTTACTTGGATCGATATCACCAATTCCACTTCCGTAATCTACAGAACCGCCGGAACCTACATCTGTAGAAAAATTACTCACCGGAACACCATCTACAACAAAAAGCGGTTGGTTATTGCCGAAGGAATTGTTTCCACGTAGCACAACACGACTTCCGGCTCCCACAGCACCACTAGCCGCAGTAACTTGCATCCCGGAAATCTTACCGGACATGCTATTCAGCACATTCTGTTGATTTGTTTTGGTAAGTTCTTCACTTTTTATCTCTTGTATAGCGTAACCAAGCGCCTTTTTCTCCCGGCTAATTCCGAGCGCCGTAACGACTACCTCACCAATTTCCTGATCGCCGGATTCCAACTTGATATTGACAGTGGTTTGCGCAACCAAACTAATCGTTTGTGTTGCATAGCCAATCATCGAAATTCGGAGACGATTTCCTGATGTGTAATTAATAGAAAATTGACCGTTGCTGTTTGTGGAGGTTGCGCCACCATTTTCAATACTGACAGAAGCACCTACCAGAGGTTCATTTGCCGCATTGGTGACTTTTCCTGTTAGTTCTTTTTGCTGCGCATAAAGCGCGTTTCCATATAGGAATAAGCAAAAAATCATTGTTAATTTTAGATAACTCATCTCTGCATTCTTGGGGTTAGTTAATTGTAAAATCCGTGTTAGGTTTTACAAATTTAACCGATATGCAAAGCGGAATCGGCTGGATTTTGCCGTACTCTTTCCTGATTTTAACTTTTACGCTGATTTCGTACGATTTTGACACTATAAAATTATCATATCTCCATAAAAACAGAAATTATATTAAGATAATTTAATCAACAACCGCCCAAATAAGTCAATAAAATAATAAAATACCTATTTCGATAAAATTTCAACAAAAAATATAGCCAAATATCTATTTGTTTTAACGGAAATTGCTCATTGACAATAACAAACTCCATCCTTCAACAATACAATATGAAAAAACGGCAAAATTGGTCTGTCGGAAAGTTAATTTACACGAAATAGCACCAACATTTCAAAAACAAAAAAATGTCAGTTATCAATCGGCTAAGTATACGGGCAAAAAAAAAATCGCTTTTCGTTATGAAAAGCGATTTTTTATCCTGCTCCTGAAGCTGGGCTCGAACCAGCGACCCTCTGATTAACAGTCAGATGCTCTAACCAGCTGAGCTATTCAGGAATGTCAACCGTTTGTCTTCGGTGACACAATATTCGGAAGATAAATGGACTTATCAAAATATTAAAACGCAAAAAATCACAAGTTATTCAGTACCAATAAGAATAATTACATCAGAACATCCTTCAGGATTAGGGAAATGAACGTAAAGTATAGTAACAAGCCAGAAACATCCACTAAAGTGGATACGAATGGCGCCGAAGAACTAGCAGGATCAGCACCGCATCTACGCAAAATGAAAGGCAACATCGAACCGATAAGCGAACCCCACAATACGATTGACACCAATGTCAATGAAACGGCCGCCGCCATCAGTTGCCAATAGTCGCCATAAGCGGAAGTAAATGCTTGCCAAAAACCGATGCGCGCAAAACCGAGAATACCCAGAATAATCCCTAGCGCTAAACCCGAAAGAATTTCACGCTTCATTACTCGCCACCAATCGCCTAAGGTCACCTCGCCCATCGCCATCGCTTGGATGATCAAAGTGGAAGCTTGCGAACCACTATTCCCTCCGCTAGACATAATTACCGGAACAAGCGCCAATAGCGCCACCGTTAAACGAGATTCATAGTGTTCAATAACCGAGGCTGTCAACAACTGCCCAAAGAATAGCACGACAAGCCATCCTGCGCGCTTCATTACAAGTTGATAGATCGACACATCCAAGTATGGCTCATCGAGCGCCTCAGTACCCCCAAAACGCTGCATATCCTCTGTATATTCTTCGTTGGCAACCCAAAGGATATCGTCGATCGTCACAATTCCTAACATGATGTCCTGATCATCTACTACAGGAAGCGCTACTCGGTTATTCATACGGAATATCGTTACCGCTTCTTCTTGTGGATCGTTGGCATATAGTTTTATCAAGCGATTATCGATGAGATCGCTCACCAATATTTCCGGCTCCGCCAAAAGAATATCTTTGATCCGAATATCGTCGATCAACTTCCCTTCCCCATCGATAACGTAAAGGACGTCGATAGTTTCAGAAGCCTTGCCGTAACGTCGAATATGATCAAGCACGCGGGGAATAGACCAATGCGATTTCACGGTAATGTAATCCGGCGTCATCAAACGCCCAACAGAGTCTTCAGGATAGCCTAAAAGTGATAAAGCCTCTTTTCGCTCTTCGGGCGAAAGCATAATAATGATTCGCTTCACCGCATCACCTTTTAAATCACTTAAAAAGGAGGTACGGTCATCCGGCGGCATTTCATTAATCAGTTCCCTAACTTTCGAGGCAGGCAGCTTTTTAATGATCCGTTCTTGGGTTGGAAAATCGAGAATTCGGAATACGTTAACGGCACGCTTAATCGTAAGCGTTTCTAAAAACAAAGGGCCATGTTCTGGGAGTTCATCGATGAGTTCTTCGACGTCAGAAATGTTTAACTCGTTTAAGTATTCTTCCAACGCGAGCATATCTCCCTGTTCAATGAACTGTTCGATTTGCTCGACTTGCATTTCTAGTTCTTCCATAGTCCCTCTCTTTTAATATCGCTACATTGGTGTTATGCTAATTTGCTTGCAAAAGTCGTTTATTTTAGGGAAAATCTCTAATTAATTTTAACAGCTGTTTATATTGAATTCTTTAATGGATTTCAATGATCAACCTGAATAAACGGCGTTCTAAAATGCCAAAATGACACATCTTAAAAAAACGACAATATTAAATTAGTTGCCCCGAAGTTCGCATATATTCCTCACGCTCAATTTTAGAATCTGGATTCGCAAATGCTTTGCATTGCTCTCAACTCAGCAGAGAAATTTCGATGGATTATGAAGATGGAAATTTGCGTCACATTATATGCAAATACAAAATCTACTAAGCTTGTCGACCTCAAAATATTTTCAAGAAAATTATATCTAAAAATTTCCTATACCATTTGGTGATATCTTAAAAAAACTTAGCTTTATAAAACATTCTTAACCGAAGTGAGAACAAGCGATAAAATGAAAATTACCAACATAAATTAACTGATATATTTCTTTAATTTTGTTTTTATATTATTTTAAAAATCAGACATTTAAAATAATCATATTAATAAAAAATTAAGCTTACACAAAGAAATAAAACTAAAATATTTAGTATTAAAATTTTAACCGACAAACACATTGAATAAAAATATAATTACCAGACTATTATGTATTACCATATCCATTTTTTGTTCATCAAATCTATTTGGACAAATTATTGAAAATGATCAGGTAAATCCAAGCGTAAAATGGGAACAAATTCAGCTTAAAAATCACCGTATCATCTTCCCTAAAACATATCGTGACAAAGCCTCTACCCTAGCCCAGCAATTAGATTCGATGAGGCAAAACGCAAACACATTTATAGAGGGATATACTGGCAAGATACCCGTGATTTTGCATGCAAATCACATCATCCAAAATGGATTTGTTCAGCTCGCTCCAAGAAAAACGGAGTTCTTTCCCTTACCTAGCGGAATTGCGAGCAACGTGGAATGGTTACCAAATTTAGCGCAACACGAATTGCGACACGTAGCACAAATAGACAAATTGACAGGCCGTTTACGTGGTCCATTTTTCGAGCAGTTTTCGTATGCTATGTTCGGAATTCATCTCCCAGCTTGGTATTTTGAAGGCGATGCCGTATTCACCGAAACACATTTTTCCAGTGGAGGAAGAGGCCGGATGCCGAGTTGGTTCATGCCGATTCGAGCGAATCAACTTGCCGGAAGAAGGTATGGGTTTGATAAAAATATCCTCGGATCTTTCAAGGACATTACACCAAGTTTTTACCTGACGGGCTACTTAATGAACACCCATTTGACTAATCAATTTGGAGGTCAAATCAAGGAAGAAATGTTAGAAGATATGCGCGGAAAATTGTTCCGACCATTCAACTTTTACAAGGCACTTCGCAAACATAGCAATGGCTATAACAGTCGTCGCTTGTATCAAGGAGCCATAGATTCTATCACGCAAATTTGGCGTTCCGAAGCGACTGGAAAATCTCTTTTATCACACATAGAAACTCCTAATTCAAAATATCCTGTTCACTATTTGCTACCTCAGAAAAGTAATGCTCATAGCGATACGATTTATGCATTGTGGCAAGGACCACAAAACATTCCGCATATTGTGTCCATTCAAAACGGAACAGCTCACCGCGTTGCTTACACCGGACAGCAACTTATGCCCTACTTCCATGTCAACGACAATATCTTAATTTGGGATGAGGTAAGGAAAGATGCGCGATATGGTAAAAATACTTTCCAAGTTGTGCATATCAAGAACTTGAAAACTGATGTGCATAAAACTTTTAAACTAGAAGATTTCGCTTACACGCCAGCGTTATCGCCAAATAATAAACATTTCGTTGTAGTTCAAGTTAATAATTCCGGACAGAGTGCGCTTGCTGTTTATGATACCGCTAATGGAGTGAAGCAAATAGAGATACGGCTACCTCACGGATTGCACATTCAGCAACCGCAATATAATGCTGCTTCCGAAAGAATCGTTTGTATTGCCGTTAGCGATCAAGGAACGACCTTGATGGAGTTCGATTTAAGTACGAAAAACTATAAATTCCTTCTCCCTTGGGGAAGTCAGACTTTAGAAAGACCTCTTTACGATGGCGAAAACATTATCTACAAAGCGCATTACAACGGTATTGACAACATTTATAGCCTCGACTCCGAGGGCAAGATCAATGCGTTGAGTGACGTTCTTTATGGCGCTTTTAATCCCACTCCGATCAACTCCGACTCACTTTTAATTAACGATTATACACCCGATGGACATCGCATCGCTATGATATCGGCTAAATCGAATCAAACGATTAATCGCAACGAAATAAAAGAAATCAATTACGATCGATTACCAAATCAAAACAGGAATAGAAATTATCTTACCGATTTCCGACTTGGTAAAAACTATGCTTTCCGCGATTCTGTACTACCAGAAAACGTAATTGATTCCACGATCATTAGGCCATATACTAGCTTATCCGGACTGTTCAATTTTCATAGTTTATCCATCAGCAACAACAACTTCGAGAGTTTAGACAACTTTCGTCCGGGAGTGTTTTGGTTAGCTAACGATTTGCTAAACACCTCGCAAATTACTTTAGGGTATGAATATGATACGGACATTCAAAAAAGTATTTACAGCGCTGATTTTACCTATGCAAAATACTTCCCAAAATTCAACTTGCGTTACGAAAACAGAGGGCAATTAGGACAAGCAAGAACAGCTGATGATCAAATTATTGGATTTGATTGGAGAGAAAATTATTACGCAGCAAACGTCCTCATCCCCTTTTCCATCTATCGCCAGAATATGATTTACAGCTATGGTGTTCAGGTCGGAACATCGTATTTACAGCGCTATCAGGTTAGTGTTCTGGTCAATAATTTTCAGGATGAGATTGCTTTTCCATTAAATTATCAAGCATATTTTAATAGAAATCGTCGTCGTAGCCACATGGATTTACAACCACGCTGGGGACAACAAATCAGCGCGACGTATCGCCATCGACCGTTTATGGAAGGAACACGCGCCGGAACAATTCTTTCGTTGAGAACTGGATTCTACTTCCCGGGATTGTTTACCAATCATGGATTACAAGCCCGATTGAGTTTTCAGCATAAAAATGGCGTGTATCAATTCAGCAACGACATTCCTGTAGTTAGCGGATTTGGTTATTTTCCATCACCAAGAATCGACAACACACTGCTTTTAACATACCGAATGCCAATTGCCTATCCAGACTGGACTATTGGTCCTTTAGCTTATATCAAACGCATTCAAGCAAAAGCATTCTCCGATTATCAAAACCTACAAAACTCGTCGATTGCACCAAAAACGTTCGGGTTAGGCATATCAGCCGATTTCAACTTGCTGCGTTATGTATTGCCGGATATAAACGTCAGCGTGGAAGGAATTTATATCAATGATAGCCGCGCGACACAACGTGTTGTTCCGGTCTTTAGTTTGAGTTATAGTTATTAGGTTTCATTTCAGGTTGATAAGGGTTAAGCTGTAAAGTCGTGAAGTTCTTTTACGCAAAATCTACAACTTTCTCCGTCATCACGAGAAGGCACGACGAAGTGATCTATTTATGGAGTTGATAGGATTAAAATGTTGAGAGGTAAACACGTAAAGTTGTTGACATTATGTAGCCATTCGTACCTAAGCTTCGCAAAGACGGATTTATTGAAGCCATAAACCCAAAAACCAAAAAACTCCGAAGGATCACAATCCATCGGAGTTTTCGTTATCATATATTCCCCTAGATTAATCTAAGATAGCTTTCACGCCTGGAAGCGTCTTGCCTTCCATGTATTCCAACAAAGCACCACCACCAGTACTCACGTAACTTACGTGCTCCGTCATTCCAAATTTGGAAACTGCCGCTGCTGAATCACCTCCCCCAATTAATGAGAATGCTCCCTTTTCTGTCGCCGCAACAACCGCATCAGCAACAACGCGTGTTCCTTTCGCGAATGTATCCATTTCGAAAACACCCATCGGACCATTCCACAACAATGTATTAGAAGCACTGATTACCTCCGCAAAATGTTCTGCTGATTCTTTACCGATATCCAAACCTTGTTTATCTGCTGGAATTTGATCATTCGCACCGTCATAAACTACTGCATCATTGGCAAAACGATCTGCAATTTGAGCATCCGTTGGCAACACCAAATTCACGTTTTGCTCTTCCGCTTTTTTCACTAGTTCGTTCGCCAAATCTAGTTTATCTAGTTCTACTAACGATTGACCAATTTCGCCACCACGCGCTTTCACGAATGTATAAGCCATACCGCCACCAATGATTAAGTTATCCACCTTTTCTAATAAAGCTTCAATCAACTCCAATTTATCGGAAACCTTCGCTCCGCCCATGATTGCGGTGAAAGGGCGCGTAGGTTTGTTTAGTACCTTTTCTGCGTTCTCAATTTCTTTGGCCATCAAAAAGCCTGCGCATTTCGCATCTGGAAAATTTGCTGCGATAATCGCTGTAGAAGCATGTGCACGGTGCGCAGTACCGAATGCATCATTCACGTACACATCACCTAAATCCGCCAATTTCTTCGCGAAAGCTTCGTCTCCTTTTTCTTCTTCTTTGTAAAAACGTAAGTTTTCCAGCAACAAAACTTGTCCGGCTTGCAAAGCAGCTGCTTTATCAGTTGCCTCTTGACCGATACAATCGTTCGCAAATTGTACATCAACACCCAGAACAGATGAAAGATGAGAAACAATATGTTTCAACGAATATTTATCAGTTGGTCCTTCTTTTGGTCTACCCAAATGCGACATTAAGATAACAGAACCGCCGTCTTTTAATACTTTTTGTATTGTTGGCAAAGCGCCTTGAATACGGTTATCATCGGTAATATTGAAATCCTCATCCAATGGCACATTGAAATCCACACGAATCAGGGCTTTTTTACCCGAAAAATTTAAATCATCAATAGTTTTCATAGCTCAAACTTTAAGCCCTAAATATACAAAAAACGGGCATTTATAAAAGGTCTGAACCCGTTATTTCACAAAAAAACCTACAGATTTTCATCCGTAGGTTTTCCTTATTTCCGACAAAGTCGGCTATCATTTATAACTATGCTTTTGTAGCAACTAAAGCGATTTTGAAGTTGATTTCTTTAGAGATCAAATCATCTTCTTTACCGGAGTAATTAACTCCCCAGTCCTCGCGAGCGATATTGAAATCAGCGCTAGCTTTAACCGTAGTTTCAGTTAATTCATCCACTTTCGCATCGAAAGTGATGTTTTTAGAAATACCTTTGATCGTTAAGTTACCAGAGATTTTTACTTCATTTGCCGATGCACCAGCTTTCACTTCTGTAATTTGGAAAGAAGCTTCAGGGTTCGCCGCAACGTTGAAGAAATCTTCTGCTTTCAAGTGACCATCCAATTTTTCTTTGTATTCACCGTCCAAATCAGTTGAACTAATTGTGTTCATATCCAACACAAAGCTACCACCCGTAATCGCTTCGTTATCAACGAAAAGCTCACCAGATTTAATGTTTACCGTACCTTCGTGCGCGCCGGTCATTTTAGTACCTGTCCACTTTACTGTGGATTGTGTGGTATCTACTTGATAAGCGGTACCTACTGCTTCGCCACTTTCGATAGCATCTGCTGTTTCAGCTTTTTTACCTTCTGGATTGCCAGCACATGCCGACAAAATAAGTGCAGCTGCAGCTGCTACTACGGTCATTCTTTTCATGGTTATTTAAATTAATGTTTAAACATCTAAATTTGAAACAAAGATATAAAGTATTATCAAATATCTAAAAAAATAATAGAAAGCTTAATGCCCTTGAGGTAAAGCTTCTACACGACGTATATCCGCTCCCAAAGCTTTCAAACGTTTCTCAATATGCTGATATCCGCGCTCAATTTGTTCGATATTATGGATCAATGACGTTCCTTGAGCGGACAATGCGGCAATCAATAAAGACACGCCAGCACGAATATCTGGTGAGGTCATTTCGATACCACGCAAGGTATTTTGTTTGTTCAGCCCGATCACCGTTGCACGATGCGGATCGCAAAGAATAATTTGCGCACCCATATCGATCAGCTTATCGACAAAGAACAAACGGCTTTCAAACATTTTCTGGTGGATCAACACATTTCCTTTAGCCTGAATAGCGGTCACCAACACGATACTCAATAAATCCGGTGTAAATCCTGGCCAAGGCGCATCAGAAATGGTCAGAATCGAACCATCGATAAACGTGTCGATCTCGTAACTATCTTGAGCAGGAATGAAAATATCATCACCACGCAATTCAAACTTAATTCCTAAGCGTGAAAAAACCGATGGAATGATTCCCAATTCTTTAAAGCAAACATCCTTAATAGTAATCTCGGAACCCGTCATGGCTGCTAATCCGATAAATGACCCGATTTCAATCATATCCGGCAACATACGGTGCGTTGTTCCTCCCAAAGATTTCACGCCTTCGATCGTCAACAAATTCGATCCAATTCCGGAAATGTTTGCGCCCATGCGATTAAGCATTTTACACAATTGTTGCAAATAAGGTTCGCAAGCTGCGTTATAAATGGTTGTGGTTCCTTCCGCTAAAACCGCAGCCATCACAATGTTTGCTGTTCCGGTCACGGAAGCTTCATCCATTAAAATGTACGTCCCTTTCAATTGCGTAGCATCCACATTAAAGAAATGCTTCTCGGCGTCGTAAACAAATTTTGCACCTAGTTTTTCAAAACCTAAAAAGTGGGTATCTAACCTACGACGACCAATTTTATCGCCTCCCGGTTTCGGGATAGCAGCTTTACCGAATCGCGCCAACAAAGGGCCAACAATCATAATCGATCCGCGTAGACTTCCACCTTTTTTCTTGAACTCTTCGGATTGGAAATAATCGATATTGATATCCTTTGCTTCAAATTCGTAGGTATCATCGTTAATACGATTTACGGAAACGCCTAATGCGATCAATAAATCGATTAACTTGTTAACATCCTTGATATCCGGAATATTACTGATAGTAATTTTTTCTGCTGATAATAAAACAGCAGAAATAATCTGCAACGCTTCATTTTTTGCCCCCTGTGGAACAATTTCCCCGCTCAATGGCTTCCCGCCACGTATTTCAAATGCATTCATATACACATCCTTCTAGCAATTCAAGAATAATGCGCCTTCTGGGGCGCATTATTCTTGAATTGACTTATTGAAATTTCTTTCTGTTATTATTGTAGTTATTGTTGTTGTTGCTCCGGTAATTATTGTTGTTGTTATTGTTACTATATCCACCAACCTTTTTCTTCATTACCTTTTTACCGCCCGATCCAGCACCCTTCTGATTATTATTTTGCTGATTATTGGTGGCAGTTTTAGTTCGACTTCCTGGAGGCGCTGTTTTGAAGTCCAATTTCGTTAAAACGGTATCGCTTGGCAACGTTAGTGCACCTTTCGATAATTCGCGTAAATCTTGAATGATATGATCGTCCGAAACCGAATCTTTATTCCATGACAAATACGCCATTTTCATAAAGTTTGCAATGGACAATGCCATACGTTCCGCATGTTCAGGATTAGGTTGCTCAATGGCTTTCTTGATCATATCCTCCACGGTGCGACCGTAGTGTTTGTAACGGATGCTACGTTGCGGATACGCGATGGTTTCCGGCTTTTGGCGGATTTGATCTCGATCGGGAATTGGATATGGAGAGTCCACATCAATCTTGAAATCAGAAATGATGTACAAATGATCCCATAATTTGTGTTTAAAGTCCGAAACGTCTCGCAAATGCGGATTCAGCACGCCCATCATATCAATTACGACCTGCGCTAAGCGATTGCGCTCTTCCCGATCGGAAATCGTACAAATATAGTCGACCATGTTCTGCACATTACGGCCATATTCGGCCAAAATCAGGTGCGACCGAGTACTATTATAATCAAAATTCATAGTGTTATTTTGTATATAAACGCTTAGCAATGAAGTGGATAGCGTCTATTTTAAGTTTTTACGTATTACGTTATACAATTCTAAGTTTTGCAAATTTAAGCAACAATTGCTTCTGTCCCAACTCTTTAAAGAAAATAGTTGCTTTAATATCCGGACGGTTGCCTTCAAGGTTTACCACCTTACCGAAACCAAATCGTTCATGCTCAACTTCCATACCAACTTGTAACGTGCTGGTATCCGACGGTGCGAAACCAGGCGTTGGCACGTGCGCCTTTGGCAAAATAGAAGTAGTTTTTACTACTTTTGGCTTCGGTTTGCTGAAAGATTCTTCACGTTGCCAAGCTACGCGTTCCGACTGAAAACTTTCTCCTTGCGAAGCCGCAACCCGCGGTTTGAAATCTAATTCCAAACAACTTGGATTCAATTCATCTAAAAATCGGCTTGGTTCGCAGTTATTTAACGATCCCCAACGGTAGCGCGACGTCGCATAAGAAATATGCAACTTCTTCTCGGCACGTGTCACCGCTACATAAAATAAGCGGCGTTCCTCTTCTAATTCCGAACGTGAGTTAAGCGACAGTTGCGAAGGAAATAAATTTTCCTCCATCCCAACAATAAAAACCTCTGTAAACTCCAAGCCTTTAGAAGCGTGGATCGTCATCAAAGAAACGGTATCTGCATTTGGATCTTTATCGTTATCGTCATTAGTCAAAAGAGCGACATCCTGCAAAAAGATGTCCAATCCTTTTTCTTCCAAATCCTCGCGCTCCGAAAACTCCTTAATACCATTCAGCAATTCCTGAATATTCTCATAGCGACTCAATCCTTCGACCGACTTATCTTCGTACAAGCTTTTCAGAATTCCAGAATGTTGCGCGATATGCATTGCGGTATCGAAAGCCGTATTTGTTTTCGCAGCCGCTTGAAAACTTTGGATCATTGTCGCAAAGTTAACCACCGCCGTGGCGCTGCGGCCATCGAGAAAACTGCCTGCATTCGCAACGACATCCCACAAGCGATAATTGTTTTTATCGGCAGCCACCATCAATCGCTCGATCGTAGTATCGCCAATTCCGCGACGCGGATAATTGATTACGCGCTTGAGCGCTTCCTCGTCATTCGGGTTGTACGTCATGCGGAAATACGCAATTAAATCCTTGATCTCTTTCCGTTGATAGAATGATGTTCCACCGTATAACTTGTAAGGAACGTTGAGCTTGCGCAAAGCTTCCTCCAAAGAACGAGATTGTGCATTTGTTCGATATAAAATCGCAAAATCTTTGTAGTTCAAGCTTTTCAACGCTTTCTCCTGCGTAATCGCTTCTGCTACGATTTTACCTTCTTCATTATCCGAAAAAGCACGACTGACTTTGATCTTCTCCCCTTCTTCGTTGTCCGAGAAAACGTTCTTTTCAAGCTGGTTTTTATTGTTTGCAATAATGCTGTTTGCCGCATTCACGATCATTTTCGTGGAACGATAGTTCTGCTCCAACTTGAAAACCTGCACATCCGGGTAATCCTTTTGGAAATTCAAGATGTTTTGGATATTCGCTCCGCGGAATGCATAAATACTTTGCGCATCATCACCAACCACACAAATGTTTTCGTGCACCGCAGCCAATCGCTTCACGATCAAATACTGCGAAAAGTTGGTATCCTGATACTCATCCACCATCAGGTATTTAAATTGATGTTGGTATTTATGCAACGTATCCGGATGTTTATTTAATAAAACGTTGGTTTTGAATAGTAAATCGTCAAAATCCATAGCCCCAGCACGATAACAACGCTGGGCGTAAGTCATATAAATTTCACCTAATTGCGGGCGACCGTTGGAACGATCCTCCGCCATGATAGCTTCGTTTTTATTGTATTCTTGCGGTGATATCAGGTTATTCTTGGCAGATGAAATACGGCCGTAAACGTGGTTGGCGTTATACAGCTTGTCATCCAAGTTCATCTCTTTCAAGATTGCGCGCAACAAACTTTTTGTATCGTCGGTATCGTAGATCGTGAAATTCCGCGGATAACCAATCAGCTCCGCTTCTGAACGCAGAATACGCGCAAAAACCGAGTGAAACGTCCCCATCCAAATATTCTTAGCTTCCGAACCGACAACTTTCATAATCCGCTCTCGCATTTCCTTTGCCGCCTTGTTGGTAAACGTCAGCACCAAAATATTGAACGGATCCACGCCTTGACGAATTAAATGGGCAACGCGATAAGTAATTACCCGTGTTTTTCCGGAGCCGGCTCCGGCAACAATCATTACAGGTCCTTGAGTTTGTTCTACTGCACCACGTTGAGAGGGATTGAGTCCCGCTAAATAATCCAAAATAACTTCCTTTTTAGTTGTTGAAAAGTAATGATACCAAGGTGTAAAAATAAGAAAAATCCGGCAGGTTGCCTAGCCGTTGGTTTGGGTCCGAGGCGCTAACCACTAAAACGGCGCATCGTCCGGCATATCGTTCATGCGCGAAGGCATCGTGATACCGCCACCGCCAAAACTATCTGACGGAGCCATCGCCGAAGGCGAAGGTGGACCACCAAATGCTCCAAAGCCATCATCGTTGCCGCCGCTAGCGCCGTAGAAATCATCTTCCAAATCGACGAATTTCACGTATTTACCAACGAATTTCAACGGCACAATTCCGGTTTCACCGTTACGGTGCTTCGCAATAATTACTTCGCCGACACCCGCCGTTGGGCGACCTTCCTCATCCTCCGTCATACCATAATATTCCGGACGATACAAGAACAACACCATATCCGCATCCTGCTCGATAGATCCAGATTCACGTAAATCGGACAGCATCGGACGCTTACTATTTCCTGGTCGGGATTCCACCGCACGACTTAACTGAGAAAGCGCCAAAACGGGGACATTGAGCTCTTTCGCTACGGATTTCAATGCGCGGGAAATACTACCAATTTCCTGCTCACGGTTACCGCCACCTTTGCCTTCGCTCTTACCATGCATCAGCTGCAAATAATCGACGATAACCATTTGAATATCGTGCTGCGCTTTCAAACGGCGACATTTCGCACGGAATTCGAATACGTTCAGCGCCGGAGTATCATCGATAATAAGCGGCGCTTCGGTCAATCGGCCGATTCGCGAATGCAGTTGTTGCCATTCGTGATCTGCTAAATTTCCTTTTTTTAATTTCTCTTGCTCAATCTCCGTTTCGCCGGCGATCAAACGATTTACCAACTGTACGGAAGACATCTCCAAAGAGAACACCGCAACGGGGCGTTGATGATCCACCGCGGCATTACGTGCTACGGAAAGTACGAAGGCAGTTTTACCCATCGCAGGACGCGCCGCAATAATTACCAAATCAGAAGGTTGCCAACCGGAAGTCATACGATCCAAAGCTGTTAATCCACTTGGAATTCCGGTTAATCCATCTGTGCGATCGCGCAATAATTCTAAATTATTAATCGCTTCCCGCATGATATCATCCATCTTGCGGGAATCGCGACGCAGGTTGTTTTGAGCAATATCAAACAAGCTCTTTTCAGCGTGATCCAATAAATCGAAAATATCGCTGGTTTCATCGTAGGATGAATTGATGATTTCTGTAGAAACTTGGATCAATTCACGTTGAATGTACTTTTGGGAAATGATCCGCGCGTGATATTCGATATTCGCTGCAGAAACGACACGGTCGGTCAACTGCGTAATGTAATATGCGCCACCAACCATTTCCAACGCACCCATTTGACGTAGCTCGGTGGTAACCGTCAGCAAATCAATGGGAGAAGTTTTTTGAAAAAGATTATAAATCGCTTGAAAAATCTTTTGATGCGCTTCCTTGTAGAAAGATTCCGGCTTTAAAATATCGATGACCTCACTTAAGGCATTCTTTTCCAACATCAGCGCACCCAATACCGCTTCCTCTAAGTCGGGTGCTTGCGGAGGTAATTTGCCCAGTCCTCCGATCAAGTTGCTTACACTTGTCCGCTTTCTGTTCAAATTTGCTCTACCGGTTTTCCCGGAATCGCTTGGATTGAATTCGCCTTGTTCTGACATATATTTTAATTGGATTTCGTAGGATTTTTACACGCTTGGTCGGATGCCCTTGTTGGGAAATCTCGAGCCGGATAGCAAAAGTAAGAAAAATAGAATCCGCCCATCATATAAGTTTTAAACACCTTTATTTACAAACGCATTTCTGTATGCTTTAATATATGCTACAAGCAATAAGTATTCCACAGGTTAAAATTGGCATTTGTTCACAACGTTTGTAATTCACTGCTTTACAAGTCGATAAAGATATGTTTAATTCACATTAGAAATGTTAATAACGTAATGACTCTTTTTCTCTGATCAAAATTTGCAGACTAAAATCTGACATATTCGAGTATCCACTCTTGAAAGAATTGACCGATTGTTTATTTACATTTTTAACGAATCACTTGCATAAGATGGCTATTTTTATTTTCTGAGCAAATCTTAGTTTACGATTTTAAAAATTTTACTTTTAAAAATGAATTCAGCATACGAAATCAAACAGATATTCGAACCAACGAATGAGATATTAGAAGGTTTAGTGAAACTAACTAAAAGTACCGTCGAGCATGGCGCGTCAATAGGTTTCCTAAACGAAACAAGTCATGAGAAGTATGTTGATCTTTGGAACAGCACTTTTAAAAAAGTGGCCGATAACGAAACTGTCTTATTGATAGCCAAACATATGGCGACGGATCTCACAGTCGGCACAGTTCAACTGCATATTGATCTTCCGGAAAACCAAACGCATCGGACAGAGCTCGCAAAAATGATGGTTCACGCCGATCATAGGAGAAATGGTATAGCAGTAGCGTTACTAGACGCAATAGAAAAGATCGCCAAAGTAAACAAGAAATCGCTGATTGTGTTAGACACAGCGACAGATAGCAATGCCCAGAAATTATATCAAAAATGTGGTTGGATAGTCGCTGGATCCATTCCCGATTATGCATTTTCTCCAGATGGAGTTCTTACCAGAACAACCTACATGTATAAGATTTTGGAGATAGAAAAAAACATATAATCACATGAGAAAACTAATTTTTCTAACATTAAGCTTATTGATTTTTCAGCACCTGCACGCGCAGCGCTACGCTGTTCATCTCCGTGATTCCGAATTAAAAGCATCCTTGTACCGAGCCGACTCATTATATTTCTGCGGAAATCTTGACGAAAGCATCAAGCTCTATCATCACATCAGAGAAAAGACAAATTACTCGCATAATTTAACGCTCAATTTGGCAACAATGTATGCGGAAAAAGGCGATTTGACGAAAAGTGCCGACAACATCGTAACCGCGTTAGATTCGGGATTTATGGATCTGCAATATTTCACTGCAAATCCAAGTTTCGACAAATTGAGAGCCAATGATATTTGGAAGACTATCGTTATCAAACATCAAGAGCGAGTTTCTAGTATGTTAATTGTGGAAAGTATTAAATTCCCAAATTTAGCACTTTCCATCCTTTCGATGGGTAATCAAGATCAACTGGCGCAATGGAAATCTGAACTTAAAAACAATCACCTGCACGCTTACCCAGATCTATCCATGGATTCCGTTTCCAGGGAACAAAAAAAAGTTTTTGAGGCAAATAC
The DNA here is from genome assembly GCF_042684745.1 of Sphingobacterium corticis. Classification (NCBI taxonomy): domain Bacteria; kingdom Pseudomonadati; phylum Bacteroidota; class Sphingobacteriia; order Sphingobacteriales; family Sphingobacteriaceae; genus Sphingobacterium; species Sphingobacterium corticis. Next base: position 39,730 of record NZ_JBHUMA010000006.1, on the reverse strand, counting down.
GGAAATATTAAAAGGATTGTTTTCGCTGTATGGTTTTCTATGGGAGAAAGATCTCGGGATCGACGCCACACATGTCGTTTGGATGATGGTTCAACACGCGGATCACGACACAAAATTTCAAATGCGTTACCTAAAGGAAATGAAAGCGGCAATTGATCGAGGAGCTGTAGTCGCAAATAAGAAAGACTATGCTTACATGTATGATCGCGTCGCAAAGAACACTGGAAATCCACAACGTTACGGCACTCAAGTAGAATATCGCGTAAAAACCATCGATAATACGAACAAAAAACAAATTGAAATAGTACCATATTTACTAGAGAATGAGGACGATCTTGATAAACTAAGAACTGAATTTGGCTTACCAACATGGAGCGAATACCTTCTTATGATCAGACAATTGAGCGGACAATAGCAATTTGTTTGTTAATCAGCATCGAAACGTTTACCGGACGTCTTACATTATTGTATCTTTGTAGCTATGACAGTTCCTCAACCTACGGTAAAACCTTATTCGGCGGACGGCAATAAAAAAGAGCAGGTGGCAGATATGTTCAACAACATATCGGGCACGTATGATATGCTAAACCGCTTTATGACGATGGGCATTGATATTATATGGCGCAAAAAAGCCATTCGCTCCCTTCGTAGTATCAAGCCGCAACGCATTCTCGATGTAGCAACGGGAACTGGAGATTTTGCTATTGAATCCATCAAAATATTGAATCCCGAAAAAATTGTGGGTTTGGATATATCCGAAGGCATGCTATCTGTTGCTAAAGAAAAGATCCAAAAGAAAGGATTAAGCAAGCAATTTGAGGTGATGTTGGGCGATTCGGAAAGCCTGCCATTTGAAGATAATTCTTTCGATGCAGTTACTGTGGCGTTTGGCGTGCGTAACTTCGAGCACCTACAAAAAGGTTTAGATGAAATTAATCGAGTAATTCGTCCCGGCGGAAAAGCGATTGTTTTGGAATTATCCAATCCTACCGCATTCCCGATTAAACAGCTATTCCATTTCTATTTCCACAAATTCACACCGGCAATGGGACGACTGATTTCTAAAGATCACCGAGCGTACAGCTACCTACCGGAATCCGTTGCCCAGTTTCCGAGCGGAAAAGTTTTTGCCGGAATGATGCAGCAAGCAGGATTTAGTGAAACAAAAGTGCGTCCGCAAACCTTCGGATTTTGCACCATTTACGAATCAACAAAATAAGAGAGCAGATGAAAAGAACGGCATTAATTACTGGAGCGAGTTCGGGCATCGGAAAAGCTTGCGCTTTTGTTTTAGCAAAAGAAGGTTATCGATTGATTCTGTGCGCGCGCCGTACTGAGCGATTGCAGGAGCTTGAAGAAACGATAAAAAATGAACATCCAGGTACAGACGTTTATACGTTCACGCTAGATGTTCGCGATGCTGCAGCGGTTCAAGATGCTATATCGGCTTTGCCGGAAGCTTGGAAAAACATCGACGTACTCATCAACAACGCCGGATTAAGCCAGGGCTTGGATCCTATTCAAGCCGGAAAACTCAGCGATTGGGACACCATGATTGACACCAACGTAAAAGGTTTATTGTACGTAAGCCGGGCTGTAATTCCTTTACTGGAAAAGAGTTCGAACGCACATATCATCAACATCGGCTCCATTGCAGGCAAGGAAGTTTATCCGAATGGAAATGTCTACTGTGCAAGTAAACATGCCGTGGATGCACTCAACAAAGCGATGCGCATTGATCTATTAGAAAAAGGAATTCGCGTTTCCGCAATCAACCCGGGCATGGTAGAAACCGAATTTTCGGAAGTGCGTTTTCATGGAGATACGGAACGTGCGAAAGCTGTTTATAAGGGCGTGGACGCATTGACGGGACAGGATATTGCAGAAGTGATTGCTTTCGTTTTATCGCGCCGAGCGCACATTAACATAAATGATCTTTTAATTATGCCGACCGCACAAGCAACCGGTACTATTGTAAATAGAAAATAAAAACTATGTCATTAGAAACGACCATCAACCAAGATATCAAAGCGGCAATGATCGCAAAAGATAATGTAAAACTTCGTGGTTTACGCGCGATCAAATCGGCTATTTTGTTAGCTAAAACAGAGAAAACGCACGTAGAGGAAATCAACGAAGATGCGGAAATCAAGGTATTGCAAAAACTGGTAAAACAGCGTAAAGAATCTGCTGAAATTTATAAAACGCAAAACCGAGAAGATTTGTATCAAATCGAAGTAGAAGAGCAAGAAGTGATTGAAGCCTATTTGCCGAAGCAAATGGATCGTTCCGAGATAGAGGAAGTAATTAAAGCAATCGTTGCGGAAACTGGTGCTTCTTCGATGAAAGATATGGGAAAAGTAATGGGCTTAGCAAATCAGCGCTTAGCAGGTAAAGCCGACGGAAGCACGATTTCTCAGGTAGTAAAAGGATTACTAGCTTAATCCTAAATTGAATTTCTTACGCAAGGTTTCCAAAGCAGGGTTTTTGGAAACCATTGCTTGATATTTTTCTTGGGAGGTATACGGTTTCCTAATTTGTGTACTTTCGATCATTACCTCCCGAATTTCTAGTGCGTAATTTCTCAACTGCACACGGAGATAATTCAGCATATCCACTTTACCAAGCTTCATTTCCTCCATCTGTACCATATTCTCCACATCCACTTCAATAACATTTCCGATTAATCGCGGAACATTGGCGGACATAATGGTAAACAATGTAATCTTATGATCTTTTTTAATTCGATCTGCATAAATGTTCCATTTTGCCAAGAATTCGTCTTCTGAAACCGCAACGAACTCGGAACCCTGAACCAATTCGTTTTCTTCTTTCTCATCTGCTTTCGCTTCGAGAATGCTATTCAAATTGGGCAACAACTTTTTAGCAGGCATGGCTCCCCAACCTTTGCTGGCGGTCGCCAGCTTTTGCTCTTCGCTTGTTGGCGATGGAGTTGGCCTTGCAGTAGGAATAGAACTTGTTGAAGAAGAAACTTGCGGATTAGCCTCTTCATTTTTCTGAGGAATAGCTGCTTCGCGAGCAACTGTCGCATTAGTTATTGGCGTCGTATCGCTCTTCGGTTTTGCTTCCGGAGTTGGATTACTCGTTAGTTTTTTTTTTACATCAACTTCCGTTGATGTTCCCGATGCGCTCAGCTGAATGGCGGTAGAAATGTGGCACATTTTGAGGAGCGCCAACTCCACCTGCAATCGATGATTCTTACTTGTTCGGTAGTTGATTTCGCATTGATTTGCGATATTCAAGGCAGAAAGCAATAATCCGTTATTCAATTGCTGACTTTGCTCCAAGTATTTTTTACGAATGGTTTCCCCGACTTCCAGCAACTTCAAAGTGACTGGCTCCTTTGCTACCAAAAGATTACGCAAATGCGTAGAAAGTCCAGCCATGAAATGTCCACCGTCGAAACCGTTGGACAACACTTTATCAAAAATCAACAGCGCTTGCGCAGCATCTTGCTTGGCAATATGTTGAATCAAATCAAAGTAATAATCGTAATCTAAAATGTTGAGATTATCAATTACCGCTCGATAAGTCACTTCTTTATTAGAGAAACTGACGATCTGATCAAACATGGATAAGGCATCCCGCAATCCACCGTCTGCTTTTTGTGCAATCACATGCAAACCGTCATTTTCGTAGCTTATTCCTTCGTTTTTTGCGATACGCGCCAAATGATTGGCCATATCTTCGACCTGAATACGGTTGAAATCAAAAATCTGACAGCGCGACAAAATAGTCGGCAGAATTTTATGTTTTTCCGTCGTTGCTAAAATGAAGATCGCATAACTTGGCGGTTCTTCCAACGTTTTCAGAAAAGCATTGAAAGCTTGCTGCGAAAGCATGTGCACCTCATCAATGATATAGATTTTGTATTTCCCGGTTTGTGGCGGAATACGAACCTGATCAATTAAGGAGCGAATATCTTCTACGGAATTATTGGATGCCGCATCCAGCTCATGAATACTGAATGAGTTGCCATTCTGAAAGGAACGACAGCTATTACATTCGCCGCATGCTTCGGTATTTTCGGTTATGTTTTCGCAATTGATTGTCTTGGCCAAAATCCGAGCACAAGTCGTTTTACCTACACCACGCGGACCACAAAACAGGAAGGCTTGCGCCAACTGTTGATTGTGAATAGCGTTCTTAAGCGTGTTGGTAATATGCGACTGACCGACTACCGAATCAAAGGTGGCCGGACGATATTTTCGCGCCGAAACAATGAAATTGTCCATTGCCACGAAGTTACGTAATTAATTGACCTCCCACAATACGAAAGCCCGAAATTATAAAACGGAAAAAGCCATCCAAAGATGGCTTTTCGATAACTCAGAAAGCATGTTTCCCAACAGACTCAACTAACTAAACACAAGTATATAAAAACAAATAATCTACTTGTACAAAGATATAGCTGGCGTTTAAAGTCTGTGTTATGCACATATTATCTTATCAATTTTTGGAAATGCTAATACGATAAACCTATTATCGTGCCTGCGCTTCCGCAATCATTTTCATTACCTCGTCGATTGTTGTTTTTGCAGCTTCTTTCATTTTAGGATTTCCGGGATAGTCCGTATCCAAGGTCACTTCTTTCGATTTTTCTTTATACGCAAACTTCAGTATAAATCTCGGCGCATTAGGCTCACGTTCGCCCTCTGGCGTTGTCATGTCATCATCCACATTCCAAAAGCCTAATTCTTGTGCTTTGCGGTGCAAATACAACAAATCGTTGTCACGCATCTTCACGGTATCTTTGGCAATCGTGCCGTTTTTACGTTCAAACTGATAAATCTGCGTGGTCGAACTGTAATGATTGTTCAATGAATCCGGGGTTCCGAAAGTCAGTTCCACCGATTCAAAATCCGAAAAGCGAAATGGTGCATTTTTCACCATCGCTGAATAGTAGTAAAAACAGTAAATAAAAAATGGAACGATGATACAAATTCCGAGAAAGATACGCTTCCCTCTGTCCGACATAATATTTTATTGTAAAGTGCGCACAAAAGTACGCAATTCTACACAGAATTTAGCACTCGCTAAGCTTTCGGACTGCCGGCGCGTTTGAAATAGCGATAATACCAGGTGTCTTTAAGATCGGAAATAATTACTCCACGTTTCGTGGAAACGTGCACAAACTTACCGTTATGCAAATAAACACCGACATGATCGACATCTCGACCGCCAAAAGAGAAAAATACTAAGTCACCTTCCCGCAGTTGGTTCTCGTATTTCCGTTTGACGTTATCCGCCATATCACGCGATGTACGCGGAAGATCTTGGCGAAAAACTTCGCGATACAACAGACCAACGAAAGCGGAACAATCCATCCCTTTTCGATCGAAACCACCTGTTCGATGTGGCGTTCCCATCCAATGATCGATAAATAAATACAAATCGCTACTTTTCGATATCTCGCGGTTGCTTACACCCAGAAGTTGTGCATAATTATCGAACTTCTTTCCAGAATAGCTGATCGAACGCGAATTGCTGGCGTCCGAAGCCGGACCTTTTCCACCAGCTGGACGTTTTCCACTTTCCAGTCGATAGCTCCCTGCCGTCTTCTTTCTCGCTCCACAAGCACCTAACACTAACGATGCGCACAACAAAACAACGAGGTATTGCAAGGAGGATTGCGATTTGAAAAAGTTACGAGTGACCATCTTACAAAAGTATTTCTGTATGGATATTTAGCAAGTAAGATTTTTCCACAATTGTTATCTACTTTTGCTTTTGATGGAAAAAATTTGGGGTTCTTTGGCGGTCTTTTTAGGTGCAGCTAGCTTCGGTGTATTATCTACTTTTGTTAAGAAAGCATATAAGGCTGGGTTTACGCTGGGCGAGGTAACTGGCGCGCAGGCGCTTTTGGGCGCAGCGGCTTTGTGGTTGCTTTATTTGGTTCTTCGTTCTTTTAACGGATCAAAAACATACGCGGAGCCGAAAAAAGATTCACCTTGGTTGTTGGTCGCCGCCGGACTCAGCACCGGATTGGTCAGCGTGTTATATTACCAATGTGTCAATCTCCTCCCCGCTTCTATCGCTATCGTGTTACTGATGCAATACACATGGATCGGCGCGTTGATCGAATGGGTATTCTTTAAAACTCCTCCGACAAAACCTCAACTGATCGGATGTACTTTAGTAATCGTGGGCACGCTATTTTCGACTGGAATATTCGAGAAAGAAGTGAGCGATCTTTCCTTTTCGGGATTACTATATGGACTGGGAGCAGCTACCTCCTACTCGCTATTTATCATGCTCAACGGCCGCATCGGTAAAGATTATCCAACGGTGCTAAAAAGTGCCTTGATGGTAACCGGAGCTTTTATTTTGGTTGTCGCTGTGCTTCGACCTGTAGGCTTGTTGCAAACAGAAATTATTACACGTTTACTCCCTTTCGGCGCATTATTAGCCTTATTCGGAACGATTATTCCTCCTTTGCTTTTTGCGTATGGCATGCCAAAAACCGGCTATTCGTTGGGAAGCATTCTAAGCGCGGTAGAATTGCCGGTTGCTGTATCTATGTCGTATTTTGTATTAGGCGAATATGTCTCTGGCTGGCAATGGTTTGGCGTAATATTTATTCTGTTAGTGATTATTTTCATTCAGTTACAAAAAACAAAAAAGGCTACGACCGTTGTTGGATCGTAGCCTCGAAAAGTTGAGTAAACGCTATCTAAGAGTTAGAATGCGTAGCGCAAACCAAATTGCACTTGGTACGGATTGCCTGATGGCGCCACCCGACCGATACTATTCACGTTGTAGTTAAACTGCCCGTTGGTAAATGCATTTTCCTGTGGTAACGCATACAATGCGCGGCTTCCTTGATTGTAGAAAATCCCCCATTCTTTATTCAACATATTGGCAAAGTTGAAGATCTCCGCTGACAACTCGACGCTATGTGTTTTGTAGAAACGGAAATTCTTCGCTACACGCACATCGAAGGTTCCGTAGAAACTATTGATACCACCATTACGCTCCGCGAAAGTTCCGGCATATTGTGTGATGTAATCCTTCATGCTTTGGCTGGCTTCCGGATTATCCAAAATGGCCTGCAATCCGGTACGGATATTCTCCGGTGTGTTTGGACTGTTGGGATCGAAGATATATGCTAAATTATTGGCTGCACCGCCGAAATCTCCGCTGGTATTCGCTCCGGCCAACAAACTATATCTTGTACCGCCAACGCCCGTGTAACGTAAGCCAACTTGAACACCGTACCATGTTGGTAAGTTTCCGTAAGCAACTAATTTATGTCTAAACTGATTCGTGGAATACGTGAAAGCACTCAAATCGCGCGGATCATTTACAACGGCTTGAGAAAGCGTTGCAGAATTTGCTACGTTTCCATTAAATGAAGTATTGTCCTTCGTATCATTCCATGTATAACTCACTGTAATCGTCCCATCTTTAAAATAGTTATACGTACCATCCAAAACGACCGCATAGTTATTCACTTTTCCGATACTTGTCAATTCTAAAACGCGACCTAATTTATCCGACAGACGACCTTGTTGCCAATCAGGTTGTCCATTATTTGGAATGGACGCTAATGGTACAAACACGCTACGATTTCCTTCACTGGCCAACGTAAAGAATGGATCGGCAACCATATTTCGGTCGATGTACGTGTAATTGTTACGACCTAGCGTTACATAACCCGTTGCACTCACTTTGAAGCGATCGGTGATAAATCGTGTATAAGAAAGGTTGGCTTTGTAAACCGTTGGCACGGCTGCATTTTCACCCGTGTAATTGATGGTTGGAACACCTCTATTCAACACCGTAGGAATAGCGCTCATATTTGCGCGATATGCAGGAAAATCCACATTTGGCACATCAGCACCGCGAACATCTACTGTCGAGAAATTAGAACCGTCGAACGTAAGATTATTGATAATCATGTAATTGTTAATATCCGAAGCGAATATACCTGCGCCAGCTCTCAAGTAATCCGTTCCGTTTTGATTAATATCCCAGCTAAACTGCAATCTTGGCTGAACAATGAAAGAAGCCAATTTATTATCGGTACGAATCCCTAATTCTTGAAAAACGAGATCATTGAATTGTGCTTTCGGGTAACCTGCGTAATCCATGCGCAAACCTGCGGTAAACTCCATTCCGGATCCTAAATCTTTACGCATTTGGCCATACAAACCAAGATTCATAATTGTTCCGCGCACGGCAACATCATCTTTTAAAGGAACTTCGCGATAATAACGATATGCATTACCTTGCTCAAAATTATCTAAGCCTGAGAAATGGAAACGTCCGTTTACCTCAGAACCATAAACGGATTTGGATGTAGTCGTCATCAAATCAACCCCGAAAACATATTTCGCCCAATCGGAATCGTAGAATAAATTATTGGTCAATTGGATAATATTGTTTCTAAAATTCTCTTGTGCAAAACGGTGACCGCCTAATTGCAAATTGGTACGTAGCGTTCTGCCCTCAATTTCAGATTCTACTTCTTCCACAATCGCGCGCGGAATGTATCCTGGCGCAATCTGATTTCCTTGCGTACTATTCTGGTATAGATATAAGTGTTGTACTTTTAATTCATTCGTTAAACGAGGTGAAATAGAAGTACGCAATGTTGCTAGGAAACTATTATCAAAGTTCTTATCGTTACCATACGACTCCAACAAGTTGATGTTCGTATTATCCGCTAAACCAAGTGGATTATAATCGTAGGTTATATTATTACGGATAGTTAACAAGTTTTTGTCGTTAATCTGCCAATCCAAACGTAAAAATCCGGCATCCGAAGTTCTGCGCTTATCGATCGCACCTGTTTGAGGATCAGCTGATACGCCATATTTACTACGCGCTATATCTAGATAACGATTTAAAGTTGGTTCGGTTATAGCAAAAATTTCTTGATTCAGTCCTCCTCGAAGATCGGCGATCAACAACGAACGGTTATCCTGTTGGCGATCCCAAACAGCGAAGAAATGCAACTTATCTTTAATAATCGGACCGCCCAATGAAAATCCATATTGGTAAGTAGCATAATCTCCCAAACGTGGATTTCCCGCGATGTCGTACTTACTCGTCGACCAATCCGTTCTACCGAACATGAAAGCAGAACCTGTGAAAGTATTCGTACCTGCTTTTGTTACGGCACTTACCGTTCCGCCACCGCTACGACCAAACATCACATCATATTGATTGGTAACCACTTTGAATTCGCGAACCGCTTCCATAGAAAGCGAATACGGCGCTCCACTGCGCGCTGTTGTCGATCCGCCGGAGGTCGGGTTTTTCGAATTCATACCGTCGATTGTAAAATTGGTAGAGGATGCTAATTGTCCAGAAATAGCACCGCCCGGAGTTGCCAACGGCGACAATTCAGTTAATGAGGTAAAGTTCCTTCCGTTAACAGGTAACGAACGAATTACTTTCGAAGAGAATGCTGTCGCGGCGCCTAAATAATCTTTGGTATTTACCAACCCCGAGGCGTTTACTTCCACTACATCGAGGTTGGAGGTGGATGATATGATTTCCACTTCTACACGCGCCACATCACCCTGATTCAGTTGAATCCCAGTAACTGCGCCTTCGCCACTTCCGATGTGCGATGCTGTGACGACATACGGACCGCCGAGTGGCAGCTGTTTAATATCAAAAGTACCGCGGTCATTGGTAACGGAACTTGCTGTAAAACCTGTTGATTCATTTTTCACACGAACAGTAGCTCCCACAACCGGATTTCCCGATTGATCGATCACCTGTCCGTTAATAGTAGCCTGCGTGCCCTGTCCGAAAGTAGCTTGGATTCCTGTAACTAGAAACGCAACCAACAGCAAGATTGGGTACGCAATAGTTAGCTTCATCTGTGTCATAAAATGTCGATTAGTGTTGATTAACAATGCAGCAAAACTAATCGCAGGGGGTTAACTCAGCATAAAGTGCTGGTTAAAATTTTATTAGAAAGAAGCAGCTAGGTTAAATTAATGTACCAACAATTCTGGAAGTTCCTCCATGTCCATTTCGCCATTTTCGGTAACCGCCGTAAATCGCACGGGAACAATTTCGTTGACCAGTAATGGATCGTAAGGCGTGCGCACTTTTACATAGTTTTTGGAGAAACCATGCATGTAGCCGTTTTTTTCATCACCTTCGAAAAGCACATCGCCGATAGCCTCCACTTGCTCTTCGTAAAATGCACGACGTTTTTTCTCGGAGAGAATATGCAACATCTTGCTGCGATCACTACGTTGCGCACCGGGTACAGCACCTTCCATTTGGGCTGCAATGGTATTTTCGCGTTCCGAATAGGTAAAAACGTGCAGGTAAGAAATATCCAGCTCGTTTAGGAAGTTGTATGTTTCTATGAAATCTTCGCGAGTTTCACCAGGAAATCCGACAATCACATCCACGCCGATACAACAATTGGGCATCAAAGATTTAATTTTAGCTACGCGCTCCGCATACAATTCGCGTTTGTAACGACGGCGCATAGCTGCCAAGGTTTTGTTATTACCCGACTGCAACGGCATGTGAAAATGCGGAACAAATCGTTTGGATTGCGCAACGAACTCAATAATTTCGTTGGAAAGCAAATTGGGCTCAATCGAGGAGATGCGAATACGATCAATACCTTCCACCTCGTCCAACGCTTTTACCAAATCCAAGAACTTGTCCTGACGTTTTCCATCGCGAATCCCGAAATCCCCGATATTGACGCCTGTAAGTACAATTTCTTTTACACCAGAAGCAGCAATATCGGCAGCTTGTTTCACCAAATCTTCGATTTTGCCGGAACGACTTGCGCCGCGCGCCAACGGAATGGTACAAAATGTACACGAATAATCACAACCATCTTGAACCTTTAGGAAGGTTCGTGTGCGATCGCCAATGGAGAAAGCGGAAACAAATTGTTGGGTTTCTTCAATCGGCGCGTTGTGAACCACCGTTTTTTGCGTTTTCGTCAAATCGTTGATGTGCTCAATGATATTGAACTTCTCCGCAGCGCCAAGCACCATATCCACACCCGGAATTTCGGAAATTTCCGTTGGCTTTAGTTGTGCGTAACAACCAACGATAGTAATATATGCGTTTGGTGAATATTTCAACGCTTCTTTGACCACTTTACGGCATTTTTTATCCGCATTGTCGGTCACAGAGCAGGTGTTGATGACATACACGTCCGCAGCACTGTTGAATGGCGTGCTTTCATATCCCGCATCCTTGAACAAACGTCCAATAGATGAAGTTTCCGAGAAATTCAGCTTACATCCGAGCGTGTAAAAAGCTACTTTTTTGTTTGTCATTATCTCATCCATGTGCAATCCCTGCTTCTGTATCTCAGCCCATTTAGATAAAATCCATGTGCTTAAGATTTTGCAAAAATACATAATTTAAGGGAAATAGCACAAAAACCGCTATCTTCGCATATAGTGCTTGCTGACGCTAAAAAACAGCTAATTCCATCGAATTTCAAGTTTCAGAAAACAGCAAAATCGGCACCTCAAACACTTCTCATCAAAGGAAAACACAATATGAAGCAATATTTGGATTTACTGGAGCACGTTTACAAAAACGGCGTAGAAAAAACAGACCGAACCGGAACGGGCACACGAAGCGTTTTTGGCTATCAAATGCGTTTCGATTTGAAGGAAGGTTTTCCACTGGTAACCACAAAAAAGCTTCACACGCGTTCGATTATCCACGAATTGATTTGGTTTTTGAAAGGCGAAACAAATATCAGCTATTTGAAAGAAAATGGTGTAAGTATTTGGGACGAATGGGCAGATGAACATGGTAATTTAGGTCCGGTTTACGGTTCACAATGGCGTTCTTGGCCAACTCCGGATGGTCAGCATATTGATCAAATTGCCCAAATCATTCAGCAACTTAAAAATAGTCCGGATTCTCGACGAATTATAGTTTCGGCATGGAATGTAGCTGAAATCGGTAATATGGCGTTGCCGCCATGCCATGCATTTTTCCAATTTTATGTTGCTCCAGCGCAGCCAGAAAAAGGCATTCACAAACCGCAATTATCTTGTCAGTTGTATCAGCGCAGTGCGGACATCTTTTTGGGCGTTCCTTTTAACATTGCTTCTTATGCACTTTTAACGATGATGGTAGCACAAGTTTGCGATATGGAGGCCGCTGAATTTATCCATACTTTGGGCGATGCGCATATTTACAGCAATCATTTCGAGCAAACCGAATTGCAACTTTCAAGAACGCCGAAACCGCTTCCAACGATGAAAATCAATCCGGATGTGAAGGATATTTTCGACTTTAAATTTGAGGATTTCACCTTGGAGAACTACGAATTTCATCCACACATCAAGGCGCCCGTTGCCGTTTAATAATTCCATTGGCTAACGCCAAAACACAAAAGCATGAACAATACGCAAATCATTTTAATAGCAGCCGCTTCAGAAAATAACGTCATAGGAAAAGACAACGATTTAGCTTGGCATCTTCCCGACGATTTTAAATATTTTAAAAATACAACGAAGGAGCATTCCATCGTTATGGGGCGCAAAACCTTTGATTCCATGGGTAAAGCCTTGCCGGATCGTCGAAATATCGTAATCACACGTGATCAAAAGTGGAATGCGCCGGATGTGGACGTCGCCAATTCTTTGCAAGAAGTGTTTACTTACTGCCGTGATGAACGCGAAATTTTCATTATTGGCGGTGCTGAAATTTACAAGCAGGCACTTCCTTATGCGAATAAGATTCTTTTAACGCGTGTGCATACCGAAATTGATGGAGATGCTTATTTTCCAACGTTCGATCTATCGGAATGGAAATTGACTGATTCAACTTTCCACGACAGCGACGAAAAACACGCTTTTTCATTCACTTTTGAAGTGTACGAACGCATTCAATCTTAATTTTTTTCTTTACCACGAAGCAGTATAATGACCGAACAGCGCAAAACCACTATCAAATACGAAATTTCCTTTATCGAACCGCAAGCGCATTATGCGGAGGTAACACTAACATTGAACGGTTTTGAAACCGATTTTTTAGATTTAAAGATGCCAGTCTGGACACCGGGTTCCTATTTGGTAAGGGAGTTTTCGCGTCACGTAGAAGGTTTTCATACTGAAACTTCGGACGCAGCATCCATTCAACACGAAAAAATCAGCAAAAATACGTGGCGAATATTTAACAACGGAAAAAACGCTGTCGTGAAATATCGACTTTACGGCTTTGAAACATCCGTTCGCACGAACTTTATAGATGATTCGCACGCATTTATCAGTCCTGCTGGAACATTTTTCTACGTTGATGGATTGATAGATCATGCTTCTACGGTACATATTGATTTACCAGGTTATTGGACAAAAATATCAACGGGATTACCTGAAATCGAGCATCATACATTTAAGGCTGAAAATTTCGACATCTTATATGATTCTCCATTCGAAATTGGTAATCAAGATGTTTGGACGATTGATTGCAATGGAATTCCACACGAATTTGCAATGGTCGGTGGCGGAAACTATGATAAAGACCAGCTTACCGCAGATGTACAGAAAATAGTGGCTGAGGAAACACGCATTTGGGGATCAAACCCTAATGACCGCTATGTTTTTGTCACGCACAATTATCAACAAGCTTATGGTGGATTAGAGCATCTGAACTCCACCATATTAGCGTCCAGCCGAAATGCTTACCAACAGAAATTAAGCTACAACAATTACTTGACGCTGGTTGCTCACGAATATTTCCATTTGTGGAACGTGAAAAGATTACGTCCAGCGCCACTCGGCCCGTTCGATTACGAGCAAGAGAATTACACCTCCTTGCTGTGGATCATGGAAGGTTTCACATCTTATTACGATAATTTGATTACGTATCGCTGTGATTTCCGCGATGAAGAAGATTACTTGCAAACGCTGGCTCAGGAATTTAATTTGGTGTACAACCGACCTGGTTATGCGCTACAATCTGCCGGATTATCTAGCTTCGATACATGGATTAAGCAATATCGCCCCGATGAAAACTCAGCGAACACCAGCATATCCTATTATAACAAAGGCGCAATACTGTCCGTTGCTTTAGATTTGAAAATTATCGCGGAGAGCAAAGGTGAAAAACGTTTGGATGATGTCTTGAAAGCTGCCTACGAACAATTTTACTTGAAAGAACAACGCGGATTTGAAGAAGCGGAATTTCAGGCCTTAGCAGAAGAAGTTTCCGGTGTCGATTTGTCAGAAATATTCCGTGCTGTTTATGCCAATGGGGAATTGGATTACAACAAATACTTTAACAGCGTAGGTTATGAGCTAATTGATTTATTAGCTGAAAACAAAACGTTGAGCTTAGGTATTCGCACCGCAAACAACGATACACGCATTATCATTAAAGGTGTCGATCGTAACTCATCAGCTTGGAAAGCAGGCTTAAACGTGAACGACGAAATTATCGGCATCAACGGTGTTCGTTTGGATCCAGCAGGGCGCGAATTAGAACAAGTTCTTCAACATGGTGAATTAGGTCAAATTATAGAAATTTTAATCGCTCGCGATGGGATCATCCGCACGATTGCGGTTCCGTTGGCTTATAGCGATAAAAAATCCATCCAAATCCGACGTAATACGTCCGCTAAGGAAGCGGAAAAGGTATTGGGAAAACTTTGGTTGAAACGATAGTAAAGCCGACCGTGCTGATAAGTTATTTTGTCCTCACATCAGAAACTGGCTGTCGACTAACGTAAACAAGTGAGGAATCGGATGCACTATATACAAACTTTTCTTCCTCACCTTCAAATCGCTGTCCATCTGCTCCTACATAAAGACGATTTTTATCGTCTAAGTGCAGATAATTAAAATATCTTTTCGAAGGGAAGTATAATTCCTCTTCCGTATCATTCGAAACTCTGAATAATTTATTAGGACCGTGTAATAAAGATGTGCTTCCAGCAATCGGTTTTAAATTATTGTCGATCCGGTAAGTAATTCCGTCACTATGAACAACGCGATCTCGTTCTACGCGAACCGTGTCATAATGTTCATAGGTAAATCGTCCCTTACGACTCCATGTATCTCCATTATTGTACGAAAATAGAAACGGACGTTCGCCAAACTCTTTATCCCCACTTCCACGAAAACTTCCCAGCGCCATTAATTCACCATCATAAAGACTAAATCCGGCGATACCTAAACCTGCGTCAATTGCCTTTTTCCAAGATTTACCGATATCCGTGGTGATGTATATATTAAACATTGTGGCTACGATAAGTGTGTCATCAATACTTCCATGAATAGCAGAAACACCACGACCGTCGGTGGGAATACTTAGTTTCATCCAAACAGAATCTTGCGATTCTACATCCACCATTCCAATCGCGTCATCAGATTTTTGGCAACTCGCGAAAAATATAGATGCACATACTGTCAGTAATATTTTTTTCATTTTGGTTTCAGATTTGGTTGATCATTTCAACAATGATTGAGTCAAATTTATCCTATGATTGACTCTTATCTTCCTTAACTATATTTTGATATATAAAAGAATAAAACATAAACACATGGGAGTCGCTGCCATTAAAACATCTTGCGAAACTCATCGTGAACGCATCAATGACAAAAATAAACATAATGAAATTGAATATGTAATTTTCTTGAAAATATGAACATAAATAATCCACTAAACGTAATTATAAAAGATAAGCATTTAGATTCAAACGCAAGGGCAAGCACAACACAAAATTATACGTCTTTAAATTGGTTTCCAAAACCTCTTACCTCGGGTTCGCGATGAAGATTCTCCGTCGTTGCGATGAAGCATAGCGAAGCAATCTAACGATAACAAAAAATTGAAATAAAATCGCTTCAACGCTCGCTACATTTTCACAAGAGCACATTTATAAGTCCAAACCCGACCTAGTGTTCCGACTGCGGCCATTCGGCCAAAAGCAAATCCGTCAAAAACAAAAATCTGTTTAAGCGAAACGAGTTCATTTTTTGCTTAGGATTTCGTTGGACGGATAGCAGCGAGGAATGCAGTCTTGATTTAGCTTCGCTGAGCACTTCGTGGTTTTGCCAAACTTTTATCAAGAAAAGTTTGAAGTAAAATAGCTTCATCACTCATTAAACACTATCATAACTCCCATATTCACAAAAACAAAAAAGGTAGAAATCGATCAATTTCTACCTTTTTAATATACTTTGTTGTTTGATAAACTAGCTTGACAATGCCGCTGCACCGGAAACGATCTCGGTAAGTTCCGTGGTAATAGCTGCTTGACGTGCTTGGTTATACGACAATTTCAATTGGCGAAGTAAATCACCTGCGTTATCTGTCGCTTTATCCATCGCTGTCATACGTGCACCATGTTCCGAAGCGTGAGAATCTAAAACTGCTTTATACAATTGTGTTTTGATCGTTTTCGGAATTAATTCTTCGATGATCTCTTCTTTAGACGGCTCAATGATGTAATCCAATTCTTGAACCGGCTCATCTTCGGATTTCTCCGCCACTAATGGCAACAACTGTTCGGACGTCAAAATCTGTACGGCCGCATTACGGAACTGGTTGTACACCAATTCTACGCGGTCGATATTGCCTTCTTTGAATTCCTTCATGATCATGGATGTAATCAAAGAAACGTTCTCGAAACTTAAATCGCTAAACAATTCATTGTTGTTACCAATCACATTAAAGTTTCTTTTGCTAAAGAAGTCGTGCCCGCGTTTACCAATCGCTACAATACTTACATCGCCACGAGCAAACTGATCTGCATATTTCGCTGCAATTAAGTTATTCGCAGTTTTGATTGCATTCGCGTTGAACGCGCCCGCTAAACCACGATTGGAAGTAATCACGACGATCAACACTTTGGTCGGGATACGATCTTCCGTAAACGGAGAATCATTTCCTTCTACCGAAGCTGAAACCTGCGTTAAGATTTCTTTCAGTTTTTCCGCGTAGGGACGTAATTGCACAATAGCATTGGTAGCTCTTTTCAGCTTCGCAGCCGAAACCATTTTCATGGCTTTGGTGATCTGCTGTGTAGAACTTACCGATACAATACGATTTCTAACCTCTTTTAAATTCGCCATATTTAGATGTAAGATTTGAGTAATTAGATAGGAGAAATGAGAAAATTCTCAATTCTCCTATCTTTTATCTCCTATCTAAAAATTAATATTTAGATGCTAATTCCTTAGCTACTGTTTCTAATACACTTGTTTGCTCATCCGAGAATTTACCTGCTTTCAAGCCAGCCAACACTTCTGGATGACGTTGCTCTAATTGCATTACGTATTCTTCTTCGAACTGACGAACTTTGTTTACAGGAACGCTACGCAACAAACCTTTTGTACCGATGTAAATGATAGCAACTTGTTTCTCTACAGAAACTGGGGAGAACTGACCTTGTTTCAAGATTTCCACGTTACGTGCACCTTTATCCAAAACAGCTTTGGTAGCCGCATCTAAATCCGAACCAAATTTAGAGAACGCTTCCAATTCACGGTATTGTGCTTGATCCAATTTCAAGGTACCAGCAACTTTCTTCATCGACTTAATTTGCGCGTTACCACCAACACGAGATACCGAAATACCCACGTTAATTGCTGGACGAATACCGGCATTGAATAAGTTGGACTCCAAGAAAATCTGACCGTCCGTAATGGAAATTACGTTGGTTGGGATGTAAGCAGAAACATCACCCGCTTGTGTTTCAATGATCGGCAATGCTGTTAATGAACCACCACCTTTTACCAAATGTTTGATCGATTCAGGTAAATCATTCATAGAAGCCGCGATTTGATCATTTGCATTGATTTTCGCTGCACGCTCCAATAAACGAGAGTGAAGGTAGAATACGTCACCTGGATATGCCTCACGGCCTGGAGGACGTTTCAATAACAAAGAAACCTCACGGTAAGCCACCGCTTGTTTAGACAAATCATCATAAACGATTAACGCTGGACGACCTGTATCACGGAAGAACTCACCAATTGCAGCACCAGCCATTGGCGCGTAGAATTGCATTGGAGCTGGATCTGCCGCTGACGCCGAAACAACTACTGTATATGCCATTGCACCTTTTTCTTCCAACGTACGAACGATGTTCGCTACCGTAGAATTCTTTTGTCCAACAGCTACGTAGATACAGAAAACAGGATTTCCTGCATCATAAAATTCTTTTTGATTGATGATGGTATCGATACAAACGGCAGTTTTACCAGTTTGACGGTCACCAATTACCAACTCACGTTGACCACGACCAACCGGAATCATCGCGTCAATCGCTTTGATACCTGTTTGCAATGGCTCCGTTACTGGCTGACGGTAGATTACACCTGGCGCTTTACGCTCGATCGGCATTTCGTACGTCTCACCAACGATCGCACCTTTACCATCGATAGGCTGACCCAACGTATTTACTACACGACCCAACAAACCTTCACCAACTTTTAGCGACGCAATGCGGTTCGTACGTTTGATCGTATCCCCCTCTTTGATTTCGTCTGATGAACCCAAGATTACAACACCGACGTTGTCTTCTTCCAAGTTCAATACGATACCTTGCAATCCATTTTCAAATTCAACCAATTCACCGGACTGAACTTTAGTCAATCCATAGATACGCGCGATACCGTCACCGACTTGCAATACGGTACCTACTTCCTCAAGTTCCGCATCTGATTTAAAGCCTGACAATTGCTCGCGAAGAATTGCCGAAACTTCATCTGGTCTTACCTCTATCATTTTAATATTATAAGGGGTTTTTGAATTTAATTATACTTACCGCTATGCTTACCGTTGTCCTTAGATAACGCTTGCTGCGAAATGTTTCTCCAATTTATTTAATTTTCCGGCGATGCTCAAATCTACTTGGCGATCACCTACTTTAACCACGAAACCGCCGATTAACGTCGCATCCACTTTGTTGCTCAAAACCACTTCCGCGTTGATCTCGCGACCAATTTGCGTAGCAAGTTGCGATAAGCTTTCTGGCGAAAGTGCCGTCGCCGAAGTAACCGTAGCGTGCACAATGCCTTTTTCGATGTGGTATTCACGGATGAATTCTTGTGCAACATCTACCAAAATTTCACCACGACCTTTTGTCACCAATATATTAAAGAAATTAAGAATTGATGGCTGTATTTTACCTGCAAACAAAGCAGATAAGATCGATTTCTTTTTATCTTGTTTGATAATTGGATTTCGAAGAATGGCCGCTAATTCTGAGTTTTGCTTTACTAAAGCAAGAAATTGCTCCATATCGGTTTTCACCGCATCCAAATTATTTTGCTCCCTAGAGAGATCAATTAGGGATTTAGCGTATCGTGAAGCAACAGTATATACTGACATAGAAATTCTTTAATGAATACGTGTACTAGCTTAATTTTACGTCTTTCAACAAGTCAGCCACTAAAGACTCTTGTTTTGATTTATCTTCAAATTCTTTCGTTAACACGACACGTGCAATATCCAAAGATAAAGAAGAAACCTCAGATTTCACTTCTGCTAATGCGCGTAGCTTTTGCTCTTCGATTTCACGTTTCGCGTCTTCGATCAAACGCGCACCTTCTGTTTGTGCATGTTGTTTTGCTTCGCTAACGATTTTATCTTTCAATTCTTTCGCTTCTTTCAAAATCAAATCACGTTCTTCACGCGCTTCTTTCAACAGCTGCTCGTTTTCGTTGGTTAGGCGCGCCATTTCCAACTTTGCTTTTTCCGCAGAAGCTAACGCATCAGCGATACCGTTTTCGCGTTCTTCTAAGGCGTTTACAATTGGCGTCCAAGCAAATTTACCTAAGATTACGATAACGATGATCAAGATAATTAGCTGCCAAAAGAACAGACCGTACGAAAACTGATTAATAAGTGCTTCCATTATAATGCGTAGTATAAGGGTTAATTTTTTGTCTTTTTGTTGAATTTAACAAAGCATAGCCTGCAACCAACCGTTGCAGCCTATGTCTGTACTTTTAAAGCGATCTGAGCTTATTTACCCAAGATCAACGCACCGAATGCCAAACCTTCGATCAAGGCACCGATGATAATCATTGCAGTCTGGATTTTAGAAGCTGCTTCTGGTTGACGAGCGATTGCTTCCATAGCAGAACCACCGATTTTACCCATACCTAAGCCTGCTCCAATTACGATAAGACCTGCTCCAATTAAGTTGTACATAATAATGAATTTATAAAATTTAACAAAAAATGCTGATTAATGATGAGCGTGTTCTTCAACCGCCATACCGATAAATAATGATGATAACATCGTAAAGATGAACGCTTGCAAGAACGCCACCAATAATTCCAAGATAAATAACAATAAAGTTAACGCCATGGATACACCGATACTACCACCAACTGTCAATTGGTTTTGGAACAAATATACGATCGCGATCAACCCCATCACGACGGAGTGACCTGCTGTGATGTTTGCGAACAAACGCAACATCAACGAGAATGGCTTCGTGAATATTCCTAACAGTTCAATTGGCATCAAAAACACCTTGAATAGCGCAGGCACACCTGGCATCCAGAAAATGTGTTTCCAATAATCTTTATTTGCTTTCACGTTCGTGATTACGAATGTAAACAACGCTAGACACAACGTTACCGTGATATTACCCGTTACGTTGAAACCAAGCGGCGTTAAGCCCAATAAGTTCAACAAGAAGATCAAGAAGAATACCGACAATAAATACGGCATAAATTCTTTATAGCGATGACCGATATTAGGAATGGCCATCTCGTCACGAACGTACAACACTAATGGCTCCAAGAAGCGACCTGCTCCCTTTGGTAAGTTGTTCGCGCCTTTTTTGTAGGTTTTTGCTAATGAAGTAAAACCAACGAACAACAACAAAGCTGCTAATAAAAGACCTACAACGTTTTTCGTAATCGAGAAATCTAAAGGTTTTTCGTTTGTTGCGTGATGATCTTCGTCGTAATTGATGGTTCCAGCAGCATCTGTTTTATAGATTTTACCGTGGTACAATGCGTAATGCTGACCGTTTTTCTCTACCACGTGCTCGCCATGGTGAAACTCACCCGAAGAGAAGATGTGGAAACCGTTATCAATTAAGATAACCGGCAATGGAAACCCATAATGCTTACCAGCCTTCTTGTCAGTGAACAACGAAAAGTAATGATCGTCCTGCAAGTGATGGTTGATGTATTCGGAAATTTCTTCCGCTTCAGTTTTTGAACCTTCCTGATGCGCATCGGCTGCACGCAGTGTAAATGGGCTAACAGTAAGTAAAAATACTGTGAAACAGATAAGTGCTTTCTTCAAATTTAGCATTTTAGATTTCGATTGAAAAACAAAAATTTTGCGCAAAAATACAACTTTCTTTGGCATAACATACCATTTCCGAGAACTTTTATTAAATTTTAGTTTCCACATCCGGCTCAGCCTGATTTATAGCACGATACGCCATGTACACGTCTACAAAAAGAAAGAGGAAAAAGACGATCAGGAACTGCAAAGCAAGAAACTTATCCTCCGATGCTTCCAAACCTGCGTTGATGTAAACATAACTTGCAATCGCCTTCAACAAAACCAATCCCAGAAAAATAAATCCGACGTTCTTCGGCATCGCGAATTGCGCCATAGCGATCATCACAACCACAAGCAAAGAAGCCCCTGCCTGCAACGCGTACATGCCTTCTAAAGAATATCCCAATGCGATCCATCTTTCGGAGAACCCCATCGCCGTACTGATGCCGTAGTGCGCAGCATAAGCCACTCCAGCGAACAACAAAACAAACAAGACAGGTTTCAAAAGTTTACTCATCACGATTTAAATAGTTTACCATGCGGATAAAATGGTATAAGGATGCGGCCACACCCAACAAGGTAAAACCTTTCATCCACCATTCTCCAGTGACATTATATTGATGATCTAACCACTGCCCTACCCAGTAAAACGCATAAATTGTAGCTCCCATTTGGAAGGGCATAGTGGAAAATACCAGCCATTTATTCGCCTTCTTTTTATCGTTGGTGGACATGTTAATTTTAGATCAGTCGACAAATATAAGCTATTGTCATTGGCTAGCCTAATCCCAATACTTTTTGTCCAATGCGGATATCCGGATAATCGAAATCCTTACCTAGAATAACTTTAATTTCCGAAGATGATTTGCCGTCGTGTTCCTTTAAAACGGCCACAACACGATCCAGCTTATCCTTATCAATCAGATCCTCTGCCTCGATTTCCTCACCTACGAAATTAATCAGATGCCCATAAATCGTTCCAGCAACCATCCCACGTTTTTGCGCGATTTGTTCAATGGAAGATCCATCTTGAAACATCGACAAGCTGATTGCTTTCGTATCCATCGGCACCTCATCGCTAGTATCTTTTTTGATGCTCTCATCTGTTACCTTGTCGGTTTTCAACACGTCGGAAGGTAATGTCGCCAAATCGCCATTGAGCACCTCAGCAATAGTTAAGCTATGCTTAATTTGCTCATGCTTCCGCTTAAAATCCAATAAAATCGCTTTCAGTTCGGTAATGTACTTTTTAGTTCGTTTTTTGATTTGCCATTCCGCAATATGTTTTTCTAACGGATCAATTAATTCATCTGTCATCTTTGGCAGAAACCAATTTACCGCAGATTTTGTGCGATTATGTATTTCACTGTAATCGATATTGGCCGCATCTCGGAATAGATTATATAATTGAGTAACGAACTTATTAGCCACTTTCTCTTGCGCTTTCGCATCATCCAACAGCGTGGCAAAGAATAATAACGCCGTTTCTTTCGAATCAATATTTCTTTCCTCCAAAGCTTTTGCTTGGGCTTCGGTTACCTCCACCAAGTTCGTCCAGCGAAAACTTTGCAGTAAAATTTGTCCTAAATACTGGCGTTGTCCTTTCTGCAGTACATCTCGCAACTGCTCACTAGCTAAAGCTTGCGCCATATAATTGACCACTTGTCCATCCGTTCGGATCGAATGCGGAGCGATCTGACTGCGCAGCACCAAACCTTCCAAACCGCGCAATCGCGACAGCGCTACATAAACTTGTCCAGCTGCGAAGGAAGTTCCTGCATCAATAATGGCTCGGTCGAAGGTTAAGCCCTGACTTTTATGAATGGTAATTGCCCAGGCCAACCGCAACGGATATTGCGAAAATGTACCCATTACCTCCTCCTCGATCTTATCGTCGCCTTTATTATAGCTGTATTTGATGTTCTCCCAAGTTTCTCGCTTCACGGTAACATCATCCGATCCGTCAGCAAAACTGACGATAATCTGATGCTTATCGGTTTTCAGTTCTTTTACCGTACCGATTTTTCCATTGTAGAACTTGCGATCTTCGCCGACATCGTTTTTGATGAACATTACCTGCGCACCTTCTTTCAGCGTCAACAATTCTTCGGTCGGATACGATCCTTGTTGAAATTCATCTTTAACGACCGCTTTGAGGTTAAACATTTTCCCGGGAAGATGTTGCAAAGCTTCTTGATTAAGCTGATCCGCTAAGCGATTATGAGAAGTTAACGTAATATATTGTTCGTCTTTCGACGGAATAAAATCCGGCCGATAATAGGCATTCAGCTGCGCTAAATCTTCCGACGTCGTCTTATTATTTCTAATGTTGTTGAGCACGTTGATGAAGTGATCGTCTTTCTGCCGATAAATTTTCTGCAATTCTAAAATAACAGGCGGATATTCGCGCAGCACTTTCGCATCAAAGAAAAACGGACTGGAATAATGATCGCGAAGCACCTGCCATTCATGATCGCGCACTACAGGTGGCAACTGATATAAATCGCCAATAAAAAGCACTTGCAAGCCACCAAACGGTCGCATATCTCGGCGCACAGATTTCAAAATCACATCAATAGCATCCAACGTATCAGCGCGCACCATGGAAACCTCATCGATCACCAGTAACTCCAATTCTTGCAAAATAGCTCGACGTTGTTTGGTCAACTTAATCGTACTGAACAACCTGCTTTTGTTGTAGATATGGCTATCTTCCTGATCCCAAAGTAAGGGATAATCTTCGATAAAAGTTCCGAATGGCAACCAAAATAGTGCGTGCAGCGTCGTTCCTCCAGCGTGCATCGCCGCCACACCGGTCGGCGCGGTGATCGCCATTTTTTTATAGCAATTCTGCTGAATGTATTTTAGAAATGTTGTTTTACCCGTACCTGCCTTTCCGGTAAGGAATAGTGGCTGATTGGTTTGGTTGACAAAGGCTACTGCCTGTAAAAAAGATGGATTTTCGGTATCTAAACTTTGTGTGGCCATAAGTTACAAAGCTACAAATAAATCATTCCAGCGGGGAGTTTTCATATAATTTTGGCGGTATTATTGATAAACCCTATATTCACTAGATAAATAAATACTAGATGGCAACATATATTGATAAAAGCGAACTTTTTAAACAAATTGAGGAAAAACTTACTGGCGAAGGCTTCGGCATCGACAAGGAAGATCAAACCCGTCCTTGGGGAGGTTTCTTTGTGATCAATGAAGATCAGGCGCAGGAATTTGCGAATACTTATTTCGATGGATTAGACGTACAGGAGCTAAAAATATCTGGTAAACTTAGTCCGAAGATTTTGGTGGTAAGCCCGAACAAAAGACTTTCTTGGCAGTATCACCACCGTCGTGCTGAAATTTGGCGCGTGGTTCAAGGTGAAGTGGGCGTGGTTACAAGTCCAACGGATGAAGAACACGAATTGAAAATTTTGAAACCAAATGATACGATTCGTTTGAGCCAAGGCGAGCGTCACCGCTTGGTAGGTTTAGATGGCTACGGCGTTTTAGCAGAAATTTGGCAACATACCGATGCGGAAAACCCTTCTGACGAGGACGATATCGTTCGCGTGCAAGATGATTTCGGTAGATAGATCGGCTAAGAATTCGTAATATAAAAAACGCTTTATCTTATTAAAAGATGAAGCGTTTTTTTTGTTTGCTCTTACTGGAACTTCATTATAAAACCAAAGAATGAGGTTTAAACAATCTTGTATGAATTAACAACTCAACGACTTTACAACACCTTAACCTCCTCAACCTAATTCCACCCTATCAACTCTAAAAATAGACTGCTTCTTCATGCTTCCTCGCACTGACGGCTTGAGTAGTTTTTACATCTACCTCGGCCAACACGTCATTACGAAGCTGAGGAACGAGGCTGAAGTAATCTAGCGAATTAACAACTCAACGAATTCAACCATAACAAATCAACAACCTTACCACCTCACAAACAAAAACTACTTTACCTGATAGTAATACACTTGTCGTCCGACACTTCCCATTCGATCCATACCTTCGACAATTACTTTGTAGCGACCATTTCCGTCGCCGTTGAAATAATCTAAAGTCATTTCGCCTGAACCATCAATCAACACATCCGGATTCCAATAAATGGTGGAACGGAAATCCGACGTGTTTTTGCTTTGCGGCGTATCGTATTTTGGCGTGTAAAAAGTTCTAGTCTTCACGTATCCTAATGGATACAGATCGACAATATTTGTTTTTGGCAGAATCGCCTCGATCTCTGCTAAGGACATACGCGGACGTTTCGGCGTATCATCTTTCTTGGTGATGATGGAAACCACCCCATCATTCTGGTAAGTACGGCTTACTGTTCCCAATTCATCACGAAGGAAAATCTCAATCGCTTCAATTTCTGCTGGCTGAATTGAGTTCAACGACGGTTCATCTATCGGCATACCATTCAAAAAGAACTGCACTGGAACACGACTACCTTGATTATAATTACGCGAAACGTAGTATTTCAAAGTATTGTTGTCATACGTGATTCCTGTCAGCAAGGTGTTCAAACACATCGTTAACACGTTACATCCCGTAATCCGATCTGCTTCAATGCGGTGTTCTGGCATGTTTAATCCAGATAATGAACCAAAATCACGGCTGCTTTGTTTCTTGACAACGGTGCGATTCACTTGCACCTCATCGATGACGATAGAAGTACGGAATTCCTTCTTGCTGTTCGCCAAATAAGGATTCAACTGTTCATCAATATTCTGAATAAACGAACCTTTGAAAGGCGAATTTGCATCGATTTCCGGGAAATGTGTTTGATCCATATTGATAACCAGCGAACGGAAGTTATCGTTACCTCGAGCACTGACCGTTACTTGCGCTGAATCCGGGAATACCAACTCATCAAATGAGAAGCGACCTTGCTGATCCGTGTAGGTATCTTTGCGCATTCCTAAAGCAGGAATGGACAATAATAATCCACCATTCGGTTGCGTGCGGCCGTTATTCATTCTCAACGTTCCTGAAACAGAAATACCTTGCTCCGGCATAAACATCACCTGCGGGTATTCCGCCTTCAATAATTTCTTATAATCAAAACGGCTGAAACCTTGTGTCATTAATAAAGCTTCCAAAGCTTCTGCCCTATTTTCGTGTTTCGGATTAAAATAATAATTTGGCTTCTCCACAAATCCTTGCAAATCGGAAGTCAACAACAAATTGCTTAAAATTCCTAACTCTTGATCATCATCATAAGGCACCTTCGTTTCATCCACCACCGTCACTGAATACGAGCTTGCAACGCTATCCGTTCCATTTTTTAGGGCAACTTTTAGTTTTACAGGATCTTTACTCCTATAAGAATCTTTATCGCTGGATACCGCAATATCCAATAAATCTTCCGTAGTGGAATTGCAGAAAACTAAACGCTCGCTAACCGGCGTGCCATCGGTAGTAAACAACGTGAACTGAACCACGCCGTTTGGCATATTTTCGCGCGGAACTTTTACTAAAACGGAAGAGTTCTTCATAGCGATTTGTGCGGCGTACACCAGATGTCCGTTCGATTGTCCGAACACATAAAAAGCACTATTTTCTAACTTTTTATAATGATTATCGCTCGTTACAATTCCCAATTGCATGTGCGTATCATCGGCAGGCAAACTAACTAAGTTCACGGCTTCATCCACCACGGCCGGTAGATCGTATGTTTTTTCTTGTCCGTTATCGAATGTGACAATCGCTTTATAGCTTTCACCGGATTGTGGAATGAATGAAAAATATCCCATCCCCATACCCAAATCCGCGAAAGAAGCGACTTCGTTTTTCTTACCGTCAATTACTTTTCCTTTAACTTTCGCTCCTTTTCCGTCGTTGCTCAATGCTTTAAAAGCCACATTTTTCGCTAAACCGGAAATCAAATCACCACCTTCCGGAAAGAATTGCACGTCGACATCCCAAATCGCGGATGATAAAGAATACTGTCCAACGAGCTTTTCCTCGTTGTTGTCAATTTGGATCAGCAATCGTCCCGTTTTCATCAGCTCCTTATTCTTCGCTGACAGTGAAATGCTGACGCGACCCATGTCGTCGGTTTCCGCTCTCCCTTTATCAAACTGATCCCATCCATCATTGGCTTCCCAATTCAATTTCTTTCTCGACAAAATCGCACCCGATTTATCGCGGAATTGTAAAGTTGCTTTTGTTTTATTGCCGTCCGGTGTAAAATTGACGATCGCTCCAAGCTTTTTATTAATGGCATCTCCAATCGGAACGACTTTATTGTAAAAATAATCTTGGTTGAAGTTTACCATCCATTTGGTATATGCACGGAAGCGATAGTTATCTTGCTTCCAGAATTCCTGATCCAGCACCAACTGCCCTTTACCTACACCATTTTTCATCTGCACGCGCAAGGTTTGAATTAACGAATCTCGGCTATTCAACACCTCAACATACACGATTTTACTTGGATCGTAGTTACCCAAATTGTAATTCAAATAGGATTTGAACCACAACGTATCGCCCACAGCATAATACGGCTTATCGAAATGAAGATGCACTTTTTCCACGGGATAGACGCCGAAATAACCTTGTACTTTTTCTACCACATCATTGATAGGAACAGTCGGTTTTTGCTGCGCAAAAGATAAAATGGAAACGGAAAATAAGAAAACGGTTAAATAGAAGCTGATCTTTGATTTCATGTATTGTGCATTCAGAACAGCTAAATATATCGCTTTTTCATGGAATCGAGGGAAAGCTTACCATTTTTTAACACTAAAAAATACTATAACAATGGCGCCAATAGCCTACAAATCGAATCAACACCTTTCTTCCATCGCGGCCGCGCTGCCCAATCTGCTAAGCTTAGTAATCGACCACCTGCTTTGTCTTTTTCGTATTGTGCGTTCATCTGCTTACCCATCTCACGATCTGCAATCACGGCCGCAATTTCATAATTAATATAAAAGCTTCTGATATCCAAATTGACGGTTCCAATGAAACTCAATGTCCCATCGATACACACCGTTTTTGCGTGCAAAAATCCTTTTTCGTATAGGTAAACATGGATACCACGTTGTAGCAAAGGTTTGAGAAAGGAAAATGACGCATGTTGCACGATCCACGAATCGCCACTTGCCGGAACCATCAATTCGACGCGAACACCGGACGCCGCAGCCATCATCAGGGCAGTTTCTAATTCCTCGCTAGGAATATAATAAGGCGTGCATAACTGAATGCTTTCTTTCGCAGAGCCAATAGCAATTAGCAATGCCTCCATATTGTATGGCGCGTCGGATCCGGGATCGCTGACAGCAAAAGAAACAGCAGCATGGCCTACATCCGATTTCGGTGGTTGGATAACACGCTCATCCAATGCAAAATCTGCTCCGCCAGCTTGATTCCACAACGTCCAAAAATGCACTTGCAACAGCGTAACCGACTCGCCTTCAATCCGAACAGCTGTATCCCGCCAATACATTCCATCGGCATAAGGATTGATGTATCGATCGGAAATATTGATTCCTCCGACAAAAGCAGTTCGGCCGTCGACCACACAGATTTTTCGGTGATTGCGGTAATTGCTATTTGCTAATTGCGTGAATGTGACGGGAAGAAAAACTTCGTATTCGATATTTGTAGCGCTCTTTTTGAGATATTTTACCACATCCGACGAACCGAAGGCATCTATTAAAAGACGAACCTTCACCCCTTCTTTCGCTTTCTGTTCGAGCACCGAGATGACCTTTTTGCCAATCTGATCCAAGTCGAAAATGTAATATTCTAGATGAATAGAATGTTCCGCATTTTCCAATGCTTTCAACATATATTCGAATTTCTGCTCGCCGTTTAGCATTAATTGCACATCGTTGCTGAGCGATGGAATGCAGATTTGTTCGTTACGCAGGTATGCGTAAACGCGACTCAAATCACCGATATCTTCGCGAAGTTGATTTAAGGAAGCATTGATTTTTGGTGCTAACCGCTGGATGGCAGCAGCATTTTTCTTCAATTGAATTTGACTACTTTTTTTGAGTTTTTTCTCTTTTTTAAATTTCTGTCCGAACAGATAATAAAGCGCAATACCAACAAACGGAAGAAAAACGATAACCAATACCCAAGCGATGGTTTTTGTCGGGTTTCTGTTTTCGATAAGAATAGTGGAAATTAAACCGAGATACAAGATGAACAACGGTATCCAATACCATTCTTGTATAAAAGGCCAAACTTGGTAAACTATTTCTTTCATCTGCTATTCATCCGATCAGTTGGAAACTGACGACCAAACGAATATAGTCAATACTTTTTAAAGGATTTTATCTTAGCGATTTGAAAAGCTAAGCGCAATGCGATGATCCTTCAGGAAATAATATCGGACTCAGAAATGGAATATCCAAATTTGCTCCGCGCAACAAAAACCAAACGCCCAACAAGATATACAAACTAGGCAGGAACCATGAAAAGCGCCACTTAATACGTCGATTAGTGATTTGAACGATTGCCGACATGAGGAAAATGAGCGGCCAAGTTCCTAGGCCAAATGCGACCATAAATAGAAAGCTTCCCCACAATCCATTGGCATTAACCGCTGAAGTGAGCGCCATATAAACCATTCCACATGGTAATAATCCGTTCAACATACCAACAACCAACGAACCGCCCGGTCGAAACATCCACTTGCCAACACTCTTGACAAATGGTTGTGTCCAACGATTCTGCATCTTTTGGAATTCGTTCCATTTAATACCAAGTACTTGAAATAAGCCAATTCCTATAAGCAGCGCTCCACTTATCAAACTAATCGCTTGTTGCCATCCCGCCATCTTCCCAATTTGTCCAAGCACACCAAAGAGCAGCCCCAACAATCCGTAAACGACAACGCGGCCGACATGATATAAGCAAACAGAAATAGCAGTGTGCCATGCACTTTTACCTTGGCTCGTGATGCTGAACATCAGCGGTCCGCACATCACCGCGCAGTGCATACTGCCAAAAAATCCCATGAAAAAAGCAAAATAAGCGTAGCCCATCGCTGAAATGATTTATGGCACAAATAGATTGTGATCCGATTGATATTGCACCCCATGACTTTCCCAGCGGAGCTGAATTTGCCAGTGACCGCTGGCATAAGTAGCAATTGGAATCAGTAAATTTTCATCGGAGATACGGAAGCTTTCTTCGCGATCCAACCGTCCGTCAGAAGGACGCTTCCACCACATTGTACCGTTATTTTCGGAATTCGCGAAATGAACCAGCAAGGTGTCCGTTTTGATTCTTAAAATCGGCGTAGCTTTATCGCGAGATAGGTTTTCCTTTCTTGTGTACTCTTCACTGTAATGCAAACCTTTATCGTAATAATCGCTTTGTTCTAAAGAATCGGTATCCTGATTGACCATGTAAAGCACGGAGCCGACAATGAACGACATAAATGCGATCATTCCTACCACCAAATAATTTCCCCAATTCATGTTCTTAATATTTTAATTGTGTCTGTTTTACTGTTTGGTAACCGCGTTTGCAATGGGCGCGACGAACGTTGTTTTCATAGTTTTAACCACCTCCCCATTTGAAACAAGCTGTAATTTCACATCCGTTTTGTAGGTTTTGATATTCGCCTTTGGCGAAATCAGGAAGAAACTCATCATAGCGGTTCCATCTGATGCTAACATATCGATATGATTAATCACTTGTACCTTCATCTTTTCATCTTCACTACGTAAAGTAAAAGGAATGGCATTGCCGGACTTATTTGTCAGCTCCAAGGTATACAAGTTGCTGACTGTGTTGTCTTCGCGCTTTTGGTAAGAACTTCCTTTGGCGCGCAACAAACGGCCGTCAATTGGAGAGCGATTAATCATTAGCGCGGCGAAGACGGATGTTAACACAACGAGCACAGCAGCATAAGCCCACAATCGACGATTTGACTTCTTCTCCGTCCGCACGCCGGTTTCTAACTCATTTGCACTGTAAAATCCGATCAAGCCAATTGGCTTTTGTAGCTTGTCCATCACCGCGTCGCAAGCATCTATGCATGCTGTACAATTGACACATTCTAGTTGCAAACCATTTCGAATATCAATTCCGGTTGGACAAACGTGCACGCAAAGTTTACAATCCAAGCAATCTCCTTTCGCTTCCGTTGCCACTTTTCGCACTTTCCCTCGCGGTTCACCACGTTGATAATCATATGCCACCGTTTTCGTTGAATCATCTACCAACACGCTTTGCAAACGTCCGTACGGACAGATCGTAATACATACGATTTCGCGGAGATGCGCAAAAACACTATAAAATACAGCCGTAAAAACGAGCAAGGAAACAAACCCAACCGTATGCGCTGCGATTGGCTCGCTGATGATTTGCCAAAGTTCATCAACGCCGATGACGTAGGCTAAAAAAAGATTTGAAATCAGGAATGAAATCAGGAGGAAAATACTGTGTTTGAAAAATTTCTTCCAAGCTCTTTCATCGGTATCCGGGCCTTCATTTAGTTTACGCTGCTGTGTCCAATCGCCTTCAATCCAGTATTCTATTCGACGAAAAATCAGTTCCATAAATACAGTCTGAGGACAAGCCCAACCACACCAAACCCGACCGAATTTGGCCGTGATGAAAACGATTCCAATCATGGCGATCAGCATGCCGAATACGAACAGATACAAATCCTGTGGGTAAAACAACATACCGAAAACTGCAAACTTCCTCGAAACCACATTCAGCATCAGCAACGGATATTGTCCGATTTTGATGAAGGGAATCAGGATGAATAAAGCAAGCAAACCATAGCCAACCCATTGCCTGCGTTTATACCAAATTCCTGCGGGCATTTTCGCATAAATCCAACTTCGCTTAGTCGTATTCGCTGCGGCATCCATGATCTACTAATTATATACGCGTTCTTGGATTATTTTATTCGTATGTTACTTCGATGCCTTCCGGTGCTTTCGGATTTGCCGGTTTGCTATCGCGTAAAGACAAGATGTAATTACTGACTTCAGCAATCTGCCCTGGCGTCAGGGTTTGTTCCCATGGCACCATACCTTTGTCAGGAATACCATATTTTACCGTTTTAAAAACATCGCGAATTTTACCGCCATGCAACCAATGGTTGTCCGTTAAATTAGGTCCGATTCCGCCTTCTCCCTGTCCACCGTGACAAGCTGCACAGTTCGCAGAAAAGATTGCCTTTCCAGCAACCGCTAACGCTCCGGTAGAATCCACAGTAACCGTAGTTTCATCGACCAAATTAGCTGCTTGACTGAGATAAACTTGTCGCGCTTCCTCCGCTTGCGCCACCTCAAGCACGTATTCTTGATCTTGATTAAGCCCCCAGCCAAAAACATGGAAGGAAAACAAATAGCCGATTCCGAAAATAATCGTCGAGTAAAACAGAAAGTTGAACCAAATTGGAATCGGGTTATCCAACTCAGCAATACCGTCGAAGTCGTGATTTTCGATCACTAAATCTTTCTCTTCTTCCAACTTATGCAAGCCTAGCAATCCAGCCCACTGAAGTTTTCGCTTTTCCGCACGTTGCTGCGTTGCTTCGATCTTCTTCGTTTGTTCCGCCTTCCAACTTTCCGGAAACGTAGTTCGGTACATCGTTTGAACGGCACGCTGAATCATGTACAATGCAATCAAAATGATCAACATGGCTACCACCACAGAAATCAAAAATATGGTATGGTGAATTTCCTGTCCTTTTAATAGGTTGCCGGCCAAACTTTGCCAAGCAATCGCCGTGTTTATATATGTTATCATCAGTCGACGTTCTAAAAGTTATTATTCTCTTTTTCGGCATCCTCCTCATCCAATGGAATCTGTTCCATATAACTGGTGAAATCCTTCCGCATGGTTAGCAGCATCACAATTACCATTGTGAAGAAGATGAGAAATATCCAAAGGGAAACCATTAAATAGATTTCGTCGCCGTGAAGATTTGATATTTGCTTGAACATGTCTTTGTAGTATTAATAATTACTCTTCTCTTTGTTGCGCTGCTATTTGCTCGCTTTGATATCCGTTCCCAATCGTTGTAGATAAGCGATGATGGCAATAATTTCCCGGTCATTGCTCACTTCTACATCATTTGCTTCCAGCGCCGTTGTGATCTCCTGTGCTTGTTTCGTAGCATTCGCAACCGCATTTTTTACTTCCGCATCCGTGTATGGCACGCCGAGCGTTTTCATAACCGCCAATTTTTTGGATAAATCGTCGTAGTTGATTTCTTGCTCAATGAGCCAAGGATACGCCGGCATAATACTTCCCGGAGAGGTAATGGTTGGATCGAGCAAGTGATCGAAATGCCATTTATGTGGGTACTTTCCTCCAATACGTTGTAGATCCGGTCCTGTTCGTTTTGATCCCCATAAGAATGGATGATCGTAAACAAATTCGCCTGCTTTGCTGTACTCGCCATAGCGCGCGGTTTCCGAACGAAACGGCCGAATGGTTTGTGAATGGCAATTCACACAGCCTTCGCGGATATACAAATCGCGTCCTTGAATTTCGAGCGCGCTATATGGTTTCACCGAAGCAATCGTTGGCACGTTGCTGCTGACGGTAAACGTCGGAATCATTTCTACCATACCGCCGATCAGAATAGCGACCAATGCCAGCACCATAAACAGCATAGGTTTACGTTCCAACCGACGGTGACGGTAGCGTTCGGCATGCGCATGATGATCTAATGCTGGTGCTTCCGCACGTTCATTAGCCACTAACTTGCCAGCGCGCATAGTTTTTACCAAATTGTAGGCCATCATCAGCGCACCTGCGAGGTATAAAGCTCCGCCAAAAGCACGCATCATATGCATCGGAATAATTTCCAATGTGGTCGCCAAGAAGTTTGGATTGCGCAATACTCCTTCCGGCGTAAAATCTTTCCACATCAAGCCTTGAACAACCGCCGCCCAATACATCGGAATAGCATAGAACAAAATTCCTAACGTGCCAATCCAGAAATGGGCATTGGCTAACTTTTTAGAATATAATTCGGTTTTGTAAATTCTTGGAACAATCCAGTATAAGATCGCGAAGGTCATAAAACCATTCCATCCCAACGCGCCCACGTGTACATGCGCAACGATCCAGTCCGTAAAGTGCGCAATCGCGTTCACTTGTTTTAGGGATAATAACGGCCCTTCGAACGTCGCCATCCCATACGCAGTAAGCGCTACTACCATAAATTTTAAGGTAGGTTCTTTGCGAACTTTATCCCAAGCACCGCGCAAGGTAAGCAAGCCATTGATCATACCACCCCAAGAAGGCGCAATGAGCATCACGGAAAACACAACGCCTAAAGACTGTACCCAACCCGGCAATGCGGTGTACAACAAATGGTGTGGACCGGCCCAGATGTAGATAAATATTAATGACCAAAAATGGAGAATACTCAATCGATAAGAATAGATCGGACGATTGGCCATTTTCGGCAGGAAGTAATACATCATCCCCAAATAAGGAGTCGTTAGGAAGAATGCTACCGCGTTATGTCCGTACCACCATTGCACTAAGGCATCTTGTACACCGGCATATACATAATAACTTTTCCAAAAGCTAACGGGAATTTGAATCGAATTTACGATGTGGAGCACAGCAATAGTGACCAACGTCGCTATGTAGAACCAAACGGCAACATACATATGCTTTTCGCGACGTTTGATAATGGTGCCGAACATGTTGATACCGAATACAACCCAGATCAAAGTGATCGCAACATCAATCGGCCATTCCATTTCCGCATATTCGTGGGAACTGGTTAGTCCTAATGGCAGCGTTATCGCCGAAGCCACAATAATCAATTGCCAACCCCAAAAATGGATTTTGCTGAGTACGTCGCTAAACATACGCGCTTTGAGTACGCGCTGTAAGGAATAATAAACACCCATAAAGATTCCGTTGCCGACGAAGGCAAAAATGACGGCGTTGGTATGTACGGGGCGCACCCGACCAAAGGTCGTGTACTGGGTTAAAAAATTCATTGCCGGCCAGATCAGCTGCAAAGCAACGAGCAAGCCAACCGTCATGCCAACAATACCCCAAACAATGGTCGCTACCCCAAAGTTTCGGACAATTTTGTTGTCATAATCAAATTGCTGAATGTGCATGGTTCTACGTATTTATGTGTATCCAAAAGTAGATATCCGCGCACACCGCGCTAATGATGAAGTATACCGAAAAAGGTGATCTATATCACAAATTCTCCGAAAACAAAAAAAGTCCACAAACCAATGGCTTGCGGACTTTCTCCGTTTTTGTTGTTGGGATGCTTAGAGCATTCCGTTTGCAGCAGTTTGTGTTTCTGTATCTGCTTTTGCTAATCTTCTGTAACCAAAGCGATCGGGATTTTCGATCACAGATTTTACAGAAATCAGCTTGTACACGTACGATCCAGTTTCGCGGTTCAGATTAAGCGCATAATAGCTTTCCGTTCCTTGGCGACGAATAGAGCGCTTTAAACTGCCTCCGCCAACATTGTACGCCGCAGCTACCAACGTCCAATCGCCAAACTGGTTGTACAAATACTTCAAATACTTTGCAGCAGCGTGTGTTGATTTATCCAAGTTCAAACGATCGTCCACCTGCGCATTCACGCGCAAACCATACAACCTTGCGGTCGACGGAATAAACTGCCAATAACCACCGGCACCTTTATGCGAAGACGTTTTCGGATCTAAATCACTTTCCACAACCGGAATGTATTTAAAATCATCTGGAATACCGTACGATGCTAGAATCGCTGCGATGCGCGGCAAATATTCATCTGCTTTGCGATGCATTTTGTACGATTGAATTTTCTTGTAGGAAAATCTTTTGAGGTAAGTAGTCAGCTTATTTTTCACAGCTGGATCGTCCAATGGTACTTCCTCTTCGGCAAATGTAACGTCGCTCCAGTACGAGTCGCGTTCGGTAGAATCTTCCGTTGCCTCAACTTTTTGTTTTTTGTCGAACTCCCACGCCACAGGATTGGTCCCTTTTTGCGCCGTTTCGACATTTGAGCTTGAGTATAATTTTGTCAGAACAATAGCGACAAGAGCTACACTACAAGCCAAAGCTTTTATTTTAATCATCCACTTCCTTAATGTTACCCGTCCCCAAAAACTACTAAAATGCAGGGGAAAATGATAACTTGGTAAATTGAGCCGACAAATATACGAACGATTTATTTAATTTACAAACAGTTACAAACGATGCGTCATTGTAGCACTACAAATAAAGGTTACAAAATCCATTGAATAATAGATAAATACAAAAATAATCGTACCTTTGCACGCTAATAAAAAACTCAATATGCCATTCAATAACAAAAGGAACAGTCGTGACGACAGCACCAGAAGAGGTAGAAGTAATGAGGATCGCCCATCCCGCGGTTCTGATCGTCCAAAATCAAATTTTTCTTCATCCGACAAAAGATTCAAAGATAATCGCGGCGAAGAGCGCGGATCAAGAAGTCAAGGGGATGGGTTTGCAAAAAAATCGTTCCGCGGAGCGGAAGATCGCAAGCCATATAATAGCGAAGGTCGCCGTTCGGCAGATGACCGCAAACCATTTGGAAGCGACAACCGCCGTTCTTCAGAAGAGCGCGGAACAGGCAGAAGCAATGAAAAATTCGGCAAGAAAGAAGGTTTCGGACGCAGCAATTCGTCCCGCCCGGATTTCAAACAACGCGATGGTTTCAAAAAACGTTCGTTCACAGATCGCGATGAGCAGTCTCAAGACGGCAAAAGATCATCTTTCAGAGATAGAAAGCCTTTCGTAAAACGCGAGGATAACGGCGACGATAAGCCACGTTTCCCAAACAGAAAATTCGCACAAGCGAAAAAACCGGCGAGCGGACAAGTTAAAGATGACGGAACAATCCGTTTGAACCGCTACATTTCCAACTCCGGTATTTGTTCTCGCCGTAAGGCGGATGAATTAATTGGGGCTGGTGTAATCTCGGTTAATGGTGAAGTAGTCACTGAACTAGGTACAAAAGTAGATCCGGCAAAAGACGAAATCCGTTACAACAATGAGCGCCTTAAGCGCGAGAAAATGGTGTACGTACTTTTGAATAAACCGAAAGATTATATTACCACTACGGATGATCCACAGGAACGCCGCACAGTGATGCAGTTGGTATCGAAAGCTACTAAAGAACGTATTTATCCGGTAGGAAGATTAGATAGAAACACAACAGGTTTATTGTTGTTGACAAACGATGGTAATCTGGCGGAGAAACTATCTCATCCTAGAAATAACATGAGCAAAATCTACCACGTAGAACTCAACAAAAGTTTGACGCAAGGAGATATGAACAAAATCCAATTTGGTATTGAATTGGAAGATGGCTTGATCAAACCGGATGAAGTGAGCTACGTAACTGGAGCGAGCAAGAAAGAAATCGGCATTCAAATCCATAGTGGTAAGAACCGTATTGTTAGACGTATTTTCGAACATCTAGGTTACGACGTCGTTAAATTGGATCGCGTAGTTTATGCGAACTTGACGAAAAAAGATTTGCCACGAGGCAGATGGCGCTACCTAGACGAACGCGAGTTGATTCAGTTGAAACACTTAATGAAATAAAATACCCGAGGCGCTGCAAAGCGCCTTTTTTATGAGTTGGCAAATTGTATTGTTAAATCGTATTTTTGAAGAAATTAAAATAGAAAAATGATAGATCCTAAATGCTTAACATCCGTTTCTGAGTTTCATAAAACATTCCAACATCCGATCTTGGAAGAACCTCAAATTCCTGCAGAAAATCGCAGTGCACTACGTGTTTCTTTGATTGCTGAAGAATTGAAAGAATTGGAAGAAGCTATTCAAAATAAAGATTTAGTAGAAGTAGCTGATGCGCTGTGTGATATCCAATATGTATTATCGGGAGCAATCTTGGAATTCGGACTGCAGAATAAGTTCAATGCGTTGTTCGAAGAAGTACAACGTTCCAACATGAGCAAAGCTTGCAAAACAGAGGAAGAAGCGTTGCAAACACAAGCACATTATCTCGAAAAAGGGGTAGAATCGTATTATAAGAAAGTGGATGATTTGTTTTTGGTTTTCCGCGAAGGTGATCACAAAACATTGAAATCCGTAAACTATTCGCCAGCGGATTTGACATCCATCTTGGCAGAAAAATAAAAAATCAGACTTTTCTCAAAATCTGATTAAAAACTTTCGATAAGGATCGGCTGAAAAGCTACGCTTGATATGCTGATCCTTGTCTTACTCCTCTCGCCTCTAATCCCTTATCAATTTCCGTTTGAATTTTCGATTTTGGCATATCCCAATTAGGAGCGATTAACAATTCCTTGTCTGCAATTCCGAAAATACGTTGAATAATAATATCAGGTCGTAACAAAGGAATAAACTTGGCTAAAAATTCTGTATACTCTTCCAAACTAAAAAGCTTGAAAGGTTCCTTTTTGAATTTCACGCCCATAATCGAACCTTCCACGATATGCAAATGGTGAAGTTTAACGAACTTGATATGTGGTTGCTTATTGATTTCCTTCGCATACTTCAACATCATTTCTTCCGTTTCCCAAGGAAAACCGAAAATGGTGTGCACACAAAGCTCCAACTTAGAACCTTCCAACTGCTTCATGATGTCCAAAAATTCATCATGCAAGCATCCGCGATTAATTCGTTCGAGCGTTTCGTTGTAAATGGATTCCATGCCCATTTCCAAATCCACATCATAGCGATCTGTATAACTCTCCAGCAAGGCAATCTTTTCAAAATCCAGGCAATCGGGCCGCGTTCCAACGGATAGACCAACGGTGTGTTCCGGACAAATACTTAACGCTTCATCGTACATCATTTTCAATAAATGCGTCGGCGCGTAGGTATTGGTGTTCGGCTGAAAATAAATTACAAATTTCTCGGCGCCGTACGAATTCCGCGCACGCTCAATACCATTTTCTACCTGCTCACGGATAGATGGAATCTTTCGCGCTGTATCTGGCGTAAACGAATCCACATTGCAATAGGTGCAACCACCGTAACCTTTACTCCCGTCCCTATTCGGACAAGTAAAGTTTCCATCCACAATAACCTTAAAAACTTTCTTCCCGTTGTACTTTTCTTTCAAGTACGCACCGTAATGATTGTAAGGTTTAATCCCTGTATCTAATAGTGTTGCCATCTTCGGATGCAAAGATACATATAGAAAATGGTTATACAAGGAGTATCGAAGTCATGAGGAACTAGCAGTTAGTAAATAGATATGAATATTGCGTACTAAGTAGCAAGTTACGCAGGAACCTTGATAAGTAAGCACGTTTTATTTCCATAACTGATCGCTAATCACTCCCTCACTCGAAATTACGTCACTCGTAAATTCTGTTACGGGTAACATGCCTTAGCTAGTAACTACTATCATTCGAATAGAATATGAATATAGAAACGTAAGCCTATAAACGCAAAAAAGCCCTTGCGATTATGCAAGGGCTTTTAGTATAAAATTAGGCACCGACCTACTCTCCCACCTGTTACGGCAATACCATCGGCTCTGGCG
>NZ_JBHUMA010000005.1:0-877 GCF_042684745.1 Sphingobacterium corticis | reverse complement strand
CTCCTATGTCAATAGATTTAACCTTATCGTCAATTTGCTCACCAACAACTAAGTTTATTGCATTGGGAGTTATTTTGGCTTCAGCAGATTGAACTCGACCCGTAACATTATCAAGACTTTGTGATTGGAGTGTAAGAGCATTGGATAGATTGGTGATTCCAGTCTCTGTCGAACCCACTCGCTGACCTAGCGTATTGAAATCGGTTGACGATACTTTTTGTTCGATCTCATCAGCAAGTATAGTGATAGCCGATTCAGTATCTTTTTTTAAAGCGGCAACTTCTGTTTTGGTCGCCCTAAAATCAATCTGTTCCGCGTTTTGAGTGATTTTTGTTTCTGCCGTAGTTACTCGTGTGGCAACTGCCGACACTTGACCATCGGTATATCCTTTAGAATTGCTTTCTGCTTGATTGGCTTTGTTGGAGGCATCGTTTGCAGCCGTACCTATAGCTTCTGATTTTGCATTTGATATGTCGGTGCTTACCTCGGTTTTCGTAGCTCTTTGCTCAATCTGGCCTGCCTGCTGACTAATCTCAGTTTCTGCAGCAGTAATCCTTCCAGACACTCCATTCATAGAGTTTTCCAAACTATCGAATGCTGTCTGCGAAACTTTGGATTTAAGTTCATTGGCGGTCTGAATAACATTACTTTCAGCGGTCGAAACTCTTTGGCCTAGCGCATTGAAATCATTTTGCGCGACCTTTGATGCAATCAACCCTTGCTGCACAGAGAAATTTGTTTCTGTCTCTGTTCGAAATACGTCTAATGCATTATCCACATCTTCCGGAGCAGGCGTCCAGTCGGTAGCTTTATTGCCCTTTTCGACTTTAATATTTTTGAAAACAAATTGAGCCCATGAGAAGCGTAGGAAATCAAC